>CAVYZN010000022.1:0-77112 GCA_963773065.1 uncultured Gammaproteobacteria bacterium
AACATCCCCGCCATGATCTTCATCAAGGACGCCAGGGAATTGCGCTTCGTGCGCGTCAATGCCATCGGGGAAAAATTGCTGGGCTTGTCGTCCGCGCAACTCATCGGCAAGAACGACTACGATTTCTTTCCCAAGGCGCAGGCGGACTTTTTCACCGGCAAGGACCGTGAAGTGCTGAAAACGGGAACCGTGCTGTCGATTCCCGAGGAGGAAATCGATACGCGGCTACAGGGCAAGCGCGTGCTGCAGACCCGCAAGGTTCCCATCCTGGACGACACGGGCCAGCCCGCTTTCCTGCTCGGCATCTCCGATGACATCACCGATATCAAGCAGGCGGAGGCGGCCCTGCAGGAAACCGAGATTCGCCTGCGGACCCTGTTTGACGCCGCCGCCGAATTTATTTTCGTCGTCGACACGGATGGAATCATCCGGCTGGTCAACCGCCGCGCCGTTCAGCAATCGGGCTACACGGAAGAAGATCTCATGGGAAAACACCTCAAGGAACTCTACACCGAGGAATCCCGGCATAAGCACGAGTGTCATTTTCCCCGCCTCATGGACCGCGGCTATAACCGCGCGGACATCGATTTTGTGTGCAAGGATGGCCGCATCATCCAGATGGAATGTTCGGCCACCGCCATCCCCGACAACGCAGGCAATTTCAGTTCCTTTCTGGTCATTCAGCGCGATGTCACGGAAGAACGCGCCACCGTCGCCGCACTGGCGGACAGCGAACGGCGCTTTCGTGCGATATTCAACTCCACCTTCCAGTTCATCGGCCTGTTGAACCGCGAGGGCATCGTGCTGGAGGTAAATCAGACGGCGCTGGATTTTGGCGGACTCAGCGCGGCCGAGGTCGTTGGCCGGCCATTCTGGGAGACGCCGTGGTGGTCCACGTCCCCGGAAGAACAGCACCGCCTCAAGAGCGCGATTGAGCAGGCCGCACATGGCAAGCCGGATGGTGCGTTACGAAGTCCGTCGTGCGGGGAAAAAACAACACGACGGCAATCGTCGACTTTTCCCTCAAGCCGGTCCTGAACGAACAGGGAGAAACGCTGCTCATCATTCCGGAAGGCAGGGACATCACCGACAGCAAGCGCGCCCAGGAAGAGTTGCAGCAGCACCAGCAGGAACTGGCCCACATGACGCGGTTGAGCACGCTGGGGGAAATGGCCTCGGGCATCGCCCATGAGATCAACCAGCCGCTGACGGCAATCGCCAGTTACTGCGAATCGGCGCTGGCGCTACTGAAGCTGCAACCACAACTGCCGGAGAGTCTGGTCGAGATCGTGAAGCGGACGACGGAACAGGCGCACCGCGCCGCCGCGATCATCCGTCATTTGCGCGATTTCACCGCCAAACCCAAGGACACCATGGAGGTGCTTGACATCGACGCGCTGGTGCGCAAATCCATCCGGCTGCTTGATTGGGAATTGCGCAACACCAACACCACGATCGAACTGCGATTGGCGACAGAGGGACGCAGGATGCTGGCGAACAAGGTGCAGATTGAACAGGTCATCGTAAACCTGGTGAAGAACAGCCTGGATGCGATACGCGAGGCGGGCATCGCCAAAGGGCATGTTACGATACAATCACGCCTGCTGCCGAATGATGTGGTGGAATTATCCATAGCTGATAATGGGGCAGGCGTCGCCGCGGACATGGTTAAGCGGCTGTTTGTTTCCTTCCACTCCAGTAAACCGGGCGGGACCGGGCTGGGACTCTCGGTGAGCCGGTCCATCATCGAATCCCACGGCGGTAAACTGTGGTTCGATAAGGAACATCGCAACGGCGCGCTTTTCCGTTTCACCCTGCCCCTGCACGTTGAGTAGTGATGCCCATGAATGAGCCCGTGATGATATACCTGGTGGATGATGATGCGGCCGTACGTCATTCCTTGACTACCCTGCTGGCTACCTCGGGTTATGCGGTCAGGGAGTTTGATTCGGCGGAGTCCTTTCTTGCGACAGCCGACCTGACGCACCCCGGCGTGCTGCTGCTGGACCAGCGCATGAATGGCATGTCGGGGCTGGAATTACAGAATGAACTCAGGATACGCAACATTGACATACCCATCATATTCATCACCGGCCATGGCGATATCCCGATGTCCGTGATCGCGATGCGTTCCGGCGCGGTAACCGTCATCGAGAAACCCTTCAGCACCGGCCTGCTGATGCAGGGCATCGAAGAGGCGTTCGCCGTACTGAAAAAAAACAGTCCGATTCGCCAGATGAACCTCAGCCTACGCAGGCGCTTCGATACCCTGTCAGAGCGTGAACATGAAGTCATGAAATACATCGTGCAGGGCATGTCAAACCGGGCGATCGCGGATACGATGGGCCTCAGCTACCGCACCGTCGAGGTACACCGGTCCAATGTAATGAAAAAAATGCAGGCAAACACCTTGCCGGAACTGGTACTCATGGCGCCCGCGTGCGGATTGGACATATCCGGACGCTAGCCGGGTGAAGCGTGACCTGAGTCGCAGATCGCACGCACCTGGTGGCGGATAATCATTACCGTGGCGTACGACTTAGACAAGCATGGTTTGTAGTGGTTGATCGGTTGAGTTATGCACGCAAGGGGGTCCGGATTCCGCACTACTGTCTGACATTGCACACCTACCCCTGGCACAGTGATGAGGAACCCTCCCCCTTGCGTCATTCCTTCAGCCCGCGTATCAAAACCAGCAGTACCCCATCATCCCACACCCTGTCAGGGTCGATCTTTTCATGACACCCCGCGCGGATCGCCCCCCTTCAGGACGCGTTGCCGCCATGATCACATCGCCGGTTCACCCGGTTTCCAGAAGGCGTGCGCGCACCGCCGCTATCACCTGCTGAATATACCGGTCGGTCATCTTCACCACCAACCAACCCGGGATGAATCCGCCGGGATCGCTGTGAACGGCGTAATGCGCTTCGGTGGCCAACCCGCCCTCGAGCGGGCGTAACTCCCAGAAGCCGGAGAATGAACCTCGGCCTTACCCCCGCGCTGCCTTTGGTGCCGGGAAAGTCCCGGTCGGAGAGGCTCCAGTCAACCCGGAAATAATGCGCCTGCGGTCGGCTGGCCGCGTCGGAACTTTCGATGACATAGACACGGTCGGCAACCGGACCGGCAAAGTGCAGGTGATGGAAGACCCACTGCGTCCCACCGGTTTGCAGCAACACCCGGCTCTCAACCACGTTCGGGATGAATTCCGCAAATCGTTCATAGTCGGTCACCAGCGCATGCACGCGCGCTGGCGTTGCGTCGAAGCGCGTCACAATCATCGCCTCGGGCAGGGACGAACCGGCGACGGCGCGATGGTATAGGTGTCCCTGTGGCGTATCGCCGACCGCCTGCCAGGATGCATGACCGGATTCCGTCACAGTGTCGATGAGGCCGCCTGCCGGCAGTCTGGAACTGGTCAGCAACAGGATGATGAGAGCTGCCAATGGCGAGACCGGCGCCCGCCGTGCAGATCTATTCACCGTATTCATGATTCATGAAACGATACCCCACCCGCGCAATCCTGGCAGCAGGCTCCAGGATCAGCGTCTATACTCAAGCGTAGCTCATCGCCACTCAGGCTGCCCATGGCATCATCCGGGGAGAGTCATGCAAACCGTGTACGATCTGCTGTCTGGTCTCGTTAAACCAATCCTGCTGGGTGCGCTGCTGCTGGCGGTGGGACCCGCCGTCACCCGCGGTGAGGAGCCACCCCAGAAAGTTTCCCTCAGGCTCGGTGATTACCGCTACACGCCGGATACCATCGAGGTCCAGGCCGGCAGGCCGGTGGTTCTGACGCTGACCAACACCGATGCGCTCACGCCGCATAATTTTACCTTGAAGGATGCCGCGGCGGGTCTGGCTATCGATACCAATATCAGCGCCGGCACCACGGCCGTCGTTAATTTCACGCCCGTCAAACCCGGCGCCTATACCTTCTACTGCAACAAGAAACTGCCCTTCATGAGGAGCCATCGTGAACGTGGTATGGAAGGAACCCTGCGCGTGATCCCACCGGCCGCGGATTAAGCGATGCGGGTCCTGCTCGTCTCCGCCAACCGGGAACAGATTCCGGATCCGATCTTTCCGCTCGGTCTGGGCTATATCGCCGCCGCCGCGCAGCAGGCCGGGCATGAAGTCGCCGTTGCCGATTTGTGTTTCGGCAGGCATCCCTTGCGGGATCTGCGCCAGCAGATCGGGGCATTCCGGCCCGATGTCGTCGGACTGTCGATCCGCAATGTCGACAATGCCGCCTACCCACTCACCGTCGATTACCTCGACCGCCACCGCGAGGTGGTTGCCGCCATCAGGGCCAGCACCGATGCACCGGTGGTGCTGGGCGGCTCCGGCTTTTCCATCCTGCCCGAGGCCTACATGGAAGCGCTGCGCGGCGACTGGGGCATCCGGGGCGAGGGCGAACAGACCTTCGTGGCGCTGCTGGATGCGCTGGATAACGGCCGCGACGCCGTCGGCATACCCGGTCTGCTGCCACGTCGGCAAGACAGCGGCAACAGCGTCAGCATCCTCATGCCGCGGGAACCCGGGCCGCATTGGAGCGAGGGACTGCGCCCAAGCCGCCACCTGTTTGATTACAGCCGCTACCTGCGCCGCGGCGGCACGGGCAACATCCAGACCAAGCGCGGCTGCGTCTTCAAGTGCAACTACTGCACCTATCCCCTGCTCGAAGGCAAGCGGTTCCGGGCACGTGCGGCCGACGACGTGGTGGACGAGATCGAGGCCCTGCTGCGTGATTATGGTCCCCATCCGCTGTTTTTCGTCGATTCCATCCTGAACTCCCCCCGCGGGCATATCGAGGGGATCTGCGAGGAGATCCTGCGGCGTGGACTGGATCTGCGCTGGAGCTGTTATGCCACCCCCGTCAAGCTCGACCGCAACCAGGCACGGCTCATGGCGCGCGCCGGTTGCGAGGGACTCGAACTCGGCACCGATTCCGTCGATGACGGGCAGCTCAAACGGCTGGGCAAATCCTTTAATGCGGACACGGTGCGCGCGGCCAACCGGCATTGCCTCGAGGCCGGCCTGCGGGTCTGCCATACCGTCATTTTCGGCGCACCGGGTGAAACGGAAAACAGCGTACGCACCACCTGCGCCGCCCTGCGCGACATGCAGGCCACCGCGGTGGTCGCCATGACCGGCGTGCGCCTCTACCCCGGCACGCCGCTCGCCGAACGGTTGATCGCGGAGGGCAGGATCGAGCGTCATGACATCGGCCTCAAGCCGGCCTTTTATGTCGAACCCGCGATCGCCGGTTTCCTGCCGGACTACCTGCAGCAACAGGCCCGCGCGGTCGGTAACTGGGTTCTGCCGGGCATGGAACCGCCGCTGCTGCCATCCAGTCAGCGCCTGCTGCGCGCCCTGGGCGTCTCCGGTCCCCTGTGGCGGCTGCTGCGTTTCCGCTGGATGCGCCGGATCAGCCGCGCCAAGTTTCACCGCCCCGCGACCAGTTGGGGCGTACCCAACCAACGGAGGTATCTCTTATGAACAACCCGCAGCATGCAAGCAATGGAGCCCCCTATCGCGAGGCGATGGGACAATTGCTCGTCCTCTACACCCAAGTCGATCGCCTGATCATGCAGGCTTGTGCCGAACGCATCGCCACGGCGCCGGATGAGCCGGCGAAGCTCGCGCTGGCCAAACAGGTCGGCGATGAATCCCGGCATGTCGCGATTCAACGTGACTGGATGAACGCCTTCGGCACGTCGCAGAATCCGGTCATCCCTCCCGCGCAGGAAGCCGCCATCCTGGCGCATTTCCGGCAACTCGACTGGCTGGATTTTCTCGCCGACATGTACCTGTGCGTCGAGGCGCTGGGCAGTGACGCAGTGGAGAAGGTCGTCCCGCTGGCCGACCCGGGCACCAAAGAGTCTCTGCGCGTCCCCCTGCAGGATGAACTCGACCACATCGCCTTCGGCGTTGGGCGCCTGCAGCAGGAACTCACGTGCCTGCCGCCGCCGGCGCGCGCGCAATTCCTGGAGCATGCGCCGGCACGCATCGAGGCGCTGACCCGCGCCTTTCACGGCATGGGCTTCGATGTGAGAAGGCTGTTCGAGGCGGTGGGCGCAGATTACGATGCGCTGTGCGATTCGGTACTGCGGCGCAAGGATGAAATACTGAGACAGGTCGCCGAACCCGCGGCGGCCTGATTCCCGCGCCGGGCAGAGAAATCCTGGCTGGTTACTGTTCATCCATAAGAAATATGGTTCACCGCAAAGACGCACGACTGCAGGGACAATGCACAGGGAGTGCAAGTTCGCAAAGAAGTTCTTTCCGAAAAAACAATTAAACAACTTTGTGTTCTTTGCGTCTTTGCGGTGAAAAAGGGGGTGTTTATGGATGGACACTCGTCACGGCGACTGGCAATCGAGACAGTCCACCTTGACGCGTATCTGCTGCGTAGTGAGGTCGCGGCCGCTGACCGAGTGACCCATGCCTGAGCGGCTGCCGGCATCGCTGGTATCGATACCGCCGAGCTCGACCCATTCCCCCAGCCGGGCGCGGACCACGGTCCCCGCGCTCTGGGTGTCGACACCGCCCCCGGCACGGCGGTCGTTATGCTGAAGTATCTCCAGCGAGACGGAATCCCCACTCAGGCGCGGCACCACGTAGAAGCCGCTGCTGACATCCTGCAGCCGGGTGACGTGGCCCGGATAGGGAATACCGTTGACATAGTAATCCTGCCGTTGGCGCACCGGGAGCTGCACCCCGCTGCTGATGTAGGCCGGCCGCCCTTCCAGCGCCTGCACCTGCTGGCTGGCGGTTCGCGCTCCTTTGACGTCAGCGTCGTGTAGGGCGATGCGGGCGCGGCTGTCCCCGACCGGGCGGCCGGGAGAATTGATGCCGATCTGACCCTCGCCGACCTTGATATCGGCGCTGGCGGCATAACCGGAGGAACGGCTGACATCCTCGCCCTGGTTGCTGACCGTGATCAGCAGCCGCTTCGGCGGACGGTCGATCTCGGCCAGCACTTTCCTGACTGCCTCAACCTGCGCCGGTGGCGCCTTGACGATGAGCTTGTTCCCCATGCCGGTCACCGTCGCATCGCCGCCGACGAGCGAACGCACCACGGGCAGGACCTCGTCCAGCGTCCTCGCCTTCAGTTCGATGACCTCGATGGGGTAATCGGCACTGGCGAGGCGAGCCGTCGCGAGAGCGCACAGGATGAGAGCCAGGCAGCGGAGTACACGCGATTGCATGGTCAACGGGACGGATTGGTGGGATTCGATACGCCGGACATGGACGATAGCCTACTGAATAACCGGTCCGACGTACACCATTTACATTTAGGCCACCTCGATAAATTGAGTTTTCTCATGAGCGCGAAGCGCGGCGCTCTAGGGCAAGTTATAGTTGAACAGCTTACACCTTGCCCGCAACCTTTCTCGCCTCTACGCTCATGCATAACTGCACGTTGTCATCGATCAGCGACGACAGGGTGTCCATGCCGAATTCAGCGCGACTGACCTTCGTGGTCGCCTTGACCAGGATCCTCTCGCCCTCGTCCGCCGTCTTGTCCACGATATCCGTCAACGTCACGTTGAACGTGACCGGCTTCGTGATGCCGTGCAGGGTGAGATTGCCCCTAAGCTGGGCCGTGTGGCTGCCGGTCCACTCAAAACCGGTGCTGACAAACAGGATTTCCGGATAATTCTTGACGTCAAAAAAACGCTTGCCCTTGATCATGCTTTCGATCAGGGCGCCGTCGGTATCCATGCTGTCCGCCTTGATAACTACCAGGGTCTGCACCTGACCGGCGCCTTCCTTGCTCAGAGCCATACCACCCTGGAAATCCCGGAAGTCACCCTCGACCCGCTTGAACTGGCTGTTCACACAGAAGCCGACCCTTGAGGACGAGGCCTCGATTCGGTAGAGACGGCCGATCTCCGCCGCCTGGAGCATCGTGGCCAGCACCGACTCATCGACCTTGGCATCCTTGAACGGTGCACACAGGTCACCCTCACCGGCCATGCCGGTCAGTGTGGTGAAAAGCAGCACCAGCGCCACTCCAAAACACGCCAATCGCCGTCTCGTGCACATAGACAACCTCCACACGATGTATATTAGATGCTAATAATATACTAACTCGCATATATGTCAAGGAAGCCTATCGGATTTCACCGGAGAAACAATATTTATCATTTATATTCAATTACTTGTGTTATCTTCCGAGGCTGGGTGAAGTCGGCATATTTACGGTGTTTATGGCTGCGAACCGCAGATTTTACCGCACAGGCCGGCAGGCGCTCGGCGGGGTATCAGGCGCGGCCTTCTGGTCAGAGGGGTTCCTGCAGGAAACACCACCAAATCGGTGGTGGTGAATGAGACAATCCCGCTGGGTACCGGCAACGCTCCAGCACCGTGGGGATACCGTCACCCTCAATAACGAGGTAGCCGATCCCGACGGGCATCCGTTCACGCCGCGCAGATCAGCCGTGATCGGCCGACTTCAGCCTGGAAAGGACCCTTCAGGTTACCTTGCCACTATCCCTGGTCCGTTCCCGTGCTTTTGCGCGGAACCAGCGGGATGGGTTCGTTAGCGGTGTAAACTGAACGCCTGCCCTGCTGGGGTGAACCCGTTACATCCGGCGCCCGGTCGACATGATAAAGCACGACGACCAGCCCAATGCTGGCAACGATGAGATACAGGGGACCGAACAACCAGAACACCAGGGGTACGGACAGGTAATAGGCGCGCATGCCCAGACTGTAGTACTGCCCGCTGCGGTTCAACAGACGTGCCACGAAGGACGGGGTCGGGCCGAATGCCTTGCCGCTGGAGGCATTGATCAGGTAGCCAACATGGTTGTACATGCGTATGGCCAGCGTGAAACAGAAGAAGGCCCAAAAGAAGACCACCAGCAAGGGCAGCAGTTTGAAACCCCATATATGGGTAGACATAGACATTGCCGAGTGTTCCGGCTGCACCAGACTGAACATGGAACCGACGCCGTCATTTTTCTGCATCAGGTTGAGCACGCCGATGATCAGCAGGATCGCCGTGGATGCCAGAAATGTCGCCGCCATCGTCGAGTTGCGCAAGGTCTGCACCGCGAGAACATCACGGTCGCGCGATGTCATGATGGACTCCACCCAGAGCTCGCGCGCCTGCGCATTGATGGCCTGTATCGTATAGGCCGGGTTGTTACGCAGTCGGTAGCGCAGATAGAGTTGATAGCCGCAGATCAGCCCGAGACTGGTGCCGAAGGCGATGACATTTGCTTCCAGGATGGACACTTCAATGACTCCGTTGCCTGTGTGTTTACGAATAGATCATCAATGGATCAGCTAGGCTGGCGGGATGCCGCCTCGGCCCGTCTCTCCCACCATACGGCCTCCTCGGTATCCCGCGCGACGCCCAGCTCGCCAGTCCGATAGACTTCGGCCAAGGTCCGCATGGCGATCGGGTTGCCGGCACGGGCGGAGCGGCGCAACCAGAACAATGCCTTGGCGGGATCGCGATTCACGCTCCATGCACCGTCGCGGTAGCGAGTGGCCAATTGAAATTCGGCGACCGGATCACCGGATTGCGCCTGATATTGGAGCGCATCGGACGACTGCGCCCCGGTCGAAATCATCGACAGGATTTTCCCTATCGCCGAGACGGTAATCAGGGTCGGTGAATCCAGTTGGGTGGCGAGGGTATCCAGTCTGCTGGAGCCCGATGACGGCGCGGTCTCGGTATTGCCGCCAGGCGCGAACGCCTTGCCTCCCGGCTGGTTGCCGGCAATCAGATCGGCGGCATAGGCCTGGCCGTTTCGGGCGGCTCGCTCCAGCCAGTACTGCCCCGTCTTGACGTCGGGAGCCAGTCCATAACGACCGTCCCTATAGGCAAGCGCGAGCTGTAACTGCGCACCGGGATCCTCGGCATCGGCAAGCCGGGTGAGCCAGGCAAGTTCCTGCTCGGCCGATGGCGGCCGGGCGCCGTGCACCAGGAGAGCGAGGAGCAGACCGCCGGCGGCAGTAGCGGCGAGCCAGCGGCCACCGCCGGCGCGGCGGATGCGCAGGTGACCATAATGGGTAGTGCCGGGCTGCTGATAAAAGGCGGCGCGGAGCGACGGGATTAGTCTGAAAAATTTTGTATGTGGCATATTCGTTGGCGTAATGTAGTGGAATGTTGAGGATGACAGACAGACAAAGGCAATTATCAGGCCAGCCCGCGATCACGTGCAGTTGCATGCCAATGATTCAAGCAGTTAGTACATCCTCATACGACGAAACGCGGGGCCATTGCGGGACGCCGAGCTACGGATAGTGTTGGAAGCCACGGGAATTGTAGGATGTTCGCACTGCTGAACCTGAATAGACTGCAACGCAAGGTACTAGCCGTCGTCATCGTGATCATCGTGGTCCCCATGCTGATCACGGGCTGGTTCTCGGCATCATGGATCGCCGGCCGCGCGGATGAATCCATCGAGCACTGGATTCGTGAAGCGGCGCAGGTGAACAAGTCCTCGCTGGACCGCATCCATGAGAATTCAAGGCTGTTTGCCGATGTGCTGGAGGAATCGACTGACGGAGTGATGAATCTTAAAGCGGGGCAGTCGCCGGTACCCACGCAACTCTGGAAACTGGCCAATCAGCTCGGCATCAACCTGGTGCAGCTTTATGACTACAACAACCAACTGATCTATTCTTCGCATCCAATCCGTCTGGCGACTTACTGGAGCCATGGCCAGGACAGCGCGGTTGTCAAGGTGGATCAGGCAGGCAAGAACCTGCTCGCGGCCATCACCATAGTACGCATCCCGCGCGATCAGCCGCAGCACTACCGGCTGGTGCTGGGGACGCTGTTCGACAAGGAACTGTTGAACCACCTGAGCCAGACCAGCGGTCTCAAGACGCGGCTGTTCTATCCGCGTAACGGGGATTTCGCCAAGGCCTTTTCGGAAGAAGACCAGCCGTTGAAGCTCCGTCTGCCGGCGGCCGCCTTCGACCAACTGAATCAGCGGCAGGCGTACTACAACACGGCGGCCGAAGCCGGCCAGTACTGGGGTCTGTACACACCGCTGGTCGACGCCACGGGGCAGGTCGAAGCGGTATTGTTCAGCGGTCTGCTACGCCAGAGCAGCGCGCGGCTGCTCACCGATCAGGTGTCCCTGACCCTCATGATTACCCTGCTGGGTGTCATCCTGGCGAGCGTGACCGGTATGCTGCTCGGACGCATCGTGGTCCGGCCGGTGGAATATCTCCGCGAAGGCGTGATGAAACTGGCGGCCCAGGATTTCCGGGCGTCGATGCCCATTACCAGCCGGGACGAACTCGGCGAACTGGCGCGGGCCTTCAATGACATGGCGCAGAGGCTGCGCGAGGCGCGTGACGAACAGCGGCGCGAGTTCCGTCGCGACAAGATCGCCGCCATAGGCGAATTGTCGCTCGCCATGGCCCACGAGATCCGCAATCCCATCGGCGTCATCAATACCGCTACCCGACTGATGGAGTCCGCGCAGGACCCCGCCAAACTGGCGGAGCTGCGCCGGATGATCCGCGAAGAGAGTCTGCGCCTCGACCAGTTGCTCAAGGACTTCCAGCAGCTCGCCCGGCATCGCCGTCCGGAATTCGCGGACATCGATCCACTGGAACCCCTCGAGGCCGCCTTGCGGGTCATGCTGGCCGGACGCGATGACATCGAGGTGGTGCGGGAGGTGGGCCATGATGATCGCCAGGTACGTGCCGACCGCGAACTGCTGCGCCAGGCGTGGGTCAACCTGATCCGCAACGCCCTGGAGGCGATGGGTGAGGGACCCGGCAGGCTGGTGATCCGCACGACCCTGGACGACAATACCCTGTCCGTGTCGTTGCAGGACAGCGGGCCTGGGATCTCGCTGGAGCGGATGACGCAGGTGTTCGAACCCTTTTTCACCACCAAGGAACTCGGCAGCGGACTCGGGCTTACCATCGCCAGCACCCTGGCCGAGGCCAACGGCGCCAGTCTCGAACTCGTACCGGATGTGGAATCCGGCGCCTGTTTTGCCATGCGATTCCCGATCACAGGCGGGGAGGAATGATGCAGCGCACGGTACTGGTCGTCGACGATGAGCGCAACATGCTCACGGTCATGCGCATGACGCTGGAGGAGGCCGGGTATCGCGTACTGACGGCGGAGCGCGCCGAGGACGCGGTCGGCTTGCTGCGTGATCCGGATATCGACGTGGTGTTGACCGATCTCAAGATGCCGGGCATGAGCGGGGAGGACTTCGTCAGGCGCAGTCAACAGGATCGCCCCGATGTACCCATCATCGTCGTCACGGCATTTGGATCGATCCGCTCGGCGATCGAATGCATACAGGCGGGCGCGATCGATTATCTGTGCAAACCCTTCGAGCCGGAGGACCTGCAAGTCACCGTGCAGAATGCGCTCCGCCTGCACGATCTGCTCCAGGAAAACCGCCAGTTGCACGCCGTGGTCAGCACGGCGCAGTCAGGCCAGCGCCTTATCGGCGCCAGCCCCGCCATGCAACGGCTGCGCGAGGATATCGAGCGGGTGGCGCCCTATAAGACCAATGTGCTGATCACAGGCGAAAGCGGTACGGGGAAGGAGGCGGTGGCGCGTCTCATCCATGAACTGGGACCGCGCAACGAACGCCCCTGGGTAGCCATTAACTGCGCAGCCATCCCCCGAGATCTCATCGAAAGCGAGTTGTTCGGTTATGCCAAAGGGGCCTTCACAGGCGCCGTGCAAAGCCGCATGGGCCGCCTGGAACAGGCGCACGGCGGCACCCTGTTTCTGGATGAGATCGGCGATCTGAGCCAGGATATGCAGGCCAAGCTGCTGCGGGTGCTGCAGGAACGCGAGTTCTCGCCCCTGGGCAGCGAATCCACGCGCCGGGTCGACGTACGCGTCATCTCGGCGACCAACCGCGATCTGCATCAGCTCGTGACGGAGGGAGTGTTCCGCGACGATCTGCTGTACCGCCTGGACGTTTACAACATCCACATCCCGCCGCTGCGCGAACGCGGCGGTGATATTCCGCTGCTGGCGCAGTCCTTCCTCAACGACTTGCGGGCGGAAATGGACAAACCGGTGACGCGGTTTTCCGATGCCGCCCTGGCGGTGCTGTCGCGTTATGATTGGCCGGGTAACGTGCGCGAATTGCGCAACGCGGTGGAACGCTCGCTGCTGAGTTGCCGAACGGACACCATCGGTATCGACGATCTCCCGGACAAGGTCACCGGAGGCGGCCTGTCAATCCGGCGGCACACCGTCGGGCCGACGCAACTGGGTGCGGACGGCCTTGACGCCTGGTTGGAGGAGGCGGAACGCACACTGATTACCGGCGCGCTGACCGAGTGCGGCGGCATCCAGGTGCAGGCGGCGCGGCGGCTTGGCATCAGCGAACGCAGTTTGTGGCATCGACTGAAGAAACTGGGCATACAGGTCGAGCGCATCGTGCAGCGCGAATGAAGCGCACCGGCATAACTGCAGGGATGCACGACTACAGGGACGATGCACAGGGAAGTGCAAGTGTCGCAAGAGGCGCAGGCGGTCCTCACGCTGCCTGCGCCAGACCGGGTAAACAAAGCCAATAGCGGCAATGATGCCGGATCAGTCTCGACACCCCGTCAACTGGTTTCATGGCGGCAAGGGGCAGTTGCCATACTGCATCCCGCGCGGCAATGATTTGCTTATGGCTAGAGCGGGTTCGGCGGTAGAATAGCGCACCAGCACTCCTGAAACCCACTTCTTTTACTCCCAGAACCCAGTACCCTTATGACAAGCACCCAACCAAAACGCCCTGAACTGCGCAAGACCAAGATCGTCGCCACCATCGGGCCGGCCTGCGATACACCGGAGATGCTCACCGCCATGATCGAGGCCGGCATGACCGTGGCGCGCCTCAACCTATCCCATGGCACCCACGCCGAGCACAAGGAACGCATCGACCGCCTGCGCGCCGCCGCCCAGAAGGCCGGTGCGCACGTCGCCATCATGATCGATACCCGGGGCATCGAGATACGCACCAAAAAACTATCGAACGGCAGCGCCGAACTCGCCCCCGGCGCCACGTTCACCCTCTACACCGATGATCGCCTCGGCGATGCCACGGGAGCGGCGATAACCTACCGGAAGCTACCGGAAGAAGTCCGGGCGGGCACCCCGATCCTGCTCGATGACGGGGCAATCGAACTGGAAGTCAGATCGGTCGCGGACGGCGCCATCGTCTGCCGTGTGGTCCATGGCGGACGGCTCGGCAACAACAAGAGCGTCAATCTGCCCGAGACCCGCCTGGCCCTCAGCGCGGTCAGCCCGGAGAACCGCGAGGACGTGGTCAGAGAGTTGAGCTTTGCCAGAGAGAATGACGTGGACTACATTGCGGCTTCCTTCATCCAGTCCGCCGACGATATCCACAAGATGCGGGAGATCCTCACCGAACACGGGGTTACCATTCCCATCATCGCCAAGATCGAAAATAAGGCCGGGGTGGCCAACCTGGACGAAATCGTCGAGGCCGCCGACGGCGTCATGGTCGCCCGCGGCGACCTGGGCGTGGAACTGCCGCTCGCCGATGTTCCCAGCACCCAGAAGAAGATCATCCGCATGACCGTCAGCAACGGCAAACCGGTGATCACCGCCACGCAGATGCTGGCCTCCATGGAGCACAATCCGAAACCGACCCGCGCCGAGGCCAGTGACGTGGCCAATGCGATCCTGGACGGTACCTCCGCGGTGATGCTCTCGGGCGAGACCGCAGCCGGAAAATATCCCCTGCAGGCGGTGAAGACCATGGCGACGGTGGCCCTGCGGGCCGAGGCCTCGCTGAGTGAATACGGCTACCTGCAGAAAATCAAGCCCAACCCTTCCAATGTGGTGACCGAGGCGGTGAGCCAGGCAACCGTCACCATGACGAACCACCTCAAGGCGGCGGCCATCATCAGCCTCACCGAGACCGGCTTCACCTCGCGCCAGATCTCGAAATACCGGCCGTACTGCCCGATCCTGGCCATCACTTCCTCGCCCGTGGTGGCGCGCAAGCTGTCGATCAACTGGGGGTGATACCCGTGCTCTACGATGGCGAACCCACGGACAACGCCCGCATCGCCTTCGCGATCGCGCGCGCCCGGGAACTGCTGAACGTCGGCGCCGGCGACATCCTGGTGGTGACGGCCGGCCAGCACCAAAAGGCCGGCGGCACCGATCTGATCCGGGTCATCACGCTGGAAAATTAAGAAACATCTGAGTAAGTCAACCCCGCGAAAGCGGGGATCCAGGACTTCACTGATTCTGCACAGACTGGATTATTCGCTTCGCTCACCCTTCGGGCCGCCCTCTGGGCGTTCAACGCGCTGCGCGCTTTTGTCCCGCTTTCGCGGTAATGACAGGTTTAATCAGAACGTCACCCTGGATTTCCCGCCTGGCGTTGCACGGAGCGACTCCCTTCAGTCTTGCAGCGCCCGTGCATGATAAGCCAGGTGCTCGCCGATGAAGCTGGCGATGAAGTGATAGCTGTGGTCGTAGCCCTCCTGCCAGCGCAGGGCAAGCGGGAAATCATGACGGGCGCAGACCGCCTCCAGGTTGCGCGGATAAAGCTGCTCGGCAAGAAATTCATCCGCGGTGCCCTGATCGATCAATAGGGGCATGGGCTCTGCGCCCCGCCTCGATGAGGCAGGTCGCATCCCAGGCTTCCCAGTCCTCGCGCCGCTCGCCCAGGTAAGCGGTGAAGCAACCCTCGCCCCAGCCGCTTCTGACCGGGTTGCAGATCGGCGCGAAGGCGGACACCGAGCGGTAGGCGCCGCGGATTTTTCAGAGCGCAGAGGAGCGCGCCATGGCCTCCCATGGAATGCCCGGTGACGGACTTCACGCCGGGGATGAGCGGCAGGCCGGCCTCGACCAGCGCCGGCAGTTCCCGGGTGACGTAGTCGTACATGTGGTAGTGCGCCGACCAGGGCGCTTGGGTGGCGTTGACGTAGAAGCCCGCCCCCTGGCCGAGGTCGTAGCGCTCCTTGACATCGGGCACCTCCGTCCCGCGCGGGCTGGTGTCCGGGATGACGAGCGCAAGCCCGAGTTCGGCCGCGTAGCGCTGCGCGCCGGCCTTGACGCGGAAATTGTCGTCCGTGCAGGTCAGACCGGACAGCCAGTACACCGCCGGCACCCGGCGCGACTGCGCCTGCGGCGGCAGGTAGACGGAAAAGGTCATGGCGCAGTGGCAGCTCTCCGAGGCATGCCGGTAGCGCTCCAGCCAGCCGCCAAATTCCCGGATGCGTTCGATGCGTTCCATGGTCAGGGCTTTCAGAAGAGAATGACCGAGCGGATGCTTTTGCCTTCGTGCATGAGATCGAAGGCCGTGTTGATCTCCTCGAGCGGCATGGTGTGGGTCACCATGCTGTCCAGTTCGATCCGGCCATTCAGGTATTGCTCCACGTAGCCCGGCAGCTCGCTGCGCCCCTTGACGCCGCCAAAGGCGGTGCCCTTCCAGGTGCGCCCCGTCACCAGTTGGAACGGACGGGTGCGGATCTCCTGGCCGGCGCCGGCCACGCCGATGATGGTCGAGACGCCCCAGCCCATGTGACAGCACTCGAGCGCCTCGCCGCATCACCTCCACGTTGCCGATGCACTCGAAGGAATAGTCGACGCCGCCGCCGGTCATCTCGACGATCGCCTGCTTCGACGGTGACATCGAGGTCCCGCGGGTTGATCACATCGGTCGCCCCCAGCGCCTTCGCCATCGCGAACTTGGCGGGATTGACGTCCACCGCGATGATGCGCCCGGCCCGCGCCATGACCGCGCCCTGGATCACCGACAGCCCGATGCCCCCCAGCCCGAACACCGCCACTGAGGCCCCCGGCTCGACCTTGGCCGTATTGAGGACCGCGCCGATGCCGGTGGTCACGCCACAGCCGAGCAGGCAGACCTTGTCGAGCGGGGCGGCCTTGTTGATCTTCGCCAGCGCGATCTCCGGCACCACGGTGTATTCGGAGAAGGTGGAGCAGCCCATGTAATGGAAGATCGGCTTGCCGTTCCTGGAGAAGCGGCGCGTGCCGTCGGGCATGTAGCCGGTCCAGACGGTGCTCGCGATGGACTGGCACAGATTGGTCTTGGTGGAACGGCAGTACTCGCACTCGCCGCACTCGGGAATATAGAGGGGGATCACATGGTCTCCCGGCGCCAGTCCCTTCACCCCCGGGCCGCATTCCAGCACCTCGCAGCCTCCCTCGTGACCCAGCACGCAGGGAAACGCTCCTTCCGGATCGTCGCCGGAGAGCGTGAAGGCATCCGTGTGGCAGACCCCGCTGGCCACGACCTTGAGCAGGACCTCGCCCTCTCGCGGGCCTGCCACCTCGATCTCTTCGATCGCCAGTAGCTTTCCGGGTTCCCAGGCAACGGCGGCGCGTGCTTTCATCAGTCATTCCTCCCGTGAAAAGTCACGTAGTCTACCACCCGCCGTTCCCGGAATTCGAACCGTTGCCTTTCTCCCCTCGCAAACGCTCCATCGACGACTTTGCCAGGCGCTTACGGTTGTGTCGAAACGGGGACGGCATTTCCGGGGTCGTCAACCATGCTATGACACAAATGCGCGGAGTAATCCGGCTACTCACCCGCCAGTTCCACGATGCGATAAATCGGCTCTCCCGTGTCTGAAACGAGAGGCGCGAAACAGTCGAGCGCCGCACGCACCTCATCCCGCAGTTTCCACGGCGGGTTGACCACAATCATGCCGGCACCCGTCATCCCTCTGCCGTTGTGCTTCGAGGTGAGGCAGACCTCGTAGAGGTGTATGCGGCGCATGCCGCTGTTGATAAAAGCCGCTTCCAGTGCCTTCACGCGATGAGGTTCCACCAGCGGATACCACAGGGCATAGACACCGGTCGCAAAACGCCTGTGCAGGGCCTGAACATGGGCGGCTACCCGGGCGTAGTCGTGCTTGATTTCGTAGGAGGGGTCAAGGAGTACCAGAGCGCGTCTTTCAAGCGGAGGAATCAGCGCAAGGCTGCGATCGAAGCCGTCCTCGAAGTGGCAGCAGACGCGCCTGTCCTTCTCAAAAAGCCGCTGCAGGCGCGGAAAATCCTGCGGGTGTAGCTCGCACAGATCCAGCCGATCCTGCGTGCGCAGCACTCGCCGGGCGAACCAGGGAGAACCGGGGTAATGTCGCAGGGCATCGCCCGCATTGCATTCCGCCACCAGCTCACCGATAAGCGGCCAAGGCCACGGGGAGATCATTACGCCCCCAGAGCATCCCGATGCCGTTGCGGTATTCACCGGTCGTGCCGGCTTCCGCGGAATCCAGACGATAAACGCCCGCACCGGCATGGGTGTCGATATAACGAACCGGAGCCGGTTTTTGTGTCAGATGGGCAAGGATGCGGCACACGACCAGGTGTTTCAGGACATCGGCATAGTTGCCGGCGTGAAAGGCATGACGATAGCTAAGCATACCGGGTTGGCTCACACTGACGGGATTCCAGGGCGGGAGTTCACGCCTGCGATCCCGCAGATTGTATACCTGTCTTCACCGGGTCGCGCCGGATCGCGGTCGAAGCAACCGCGACGGGCATATGGGCAAGACGCAAGACGCGGGCATACCGTCCCGGGTTTGCCATGTCCGGCTGCTGGCCGCGCGGGTGCCGAACCTCGCCCATGAGGTAATGGCCTGAATGTGCCATATGCCCACGACACCCGGTCCTTGGGCACGGAGGCCGGCAATGACTCTATAATCGGGCGCCTTATCCGTCACCCCACGGTAATTCCCATGACCGCCATCGGCCCCCAGTGGATCGAATTCCTGCGGCAGTCCGGGTCGTCGCTCTAATCGCCCGTTTGTTCGGTCAGGGTGACCTCGAGATTCAGGATGCTGGTGCGGCGCAGCACGCTCAGCGTTACGGCGGTACCGAGCGGCGAGTTGCCGAGCGCGCGATGCAAATCGTCCACGGACAGCACCGGTTTGCCATTCACCGCCAGCACCACATCGCCGCTGTGCAAACCGGCCGCGGCGGCGGGCCCGTTGGCCTCCAGCGACATCACCTCCACGACGCGCGTCTGCTCGATCTCGAGCATGCGCGCCAGGCGGCGATCGAGCGCACGCTCGCGTGCGGCGATGCCCAGATAACCGCGCCGCACGCGTCCGTGCTGAAGTATCTGTGACAGTACCCAGTGCGCGGTATTGGCGGGGATCGCGAAACCGAGGCCCTGCGCCATGGCGATAATGGCGGTATTGATGCCGACCGCCTTGCCGTGCGAGTCGAGCAGCGGACCGCCGGAGTTGCCGGGATTGAGCGGCGCGGTGTGCTGCACGATGTTCTCGATCAGGCGCCCGCTTTCGGAACGCATCGCGCGCCCGAGCGCGCTGACCACGCCGGTGGACACGCTCGATTCGAAACCGAGCGGGTTGCCCATGGCGATGACGAGCTGGCCGACGCGCAGCCGGCTCGAATCGCCGAGCGAGGCGTACGGCAGCCCCGCGGCTTGCGCCCGGATCACTGCCAGATCGGTTGCGGCGTCGCCGCCGATGACGGCGGCCGGGAAGTCCGAACCGTCGGTGAGCTTTACCGCAACCCGGTTGGCGCCGTTGACCACGTGGTGGTTGGTGAGGATATAGCCGTCCGGCGCGACGATCACACCCGAGCCGGCGCCGTGTTGCTCACCGCGCCGCGTGGATTTTTCCACGTCGATATTCACCACCGCCGGGCCGACGGTATCGACCACGTTGATGACCGCGCGCGAATAGGCGTCGAGCAATTCGGTATCGGCGGTGCTGGTGGTGCGCATGCCCGACGCCCGATCGACATTGCCGCCGGCGTCGTTACCAACCAGAAGGGGAAGCCAACGTTTTTGTTTCATGATTTATCAATGTCGGGGCGCGAACGCCGATTTTCAAATCGGTGCAAGTACAAGTCCCTGATTTGCCTGTGGCAATAAAAACCGCATCCGCGGCCTTTGTTGCGCGCGAAACGGCAGATCGTTCGAGGAACCTTGCTGAGCAAGTGGCAACTTCATCATCCCGGCGACAGCCGGTATCCCGCATCGTCCTGATGACCGAATGGGTGAAGTTGTAGCGTAGCGCGCATAGAGCACCCTGCTTCCCGCGTTCGGCGCTGGCTGCGCATGAGCCGATAATCGTCCATTAGACAAGGCATGTAGGCGCAGTACAGCCACGGCAATCATCCCTTTAACGCCAAGGCCGGTGATTACTCTATAATCGGGCGCCTGACACGCCACCCCAAGGTGATCCCCATGACCGCCATCGGCACTCCCCTCTCCCCTTCCGCGACGCGCGTGCTGTTCTGCGGCGGCGGCGAACTCGGCAAGGAAGTGGTGATCGAACTGCAAAGACTCGGTGTGGAGGTGATCGTCGTCGATCGCTACCGCAATGCTCCCGCCATGCAGGTGGCGCATCGCAGCTATGCGATCTCCATGCTGGATGGCGCGGCCCTGCGTGCCGTGATCGAGCAGGAAAGACCCGACTATATCGTCCCCGAAATCGAGGCCATCGCCACGGACGCCCTGGTGGCGCTGGAAGCGCAAGGTTATACCGTGATACCGACGGCCCGCGCGGCGCGCCTGACCATGAACCGCGAGGGCATACGTCGCCTGGCCGCGGAGGACCTGGGCATCAAGACATCGCCCTACCGCTTTGCCGGCACCCGCGGGGAATTCGACCAGGCCGTCGCGGAAATCGGTCTGCCCTGCGTGGTGAAGCCCATCATGAGTTCCTCCGGCAAGGGCCAGAGCACCGTTGCCGGGCCGGCAGATATCAATCCGGCCTGGGAGTACGCTCAGGCCGGCGGCCGCGGCGGCGCCGGCAAGGTGATCGTCGAGGGCTTCGTGGATTTCGATTTCGAGATCACGCAGCTCACTTTGCGCCACGCGGGCGGCACCAGCTTCTGCGAACCGATCGGTCATGTGCAGATTAACGGCGACTATCGCCAGTCATGGCAGCCCCAGCCCATGAGCGAGACGGCGCTGGAGACGGCGCGCGCCATCGCCGGCACGATCACCGGCGCACTCGGAGGCCGCGGCATCTTCGGCGTGGAGTTGTTCATCAAGGGTGATGAGGTCATCTTCAGCGAGGTCTCGCCGCGGCCACATGATACCGGCATGGTCACCCTGATCTCCCAGGACCTGTCGCAATTCGCTTTGCACGCCCGCGCCATACTCGGCCTGCCGGTACCGAATATCCATTTCCACGGACCGTCCGCCTCCAGCGTCATCCTCGTCGAAGGCGAATCGACACAGGTGAGCTACGGCAATCTGGAAGCCGTACTCAAGGCGCCTGACACGCAACTGCGCCTGTTCGGAAAACCCGATGTCAGCGGCTACCGCCGCATGGGTGTGGCGCTGGCGCGGGGCGAGTCCGTCGAAGCGGCGCTGCAGAAGGCCAGGCGGGCTTCGGAAGCGGTAGTAATTACCCTCTAGCCCCGGGAACAGATCCCGGGCGTCCACCCTCGACGCCACGGTCCGGTCCTCACCGACGGCGGCCGGGGTGGAGTGATGCATGTTGCGCCGTCAATTCGGGTGAATCGCCGGCACGCCTTGTTAAGAATCGATAGGCATACCGAGTGTGCCATGGTCTGGCAGCAAGCACTGGGCATATGGATCATCTTTATATTTGACGCCGTATCCGACAAGTGCGATAAGGTTAATCGGTCTGCCTGCCGGCGATAGTGACGTTGAGTCTGCGTTATCTATACTTAGACGGCAGCGACACTTGAATAACTAGACAGAGGATTAGCATATGCGAAACAAGGCAATAAAATTCAGTGCGGTTATTGTGACATCCAGTCTACTGCTTGCCGGTACCGCCCATGCGTTTGATATGGGCAACATGATGAGCCCATCCAAATGGATGGGCGGCAACAAAGACAATGATCGCAACGATGATTACGGCGGTCCCGGCGGCTATGGCGGTGGTCCCGGCTATGGCGGTGGTCGGCTATGGCGGTGGTCCCGGCTATGGCGGTTATGGCGGTGGTCCCGGCTACGGCGGCGGTGGACCCGGCGGTTATGGCGGTGGACCCGGCGGTTATGGCGGTGGACCCGGCGGCTACGGCGGTGACACCGGCTACGGCGGCGGTGGTCCCGGCTACGGCGGCGCTCCCGGCTACGGCGGCGCTCCCGGCTATGGCGGCGCTCCCGGCTACGGCGGCGCTCCCGGTTATGGCGGCGCTCCCGCTTACAGCGCGCCGGCAGCGGGTTCCAGTTCCGCTTCTGATGCAGCGGAAATCGAACGCCTGAAGGCGCGCATCAAAAAGCTGGAAGAAAACAACCAATGGGCAAAACCAACCCGTTAATAAGAAAGCGGGGCTGGTTGACCACCAGCCCCGCTTTTTTTCAGCTTCGAGAAACAAAGTACTCTCAACCGGCAGGCTTCTGCCCAACGGGGCGCATATCATTCCCATTTCCTGTTCAGGATTGCTGATGCTACGCGCCCGTAGATGCTTCCGTTCACCGGTCAGATGCACCGGATCCAGGGGAATACTAAGGCCAATGGACACATCAGAACACAACGGCATGAAATCGACAAAGCGGTCCAGCGTGTTGGCCAACCAGTCATGCCGTTTGTGAAGACCGTCGTAGCGCACCTCCTGGCCCAGCAGGCAACTGCTTAGGACTAGTTGTGGGTGGACGTATACGATGCGCCCGAAATCAGGGCTGTGCATTGCCCTCGTCAGTCGATTACCAGAACACCAGCAGCGTGTCGTCCTGCAGCTTGTGTTCGAATTCATTCAGCGGACGATCCCCGATCGCGACACACTCGCCGCTGGACACATCAAACACCCATTTGTGCTTGGGGCAGGTCAGGCGTGTGCCTTCCAGCGCCAGATGCGGAATGTTGGTCACCTGGTGCGGGCAGCGGCTGTCATAGACACGCAGGCTCCCGCCATCCCGGTAAATGTACAGGTTGCGGCCATCACAATCCTGGTAGGTAATTTCTCCTGATGGCAGATCATCCAGCTTGGCCACCGTATGCCAGGAAGGCTCGGCGAACAGGTTCTCGGGACGGAATTCGGGGATATCCATATCCAGTAGAATATCCACCGCCCAGACAATCTTGGCGAGGCCCAGCGTGGGGAAGGCCATCAGCAGGGCATCGAGCACCTCGTTGGCGCTCGCTCCGTTACGCAAAGCGCGGATCAGGTACTGGCGGAATCCCGCTTCGGTCTGTGAATCAACCTTGGTGATCACCGAGATCAGATCCCGGGTGCGGATATCGAGATGCTTGCCCGCTTCCTTGAGAAACTTGAAGTAGTGGGTGATGGCATCCGGGCGGGCGGCAACCAGGTAATTGAGTGCATCACTCATTGTTATCTCCAGTTACGTCATGTCGAGAGGGACAATACTGTAATACCGAGGAAAGTCTGACCAATACACACTGTGTCATCCTCGTGCAGTAAGCATGCTCCGTAAAGCTTTCCCTCGCGACAACGATGAACGGGATTGAAATTCTGGAATGCAGTGCTTACAACACATGGATTATGGCGCTTCCTACCGCTTTGAGCAGAGCATTACGGCCGGAAGCCGATCCAATTGAATCCCCGCTAATAATTACACATGACCTCGCCTTGGATCATTCCCCTTAATGTATAGACCGGGGGAAACAAATTCTCATAATCTCAGGCATAAAGCCCTGGATAAAAACCTGGTTCTCCTAATTAGCCGTGATATCTCACCGCCTCCACACTCATGCACAGTTCGACGTCGTCGTTGACTACCCGTGACAACGTATCCATGCCGAAGTCTGACCGGTGAATCGTGGTACCGGCCTTGACCAGAACCTTACCGGCATTCTTCTCGTCCGTATTCCTGATCGGCAACAGTGTGACGTTGAATGTCACCGGCCGGGTGACTCCATGCAGCGTGAGATCACCCTTCATCGTGCCCGTGGTCTCGCTCGTCCATGTGAAACCCGTACTGACGAACAGAATTTCAGGGTAGTTCGCCACATCGAAGAAACGCTCGCCCTTCAGCAGGTACTCGATCATGGAGCCACCGGTATCCAGACTCGCAGTTCTGACCAGAACCATCGCCTGTTCCTTGTGCACCCGAGTGATCCGGCCACAAGGTCAGCCCGCCCTGGAAAGCCTTGAACTCGGCCTTGACTCGCGCAAACTCACTGTCCACGCAGAAGCCCACCCTCGAGGTATCAGGCTGGATACGGTAGAGATGGCCACCCTTGGCCGCGGCCCGCATGGAGTCAATCCGCGACTGCTCCACCTTGCCATTCAGGAAGGGGGCACAGGGTTCCTCTTCCCCGGCATGGCCGCGTATGCCGGTTGACAGCAACAGCCCTAGAATGAGAACGGTCAGGGTTTTGTGCTCTATCCATACAGTCACCTCCCTATGTGCAGTACATCAGTAATTTATGATATAAAAATATATCGTCAAATCAAACCGAAACATTATGACGCCGTTAACATTTCTGAAAAGTTTCTTTATGTAATTGAAGTATTTACTGGGACAAACTTTGCTTTTGATAACCTTGAGACATCTTGAGTAATCGGTGGGACTAGTACGCATGGATAGATGCCGGGGGCATGATCACCTGGCCCGAACCGGGTCGGTTACCCGCGATTATTTCTTGATTTCGATCTGCAGCTTCCCTATCGAGATCACCATGTTAATTACACCTTCTGCAAAGGATCCCCGGAAACCGGTATCGGCTCCGTACTCCTCAACCAGGTCGATATTCTTTAACCCGCCCAGCCAGGCATTGGGAATCGGAAGCTAAAGTCTCCCCGCTTTATGACCGATACGATCATGGATACTCCCGGGAAGCAGTATCATTGTCGGGTATACTAATCGGGAATAAATAAATCATGAGCATACTCAGTCATATAGCCCTACTGGCAGGACTGATTGCCAGTATCTCACTGATATGGTTGGTGGGACGTGCATTCAAAAAGCATGCAGCGTGGGGTATTGCGGTCATGCTCCTCTCCCCGGTGAGTGCCGTGATATTCGCAATTAAGCATTGGCAAGACGAGAAGGGCCCATTCCTTGTCTACATCGCGACTTTTATCACCGCTGTCACCCTAGGTCTCTATGTGTTTACCGTGCAGGGTGGGTGGGATACGGTGCGAACTGCACTTCGCGCACAGCAGAAGATGTACCTGCAGGCATCCAGCGGACAGTATAAAAAGTTCTTCGTGCAGACCAGCCTGAATAAAGTCAAGGAATCGTCCGCGAATAACCAAGACGCAACATAGCTGAGCCACCGCCGCACGAACAGTCTTCAACGACTCAGGCTGGTCCTGCCGAACTCCCGACAAACGCCAGCGATCGAGCGGTGACTGAAGAAAACACTCCCGTGGCAACATCCGGAATATCCACTATCACACCAAAACACTATCGGGCGTCCTACGTGCCGATTGATCCCTCCGAAGCCGGTAACTACATCGGAATGACCGTCAAGGTGAAACGTCTGGACAGGTCTGAGCAGGATTGCGTGCTCAGGGGTGTTTCATCCGACGGTCTAAGTTTTGAACAGCACGGACGTGGCGGCATTTTTTCTTTCAAATCCAAGGATAGGGATATTGAGAAATTGAGAGTACTCGTTAAGCAGGAATATTGATTGCTGCTGCGGGTTAGTTATCTGAATTACCAGAGAACATAATAATTTTGGATCATAGCAGATGATAAGTAGAATCATTTGTTATGAGCCTTTTAATTTGTCTATTTATTTGACGTAATGACCCGTAAGTGAGATAAACTCCGAAGTTCGTGTCATTGGCCGCAATAAAGCTGCAGCGATGATTATCCAGAGTGGTTTATACAAATAGATGCGGAGGATCCGATCCAGTGAAATATAGCGCAAGAAAGTACCGCGGAATTATTGTCATGATCAGTTTGCTGTTAGCCAACACAGCACACGCGTTCGATATGGGGAATATGATGAATCCGTCCAAGTGGGTGGGTAGCAACAGGGACGACGATGATTATGACCGTCGCGGTTATGGGTATGGCGGGTATGGCGGGCCCGGTTGGGGGTTACCCGGGCTACGGATATGGCGGGCCGGGTTGGGGGGGTTACCCTGGGGGCTACGGTTATGGCGCCCCGGGTTGGGGGGGTTACCCTGGGGGTTACGGTTACGGTGCTCCCGGTTACGGCTATCCAGGGCTACGGAGCCGGCGCCTCGCAAGGCAATTCTCCCCCACGCGAAATCCAGTAACCGTAAGAGACTATCAAACAACCCTAGATATGAGAAGGGGGATGCATTTCTGATCTGCTTGCCTGACCAAAAATGCAACCCCCTTCATGCAATCGGACATGCGTGCCAGGTGTGATCTGGCCATTTAATTTCTGCCCCTCTCCCGCACTCCGAGTGCTGCTATCCCATTAGGCCGCGACCTGAGTGTCACCACTGACTTTCCGTATCAACGGGTACAGTTGCTCGGTCTCATCCTGTATGCGATTCAGCACCAGGCGGAACATATCTTCTGTCTCTCTGACAAAGGCTTGATGATCCCTGATGACCATCGCCCGCTTCTTGCACCATTTATGCAGATACGTTTCAAAGATGCGCTTGATCTCCGCAGACCCCGATATAAACTGTTTGGCGGTATTGTTAACCGCGCGTTCCTTGTGATTGAGCAACGCGGCATATAAATGCCTGTCCTCAAAATCCAAATGCCCTTTCACCTGATCCACGTACTGGAAAAACAGGTCACAAGTAACTTCGTTGTCGCACAGTGACCTGTCCTGTATCACGTTCTGCAGCACTTTGGAAAGTTCCATAATCTTGTGATTCTGGGTGTTCAGTTCTTCAAAAGTAATCATGTCAGATCCCCTGAAAAATATTCTGTCTGTCAGTAACCAGCCAATATGCCAAGCACCCGAACCACGGCCTTAAGGATCCAGCAACGCCCGGGCAAGGATAGATATCCTGCCGGCGGTACCGGATTATCCAGAGGATAGAATTGCAGGCATACAGGGTCAATAATATTCAATTAATCAGATAGTTATAATACGTTAATATGCCCAGAATGCAGTGGGTCTGGAGTAGCGCCAGTGCGCGCCAACGCCAGCTAGGCAACTGAGGCGCGGTACCGTGTGACAAGACCGCGATCGGCGATCATGATTGATCTGATCCCCGCGCAGCATCAAAGTCAGCAGCACGGGACTGACGGCGTGCTGGGTCAGGCGGGCGACACCGCAGAGCAGCAAGGGACGGCTGGTGATCGCCACGGCGCGCCACGGGTGCGCCAGGCGCACATCCAGCCCACCAGTGTAGATGAGCGCCACCGCCGCGCGAGAGGTGCAGCGTCCAGGTCATGCGTGGTGTAGCCGCCCAGCCCACTGGTCCAGTCGTCGAAGCCATCTCGCACGGCCGACCGGTACAACTGGCGATGGCCCACACGGGTAGTCGCGTCGTCACCAGGATCGCGTCCCAGAGTTGAGGTCATCCGCGGCGTCGGCGAAGAACAACGTGTTGGCCTCGCCACGTGGTCGTTCGGCCACGACACCGCCTGAGCGCGCCGCACACCACCACCGCGCGCCGGCCCAACCGGCGAGCTGAGTTGGGCCCCACCGCGTCGAAGCCTGCCACCGCTGCCAGTAGGAGCGACCATAAAAAAAAAAAGCCGCCGATCAGCAGGCGCAGACGGGGCAGGCTGTGTTGGCGGCATGGGATTGCCGCCTTGCACTCAACATCGAGCACGAGGCGCATCGTGCCAATCCAGTAGGTATGCAGGACATGGCTGGGACGCCCCGGCTCCTGGGGTGTAGCTCACCTCGGCGCCATCCTGGTGGCCGTACAGCAACTTGATGGTGGTGTCCGTGTCGAGAATCCAGGGAGTGCGCAGGGCTTCGCGGGTACTCTCGGCCAGGGCCGTGTCCATCCAGGCGGTGCTCTTCGCCAGTTGAGCGGCGCGGGCAGCCCGTTCGTCTTCGCCGCAGCGTTTGTTCTGACTCGGCGCCAGATGTGCCAGTGCGCGGCGCAGGCTTTCATCACTGATGATCTTGTTCATGCCTAGAATCTGTGGCGCGACCTCGTCCCTGCGCAGTCCGGCCACGTGCGCATAGCGCCGTTGTCCATCCAGTATCGACAACAGCCAGGTGCCAAGAACGTTCACCACAGCGGGGGCGTTGGGGCTGGTGTAGGACATCGGACACCCTTCCGCCAGCGGGCGAATAACCCCGAGACTTCCAGAAACTCGGCAAAGAACGCCAACTGCCCCAGGGCCGTGGCACTTCCACCTTTGTCCCAGCGGACGTGAAACCGGCCACCGGGGGTGGTAAGGCGCAGTTCCTGCGCCGCTCGCTCCTGTTCCTGCAAAACAGTAGCAACCGCCTTTACCAGCGCTTTCTGTTCAAATTCCAGTTCACCCATTGGGTGAGCCTCCTCATCGACCATAAACCCGCATCAGTGCTGAGTTTGCAGCAGTCTTAGCATGTTCAACAGAGGGTTTATTCCTTTACACCGCTATCAACCGCGCCTGCCTACGCCATCGCTCAACTGATAGGCGCTTCTGTGGTTACTTCTGGTTAACGTTCACCGAGTATAATAGGCGCCACTGTCGGGGTGGACTATTATTGGCGGCACTCCCTTGTATCCGGGACGCAGTTTAGGCGGGCAGGCCGCCGGTGAAAGAGGACCATATGCCGAATCTTAGAACACTCTATGCTCTTGGCTTCATAATGTGCGTTGTGATGATGGGTGCCGCTCTTTTTTACTTTCAGCGCTTTCTGGGACTCGAACCGTGTCCGCTGTGCATACTCCAGCGCGTTGTCGTTATCGCACTGGGCATGGTGCTGCTGGTAGCGGCCATCCACGGCCCGATCGGCTGGGGCAATCGGATCTATGGCGGGCTGATCATGCTTGTCGCCGGCTGCGGCGCTGCGGTTGCCGGACGACATGTCTGGCTGCAAAGCCTGCCTGCCGACCAGGTACCTGAATGCGGCCCCGCCCTGGACTACATATTGCAGGTCTTTCCCCTCAGCGAGGCATTGCAACTCGTGCTGCGCGGCTCCGGGGAATGCGCGAAGGTGGAATGGCAATTTCTCGGCCTCAGCATCCCCGGCTGGACGCTGATCGCCTTCAGCGGTTTCATCCTGTTTGGCCTCATGCTGCTGCTGCATCACAGCAGTGACCGACCGGCACGGTGACATGGACGACACCCACCACCGCTGTAACGCCTGGACAATGACGACTGTATGTAGCTAAGGCTCAGTGCTTCCTGCCAATCAACTCAATTGGATATCCGTCCGGGTCTTCGATAAAGGCAATGATGGTGGTGCCGGCATTCATCGGACCGGCATCGCGAATGATCTTGCCACCGCGACTACGCAGTTCCTCAACCGCCTCATAGACATCATCGACCTCGATGGCGATATGGCCATAGCCTGAACCGAGATCGTAACGGTCAGTATCCCAGTTGTAAGTGAGTTCGATAACGGTGTTTTCGGATTCGTCGCCGTAACCGACGAACGCGAGGGTGAACCTGCCGTCCGGATAGTCCTTCCGGCGCAGGAGTTTCATGCCGAGGACATTGGTATAGAAGTCAATGGAGCGCTGCAGATTGCCGACGCGCAGCATGGTGTGCAGAAGTCTCATTGCGTCATTTCTTGAATACCTGATTTCACAGTGTAGTGTCGCGGGCAACCCCGTTCACTGATGAAACCATGCGTGTGTGGCATGCCGTCGGCAGACTGGAACCTGACTGGTCTCCACCCCACCCTCTTGATGAGAGGGGTCGATACGGCCGCCTTTCGCACAGTCTGGATGCGCCGTGTTCCAGTCATTCCGGAGCACCCTGTCCAGGCGCGCAGCAGCTTATTTGGTTTTAGCTCCCCCCACCGGAGATCCCCCCGCCGGAGAATAAGGCTTCCATTCAGTGGCTGTTTCCGGTTGGGGTTTCTTGCTCTCTGCGACGTACTTGTTTTCGGAACAGAAAATGTAGGGCGAAGTACCCTCCGTGCTGACATAGGTGATAAGGCAGTTCTGTGCGTTACCCTGATCGACGATCTTCCGGACGATGAGGTCGCCTTCTCTCAGATAGCTGTCTTGCACCATACCTCCCTTGACCCCGCTCTGATTGGTATAGCATGTCAATGAGGGTGCGGTCCCGCCCGTACTAACATAGGCAATAAGGCAGCTCTTGTTGCTGTCCTGATCCACGATCCTGTAGATATCAAGATCACCTTCCCGCAAGTGCCCACTGCTCTCGATTTCTTCCTTGGCAACATGCCTGCTTTCATAACAGTTAATGACCGGCGAAGTACCCGGAGTACTGACATAGGCTACCAGGCAGGAGACGTTATTGACGGAATCCTTAATCTTTCGAACAACCAGTTGTCCTTCCTTGAAATGCCCTACCTGGCTGATGTTGGAACGATACCCAGATGTCGCCTGATAACAACTCATAACGGGGCTTGTGCCGGTGGTGCGGACGTAGAAGGCAAGGCAGATCTTACTGTCTTCGAGGTCCGTGATGGTACGGACAATCAAGTCGCTTTCGCGCAACTTGCCGGTTTGCACCAGCAGCGTGGATTGGTAATCGGCAGCCAGACAACCCAGCGGCAGACCAATTAACAGAAAAACAAGTAGCCTCTTCATGCATACCCCCTTCAGATCATTTGATTTGCATCTAAAAAACCAGTCACCTATCCGGAAATTCTATCCTCTGTATACTTTCTATAAGACAAGTGAGTTGAAAGCAACACCCTCATGCCCCTTAACATTGCCCATTTCCCCGGCACAGCCCTGTTTTCGATATCCCGTGATTCCCGGCATTTTGTTTCTATAAAGATATAACCATATCTTATTCATAAAGATTATCATGCATTATGGTTGTAAATCACGCAGTATGGTTGTATATATTAATTAAATAAATAGTGGTTTATGTTTAAAATTGGTTGAATTAATTTCAACCCGTGCTTGTTGCAAGGTTCACCTCCAGGCGTGTGACTTTGCCGTCAGATAGCCCGGAAGCCCTGGTTGTCAGGGGTGAAATAACTATACGGATTTCGGCTTTTCATTATTTGAGTGGAGGTAACGGTACGGTGAAGCGGAAAATAATTATTTCGGTAGCGGCCCTTGGCTTGGCAGGCTTGGCGGCGGCCAATGTCGCACAGGCGTTCAATTTCGGCAATATGATGAACCCGTCCCGTTGGTTCGACAGTGACCGCGATCGTTACATGGCCGGGGTTATGACCGGGGTTATTACGGTGGCTATGGTGGTGGTCCCTATGGCTATGGTGGCCCTTATGGTGGTGGTTGGGGTGGCCCATATGGTGGTGGTTGGGGTGGCCTTATGGTGGCGTGGGGTGGATACGGTCCCTATGGTGGTTATGGTGGTGGCTATCCAAGCACCATCGTGGTGAGTCCTTCGACCGAGGGCAGCAAGGCCCCACCCAGGATGCCCGAGTAAAGTCGCTGGGAAGTCAAATCAGCCTCGGCCACCGGCGGGAAATCCCCGGCTGAATCAAAAAACCAACCGGTCAAACCCGGTTGGTTTTTTTTGATCCCTGGCCAGAATTACCTGTGTTACAGCTAGCCGGCTCTCCTTGTTTCGTTATTATGTTGTCGCTTGAACTCGCAGCGGCAGTCATTCCAATCGTTTCATGATTACCGCGACGTATTGATCTCGTTTGCCCGCCAGTCATGACAGAATGGCGGGTTCACCGGGCGCGCCGGGATGCAATGCGCATGCGTAGTGCGTTGAGCCGGATAAAACCTTCGGCATCCTTCTGATTATAGGCGCCGGCGTCTTCCTCGAAGGTCGCGATGCGTGCGTCGAACAGGCTGTCGGTTACGGACTGACGGCCCACGAGGGTGACACCGCCCTTGTAGAGCTTCAACCGCACTTTGCCGTTGATGCGTTCCTGCGAGGCGTCGATCAATTCCTGCAGCAGCTTGCGTTCCGGGCTCCACCAGTAACCATTGTAAATCAGGCTGGCGTAACGCGGCATGAGTTCGTCTTTCAGATGCGCGGCTTCACGATCCAGGGTAAGCGACTCCATGGCGCGGTGCGCCTTGAGCAGTATGGTGCCCGCCGGTGTCTCGTAACAGCCACGGGACTTCATGCCGACATAGCGGTTCTCTACGATGTCGGTGCGACCGATTCCGTTTGCCCCGCCGATATGGTTCAGGGTTTCCATCACCTGCGCCGCGCTCATGGACTTGCCATCGATCGCGACGGCATCACCTTTTTCGAAATCAATCTCGACGTAGGTCGGTGTATCCGGAGCCTTCTCGGGTGATACCGTCCACAGCCACATGTCCTCCTCCGGCTCCACCCAGGGGTCTTCCAGAATGCCGCCTTCGTAGGAGATATGCAGCAAATTGGCATCCATGGAATACGGCGATTTCCTGCTTTTCTTGTGCTCGACCGGGATACCGTACTTGTCGGCATAGGCGAGCAGCGTTTCCCTGGAGGTCAGATGCCACTCGCGCCATGGCGCGATGATCCTGATATCCGGCTTGAGCGCATAGGCGCCCAGTTCAAATCGCACCTGGTCGTTGCCCTTGCCGGTTGCACCATGGGCGATGGCGTCGGCACCGGTCTCTTCCGCGATCTCAACCAGCCGTTTCGCGATCAGGGGACGCGCGATCGAGGTGCCGAGGAGATATTCACCCTCGTACAGGGTATTGGCGCGGAACATCGGAAACACATAATCGCGTACGAACTCTTCCTTGAGATCCTCGATATGGACTTCCTTGACGCCCATCGCCCTGGCCTTGGCACGCGCCGGCTCAATCTCCTCGCCTTGCCCGATATCGGCGGTAAAGGTGACCACCTCGCAGTCATAGGTCTCTTCCAGCCATTTGAGGATGACGGAGGTGTCGAGGCCGCCGGAGTAGGCCAGTACAACTTTATTGATAGTGGACATAATTAGTTAACCCCGGTTGTCTTCTTGCTGCGGCGCAGGCGCGACAGCAGGCGACGCGCCATGTCGCCAAAAAGTTCGGTCTGGGTCGGGTGCGGGTGTATGGCCCCGGCGACCTGTTCCAGCGTCATGTTGCCGGCGACCATCATCACAGCCTCGCCGATCAGGGTGTCGGCATGGTCAGCCAGGAAATGCACGCCGACCACGCGGTGCGTCGCCTTGTCGGCCACGATCTTGATCATGCCATGCTGTTCGTTGTTGATCATCGCCTTGGCATCGATGTTCATCGGCACCTTCACCTCCACGGCATCGATACCCTTGGCCTTCGCCTGGTCAAGCGACAGGCCGACGAAGGCGGCCTGCGGACGGCTGAAGATGACGCCGCAATCCCTGTCCTGCTCGTATTTCATGTTCTCGCCGAGGATAGTGGCGGCCGCCACCCGCCCCTGCTGCCCCGCGGTGTGTGCGAGCATCAGCCCGCCGATGACATCACCGATGGCGAAGATATGCGGCACATTGGTGCGGCAGCGGGCATCGGCCGTCACGACACCGCGGTCACTGGCTACCCCGGCGTTATGCGAGATTCAGGCCATCGAGCACGGGGCGCTTGCCGGTCGCCATGATGACGTAATCCACCCCGAGGTTGCGGTTCTTGCCATCCGCACCCGTAAAGGCAACTTTCATGGCGCCCGGTTGACCGGAGATCCGGTTCACGGTCGCCGAGGTATGCACCTCGAGACGCGGCTCCTCGGCGAGGATGCCGGCGAGGCTCGCGGCGATCTCCGCTTCGACCTCGGCCAGGATGCGCTCCTGCGCCTCGATGAGCGTGACCTTGCTGCCGAAGTCCTGGAAAATCTGCGCCATCTCCACGCCGATTGCCCCGGCGCCGATTACGGCGAGCCGCTTCGGCGGATGGTCCAGGCCCCAGACGGTATCGGAGGTCAGTACGCCGCCGCTCTCCAGCCCTTCCCGCGCGCCGGGTATCGGCGGCACGAACGGCGGCGCGCCGGTGGCGATGACGGCACATCCGAAACTGAGCGTCCGGGACGCCTTGTGAGTCGGTATGGCCGCGCGGCTGTGCGGGTCGTCCTGGTTGCTGCTGGTATTGATCGCCACGTGGTGTTGATCGACAAACTGGCCGAAGCCATGCAGGTAGGTGATCTTCACGCCCTTGTCGGTCTTGAGCGCCATGTCGCCGCGGGTCTCCAGCACGCGGCGGAGGGTCTTTCTCCAGATCCTTCCAGACCAGTTTGGCGCCGGCGGTTCCGGTCACGCCCAGGTGCTTGTCTTCGGCCCGGTCGCGAAGCCGATCCGCCGCCGCCCGCCAGGCCTTGGAAGGGATGCAGCCGCGCCACAGGCACTCACCGCCCGGGAGGGGAGCATCGTTGATCAGGGTGACCTTCAGGCCATGGCCGGCCAGCTCGCGCGCGCAGTCTTCACCGCCCGGCCCGCCGCCGATGACCACGACATCATAATCCCAGTCACCGGCCGGGATTACCGCGCCGCCGAGGCCCATCCAGTCGAACGGCTGCTCGATCAGGCCTTTCAGTGAATAGAGATACTTCGCGACATCCGCGCCGTTTACCACGCGGTGATCGCCCGTAATGGTAAAGGCGCTGCCCTGTTCCGTATCGGATGCGATGGCCAGGATCGCCGCCAGTCCCGGCGTGGCGATGGCATCGAATTGATTGACACCGAACATGCCCATGTTGGATATCTGGAAGGTGGCGCCGGTAAATTCCTCGGGGTTGAGGCGGCGGCTGCGCGCACGCTCGATGAGGGCCTTCCAGTCGTTATTCAGCTCGGTCAGCCCGCGCGCCTCGCAGTTGCGCAGTATGGGCACCACCAGGCCGCCGTCATCGGCCGCGACCGCCATGCCGATATCGACCTGCTCACGCTCGATCAGCCGGTACTCCGGCTGATAGCACCAATTGAGCTTCGGGTGATCCTTCATCGCCAGCGCGCAGGCGCGCGCGATCGCCACGGTGACCGACACACCGGCCTGTTTGGCGGCCGCGATCAGGGTAGCCAGGCGGATATGGGAAGTGACGTGGAAAGTCGGCATGACGATCGAGAACGACATCGCCTGCGCGATGGCCTTCTCCATGGATTTCATGGGACGGCCATTGCCCGGAACCGCGACTTCATAGGGCGCGGGTGCGCGCTGGATATCGGCCGCGGTGATGACGCCCCCCGGGCCGGTGCCGATCAGGCGGTCGAGGTCGACATGCCGCTGGCCGGCGAGTTTGCGCGCCAGCGGCGAGGACTTGATGCCCTGCGGGCGCGGTACGGGCGCGGCGTCCGCTGGCGTGGCCGGAACCGGTTGGCCCGCGGCGGCAACGGCCGCCGCCGGAGCGGCCGGTAATGGCGCGCGCACGGCGGGGGGCGGTCATGAGTCGCCGCGGACTTCGCGGTGGGTTCTCCCGTGCCCTCGACGACCTCCTCTTTTGTATCCACGATATAGCCGATCGGGTGCGTCACCGGCACGACGGCGTCGACGGGAGCGATCGGCCCGGAGAGGAATCCGTCGCGGAACACTTCAACGTCCATGATAGCCTTATCGGTTTCCACGGTGGCGACGATGTCGCCGCGCCTGATCTCATCGCCGATGTTTTTTTCCCAACTGACGATGACGCCCTCCGTCATGGTGTCGGAAAGCTGGGGCATCTTGATCACATAGGGTTCAGACATGAAATATTCCGTTCAGAATCCATCCAGCCATATGCCGGATACACAAATTCGAGGCCCGCGGTAACGTACCGCCCGTTAAACAACCGCCGCGCTGACATGGGACATACGCCGGCATGCCGACTCCCGCCGGGTGTCATGTTGCCCACACAATCCGGCCGGGCTTCAAGCGCCAAACATCGCCCGCACGGCGTCCACCACAGCCTTGGCGTCCGGCAAGGCCGCTTTTTCCAGTTTATGGTTGTAGGGAACCGGTAAGTTCAATGCGGAAACGCGCAGCGGCGCCGCGTCCAGTTCGAAGAAACACTCCTCGTTGATGATCGCCATCACCTCGGCGCCGACGCCGACCGCCGGTTCGGACTCTTCCACGATCACGGCGCGGTGCGTGCGGGTGACCGAATCGCGTATGCCCGCACGGTCGAGCGGACTCAGCGCGTAGAGGTCGATGACCTCCGCCTCGATGCCGTAATTCCTGGCCAGCGTTTCCGCCGCCTGCAGACACCAGTGCACGGAGATGTTGTAGCCGAACAGCGTCACGTCGCGTCCCGGGCGGGCGATCTCGGAGCCTTCGAGCGGGTGGAAGAATTCCTCATCCGGCACCTCGCCCTTCATGTTGTACATGCGCTCGTGCTCGTTGATGAACACCGGGTCATTGCAGCGCACGGCCGACTTGATCAGTCCGTAGGCTTGGCGCGGGTTCGACGGCGTCACCACGCGCAGGCCCGCAATGCCCATGAAGACTTTCTCCATGCGCGCCGAGTGCTGCGAACCGAGCTGGTGTGCCGTGCCGCCGGGCGAACGTATGACCACGGGCGCCGCCAACTGGCCGCCCGACATGTAACGCACCTTGGCCGCCGTGTTGAATATCTGGTCCATGGCCAGCCAGGCGAAATTGACCGACATGATTTCGATGATCGGCCGGGCCCCGAGGAAGGAGGCGCCGATGCCCAGACCGGTGAAGCCGTTCTCGGAAATCGGCGTATCGACGACGCGTTGCTCGCCGTATTTCTTGTACAATCCCTGTGTGGCCTTGTAGGTGCCGCCGGCGACGCCGATGTCCTCGCCCATCAGCAATACCATGGGATCGTTGGCCAGCTCTTCATCCTGGGCGCGGCGTATCGCCTCCCAGTACATCATTTCAGCCATCAGCGCACCCCGCCTTTGACCCAGGGATCGTTTTCCGCCAGCACGTATTTTTCTACATCGGCTACATCCGGCTCGGGTGAGCGTTCTGCGAACGCGATAACCCGGTTCTCGATCTCATCCAGGACTTCGGTATCCATGTCCTTGTAGTCACGCAGGGTCAGTTGGCCCGCATCGATCAGCCGGTCACGCAGCATGATGACCGGATCGCGCTTGCTCCACATGCGCTCCTCGGTCTTGGCGCGATAGGCGTTGGAATCCGACATGGAATGACCGCGGTAGCGGTAGGTCATGAGCTCCAGGAAATAGGGGCCGTTGCCGGAACGGACGTGCTTGATCGCCTTGGTGGCCGCCTTGTAAACCAGTTCTACATCCTGGCCGTCCTCCTGTGCGGAGGGAATATTGTAGCCCGATACGCGCTTGTACTGATCCACCACGGCGGTGGAGCGTTCGATGCGGGTACCGATGCCGTAGAGGTTGTTCTCGCAGACATACAGCACCGGCAAATTCCAGAGCTTCGCCATGTTCAGCGATTCGTGGAAGGTGCCCTGATTATTGGCGGCATCCCCGAGAAAGCAGATGCAGATCTCGTCGCCGCCTTTCATCTGGATCGCCTTGGCGATGCCGGCCGCCAGCGGAAACGGGCCGCCGACCAGGGCATAGCCGCCCATGAAATGTTTCTTCACGTCGAAGATGTGCATGGAACCGCCGCGTCCCTTGCAGACGCCGGTTTCCTTAGCATACAGTTCGGCCATGATTTCCTGCGGGTCCGCACCCGATTTGATCGCGTGTACGTGATCGCGATAACTGGTGATCACGTAGTCATGACCGATCTGGGCGGCCTCCAGCACACCAAAGGCGCAGGCTTCCTCACCCGGATACAGGTGCAGGAAACCGCCGATCTTGCGCTCGACATACGCCTCATAACAACGCTCCTCGAAGCGCCGGGCAAACAGCATTTCACGCAACACGCGTTTTTTATCCGCAACCTTCATGGTGATGGTTTCTTTGCTTGGTCAAAATGACAAGATGGTGAGGTTTCAGTCCCTTGGCAAAAAAGCCGGCTCAGCTTTTCCAATACAGATGGCAGCCCTGGGCATGGCCCTCTCCCCGGAGTTATCGGGAGACGGCAGTACCGGTATCACGACAAGCGCGATATGATCAGCGTTTTGCGTTAACAGGTCAAGGCTAACAGCATGGAAATACCCTACGGGCACACCGAGAAAATCACAATAAATCAACACGCAAAGCCGGCGCTCACGACTCAGGTGGATGCCCATCGTGCGGCGCTGCTGATACTGCCGGAAACCGCGGGCGCCCCCGCGTGGAAACACCTGCCCTACGCCGGCGTACTCAAGCCGCGCTTCCAGCGGCTGAAACACCGGGACAGGCACGCCTCCCGGCTGGATACCGACCTGCCCAACGGCAACGCCACCCACGTCATCCTGCAGACACTGGACCCGCAGTGCAGCACGTTCGAGTTGCTGACCATCGCGCGCACCCTGGCCGCGAAGCTGCGTGAACAGGACCCGGCTTCGGTGCTGCTGCAATTCGCCGGTTTCAAGAAGCCGCAGGCCAGACGGCTGACCGAGGCGCTCACGGCGGCATTGCTGGCAGCCGCGTGTCCGATGCCGAGCTACAAATCGGATGCCGAAAAACCGGCCGCCCTGAAGCGCATCGAGATCTACGGTTTGGAGGAAACGGTCAACCTCGCCCAGGTCCGGGCCGAGATCACCGGCAACCATCTGACGCGCTGGCTCTCGATCCTGCCATCCAATGAACTGACACCCGGCGTGTACCGTAACTTCATCGCCTCTCTGGCCAGGAAGGAAGGCTGGCAAATGACCTTCCTCAACCACAAGGCGCTGGCACGCAAACAGGCCGGGGCCTTTCTCGCGGTCGCGCAGGCGAGCCCGGTCCTGGATGCCGGCATCGTCCACCTGCGTTACCGGCCGCGGGCACACGCGGGAAAACCGCGCCTCGCCCTGGTCGGCAAGGGCATCTGCTTCGATACCGGCGGGGTGAACGTCAAGCCGGCGAAGTACATGAACGGCATGCACGAAGACATGCAGGGCAGCGCCGTGGCGCTCGGCACGCTGCTGGCGCTCTCCCGGCTCGGCTTCGGCTACCCGGTGGACTGCTGGCTGGCGCTGGCGCAGAACCACATCGGCAGCAGGGCCTACAAACCCAACGACGTCGTGACCGCCTGCAACGGAACCAGCATCGAGGTCATCCACACGGATGCCGAGGGGCGCATGGTGCTGGCGGACACCCTGGCGCTCGCCAGCAGGGAAAAACCGCACGTGATGATTGATTACGCCACGCTCACCGGGGCGTGCATCCATGCGCTCTCCTCGCGCTACAGCGGCGTGTTCAGCAACCGCGACGCGTTGCGCGAGCCGCTGACCGCGGCCGGGCGCGACAGCGGGGAGCGCGTCTGGCCGTTCCCGCTCGACAAGGATTTCGACGAGTCGCTCAAGTCGACCATCGCCGATATCAAACAGTGCACGCTGGAGGGCGAGGCCGACCACATCCTGGCCGCGCGGTTTCTCAACCGCTTCGTCGCCGACGGCATCACCTGGATCCACGTCGATCTGGCCGCCAGCAGCCACAAGGGGGGACTGGGACACATCCCCACGGACACCACCGGCTTCGGCGTGCGCCTCACCCTGAACCTGCTGCTGCAGCAAGGGATGCTGGAGACCACGTGGAGCTGACCCTCACCCGCCCCGACGACTGGCACCTGCACCTGCGCGACGGCGCCGCCCTCGCCTCGGTGCTCCCCCACACGGCGCGGCGCTTCGGGCGCGCCATCGTCATGCCCAACCTGAAGCCGCCGGTCGTCACCACGGCACAGGCGCTCGCCTACCGCCGGCGCATCCTCGCCGCGCGGCCTGCGGGCAGCGACTTCAGTCCCGCTCATGACCCTGTACCTGACGGACGACACCGCCGCGGAGGAAATCACCCGGGCAAGGCAGAGCGGCCATGTTCATGCCGTCAAGTTCTATCCGGCCGGCGCGACCACGCACTCCGACGCCGGCGTCACCGACATCGCCCGGACTTACGCCGCGCTCGCGGCCATGGAGGAATGCGGCCTGCCGCTGCTGGTGCATGCCGAGGTGACGGACCCCGCCGTCGATGTCTTCGACCGCGAGGCGGTATTCATCGAGCGTTTCCTGCAACCGCTCTGCGCGCGCTTCCCGGCGCTCAAACTGGTGCTGGAGCACGTCACCACGCGCGAGGGCATCGAGTTCGTCAGGTCGTCCGCCGACACGGTGGCCGCGACCATCACCGCGCATCACCTGCTGCTGAATCGAAACGCCATGTTCGCCGGCGGCATCCGCCCGCACGCCTATTGCCTGCCGGTGCTCAAGCGGGAGACGCACCGCGTTGCCTTGATCGAAGCCGCCACCGGCGGCAACCGGAAGTTCTTTCTCGGCACGGACAGCGCGCCGCATGCCCGGGAACACAAGGAAACCGCCTGCGGCTGCGCCGGCATCTACACGGCCCATGCCGCGCTGGAACTCTATGCTCAGGTCTTCGAGGAGGCGCAGGCGCTCGACCGGCTGGAAGGATTCGCCGGCCGCTTTGGCGCGGATTTTTACGGCCTGCCGTACAACACGGCAACCGTCACCCTGGAGCGGGTTGACTGGCGGGTTCCGGATCGTTACCCGCTGGGCGAATCCAGCCTGATCCCCCTCTTCGCCGGCGAGACGCTGCCTTGGCGGATCAGGGACTAGCCGAAGGCCGCCGCGACATGACGTTGACTTCGGCGTCCACATGCACGGTCCGGCCCAAGGTTATCGCCGGACACCGCTGGCCGCGGCGAGACGCCGAAAATCATTCGAGAATTTCATAGCGCGCCCCACTCAAATGTGCCCGATCGTGAAACTCGTCTCGGTGCGTGGGACAATTTTTCCGCCGATGCCGCGTCACGCCATATCATGGCGTGCTCGCGGACATCGATTTACCTGCTCCAGTTAGCGGACCACAGCGACAGTCGTTACCCTTCGTGTAGCCTGGAACCACTCTGCGCCTGGTAATGGGTTGGAGGAGTCGCTGGTCACGATGTTGAGGTGGGTGGCAATGTCGATGCCCTTATTAACCGCGATCCCGCCGTTATTCCGGCACGTATTGCTCGCTTGTGGCGCTGTCGGCTCCATGGTGAATGAAGCAGAAGGTGTCCACCGCCGTGAGTTGCAGCAAAAACCCGGTTCTTACTATCACCGGGCGCCGGATCGCCGTCCAGCCAGTGGAAGTGGGCATAGGCCCCGGGCTCGGGGATGTCCTGGCGGTTTACCAGAAACACAGGATGGTCGGGCTCCACGTGGTACAGGAAGCGTCGCCGTGCGGCGTTTGCCGTCCAATGTCCAACCGAGCAGTGCAGGGATTGGCATTGCAATCCAGGTGTGTCGCCACGCGATAGCCATCCTTGGTGACCACCCCGGTGAAGCTGATATAGAAATACCCGAACAGATCGCCGCCTTGTATACGCCGGGTCTGCTGGTGGGTATCGATTTCATTGCCGAACAGAAAACTGTAAGGCGCTGGCATGATTGTTCCACGGATAGAGATCGGTCGCGGTAGCGGAACCGGCCCCCAGCAAAGACATAACCAACGTTGTCAATAACGCGAATAGCTTTTTCATGAACTTCCTCCTATCGCCTACTGCTGAAATAAAACAAGGGGTGACTATTCACCACAGAGATCACCGACACGAAGGGTTAGCATGTCAAAGCGCAAAACGCTTTATGCCATCCTTCAATTACCCGGGTCCAGGCTCACGAGACCCCTCGACTGCATATCCAAGCACCCGTTTTGAAAGTGCGTCAGATTGCATCTTTGTTTTCTTCGTGGTGAATAACTACAGCTTAGGAAACACAACCACCTATTTCCAGAGAATCCAGCCGATAAGTTTTATTCAGCGATCCTCACAGCCGGCTCAATAATCAACGGCCGTGAGTGTATAACCGCGCCGTCACGAGGAGCCTGAGCAAGCCCTGCCCACCCGGCAGGTGCAGAGCGCCGACGGCGACGAACGCCCCGCCCTGCTTCAGATAGGGTTCCAGGCGCTCGGCCATGCGCTTGTTGCGATCCACGATCAGGCGGCGCTGGAAATCCCTGGCCAGGCGCCGGTCGCCCGTTGCCATCGCGGCCTCGTTGATCGCCATCAACGCCGCGAGGTCTTGCCGTTTATAGGCCGCGAGCAACTCGGCATACATGGCATCGATCTTGGCAAACTGTTCGACGGCATCCCTGAGGAGCGCCACCTGGTCATCGAGCGGCAACCCCTCGAACACCTCCAGTTGCTCGGCGATCGTCTCCAGCCCATGGAGTTGCTTGCCCTCCTGCTGCGCCCGCTGGAACAACACCATGTCCAGCACGACGCCGGTCTCGGGCACCGGCATGGACAGCGCGGTCGCCGCCGCCCAGGGCTTCATGCGTTCCGCCACCGCTTCGGGAATACCGCGTGACTGCAGGGCGGCGACCGTCTGCTCGAACAGGGGTTTGCCGACGATCTCCGACAATAGCCGGCCGTCCATCATCAGCATGGCGGCACTGCCGGCGGCCATGGCGTCGGTATCCAGCATGACTTCGAGTATCACCCGCCGGGAGCCGTTGAAGGCGCTCTCCACGGCCGGCGCCAAGGCCATGACCCCGGTATCCTCGGAGTGTATGGTGCCAAACAGATAACTGGGCGCGGAGCCCGGCCGGCTGATTTTCCACAACAGGCCGTGCGCGGGACCCTCCGCGACGGCGACGGCCACCTGGCAGAACAGCACACTCAGGCAAACGACGTACAGCCGGAGAAGGTGATTTATGCCCTGTGTCCTTAGCATGCAACCTCCGCTATCCGAATCGACAACAACCAGCGCCTTGCGGCGTGTTTCACAACACCGTCAGATCGGTGCGCTCCCGCTCCCGTCAGACACACCCTGCCGCCGCCATCGCAAAACCGCGGGTGTTTGGGTATGCTTCGACCATGACCGATTCTGACCAGAAACCACCCATCGCACAACGTTTTCGTGGTTTTCTCCCCGTCGTCGTCGACGTCGAAACCGGCGGTTTCAACGCCAAGCGCGACGCCCTGCTGGAAATCGCGGCGGTGACACTGGACATGGACGAGCAGGGCTACCTGTCGCGCCGGGAAACCTTCTCCTGCCACGTCGAACCGTTTCCCGGCGCCAACCTGGACGAGGAATCACTGCGCTTTACCGGCATCGATCCCTATCACCCGTTCCGCATGGCGAAGCCCGAATATGAGGCGCTCGAGAGCATCTTCAAACCCGTGCGCCGGGCCATCAAGGACGGCGGCTGCAAACGCGCCATCCTGGTCGGCCATAATTCCTTCTTCGACCTGTCTTTTCTGAACGCGGCCGTGCAGCGCACCGGCATCAAGCGTAACCCGTTTCATCCGTTCAGCACCTTCGATACCGTCAGCCTGGCCGGACTGGCCTATGGACAGACGGTGCTGGCGCGCGCGGTGCAGGCGGCGGGATTCGAATGGAACAGTGAAAAAGCCCATTCCGCCGTCTACGACACCGAGCGGACCGCCGATCTGTTCTGCGCCATTTTCAACCGCTGGAACCAGTACAGCGGGGAGAAGGTTGCGCTGCAGTCACAGGCCATTTAACCCGGAGCGACAAACCATGGCAGATACACCCGACCTGAAAGAACAGATCCTGCAGTCCCACGCGGGGCTCATACATCGTGTCGTCATGCACTGCAACAACCCCGGCTCGATACCGGACCTGGAGCAGGTGCTGCGGCAGGCGCAGGAGAATGACTGGACCCAACTGGTCGCCGCGATCCGCGACGTCGTGGCGGGCAAGCGGGAGGCATCCATCCTGTTGGGGCTGGACGATGAAGACCGGGTGATCGTCGAGGCCATCCTGCGCGGCCTGCAGGACCCCGGCACGCTGCCCGACCTGGAGGCCGATTTTGACTCCGACATGGCGGCCCCCGGCATCGCCAGCCTGATCCACGCCTCGCGCCGGGGCAATACGCACGCCCTGCAACTGGTCGCCAACATGGCCAAGCAAATGCTGGCGGCGGGCGGCGATATGGGCATCCTGGCAGGGCGCATCCGGCCGCTGGTCGAAGGCGAACGCGATGCGGACAAACTCGGCGAGAACATGTCCGGCAAGGGTCAGGCCCTGATGGTGAAAATCCTGGAGGAACTGCTGAAGCTCGAGGCGAACTGAGCGCCGCTTATGCAATTTTGGCTACAGGTGATGCTACCGCGACCCGGTGATCAATACAGGTCAGGCCGGAATAGCACTTACATAAAGCGAGAGTCCGAATTTTTCGCATTCCCGCGGAAGCGGGAATCCACTAAGGTTCATGAATTTCTGGATTCCGGCTCTGCGCTGCGCTGCCGGAATGACGAATGGCCGGGAAATGGTTTAAGTAAGCGCCATTCGGATCAGGCCGCGCCCTTCGCGACCGCTGCCTTCACCATTTTCTGCAGATCCCCCTTCTGGTACAGCTCGAGGGTAATATCGCAGCCGCCGATCAACTCGCCGTCGATGTAGATCTGCGGAAAGGTGGGCCAGTTCGCATAACGCGGCAGGTTCTCGAAGACCTCCGGGTCGGCCAGGACGTTCACGTGGGTAAACGCCTCGCCGCAGGCCATCAGGGCCTGCGCGGCGCGACTCGAGAAACCGCACTGGGGCATCTGCGGGGAGCCCTTCATAAAGATGACGACAGGGTTTTCCTTCACCGCCTGGTCGATGCGTTCCATGATATCCATCGTTGCATACCTCGATAATTGATAACCGATCCGGAAATCGTGACGTTCATGACAACAGTCTACTGAGTGCCGGCGCGCAGAAAAAGACACTAATCAGATGGATATCCCGGGAACTGCATGGCTGATCCCTCAAGGGGCAGGAGGGGCTAGGCGGGACCGTCGGCCGCAGGGACGATGCACATGGAAGTGCAAGTGTCGCGTGAGAGCACGACTGCACGGAGAAGGTGAGACCGGGAACCGGTCGAGAGGCTGGCCTGGGCCATGCAGGAGGTAGGGTACCAAACGTAGGCGCCTTAGGCGACGCAGGAGCAGTTACCGAGGATGCCCGGAGCGACTGCGGCCGGCGAGCCTCCAGGGAAGGATTTACGGCGTGTCCCGCCTGGCCACTCCTGCCCGTGGTCTGGGATGCCCTAAGAAGCATCCACGTTGCGCTGCAGCCAGAATTCCAGCAGCGCCAGGTGCCAGAGCTTGCTGCCGAGAATCGGCGTATGGTTCTGCTCCGGGTGTCGCAGCAGCCGCTCGACATAGCGGCGTTCGAACAGCCCGCGCTCGCGGCAGGCGGTGGAATCGAGCACACCGCGCACGAATTCCAGCACCTCGCCGCGAATGAATTTCAGCGCCGGCACCGGGAAATAGCCCTTGGGCCGGTCGATGACGACGTCCGGGCAGCAGGCCGCGCGCGATCATCTTCAGCAGGTGCTTGCCGCCCGACTTGAGCTTGATGTCCGGGGGGATCTGGATGGCCAGCTCGACCAGCTCGTGGTCGAGAAACGGCACCCGCGCCTCCAGCCCCCACGCCATGGTCATGTTATCCACCCGTTTGACCGGGTCATCGACGATCAGCGTGGTCACGTCAAAAGCCAGCACGCGGTTCAGAAAGCTGTCCATGCCCGCCGATCTCAGCCCCTCGGCAACCCGCGGCGAGGTATAGTCGGGCCCGTGATACGCGGCGGTGACGGTCTCGATCAGTTCATCGTGGCCGCGGTCGAAGTACAGCGGCCGGAAGCGTTCGATGTCGCTGCCGGCGGCCGCCTGCATCCGCGGATACCAGAAATAGCCGCCGAACACCTCGTCGGCCCCCTGTCCGCTCTGTACCACCTTGACCTCCCGCGACACCCGCTCACCCAGCAGGTAGAACGCCACGGCGTCCTGGCCGACCATGGGCTCGGCCATGTTGTCCACGGCCTCCGGCAAGCGGGCGAGCACTTCCTCGTTGGGAATGGAAAACCGGCGATGCCGGGTGCCGTAGAGGTCGGCGACCAGATCCGAGAATTCGAATTCACTGCCCTTCTCGTGGGGATGGTCCTCGAAACCCACCGAGAAGGTGTACAGATCACCCCCGCCGGCTTCCGCCAGCAGGGCAACCAGCAGGCTGGAATCGAGCCCCCCGGAGAGCAGGATGCCGACCGGCACGTCGGCTATCGTCCGCCGCCGCTCCACGGCGCGCCGCAGCGCCGCGTGTACGGCATCCGCCCACTCCCATTCCGTCAGCGCGGGAACGCGCGCCGGCGCGGCCAGCCGCCAGTAACGCCGCAGTTGCCTGCGGCCATCGGGGCCGATGGTCAGGCTGTGCCCGGGCGCAAGCTTGCGCAGCCCGCGCAACAGGGTCCGCGGCGCCGGCACGACGGCATGCAGGGTCAGGTGGTGGTGCAGGGCCACCGGATCGATGGCGGTATCGACGCCGCCGGCGGCGAGCAGCGCCTGGCTGGTGGAGGCAAAGCGCAGGCGCCGGGACGTCAGGCTGTAATACAGCGGCTTGATGCCCATGCGGTCACGCGCCAGGAACAGGGTGCGCGCCTTCGTGTCCCAGATCGCGAACGCGAACATGCCATGCAGGTAACGGGGGCAGTCTACGCCCCACTGGGCATAGGCCTTGAGGATGACCTCGCTGTCCCCGTCGGTAAAGAAGTGGTAGCCCCCGGCGATCAGCTCCCGCCGCAGTTCCGGGTAGTTGTAGATGGTGCCGTTGAAAACCAGGACCAGGCCGAGTTCCCGGTCGACCATCGGCTGATTGGAACGCGCCGAGAGATCGATGACCGCCAGCCGGCGGTGCCCCAGCGCAACCGGCGCATCGAGGTATTGCCCCGCCGCATCCGGCCCGCGCCGCGCGAGCCGGGCCATCATCTCCAGGATCGTCCGCTGATCCGGGGGAGTTTCATCGAAGCGCAGTTCGCCGCATATGCCACACATGTGTCCAGTCCCGTGGAGATGATTGACCGTTGGCGCAATCGCGATCAGGGCACGACCGTCAGCCGGGACACCACCCGCCGCACGTGCGGCGTCGCGCGGGCCAGTTCAACGGCGCGCGCGGCGGCGGCCTGGCTCTTGACCGAACCCTGCAGGGTAACGACACCCTGGTAGGTCGTCACCCGGATGGCCAGCGCATCGACCAGGTGATCGTTGACGTACTTCGAATTGATCGTCGCGGTAATCGCGGCGTCATGGGAGGTTTCCCCGGCGCCGGTCCGGGTCGCCGAGGTGTTGTGACCGCCCGCCGGCGCACCCCCGGCGATCAGGGCGGCGCAACCGGCGAGATGACAACCGAGCATGAGCAGTAGGATCCCCAGCGGCAGCGTTTTCATGCGTCCTTCCCGTCTCCCGTTGCTTCCGTCATCGCGACCCAAAGGCGCGCCGGACACTGTAACGCAGCCGCCCCTCGCTGGATATCGCATTCGTCGGGTACCTCGGGATATGCGCCGCCGGCGCACAGAGCCTGCCATGCGGATCGAATACGGCGCAGGAGAAGTCCAACCGGTTCTTGATGGTGGTCGAGAACGCGGCATGCCGCAGCACCGCCCCCATCTCCTCGCAGGCGGCGTCGATGCGGCTGGAAAACACACTGAGGCCGATGGCGTCCACGCAATTCACTTTCTCACGATTCAACCTTTCCGAGGGTGATTTTCCCACGCCCTGCCGGCCGGCGTAAGACTATGCTTTGACTGGGAGATTTCCCGCCGGGCGCGTATTGCATTATGCCCGGTCCTGCCTTATGCTCCCTTGCCCGAGCGATTTAGTCATCTTTTCATCAGCCGTTCCGAAGCAACCAAACCAGCGGATTTTTCCAAAAGGAGTTTGCAGAACATGAATCCCCTAACTTCCATACCGGGTACCATTATCTCCGGATTCGTACTCGCCATCGTCATTGTATTCGCCCTTGGGCCGACGGGTGTCAACGCGCTTGAAATCGCCGTCTGGGCCCATGTCCTCGTCGGCATCACCTGGATCGGCCTGCTGTACTACTTCAACTTCGTGCAGGTTCCGGCGGTGGGCGCCGCGCTCAAGGACCAGGGCGGCCCCGGGCCGGCCGGCATCAACAAGTACGTCGCGCCGCGCGCCCTGCTCTGGTTCCGCTGGGCCGCCGTGGCCACCTGGCTCACCGGCGCCGCCGCCCTCGCCCACCTGCACATACTGCAACCCGCCTTCACCTTCGAGGGCTTCAGCTTTGCCACCAGCATATCGGTGATCGGCATCGGCGCCTGGCTGGGCACCATCATGCTGTTCAACGTCTGGGTGCTGATCTGGCCGAACCAGAAAAAGATCCTGGGCATGAAGCAGGCCAGCCCCGAGGAGATCGCCGCGGCGAAAAAGGTCGCCCTGATGGCTTCGCGCACCAACGCACTGCTGTCCATCCCCATGCTGATGTGCATGACCGCCTACGCGCACAACCTGCCGTTCTAGCCCGCAACCCGACCGCGCGGAGGCTGACCCGGCGCGGTCCTATGCGCCATCAGCCGCCGCGGAACCAGAGAACCCGGCCACCGGCCGGGTTCGCGTTTTTCGGGATGTTTGCCTGCGGATTTTTCCGGTTATAGAATCGGCGCTATCGAGAGGCAGTCTTGGACGGGCTGCCTTTTCTTTTTCAGGATTTGGAAAAATATGGCGGACCATCTTATGTCGACCTATGCCCGGCTCCCGGTCCGGTTTGAACGGGGTGAGGGCGTATGGTTGTGGGACACGGAAGGCAGGCAGTACCTGGACGCGCTCGGCGGCATTGCGGTATGCGTCCTGGGCCACGCCCACCCCGCCGTCGCGCAGGCCATCGCGGACCAGGCCAGGCGGCTGGTGCATACCTCCAACCTCTATGGCATCACCCTGCAGGAACAACTGGCGGATCGTCTGTGCGGGCTCTCCGGCATGGAGCGCGCGTTCTTCTGCAACTCGGGCGCCGAGGCCAATGAAGCGGCCATCAAGATCGCCCGCCTGTTCGGCCATGGCAGGCACATCGGCACACCGGCCATCATCGTCATGGAGAACAGCTTCCATGGCCGCACCCTGGCGACGCTCACGGCGACCGGCAACCGCAAGGTCCAGGCGGGATTCGAGCCGCTCGTACAGGGTTTCATCCGGGTTCCCTACAACAACCTGCACGCCATCGAAACCGTCGCCGACAACAGCAGCGATGTCGTCGCCGTGCTGGTCGAACCGATCCAGGGTGAAGGCGGGATCAACATCCCGGATCCCGATTATCTGCTGGGCTTGCGCCGGATCTGCGATGACCAGGGCTGGCTGCTGATGCTGGATGAAATCCAGACCGGCATGGGGCGCACCGGAGAATGGTTCGCCTACCAGCATGTCGGCATCCTTCCGGACGTCGTGACCGTGGCCAAGGCGCTCGGCAACGGCGTACCGATCGGCGCCTGCCTGGCGCGCGGAACGGCGGCCGGGCTCATGCATCCCGGCAATCACGGCACCACCTTCGGCGGCAACCCGCTCTCGGCCCGCGCGGCCCTGACGGTGCTGCATACGCTCGAGCAGGGGCGGCTGCTTGCGCATGCCGGCGAACTCGGGCAGCGGTTGCTGGAGGGTTTCCGCGAGCGGCTCTCCGGGCTGCCCGGCGTGAAAGAGATACGCGGCCTCGGGCTGATGATCGGCATCGAGCTCGACCGGCCCTGCGCCGACCTGGTCTTGCGCGCCCTGGAGCGCGGCCTGCTGATCAACGTCACGGCCGAACGCGTGATCCGGCTGCTGCCTCCCCTGGTGACGACGGCGCACCAGGGCCAGATGATCGTCGATCGGGTCAGCGAGCTGGTGCGTGAATTTCTCGCGGAGTGACCCATGACGACGCGGCATTTCCTGACGCTGCTCGACTTCTCGCCGGAAGAACTCCGGGGATTGATTGCACGCGCCCGGGAACTGAAGGCGATACACCGGGCGGGCATGCCGCATGAACCGCTCAAGGGCCGGGTGCTGGCGATGGTGTTCGAGAAGTCTTCCACCCGGACCCGCGTCTCGTTCGAGGCCGGCATGGCGCAGCTCGGCGGCTATGCCATTTTCCTCTCGCCCCGCGATACCCACCTGGGACGCGGCGAACCCATCGAGGACACCGCGCGGGTGCTCTCGCGCATGGTCGATGCCATCATGATCAGGACCTTCGAGCATGAGAAGATCGAGCGCTTCGCGGCGCACTCGAGGGTACCCGTTATCAACGCCCTCACGGATAAGCATCACCCCTGCCAACTGCTGGCCGACATCCAGACCTATGTCGAAATGCGCGGCGACATCAAGGGCAGGAAGGTGGCCTGGATCGGGGATGGCAACAACATGTGCAACTCCTACATCGATGCCGCGCGCCAGTTTGATTTTGAACTGCATATCGCCGCGCCGCAGGGCTACACGCCGGACCCGTCATTACTCGCCGCCGCCGGCAGTCAGGCGCGGCTCAGCGACAGCCCGATCGAGGCCGCCAGCGGCGCGGATCTCGTGGTGACCGATGTCTGGGCCAGCATGGGACAGGAGGATGAACGGAAGAAACGGGTCCAGGCATTCGCGGACTACCAGGTCGATGCCCGCCTCATGGCCGCCGCGGATCCGCGACGCCCTGTTCATGCATTGCCTGCCGGCCCACCGCGGGGAAGAAGTCTCCGCCGAGGTGATCGACGGCCCCCGTAGCGTGGTATGGGACGAGGCGGAAAACCGCCTGCATGCACAGAAAGCCCTGCTCGAGATGCTGCTGACCTGAGATCCGGCCATGTGCAGACTCGCCGCCTACCTCGGCCCCGGGATACCGCTGCAGCAGTTTCTGCTGGAGCCGGCGCACAGTCTGTACCAGCAGGCCCGGGAACCACGGGAACTCAAGTATGCGAAGCTCAATGCGGACGGTTACGGCTTCGCCTGGTACGGCCCGGATGGACGCCCCGCGGCCTATACCAGCGTCTTGCCCATCTGGTCGGATCACAACCTGCCCCACCTCGCCCGCACCCTGATAAGCCCGTTGTGGCTGGCCGACGTGCGCAGTGCGACCGCCGGCCAGCCGGTACACCCGTTCAACACGCCGCCGTTCCATGATGAACAGTACCTGTTCGCGCACAACGGCTTCATCCGGGAATTTCACCTCCAGGTGCGCCCCGCGATGAACGAGATGCTCTCCCCCGCCATCGCCGCGGCTATCCATGGCAACACGGATTCCGAATATCTCTTCGCCTGCCTGCGGCAACTGCTCGAGGACGACCCGGATCTCCCCCTGAGCGATGCCCTGTCTGAACTCTTCGAGCGGCTGGCGGAATGGGTCGATGAGGAGCAGGCGCTGCTCAATATCATCGTCACCGAGGGTGACCGGCTCTATGCCGCCCGGCACGCGCTCAACGACGAATGCCCTTCCCTCTATTACACCACCGATGACGAGATGTTTCCCGGCGGCCAACTGGTGGCCTCGGAACCTTTCACGGCCGACAGCTTCTGGCTGCCCGTTCCCGATCATCACATCCTGATCCTGGATGCGCAAAACCCGCCCGAGCTGCTGGAGCTTTAGCCCGGGTGAATACTCCACCGGCGAAAGCCGGTGGCTTCGGGTTACAGCTGATGTCGCTGAGCAGCACCTGAAAAGCGCGTTGCCAGGCCGTCAGGCCGCGGCCACCACCGGCGCGCCCGCGGTCAGCCGCGCGATAAATTCCTCCAGCGACATATCCAGCCGCTCGACGCCCTGCCCGGCGAGAAAACGCTGCTCGTTGCGCGTGAGCGGGAATCACCACCCAGTGGCGCGCCGACGAATCTGTCAGCACAAGTGCAAGGGGAAGGAATGCACTGCGTGCTGTCCGGCCTGCTGCTATCTCGAGGAAGGCACAGGCAACGTGGTGCTAATCACCGACAGCTGCCTTGAATGCGGCACCTGCCGCATCATCTGCACCGAACACCGCAACGTCGACTGGGAATATCCGCGCGGCGGTTACGGCGTGCTGTTCAAGTTCGGTTAGGCACGACGATGTAGGCGTAGCCCGGATTGAGCGAAAGCGAAACCCGGGTTTGGGGAATCCGTCCATGGACTCCGCCCTGCGGGCCAGCCTGCGGCTGTCCAACATCGCTCCCGGCGATGTTGTCAGTCCGTTCAACCCAAGCTACGGCGCAGATCCTGACCGTAATCCGGGCGCCTTTCACGCGTCCCTTACACGTGACGCAGGTTGACGGCTACAGCCCAAGCTCCGCCCCACCGATCTCACGCGCGTGCCTGAACGCGCTGCTTACCTTATCGATCTCGGCAGTGGAAACGCCATAGTCCTCGAAGCGGCCTTTCCACTCGCGCACGACGCGCCAGAGCCTGTCGACAATCGCCAGCGCCTGGTCGCGGGTGAGTCCGAAACGGGCGGCCCAGCCCATGGCGTTGGTGAGCGTGGCCAAGCGCCCTTGCGGGCCGATGCCGAGGTGCAGGAAGCGATCCGACGCATGCGTAGGCCGGGGCACTACGTCATAGAGCGGGCTCAATACCCATCCCCGCGCTTCGGGTTCCAACAGCAGCCCATGGTTGCGCAGGTGATCGTCGTCGTTGGTCACTAGAATGTTGAATACCATCCGCGCGAATAGTTCTTCCAGGTCCGCGGCGATTCGCCGGGCGGCGCCATGGCGGCGCAAGGCATCCGCGATATCGGCGTAGTTTTTTTGGGGCGAGTCCTGCTCCGGGCAGCCGACGAGCGTGAGCGCGCTGATGAAATGTCGCCGGGTCATCGCACCGCCAACGCCCACACGGTCGAAACGTTCGATCAGCAGGATGTGCTGTCCCGCACCGATCTCGATCATGTCGATCCGCGGCACGGTGAGACCGGCCGCGCCCGCGAGCTTGAGCGTGGCCGCTTCCACGACGGGGACATCGTAGCCGTCCGAGCGCGACGGAAACTTCGCGAGCCAGAGCTTTCCTTCCGCATCCGCCACCGCCGCCTTGGGCCGCGCCCCGCCGAGCGAGCTGCCCGCATCGAAGAAGGCTGCAAGACGCGCGGGAACAGACAGTCCGGCTTCGATGCGCTGGGCGGCTTCGAGAAAGTAGTCCAGCTTGCGAATGTCTCCGAGTTCGCCTCCGGCCTCGCCCACGTCGAGGCCGGTGCGCACGTCCAGCGCGCCCACCCGGTTGGCGCCTGCCGCGAGCAGATAGTCCGATTCGGGCAGGCTGTTCTGCGGCACCTTGCGCCGCGCTTCGATGACGCGCCGGCCCCAGGCGTCAGGCGCCGCGTCGCGGATGGCGCCGAACAAGGTAAGCCCCGCCACGGGATGCAGCACGACACCGCGCACGGCATCCTTGTTGCGCAAACCGAGACTCACCGGGTCGATCTCGATGGCGTTGGGGCGATCGAGATAACGCAAGCCGTAAACGAAGCCGGCGCCCTTCTGTGTCGTCCCTTCCTCTTCCAGGGTGAGCAGTCCCGCCGGAACGGCCGTCGGCTCGCCTGGGAGATAGGCAAAGACCGCCAGTTCCCTAGAAGTCATAGTGCTTGAGCGCCTTGGGGGAGAGTTTGCGGGCGCGCTGCCGCTTCTCCGCGCTTTCCAGCATGGCGAGGGCGGCGTCTTGCGTCTCGTACAAACGGCCCAGATTCGCGCCGGGGACGATGACGTCCAGATAACGCACGATCTGGCCGATGGCGACGGCCGCATCTCCATGCTCGATGCGCGAAGCGGTCTCGCGGCTGATATTCGCACGCACGGCCGCTTCGGCCTGCAGCAGACGACGGGCCTTGCGCAGGCGCGCGAGGTGCTCGCCGAGATGCTTGAGCCCCTGGGCGAGATGCGGGGGCATTGAAATGTTTTGCGCTTTTTTCATATGGCTTATTTCCTGCACAACAACATTAATGACGGATTTAAGCCATATTAGATATAGAGTAAGCGCTGGTCAAGGAGATGGATGCATATAGCCGTCATTACCCAATTACAGTCGGATATTAGGCATAACCATACTATTCCCTTGCAGGTTGTTATCACCGAGTGCGCTCTGGCTCCCTTGCGATATTCAACCCACCAACGCCACCGCCTTGATCTGTGCCCACAGGGTCTGGCCCGGGCGCAGGTTCAGGTTGGCGGCGGAGCGCCGCGTGAGGCGCGCGACCAGCGGGACGCCGCCGGCGTTGAGGCGCACCAAGGCCAGCGCGGGATGGGTGTCGTCGGCGATCTGCTCGACCGTCGCGGGCAGGACGTTGAGGATGCTGCTGTCGCCGTGGGTTTCCAGCGCCAGGCTGATGTCGCGCGCCAGGATGCGCACGCGCACGCGTTGACCGATCGGCACGCCGCTGTCGCGCACCCAGAGATGTCCGCCGGGGAAGGCGATGCGCGCCAGATGCCATTGCGCGTCGCGTTCGGCCACCGCGCCTTCCAGCACCACGCCGGTGTCTTCGCCGAGCCGGATGGGCAGATCGATCCGCGCCAGGGTTTCGCTCAACGGACCGCTGGCGAGCACGCGGCCCTGTTCCAACACCACCAGATGATCGGCCAGATGCGCGACCTCGTCGGGCGCGTGGCTGACGTAGATCACCGGGATTTCCAGCTCATCGTGCAGGCGTTCCAGATAGGGCAGGATTTCCTGCTTGCGCGCGAGATCCAGGGCCGCGAGCGGTTCGTCCATGAGCAGCAGTTGCGGACTGGTGAGCAGGGCGCGGGCGATGGCCACGCGCTGGCGTTCGCCGCCCGAGAGCCGCGCCGGCAAGCGGCCCAGCAACGAATCGATGCCCAGCAGATCGATCACCGATTGCATGTTCACCGCGCGTGCGCCCGCCGCGCACGCGTTTGAGTCCGTATTCCAGATTGCGGCGGACACCGACAGATGCGCAAACAGACTGGCCTCCTGGAACACATAACCCAATGGCCGACGATGCGTGGGCAGAAAAATCCCCTGCGCGTCGTCCTGCCAGATCGCGCCGTTCACTTCCAGATAACCGCCGGGCGCGCGCTCCAGTCCGGCGATGGCGCGCAGGCAGGTGGTCTTGCCGGAACCCGAGACACCGAACAGCGCGCTGACGCCGCGTCCGGGCAGTTGCAGATCCACATCCAGACGGAAGCCGGGATGATTGATGCGAAAGCGCGCGCGGATGCTCATGTGCGCCGCCGGCCCGGATTCAGGGTATACAGCGCCAGCAGCACCAGGAACGCGAACAGCACCATGCCCGCCGACAGCCAATGCGCCTGGGTGTATTCCAGCGCCTCGACGTGATCGTAGATCTGCACGGAGACCACGCGGGTCTTGCCGGGTATGTTGCCGCCGATCATCAGCACCACGCCGAATTCACCGACGGTGTGCGCGAAACCCAGGATGGTGGCGGTGAGGAAACCGGGTTTCGCGAGCGGCAGCGCCACCGTGAAGAAGGCATCGAGCGGCGCGGCGCGCAGTGTCGCCGCGGCTTCCAGCGGGCGTTCACCGATGGCGTCGAAGGCATTCTGCAGCGGCTGCACCACGAACGGCATTGAATACAGCACCGAACCCACCACCAGACCCGCGAAGGTAAACGGCAGCACGCCCAGCCCGAGTGCCTGCGTCAGTTGGCCGATCGGCCCGTTGGGCCCGAGCGTCACCAAGAGATAGAAACCCAGCACCGAGGGCGGCAGCACGATGGGCAACGCGACCAGCGCACCGACCGGGCCTTTCCACGCGGAACGCGTGCGCGAAAGCCACCAGGCGATGGGCGTGCCGATCAGCAGGAGTATCACCGTGACCACCGTGGCCAGCTTCAGGGTCAGCCAGATCGCGGACAGGTCGGCGGCGCTGAAGATGGGATCCATGGAAGTTCAAGCGGTGTGAACGATGCCGCCTAGCCTAAACTGTAAAGCATGCGGGTGGGAATAACTTTTCCTACCCATGCGGCGCAATACGCTGCGCTTGCGCCCTACGGAGTGTATCCATACGACCTGATGACGGCCTTGGCCGCATCGCTTCTGAGATAGTCGATCAGGGCAATGGCGGCGGCATTGTCCTTGGCCCTGGCGAGCAGCACCGCGTCCTGCCGGATCGGGCGGTGCAGATTGTCCGGCACGATCCAGGCGGAACCGCTTTTGAGCTTGCCGTTCGCATACACCTGCGACAGGGCGACGAAACCCAGCTCGGCATTGCCGGTGGCGATGAACTGATAGGTCTGGGCGATGTTCTCGCCCTGCACGAATCTGGATTCGAGCGCACTCAGCAGACCGAGTTTTTCCAGCGTCTCCACGGCGGCGGCGCCATAGGGCGCGAGTTTCGGCGCGGCGATGGCGAGATGCTTGAAGTCGCCGCGCTTCAGGACCTCGCCCTGCGCATCCACCACGATTTGACTGCGCCGACCAGAGCACCAGTTTGCCGATGGCGTAGGTGTAGCGGCTGCCGGGCACGGCGCCGCCCTCCTGTTCCAGCTTGGCCGGTGTTTTGTCGTCGGCGGCCAGCAGCACGTCGAACGGCGCGCCGTTTTTGATCTGGGCGTAGAACGTGCCGGTGGCGCCGAACGCCAGCACCGCCTGGTGGCCGGTGGTTTTCTCGAAGTTCGCGGCGATGACTTGCATGGGCGCGGTGAAGTTGGCGGCGACGGCGACCTGGACCTCGCCGGCAAGGGCCGGAAATGCCAGGGTCAACAGCGCATAGGCGGTGATCAGAATGCTGAAGCTGCGCTTCATTATTAATCCGCCAATGAAACAGGTCTGATTTTCGAGCATTACATGACTGGATGACATATACATGCTGGAATCGGAACATTCCCCACCCTCACCCCAACCCTTTCATGCCCGGCAGGGGTACTCCCGCCCCGGCGGGTAAAGGAGATTAGCTCCTGCAGTCGTTTTTGCTCGGTACTATCTCTACACTGCGGTTTGTCTGCTCGTCAAAACCCCAGCCTCCTCAAGCGCGCCATTCAGCAGGCGGTGGATGGCAAATCCGTCCTCCATTCCGAGTGCCTCGTCAAGGAGTGAGCGCGCCCGCTGCAGCGTGAAACTTCGAATGGCCAGTTTGACGCGCGCAAGACTCGCGGGGCTCATACTCAGGGCATCGACCCCCATCCCCAGAAGCAACAGCGCCCCCGCCGGATCACCCGCCATTTCGCCACATACGCTGACCGGCTTGCCTTGCAGGTGCGCCCCTTTGATGACATGGTGGATGGCATTGAGGACGGCCGGATGCAGACTGTCGTACGGAGTCGCCACCTGCGCGTTGTTCCTGTCCACGGCCAGCAGGTACTGGGTGAGATCATTCGTCCCCACCGAGAGAAAATCCACGCGTTCCGCCAGGGCGGTTGCCAAAAAGACGGCGGAGGGTACTTCAATCATCACCCCCACGCGGAGTTTTTCCGCGGCCCGGCCTTCTTCCAGCAGTTCCCGATAAGCGCGTGCCAGCAGCCCCAGAGCCTCGTCCAGTTCACCGACTCTGCTGATCATGGGAAAGAGGACTTGCAGGTTATTAAGACCGGCGTTGGCTCGCAACATGGCGCGCAATTGAATAAGGAAGATCTCCGGGTGATCAAGCGAGAACCGGATCCCACGACAACCCAGAAACGGGTTGTCCTCCCGCACGGGGAAATAGGGCAGGATTTTGTCACCGCCTACGTCGAGCGTGCGCAGGGTCACGGGTCTCGGTGTGAAGTCTTCCAGCACCTGGCGATAGATCTGGTACTGCTCGTCCTCGAGCGGAAAGGCTTCACGCAACAGAAAGTGATATTCAGTACGATACAGACCGACACCTTCGGCGCCGCTGTCTCTTGCGGCAACGGTATCGGAGACCAGCCCGATATTCGCATACAGCGGCAGCCGGCTACCGTCTGGCGTTTCGGCCGGCAGGTCACGCAGCGCCATGAGCCGTTCGGATCGGGCCCGCTCTTCGCCAATGAGATGCCGGAACGCATCGAGCACGGCGGGTGACGGTTCTATGTAAATGCGCCCCTGGTCACCATCGATCACCATCTCGCAGCCGTCCAAACGGCCGATGGGCAGGGGCGCGAGGCTCACGACGGCGGGGATGCCCAGGGCGCGCGCCATAACGGCGGTGTGGGACAGGGCCGAACCGTGCAGGCAGACGATGCCGGCGAGTTGTCCAACCGGCACGGCGGCGATTTCCGTTATGCTCACCGTATCACCCACCAGGACGCACTGTTGCGGGTACTGTCTCGACTCTTTGGCCTCTGCCTGGAGCTGAAGAAGGACACGCTGGCCTAGCGCGCGAATGTCTTCCGCACCCGCGCGCAGGTAGGGGTCTTCCATCTGTTCGAATACCTGTGCATGATCGGCAATGGTGCCCCGCCATGCCCCCGGGGCCCAGTTGCCGGCGCGGATCCGCGCGAGGGCGTCTGACACTAAACCGTCACTGCCCAGCAACTTGCCATAGACATCGAACAAGGCGCGCACCTCGCTGGGCAAATCAGCGGCCAGGCGCTCGCTGCTGGCGCGCAGTTCCTCATGAACGGCGGCAACCGCGGACTTGAAGGTGGTCTCTTCGGCATCGATGTCCTGGGCCGGGCGATCCGGTATCGATTCCAGCCTGGCCAGTGGATCGAGCAGTGCGGCGGTGCCGATGGCCACGCCGGCAGCCATCTGAATCCCCTGGATGAAGGCGACCCCCTGCACCTCCCCGCTCAGCATCCTGCTGACTTCGTCGACTGCCGCCGCTTCGTGGATAGCCTTTGCCAGTTGCGCTGCAATCGTGACGAAAAAAGTCACCTCGTCCTTATCGAACTGGCCCTGTGCCCGTTTCCAGGCCACCAACACGCCCAGGACCTGGTGATAATGGATCAACGGTACGCCGAGAAAGGATTGATAATGTTCTTCTCCTGTTGCGGAAGATGGGTGGTAGCGTGGGTGAGCCGCCGCGTCCGACACAGTAATCAGCTCGCGGCGTTCTCCGACCAGACCCAGAAGGCCCTCCTGTCGATCTATGCGGACCTCGCCTATGGACGCCGGGTTAAAACCATCTGCTGCCATCAAGACGTATTGATTGCTTTCCACATCGGTCAGATACACGGCGCAGGCATCGATTGGCTGGGCATCCTTGACCCGGCGAACAATGATGCCCAGGGCGTCATCCAGATTTGTTGCGGCGCTGACTTCCTGTACGATTTGTCGCAAAGTAACAAGCATCGAATGGATTGGCATGCCGTCTGGAAAAACCGGCGCACGTGAATTTATGCCTCTTTTGAAATCTGAGTGGCTAGCCGTATTCTAGGCGCACCTACTGATAATCGATAGGATCACGATGAACGAGAGGCTTTTTGAAACAGCCCTGGGCATTGCCGAGCCGTGGCATGTGGCATCCGTTGACTTGGACGCGACGGCAAAGACTCTGACCGTAGGCATCGACTTCACTGCTGGCAGCCGGTTCGCTGTGGCTGGTGAGACTGGCGTCCATCCGGTGCACGATACGGTCAGCAAGCGTTATCGGCACCTCAATTTCTTCCAGCACGAGTGCTACCTGGAGGTCCGCGTACCCCGCGTGAAGCTGCCTGGTGGCGCGGTGCGCCAGGTCGAGCCGGGCTGGACCGGGAAGCTCTCGGGCTTCACGCTGCTCTTTGAGGCACTTGTGCTGATGTTGGCGCGCGAGATGCCGTTTGCGGCGGTGGCACGTCTCACCGGCGAGAGCTGGCATCGGGTGGCGGCGATTTGCGGGCGCTATGTCGATCTCGCGCTGGCCGAGGCCGACTTCTCCGAGGTCACCCGCCTGGCCATCGACGAGACCTCGCGAGCCCGCGGCCACGACTATGTCACCCTGGCCGCCGACGCCGAGCGCCGCGCGGTGCTGTTCGTCACCGAAGGCCGTGAGGCCGAGGCGATCCGGCGGCTGGCCGAGGATCTCCCGGGCCCATGGTGCCGACATTGATGCCATCGACTCGGTCAGCATCGACATGTCGCCGGCCTTCATCAAGGGCTGCGCCGAGAGTCTTCCCAATGCCCGGATCACCTTCGACAAGTTCCATGTGATCGCCCACGCCTCCAGGGCCCTGGACGAGACCCGGCGCATCGAGCAGAAAACCACGCCCGGCCTCAAGGGGTTGCGCTGGAAGCTGCTGCGCAATTACGGAACTCTCAGCGACACCGCCCGCGCGGAAGTCGACAACCTGCTCGCCAAACTCACCACGAAGCGGACCGCCCGAGCGTGGGTGTACCGTGAGCAGTTGCGCGAGATCCTCGATCGCAAACAGATCAACGTGGTCGCCGCCATGCTCTGGCAGTGGTGTACCAATGTCATGCGCTCCAAAGTCGAACCCATGAAGGAAGTTGCCAAACTGATCCGCAACCATTTCGAGGGCATCATTGCCTGGGCGCAGACCCGTCAGACCAATGGTTTCCTGGAGGCACTGAACGGGCTGTTCCAGTCCGCCAAGCGCAAAGCGCGCGGCTACGGTCGGTTCAGCACGATCCGTACTGTGATTTTCCTGATCGCCGGCAAACTCGACTTCTCCAAACTCAACCCACATGTGGCGCATTAACCCACTCGGAATTCAAAAGAGCCGAATTATACACCCTTGAAGGGAGCCTGGGCCTCATGTTGAGGCGCGGTGCCAGGCAAGCGGTCATATAAATCACCCGCTGCGCCCGTGAGAACCATGTAAACATTGAAAATGATGACGCCTGCCGTGAACAGCAGGGCAAAGCTGAGTCTTTTTTCAGTCGCACTCATTGTCCTGGCACCCTCTTATACATGTTCAGTCATTGGGGTTCCGGCGTGACGCGTGGTGTCGTGGGGATACAGACCACTGAGCACCGCTATCGCAGCGCTAAGCGGCGCAATTGGCCGAAATAATGTCTGTTGCCCTGAGACACCCACGCGGGGTTCACTGAACTGGGGACAAGGTCGGACGTCGTTTACGTTGTGGTGAACAGTTGCCGTAACGGCGAAGCGGCGGGATCCTTTGCTATGAGCCGGACGTGTAATCCTTTACCTATGCACGCAAGGCAGCACTTCTTGGATCTGCTTGCGAGAGCATCTGGTTATTATCATAGTTCACTATGCGAGAGTGTCAATCAGGGCAAACACCTGCCTCGACGAACCGCGGGGCTATCGCTCGCCGGTCGGTTCGGCTGAAGATGGCTGACCCGGCTGACGCAAGCTCTCATCCGCGCCTCGGCAGCAATCACGCTATCCACACAGAGACCACCGCTTATACACGTACACGGCAGCCCCCCAGGGTTACCGAGCAGCCCTTAGAATGACGATAAGCGGGTACGCTGTAATGCGGGTTAACTACCGTTCTTTTATTAAATCGGACCCACTATCTGGGCAGAGAGATTTTTCGCCACCACTTTCGAGAGTACGTCTCGAGAATTGAGTTTTGTCCTGTCGTATTGAACAAGAAGCAGGTGATACCGAAGCGGGCAGAACTCTGCCGAGAACACACCAGTATCTTCCAGGATGGCCGCTTGCAGGCCATTTCGGGTAATGCCATCCATTGTTTCATTGATATGAACAATAATTTCGACATTATTGTTTATTTGGCTATTCCGCACAAAATGTGGGTAGCCGGTGTGGCTAGTTGAGGTTTTTAAGGAAGATATTTCTTGGCTCTTTTGAATTCCGAGTGGGTTAATGCGCCACATGTGGGTTGAGTTTGGAGAAGTCGAGTTTGCCGGCGATCAGGAAAATCACAGTACGGATCGTGCTGAACCGACCGTAGCCGCGCGCTTTGCGCTTGGCGGACTGGAACAGCCCGTTCAGTGCCTCCAGGAAACCATTGGTCTGACGGGTCTGCGCCCAGGCAATGATGCCCTCGAAATGGTTGCGGATCAGTTTGGCAACTTCCTTCATGGGTTCGACTTTGGAGCGCATGACATTGGTACACCACTGCCAGAGCATGGCGGCGACCACGTTGATCTGTTTGCGATCGAGGATCTCGCGCAACTGCTCACGGTACACCCACGCTCGGGCGGTCCGCTTCGTGGTGAGTTTGGCGAGCAGGTTGTCGACTTCCGCGCGGGCGGTGTCGCTGAGAGTTCCGTAATTGCGCAGCAGCTTCCAGCGCAACCCCTTGAGGCCGGGCGTGGTTTTCTGCTCGATGCGCCGGGTCTCGTCCAGGGCCCTGGAGGCGTGGGCGATCACATGGAACTTGTCGAAGGTGATCCGGGCATTGGGAAGACTCTCGGCGCAGCCCTTGATGAAGGCCGGCGACATGTCGATGCTGACCGAGTCGATGGCATCAATGTCGGCACCATGGGCCCGGAGATCCTCGGCCAGCCGCCGGATCGCCTCGGCCTCACGGCCTTCGGTGACGAACAGCACCGCGCGGCGCTCGGCGTCGGCGGCCAGGGTGACATAGTCGTGGCCGCGGGCTCGCGAGGTCTCGTCGATGGCCAGGCGGGTGACCTCGGAGAAGTCGGCCTCGGCCAGCGCGAGATCGACATAGCGCCCGCAAATCGCCGCCACCCGATGCCAGCTCTCGCCGGTGAGACGTGCCACCGCCGCAAACGGCATCTCGCGCGCCAACATCAGCACAAGTGCCTCAAAGAGCAGCGTGAAGCCCGAGAGCTTCCCGGTCCAGCCCGGCTCGACCTGGCGCACCGCGCCACCAGGCAGCTTCACGCGGGGTACGCGGACCTCCAGGTAGCACTCGTGCTGGAAGAAATTGAGGTGCCGATAACGCTTGCTGACCGTATCGTGCACCGGATGGACGCCAGTCTCACCAGCCACAGCGAACCGGCTGCCAGCAGTGAAGTCGATGCCTACGGTCAGAGTCTTTGCCGTCGCGTCCAAGTCAACGGATGCCACATGCCACGGCTCGGCAATGCCCAGGGCTGTTTCAAAAAGCCTCTCGTTCATCGTGATCCTATCGATTATCAGTAGGTGCGCCTAGAATACGGCTAGCCACTCAGATTTCAAAAGAGGCTATTTCTTCCTATTTTGACACAGCGTTTGACCTTGGCTTGTCCCTCTGTGGTGGGCATGAGATGGCCACATTTTCGGCATTGATCAAGTTCAACACGGTAGACATCGATGCGTCTGCCGGCGAGCCTGCCATTAAGATCGACCGGGTAGGTGGCGATCTTTCGTTTGAGCGAAGTGCTTGAGCACTGCTCGCAGATGCCAGAGGTGGCGTGGGGGTTTTTGCGCTTGAGTAGGGTGAGCCAGTTCCGCATACTCCGATTTTCCCAGAACTGGATGATCCATGCACCTTGCATTGAAGACGCTGCTCAACCGCGTTGAGCCGATGAAGGGGTTTGTCTATGAGTCGAGCCGAATCAGCACGGCGGTCGGCACTCGAAGGGGGAGCTTGTCCGCCTGTGTGCCGAGCATCGAGATCGGTCTTCGCGCGCATCAGGGCAAGCATGGCAAGTGCTCGCAGTGCCTGTTGCCGGCGCCGGGGTACGACAGGCTGGCGGAGCGGTGCTTTCAATTTGTGCCACTGTGGGGAATGACGACTTGGTTCGTGTACGCGCCACGGCGGCTGGAGTGCGTTCGGTGTGGTATTCACGTGGAGCATCTACCGTGGGCCTTGGGCAAGCGCCCGGTCACGCAGAGTTTTGCCTGGTTCCTCGCCAGTTGGGCCAAACTGCTGAGCTGGCAGGTGGTATCCCGGCGCTTCCAGACCAGCTGGGAGAGCGTATTTCGCTCCGTCGAGATGGCGGTGATCTGGGGACGCGAACGCATGGATCTCACCGGTATTTCGGCTATCGGCGTGGATGAAATCTACTGGAAGAAGGGCAAGTTCCTCACGCTGGTGTATCAGATCAACCAGGGTATGAAGCGGCTGTTGTTTGTCATCGAGGATCGACAAGAGAAGAGCCTGCGTAAGTTCTTCGTCTGGTTCGGCAAGGAACGTAGTGCGCTCATCGAGTTCGTCTGCTCGGACATGTGGAAGCCCTATCTTAATGTCATCGCCAAGCACGCACCCAACGCGCTGAACATCCTGGATCGCTATCACATTGCCGCCAAGATGAACAAAGCCATCGATGAGGTTCGCGCGAAGGAAACACACGCTCTGAAACTCCTCGCTAAAGGAGCGAAGGTGATCCTCACGCACTCGCGCTGGTGTCTGTTGAAGCGCCCTGAGAACTTGAACGAGAACCAGGCGACCAAGCTCAAGGATCTGCTCTTGTACAACCTGAAATCCATACGGGCCTACCTGCTCAAGGAAGAGTTCCAGCTGTTTTGGGAGTATGTCTCCCCGGCGTGGGCGGAAAAGTTCCTGGACCAATGGTGCAAAAAGGTGATGCGATCGCGCCTTGAGCCGATGAAGAAGATCGCACGCATGATCCGTACGCACAAGCCGCTTATCCTGAACTGGTTCGAGGCGCGCGATGAAGTCTCACTCGGCGCAGTCGAGGGCCTGAACAACAAACTCAAGGCGAGTATCAGAACATCCTACGGATTTCGAACCGCGAAGGCGATAAAGATTATGCTTTATCATAAACTTGGGGCGCTACCCGAGCCACAGCTCACCCACAGATTCTGCTGAGGATCCGTTTATTTCATCATTGTTTATTTCATCGTTAGCGGAAGCAGGACCTATTGAGCTTATGACAGACGAGTGATTCATGGCTCCCCTCCTTGGGGTCTACGCACCGGCGACTGGCCGGTTGCAATGGAATGCCTGATTGCATTACTCAGGTAAATGGACGGTACGCTGTTGAGGGATTATTGCAAGAAGTATTACTGAACGACAGGGCCGTGGAAAGCCAGGCAGAGAGGATTAGGTAGATAGCTCAGGTCAAGGCCGTCACAAGTCATGCCACGCACTCCGGGATAGGCGTGCCGGGACACGCCGTGAATACGTCCCTGCAGGCTCGCGTGTCGCCCTGCCGTCATCAGGCAGGACATTGCAGGAGCAATTGCCGAGCCTGGAGCGATGGCCTACTCAGGCTGACACTCTTGTCAGATGGTCAAATTTAACGAGTCTTGTCATTGCCCAGGAAATCCTTGGATTCCTTCCTGGACCTCTTCGCAGCCTTCTTTTCTTTCGGGGTCATGGCCGGTTTCTTCTTGTCTTCCTTGTTACTTCTGCGTTCTTTCGTCATGGTGTCCGCTCCAAATAATTGATGGGTGATCTTCAGGCCAACGACTGTCATACCCGGCGTCCTGAGCCAGGTCAATGATATCCTGGCGATGCTTTACAGAATACTGAACGCCGAGGGACGGGTGTTCGTCCTTGAGGATCTGGGAAATATCCTGCTATCTGCCGAGTGAAATGCCAAGGGGTTTGGAGGTTGTGAGCATAAATTATTCGTGCAAAAAAATACATGGCTTCTTGGTCGGATATGATATATGGTGTTCCCCGGTAGCAGATATTTTGTAGCGATTCCGGCAGTTCCTCGCAGTGTATACAGTAGATCCTCCCGTGAGTTATCAAAAACAATCTGCATGCTAATACATTATTCATTTCTCCATGAGGTAAGCTAAATGGCTACAGGTACTGTGAAGTGGTTCAACGATAGTAAAGGTTTTGGATTTATTACCCCATCTGACGGGGGTGATGACGTATTCGTCCATCATTCCGCCATTCAGGCCAGCGGGTTCAAATCGCTGGCTGAGGGTCAGCAGGTGACTTTTAATACCGAGCGTGGCCCGAAGGGCCCGAGTGCAACCAACGTTATCCCGCAATAGTCCAACCCGGGCAATACCAGCCCAGGACAGAAGCCCTGCCATTAGGCGGGGCTTTTTTATGGTCAATACCAAATGCAAACTCTGCAGACGGGGTTGAGATCGGGGTTTGCGGCCAGTGTGCGCTTGTTCTTTTGTGGATCATGGGTCATGCGAGCCATAACTGCGCAAGCGACGCATGAGTTCCTCCTCCACTGATATCCGGGATAATACTCAGTTCCAGAATCGTCAGCCCTTCGAGATCGACGACGTAGTCTTCGAGTTCGCGGGTCATACCCGGCGGGCTGAAGTTATACTGCTGACGTACTATCTCACGGTAGGATGCCCCACTATCCGGGGACCAGCGCAGCACGAATTCCTGTGTGCGCCCCCGCTCATCTTCCTGAAACACCAAGTGAATACGACGGATCCTGTGCGGCTTGTCGAACAGCAGGCGAATCGTCTGCTTCCCGGGTTGTTGCGCGCGCCAGCCAGACCCGGTAGTCATTATCAATGCCGATTCGATCGGATGTTCCGTGTCCTCGGACGTCATCTCTACCTGTGCCAGGTGTTCCACGTCAAGCCAATCCTGATAATCGGCGGGTGAAGTCCCTTGAGCGCCCTGGTGAATAATCTGCTTACGCATGCGTTAGCTCCTGTCGTTACTATCCCATCTGACACGGCAGCCTAACATATATGCGGGCGAGCGGATCAATCTATAAATCAAACCTCTCTACCTAGTAACGTCGGTTACTTTCAGTTTGAGACGGCGCAACCAGCGGGCGTCGAACCGAAGGAGGCCGGAGGGTGGGTTTGTCCCACGATCTTTCGTGACAACCGCGGAAAACCGTGACCCGTCCGCCAATAATTCGACGTGAGAGTGGCATGGAAGACGGGTTGCGCCGCCGTGATTCCCCGGCGTGATGGCTGCAAATTTTTTATTACTCAATACGATAGCTTCCCGGGACAGGGCTAGATGCCGACGTGGCATGCATGATGCTTACTTACCAGTCAGAAGATGCCACATGCTGACGGAGTCAAAGACCATGAACCGATTGCTGACCAGTGAATGTCTCAGGAAAGAAAATCTCACCTATGACGGCACCGGGGGAGTGAGCGGGGGAATCGCACGAGCGGTTTCATACCCGCCTTCCGCGACAGCGCCACCGGGCGGGTGGAACCCAGCCGGATGTCCGATGGCGCGCTGGCTCCCATGCATCTGCTGGCCGGTCTGCCCCGCGAATGGGTGGTGACACGGGGAGACTCGAATGAGGTGCTGGCCGTCAAGGCGACAGTGATCGCCGGTTTCCTGCACGCCGGTACTGTTCTATACCCGCGATCAGGCGGCACGGGCGGTGGCGCTGCACTGAAAAGCCGATCCCCGGCCCCATTATTCCGTAGCCAGTCCCACAATCCGCACAATTGACCCCGTGCCAGCCCGCCTCAAGCGGGCGATTCCACTATATCAGAACCCATCATTGAGGGATCGGTGCGGCTCACCCCCGATAGACATCCCAAATGCCGCATCTATAATGGTGGAAACCAAGCGACGACTGATAGGGATTGGTCATCCAGACCGCTGCAATACCTCCTCTCACCTGCAATATACCCTCGCGTTGCGGAAAACCCGTTCGCGTCCTGCAGGTCCGGCAGGAGCCAACCGGCCGTGCAGCCGAGAGCGTTGAACCCGGTGATTAGCAGTTGTTGAGAGGGTAGGCGTGCCCCCGGGGCGGGGTGGTTTACCGATAAAATAACGTTGAAACATCTGGGGAATCAGGAAGGAATAACCTTATGAGCACAGCACACAGTGCACCATTGAACAACCCGCCTGCGCCCCCCGCCACGGAAGATATCCTGCAACTGATCTATCAGGGCACCGCCACCGCCACCGGCGAGGATTTCTTCCGCGCCCTGGTGCGCGCCACTGCCATGGCCATGCAGGTGCACTTCTGCTTTGTGGCGGAGTTCGCCGGTTCCCGGGAACGGGTGCGCACGCTCGCCTACTGGAAGGGCCGGGATTTTGTCGACAACATCGAGTTCGCCCTTCACGGCACCGTCTGCGAGGACGTACTCAAGGGGGAGGTGCGCTACTATCCGGAAGGGGTGCAAGCGCTGTTTCCCCAGGAACCGGCGCTGGTCGATCTCGGCATCGAGAGCTACCTCGCCACGCCCATGACCGACCGCCAGGGCGAGGTCCTGGGACATCTGGCGATCTGTGACGTCAAACCCATGGACTTCCGGGAGAGCGAGCTGGCCGTGTTCAAGATCTTCGGCGCCCGGGCGGCGGCCGAACTCGAGCGCATGTACGCCACCGAGTCGCTGCGACAAAGCGAGGAGCGTCTGGCCACCATCCTGTCATCCGCCACCGACGCCATCATCACCATCGACGGCGATCATCACATCACCCTGTTCAATCAGGCGGCCGAGCAGGTATTCCGTTGCAGCGCCGCGTGGGCGGTGGGGCAGCCGTTCGACCGTTTTCTGTCGGCCTCATTCCGCCAGTTGATCGCGCCTTTCCTGGACAAGGGCACTGCCGAGGCTCATCAGGTCTGGGCGCCGGAGGGCATAACGGCCGTGCGCGCCGACGGCGAGGAATTCCCCATCGAGGCTACCATCTCGCCCCTGCAGGTCTTCGGTACGCGTCTCTACACCATCATCCTGCGCGATATCAACGAACGGGAACTCGCCCGGCTGGAAATCCACAACCTGCAGGCCGAGAACCTCAACCTGCAGGAAGAGATCCGGCGCCGGCAGCGCTTCGCCGAGATGATCGGGGACTCGCCCGCCATGAGCGAGATGTTCGAACAGATCGCGATGGTCGCCGGCACCGATGCCAGCGTTCTGCTGATCGGTGAGACCGGCACCGGCAAGGAGCTGATTGCCCGCGCCCTGCACGAACGCAGTCCGCGCAAGGACCGGCTGATGGTCAGCGTCAACTGCGCGGCCCTGCCGAGCGAGCTGATCGAGAGCGAGCTGTTCGGTCACGAGAAAGGCGCCTTCACCGGCGCCACCGCACAGCGCAAGGGCCGCTTCGAGCTGGCCGACAACGGCACCATCTTCCTCGACGAGGTCGGCGAGCTTACCGCCCAGGCTCAGGCCAAGCTGCTGCGCATCCTACAACAGCAATCCTTCGAACGGGTAGGCGGCAGCACGACCTTGCACGTCAACGCGCGGGTCATCGCGGCGACCAACCGCGATCTCGCCGCGATGGTGAAGGACGGCCGGTTCCGGGACGACCTCTTCTACCGGCTCAATGTCTTCCCGATCCGCGTACCGCCCCTGCGCGAACGGCGCTCCGACATCCCGCTGCTGGCGCGGCATTTTCTGCACCAGATGGCGCGCAAGCTCAACAAGCCGGTGCAGGGCATCGACAAGGAGTCGCTGGAGCGCCTGATGGGCTATTCCTGGCCCGGCAACGTGCGCGAGCTGCAGAACGCCATCGAGCGCGCCACCATCCTGTCCCAGGGACCGACGCTGAGCATCACCGATCCGACGTTCACGAACCCCCCGCAAATGCCCGCGACCGAACCGTCGGCCGGCAGCCTGGACGCGGTGCAGAAATCCTACATCCTCGAGGTGCTGACGAAATGCCAGGGGAAGATCGAAGGCCGCAACGGCGCGGCGGCCATGCTCAACGTCAAGCCGAGCACGCTGCGCTACCGCATGCGCAAACTCGGCATCGAAAAGGCGGATACGCGGTGACCACCTGGGGTCTCGCCTCTCAAATTCATTATGGAAGCCATGACGTGAATTCGTCATTGCGAGGAACAAAGTGAATACCCCACCGGCTAAAGCCGGTGGCTTCGGATTACGGCTGAAAGCCGGATTGATCGGCCATTCGACCGATCACCGTCATACAACGGTAAAATCATCGTCTGGCTCTGGCGGCTGCTGATTCTTGATGTATTCCTTTCAGATATCATCTGTCACATCCCCACTCAAACGCCGTACTGCAACCCTTCATAGCAGGTTCCGATTACTTTACATAGACCGTTATCTTTTTCGAATAAACCGGCGGGTTGTGAGGAATGTGATTGTAATCGCCCATCAGCAACTGCAGGGTGTGCTTGCCCGGCGGCAGCTCGAGCATCGTTTCGGTTTGCCCGCCCCCGAAATGCAGGTGATTCCGATCCGAGGGAATCTCTTCATCGAACGCAGGCAAATCCGTATCGATCAACAGATGATGATGCCCGGTGTTGGGTGCATCCACGCCCTTCGGGGCGACACCCATGTTCCGCAGGCCGAACCAGACCCGAAAAGGTTGGCCGGCTGGAAGCACATCACCATCATTTGGCCAGCCGATGTAGAGGTAGGCATCCTTCGGCGCCGGTGTCGTGCCGGCCACCGTGACGCCTGAGACAGCCATCAGAACAAGCAATGAGGCAGCAATCTGTTTGATCATGGATTTCATTCTCTCATTGTGTAAGGACCGGCATCCGCAATGTATGCCTCTCATGAAACGATCTACCGGTGCCTGCATTATTGAGCACAAGTGCGGAACTGATTCTTTTCAATAGGGTGGCACAGTTATCGTGATTTTCTTCGAATAAAGGGGTGGATCATGCGGCACGTGATTGTAGTCGCCAAAGAGAAGCTGCAGGGTATGTTTGCCCGGCGGCAGATCCTCAATACGCGCCTCGGTCTGACCGCCGCCGAAATGAAGGTGATTCCGATCCGAGGGGATTTCCTCATCCAGCGGCGGGAGGTCAGTGTCGATCAACAGGTGGTGATGCCCTACATTAGGCATATTGACGCCTTTAGGCGCAACGCCTGCATTGCGCAGGCCCATGCGCACCCATAACTTGCCGCCCTGTATTACTGCACCGTCGGGCGGCCAGATGATATACTCCTCGGCGTCCTTGGGCGCCGGAGTCCTTTCCGCAAATGCGTAACCGGCCGCGAACATACTCACTGCCGCCGCGATCAAGATTATCCCCCTTAACATCCTCGGCTCTCCTCACAGAATTGTCATGACACTGCCTGAAGCTTACGGCCAAGCTCTTCAATGGGTGCGATCCGTGGGGGATTGATTAGCCCCCTGGAATATGACACCGCACGCCGCACAGCTAATCCAAAAGAATAGATGAGTACTCCGGTAAATCAAGAGAACACTGGAATTCACTGAGCCTCCCACGAAGGCAAGTTCCCGAAAACGCCGCATACCGACACAGTAATTGCTCCTGCGGTGAAAGGCAATATAATGCCGACTGCATCTGTCCACGATCGTTGCGGATAGTGCCGATCGGGTTGCGGACATGTATGTGCTGGCCTAACTTGGCATTATACTGAGGGCACTACCAATGTATACCACCGCGGCCATGGAGCTGAACCTCATGATGCGACTACTCTTCACAGTCGGCCTTTTATATATGACCACCGGTGTGAGCAGTGCGTCCTCCACGGTGCCGCCGACCGGCATGTCCGTAGATGGAACATCCGGATCACGGGATGAGATACATTTAGGGTTTGAGAAAATGCAACGTGTCGCGCTGATCATTGGCAATGCGGCTTACCCGGACTGGCCGCTGGCGACACCGCTCAACGATGCGCGGGCAATGACGGAACTGCTGCACTCCCTGGGGTTCACGGTGATTCTGCGTGAAAATGCCACCCGGCGTGAGATGCATGAGGCGTTGCGGGAATTCGGCAAGCGCCTTGGTAGCGGGGGCACCGGACTTTTCTATTATGCCGGGCACGGTCTACAACTGGACGGTTCTACCTTGCTGCTGCCGGTGGACGCCCCCCCGGTTTCCGTTGATTCCGTGCGCCGCAGCGCCATCACTCTCGACACCATACTCGAGCAGATGTCTCTGCCGCGGAGCAACAAGCTGAACCTGGTCATCCTCGACACCTGCCAGAACGAACCGTTTGTGCATGCATCCTCGATCACGGGTGGCGGCCATGACGATCCGGTGGTGCCTGAGAATACGCTGCTCGCCTATGCGACTTCCCCTGGCACTCTGGCCTCAGACGGGTATGGTATTCACAGTTCCTATACATCTGAGCTTATCCAGGGACTACTGGCTGTGCCCGGCACAAGTATTGAGCAGATTTTCAAACGGGTCAGCTTCGCGGTCAGTCAAGGGTCTGGATACCAGCAGGTACCCCGGATGTACTCCACAATTTCCCAGGCAGTTTACCTGTCCGCGTCCATGACCCACATCGCCTCGCGCCGTCTTCTGACGCTGGCACAAGGTGCTGAAGCGGAGGCGGGTAACCTCAGTCTGAGCCGCGGCATCCTGCCACAGAGCGGCGAGGCCCGCTACGAACTCGAGTTCTGGGAATCGATCAAGAACAGCACCGATGCCTCTGATTATGAAGCATATCTTGAGACTTATCCAAACGGGCGGTTTGCTCCGCTTGCCAGGGTCCGCGCCCAACGTTACCGGACATCGGCCACCGGGGAGCCTGAGCAGGCCGCGCTCAAGATCGAGGAAATGGATGCGCAGTATCTCGTCACCAGTAGCGTGAATATCCGGGAGTTGCCTTCAACGAAGTCACGGCAACTCGGTGTCATACAGGCCGGACAGACTGCCCATGTCACGGGCCGGTTACTCGACAGAAGCTGGTATCGTATCGTAACGGGTGAGGGAACCGTTGCCTACGTCTCCGCGGAGCGGCTGAGGAAACCCGTCCCCGCGCCGCCCGCCGCACCCGTTACACCAGCCGCACCGAAACCCGTCATCATCTCTCCTGCGGAAAAGCCGGCGTCAACCCCCCCGATCGCTCAGGACCACGCAGAAACCCGTGACTGCCCCACCTGCCCGGTGATGATCAGCCTGCCGGCAGGTTCATACACCATGGGTTCCTCGCCGGGAGATCCCAGTGAACGTCCTCCTCACAAGGTCTCGATTACTCGGTCCTTTGCCATCGGCATGTATGAAGTCACTGCCGAACAATGGAGCGAGTGCGTCAAGGCAGGTGCCTGCAGCTACAAACCGAATATCTCCGGTGTGCTCGACAAAACCGCTGCTCGGGATCTGAGTTGGAGCGATGCGCAGCAGTACGTCAAATGGTTGAGCAAGATCACTGGCAAGGCATACCGGCTTCCCACCGAGGCCGAATGGGAATATGCGGCGCGAGCGGGTACAGACAGGCGTTTCTGGTGGGGTGACACAGCAGGCGCTGGCAAGGCGGACTGCAAGGGATGCGGTGGAAAGTGGAGTGACGAGGCGCCGGCTGATATCGACGCCTTTCCCGCCAATCCCTTTGGCCTTTATGGCATGAACGGCGGTGTCTGGGAATGGGTGGCCGACTGCTGGCACAAGTCATACAACGGCGCTCCAGCCGATGGCAGTGCGTGGGACAACGGAGATTGCCGCGAACGGGTGATCCGGGGCGGTTCCTGGCGGAACGATACGAGCTATGCCCATTCAGCCAGCCGCTTCAAATACGACGCGGATGTACGGTACTTGCTGAACGGCTTCCGTGTCGCGAAGACGCTTCCCTGAAACAAACTGCATCAATAATCGATAGACAGGCTGATTCCTATCACCTGCCGCAGACCGGTCCCGCGGCTATTCGGATTTCTGCGGGGTTTCGCGGATGCGATCGTGCGGTGATTTCGGTTTTGTGCTGATGAGGACAAAATCGGCGGTCAGCCTGTCCTTGCCGGACTCCTTCGCCATAAGCGCCAGTTGTGCCTCGACCGCCGCCAGGTATTCACTCCCGGATTCGTGTTCGTCTCTCGATGTTGTGAACAAGGGCCTTGGTGTGACCAGTACCGTGACCATCTCGGTTCCAAACGGCTCCGCGATGATCCATTCACCCAGATCCCCGAGCGTCGCGGAATAGTTTGCAGGTGCCTGATTACCCTGTGCGCCGGGACTCGGCAGCATGTGGACGACCCTGCCATCCAGAGAGTAGTAGTCGATATTCACATACGTATCATAGGGCGGTGTCGTTATTTTAACGATGAGGGGATCACCTTCGCTGAATTCGGCCGTCCCGTTTGCCGTGCGGATCGAGGTGCCCTCCTCCTTATGATGGTTGATCGTCCAGTAGGGTGCATAGACATCCAGCACTTTGCACTTTTCCTCACTAACCTGCCGCAGATCGGTGCTGATTTCCCGGGCACCGGGCAAGCCGAGAAGTTCACGCTTGAGATCCTTGATATCCAGCCGCAGGGAGACGTAGCCGCGCAGCCGCACGGCGCCATCGGTAACCGAGGTCTCCAATGCCGCGCACGGTAGCCGTTCAACCACCGCCATCACGGCGGCAAGCGAGAGGCCCGGCGATTTCTGCGCGGTGGGTGCGACTGGTGGGACCGGAGCTTCTGTCGGCTTTCCTCGCGCCGGCACGGCCATACCTGTCGACGATGTCGATGCCGATCCAGGCGACGACACCACCGGCGGGCGAATTGCAGGGGAGGACGGTTTTTGGCCGGTGAGCTCCGGTCTGGGAACAACCGCCAACTGGTGCGGTGTTCCGCCGAACAAGGCGCGTCTGACATCCGGGTTGGTATAGAAGTAAGCACCCGCTCCGGCAATCAGTAGCATGGCGACCAGGCCGCCGGCCAATAGGGGATAGGGCACCGGGAGGGTGCGTTCGCACTTGAGCTCGCTCATGAACTGCCTGACAGTCGGTGTCCTCTTGTCACGCTCGAATGCGAGCGCAGATTTGAATGCCTTCCACTGTCTGCGCCCCTGGTTCTTCCTGCGTTCCAGCACAAGTCCGCCATCCCGCGCCTCTGTCGCCTGCATACGGCCAAAGGGGTGACGGCCGGTGCACATCTCGTAGGCTATGCAGGCAAGCGCATAGATGTCATCCCGCGGATCGGGCTGGCAATGTTCGATCATCTCAGGGCTTGCATAGGTCGGTGTCAGTGCGCCTAGCGATCCGGGGTCGAAGCGCGTGGCTTCCTTATCTGTTTCATCCGGTCTCTGGAAGGCGCGCGCAATCCCGAAGTCGATTACCTTCACCTGACCGGTGTCGGTAATGATTATATTGGCGGGTTTCAGATCGGCGTGAACAATGCCGTTGTCGTGCGCGAAGATCAGCGCATTGGCAATCCCATCCAGGATATGGATTGCCTCCTCGCGGGGTAGGCCAATGAAACCGGGCGCCCTGAGCTTTTGCACCAGCGACGTGCCGGAGAGGTACTCCATCGTCATGTAAACCGTGGGGCCGTCCCGGTCAAAATCGTATACACGGACGATATTGGGGTGTGCCAGTGTCTGGGATTTCTTGGCTTCCCGCTGCAGAGCAATCAGTGAATCCGGATGCGAGCGGAATTCCACATTCAGGACCTTGACCGCCACGTAGGGATTGCGGTCATGTGCTTCGAGTTTGCGTCGATCCTGTGCCTTGTAGACCGTGCTCATGCCGCCGGAACCGATACAGTTTTCCAGCACGAAACGGTTATTCAGGACGTCGCCCGTGCCTTTGGTGCGTTCGGGTTTCATCAACGGCGGCATCCCGGATTTCGCACCGGCCGCGGTGGATAAATCGGATACGCTGGCCTGGTTTTCACTGGTGGAGGATCGCACTTCGTTGAACACACTGGTTGCGAGCAGGGTGCGGCTTTGATCGGGATCGACAAAGCCCCCATACTCCACGTCCGCTTCCTCTTTGCCGGACTCATGCTCCTGCTTATTCTGCGCCGAGAATTCAATTCGTTGCTTTACCGCATCGTGAATATCGGATGGCAAGGGCGTCCTGGTGTTTTCCTCGGCCAGGCTCTGCAACAACCAGGTTTCGTCGGCGCGCCCAGCCGTGAGAATGCGGTCGACTTCCGCGAATAACTCTTCCCTGGACAGCTGCCCGCTTCGAAAGGATCTGATCGACTGAGCAAGACTGGCCATACGGAACTAGACCCGTCGGTCCTGCGGCAGGAATACCGGCAGGCGCTTTGCAGCCTGGACTCCCGCCACCGCGTCCAAATTCCTGTCAGCGATTTCGTGGTTGATCTGCGTGTCATCGGGCACGACATCGCCGAACCCGGTCGTAGCTTCGAACCGAATCACCGCAACAGTCACGTTGTCACGGGCGCCGCGCTCAAGCGTAAGATCCAGGAGTTCCAGGCTGGCTTCATCGCAGTCATAATCTTCCAGGATCGCGGCCAGCTCGTGATCACTGACTTCCTTGTAGAGCCCGTCACTGCAAAGAAGAAACGCATCACCATCACGCAACGATGAACGGTATTCATCGAGAGCCAGTTCATTCCGGGCGCCAACGGCACGGGTTATCCTGTTTGCCATGGGGTGCTGATCCGCCTCGTCTTGCCGCAGTTGGCCGTTTTCAACCATCTCCTGGGCGATGCTGTGGTCGCGGGTGATTTGCCTCAGGCGGCCGTCACGCATCAAATAGGCGCGACTGTCGCCCGCCCAGAGACAACACCATTCCCGTTTGAATACCAGAAAGGCAACCACGGTGCTACCCATGAACTGTTCGTAACCCGTGCGCAGGATTTCATCGTGGATACGCTGATTGGCCCGCTGCAGCCGGCCTTTTACCGCAGTGGCAAATTCCTCCAAGGAGTGCGGCTTGCCAATCTCACTGAAGGACTCGATAACGATGCGGCTTGCCACATCCCCCCTGGCATGTCCGCCCATACCGTCTGCAATCAGCCACAGGCCGATATCATGCATGTTGAGATAGGCGTCTTCATTGACTTGGCGAAGTCTGCCGGTCGTGGTACGGCAAGATGACCACCAGCGATAACTCATCGTTTGTTTCCTCCAGCGGCTTTACGCGAGTTGTCCGCCTGGCAGGCATCTTTGGCGCGATGGCGTGCTGGTGGCGGTTACCAGTAGGTGTTCGGCGATTCCAACTTGTTATCCAGAGCGCGTCTTCGCCCCCTGCGCTTCGACCAGACTTTAAATCTCATCCGGCTGTCCCAGGCATTAGTATATAACCAACAAGCATGCGGATTCCTGTTTGTATTTAAGGCAGCAAGCACATGAAATGCTGGATCAACCCGCTGTGCGAAACATACTAGCGGGACGTTTTACTATCAAATGGCGATATTATAATAATTTTATCAATCCATACCCCACCCATACCGCAGTGCAATGGCAATCATACTGCTAAAATGTTGAGTGTGACCTCAAGGCGGTGGAGGATTATGCCGTGCGGAAACGATGGGTTCCAACCCGCTGCCATGAGGTGTGACTGGTGACAAGGCTCAGCATTCTGCTCTTAAGCGGCGCGGGGGCAGTGAATTCGTTCAATAAAATGCGTGTATGTGATGACAGGAGAGTGAAGATGGCAACCATAGTGATCAAAGACCTGGCCGCAAGTAAAGAGCTCGACCGAAAAGCCATGCGCGCAATAATCGGCGGGGGTGCAGGGCGGCGCCTGGGAATGCCTGCCTATCAGTCCGAGTTTTTCCAGCCGCCGGTATTTCAGGCAGGTTTCAAATTCGCGCCCTTCGAACTCGATACGACTAGCCGCTAACACTCTCAACGCAACTTTTAGACGGCGGGGCATCGAAGAACTACGCCGCACCTCGGGGCACGCGCTCTTCGTTGCGATCAGCCATGGGTTGCCAGTAGGGGTCCTATCGGTGCATTCCGTGTTGCCAGGGATTCATAACAGCGTTTCTTCCCGCGTGGCTGCCGCGGACTTTCCACCGTTGCTCTTCACCAAACAGTGTTACTTGTTTGTGTTCGCAGTTCGCGAACATCCGATTACCGAATCCTAATCGCGGCCTTTGCCCCGGTTGCAAGAGAAGTTTTAAATTTATTCGATTTCAATTGGTTATAATTTTTTGGCGGAACCAACCGGGTTGGCACGGTTCCTGCTCTATACCAGACATGAGTGCAAACCGCTCATGACCCAAACCCCTAAACCCGTAATCACGACTGAATCTAAAGGAGAACTGCAATGCTGACCATCAAAGATCTTTCCGCAAGCCTGGAACTCGACCGTAAGGCCATGACCGAAGTGCGTGGCGGTGGCGACTGTTTCTCGACCAATGCCCAAGGCTCATCCCAGAGCGCGGTCGGCGGCCTGGTGGCCGTCAACGAGAGCACCCAGAACCTGTTTTCTGCCAACAGCGCCGTCGACTATACGGATATCCAGAAGACGCTGGTCGCGATTGGCCAGAACAACG
>CAVYZN010000023.1:0-179492 GCA_963773065.1 uncultured Gammaproteobacteria bacterium
GCACGGGGCCGGTCAATCCCGGCAGCGCTTACTCCGCGCGCACCTCGATCTTGCGCGGCCGCACTTCGGCGCGCTTGGGGATGCGCACGCTGAGCACGCCGTCCTTGAGGCTTGCGTCGATCTCCCCGGTCTCCAGTTCACCGCTCAGGGTAAAGCTGCGCCGGTACCGGGTCGAACGCACATCCGCATACAGCGCCTCCATGCCCTCGGGCGTATCGATCAGGGCATCGCCCTCGACGAGCAGCATGTCCTTGTCGACCTCGATAGTGAGTCGGTCCCGGGACACCCCGGGCATGTCCGCCATCAGGGTGATGCCGTCGGCATCTTCATAGATATCGACCGGCGGACGCAGCACCACTTCGGGCGCGCGCTCGCCTTGTTGCACCCCGGTGGATTCGGATGGCTTCACGTTCTTACTCTCGGTTGTTGTCTTTGCCATGGCGCTATCTCCTTAAAACATTGATTCGACAAGTTCGCTATCCGGCGGCTCCGGTTGCGGAGCCGCACTACAGGCGGCCAGCGCCGCCTGTCACTTCACCTCGATCTGCCGCGGCTGCTTCGCCTCGCGCCGCTTGACGTGTATCTCCAACACCCCGTCACGGTAGCGTGCATCAACCCGCTCCGGATCGACATCGTCCGGCAGGGTGATCAGCCGGCGGAACGGGCCGTCGAAGCGCTCCTTGCGGTAGTAGTTCGCCTCCTCCTTGACCGGCGCCTGGCGCTCCCCGGATACCGTCAACAGGTTCTGCTGCAGGGAAATATCCAGCGTCTTGGGATCCAGACCGGCCGCGAAGAGATACACATCCACCTGTTCAGGCGTTGCGCCGACGTTGACCGGTGGATAGGTCCCCCGCGTTACGGAGCGAATCCCGGCCGGCATGGGCCAGAATCCGTAGAGTCCCTCCATCTCATCCTGCAGGCGCCTGAACTCGTCGAACAGGCTGCCCCCGAAATTTGTCAGATGACTAATCATGTCAGCACCTCCTTTTAGGCCGATGAGTGTCTGTCAATTCCTGATATTGGGCCGCTCGCGGCGGTTTCAAGTCCCCGCCTCAGATGCCGAGGCGTCTCGCGCCCATCGTTCCAGCGTCAGCGCGAGGTCTACCGGCAGGTTGCGGCATCACTGGAGGGCTAACCGCTGGTGATCCGCACACTCGACCTGGGCGGCTGTACCCGTAAACCGTGGGGTCATTCAGTGCATGACTTCCAGACGCTGCTCTTCGCCGGCGGGGCCGACGGTGTAGACGCGCACGGGGCGGCGCCACACCTTGTAGAGGTATTGCAGCACATGCTGGGCGCGGCGGGTGTCGAGGCCGCGGCCGTCATTCACGTGGTCGTGGCGCAGCACCAGGGTGCCGTCGTGGCGCAGCTCCTCGACGGTGATACGCGGGGCGCCGAAGTTGTACTTCGGCTGCAGGATGGCCTCCCGCAGCTCGCCGAGGTCGAACTCGGTGACGAGGACGCGACCCTGGCGGCTGCGCTGGTAGGTGAACAGGTTCAGCTCGCGCGCGAGTTCCAGGCTCAGATGGTTGCGGATGAAGCCGAAGTCGTCCTCCTCCGTCATGATGCGCCGCGCCGTCTCCATGCCGTGCTCCTCGGTCAGCAGCCGCCACATCTCGAAGCCGAGGTGGTAGGGATTGATCGATAGCGCCACCTGGCGCTCGCCGGCATAGGGACGGACCACGTCGGAGTGGGTCTTCATCGCATCGATATAGAGCTCATCCGGGATGAAGTCGAGCTCGCGCAGCAACTGCGCATGCCAGAATGAGGCCCAGCCCTCGTTCATGATCTGGCAGTTAAACACCGGCAGAAAATAAAACGCCTCCTCACGCACGGCGAGGAAGATGTCGCGTTCCCAGTCCTCCAGAGCCGGACCGTAGGTAGCGATGAACCAGAGCAGATCGGCCTCGGGCTGCGGCGGCAGACGCCACTCGGCGGGGGTCTCCGGCATCACCGGCAGCGCCTGTTGCTCGCCCGGCAGGTGCCCGAAGCGGCGCTGAAAGGATCCGCCCTGCGCCGGCGCCTTGCGCTCGTCGCCGCGCCGGTACTTGCCGCGCGCGATCGGCTGGCCGGCATCGATGTGCTGCTCCAGCGCCAGGGCGGCGTCCAGCACGGCCTCCACCCGCTGGCGGCCGTGTGCGGCGATGGCCTCGTCGATGCGGTGGGCATGCGCCGCGGCCTGCTCGACGATGTGGTAGCCCGCCTCGCGCTGGCTGCGTATGAACAGCAGGTTGTTGTGCGAAAAGTCGGCGTGACCCAGCACGTGCGCCGCCACCAGCGAGTTTTCCGCCAGCGAGTTGACGTCGACCAGATAGGCGCGGTTCGGCTTGCCGGGGAAGATGACCTCGAAGATCCGCGAGTGGCCCATGCGGTGCTGGATCATCTGGTAGATCCAGCGCACACCGAAAGACCAGTGCGGCATGCGCACCGGCAGGCCGTAGACCGCCACCTCCATCATGAAACTGGGCGGCACCAGCTCAAAGTCCACCGGGTAGTAATCGAGCCCCAGCGCGCGCGCCGCCGCCTCGATCTGGGGGATGTAATCGCGCAGCAGCGCCTCCATGTCAGGCATCCGCCGCCGTTTGGGACTGGAAGAAGGCCTTGATCGCCGGCCAGATGTCCGCTTCGTCGGTCACCGCGAAGCTGCCGACCGGCGCCTCCTGCCCCTCCATGGCGCGGAACAGGTTGCCCATCTCGGTGTCCAGGTGCTGGTTGTAGCCGCTGGACACCTCGAGGTAGCCGAAGAAGTTCATCTGCGGGGCGAGCGCCGCCAGCGCCGCGCGGACGGCCTCGCGGTCGTCCGGAAAATTGTCGCCGTCGCTGGCGTAGAACAGATAGCCATTGTAGCGGTCCAGGTCATAATGGTTCGCAACGATCTCGCGCACCAGCTTTATCGCCGAGGAGGCCTTGGTGCCGCCCTCGCCGCGCACCTCGAAAAACTGCGCCTCCTCGAACTCCCAGGCATCGACGGTATGGGCGATGAACACGGTGTCGATGTGCCGGAACCGGCGGCGGATGCCGTGCAGGACCCAGAAGAAGAAAGTCTTGGCGAGCTTGCGGCACTCGGCGTCCATGCTGGCCGAGGCGTCCAGCACGAAGAACACGACCGCATCCACGGTCGGCCGCCTACGCTGCACCAGTTGGCGGAAACGCAGGTCCTCGTTGCTGAAGGCGGTAGCCGTCTCGCCCTGCACGGAGCGCCGCTTCACCGCCTCCTTGAGGGTGCGCCGCCGGTCCAGTCGCGCACGCGGCCCGCGCCGGTCCCAGCCCTCGCGCTCCAGCTCGTCCTGCTCCAGGTTGCTGCCGCGCCGCGGCTGCAGATTGGGCAGCTCGAGCTCTTCCCAGAGCCAGTCGAGGATGTCGTCGACATTGAACTCCAGAACGAAGCTGGGCCCGCCCTGCTCGTCGCCGCCCTGGCCGGCGGCGCGGCCTTCGGCGTCGGTGTGCGGCTCCAGCACATCGCCCGGCTTGGCCTGGCCCTGCCCGGCCCCGGTCTCCTGTGACTGTTCCAACAGACGGAAGCGGTGATGCTCCAGGAAGCGCACCGGCACCTGCACGGTGCGGTTCTCGGGCCTCGACAGCACGTCGGAGCGCGCCACCAGATCGGGCAGGGCCTCGCGTACGGCGTCGCGGATCTTCTGGTTGTGACGCAGCCAGTCACGGTTGCCGCGTGAGAACAGATCGTACCAGCGGCGTTCCTGATCGCCCGGACCGCCTTCGGAATGCGGCATTAGGGACCTCCCCGCCCCTACTCCTGCGACAGCAGGGTGGTGACGTAATTGAGCGCCTCGCGCGCGCTGTGGCTGTCGTAACCATAGTCCTCGACCAGGCGCTGCTCGACCGCCGCGATCTTCTCGCGCGTGTCGTCGTCGGGCCGCGCCTTGGAGGTCACCAGGCGCAGCACGTCGCGGCGCTCCTCGAACAGATACTGATCCACCGCTTCCTTGAGTCGGCTGTGGCGGTCGAGCGTGAACTTTTCGCCTTTCTTGTAAGCGACCATGGCCTTACGCACGACCTCCTGGCGGAAGCTGGCCTTGCCGGCGTCGGAGATATGGATCTTCTCCTCCACCGAGCGCAGGAAACGCTCGTCGGGGCGACGCGACTCGCCGGTGATGGGGTCGGTGATCTCGCGCTGATCGAGCGCCGCCTCCACCTCGTCCAGATACTTGTCCAGCAGCTCCTGCGCCTCCTCCGCGAACGAGGCGAACAGCGCCTTGTGCACGTCCTCCTTGACCCACTGGTTGTAGAAGTCCTTGCGCACGCCGACCAGCAAGTCAACCCATTCGCGCTTCTGCCTGGCCTCGATGCGGGCGTCGCTCTCGATGGCGTCCTTGAGCGTGATCAGCACCTCCATGCTGGTCAGGCTCTGGACTTCGCTGCGCGAGATGGCGTTCGACAGCGCGTTGATGACGAAGCGCGGACTGATGCCCGCCAGTCCCTCGTCGGGGGAGGCGGCGCGGATGCGCTCGACGTCGGCCTCGGTAAAGCCCTCCACGTCATGACCCGCGTACAGGCGCGCCTTTTTGGGGAGATCCAGCCCTTCACGCTCGGACGGCTCCAGCCGGCTCAACACGGCGAACACCGCGGCGAGGTCCAGGGCGTGCGGGTCCAGGTGCACCTCGCGGAAGGCCGGCGCGGAGGCGATCAGCTTGCGGTAGATGCGCGCCTCGTCCTTGTAGGACAGGGTGTAGGGCACCTTGACGATGACCATGCGGTCGAGCAGCGCCTCGTTCTCCTTCTCCTGCAGGAACTTGCGGAACTCGGCCAGGTTGGTGTGGGCGATGATCGTCTCGTCGAGATAGATCAGCGGGAAGCGCGAGACCTTGACGTTTTTCTCCTGGGTCAGCGTCAGCAGCAGGTACAGAAACTCGCGTTTGACCTTCAGTATCTCGATCATCTCCAGCACGCCGCGGCTGGCCGCGTAGACCGCACCCGACCAGGACCAGGCGCGCGGATCACCCTCGTCGCCGTACTCGGAGACCTTGGACAGATCCACCGAGCCGATCAGGTCTGCCAGGTCCGCGGTGGTCGGGTCGTGCGGCGCGTAGGTGCCGACGCCGACGCGCGCGGCCTCGGAGATGAAGATGCGCTCCACCGGCAGGCGCATGAAGTCGTGTTCGAACTGGTTCTCAAGCCGCGACTGGCACAGCGGACACAGTTGGCCGGTGACCTCGAAACCGTAGGTCTCGCGGAAGCCGGCGCGCAGGGTGCGCGGGATCAGGTGCAGCGGATTCTCGTGCAGCGGACACCCCTGGATACCGTAGAGCGCGCCCTCCTCGCTATGGCTGTACTCGGCCAGACCTTGCTTGAGCAGGATGACCAGCGTCGACTTGCCGCCTGAGGGCGGTCCCAGCAACAGCAGCAGGCGGCGTCCAACCTCGGAGCCGGCACTGGCGGCCTTGAAGTAGTCGACCACGCGACGCAGCGGCTCGTCCATGCCGTAGAGTTCGTGGGAGAAGAGGCGGAACTCGCGGCTCTCCCCGCCATCCTCACTCCGGTCTTCCTGGCGCCAGCGCAGCATATCCCACAGATACTGATGGCTGCCGCGAGTCAACCGTGCGGGATCGCGCGTGACGATCTCCCGGAGAAAGGCTTCAAAGAGACCCTCCCAATGGCGGGCCCGGTGTTTTTTCGTGAATGCCGTCAGAGAGTCGAGAAAACTCTGACGCGTCTCGTCATGCTCGGACATACAACACCCCCTGTTGTATTGCAGCGGGAACAGGGACGTGATCATTCAGGTCACGAGTGGCACAACCCCCTTGATATATCAAGGATAGATCACGCTGCGCGGAAATGGTTCACTGGGACCGAGCTATTGCAAATCTGCGAACCACACCATTGAAATCAAGGAGATAAATAGTATCGATTCAAGCAAACTATCATTGCATGGCGGCAGACACCGGTGGCGCTGCGCGCCTCGTCTAGTGGCGTCTCGCGTACGCTGTTATAGTCGCGCCATGCGTAAACGCAGCGCAGGATTACTGGTTGTGGCTTTGATTACGGCGTGGGGTCTGGGCTGGTATTCGCGCGATCGCTGGGTGTCCGAACCGCTGGTATCCCGCGTACCGGCAAGGATAATGCCGTCACCGCCGGCTGTCATCCCGAAGTCTGCTGACAATGTCGCCGCGGCACGGCCGGAGCGCAACGACGCTATCCGGCAACTGCTGGAAAGCAAGGCATTTGCGCGCGCCATGGAACGTTACGAGGCACTGCAGGCGCAGGCGGATGATGCAGCCGTACAGCGCGCCAGAGTCCAGCTACTGACGCACGCCCGCCGACTGATTGCGCAAGCGGACTACCGGTCGGCGATACAGTTGTTGCAACTTTACCTGCAGGTCGACTACCGCGATGTGGAGTCGCGCATGCTGCTGGCGGATGCCTATCGTGGCGAGAAAGACATGCGCGCCGCGATCGCGCAGCTCTACGAGGCGAAAGGACAGGCCTGGCGCCCGGAGACATTGGAGGAGCTGACCCGGCGCATTCGCGCAGTGGTGGTGGATTATGCGGATAGCCCTGAAGCGAAGCGGCAATAACGCCGGTCTACTGGAGCTTTACCAGGATCTCACCCAGCTCGAACCGAGCTATGCGCCGTATTTCATCGGTCTCGCCACGGCGCAACTGGCGCTCGCCGATAACGACGCCGCGCGTCAATCGTTGCTGCTGGTGGCGCAGGACCCGGAGGTCGGCGCCCAGGCGCGGGAGTTGCTCGAGCGTGCGCGTGTAGGCGCGACCGAACCGCAGCAGTCGGAAACGTCTGCGCCTGCGACCGAGGTCGCTGGTATACCGTTATTGCGCAGCGGCAACCATTTCCTGGTCGATGCCAGCCTGGGCTCGCAGCAGGCGCGCCTGCTCATCGACACCGGCGCCAGCCTGACCATGCTCACGCCTGCCACGCTGAAACGCCGTGGCGTCGCCGCCCAGGCCACCGGCAGAACCGGCATCTTCAACACGGCCAACGGCCGCATCAGTGCGCCAATCTACCGCCTCGACTCGTTGTCGGTCGGTGACTGGCAGATCAGCAACCTCGACGTCGGCGTTCTCGAACTGGATGATCCGCAGTTCGACGGCCTGTTGGGCATGAACTTCCTGGGACATTTCCAGTTCTTCATCGACCAGAACGAGGCGCTGCTGCGGCTGTCGAACGGTGCGCAACCGGATTAACACCGGGTTTCAGCCACATTGAGGATGGGGCTATCGGCCCCTTTCTTCATGGATGGCGGAGAGGGAGGCCGCTCCTGCGCATCCTGCGCCCGCGGCATTTGTACATCCCTGTACATCAGGATAATTCAGGTTGCGCGGCTGCGCCGCTGGTCGAACCGGCCAATTGATTATCGAGGGCTCGAATCCATCATCACAATCCAAAGAAAAAGGGGCGCAAGGCCCCTTTGTCATTGGATGGCGGAGAGGGAGGGATTCGAACCCTCGATACGGGATTACCGTATACACACTTTCCAGGCGTGCTCCTTCAACCACTCGGACACCTCTCCCAATTCTTGTCTATTCGACACCGTGCTTGAATACACCGGTCGGGATGACTCGGGCCTGCGGCCCTCGCCCCTGCGGGGCCGCCGCCTGACGGCGGCGTTCTCGGCAATTGCTCCCTGCATTGCACTACCTCCTGCATCCCTGCAGTCGTGCGCGGCTGCACCGCTGGTCGAACCCGGCTATCCTAATATCGAGGTTTCGAATCCATCATCACAATTTATAAAGGAAAGGGCCGTTGGCCCCTTTCCTTATGGATGGCGGAGAGGGAGGGATTCGAACCCTCGTAGGGCGGTAAAGCCCTCAACCGATTTCGAGTCGGTGCCGTTGTGACCACTTCGGTACCTCTCCGGAATTTTCAATATTGTGATGAACAGCCCTGCGGCGAAAACCGGCCGGTGCAGTATGATACTCACCTTAATACCCTGAAGAAATAAACGATGTTAGCCGCAATACTTGATAATGGCGCTAAACAAACCAAGGGCACGTATGATACCAGCCACGCAAGCGACGTATTCTATCGCAAGCCGGGTGAGCGGCACCATGGCCGGAAGTTTTTTATTCGCGCTCTGTTGCCTGTTGATTGCCGCTTGTGAAAAGACGCCCCTGCTGGATCAGATCAAGGCACGGAATGAGCTCGTTGTTCTGACCCGCAACAGCCCCACTACGTATTACGAGGGCATCGATGGACCTACCGGTTTCGAGTATGACCTGGCGAGCCGGTTCGCGCAGTACCTGGGTGTCGAACTGCGGATGGTGGTCCCGCCGAACTCGAACGATATCCTGCCTCTGGTCGTGCGCGGCGATGCGCACCTTGCCGCCGCCGGTCTTACGATAACCGACACGCGCAAGGAAATCGTCCGCTTCGGGCCCGTCTACCAGAAGATCACGCCCGAGCTTGTTTATCGCAGCGGAACCCCGTGTCCCAAAAGCCTGGCCGATGTCAAGGGACAGATCGACGTGGTCGCCGGCAGCAGCCATGCGGAGCGCCTGGTCGCACTGAAGGAGAAATATCCCAACCTGACCTGGCAGGAAAATGAGGGGGTGGAAAGCGAGGAGCTGCTCTACCTGGTCTGGCAGGAGCTCTATGACTACACCATCGTCGATTCCAATGAACTGATCATCAACCGCCGCTACTATCCCGAACTCCAACCCGCCTTCGCCATCAGTCAACCGAAATCACTGGCCTGGGCGTTCGCCCGTTCGGAGGATGACAGCCTATACAACGCGGCGGTGGACTTTTTCAAGAAAATAAGGAAGGACGGCACCCTGGACCAACTGATCGAACGTTATTATGGACATATTGGGAAATTCGACTATGTCGGCACACGTCGCTACCAGGCGGACATCGAACAGCGCCTGCCCGACTACCGCGAGATATTCGAGCAGGCCGCACAGGAGTTCAGCATAGATTGGCGCCTGCTTGCCGCCATCGGCTACCAGGAGTCGCACTGGAACCCGGAAGCGGTCTCACCCACGGGTGTGCGCGGCCTGATGATGCTGACCCGCGAAGCGGCCACGGAACTGGAAATCGACGACCTGGCGGACCCGGTACAGAGTATTCAGGGCGGCAGCGAATACCTGCATCGCATGCTGCAGAAGATTCCCGAAAGGATTGCGGAACCGGACCGGACCTGGCTCGGACTGGCGGCCTACAATATCGGCCTCGGGCATCTGGAAGATGCCCGTATTCTTACCCAGAAAAACGGCGGCGACGCCGACAAGTGGGTGGATGTGAAAAAGAACCTGCCGCTCCTCGGCAAGGAAAAATGGTTCCAGCAAACGCGCTATGGCTACGCACGGGGACGTGAACCGGTGCGCTTTGTGGAAAACATCCGTACTTACTACGACATCCTGATCTGGTTCACGGACCGGGAAGCGGTTAAAGAGGAGACACCCAAACCGCTGTTGCTGGACACCCCTATCCTCTAGCTCCCGGGCAATGACTTCTCGCCCAGCATTTCCGCCTCGAGCGAGAGGTAGACCTGGTAGGCATTGCGGCGATTGGCTTCGGCGAAGGCGGGCAGCTCCTCGAATCCGCCCCAGTCAACCCCGGCATAGGCCTCGTCGAAGGGAACCAACTCCCGCACCGCCGCTCCCATCGTTTCGCGCAGGTACTCCAGATAGCGGCGCGTGAAGTCTATGGCCTTGCGCGGATCATTGACCACCGGACCGTGGCCTGGCACGAGCGCCGCCAGGTGTTCCTTCTCCATGCGCTCCAGCACCTTGAGCCAGTGCCGGGTATCCGCATCACCCAGAAACGGCACCAGGTCCTGGAAAACGATATCGCCGGAAAACAGCACCCGATCCGGCTCGACATACAGCGACAGGTCGCCATCGGAATGGGCGGCGCCGAGCAGGGTGATGATGAACTCCACATCGCCGAGCCGGAAGCGGGTGCCCTCGCCCAGGTAGTGATCGGGGCGGACAAGACGCGTGTTTTCATCCACCCAGGGAGCGAGCGTGATACGGCGCTCCTCCAGCCCTCGCCTGGCCTCCTCCGACTCGAGGTATTCGTCCGACCCGTCCGGTGCGAGGATCTCGGCATCCAGGTCCGCGAAGACCTGCAATCCGTAGATATGGTCGGCGTGATAGTGGCTCACGACGACCCGGACGACGGGTTCATCGGTAATGCCGCGGATCTTCTCCAGCAGCAGCCTGGCAAGCGCCGGCGAACCCAGCGCATCGAATACCACCACGCCGGCGCCGGTGACGATAAAGCCGGCATTCGCGACGAAACCCTGGTTGCCCGTCAGCGCGCCGGGGACACCCTCGACACAATAGACATGCCCGGATATCTGCCGGACGGTCATGTCGACCGTCGCGCGCGGGTAGTCATATTCCCCGATCGGCGCTTCTTCGGCGCAGGCAATGGCCGGCAGCAGCAACAGCATGCCCAAAAGTAAACCCGTACGCCGCATCACCCGCCTACTCCCGTCCTGTCGCCGATCCTCCCGTCCAATGCCGCCCGGGCGGCGGTAAGATACGCCCTTCCCGCCGCGCCGGCCAGTCCCGTCCGTGCGGCTTTGCGTGGCATCCGTTTCTTTATGGGATGGACACGGTGCTAACCGCGCCGGGCACGGAAGAAGCGTCTCAATATCTCCCCGCACGCATCGCCCATGACCCCGCCGGTCACCTCAACCCGGTGATTCAAACCCGGGATTTCGAAGCCGCGGCACAAACTGCACACCGCCCCGCCTTTCGGATCGGCGGCGCCGTACACCAGCCGCGCGATGCGCGCATGGATGATGGCCCCGACGCACATGAGACAGGGTTCGAGGGTGACATAGAGCGTGGCTTGCGGCAGGCGGTAGTTGCAAAGCTGCGCGCCGGCCGCGCGCAGCGCCATGATTTCCGCGTGCGCCGTGGGATCGTGCCGCCCGATCGGCTGATTCCAGCCCTCGCCCGCCATGGCGTCATCCAGGACCACGACCGCGCCCACCGGGACTTCATCCTGGGCCTCGCCGTGCGCGGCCAGGGCGAGCGCGTGCTCCATCCAGTAGCGGTCGCGCGCAGCGGCGGACGTATCGGGGATCCCCGGTATAGAACGCGTATCCCACGTCGTGAATAGGAGCTGTGTTACGACAGTTCGACGTGAGGTAGTAAGGCTCATCTGAGACTGGAAGGTTGCCATGGCGGCGGTATAGCGCTTGGTTCTGGTCGATGAAAATGTAGAGGTAGCCGTTGGCCTCGTCGCGCAACAGCTCCTCGATGGCGAACCAATACTCATCGCTGAAATCCTGCGCTTCGTCCACAACCACCGCGTCGAACCTTTCTTCCAGAATCTCGTTTGACAGGGCAAGGGCATACGGCATCTGAACGTCGAACAGGTGCTTTTCGCTGTTCCCCGGGTATGCCTCTGCAGCCTCAGTCAACAGGTTGCGCCCCGTTGCTACCAGAGCCTGCCTCGCTCGTCTATCGCAGAGCTGATGAAAACTGAGGACCATGACCCGCGTTTCGTCTTGAAGCCCGATTGCAAGTGCATCGGCTAGTGGCCGGTTGTAGCAAAGCAGAAGCACCTTCAGTCCGCCTTGAGCAAGTTGCTTTGCCTTCTCGACCGCGATCAAGGTCTTGCCCGTTCCGGCTCGGCAGGAGATGACGGCTCGCATGCGGCCACCGATTGTTCTCAGCACCTTAGCTTGGTTTGCTGTCAATCGAATGCGTTGCTGCTCGGTGTCGTCGATGGTCGATCGAAGGGTCGGTCGCACTTCAATCGGCTTGCGCAAGACATCCGCAACGAGCTTGACACCCTGCGCACCGAGCGGGCTATCTCCTGCCTGCTTCCAGAATCGGACTAATCGGTCAAGCCACGCTCCAAGCTCTCCGATATCTCTAGCCACGCCTATGATGGCGCGTGGTCGGTCTGGGCCTTGAAGTGCCGCCGAGTCACTGATGTCCGGAAAAACGACGGCATGGCCGAGAGTCAGGCGGCTACCTTTCCACTGCCTCCATGTTGGGTGACCGGTCAGTTGGTCGAGCAAGGCGTGTCGTTCGTTGGATGCTTGGCGGAAGGGGTCCTTGATTCCGTGGCGATCACCGTTGCGGTCGACGGTGTACCACTTGAAATCACGACTCGAAGGCATCGCGCCCATTGGTGACCGCCTCGGCCTCGGTTTCCCCATCTGACATACATCCAGGCAAGTCCGGAAATGTGATCAGGAAACCACCGCCTCCTCTACGGGTAACGGGCTAACGATATGGGCATAGGCCTCAAACGGATACGGCGGGCTTACCCGTCCGAATTTTCTTGATCGAATCTTGGCTCATCGTTTTAGCTCCTTCACGGCATCCACGAGCAACAGGAACTGGCGGATGTAGATCGGCTTGATTGGCCGGTGGGCTGGCACGCACACGTCGTTTTCTACACCGAGATAGCTGAAAACGTGGTGGCTGCCACCATGGTTACGGCACTCGATCTCAAACTGCTTGGCCACCGTGATCAGGTCATCAATCCGCCAGTCGCGTGGATTGTTGCGCATGGCATCGAGCAGTTTGGCCCGCTTGTTCACGGTGAGTATAGTATCTTATTTGATACGGCATCCAGAGCAACAGGAACTGGCGGATGAAGATCGGCTAGATTGGCCGGTGAGCTGGCACGCACACGTCGTTTTCTACACCGAGATAGCTGAAAACGTGGTGGCTGCCACCATGGTTACGGCACTCGACTCTCAAATGCTTGGCCACCATGATCAGGTCATCAATCCGTCAGTCGCGCGGATTATTGCGATGGCGTCGAGAGCTGCAGCAGGTCCATGGCGGCATCGGGAGTAAGCGCATTCGATACTGCCATCGTGGCCAAAGCCAGGCAGCCCGGCCTGGAAGGACTTATTCCCACTCGATGGTCGCCGGGGGTTTGCCGGAAATATCGTAGGCGACGCGGGAGATGCTGAGGCACTTCGTTGATGATGCGGCGGGAGACGAGATCGAGGAACTCGTAGGGCAGGTGCGCCCAGCGGGCCGTCATGAAATCCACCGTCTCCACCGCGCGCAGGGCGACCACGTAGGAATAGCGGCGCCCGTCGCCGGTCACGCCCACGGATTTCACCGGCAGGAATACCGTAAACGCCTGGCTGACCGTGTCGTACAGCTCATGACGGCGCAGTTCCTCGATGAAGATGTGGTCGGCGAGACGCAGGGTATCGGCGTACTCCTTGCGCACCTCGCCGAGGATGCGCACGCCCAGGCCGGGGCCCGGAAACGGATGGCGGTAGACCATGTCGTAGGGCAGGCCGAGCTCCACGCCGAGCTGGCGCACCTCATCCTTGAACAGTTCGCGCAGCGGCTCGAGCAGCCGCAGGTTCATGTCCTGCGGCAGGCCGCCGACGTTGTGGTGCGACTTGATCAGATGCGCCTTGCCGGTCCTCGCCCCGGCCGACTCGATGACATCCGGGTAGATGGTCCCCTGCGCGAGCCATTGCACGTCGCCGCTCAGTTTCCCGGCCTCCTCCTCGAACACCTCGATGAACAGGTTGCCGATGACCTTGCGCTTGCGCTCGGGATCGTCGATCCCTTCCAGGGCGGCGAGGAAACGCGCCTCGGCATCCACGCGGATCACGCGCACCCCCATGTGTTCGGCGAAGGTGGCCATGACCTGGTCGCCCTCCCGGTGGCGCAGCAGCCCGTTGTCGACGAACACGCAGGTGAGTTGCTCGCCGATCGCCTTGTGCAGCAGCGCGGCGACCACGGAGGAATCCACGCCGCCGGAGAGGCCCAGCAGGACGTTGTCCTCGCCCACCTGCTCGCGCACCGCATCGATGCTGTTTTCGATGATATTGCCGGGCGTCCACAGCGCGGCGCAGCCGCACAGCTCGATGACGAAACGCTGCAGGATGCGCTGCCCCTGGCGCGTATGGGTGACCTCGGGGTGAAACTGCAGGCCGTAGAAGCGGCGTTCATCGTCCGCCATGCCGGCTATCGGGGCGCTGTCGGTGCTGGCGATGATCCTGAAGCCGGGCGGCAGCTCGGTCACACGGTCGCCATGGCTCATCCAGACATCGAGCAGGCCGTAGCCCTCGGGACTGGTATGGTCCTCGATATCCTTCAGCAGGCGCGAATGCCCGCGGGCGCGCACCTGGGCATAGCCGTATTCATGCCGGGTCGCCGTCTCCACCCGGCCGCCGAGCTGCTGCGCCATCGCCTGCAGGCCATAGCAGATGCCCAGCACCGGCACGCCCAGCCTGAAGACCAGGGACGGCACCTGCGGCGCATAGTCGGCGGTGACGGTCTCCGGGCCGCCGGAGAGGATCACGCCGCGGGGATGGAACACGCGGATCTCGCCCTCCTCCATGTCATAGGGATGGATCTCGCAATAGACCCCGGCCTCGCGCACGCGCCGCGCGATAAGCTGCGTGTACTGGGAACCGAAATCCAGGATCAGGATGCGGTGGGCATGTATGTCGCTGTGTGTGTCCAACGTGGTCGGAGGCCGGATTCAGTTGCAGTGAGTTGTCCATGCTCGGATAACATGAAAATCAACCGCAAAGACGCAAAGAGATCATTGATCATTACATTGAGAAAATAACGGCGCGATATCGAGGCAGCAACGTCATTCGATGGTTCAAGCAATGAATTCTTTCCTCTGCGTCCTTTGCGTCTTTGCGGTGAGAATAGGGGTCATGGTTGCGGCGAGCGGCGCCTGTCATCGCCCTCCCCGGGCGCGATCAGTCCACCCGGTAGTTCGGCGCTTCCTTGGTGATGGTGACATCGTGCACATGGCTTTCCCGCATGCCGGCATTGGTCACCCGGATGAACTCGGGCTTGCGGCGCATCTCCTCGATGCTGGCGCAACCGGTGTACCCCATGCTGGAGCGCAGGCCGCCCATCAACTGGTGCAATATGGTCAGCATGCTGCCCTTGTAGGGAACCCGGCCTTCGATGCCTTCCGGCACCAGCTTGTCCGGTTCGCCGCCCTCCTGGAAATAGCGATCGCTGGAACCCTGCTGCATGGCGCCGAGCGAACCCATGCCCCGATAGGCTTTGTAGGAGCGGCCCTTGTACAGCTCCACCTCGCCGGGCGCTTCCTCCGTCCCGGCCAGCATGCTGCCGATCATGACCGACCAGGCGCCCGCCGCGATGGCCTTGGCGATATCGCCCGAATAGCGGATACCGCCGTCGGCGATCACCGGGACGCCGTCAGGGCCGAGTTCTTCCGCGACATTGGCCACGGCCGAGATCTGCGGCACGCCGATGCCGGCCACGATGCGGGTGGTGCAGATGGAACCGGGCCCGATGCCCACCTTGACCGCGTCGGCGCCGGCCTCGACCAGGGCGCGCGCGGCGGCGCCCGTGGCGATATTGCCGCCGATGATCTGCACATCCGGGTAATGCCGCTTGATCCACCTGACCCGGTCCAGCACGCCCTCGGAGTGGCCGTGGGCCGTGTCCACCACGATGACGTCGACGTCCGACTCGACCAGCGCGGCGATGCGCTGATCGTTTTCCGCGCTGGTGCCCACCGCGGCGCCCACGCGCAGGCGGCCCTGGTCATCCTTGCAGGCATTCGGGTAGTCGGTGGACTTCTGGATGTCCTTCACCGTGATCATGCCGCGCAGCTTGAAGCCGCCGTTGATGACCAGCACCCGCTCGATGCGGTGCTTGTGCAGCAGCGCGATCACCTCCCCCCGGTCCGCGCCCTCCCGGACCGTGACCAGCCGCTCCCTTGGCGTCATGACGCTGGTGACCGGCTTGTCCAGGTTGGTCTCGAAGCGCCGGTCGCGGCTGGTCACGATGCCCACCAGGTCCTCGCCGTCCACGACCGGTACACCGGAGATGTTGTTGGCGCGGGTCAGATCGATGACTTCGCGTATCGTGGCGGTGGAAGGGACGGTGATCGGGTCCTTGATCACGCCGCTCTCGAATTTCTTGACGCTGCGGACCTCGGCGGCCTGCTGCTCGGCCGGCATGTTTTTGTGGATGATGCCGATGCCGCCTTCCTGGGCCAGGCTGATCGCCAGCCGGGATTCGGTGACCGTGTCCATGGCGGCCGATAGCAGGGGGATCTTCAGCTCGATTTCGCGCGTCAGCCGGCTGTGCAGGCTGACATTGCGGGGCAGCACGGTGGAATGCGCCGGCAGCAGCAGGACATCATCGAAAGTAAGGGCTTCCTGCACGATGCGCATAAGGAGGGTGAAGATCCGACAGTAGAGGTTGGCCGCTAATTATAGGGGCTGCACTGATTGCGGTAAACCATATCCAGTGTTTGCGGCCCTAAAACACCTCTACGGGACGGGTATTCCCGAAACAAACAATGCTATCCTTGCCCGCCATGGCGGATTCGACAGTGGACCACGGCGGCACGGCGCCGGAGCGCGACATCTACAGCGTCTCCCGTCTCAACCTGGAGGCGCGGCTGCTGCTCGAGCAGGGTTTCCCCCGCATCTGGCTGGAAGGCGAGTTATCCAATGTCTCCCGCCCCTCCTCCGGTCACCTCTACTTCACCCTCAAGGATGCCCGCGCCCAGATCCGCGCCGCGATGTTTCGCACCCGCAACCAGGCCATCCGCTTCCGCCCGGATGAAGGCATGCAGGTGCTGGTGCGCGCCCGGGTCAGCCTGTACGAGCCGCGCGGCGACTATCAGCTCATCGTCGAGCACATGGAGGAAGCCGGCGACGGGGCGCTGCGCCGGGCGTTCGAGGAACTCAAGCAGAGACTGGCCGTTGAAGGCCTCTTCGATGCCGCCCACAAGCAGCCCCTGCCCGTGCTGCCGCGGCGCATCGGCGTCATCACTTCCCCTTCGGGCGCGGCGGTACGCGATGTGATCAGCGTGCTTGGCCGCCGCTTCCCCGCCATCCCGGTGCTGATTTATCCGGTGCCGGTGCAAGGCAGGGAGGCCGCCGGCGAAATCGCGGACGCCATCCGGCTGGCCGGCGCGCGCGCCGATTGCGATGTGCTGATTCTGACTCGCGGCGGCGGTTCGCTGGAGGACCTGTGGCCGTTCAATGAAGAGGTGGTGGCGCGGGCGATCCATGAGTGCCGGATACCGCTGGTCAGCGCCGTCGGGCATGAGATCGATTTCACCATCGCCGACTTCGTCGCCGACCAGCGCGCCGCGACGCCCTCCGCCGCGGCGGAACTGGTCAGTCCCGACCAGTTCGAGTGGCTCGCCCGGATCACGCAACTCGCCGCCCGGCTGGAACAGCGCCTGCGGCACACGCTCTCCGACCAACACCGGCAGGTGGCATGGATCGAGAAGCGCCTGCAGCAGGTGCATCCCGGACAATACCTGCGCCAGCAGGCCCAGCGTCTGGATGAACTCGAACAGCGCGCGCGATTTGTCATCGGCATGCGGATCAGAGAGTTGCAATCCGGACTTAATGAAATGCATGCGAAGCTGCAGCGCCACTCCCCGGCCCACCAGGTGGCCCGTCTTGGCCTGCAGCAGCACCTGCTGGCGCAACGCCTGGGCGCGGCCATGCAGGCCCTGCTCGCGGAAAAGCAACGCCGGCTGGGACTGGCCTGCCGATCGCTCGACACCGTCAGTCCTCTGGCCACGCTTAAGCGCGGTTACGCCATCGTCAGCCGCCTGCCCGATCGACTAATCCTGCGTAAGGCGACGGCGGTCAAACCCGGCGACCGGGTGGAAGCCAGGTTGGCTGATGGAACTCTGGTCTGCATCGTGGACCCGGCCGGCCTACCCGAATAACCCGGTCAGCCGTCACGACAACCCCTTTCATCCGGAAGCGAGCTGATCATGCCCCGTTCAACGACCCTGTGTTCCATCATCGCGCTGCTGCTGCCCGCGTGGTGCCATGCCTTTACCTTCGATCACACGCCCGTACCTGGCGGCATCGCCGCGATCCGCCTGCCCGCCGATGCCGACCCGGAGAGCGTGCGCTACCGGCAGCGGCATGTCCTCATCACCCGCCAGGAGGGTCAGACCTACGCCATCGTCGGTCTGGCGCTCGAAACGCAACCCGGTACGCATTACCTGGAGGCGCGGACCCGCGCGAAGCAGCCGCTGCGCCTGTCCTTCCAGGTCACCGACAAGGCCTACGAGACCCAGCACCTCACCATCGAGGACAAGCGCAAGGTCAACCCGGAGAAGCGCGACCTGGAGCGCATCGACCGCGAAGAGAAACGGATCGGGGCGGCCCTGCGGCACTGGTCGAATGGTGATGCGGTAACCCTCGACTTCGGCAAGCCGGTGGACGGTCCGTTGAGCAGTCCCTTCGGGCTGCGGCGTTTCTTCAACGAACAGCCCCGCAAGCCGCACAGCGGTCTCGACATTGCGGCCGCGGAAGGCGCCCCCATCAAAGCCCCCGCCCCCGGCACCGTCATCGACAGCGGCGATTTCTTCTTCAACGGCAACACCGTGTTCATCGACCACGGCCAGGGCCTGATCACCATGTACTGCCACATGAGCCGCATCGACGTGAAGCCGGGCCAGCGCGTGGCGACCGGCGAGGTGATCGGCGCGGTCGGCATGACCGGCCGCGTCACCGGTCCGCATCTGCACTGGGGCGTGAGCCTCAATGACGCCCGCGTGGACCCGCTGCTGTTCCTGGGTGAAAGCGCCGTGGTTGATGTGTCCGCCACACCGGCGCCGGTGCGGTGAATCAACTCTTGCGCTCCGCCAGCTCCCGTCGATAGAGTTCGGCATCGCTTTCGCTGAAACAGCAGGCGATGATGCGTTCAAAGCGGTCTTCGTGCGCTCGCATCGCCTCGAGCGCGATGGCCGCCGCCTGGTCTTTGGGATAACCGTAGACGCCGGTGCTGATGCCCGGGAAGGCGATGGAGCGCGCCTGGTTGGCGAGCGCCAGGGCGAAACTCGATTGGTAGCAGGACTTAAGCAACTGCGCCTCGCCGTGCCTGCCGCCATGCCACACGGGACCGACGGTATGGATGACCCACCGGGCCGGCAGCATGAAACCGGGCGTGATCTTCGCCTCGCCCGTCCGGCACCCGCCCAGGGTGCGGCAATACGCCAGCAACTCGGGTCCGGCCGCCCGGTGGATCGCGCCATCCACACCGCCGCCGCCCAGCAGGCTGCTGTTGGCGGCATTGACGATGGCGTCCACCTGGAGACCGGTTATATCCGCCACTATCACTTCGATCATCCGTACCTCTCAGGTCTCATACATCCGATACTTGGCGCGCACAAGCCCATGCCCTCCGTGGCCGCATTCAAATCCGCTGCGGATATGGTAACGTAAGACGCGCGACTTTCCCGAATCCCTGCAGGAGCATCCATGCCGCGCCTGATTTCACTCTCCCAAGCCGCCCGTATGGTCGGGGTCAAGCGCAGCGAACTGCAAACCCGCATCCAGTCCGGGGAGTTGCGCACCTTTGAAGGCGCGATACTGCTGTCCGATCTGCTGCACGCCTATCCGCAGGCGCAGGTCGAGGACTCCAGCATGCTGGATCGCGTCGGGGAAATCATGGAGCAGGCGGTCGACAAGGTCATCCGTCGTGAACGCGAATTCCCGGATATCACGGCCTGCGCCAACCGCATCCAGGCGCTGAGCCGGGAACTGGCGAAGACCAGGAGCGAGTCACGACGTTACCGGGAACTGCTCGATAACCTGAAACTCAAACTGCAGGACCTCGACCGCGAGGATCTTGAACGGGAAGCGGCATTCGGCCAGCTCCGGGGCTGGCTGCACGAGGCGGTGCAGGCGCTCCGGGCGGCATCGGGCGAGGCGGAGGATATCCTCACGCGGGAGGAATTTCCGCGCTTCATGGCGGCCAAGGTGCGAGTCCTGCCGAGCGGACATGAATTCTACATCGACGGGGCGAATTCCGTCCTGGAAGCCGGGCTGAGCAGCGGGCTGGCGCTGAACTACGGCTGCAATACTGGCACCTGCGGTCTGTGCAAGGCCAAGGTGGTTTCCGGACAACTGAAAAAAATCTGTCTGCACGACTACTCCCTGACGGAAACCGAGAAGGCCCTGGGCTACTTCCTGGCCTGTTGCAACACCGCGGCATCCGACCTGGTGATCGAGGCCGAGGAGGCCAGCGGCACGCATGATATCCCCCTGCAGGAAATCGACATACGCGTGAAAAAGATCGAGCGGCCGGATGCAGGCACATTCATCGTGCGCGCCAGGACATCGCGCACCAAACGGCTGCGTTTCCTGGCCGGCCAGTATGTCTCGTTGCGGCTCGATCACCTGCCCCCCCGTGACTGCTCCATCGCGAGCTGCCCCTGTGATGACAAGTCGCTCGATTTCCACATCCCCAAGCTCGCGGGACAGGAGATTTCCGCCTACCTCGCCCAGCACGCTCAAGGTGAACGAGGTGATCACCATCCGGGGGCCGCGCGGTGAATTCACCCTTGACGAGGACTCCACCCGGACGCTGGTGTTCGTCGCCTGCAATACCGGGTTCGCGCCAGTGAAGAGCCTGGTCGAACACGCCCTGTCGCTCAATACCTCGCAGCAGGTGCATCTGTACTGGATCACCACCGACGACAACACCCACTACCTCGGCAACCTCTGCCGTTCCTGGCAGGACGCGCTGGAGAATTTCCATTATCACCCGATCGAACTGGCGAGCGGCAGGCTGGTGGAAGACGTACTGCCGGACATCATCGCCGCTGTCGGGGAAGTGGCCGACTTGTGATTACTACATGTGTCTTCCGGGGGCATTGCTGGAAACCACGGAAGCCTTCCTGCTGGAAAGCGGCGTGCCCGCCAAACAGCTGCACATGGAACCCATCCGCAATAACCCATCGCCGAAACTCGGCGGTTAGCAACAGGGGACTACTTGACCACCTTGAGCCGCGGCCGCCTGGAAGAACTCGCCGAAGGGGCGTCAGGCGCGGGTTCGTCCTCATCTTCGGCGAAGACCATGCCGCGCCCGTTCTCCTTGGCGTAGACGGCGAGAATGGCATCGACGGGAACATAAACATCGGTGGCGATGCCGCCAAAGCGGGCGCGAAAGCTAATGGCATCGTTAGCGAGCGTCAATCCCTCAACGGCCTGTGGGACTGACATTGAGCACGATCTTTCCGTTCTGACCGTGCTGGCGCGGCACATCGACACCTTCACCCTCGATATCCACCAGCAAATAGGGTGTCATGAAGTTATCCAGGATCCACTCATGAATGGCCCGTATGAGGTAGGGACGACTGCTGGTCATGGCGGAAAAGATACAAGAGCGAGGCGAAAAGATACAGGAAAACCGCCCCGCCCTGCCACGCCTGATGAGGCGGGGATGGTACGGTAGCACCCGGCCAGGCGAGGACCGGGTTTATTACATCATATCGCGTTCGGCTTCGGAAAGACTGGCCTTGAACGCATCACGCGCGAACATGCGCCCGGCATACAGCAAAACCGATTTGGCCTGGCGCGGCAGATCGATGTGGTAGTGCTTGAGGCGCCAGAGGATGGGGATGATGGTCGCATCCACCAGGGAAAATTCATCGCTCAGGAAATACGGTTTGGCGCCGAACACCTCGGCCCCGGCCGTGAGGCTGTCGCGCAGCAACTTGCGCGCCTTGGTGGAGACCTTCTCACTCTTGGACTCCAGTGCGGGCAGCTCTGTATACCAGTCCTTCTCGATACGGTAGAGCGCCAGCCGGGCGCGCGCCCGGGACACGGGATCGACCGGCATCAGCGGCGGATGCGGGAAACGCTCATCGAGGTATTCCATGATGGTGCGGGGATCGTAGAGAACCAGTTCCCGGTCCACCAGTGTCGGGACGCTGTTGTAGGGATTCAGGTCTACCAGGTCTTCGGGCTTGTTATTGCCGTCGACATCCACCACTTCCACCGTGATGCCTTTCTCCGCGAACACCAGACGCACCCGGTGGCTCTCCGGGCCGGTTGCCGAAGAGAACAAGGTCATGACCGAACGTCGATTGGCAACCAGCGCCATGCGGCTTTACTCCCCAAGGAAAATCTGATTAATGCAAACGGCATCCACCCCGCGCCAGCGGGAATCCAGCAAGGCGTGGAAAATGGACACCCGGATCCTGCTCCCGTCCCCGTTCTCGCGCGGGTTCGGCCGGCATGGCGGTTGAATCAAAGCCTCCCCAAGTAAATGTTTTCAGGCCCGGGAAAAACCGGATCAGTGTACGTCTTTCCAGAATTCCTTTTTCATCAGGTAGGCGACCACCAGAAACACCAGCAGGAACATGATCACCTTCACGCCTAAAGCACGCCGCTCATGTTTGCCGGGCTCGGCCATATAATCCAGGAAATTGACCAGATCGCGCACGGCGCGATCGTATTCCTTGGGGCTCATCAAACCGGGTTCTTCCAGCTCGAGTTCGACCACCTTACGCTCGGTACCATCAGGATCCCTGACGGTGGTGATGACCGGCTTCTGCCAGCCCTGCAGCTCCCAAAGCACGAACGGCATGCCCACGTCAGGGAACACCAGGTTGTTGACGCCGGTGACGCGCGAGCCATCCTTGTAGAAGGAGCGTAAATAGGAGTACAGCCAGTCGACGCCGCGTGAACGCGCGATAACAGACAGATCCGGTGGCACGGTGCCGAACCACTCGATGGCATCCTCGGGATCGGTGGCGACGGTCATCAGCTCGCCGACCCTGCCGCCGGTAAACATCAGGTTCTCGGCAACCACCGGTTCACTGATGCCGAGGTCATGGCCCATGCGCTCGTAACGCATCAGGGCCGCCGCATGGCAGCTCAGGCAATAATTGACGAACAGGCGTGCGCCACGCTGCAACGACTGCTGGTTATCGGGGTCGATGTTGGCCTTGTCGAGATGCACGCCGCCCGTGGCCGCCATCGTAAATGCGGGTGTAAGCATGAGCAACAAGGAGAGTAATCGCTTCTTCATTATGACGTTACCCTGTCCGGTACCGGTTTGGTTTTTTCGAATATGGGGATGATCAGCAAGGCCGCGAAGAACGCAAAATACAGAATGCTGAACACCCGGGCGAAGTTGGTGAGCAGCGGCGTTGCCGGCTCGCCGCCCAGATAACCCAGCGCGAGGAAACTGATGATGAACACGGCCAAGGACAGCTTGTACGAGGTTCCCCGGTAACGTATGGATTTTACCGGACTGCGGTCCAGCCAAGGCAGGAAAAACAGCAGCACGATGGCCGCGCCCATGGCCACGACCCCGAAGAACTTGTCCGGCACCGCGCGCAGGACGGCGTAGAACGGCGTGAAGTACCACAGCGGCTTGATATGCTCGGGCGTCTTCAGGGGATCCGCGGGCACGAAGTTGTCATGCTCCAGGAAATAGCCGCCCAGCTCCGGCGTGAAGAACACCGCGATGCAGAAGAGGATCAGGAAGACGATCACGCCCACGATGTCCTTCACGGTGTAGTAGGGATGAAACGGAATACCGTCCAGGGGATGGCCGTCCGGACCCTTGGTTTTCTTGATCTCCACGCCGTCCGGATTGTTCGAACCGACCTCGTGCAGGGCGAGGATGTGCATCACCACCAGCGCCAGCAGGATGATCGGCACCGCGATGACATGGAAGGCGAAAAAGCGATTCAGGGTGACGTCGGAGATCACGTAGTCGCCGCGTATCCACAGCGCCAGGGCTTCCCCGATGCCGGGAATGGCGCCGAACAGCGAGATGATGACCTGGGCGCCCCAGTAGGACATCTGCCCCCAGGGCAGCAGGTAGCCCATGAACGCCTCGGCCATCAGGCACACGTAGATGATCATGCCGAAGATCCAGATCAGTTCCCGCGGTTTCTTGTAGGAGCCATACAGCAGGGCGCGGAACATGTGCAGGTACACCACGATAAAGAAGAAGGAGGCGCCGGTGGAATGCATGTAACGGATCAGCCAGCCCCAGTTCACATCCCGCATGATGTATTCGACGGAATTGAATGCCAGCAGGGCGTCCGGTTTGTAATTCATGGTGAGCCAGATGCCGGTCACGATCTGCATGACCAGCACCAGCAGGGCCAGGGAGCCGAAGTAGTACCAGAAGTTGAAGTTCTTGGGTGCGTAATACTCCGCCAGGTGCTCATTCCACATCTGGCTGAGCGGGAAACGCGCGTCGATCCAGCCGAGCAGGCCGGTCTTCCATTTTTCAGCCATTACGCAGCCCCTCCTTCATCTCCGATCAGGAGCTCAGTCGCGCTCAGGTAGCGGTGCGGGGGCACCGGCAGGTTCAGCGGCGCCGGCACGCCCTGGAATACCCGCCCGGCCAGATCGAAACGGGAACCGTGGCAGGGGCAGAAGAAGCCGCCTTTCCAGTCCTTGCCCAGATCGGCCGGTGCGACATCCGGGCGAAAGGTCGGCGAGCAACCCAGATGGGTGCAGATGCCGATCAGCACCAGATATAAGGGTTTGATGGAACGGTACTCGTTTTTAGCGTAGTCGGGCTGCTCCGACTGCTGAGACTCGGGGTCGCGCAGTTGGCCATCGAGCGTCGGCAGTGTGTCGAGCATTGCCTGGGTCCGGTTGACGATCCAGATCGGCTTGCCGCGCCACTTGACGCGTATCATTTGACCCGGTTCAAGTTTGCTGATATCGGCCCGTACCGGGGCGCCTGCGGCGCGAGCCTTGGCGCTGGGCTGCATGGATGAAATGAAAGGCACCAAAGCAAAAGCCACTCCCACCCCGCCGATGACGGTGGTGGCTGCGGTCAAAAACCGACGCCTGCTTGGATTGACCTCATCGCCACTCATACGAGCATTCTCCAAGTAGAGAAATCAATAACTTGTATCCCCGCCAGCAACGATGGCCCGGCAAGGTAATATTAATTAATTCGGAATATACTGAATTGCTAGATGAACTCCGTCAGGACGGCATAGGATGGTCCAACTGCCCCACAAGGTCAAGGGCAATATGGGAAAAAGTCAGCCACAAAGCCGTTTAGATCAGCCGTGCGATCAGGCCGGGCGGAACTGCTCAGACCGGGTTTTCAATGTCGATAAACTGGTGCCGTAGCGCGAAGCGTTCCGCCAGATGATTACCCAGCGCCCGCACCCCAAAGCGTTCCGTCGCGTGATGACCGGCCGCGAAGTAGTGTATGCCGCATTCGCGCGCGACATGCACGGTCTGTTCCGAGATTTCCCCACTGATAAAGGCATCCAGCCCAAGTCCCGCCGCCGCCTCGATGTAGGATTGCGCCGCGCCCGTGCACCAGCCAAGCGAACGGATAACCTCACGCGCGCCGGGGATGTGCTGCGGCGCCCGGCCCAGCGCGCGGCTGATAAGCTCGGTGAGCGCCGGCGCATCCAGCTCCGGCGCCAGCATGGCATAGTGCGCCAGGCCCGTCCCGTCATTGCCTCCGAAGGTGCCGCGGGTTTCAACACCCAACACCCGGGCCAGTTGGGCATTATTGCCCAGTTCCGGATGTGCATCGAGCGGCAGGTGATAGGCCAGCAGGCTGATCTGCGCGCCGAGCAGCCGCTGCAAGCGCCGGCGCTTCATGCCGGTAATGCACGGGTCTTCCCCTTTCCAGAAATACCCGTGGTGCACCAGCACGGCATCGGCACCCGCCGCGATCGCCGCCTCAATCAGGGCCAGGCTGGCCGTCACCCCGCTGACCAGAATACCGACTTCCGGCCTGCCCTCCACCTGGAGACCGTTGGGACAATAGTCCTGGAAGCGCCCGATATCGAGCAGGGTATTCGCGTAATCCACCAGTTCCCGCAGGGTTGCCATGCGTTCCGGTTCCCTAATGTGATATGTTAGCCGGTATGAAAAATTCACCGCGGAGAGGCCGAGAGCGCAGGGTCATTGAAGTATGTTCCGCCTTACTGTTTACCGAAAATGGCCTGCTTGAACATTGAGCATGATTACCCCATCCGCCAACCCGTTGTGCTTCCCTGTTCCCGGTTATTAAGGCTTATGGATTACTCTAAGCTGTAATTTTCTCCACCGACTACAGGGAGGTAGGAGGTAGGGTAACGTCGGGAGTAGTTACCAAGTACTTTGCGCCTCCGCGGTAAATCAGCACAGCGCTTCTGAGTCATCAGCAGGTTATACCACCCATGGCAATTCGTAAGTTAATCTCCTTTGTCCTGCAAGCCGTCACCGCCGGGCTGGCTGTGGCGTTCCTGTATATCCTGGTCGTGCAGCCCAACCTGCTGCGCACCACCGGCAATGTCGTCGAGGTCAGGGAAACCCCGGCGCCGCCGGCAGCGGCCACAGCGGCGGCGACGCCTGAAAACAGCGACTGGATCGGCGCCGTGTCCTACGCCGATGCGGTCGGTCGGGCGATGCCGGCGGTGGTCAACGTGCAGACCGCCAAGGTCATTACCCGGCGTGTCCATCCCTTCATGGACGACCCCCTGCTTCAGCACTTTTTCGGCGATCGCATCTCAAGCACCAGCAAGGAAATACAGACCAGCCTCGGCTCCGGTGTCATCATCAGCACTCAAGGCTACATCCTGACCAACAATCATGTCATCAGCGGCGCCGATGACATCCAGGTGCTGCTGGCGGATGGGCGCAACGTGCGCGCCAGCGTGGTCGGCGTAGACGCCGATACCGATCTCGCCATTCTGCGCATCTCCCTCGACCAGCTCCCGACCATCGTGATCGGCGACTCGAACAGCCTGCGTGTCGGCGACATCGCTCTGGCGATCGGCAACCCCTTCGGGGTCGGCCAAACCGTCACTATGGGCATCGTCAGCGCAACGGGCAGGGACCATCTGGGCATCAATACCTACGAGGATTTCATCCAGACCGATGCCGCCATCAATCCGGGTAATTCGGGTGGCGCGCTGATCAATGCCCGCGGGGAACTCATCGGGATCAACTCGGCCATCTACAGCCGTTCCGGCGGGTCGCAGGGGATCGGATTCGCGATTCCCGTGAGCATGGCCAAGGGGGTGATGAAGCAGATCATCGAGCATGGACACGTCGTGCGCGGCTGGCTCGGCATCGAGGCGCAGGACCTGACGGCCGATCTCGCGCAATCCCTCAACCTTGACAGCACCAGCGGCGTGCTGATCTCCGGGGTATTGCGCGGCGGGCCGGCCGACGAGGCCGGGATCCTGCCCGGGGATGTCGTGCTGGCGATCAACAAGCAAGCGGTCGATGATGCACGCCAGGCAATGAAGATCATCTCGGACCAGCACCCCGACGCCATGATCCGGCTGGATGGCTCGCGCCAGGGCAAGGGCTTCACGGCGCAAGCGAAGGTCAGTCAGCGCCCGGCCTCGGTGACTACCGATGAGGCCGCCCCCTAAAGGAGGGGCGCCAACAGATATCAAAGGATTATCAGAGTACTTGATCCGCCGTGTCCTGATGGTTCGATTGCTCGTGGGATGTATTCAAGTACTCTAACCCTTGATCGCGCGCTATTGAATCTGCGGCGATAAGTTTAACCGCGTAAAAAGGGACGCCAATTTTCGCACATTCGATGACAAATCAAATTCCTTCAAAACCCATTTTTGACCAAGAGCGGCTCGCCTTTGGGCCTCAGTTGGGTCTGCATAAATTTGGGATAATACATCCGCGAGCGCAGTGATATTTTCAGGAGGCACAAGCCAGCCGGTCTCGCCATTTCTGACCAACTCAGGAATTCCAGAAATGGATGTTGCCACAACTGGAATACCGCTAGCCATGGCCTCCATCAGCGCCACCGGGATGCCCTCCATTTTGCCGGTGGAAGTTACAACGCTCGGTTGGGCATAACAATTTGCCGTTCGCAACAAGCGCGAGACCTCATCCTGGGTGCGTGGTCCCATCAATTCGACAAGATCCTCAATATGATACTCATGAATGATGCGTTCCAATGCGGCACGCAATTCTCCGCCACCAACAATCCTGCACCGAAATGGGATACCGCGCTCTCGAAGTTCCACACAAGCCCTGATCAGGTACCTGTACCCCTTGTAGGGTTGCAAACTTCCAATACTGATGATTTCAAGCCGATTGGCATCATGAACGTTATTTACATTTCCGGATTCGTAATACGCAGGGTCTATTCCGCATCGAACAATCTGGGTCTTTTCTTTAACCCAGGGACCTAACATATCTGCCAGATAATTGCGGTTAAATTCCGATACCGAGGAAACAAAAACGGAATCCTGCAATTTGGTTGCGAGCATGGACTTCTCAACGAATATGTCATGCGCATGGACGGTAATGCTGTAAGAAATGCCCGTCAACTGATTGATCAGCCAGGCAACCAGCGCAGGATGCGTCGCATAATGCGCGTGGATGTGGTCGATGTGATCGAGTTTGAACCGGTCCGCCATCCACACGGCGCGCGGGAACAAAACGATTGCACGCGCCAAAAACTTGGGGCTGCTGATATTCTCCCGCAACACTCTCCATAACAGTGAAAAATACTGACGCGGTCGATCGATCATTTTCTGAATATTCGCCCGCAGTAAACTGAAGGAAAGCCAAGGCACAGCATGCGCACGCATCAGCCAGGGACGCGCCTCGTTATGTACAAGCTCCTCTCTCTGAATGATCAGCGGGTACAATTCAATTTGCCATCCCAACTGCTCCAAAGAGATCATTTCACGCAGGATAAACGTTTCAGGCAGGTGCGGAAATCGCGAAACAATATAGGCGATTTTGTTCGGCATCGATACACTCTCTTCTTTACTGCGTGTCGTCGCTGTTGAAACACATCGAACACGGTCATAATGAGCATGGTGATATCCAACCGCACGCTTGCGCGCTCAATGTAGGTAATGTCCAGCCGCAAGCGTTCATCAAACTCAAGTTACGCGCGGCCAAAATTCTCAATAGACCAGTGATGCCCGGCATGACGTCCGATCGGCGTGGGTGCAAACTTGTAAGTCGCTGGACCAAACGAAGTGGAACACGGTCCGACAAGACTCATCTCACCGCGTAGAACATGGGCGATAGGAATCATAACCCACCCCTTTCGTGAGAAACAACCCGAAAACGGCCGCCGCTGATTTACCTCGACACTGAATCCGGGATGAATCCGGTCCGGTTCACACGGATCACGCCGTCTCACGTCGGTTTCTTCCGCATCTTTGGCGGTTATCCTGTCGATAGTCCCTGCCCTCTAGAGCAGGGACGCCAGCGCCGCCACGAAGGCGGCGTTTTCCTCCGGTTTCCCGACGGTCACGCGCAGGCAGTCCGCGAGCGCCGGCGCGGAACCACCCAGGTTCTTGATCAGGATGCCGTTTGACATCAGCCCCTCGAACACTGCACCGCCCCGCCCAGGCGGCACGCGAAACAGGATGAAATTCGCCACGCTCGGGTAAACCGTCAGTCCCGGCAACGCCTGCAATCGACCGAGCAACTCGCCGCGCTGCTGACGGATGGTCTTCGCCTGCTCCTCGAAGACCGCGTAGTGCCTGAGCGCGAACTCGCCGGTGAGCTGATCGATGCTGCTGATGTTGTAAGGCAGGCGCGTTTTCTCGATTTCGACAAGCCATGTCCCCGGACCCGGCCAGCAGACCGAGACGCAGGCCGGCGAGTCCGAGTTTGGAAAGCGTCCGCAGCACCAGGAGATTGTCATAGGACACCAGGTCGCGCAGGAAACTGTCGTCGGCGAAGGGGGCATAGGCTTCATCGACCACGACCAGACCCGGCGCACATGCCAGGATAGTCTCGATCGCCTCCCGATCGAACAGGTTGCCGGTCGGGTTGTTGGGATAGGCGAGGAATACCACCGCCGGCTGGTGCGTGGCGATGGCATCGAGCATGGCGTGCGCATCGAGCGCAAAATCCTCGCGTAACGGCACGCCCTGGAAGTCGAGGCCGGTAACCACCGCGATTTGACGGTACATCACGAAGGTCGGCTCCGGCGCCAGGATCACGTGTCCCGGCGCCGCCACCGATTGAATGATCATCTGGATCAGTTCATCCGAGCCGTTGCCGAGTATCACATCGGCCGCCTCGGGCACTCCCAGTACGCCGCGCATTCGGGATTTCAGGGCGCGCGCCGCGGGATCCGGATAGCGGTTAAGCGCGGCGCCCCGGAGCGTGTTCAACCAGTCGTTCACCAACCACTCAGGCCAGGAATAGGGGTTCTCCATGGCATCGAACTTGATCAGATCGGCGGCCGGCGGCACATGGTAGGCCTGCAGCGCCCGGAGCTGCGGGCGGATGAAGCGATTAATCCTGTAGGTGGATGAAGTCATACCGGCTCAGCCGTCCTTCTTGATCCTGGCTTCCGCGGAGCGGGCGTGGGCGGTCAGGCCCTCGCCGCGGGCGAGGATGGCGGCGGTCCTGCCGAGCACGCTGGCGCCGTCCGCCGAACACCGGATCAGGCTGGAGCGCTTCTGGAAATCATAGACACCCAGCGGCGAGGAAAAGCGGGCCGTGCGCGCGGTGGGCAGGACATGGTTCGGGCCCGCGCAGTAATCCCCGAGAACCTCGGCGGTGTAGCGGCCCATGAAGATCGCACCGGCATGGCGGATCCGCGCCGCCAGCGCCTGCGGCTCCGCGACGGAGAGTTCCAGATGCTCCGGTGCGATGAAGTTGGCGATCTCGACGGCCTCCTCCAGGTCCCGCACCCGGATCAGGGCGCCCTGCCCCCGCAGCGCGGCCTCGATAATCGCCGCGCGCGGCATGTCCGGCAACAGCCGTTCGATGCTCTCGCCCACCTGCGACAGAAATTCCGCGTCCGGGCTGAGCAGTATGGACTGGGCATCCTCGTCGTGTTCGGCCTGGGAAAAGAGATCCACGGCGATCCAGTCCGGGTCGGTCCTGCCGTCGCAGACCACCAGGATCTCCGAGGGGCCGGCGATCATGTCGATACCGACCTTGCCGAACACCCGGCGTTTGGCGGCGGCGACATAGGCGTTGCCCGGACCGACGATCTTGTCCACCGCCGGCACCGTCGCGGTGCCATAGGCGAGCGCCGCCACGGCCTGCGCGCCCCCCAGCGCGAACACCCGGTCCACCCCGGCGATGGCGGCGGCGGCGAGCACCATGTCGTTGACCTCGCCGCGCGGCGTCGGCACCACCATGACCAGTTCCGGCACGCCGGCCACCTTGGCGGGCACGGCGTTCATCAACACGGACGATGGATAGGCCGCCTTGCCCCCGGGCACGTAAAGACCGACCCGGTCCATGGCGGTGACCTGCTGCCCGAGCAGCGTCCCGTCGGCCTCCGTGTAGGACCAGGATTCGAGCCGCTGGTGTTCGGCGTACTGGCGCACCCGCTGGGCCGCCAGCTCCAGCGCGGCGCGCTCGGCGTCGCCGATGGATTCGCAGCGCCAGCGCGCAGCGCGCCGGCGGGATCTCCAGATCGGCGGCATGACGCGGCGTCCAGTGATCGAAACGGCGGGTCAGGTCGAGCAGCGCCGCATCGCCGCGCGAGCGCACCTCCTCGATGATGTCACTGACCGTCGTATCGATCGTGCGGTCGTACGCCTCTGCGCGGGTCACCAGCCTTTCCAGCGCCTGGCGGAAACCGGCGTCGCGGCTGTCAAGTCGTGTTATCTCGGCCATGGTGATGAGAAATGCGGGTTAATGACCGCAGGCCGCCTTGAGCCGGGCAATGAGCTGTGTGATGCGCTGGTGTTTCATCTTCATGGCGGCCTTGTTGACGATCAGCCGCGAGCTGATGTCGGCGATGTGCTCGAGCGGCACCAGGCCGTTGGCCCTGAGCGTGTTGCCCGTGTCCACCAGATCGACAATCCGGTCGGCCAGCCCGACCAGCGGCGCCAGTTCCATGGAGCCGTAGAGCTTGATGATTTCCACCTGCTCGCGCCGGTCGGCATAGTAACGGCGGGTGCTCTGCACATACTTGGTGGCAATGCGCAGGCGCCGGGTTGGGCAGACCCGCTGCTCGGGACCGGCCACCATCAGCCGGCAGCGGGCGATACCCAGATCGACGGGCTCGTAGAGGCCGTTGCCGCCGTGTTCCATCAGCACGTCCTTGCCGGCCACGCCCAGGTCGGCGGCGCCGTATTCGACGTAGGTCGGCACGTCCGCGGCGCGGATAATGACCAGTTTCACGTCGTCCTGGCTGGTATCCAGGATCAGCTTGCGGCTGGTGTCCGGGTCGTCCGCGGGCTCGATGCCGGCCGCGGCCAGCAGCGGCAGCGTCTCCCTGAAGATGCGTCCCTTGGACAGGGCGATGGTCAGCAGCGTATTCATGACGGACAAGTTTCAGGGAGATAACCCTGATTTACAAGCGTGCGGGGGTGCATCAGGCGTGGAGGCGGTGAATATCGGCCCCCAACTGCGCCAGCTTCTCCTCGATGCATTCATAGCCGCGGTCCAGGTGGTAGATGCGATCGACCAGCGTCTCGCCCCGGGCGACGAGACCGGCCAGCACCAGGCTGGCGGAAGCCCGCAGATCCGTCGCCATGACCGGCGCGCCGGTCAGCCTGGCCACGCCCTTGATGATGGCCGTGTTGCCTTCGAGCTGGATGTCCGCGCCCATGCGTTGCAATTCCTGGACATGCATGAAGCGGTTCTCGAACACCGTTTCCGTGATGGTGCCGGTGCCTTGCGCGATGACATTGAGCGCCGTGAATTGGGCCTGCATGTCGGTCGGGAATGCCGGATAGGGCGCCGTGCGCACGCTGACGGACTTCGGTCGCCTGCCTGCCATGTCCAGCTCGATCCAGTCTTCGCCCAGGCTGATGTCCGCCCCGGTCTCCGTCAGCACCTGCAGCACGGCATCCAGGATCGGCGGGCTGGTGCCCTTGATCCGGATGTGACCCCCGGTCATGGCCGCCGCCACCAGGAAGGTGCCGCTTTCAATCCGGTCGGGCAGCACGCTGTAGTGCGTGCCGTGCAGGTGATCGACACCCTCGATCTCGATCATGTCCGTGCCGGCCCCCTCGATGCGCGCACCCATCGCGATCAGGCAGTTGGCCAGATCGACGACCTCCGGTTCGCGCGCGGCATTCTCGATCAGCGTCGTCCCCCTGGCCAGCGCCGCCGCCATCATCAGGTTCTCGGTGCCGGTAACCGTCACCAGGTCCATGACCAGGCGCGTTCCCCGGAGCCGGTCGACGCGCGCCTTGATATTGCCGTTCTCGACCTCGATACGCGCGCCCAGCGCCTGCAGGCCCTTGATATGCAGATTGACCGGCCGGGAGCCGATCGCGCAACCGCCCGGCAGGGACACATCGGCCTGCCCGAAACGCGACAGCAGCGGCCCCAGAACCAGGATCGAGGAACGCATGGTCTTCACCAGCTCGTAGGGCGCGCAGTAGGAATTGATCGAGCGGGCGTCGATCGCGATGTTCATGCGTTCATCGACGATGAGATCCACGCCCATGCGCCCGAGCAGCTCCATGGTCGTGGTCACATCGTGGAGATGCGGCACATTGCCGATCGTCACCGGGCCGTCGGCCAGCAGCGTGGCGGCCATGATCGGCAGCACGGCGTTCTTGGCGCCGGAGATGCGCACCTCGCCCCGCAGCGGCGTCCCGCCTCTTATGATCAGCCGGTCCAGGGTGTCGGCTTCCTAGCGCCCCGGCCCTTGCCGGGCGTCCGGTGTCAGGGTACGCAGGCTCAACGCGTGGATTTCACCGCCCATGCGTTCACCCAGCGTGGCGTAGACCAGGCGGTGCTGCTGCACCATGGTAAGGCCGGCAAACTGGCGGCTGACGACCACCGCCTCAAAATGATCGCCTTCCCCCTTGACGATCACCTCGGCATCCGGCATTCCGGATTGGATCAGGGCCTGTAATTCACTTGCCTGCATGGCTGCGCTGCTCCCGCACGGTGTCGCAACTCACCGATATCGATAACTGCCTTAACAAAGCCTCATGCCGGGTAAGTCCTGTAGTGACCGTCGGCCGCAGGGACGATGCACAGGGATGTGCAAGTGTCGCGTGAGGGCACGACTGCAGGGATGCAGGAGGTAGGGTAACGCAGGAGCAGTTACCGAGATGCCCGAGCGACTGCGGCCGTCGAGCGTACAGGGACGTATTCACAGCGTGTCACGGAAGGATTTACCCGGCATGAGGCGTCTATTAAGCGTCTATACAATAGGAGGCAAAATAGCGTTTCAACCAGTGCCTGACGGCAGTATCCCGTCGAGTCCGCAGACGCGCGCTATCGACTGCATCTGCACCGGCATATTCATAAAGGTAATGGATTTGCCCAGCCGTTCCGATTCCCGCAGCCACTCGATCAGCAGCGCCAGTCCCGCGCTATCCGAGCGCGTCACCCCCGCGAGGTCGATACTGATCCGGGGACGGTCCGTCGCCTTGAAGTCCGGCCCGGTCCGCAGGGCGGGAACGGTACTGAAGCTCAGGTCGCCGGTGAGTTTCCAGCTCCCGTGCCCGGTCTCCTCGATGCGGGGTTCGTTCATCGGCCGGCCGCCCCGTTGCGTTCCGCAGAGCTGCCGGATCAGGCTGTCCATACCCTGTTCCCGAATGATGGCGGCGAAGGACGAGCGGTAATTGGTCACCAGACTGACGCCATCGACTAACACGTCATAGACCTTCCAGCCATCCCCGGTAAGATACATGGCATAGACAAGCTGGATCGGATTTCCGCCCGCCTGTTCGATCTCGCAACGGACATTGACCTGCCGCGCATCCGGTGCGGCCAGCAGCGGAAGGTAACTGATCTTCATGTCGCGGTAATCCATCAGGGTATGGCCGTAGGTGCGCACCATCAGTTGCTGGAATTCCCCGACAAACCGGTCGCGCTGTTCCGGCGTCGCGGAACGCCAGTAGGGCCCCAGTACCCACATGCCCATGCGCCTGAAATCGAAATGCGGCAGCGCAATCTCGGAGATCAGTTCGTAGAGCCGGCCCTCATTCTGGTCGATAGCCGCCTTTTCCGTCCTTGAGAGCCGTCAGCATCCGCGACGTGGTGTCCCGCACCAGATCGACGGGCGAGGGATTGCCGGCGACGGCGAGCAGCGGCAGCAGTGCGCACACCGCCGGTATGAGGATGGTTTTCAGTCGCCGCTGAATCTTCCCCGAGCGCAGGAAGAAGCGTCCGCCGGCAGCGCGCCTGCCGTCCCGCCCTGCTGCGCCCGTAGCGACCGGAACGAAGGCCGTCACTTGTTTTCTTTCGCGGCCGCGTTGTAGAGAAACTGACCGATGATCTGTTCCATCACCAGGGCCGACTGGGTCAGGTGTATCCGGTCGCCCGCCTTGAGGTTCTGCTCCGAACCCCCCGGCTGCAGCGAAATGTACTGCTCGCCCAGCAGGCCGGCGGTGAAGATGCTGGCGGAGGTGTCTTCGGGGAAGCTGTTGTACTTGTCCTCGATGCGCAGAGAGACCACGGCCTCATAGGCGCTGGTATCATAATCGATGGCCTCGACGCGCCCGACGCGCACGCCGGAGACGGTCACCGGCGAGCGGACCTTCAGTCCGCCGATGTTCTGGAACGCCGCGGTCACGATGTAGCTCTCGCCGCTGATGTTGGCGCTGAGATTGCTGACCTGCATGGCGAGCATGAACAGGGCGGCCATGCCGCCGGCAACGAACAGACCCACCCCGATTTCCACTGCCCTGCTATTTTGCATCTCTCAACCTCCAAACATCAGCGCCGTCAGGACAAAATCCAGGCCGAGTATCGCCAGGGCGGTATGCACGACCGTGCGCGTCGTCGCGCGGCTGACGCCTTCGGATGTCGGCACGGCATCATACCCCTCGAAAACGGCGATCCAGACCGCAACAAAACCGAACACGACGCTCTTGATGACGCCGTTGAGAACGTCCTCGTGCAGGTCCACCTTGGCCTGCATCTGTGACCAGAAGGCGCCGTCATCGACGCCGAGCAGCCCCACCCCCACGAAATAGCCGCCATAGATGCCGACCGCGCTGAATATGGCCGCCAGCAGCGGCATGGAAAGAAAACCAGCCAGGAAGCGCGGCGCCACCACCCGTTTCATGGGATCGACGGCCATCATCTCCATGCCGGACAACTGCTCCGTTGCCTTCATGAGTCCGATTTCCGCCGTCAGCGCCGACCCCGCCCGTCCGGCGAACAGCAGCCCCGCCACCACCGGACCCAGTTCCCGCACCAGCGACAGGGCAACCACCACACCGAGCGACTCCTCGGCGCCGAAATCGACCAGGGTATTGTATCCCTGCAGGCCGAGCACCATGCCGACGAACAGTCCCGACACCAGGATGATCAGCAGGGTCAGCACCCCGACCGAGTAGAGTTGCGCGATCACCAGGCGCGGGCGCAGCAATATCCCGGGAATCCCCGCCAGCGTATACATCAGGAACAGGTGGCCGCGGCCCAGGCGCTCGAAAAAACCCAGGCCGGCCCTGCCCAGTTGCTGCAATGCATCCAGTATCACGCGCACGCCATCTCCCGCGATCAGGTCTTCCCGTAATTCCTTGGCGGGATAATGAAAATGAACCGGTCCGTCCGGCTTGCCGTTGAGGAACTGCTGCGACCACTCCGAGGCCGACTCCCACAGCCTTGCCGGCACACCGTGATCCACCACCTTGCCGTCGGAGAGCAGGTAGACATAATCGGCGATCGCGGCCGCTTCCTTCACGTCATGCGAAACCACGACGCTGGTCAGCCCGAGGGCATCGTTCAGTTCCCGTATCAGCTTCATCAGCACCCCCATGGATATCGGATCCTGCCCGGTAAACGGTTCATCGTAAAGGACAATTGCCGGATCCAGCGCGATGGCGCGGGCCATGGCCACGCGCCGCGCCATGCCGCCGGACAATTCGTTCGGCATCAGGTGGCAGGCGCCGCGCAGCCCCACCGCCTGCAGTTTCATCAGCACCAGGCCACGCACCAGGGACTCGGGAAGAGCGGTATGCTCCCGGATCGGGAAAGCCACGTTATCGAAAACATCCAGATCGGTCAGCAGCGCACCGCTTTGAAACATCATGCCCATGCGCTTGCGCAGGTTGTAAAGCGCCTGGATGCCGAGCTCCGGCACGTTTTCCCCGTCGACGACGACCGTCCCGGCGGCGGGACGCAACTGCCCGCCGATCAGCTTGAGCAGGGTGGTCTTGCCGGTACCGCTGGGACCCATGATCGCCGTGACGTAGCCACGCTGGATATCCAGATCGATGCCTTCGAAGATCATCCGCTCGCCGCGCGCGTACCGCAGGCCGCGAATCCGGACAATGGCATCACGCGCCGGCTGGCTTGTTTCCTGACTGGCTTTTCCCATAGGATCCGCGGCTGTTCACCGCAGCCGGCGGCTGCGGATGGTATTCGTAAAGACACCGGCGGCAGGCGTTTGGCCCCCGCACACGGGCGTGTATGATAAAACGTTCGGGTCCACTAACGCCATCCATGAAAACCGTCACCCCGGAACCGCTGCCGCCGCCTCGCCGCTTGACAGCCTATCTTGCTCACCAGACCCTGTTATACTTTTCCGGGACCGGCAGGCTGGGAGCATTTATTAGCACCGAGATGAATACCCGAACCACACCTCGTGATCACCGACAGGCTGTTCCGCGGTTTTTCGCGGAGTCCCGCCATGAATAGACACAAACTCGAGGAGCTTGCGCTCGCGGTCATCGACATCGAGTCCCGGGCGGTCGCCGCGCTGGCCGGAGAGATCCGGGAAACCAGCTTTTTCCAGGCCTGTCAGTACATGCTGGAGTGCAAGGGCCGCGTGGTGGTAATCGGCATGGGCAAATCCGGCCATATCGGCGGCAAGATCGCCGCTACCCTGGCGAGTACCGGCACGCCCGCGTTCTTCGTACACCCGGGCGAGGCGAGCCACGGCGACCTGGGGATGATCACCGCCTCGGACGTGGTGCTGGCGTTGTCCAATTCGGGAGAGACCGCGGAAATCATCACCATCCTGCCCATCATCAAGCGCCTCAACGTGCCCCTGATCACCCTCACCGGGAACCCCGAATCGACCCTGGCGAAGGCCGCCACCGCCAATATCAACGTGCGCGTGGACCGGGAGGCCTGCCCCCTGGACCTGGCGCCCACCGCCAGCACCACGGCGGCGCTCGCCATGGGCGATGCCCTGGCGATCGCGCTGCTGGAATCGCGCGGTTTCACCGAGTTGGATTTTGCACGCTCCCATCCCGGCGGGGCGCTGGGCCGGCGTCTGCTGCTGCTGATCGATGACCTGATGCATACCGGTGCGGCCATCCCGGCCGTCGGTCCCGACACCCTGCTCAGCAATGCGCTGATGGAGATGACGCGCAAGGGCCTCGGCATGACGGCCGTGGTCGACGGGCAGGGCCGGCTGGTCGGCGTATTCACCGATGGCGACCTGCGCCGCGCCATCGACCACAAGGTGGATGTCCATGTCGCACGAGTCGGGGACGTCATGACGACGAATTGCAAAACGATACGCCCCGGCATGCTGGCCGCCGAGGCGCTGCAACTCATGGACAGCAAATCGATCAACGCCCTGCCCGTGGTCAATGACGACAATATACTCGTCGGCGCACTGAACATGCATGACCTGCTCAGAGCCGGCGTGGTGTGATTCGGTAGCGGCACCGATGAAAGACATACTCGAAAAGGCAGCCCGCATCCGCCTGCTGGTATTCGACGTCGACGGCGTACTGACCGACGGCAGCCTGTACATCGGCGATGACGGCCAGGAATACAAGGCCTTCCATTCGCGTGACGGGCATGGCATCAAGATGCTGCTTGGCCATGGCATCGAGATCGCCGTCATCACCGGGCGGACCTCCCATGTGGTTGAACACCGCATGAAAAATCTCGGCATAGCGCACGTCTACCAGGGAAAACGGGAAAAACTGCCGGCGTTCCGCGACCTGGCGCGGAAACTGGGCGTTACCGAGGACCAGACGGCCTACGTGGGCGACGACGTCGTCGATCTGCCCATCATGCGCCGCGTGGGCCTGGCGATCGCCGTACAGGACGCCCATCCGCTGGTGCGCCATCACAGCCACTGGCAGACGCCCAACCCCGGAGGACGCGGCGCCGCGCGCGATGTCTGCGAGCTCATCATGGAAGCCAAAGGCGTGCTTGACGACGAGATGAGCCGGTACCTGTGAACGGGAAACAGGTCATGCTCTTCACTGGGCTGCTGGCGGGAGCGGCCGTGAGCGGCTGGCTGCTGCATGGACCAGGGCGCCCTGAAAGAACAGCCGACCCCCTCGCCGAGCGGTCCCGATCTGTTCGTCAACGACATGGACCTCAAGATCATCGGCGAGGACGGCAACGTGCACTATCGCGTCCAGGCGAGCCGCATGGAGCATTTCCCCTTCGATGACCATGCCGAACTGACGGACCCCTTCCTGCAGGTTTTCAGCCAGGAGCGGGCGATCTGGGATGCACGCTCGGAACGCGGGCGGGTGGCGGACCAGGGCGACACCGTGTGGCTCCTCGGCCGGGTCGTGATCAATCGCCCGCAGTATGCCGACCAGCGGGCGATCAACGTCGTCACCAGCGATCTGCTGGTCAAACCGCAGTCGGATACCGCCGAATCGGACGCGGCAGCCGTCATCCAGTCCGGCGGCTACCGGATCGAGGGGGTCGGACTGCTCGCCAATTTCAGGGAAAGCCGCCTGGATCTGCGCTCGAGGGTCCGAGGCAGAGTCGATGCCGGCGGCTAACCGACGCATGCGCCTGCACGCCCTGCTGCTGCTCTGCCTGCCGGCGCTGGCCCACGGACTGGCCGCTGATCGGGACCAGCCGATCACCATCGAGGCGGACAAGGCAACCCTGAAGGAAAAGGAAGGCATCAGCATCTATCAGGGCAACGTCTACCTGACTCAGGGCACGCTCAAGCTGCATGGCGACACCATGACGGTTTACACGAAGGATGACCATATCGAGAAAGCCATACTGACTGGCGCACCGGCCACAGCGGTGCAGCGGCCCGATGGTCAGGATGTCGACCAGCATGCCGAAGCGCAACGCATGGAATATCAGGCCGCCGGCGGGTTCATGACCCTGCTCGGGCGCGGCGCGCGTCTGGCAGACGGACGGCAAGGAACTGCGCAGCGAGAAAATCATTTACGATATCACCAAGAACACGGCCAATGCCGGTAGCAGCACCGGCGGTGACCGGGTCCATATCACGCTGCAGCCCAAACCCAAGGAGCCGCAGGCCCCTGAGCCTGCTTCTGCTTCTGCCCCTGCTCCTGCCCGTGAGCCGGCTCCTGCCAAGGAAACCGCACCGTGAGCGTCCTCGCCACCCACAGGCTCGGCAAGCGCTACCAGTCACGCAAGGTGGTCGATGACGTCTCACTGAGCGTGAAAACCGGGGAGGTCGCCGGCCTGCTGGGACCCAATGGCGCCGGCAAGACCACCTGTTTCTACATGATCGTGGGATTGATACCCTGCGCCGAAGGCATGATCACCCTCGATGACCTCGATCTTACCCTGCAGCCGATGCACGTCCGCGCCCGGCACGGCCTCGGCTATCTGCCCCAGGAGGCGTCGATCTTCAGGAAAATGACGGTGGCCGAAAACATCCTGTCGGTGCTGGAGATCCGCAAGGGGCTGGACCGGAACCTGCGCCAGGAGTTGCTGGAATCACTGATGGAGGAACTGCATGTCACCCACCTGCGCGACCAGGCCGGCATCAGCCTCTCCGGTGGTGAACGCCGGCGCGTCGAAATCGCCCGCGCCCTGGCCGCAGACCCCCGCTTCATCCTGCTGGACGAGCCTTTCGCGGGCGTCGACCCGATCTCCGTCGTGGATATCCAGCAAATCATCAAACACCTGTGCAATCGCAACATCGGCGTCCTGATCACCGACCACAACGTCAGGGAGACGCTGGGCATCTGCGACCATGCCTATATCCTCAACAAGGGACAGGTGATCGCCGAAGGTCCGCCGCAGGCCATCCTCGCTGACCGGCAGGTGCGCAGCGTTTACCTGGGTTCGGAGTTCCGGCTGTGAACGGCCGGGCATGCCGGGTTTTTTATCATGGCATGGATAATGCTATATACTAGCACCATTAATGATCGAAGACGGCTAGCGCTCCCATTTACCCTGGAATTCTATGAAGCAGTCCCTACAACTTCGCATCAGCCAGCAGTTGACCATGACGCCCCAGTTGCAGCAGGCCATCCGCCTGTTGCAGCTCTCGACCCTGGAACTGCAATCCGAGATTCAGGACGCGCTTGAATCCAACCCGATGCTGGAACAGGGGGAAGCGGAGGGGGAAGCACAGGAGGCGCGTGAGGGCGGGGAAGCCGGCCGGGACCGGGAGGCCGGCGCCGTGGATGTGGATTCACCCCTCACGGCCGGGCGCACCGACACCATCCCGGATGAACTTCCGGTCGACAGCAACTGGGAAGACATCTACGACACGGGCGCAACCAGTTATAGCGCTTCGGGCACAGGACGACCGGCGTGACGTCTACGAGACTGTCACGGTCAGCAGCGGCAACCTGCATGACCACCTGTATTGGCAGATGGGCCTGACGAATCTGTCAGAAACCGACCGCATCATCGCCACCACCCTGATCGATGCCATCGACGAGGACGGCTACCTGACCCAGGACCTCGAGGAAATGCAACGCAACTTGTCAGGCCAGGCGGAGATCGAGCTCGACGAGGTCGAGGCCGTACTGCACGGAATCCAGCAGTTTGACCCGGTCGGCGTGGGCGCGCGCAACCTCAGTGAATGTCTCTACCTGCAACTCGCGCAGTTCGATCCCGGTACACCCTGGCTGAAAGAAGCCGGCATCCTGATCCGGGATCATCTCAACCTGCTGGGCAACCACGACTACACTACCCTGATACGCAGGATGCGGCTCGCCAAGGATGACCTGCAGCACGTCATACACCTGATCCAGTCGCTGAACCCGCGGCCGGGTTCCACGTTCAGCGCCATGGAGCCGGAATACATCGTGCCGGATGTCTACGTCACCAAACGCGAGGGCAAATGGCAGGTGGAACTGAACACGGAATCGATCCCGAAACTGCGCATCAACGCCTTCTACGCGAACCTGGTCAAACGGGCCAACAACAGCAAGGACAACACCTACCTCAAAAACAACCTGCAGGAGGCACGCTGGTTCCTGAAGAGCCTGCAAAGCCGCCACGAGACCCTGCTCAAGGTGGCCAAGAGCATCGTGTCGCGCCAGCGCGCCTTCTTTGACTACGGCGAGGAAGCCATGAAACCCATGGTCCTGCGCAGTGTCGCCGAGGAAGTAGAGATGCACGAATCCACCATATCAAGAGTCACGACCCGCAAGTACATGCATACCCCGCGCGGCATCTATGAATTCAAGTATTTCTTTTCCAGTCACGTCGGCACCGAGGCAGGCGGCGAATGCTCCGCGACCGCCATCCGTGCGATCATCAAAAAACTGGTGGCCGCGGAGAATCCCGCCAGGCCGCTGAGTGACAGCAAGATGGCCAGTCTGCTTGCCGAACAGGGCATCCAGGTCGCCCGCCGGACCATTGCCAAGTACCGCGAGTCGCTTTCCATAGCACCTTCCAATGAACGCAAACGCCTGATCATAGGCACGATAATCAAGGAGTCCCGTGATGCAAATAGACCTGACAGGGCAGCATGTCGATATAAGCTCCGCGCTGCGCGAGTACGTCAGCGGCAAGCTGGAACGCCTGATGCGCCATTCCGGCCAGGTACTGGATGTCCACGTCATACTCAGCGTGGAAAAACTCCGGCACAAGGCGGAGGCCACGCTGCGTCTCAACGGCGGAATCGTGTACGCGGATGCAACCGAGGAAGACATGTATGCCGCAATTGACGCCCTCACCGACAGGCTCGACCGCCAGGTGAAAAAACACAACGAGAAAATGAATGATCATCACAAGCACGAGGGTTCCCTGAAGAATCATGTCTGAAAAGCCGATAATCACCCGCACCGGGCGGCTCGGTTCTGGACGGTAGCGCCATGAATATCTCCGAACTACTCAACCAGGACCGGGTTCTGTGCTGCCCGCAGATCGGCAGCAAGAAACGGTTGCTGGAAAACATCAGCGAACTGTTCGCCAGGAACGCGCCACAGCTTTCCAGGAATGAAATATTCAACAGCCTGATCACCCGTGAAAAACTGGGCAGTACCGGTCTTGGCAAGGGTGTCGCCATACCGCACGGCCGCATGAGCGGGGCTGGAGCGGCCGGTATGCGCCTTCATCAAGCTCGATCAGCCGATTGAATTCGACGCGGCGGACGGTCAGCCGGTCGACCTGATATTCGCGCTCATCGTTCCGGAAGACTCCACCGAGGAGCATCTGCGGATCCTCTCCGGCATCGCCACGCTGTTCGGCAGCCCGGCCTTCTGCAGCGGCATCCGCGACTGTAAAAACGATGCCTGCCTGCTGCAACTGCTCAGCCACAGGGACGTGCAACAGAAAACCGCATGAGTACCACACTCTCAATCTCCACCCTCCATGACGCCCTGAAGAAGAAACTGGGACTTGAATGGGTGACGGGGGAAGAACATGACGGGCATACGATACAGGCGGCAGCGGATGCGGCGGACGAGGTCTCGCTGGTCGGGAACCTCAACCTGATCAACCAGCACCGCATCCAGGTGCTGGGAAGCAAGGAACTGGATTATCTCGACAAGCTGAAGAAGAACTCGCGCAAGGACGCCATAAGCCAGCTTTTCTCGGGCCAGTCCGATCTGATCATCATCGCCAAGCGCCTGGGCGCGCCCGAGGACCTGGTAGACGCGGCCATCGCTAGCCGCACGCCGGTGCTGTCCTCCTGCCTGCCCAGCGGGGAAACCATTCAGCACCTGCGTTATTTTCTCGGCAATTATCTCGCCGAGAAGATCACCCTGCACGGAGTTTTCATGGAAGTCATGGGCACCGGCGTGCTGATTACCGGCGCCTCCAGCATCGGCAAGAGCGAACTGGCGCTGGAGCTGCTCACGCGCGGCCACCGCCTGATTGCCGATGACGCCACCGAATTTTCACGCGTTGCGCCGGATGTCCTGAACGGCACCTGCCCGGAAATGCTGCGCGACTTTCTCGAAGTGCGCGGACTGGGCATCCTCAATGTGCGCGCCATGTTCGGCGCCAGTTCCATAAAACAGGACCGTAACCTGCGTCTGATCATCGTCCTGCAGCAAATGCAGGACGCCGCCACGATGGACCGCCTGCATGGCAGCAAGCGATGCGCACCATCATGGGTGTGGAGATACCGGAGATCACCCTCCCGGTCGGGCCCGGCAGGAATCTGTCGGTGCTGGTGGAAGCCGCCGTTCGCAACCACATCCTCAACATAAAAGGCTATGATGCCGGCCAGGCGTTCATCGAACGCCAGAAACAGCGGCTGGAAAACGTGTCGCGATGAATCTCGTCATCATCAGCGGCCTCTCGGGCTCGGGCAAGACCATCGCCCTGCACACCCTGGAGGACATCGGTTATTACTGCACCGACAATCTGCCGGTCGGGTTGCTTGACGCCTTCGCTCTGGAATTCAGCCAGCCGCACCTCTCACGCGTGAATAACGTGGCCGTGGGGATCGATGCCCGCAACAATCCCGACCAGATCAGCCGCTTCCCCGCGGTGATCGCCAACTGCCGCAGCCGCGGCATCGACTGCAAGATCATCTTTCTTCAGGCCGACGACCAGACGCTCCTCAAGCGCTTCAGCGAGACCCGCCGCAAACATCCCCTCACCGGACCCAGCACATCCCTCGCCGATGCGCTCCGGGAGGAGCGCAACCTGCTCGCGCCGATAAGCGCGAATGCCGATCTTTTTATCGATACCAGCCGGACGAATGTCCACCAGTTGCGCGATCTCGTGCGTGATTGCATCGGTGCGCGGGAGAACCCCGGGCTTGCCCTCGTGCTCAGGTCGTTTGGCTACAAACACGGGGTCCCGGCCGATGCCGATTTTGTATTCGACTCACGCTGCCTGCCCAACCCCTACTGGGAACCCGCCTTGCGCAATCTGACCGGACTCGACCGGGAGGTTATCGAATTTCTTGACGGGGAACCGGCCGTGCATGAATTATATGCGGATCTGGAAAACTTCCTCGTAAAATGGATCCCCCGTTTCAGCGTGGACAATCGCAGCTACCTGAACATCGCCATCGGCTGCACGGGCGGACAGCACCGGTCCGTGTATCTGGTGGAACGCATCGCCGGAAACCTGGGCAGCCAGTATGGGAATATCGTTATCAGGCATCGTGAACTTGCATGAACGTCGGATTGCTACTCATCACCCATAATGACCTGGGCCACTACCTGCTGGATACGGCATCAGGCATCCTTGGCAGTTGTCCGATTCGGACCCGATCCCTGAACGTGCCCGCAAGCTGCGACCCCGACATGGTGCTGGAGAGAGCCTGCGCGCTCTACCGGGAGCTCGACCAAGGTGACGGCGTGCTGGTGCTGACGGACCTCTTCGGCAGCACCCCCAGCAACATCGCCGCACGCCTGCTCGATAAGTACAACATCCTGGTGATATCGGGCGTCAACGTCCCGATGCTGGTGCGCATACTCAACTACCCGACGTGTTCTCTTGAAGAACTGGCCAACAAGGCGCTTACCGGGGCGCGTGACGGCGTGGTCGTCACCGCCAGAAAGATGGCTTCATAAGATGCGGCGCAAACAGGTAACCATCACCAACAAACTCGGCCTGCATGCCCGCGCGGCGGCGAAATTCGTGACGCTGGCATCCTCGTTCTCGAGCGTGATCGACATCACCAAGGACCATCAGACCGTCAACGGCAAAAGCATCATGGGGGTCATGATGCTGGCCGCCTCCAGAGGAACCAATCTCATCCTTACGATCAACGGAGAGGATGAGGAAGTGGCCGCCATGTCCCTGGGAAAACTCATAGACGAGAAATTCGGCGAGGTGGAATAATCGACGCCGATCCGACAACGGGCGGCATGATCATCAGCCTATGGGGACTGAACCGCACCACCTTGATCAACTGATGTGGGAGTAAACAGGGTATGAGCCTGGCGCTGACCGGCATAGGCATTTCCCGCGGCGTTGCCATCGGCAAGGCCCATATCATCGTGCGCGGGTCCCTCGAGGTGCTGGAAAGCGCCATTCCCCCCCAGTTCATCGAGGATGAGGTCACCCGCTACCTGGATGCCATAGCCACCGCCCGCTTCCAGCTCAGGGCGATCCGTGAACGCATCCCGAAGGAAACCCGGGCGGATATCACCGCCTTCATCGATACCTATCTTTTGATGCTCGATGACGCGACGATCGTAGACATACCCGTCGAACTGATCCGCGACACCGGCTGCAATGCCGAATGGGCGCTGAAACAGCAGCGCGATGCCGTAGTCGATGTGTTCGAGAAGATGAACGACGCCTATCTGCGGACCCGCCGTGATGACGTGGATCATGTCATCAATCGCATCCTGCGCATCCTGATGGCGACCGGCCAGAGCGAACTGCATGTCGAAGGCGGCCTGCACGGCGCCATCGTCCTCGCCGACGACCTGACGCCGGCGGAAACCGTGTTGCTCCAGCACCAGGGCATCAGCGCGTTCGCGACGGAATATGGCGGCCCGCTTTCACACACCGCCATCCTGGCGCGCAGCGTGCAACTGCCCGCCATCGTCGGCGTGCACGGCATCCAGCACTTCCTGCAGGATGGCGAGACGGTCATACTCGACGGCCTGCATGGCGTACTGATCGCGGATCCCGACGAGAACATCCTCGCACACTATCGCGAACGCCAGGCCCAGGAGGTGCGGCGCCGCACCGAACTGGCGAGCGCTGGTACAGACTCCGGCCATAACGCTCGACCAGACGCCGATCAGGCTCATGGCGAACATCGAACTTCCGGAGGATATCGAGGTCATCGTCCGGGAAAACACCCAGGGTGTCGGTCTCTACCGTACCGAATTCCTGTTCATGAACCGCTTGGCACCCCCCGATGAAGAGGAACAATACCGCTGTTACACGGGAGTCATCGAAGCGCTGAACGGCAAGCCCCTCACCATCCGCACGCTCGACATGGGCGCGGACAAGCAGGTGAACGGCGCCGCAACGAGTGGCCTTTGCGGCGGCAACCCGGCCTTGGGACTGCGCGCCATCCGCCTGTGCCTGAAGGACCTGGGCCTGTTCCGCCCCCAGTTGCGCGCCATACTGCGCGCCTCCGCTCATGGGCCGGTGCGCATGATGATTCCCATGCTGTCGAACACGCATGAACTGCAGCAGGTGCTGAACCTGATCGAAGAGGCCAAACACTTTCTGCAGCGCCAGGGCCTGGCCTTTGACCCCCACATCCCGATCGGCGGCATGATCGAAGTCCCGGCCGCCGCACTCTCCGCGGCGGCCTTTGCCAGGCGCCTGGATTTCCTGTCCATCGGCACCAATGACCTGATCCAGTACACCCTGGCAATCGACCGCGTGGATGACGAGGTGAATTATCTCTATGACCCCTTGCACCCGGCCGTGTTGCGGCTCATCAAGATGGTCATCGATGCCGGACTGAGCGCCGGCATACCGGTTGCCATGTGCGGTGAGATGGCGGGCGATCCGCTCTATACACGCCTGCTGCTGGGCATGGGACTGAGGGAATTCAGCATGCACCCCACCGCGCTGCAGGAAGTCAAACGCGTCATCAACCAGAGCAGCATCGACCTACTGGCTCCGCAGGTCGAGGCCCTGCTGCAAAGCGGCGAAGCCGACCAGATCATCGCCCAGGTCGAAGCCATCAACAGCTCCCTGTACTGAGCGCAGTCGACTCCGGCGCCGCCAAACGGGGGGGCTCGCCACCTTCTTCACAATCACCATACCGCGGTAATTGCCAACACGCTGGAGTCCTTGCCACGCGGTCCGCGCGAAGTCCTCCGGAAGCTGGTCAACCTGGACGTGCGGGGAACAGAGATGGAATTGGATTTCATGGTAACCAGTTATGTAATTTCTTGACATGTCTAGATTTCTACCATATTCTTCTTTCCATGCTAAGAAGACGATACGAATCTGCGCAGTCTCTCGACGGTGTAATTGATCTCGAACGCCTGCGGTCCGGACCCATTGACAGCCTTGAACGGGACGCCCGGAAGTTTTTCGATCTCACCTATCTCTCGGAAGACCTACACAAGGTGCTCCGCGGGCTCAGCCAGCGATTCAAGGAAGGCGGTCCTGGCACCGTACTTGCCCAGGCGGTAAAGGGTTTGGGTAAGTCCCATACGCTTCTCATGGGTTATCACCTATTCGCAAACCCAAGTGAAGCGAAAGTTTGGGCAGCAAATGCGGGTTACGACTGGGCACCGCCTGCAGACGCCGAGGTGATCGTCCACAAGTTCACCGATCAGTCCATGCGAGGCGACGCGCTGTGGATGCTGATCGGACAAAGGCTCGGCCAGAAGTGGAGCGAGAGTCGCCCGCCCGATCTTGACGACTCCGCGCAGCAATCAAGGATCGGCATCTTGTCCTGATCTTCGACGAGCTGGAACGCGGCATCCAGAATATCGTAAATACTGCGCGCCGCAGCCAGAACATCAGTTTTCTCCAGATGTTGAGCGAAGAGGCCGCGCGTGATACTGACGTCACGTTGTTCGCGGCGGTTTACGATGGCAACGTGGAACCCGGCTCGACGCTCAAGCGTACGCAACGGATCGAACTTCATTTCCGCAAGGCCGAGGACCGCGCCTCCATTGTCCGGCATCGCCTATTCGCGGATGCCGACAGCTATGACAAGGAGGCTGCTCGGTCTCTCGTTCGGTCGTATATCAACACTTGGCGTCGGTTCGGAGTAGAAGTTCCAGATGCCTTCATCAACCGCATGGAGACAACCTTTCCGTTTCTGCCTGACTTGATTGAACTGGTGTTTGAACGCATCACGGAGAGTGGCGGTTTTCAAGGAACGCGCAGCGCCTTGGGCCTGCTCGGCACCATGCTCGATGCAGTGGGCGAAGGTGCGTATCTCATGACTGCCGCGCACTGCCGCATTACCGACGCGGCTTGCGCCGACCGTCTGCTCGATCTCGATCCGACCGGGACACTCGTTAGCGCCGCTCAGTCAAACTACCGGGACCTCGCGACACAATCGTATGCCGAGGCCATCGCTTCGTCGGTCTTGTTGGCGAGCCTCGTGCCTGGCGGCCGCGCGGCCGGCTTGTCGGCCGAGGAGCTGGTGCGACATGTGGTCAAGCCCGGGGACGACCCGAATCAATTTCATGCCGGGGTAGAGGCGTTCAAGAAGTTCGGGACGCGCTTTCACGAGCGCGAGGGACGTCTGTTGTTCGATCTGGAGGAGAACGAATACGCCAAGGTCGAGCTGGATGCAATCCGGCACAACGACGAGGCCGCGCGCGATCAAATCGTCCAAATCTGGCGACAGGACGTGTTCCGCGACATGCACCAGTGCGTGGTTTTCCGCGACCTTGAGGAGACGCGGTTTACCCTCCAGGGTTTTTCGAAGCACGGCCAGCGGTACATGTTGGCGCCGCGGCGTTCGTCCCAAGAGGAACGTTTCGCCCTTTACCAAGGGCTCGAATTGCGAAACCAGGTCCTGTTGCTGGAGCCGCGCGACAGCAGAGTGGATCATCTCAACAACGCTGACCTGCGGGCGATTGCCAAGCGACTCAAGGCCTCCAAGCAGCTCGCTGAGTCGTCTACAAATGTCGAGCGGCGCGCGAAGTTCGAGCGGACGAGCGGGATCAAACGCAGATGATTCAGCGCGCGCTGAAGCAGGCGGGACTCGTCTACGCTCGGATCGAACGCTGGGGCGACGAGCCGAGCCAGGTGCGATTTGAGGAGGAAAGCCTGGGGCAGGCCAGCAGCAAGGAAGAGGTATTGAGCTACCTCCGCACGCAGGTCTTCCGGTTTCGCTGTTCGAGGAACACCTTCGCAAGAACCTGCAAGGTTTGATCGGTCAACGCGTAGAGCAAGTAGATCGTGCCTACCGCAACACGTTGGGATCCCGAGTGCCGCTGACGGTCGGCATGGTAACTGACGCGCTGCGTGCCTTGGTGGAAGACCGCAACCGGATTCTCGGTCGACAACACCCGAGGGGAAATTTGCGGCGAGCGCGTGACTCTCACGTACTCGGAACTTGGGCAAGCTGTATTGGCTCAGCAATGGGCTACGAAGATGGACCGACCCGCGGCGGTAGCGCCTTCCATTGCTTCGATATCCGCAGATCTCCGCAGGTAGTGAGAGGGTAGCACCGATCGGTGTTGATGTTGGCACAGGCGAGCTTGAGCTTCCTGCGCCCGCTGTCGTAGCCGAGGAAAGGGCCACGCCCCATTGCCGAAGCCTCGGCGAGCTTCGCCAACAAGTCGCGGTACGGCTAACCGATCTGGAAGAACCGGTCATCCGCTTGGCACGGTTCACAGTGTTTGCGAACTATCGCAACCAGGAGCTTTCAGGATTAGCCGCGGCGTACCGTGGCGCATTGTCCGGTGCAGGCGACCTGGACGTTCAGCTCGATATTACCGTACGCGGCCCGATGACGAAGGTGGCTCTGGAGCAGCACTGCGAGAAGTTGCCGAATATCGCGAGCGCTAATTATTCCGCGCGCTTCAGTGTCGAGGTGTCTTCCGAGGGCCGGAACAGGAAGGAGGAAGCGCTCTTGTGAACACTGCCGCGCTGGATCGTGAACTGCTCGACCACCTCACCCGTCCTGGCGCGCGCCTGCCGAAGCTTGAACGTTGGTTGTTGGACGAGGTGTGGACACAGGCCGCGTTCGAGTCCGCCAGCAAGTCACCGCAAGCCTACTTGCAGAGTGGCGAAGGGCAGGTCAACGAGCGCGAGAACCTACTGCGAACCGCAGCGGCATCGTTGTTCGACGAGCTGACCGCAACGCCTGCGCAGGATAGGACGGTCGGCGCGTTCTTCGCGCAGAACCAGAAGTCGGCCGCTGTGTTGTTTGATGGGTGCTCCCTGCGGGAGATGCCGCGGCTGCTGGATCTCGCTAAGGCTTCGCGGCGAGAGGTGTTGGAGCTTGGGTGCAGCCGGCGCCGCCATACCGAGCGAGACAGAGTACTTCGTCTCGGATCGCCTTGGCCTGGGATTGCCGACCATCGGTCCGTCGCAGCTTACCGGACGCGCCGAGATGAAACAGCGAAATGTCCGCTTCTACTACTACCGGCAGACCAGCGATCACCACACCATCCAGGATGGCGAAGAATCGTTTCCGCTTTGGACGCGGTTCCCGGATCAACGCTACACGGACAGCACGGCGACCAATGTAGGCCATGTTTGACGGGCTTTGGGACGGGCTGGAACAGACCTGGCGACGCACGGTTCAAGCGGTGCCGCCGGATCGCAAGGTGCTGGTCACGAGCGATCACGGCTACATATTCCTCGGCTCGGGATTGAGCGACCCCAGTCTCAGGGGCGCGGATCGGATACTGGATGGAAAGCGTTTCCGGGTGTTCGAGCCAAACGAGTCGTTGCCGGCGAGCGGCAACGGCCTGTGGGTAGATGCCAGCCGCCGGTTGGCCGTGTTGGCGGGGCGGGGGCATAACCGGTTTCAAGGTCCAGGAGCGCAATCCGTCTACCGTCACGGTGGGTTGACGCTGATGGAAATGTTGACGCCCTGGCTGGTTCTGGGGCTGGTTAGGTAAGCCTATGTCATACCGCGAAGACCAACTCCTCTTTTACGAAGGCGACTTGGACGCCGTACTTCGCGCACAAGTCGCAAGTGTGAGGGAACGTGTGGATGATATCCCTCGCGATCAGTTTCTTTCGTCGCCAGAAGATACGCTTGTGGAGCACATTCGCTCATCCATGGAAATTGAGCCGCTCCAGCTCCATGAAGACGCGATGGTGATGGAGCAGCAGGAAACCAAGATCGACGTCAGCCGCTGGCCTGACCGTAATGTGTTCCGCGAGCCAGGTCCAATTTACGTGTCTGGCGTGAAGGTCACCGTAACGATTCCCTACTCCGGCGATCCGACTCTCTGGAAGTTGCGCTCGAATCCGTATCAAACGGTTTTCCCGCGCGGCGTTATCCGCATGCCTGGACGCGATAAAATTGGTCATCTGGATGTTGTCCTTCAGCAGCCGAGCGACGAGCCCGCGGAGAAGCCGAAACGTGAGCTTGATGACACGCTTCGAGGCATCCGCTTTTATCTGGAAAACCAGAAGCGGCAGATTGAACAACACAACGCGGGTCTACCAAATGCAATCCGTCAAGCGGTTCAGGCGAGACGCACCCGACTTCAAGCGCACGATGGCATTGCGCAAGCGCTGAATATTCCTCTCAAACGGCGCGAGGGTGCGCCGGAGATTCGTCCGATCGCCGTGCAGCGGAAACTGGTGCGTCCACTTCCGGCTCCCCCAAAGGGCGGCTACAAACCGGAACCTGGAATCACCGATGACGACTATGATCACATTCTCGCCGTCATCCGGCATGAAGGCAGGACATTCGAGACGACGTCCGGAACCTTCGCTGTTCATGACGAAGAACAGTTGAGGGATATCGTTCTCGCGCACCTCAATGGCCATTACCAGGGTGGTGCAACGGGTGAGACGTTCCGGCGCAGCGGTAAGACAGATATACGTATCGAAAACGACAGACGTGCTGCGTTCGTAGCGGAATGCAAAGTATGGCGGGGCGCGAAAGAGTTGACCGATGCGGTTGGTCAATTGCTGAGCTATCTCACCTGGCGCGACTGCAAGGCCGCGATTGTGATCTTTAACAAGCACAACGCCGGCTTCTCCGAGTTGCTGCAGAAGGTCCCGGAAACGCTTGCGGCGCATCCTCGGGTAAGAAAGAAACCCGGGCAACGCACTGATGGCGAGTGGCGTTTCGTCTTCGCCTCGGCTGAAGACGAGGCACGTGAAGTCGTCGTCCATGTGTTTCTGTTCAATCTCTATGTGAAGGATAAGACCGTCCGAGCAGCTTTTGAGGCAGTTGGGCAAGGAGGTTAATCGTATGAAACAGAAAGTTGGGACTTTAATTGAGGAAGACGTGGTGCGCCGGGCCAAACGCCGGGCGGCCAACGAAGGGCGGCCCCTGAGCGACCTGATTCAGGACGCCTTGGAAAGCTATTTGTCCACGACGGTTTTAGAGCCGGCGAAGCGCGATGCGGCCTACCAGCTTTTCTGCGAGCGACCGATGAAGCTCGCTCCCGAGCAGTTCAAGGCCGTGCTCGAAGAGGACGCGTGGGATTCTGTGAACCTCGACGACATTCCAAGCGGCAGTCTGTGCGTGATTGATACAAACGTCTTACTCTATGCCGAGCAGAACGTTTCCGATCAGGCGCAGCGGCTCATCCGGCGCTGCGCCCAGGGCGAACTGATCGGCACGCTTCCGCAGACGATTTGGCAGGAGCTGACTCACAAGCTCATGCTCGCCGAGGCCATGACGAAAGGGCTCATTGGGGGTGGCAATCCGGCCGCACGCTTGGGCAGCAAGCCGGATGCGGTACGCGGATTGAGTCTTTATCGAGCCAAGGTTCAGGCGTTAGTGGACCTCGGCCTCGGCTTCGAAGTTTGCACCCTGACCGATCTGACCAAAACCGCCTTCGGGCTGCAAGAGAAGTACGGCTTCTTAACTAACGATGCGGTGATGCTGGCCGTGGCGATACGACTAAAGGCCGATGCATTGGTATCTACAGATCGTGGATTTCGCTCGATCAGCGATATGGCGGTCTTCTATCCCACAGACCTGCGGATTTGATATGGAAAAGGCAAGAACGCTAATCGAGCGACTGTTATCTGAAGTGTGCAACTCGGATGGTTCCGCAGCTGTCCAGAAATACAGGTCGCTGCGAGATGTGGACGCAAAGGTACGGGAATTTGGAATGTTGCTGGGTAGCCTTCCCGATAACTCTCGCACGCTAAGGGAGTCCTTCGAAAAGGATGTGGACTTTACCGCCAATAGCCGGAGAGTGAGGTTGGAAGCGTTGGCCAATTATTGTCGAACTGTTCTGCGATTTTTGGATAACGGCATTATTGAAAATAAGAAACAGGTTTTTAAGGGGCCGGTTCTTTCGAAAATAACTGCAGTTATGCCACAGCTCGAAGAGGTTATCCAAGATAGATGGATTGAGGCGCAGAAATGTCAGCATGCTGGGGCATATCTTGCTGCCGTCATCCTGATGGGAAGCATTTTAGAGGCGCTTCTGTTGTCGAGAGCAACAATGACGCCGGCGGACTGCTATACGGCATCAAGAGCCCCTAAAGATAAGAACAGCAAAATTCTTGCGGTACAGGACTGGAACCTCAGTAGCTTGATCGAGGTGGCCGCCGAGTGCGGATGGCTAAAGGTGGATAGAGCCAAATTCAGTCATGCACTGAGGGAGTCTCGTAATGTGGTTCACCCATGGCAGCATGTGGCGCTGAGGGCTGAGTTTGACGAAGCCACATGCAAGACGTGTTGGCATGTTCTAAACGCATCGGTTGATGACCTGCTTAAGTCGATTTCACAGTCACAGGCCGCCGTGAAAATTACATGAGCGCCCAACCGGACACCCAAGATTTGAAAATACCTTCCCCGCGCGCCATCGAGGTAGGTTTTCCTATCGTCGAAATCAACCGCCTCGCCGAACCGGAGCGCAACAGCTTCAAGCCGATCTACCAGATGCACAAGTGGTTCGCGCGGCGTGCCTCGTGCGTGTTTCGCGCCATCCTGCTCGGTGCGCTCAAGCCGGCGTTCAATCCGGACGGCACGCCGGTGGATCTTGATGGCGGAGTTCTATAAGGACCACGGCCTCGATCCCGATACGCAGGGCAAGGTGGTGCTCGATCCCTTCATGGGCGGCGGCACGACGGTGGTGGAGGCGCTGCGCCTCGGGTGCAAGGTGATCGGCATCGATCTCAATCCGGTTGCCTGGTTCATCGTCAAGATCGAAGTGGAACCGGTGGACATCGAGGCGCTGAAAAGCGCCTTCGAGCGCCTGGCGGCGCGTCCCGTTGCTTGGAACGGCGGGAAGCCCCTGCGGGAAACGCTCCTCGATCTCTACAGGACCGAGGTGCTGTCCGGTCTCGACGCGGATGTGATCTACACCTTCTGGGTCAAGCACGCGATCTGCACCGACCCTACCTGCAAGAAGGAAGTGCCGCTCTTCAAGGACTACGTTGTCGCCGCGAAGGCGCTGTCGGTGAGGTACCACCGCGACGTGCGTCTGCCCCGAGTGTAAGAAAGTCCTTCGACTGGGAAGTGAGTATCGCCTCACTGATCGCCGATCCGGCGATGATGGTGAATAGCCCCAGGGGCGCGGCGGGCGAAGGCCGACCCACGGCGGTGTGGACGTATGCGCCCGAGCCGCCCAAGACCGAAGAACAGGCGCGAGACAAGTCTTGCGGACATGACCTGTCCGCACTGCGCGAAGTCCGTGCGCGTGCAGGTTCCATGGGACAAGAAGAAGGAGCGCAAGAAGGTTCCACTCACGGTGCTGCTCTGTCCGGCGTGCGAAGCTGTATGGCAGTGGCGCGGTCCGTTGCCCGAGGGCGAACTCGCCTGCCCTGCGTGCAAACATGGCTACGACCCGAAGAAGGGTAACGTGCCGGAGAAGGGTTACTTCCAGTGCCGCTGCGGTAACAAGGACCGGATCATCGAAAGCATCCGCCTGCTGCCGCAGGAGCAGCGTTTGCCGGTTCGCCCCTATGCGTTGCAGGCATATCTTCCGCCCGAATCCGAAGAGGAATCGCCAGGCGATGGCGAGCAGGGCGTCGCTGTTCGATGACATGCCACAGCAGGCGGTAACTGCTCGCTCGCCCGCCGCCGAACGAAGGCGCACCTGCTGTTGCCGGAGAACGGCAAGTTCTTCAAGCGTTGGTCCGCTTCCGATCAGGCTCGGCTGCAACGCGCGGAGATGCTGTGGGAGAAGAACAAGACGGGCCTGCCTTATCCCAAGAGCACGATACCGGTCGGCGAAAAGACCAAATCGGGCTTGCTCGCACACCACTACAACCACTGGCACGAGATGTTCGCCCCGCGCCAGTTGCTCGCGCTCTCCACGCTGCTTGCAAGGGATTATGGCGGAGCCGGGCGAGAAGCTGCGGGAGACTGTTGCTGTGTGCGTTCTCGGATTGTGTTGGTAGAAACAAATTATTTCTGTCGGTACTTCAATGACCGCAATACGATACAAGAGATATTCTCGCGCCACGACTATCAGCCGAAGACTGACGATCGCAGAAGGTAGTGTTTTTGGTGACTGACAGTATCCGTGGCACCTACCCGCAGATGTTTGGGCGTTTGATAGAAGGCAAGACTTTCAACCGTGAGGCGTTCGACTGGAAACGCAATGCAGGTGACAAGCCGGAAAAAGTCATCGTTGACATTAGATAGTTGATGGCATGTCTGCAAACCTTAGATTGCACGAACTCAGCAACCTTGTTAACGGTTGATCCCATCTACCCCCAATGTGTTATTACCGACCCACCCTATGTCGGAAACGTTAACTACTCGAGTTGGCGGACTTCTTTCTACGTCTGGCTGCGGCTTGTTTTGAAGGATCGCTATCTTTGGTTTGCTCCTGAACACACGCCTAAAGCCGAAGAGATCGTCGAGAATCGGACGCGTGTCAAAAGCGAAGCGGATTTCTACGCCGGGCTTATCTGAAGTCTTCAAGCGCGCGCATGACTTACTGCCACCCGATGGCGTGCTTGCCTTTACGTTTCATCACACTGATCAAAAGGGCACGGTCTGGGAAGGCATGCTCAAGCCCTGTGCGACACAGGGTACGAAATCGTAGCGGTCTATCCCGTCCATGGTGAACTCGGAGTCCTCTCTGCACTTGATGGACAAGGAGAACATCTCCTATGACCTGATCCATGTTTGTCGCAAGCGGCAGGACGAATCCGACGCCGCGTTCCTGGGCCGGTATCCGGCAGGAAGTGCGCCGCCTGGCGCGCGCGGAGCTGGCGGAAATCGAAGAAGGGGCGCTACGGCAACAAGCCGCTGCCCGAACCGGATGTGCGGCTGATCTGCATCGGCAAGTGCCTGGAGCTTTACAGCGCGCACTACGACCGGGTGCTCGACCACGAAGGCAAAACTTACCCACTGCACAAGGCGCTGCAGGACATCGGCAGCATCGTGGACCAGCTCGTCACACGCGAGCGCCCACTGCCGCCAGAGCTGGAAGACGTGGAATCGCTGACCTATGACGTGGCTGCGCCTGCTCGCGGAGGCCAGGCGCGAAAGCTGAGCGTGGACAGGATCAGCAAGTATTCGCGGGCGATCCAGGTAAGCACCGACGACCTCAAAAGGGCTGGGCTCATCATCCGCGGGCGTACCGGAAAGCGCGGGCGGACGAAAAAGAAACTACGAGGTCAAACAGCCGAACGAGCGTCTCGAACAGGCTCTGCTGGAAAAGCTGCGCAAGGCCAGCCAATCGGCGGCACAGGGCAATGAAACTGCTCGAAGAGGCGGCGGACCGCGAGAAGGATTCCACTCGATGGATCTGCTCCATGCCTTGATCGCGTTGGCGGATGCCGGTGAATCGGTGCTGCCCTGGCTCGAGCGGTTCGACGCCGAGGCGCACGGAGATTCTCGCTGGGCTTACGCTTTGTGCGTGAACTGCGGTCGAGACTGGGTCGCTGCGATAGACAAAGTCGTCGCAGTGATCGAAGGCGCGCCGCTGCTGCAATTCTCCTCCCCTCCCCCGCGAGCGGGAGAGGGTTAGGGTGGGGGCAACGATGGCCGGTTACCTGCTGCTAGAAAGAAGAATTCCTGATACCCTCAGAAGCCGGATGGCGTAACGCCAAACGCGGTGCGCATGGGGTTCTTGGATTATCTGCGCGAGCTGCGGAGATGAGGCCGTTCCATTTTCCTCGCGGTCACAAGATTCTCGTCGAGGGGATCGAGGACGTGCTGATCGCCACGGGGGAGAACCGCGACGATGTCGCCTCGTACATCGATGACCTGCTGGCCTCGCGGGCGAACGAATTGGAGCGCATTGGGCGGCTTTGTGCAGATCGTTTTCGAGCGGCGCTTGAGCCAGGCCGACGGACTTCTGGATTGGACGTCGGTGATATGCGGGTTTCGCTGCGCCGTATCTTCGACTCACCGGCGAAGCAAGTGAGGATCGAGCACGGCAACGAATTTTTCGTAGCGGGGTTTAATCTGACATGAGCGAAGCCATTTCTGACGTACAAGATCATCCAAACCGATGACAGGGTCCGGGTGCGGACGCATCCGGAGTGGGGCACGGGCGAGGTGTTGCGGGTTTCCCAAGAGTTCGGCGTTTATCAAGCCAAGGTTCTCTTCAAGACGAGCGAAGGGGAACACGTCGAGAACCTGCCGGTGGAATGGCTGGAGAAGACCGCCGACCTCTGGGAACGTCTGGCGGCCGGTGACTTCGACAGTCCCGAAGATTACCGCATCAAGCAGATGGCGCTGGACATGAGCTACGCCAACACCGGCGGTGAGCTATCCGCCAGCCGTGTGGATCTGCTGCCACATCAGATCCTGCTGGTGCACGACCTGGTCGGGCAATCGCCGCGGCGCATACTGATCGCCGATGAGGTGGGTCTTGGCAAGACCATCGAGACCGGCATGCTGATCCGCGAGCTGATTGCGCGCGGCGACGCCAAGCGCATCCTGATCGTGGCCCCGGCGGGTCTGGTTGAGAACTGGCGCCGGGAGTTGGAAGGCTGTTTCCGGTTGCACTTCGATATCCTGGGAAGAGATTTCCAGGATCACGGCTCGGCCGCTTGGGAACGGCACAGCCAGGTCATTGCCTCGATTGATACGCTGAAGCAGCAGCGCCGGTTGCAGCGCCTGCTCGCCGCCGCGCCCTGGGACTTGGTGATCTTCGATGAGGCGCACCATGTTTCGCGCACGCGCAGCGGCAAAAAAACGGTGACGACCCAGAATTACAAGCTGGCCGAGGCATTGCGCAACCACACGCGCGATCTGATGTTCCTCTCGGCGACGCCGCACCAAGGCAACGCTTTTCAGTTCTGGTCGCTGCTCCAGATTCTGGACGATCAGCTTTTCGCCAACCCGGACGCCATTACCCACCACCGCGGCTTGTTAAACCGTGTGATGATCCGGCGCACCAAGCGCGAGGTGACCGATGTCTCAGGCAAGCCAATTTTCCGCCGGCGTCTGGTATATACCGAACGCTTCTCCCTCGCCCCACGCGAGCGACTAGTTCTACGAGCAGTTGAGCGACTATCTGCGTGAAGGCTACAACGCCGCCGGAATTGATCAGAAGCGCACCACCAACCAACAGCGGGCCATCGGGTTTGTGATGGCGACATTCCAGAAGATCATGTCGTCGAGTCCGCGGGCAATCCGTCAGGCCCTGCGCCGCAGGCTGCTTGTACTGCTTGCGCGTAAGCAATTGGAGCTGGAAGTCAGGCGCCGCAGCACACAAGCGCCTGCCAAGGCGGCGGTGTGGGCCGAGGAGATCCTGCGCATACAGGACGAAATGCTGGCCGTCGCCAAGGCGATTCTGGGTGAGGGTTCCGCCACGAATAGCGATGCCGAGGCCTACGTCGGGCGCATCCGGCGTCGCTTGCAGAAGCGTGAAGAGCAGTTGGAAGTGACGGAGTGGTCGCTGGATGGCGATGAGGAGGGGGAAGAAGGAGTATTTGCCGAATCCAATATCCCGGATGAAATTCCGAAGGTGCGTGATTTGATTGCGAACGTCCCCGATGGGCCGGATCGCCGCTTCGAGACTCTGGTGCGCGCCATCAGTGACTTGACGCGGGATAACACCACCGAGAGGGTTTGTGATCTTCACGCAATACCGGGATACGCTCGGGTTTCTCGCCGAAGAACTGGGCCGTATCTTCGGACGATCGCTACATCGCGACGCTTAAGGGCGGGCCGCTGGAGGATAAGATCGCGGCGATGGAGGCGTTCTGGAAGGAAGACGGCGCGCGCTTCCTGATTTGCACCTCGGCGGGCGGCGAAGGCATCAACCTGCAGATCGGTCGAATTCTCTTCAATTACGATCTGCCCTGGAATCCGATGGCGGTGGAGCAGCGCATTGGCCGCATTCATCGCTACGGGCAACAGGAAACTGTGCAGGTGTACAACCTCTTTGCCGAGGACACGGTCGAGCAGCGGATTTACGACCTGCTCGACCATAAGTTGCAGGAAATTGCCCAGTCCATCGGCAAGGTGGACGACCAGGGTTCACCACGAGAGGATTTCCGCAGCGAAATTTTGGGTCTTTTGGGCAGCCGTCCAGATTACCAGGATCTCTACAAGCGCGCGCTGGTGGATCAAGACTATCGCCGGACGGAGAAGGAACTGGCCGTGATGATCAACGAGGCCAACCGGGCACGGGAAGCATTGGGTGCACTTTCGCAGGACCTCACAGGTTTCAATCTGGAGAACTATCGCAAAATCGAAGGCCGGCACACGCTCGACGAGTTAGGCCAGTGGGTGCGCGCGGCGGTGCTTCGTCTGGGCGGCGGCACCATCCCGGAAGGCGAGTTCTGGACATTCCATACCCCTGAGGCGTTACAGCGCCGGTATCACCTCGCGCCGCGCTACGAGAAAATGTGTTTTGATCGCACGCTGTCCTTGCGCAGCCGCGGAAGTGAGCTGGGTGGTATCGGGCACCCCTTGGTGGATGCACTGCTCAAGGAAGCGCGGGAGCCGAACTTCACCGGCGAGGTATCACATTTGGCAGCCGGAAATGCCATCTGTGCACGATATCTGGTGCAATACGATGGCGAACACGGCCAGATCGCAAGCCGCGTTCTTACCCTATGTGGTACTCCCGAAGGTGACATTAAGGTCATTGATCACGTGGGGTGGGTGCTAGGGCAAGATGTTCCAGGCGCCGAGGCCCAACACTTTGACATTGGAAAGCTCAAGTCGCGCTTCGAGGAATTTAGGAAGAGCGTGATTCTGGAGTGGATCCCAGACCGTCAGAAGCGCGCGCGAGTTACAACAACACCAATTGGTATTCACGCTGGATAGCAGTCATTGATCGAAACGGTCGCGACATGGCACTCCGCCTCTGCGGTGAATCACGCTTTTTCACGCGCCGGCAACCGTCATCTGCTCGATCAGCACCGAGCCCGAACGGATGTTGCCGCGCAGATCGACATCGTTGCCCACTTCGACGATGCCGAGAAACATGTCCCTCAGGTTGCCGGCCACCGTGATCGCATCGACCGGGTAGCGGATCTCCCCGCCTTCGACCCAGAATCCGGCCACGCCGCGGGAGTAGTCGCCGGTCACCATATTGACGCCGAAACCGATGAGTTCGGTCACCAGCAACCCCGTGTCCATCGCGCGCAGCAGGGCGGGAAGATCCTTCCCGCCGGGATCGATGGTCAGATTGCGCACGCCGCCGGCATTGCCGGTCGTCGGCATGCCCAACTTGCACGCGGCATAGCTGTCCAGCACATAACCCTGCAGTATGCCGCCGCTGACGATGTCGCGCGCCTGCGTGGCCACCCCTTCATGGTCATACGGCGCGCTGCCCAGCGCCTTTTTCAGCAGGGGCTGTTCGTGGATATGCATGAAACCCGGAAATACCTGCTTGCCCAGGTGGTCGACGAGAAAGGAGGCGTTGCGGTACAGATTGCCGCCCTTGACGGCGGAGACGAAATTGCCGAACAGGCCGCCGGCGACATCGGCGGCAAACACGACCGGGACCCGGCGCGTCGTCAGGTGCCGGGTTCCCAGACGCTGGATGGTTCGTTCACCGGCCTTGCGTCCCACCGCCGCCGGCGTTTCGAGATCATGATGATCGCGGGCGGAGAAAAACCAGTGATCCCGCTGCATCTCCTCACCCTGCCTGCCGACCACCGCGCAGCCGATGCTGTGCCGGCTGGTCTTGTAGCCGCCGAGAAACCCGTGGCTGCTTCCCATGACACGCAGTCCGGCATGACTGGAGAGCGTGGCCCCCTCGGAATTGACGATACGCGCGTCCACGCCGCGCGCCGCATCCTCGCATTCCCGCGCCAGGCCGATGGCCTGCTCGGCGCTGACCGGCCACGGATGATACAGATCCAGATCGGGTATCACCGTGGCCAGGCGGGCGGCGTCCGCCAGCGCGGCGCAGGGATCGCTGCTCGTGTAGCGGGCGATATCGCAGGCCGCCTTGACGGTGGCGCGCAGGCCCTCCGGCTCGAAATCCGCCGTGCTGGCGGAACCCTTGCGGTGATCGAAGTAAACGGTCAGCCCGAGGCCGCGGTCACGGTGATATTCCAGGGTTTCCGTCTCACCGAGGCGCACGGTCACGGAAAGCCCGGTATCGATGCTGACGCCGGCCTCCACGCCATCGGCGCCCAGTTGCCGGGCCTGCGCGATCACGTCCTGCACCAGATCCTCGAGGCGGGACTGCTCGGGAAACGGCGGCTGTGCTTCAGTCTGGATCGTCGACATAGTCATTCCTTCACACGGTGGCGCGATTCTACCGGGCATCACCCGGGCGGACAAATCGGCCTGGAACCGCTATCCTTGCAGACCGTAACCGGGAGTCGCGAGGCCCATGCAGGATACGGAATTCGACCAGCCGGAAGCGCCCAGCAAGTCCCGGCGCAAGCGCGACATGCTCGACTTGCAGAAGCTCGGCGAGGAGTTGCTCACCTTCACCGACGCTGCCTTGCGGCAGATGGGACTGCCGGAACCGTTGCTCGATGCGCTCGAAACCGCCCGCCGGATCACGGCGCATGGCGGACTCCGGCGCCAGTTGCAATACATCGGGAAACTGATGCGCGATCTCGATACCGCTCCCATCCGCTCGGCCATCGCGTCACGGCGGCAGCAGCAAACCACCCATAGCCGGGCCTTTCACCGGCTGGAATTGCTGCGCGAGGCGCTGATCAATGACATTGATGCCGCTCTCGCCGGGGTGCTCGAACAATTTCCCGCGGCCGACCGGCAGCAATTGCGCCGACTCGCCCGCCAGGCGCGCACGGAGCGGGAAACCCGCCAGCCCCCGCGCGCGGCGCGCGCCCTGTTCCGCTACCTGCGCGAGCTGCAGGAGCACGCCGGCTGAACCGGCGGCGGGCGACGTTAGGCTTCAGCCCAAGTCGTGGAACCTAGGGTGTACCGGGAGTGTTCCGCGGTACGCCGACATCCAAACTGCCGGCGGGTTTGACTTCTTAACCTGCCTGCAACCTGTTTCGCCCCGCGCGCACGCAGCAGGCTACTCGTCGGGGCACACCAGACGCGCCAGTTGGTCGGGAATGGACCCCGCGGTGATGGGGTTCTCTTCGGAGGAGTCAGGTTGCGACGTGGCCAGTTCTTCGAGATTCTCACCCTCGCCCAGGTAGCGCACGGTGTGGGCGGCGCAGTCGAACTCCCGCTTGACGTAATGGGTGATGCCGGTCGCGACCCGTTTGACGACCAGGGTGGGCTTGCCCGGGCTGCCGCCCTGCTCGACCAGGAAATACTGGCCCTCGAGATCCGTCTGGATGTCGATCGGGGTGTCATCGGCGAGTGCGGACAGTGCCCCGAGCGGGCCCGATAAGGCGATAATCAGAACAGCATTCGAGCGCATGGGATTCTCCGGTGTCTTGGGTGAAAAAGGGCCCCGCCGGGTTGCCCGGCGGGGCCTGGTTTACGGCGGCGGCGTCCCTGCCGCCTCTAGTGGCTACTGGTTAGGTACGCAAGTGCTGTCCCAGTAACTCGTGCTGTGGCACACGGCGCAGCCCACTGGCTGGCCCGTCTGCACCGTCCGACTGCTGAAGGTGCGGGTGTTGAGGACGCGCGAGAGCACCGTGCCGCAACTGTTGCTGCGGCTGGTGCCGCCGTGGCAGACCTGACAGTTGCTGAAGTTCCCGCCAGGACCTTCGTGCACGCTGCTGCTCGACCACGGGGTGCTGTTGAATGCGATCCGGTGCAGTCCGTGCGGTCCGTTCAGGTTGTTCCCCGGGTTGCCGGTGCCATGACAGGTGGTGCAGTCGGCGATGGTACCAACGTGGCCCTGCAACTGGGTGGCGGTGACGTTGTCGTTGGCGTTCGGATTGGCGTTCGGCCACTCCGCATGGGTCGCCCCATGGCAGCCCTCGCACATTACCCCGCTGTGGCCCGTGCTCACCCGGTAGAGCTGCGGATTGCCCGCGCCCGCGTTGGGAGTACCGTTGAAGGATGCCGGCACCGCGGGTTCCGCGAACCGCTTGTTGGTCGGCACGATGGGCGTCGCCTTGGCATCGCCGGTGCGGAAGGCCTGGCGCAGCCGTATGCCGTCGGTGTAGCCGTTGCTGTCCACCGTATTGACGACGAGGCCGCCGCCGGTGGTCACCCGGCTGACCGCGTCACCCGTATGGCAGGACCCGCAGCCCGGCTCGTTGGCCCATGGCACCCGCGGCGTGTTGGCGTTGGTGTAGAAGTCCTTCGCCAGGATGAAGGCCCCCGCGTTGCTCGGCGAGACGTTCTTCGAGAAGTCGTTGCCCACCTGGACCATCGAACCGTGGCAGTCGCTGCACAGCACTTCCGCATTGAACATCGCGCCGCGCAGGCACTTGGTGTTCGTGCCCGGGTGGCACTCGTAGCAACTGTTCTCCAGCGCCGTCACGCGCGCGCTCTGGTTGGTGATGTTGCCGTTGGCGTCCTGTATCGGGGCCGGGATGGTGGGGAACATCGCACCGCCGTTTCTATCCAGCGCCGTGATGGAGCCATGGTGGTTGTGCATCACGCGCGAGTTGCTCTGGTGACCCACCTGGTTACGCCCGTTGGCGATCGTGCCGGTGGCGCCGGCCAGCGGGCCGAGCTGCGCCAGGTCGAGCGCCGGGGTGTAGTGGCAGACCTGACAGACCACGGGCTTGCCCTGCACCAGCGCCTTGTTGATCAGGCAACTCGGCGTCCCGTTCGGGGCGCCACTGTTGATGGTGCAGGGGTCGGCCGCCGTGTTGAGGCAGTTCTCCCCCCCGTGTCACACGCCGTGCTCACGTAGTGGGCTCCGTGCTTCAGGTCGTGCAGGCGCAGCAGGTTGATGTCCGCGGCGTACTCCAGGCTGACCTTGGGCGGCATGTTGCTGTCCGGGTCGTTCAGGCTGGTCGCCACCGGCAAGCCGGCCGTGCTGAGCGTAGTGGTGGGAATGTCGGTGCGGTTGGCCACACCGTACACGCTGGTGTAATCGGCGTTGGTGCTGTGGCAGGTGACGCAGCTCGCCTCACCGGAGATGGGCAGAACCGTGTCCACCGTGGAGAGCACCGTGCCGCCCGTGTTCTTCGCCTGCACCCGCACCAGCGGGTAGGCGTTCTCCCGCCCGAAGTCGTCGAAGGACGCGTACGGAATGCCCGCACCCTCGAACCAGTCGACGTTCGCCGCCACGTAGCCGAAGGCAAAGTTCGTGAAGAACGGCTTGTTGATGAAGTGCTCCTGGACCAGTTGCGGAACGTTGTTGGTGTACGGGTTACCGATCCCGGGCATGGCATGCAGCACCGCTTCCAGGGTCACGTCGCTGCCGCCCAACTGTCCGTCACTGCCGATGTAGAACTTCTCCATGTTCGGCACCGGCAGCCCGGTGTCCGCCGTGACGTTGAACGGCGGGCCGGCGAGCGGGGTCAAGGTCGCACTGGGACCCACGAGCGGGTTGTAGGCCGGATAGAACGGGTCATAGGTCCCGGCCGGGATCACATTCCAGAAGTTGGTCTTGTAGGTGCTGCCGTCATCGCGCACCCCGTTCAGGACCCCCGACTGGCCGAGGATCGGGTCGTTGGCGTTCGCCGCCGCCGAGTAGTACAGGCTCACGCCCGCCGGATTCAGCGTCGGGATCGTCGCTTTCTGCACCACCTGCGCCAGCATCACCTGGAACGGCGGCAGGATGCTCGCGATACGGGTATCCAGGTCGCCGCAATGCATGCCGAGGTCGTTGATGGCCAGCACGCTGTAGCTCGTGTTCGCCACCTGCGCCTGCACCGGCACGACCGTGGTCACCGGGTTCACCGAGTTCTGGCTGGTGGAGTTGATGGAGGTGTTGGCCCTCCGCCGTCGTTGTCGTTGATGGTGCCCACGCCCTGATTGTCGGCGATGGTGGCGTTGGTCGCACCCGAGAGGTTGACGTTGAAGGTCTCGGTCGATTCGACCGCGGTGTCGTTGATGGTCGTCACCGCGAAGGTCTGGGTCGTGGTATTTGGCGCGAAGGTCAGCGTCACGTTGCTGCGGGCGGTGTAGTCGCCGGGAGCCACAGCGGTGCCGTTGGCGGTGCTGGCGACCACGGTCACCGTCGAGGTGGAGGCCGCCGACAGGCTGACGGTAAAGTTGGCGGCGCCGCCCTCGGTCACGGTCACGTTGTTGATCGAGAGGCTGGGCTGGGCCGTGTCGTTGTCGTTGATGGTGCCCACGCCCTGGGCATCGGCGATGATCGCGTTGCTCGGGTTCGAGAGGTTGACGTTGAAGGTCTCGGTCGACTCCGCCGTGGTGTCGTTGATGGTCGTCACCGCGAAGGTCTGGGTCGTGGTATTTGGCGCGAAGTTCAGCGTCACGTTGCTGCGGGCGGTGTAGTCGCCGGGAGCCACAGCGGTGCCGTTGGCGGTGCTGGCGACCACGGTCACCGTCGAGGTGGAGGCCGCCGACAGGCTGACGGTAAAGTTGGCGGCGCCGCCCTCGGTCACGGTCACGTTGTTGATCGAGAGGCTGGGCTGGGCCGTGTCGTTGTCGTTGATGGTGCCCACGCCCTGGGCATCAGCGATGATCGCGTTGCTCGGGTTCGACAGGTTGACGTTGAAGGTCTCAGTCGACTCCGCCGTGGTGTCGTTGATGGTCGTCACCGCGAAGGTCTGGGTCGTGGTGCCAACCGGGAAGCTCAGCGTCACATTGCTGCGGGCGGTGTAGTCGCCAGGAGCCACGGCGGTGCCGTTGGCGGTGCTGGCGGCGACCGTCACCGTCGTCGTGGACGCAGCCGATAGGCTAACCGTGAAGTTGGCGATGCCGCCCTCGGTCACGGTCACGTTGTTGATCGAGAGGCTGCGCGTTCCGGAGGACGGGGTCGTGGCCGTCGCCGTGCTCGAGTAATTGCTCAGGTTATGGGCCGCGTCTTCGGCCGCACCCGGTAGCGGTACGTGGTGTTCGAGCTACGGCCCGTGTCGTTATAGCTGTTCGTCGTGGGCGTGGCGATCTGCGAGGTCGGCGTGCAGCTCGATCCCGTGCAGCGATACACGCGATAGTTGGTGACCCCGACGTTGTCGGTCGATGCCGACCAGGTCAGATTGATCTGGCTCGAGCTCACCGCAGTCGCCGTCAGGTTCTGCGGCGTCGATGGGTTCTGGGTGTCCGGCGTACTGACCGTAACGGACGTAGAGCAGTCGGCGGTGGTACTGAAGCGGGTGAGATGCAGGCTGGTCGTGAAATTGCCCGCGTTGGCGTAGCTGACCGTGCGGGTGGAGCTCGTGCTCGAGCTCGGATTGCCACCCTGGAAGGTCCAGCTATAATTCGGCGTCCCCGAGAAGCCGGTGTACGTGGCGGACCAGTTCACCGACCCCCCGGTGTTGACGGACGGGTTCTGAGGGCTGATAGTGCAGGTGGCCGCCTGGGATGGCGCCGCGAGCACGAAGCCCGCCAGGAGCGTGAAGGCCGCGGCCGCCAGCCGGGCCCACGAGGTGGTCCGTCTGGCTTTTGGCGCTGGCCAGCCGGCGGCGGTGGATGTCCCGCACGTCAAGCAGCCGAGATCAGGATGTTTCATCGTTGGTTGTAGCATTGTTTTCATCGGACTCTCCCCTTAAACATTACGTAGTTAGCTTCCAACCTGCCGTTGTACCTTACGTAGTTAGCTTCCAACCTGCCCTTGTACCGCTATGCTTGCCGAGCCGCGGCATCGCGCCGCCGCCCGCTCGCTTCGAATTGCATTTGACTTTCTGCCGGCGCCGCGCAACCCGGCAACCGCGACCGGCATGAGAACGGTTATACAGGCAAGACCGGTGCCAAACAGCCGCAATAAAGTTAACTGCTTGATCGGCTGAACAACCCTAATAATCCTGGGGGCGAACTCCGCACCGGGCGTCATGGCATTTCTGTCATGCCGGTATGACATTTCTGTCATGCCGGGTGGCGGCTTGCTAGTCCTGGCCGACCGCCTTCATGCTGAGGCGGATGCGGCCCTGCTTGTCGACCTCCAGCACCTTGACCTTGACCTGGTCGCCCTCGGAGAGCTTGTCGCTGACGTTCTGCACGCGCTCCTCGCAGATCTGCGAGATATGCACCAGCCCATCCTTGCCCGGCAGGATGGTCACGAAGGCGCCGAAGTCCATCAGCTTGGCCACGCGGCCTTCATAGATCTGGCCGACCTCGACATCCGCCGTAATCAGCTCGATGCGCCGCTTCGCCTCCTGCCCCGCCTCATAATCGACGGAAGCGATCTTGACGTTGCCGCTGTCATCGATGTCGATGCTCGCGCCGGTCTCCTCGGTGATGGAGCGGATGGTCGCGCCACCCTTGCCGATGACGTCGCGGATGCGCTCCGGGTTGATCTTCATGGTGATGTAGCGCGGCGCGAATTTCGACATTTCCTCGCGCGGCGCGGAGATCGCTTCCGCCATCTTGCCGAGGATATGGATGCGCCCCTCATTGGCCTGCGACAGCGCCTGCTGCATGATCTCGCGGGTGATGCCCTCGATCTTGATGTCCATCTGCAGCGCGGTCACGCCCGCGGTAGTGCCGGCGACCTTGAAGTCCATGTCGCCCAGGTGGTCCTCGTCGCCCATGATGTCGGTCAGCACCGCGTGGCGGTCGCCTTCCTTGATGAGACCCATGGCCACACCGGCCACCGGGGCCGTGATCGGCACGCCGGCATCCATCAGCGCCAGGCTGGTGCCGCAGACGCTCGCCATGGAACTGGAACCGTTGGACTCGGTGATCTCGGAGACGACGCGTATCGTGTAGGGAAAGGATTCGGGGTCCGGCATGACCGCGCTGACGCCGCGCTTGGCCAGTTTGCCGTGGCCGATCTCACGGCGCTTGGGACTGCCCACCCGGCCGGTTTCACCGACGCAGTAGGGCGGGAAATTGTAGTGCAGCATGAAGTACTCGCGCCGCGAGCCCTGCAGGGCGTCGATGATCTGGGCGTCGCGTTCGGTGCCGAGCGTGGTCACCACCAGCGCCTGGGTCTCGCCCCGCGTGAACAGCGCGGAGCCGTGGGTGCGCGGCAGCAGGCCGGTGCGGATCGTGATCGGCCGCACGGTGCGGGTATCGCGCCCGTCGATGCGCGGCTCGCCGGCCAGGATGCGGCTGCGCACGGTTTTCTTTTCCAGTCTGGCGATCGCGGCGGCGACCTCCTCGGCGGCGTAGCCGTCCGCGCCCTCGACGGCGGTGAGCTTGTCGGCGATTTCCTCGCGGATCTTGTCGAGCAGGGCATACCGGTCCTGCTTGTCGGCAACCCGGTAGGCCGCCCGGATGGCATCCAGTCCTTCCTTTTCGACCGCCGCCTGCAAGGCCCCGTTCTCCTCCGCAGGTGTCCAAACCAGGGCCGGGGCATTGACCGCGGCGGAGAGTTCCCGGATCGCGGCGATGGCGGTCTGCATCCGTTCGTGGCCGAAGACGACCGAGCCCAGCATGATGTCTTCGGGCAGTTGCTTTGCCTGGGACTCGACCATCAGCACCGCGCTCTGCGTGCCGGCGACGACCAGATCCAGTTTCGACTCGGCCAGTTGGCTGGTGGTCGGGTTGAGCACATACTCCCCGTTGATATAGCCGACGCGGGCGGCGCCGATCGGGCCGTTGAACGGCAGCCCGGAGATCGACAGGGCGGCCGAGGCGCCGAGCAGTGATGCGATATCGGGATCGACTTCCGGATCCAGCGACATCACCGTGACGATGACCTGCACCTCGTTGGTGAAGCCCTTGGGGAAGAGCGGGCGCAGCGGCCGGTCGATCAGGCGCGAGACCAGCGTCTCGGTCTCGCTGGGGCGCCCTTCACGGCGAAAAAAACCGCCGGGGATGGTGCCGGCGGCGTAGGTCTTTTCCTGGTAGTCCACGGTAAGCGGGAAGAAATCCCGGCCTTCCAGGGTCTTCTTCGCGGCGACCACGGTCGCGAGGATCACCGTATCGCCCATGCTGACCATGACGGCGCCGGTGGCCTGACGGGCGATTTCGCCGGTTTCCAGCGTGACGGTCTGGTCACCGTACTGAAAGGATTTCTTGATTACGCTCACGGATAAATTCCTTAACTATGACGTGGTAACGGGTGGTCGGCGCGTGGCCGGGGTGACAGCGTGATCTAGCGGCGCAGACCCAGACGCCCGATCAGGTCCTGGTAACGCGTGCCGTCCTTGCCCTTCAGGTAATCAAGCAGCTTGCGGCGCTTGTTGACCATGCGCAGCAGCCCCTGGCGGGAATGGTGATCGCTTTTATGCAGGGTGAAATGCTCCGTCAATTGCTGGATATTGGCGGACAGCAAGGCGACCTGGACTTCCGGCGAACCGGTATCGGCGGCACCGCGCTGGTAATCCTTGACGATCTGTCCTTTTTGTTCGGCATTCAAAGCCATGTAACAACCCCCGAAGAGACACTTGAGTCGAGTGAGCCCGGTATTTTATCCGGGGTTAGGGTAAGCCACAACTCCTTTGAAGGAAATATCAGGCGATATTGAGCAAACGCCGCGGCGCGACCCGCCCGTCGTCGAGAATCTCGCCAACGCCGAGAAAACGCCGCTGCCCTTCATAGAGGCGCACCAGCCCGGCAGTCGGCGCATGCGGCACCAGAACCGGCTGACCCTGGCGCAGGTAGAAGGCGGCATCGCCGGTGAGACGCACGTCCGGCCACTGGCTGAGGCCGCTTTCCATCGGCAGCAGCAGGTCATCGAGCGCCTTTTCACCCCCCGCGGCCAGCCGTTCCTCGAGGGTATCGAGGGTCACCATGCCGGCGGCGCCATAGGGCCCGACGCCGAAACGCCGCAGGTCCGCGACATGCGCGCCGCAACCCAGCACCTCGCCGATATCATCAACCAGGGTGCGGATATAGGTCCCCTTGGAGCAGTGCACATCGATCTCAACCAGCGGCAGCCGGAAGTTCAGCAGATCCATCGCATGGATCGTGATCCGCCGCGGCGCGCGTTCGACTTCGACTCCCTGGCGCGCCAGGGCATACAGGCGCTGCCCCTGGTGCTTGACGGCCGAATACATCGGGGGAATCTGGTCGATATCCCCGCTATAGTCCTGCATGACCTCGCGCAGCCGCTTTTCGGTGACCGCGTCCACCGGGCGCGTCTTCAGCACCTCCCCTTCGGCATCGCCGGTGGCGGTGCGCACCCCCAGCCGGCACGACACCCAGTAGTGCTTGTCGGCGTCGAGCAGGAACCCGGAGACCTTGGTCGCCTCGCCCAGGCAGACCGGCAGCAGGCCGCTCGCCAGCGGATCCAGACTGCCGGTATGACCGGCCTTGCGGGCGCGATAAAGCCGCTTGACCTTCTGCAGGGCGGCATTGGAGGTCAATCCGGCCGGCTTGTCCAGCAGCAGGATGCCATCCACACGCCGTTCATCGCCGTGACGTCGACCCATGATCAATCACCTTGCGCCGCGCGCGGTTACGCTTCGTCTTCCGGCGGGTGCCTGCCGGCGACGGCCGCCGCAATCAGCGCGTCCATCCGCGCCCCTTCGGCCAGCGATGCGTCATAGAAGAACCGCAATTGCGGAATCACCCGGATACGCATCCGCTGGCCAAGCTGGTGGCGCAGGAAACCGGCGGCCTTGTTCAATACCTTGAGAGTTTCGTCGACGGTCTCATCCCCGCCCAGCACGGAGACATAGACCCGGGCGTGCGCCAGATCGCGCGACACCTCGACACCGGAAATGCTGATCATGCCCAGCCGGGGGTCCTTGATCTCCTCGTGCAGGAGACCGGCCAGCTCGCGCAGGATCTGTTCACCGACGCGGCGCGTTCGTGGAAATTCCCTGGGCATGGCTAGTGACTGTCGACTCCCGTTGAACATGCTAAGGATTACGTTGACCATGCCTCATGCCGGGCAAGTCATCTCGTGACACTCGCTGCAGAGATCACAGATCGCAATGTATCGCGTGCAGTACAGGATGCTCTGCGACTTGCGCCTCGCGGTACGGCACGGATATACGTGTCACGACAGGACTTACCCGGCATGAGGCCTCCGCTGCCCTAGAGCTGGCGCGCGATCTCGATCCGCTCGAACACCTCGATCTGGTCGCCGACCTTCACGCTGTAGTTCTTGACGCCGATCCCGCATTCGGTGCCCGCCCTGACCTCGTTGACGTCGTCCTTGAAACGGCGCAGCGATTCCAGCTCGCCTTCGAAGACCACGACATTGTCCCGCAGGACCCGGATCGGCGCCCGGCGGCGCACCACGCCATCGACGACGATACAGCCGGCGATGTCGCCGAGCTTGTGGGAACGGAACACCTCCTTGACCTCGGCCAGCCCGATGATCTCCTCCTTGACTTCGGGGGCCAGCAGCCCGCTGACCGCGTTCTTGACGGCATCGATGGCGTCGTAGATGACGCTGTAGTACTTCAGGTCGACGTTGTTTTCCTCGACCAGGCGTTTAGCCGAGGCATCGGCGCGCACGTTGAAGCCGATGATGATGGCATTGGAGGCGACCGCCAGGTTGACGTCGGATTCGTTGATGCCGCCAACGCCGCTGGAGACGACCTTGACGTTCACTTCCCGCTCCTCGGAGGCAATATTGGAGAGCGCCTCGCTCAACGCCTCGGCGCTGCCCTGCACATCGGCCTTGAGCACGATATTGACCGCCGCCGCCCGGCCTTCCCCGACCTGTGAAAACACATCTTCGAGACGCGTCTGCTGCTGCTTGGCAAGCCGCTGGTCGCGTGATTTTTCCTGGCGCTGTGAGGCGAGTTCGCGCGCCTTGCGCTCATCCGCGACGACCATCACCTCGTCGCCGGCATTGGGCACCGCCGAGAGGCCCAGCACCAGCGCGGGTATGGACGGGCCGGCCTCGTCGATCTGCTTGCCGCTTTCATCGAACATGGCGCGCACCCGGCCCCACTCCGCTCCGGTGAGGATCAGGTCGCCGCGACGCAGCACGCCGTTCTGCACCAGGATGGTGGCCACGGCGCCGCGGCCCTTGTCCAGGCTCGACTCGACGACGATGCCGGTCGCCGGGCAATCCCGGACCGCGGTGAGCTCGAGCATTTCCGACTGCAGCAAGACCGCATCCAGCAGGTCATCGATCCCCTCTCCGGTCTTGGCGGAAACCGCCACGAACATGGTGTCGCCGCCCCAGTCTTCCGGAATCACCTGCACGGCCGTCAGTTCATTCCTGACCCGCTCCGGGTCCGCTTGCGGCTTGTCGATCTTGTTGATCGCCACCACCAGCGGCACGCCGGCCGCCCGGGCGTGTTGTATCGCTTCCTGCGTCTGCGGCATGACACCGTCATCCGCCGCGACCACCAGAATCACGATGTCCGTCACCCGCGCTCCGCGCGCGCGCATGGCGGTGAAGGCGGCGTGGCCCGGGGTATCGAGGAAACTGATCATTCCCTTCCGCGTTTCCACATGGTAGGCGCCGATATGCTGGGTGATGCCGCCGGCCTCGCCCTCGGCCACCCGGGTGCGGCGGATGTAATCGAGCAGCGAGGTTTTGCCATGGTCGACATGCCCCATGATGGTGACCACGGGGGGACGCGGCAGCCGCTCGCCGGAAACATCCTGGATGCGCTGCTTGAGTTCGTCTTCCAGGGCGTTCTCCTGCACGGGCCTGGCGATGTGGCCCATCTCCTCGACCACCAGCGTGGCGGTATCCTGATCGATCATCTGATTGATGGTCGCCATCACACCCATCCTCATCAGGGTCTTGATGACCTCGGCGGACTTGACGGACATCTTCTGCGCCAGATCGGAAACCGCGATATTCGCCGGCAGGCCGACCTCGTGGATGAGCGGCGCCGTTGGCCGCTCGAAGCCGTGCTCCTGGGTGGGGGTGATAGTGACCCGCCGCGTGCTTTTCGACTTTTTCTGGCGGCGCCCGCTCTTGTCGGCGGCGACGTGCAACTGCTGGCGGCCATAGCGCGTGAGTTTCTCGTCATCTTCCTCGATCTTGACCTTGCGCTCCTTGTCCACGGGCTTTTTCAGGCGGACCTCTTCCCGTTCCCGGGCGGGCGCCGGCGCCCGGGGCCCCGCCTTTGCATGCGTCGGCCTTGCGGGTCTCATCCACGGTCTTGCGTTTCTCTTCCGCCTCGGCCTTGAGCCGGGACTCCTCCGCGGCGCGCCTTGTTCCTCTTCCCGCCGGAGGGCCTCTTCCCGCTCCTTGCGCGCCGCCTCGGCCCGCGCCTGCTCTTCCGCCTCCAGGCGCGCCTGTTCGGCGGCTTCCTGTTCCTGGCGTTCCTGCTCCTCGGCCACCAGGTCCGCGCGTTTCACATAGGTGCGCTTCTTGCGCACCTCGACGATCACGGTCTTTTTCTCGGGCTTGGCCCCGCGCATGGCGCCACGCCCGCCCGGCGGGCGTGGCGCGGGAACGCTGGTCTGCAGTTCCGTGTGGGATTTGCGTTTCAGGGTGATCTTTTTCGGGGCCATGGCGGTTATCGGGCCGCGCTTGCCATGGCTCTCCCGCAGAAAATCCAGCAGTTGGGTCTTCTGGGTTTCCGTGATGGTGGCATTCTCATCACGGATTTCCAGACCCGCTTCACCCAGTTGCGCCAGCAGCCTGTCGGTGGGAACACCGACGACTTCAGCGAATTGCTTTACCGTGACTTCTGACATGCCTGTCGCTCCTACGCTAACGGTCAGTCCTGCGCCTGTTGTGCGAACCAGGGGGCGCGTGCCGTCATGATCAGGGCGCCGGCCCGGGCCTCGTCCATGCCGTTGATATCCATCAGGTCATCGATGGCCTGTTCGGCGAGATCCTCCATGGTGGTGATGCCCCGGCTGGCGAGCTCGAAAGCCAGTTCCCGGTCCATGCCTTCCATTTCCAGCAGGTCCCGGGCCGGTTCCGCGTCACCGATCTTCTCTTCCTTGATGATGGCTTGGGTGAGCAGCACATCACGCGCGCGCCCCCGCAATTCATCGACGATCCCTTCCTCGAATTCCTCGATCTGCAACAACTCGCTCCTGGGTACGTAGACGATTTCCTCGATGGTGGAAAAGCCTTCCTGCACCAGGATGGCGGCAATCTCCTCGTCCACGTCGAGCTGTTCCTTGAACAGCCGCTGCAGCTCCTGGGCCTCTGCCTCGCTCTTTTCCTCGGCCTGGGACTCGTCCATGATGTTGAGTTCCCAGCCGGTCAACTGGCTGGCGAGGCGCACGTTCTGTCCGGCGCGGCCGATCGCCTGCGAGAGCTGCTCCTCGGCGACCGCGATATCCATGGTATGGGTCTCTTCATCGACCACGATCGAGGTGACCTCGGCCGGCGACATGGCATTGATAACGAACTGCGCGGGATTCGCATCCCAGAGGATGATGTCGACGCGTTCGCCGGAGAGTTCCGTGGAAACCGTCTGGACGCGGGAACCGCGCATGCCCACGCAGGCGCCGACCGGATCGATGCGCGGATCATTGGTCTTGACGGCGATCTTCGCGCGCAGGCCCGGGTCGCGCGCGGATGAAATGATCTCGATCAGGCCCTGCCCCACCTCGGGAACCTCCAGCTTAAACAGCTCGATCAGAAATTCCGGGGCGACGCGCGTGACCAGCAACTGCGGCCCGCGTTGCTCGGCGCTGACTTCCTTCAGATACCCGCGCAGGCGATCGCCGGGACGCACCGCCTCCCGGGGAATCATATGCTCGCGCGGAATGATCGCCTCGGCGTTGCTGCCAAGGTCGAGGTAGACATTGCCGCGCTCGACCCGCTTGACCACGCCGGTCACCAGGTCGCCGACACGGTCCTTGTAGGCTTCAACGACCTGCGCCCGCTCGGCCTCGCGCACTTTCTGCACGATGACCTGTTTGGCGGTCTGGGCGCCGATACGGCCAAAATCGACCGACTCCATCGGCTCTTCGATGAAGTCTCCGTGTTTCAAGTTCGGATCCCGCTGCCGCGCCTCGGCCAGCGTGATCTGACGCTCCGGATTTTCATACACCAGCGCATCCTCGACGTCCGCCGCCGTCGCCTCCGCAGTGAGCGTCTCGTCGATCACCTGCCAGCGGCGGAAGGTCTTATAGGCGCCGGTCTTGCGGTCGATGGCGACACGCGCATCGATATCACCGCCATGGCGTTTGCGGGTGGCGGTCGCGAGCGCGGCCTCGATTGCCTGGAAAATGATCTCCTTGTCGATACCCTTTTCATTGGATACCGCATCGACGACTAGCAAGATCTCTTTGTCCATTCCAAAACCTCCAATATTGGCTCAGTATTCCGGAACCAAACGCGCCTGTTCGATCTGGTCCAGCGCCAGGATGACTTCCTCGCCGTCCTGATCCACCACGACATTCCCGCCTTCGACCCGCAGCAGGCGGCCCTGGTACTTGCGCCGCCCTTCCAGCGGGCAGGCCAGGCGCAGTTTCACCAGGCTCCCGGCAAAGCGTTCATAGTCGCTCCCGCTTGAACAACAGCCGGTCAAGCCCGGGCGAGGACACCTCCAGGGTGTAATGCCCGGCTATCGGGTCCTTCACGTCCAGCAGTCCGCTGACCTGGTAACTCACCCGCTCGCAATCGTCCGCGGTGATGCCCTGCTCGCCGTCGATATAGACGCGCAGCAGGGCGCCGCCGGGCCGCCGCCGCGATACTCGACGCCGGCGAGTCATACCCCAGCGCCACGATGGCCGGTTCCAGCCAATCGCCAATCTGTAACGGGTCCTGCCTCATCCTGCGCCTTGCGGAAACAAAAAATGGGCCTTAGGCCCACTCCATGAACTCCGAATTTATCGTTCCGGGAGTATAGCAAAATAGCCAACCCCGCCCAAGCGGCACCGCCGTGGGGATTATATCCTGATCCGGACTATAAAAAACCCCGATCGAGGGGCGTTGATTATAGGTTGGTAGCGGGGGCAGGATTTGAACCTGCGACCTTCGGGTTATGAGCCCGACGAGCTGCCAGACTGCTCCACCCCGCAGCAACGGCCCGGAAGTGTAGCGGCTACCCCACACTAATTCAAGTCTAACCGGATTTTCACCTCCAGAAACGTCGAGTGCGGGCTACTGATCGAACGACCGTCTTCCTCACGCTCGATTTCCAGTGTGAACATCATAATGGCTACCTCGGTTGTTTCCCCGCAATAATAGTATGTAGCCCGGGTTGAGCAATAGCGACAATGTCGCCGGGAGCAATGTTGGACAGCCGCAGGCTGCGCCCGTAGGGCGGAGTCCGGTAGGGAGGCGTCAGCCCAGCACCGCCGTGCACACCGACAGCAGCGCGCCGGGGAAGAGGCCGAGGGCGAGCACCGCGAGGCCGTTCACGCTCATCGCGATCCGCAGGTCGGCGCTGACCGCGAGCGGCGCCTGGGCCTCGGCCGCGTCGAAGTACATCAGCTTGACCACGCCGCAGGTAGTAGTAGGCGCCGATGATGGAGAAGAACACGCCGGCGAGCGCGAGCCACAGCAGGTCGACATGGATCACCGCCTGCAGCACCCACAGCTTGGCGTAGAAACCGACCGTGGGCGGCACGCCGGCCAGGGAGAACATCAGGATCAGCATCATGAAGGCGAACCAGGGGCTGCGGTCGTTCAGGCCCTTGAAGTCATCCAGCCGGTCGGCCTCGAAGCCGGCGCGGCTCAGCAGGATGATCATGCCGAAGCCGCCGATCGCCGTGAGCGCATAGGTGATGGCGTAGAACAGGGCGGCCGAATAGCCCTCGGGGGTGCCGGCCAGAAGGCCCAGCAGCAGGAAGCCGACGTGCGATATGGTCGAATAGGCCAGCATGCGCTTGATGTTGGTCTGGGCGATGGCGATCACGTTGCCGATCGCGAGCGAGAGCACGGCGAGGATGATCAGCATCTCCTGCCAGCTCGCGCTGAGGCCGCCGAGGGCCTCCGCCAGCACCCGCATGGCCATGGCGAAAGCGGCGATCTTGGGGGCGCTGCCGATGAACAGCGTCACGGGCGTGGGGGCGCCGTGATAGACGTCCGGGATCCACATGTGGAACGGCACGGCGCCGAACTTGAAGGCCAGTCCGACGACGATGAAGCACAGGGCGAACACCAGGATGATGTCCTTCTCGCCCGGGGACGCGATCGCCGCGGCCACCCGTTCGATATCCAGGCTGCCGGTGGCGCCGTAGAGCATGGAAATCCCGTAGAGCAGCATGCCCGAGGCGAGCGCGCCCAGCACGAAGTACTTCATCGCCGCCTCCGAGGCGGGCGCGGAATCCCGGTTGAAGGCGACCAGCGCGTACAGGGACAGCGACAGCAGCTCCAGCCCGAGGTAGACGGTCAGCAGGTTGTGGGCCGAGACCAGCACCAGCATGCCGAGCACCGCGAACAGGCCGAGCACGTAGAATTCCCCGCGGAAGATGCCGCGCGCCACGCAGATAGCTGCGCGAATACAGGAACACCCCGAAGGTGATCAGGAGGATGCTGGTCTTCGAGAGCGCGGCCAGCGGATCGTGCACGAAGGTCCCATTCAGCAGCACCGCCGCCGGATGCTCCAGCAGGCTCCAGCTGAGCAGCGCCGCGAGCGAGCAGCGTGGCCTGGGACAGCACATAAGCGACCACGCGGCGCCCATCGCCGAGAAACACATCGATGACCAGGATGGCGCAGGCCATGACCAGCAGGAAGATTTCCGTGGCGAGGGGCGCAAATTCGGCTAAGGCGATAGTCATGGGACTGCCCTTCTAGTGCGGCGCATTGATGAGCGCCAGGCCGGTTTCCGGCAGCTTGGAAGCGGACACCTGGACGATCAGGTTGTCGACGCTGGCATGCATCACCTCGACCAGCGGCGCGGGCCAGATGCCGAACAGCAGCACCGCGCCCGCGAGGCTCGCCAGGATCACGAATTCGCGCGGGTTGACGTCCTCCAGAGCGCGCACGCCCTCGTTTGCGACCGCGCCGAAGATGACGCGCTTGACCAGCCACAGGCTGTAGGCGGCGCCCAGGACCAGCGTGGTCGCGGCCAGGAAGGCGAACCAGAAGTTCGCCTTGAAGCCGGCCAGGATCACCATGAACTCGCCGACGAAGCCGGAGGTGCCCGGCAGGCCCGAGTTGGCCATGGAGAACAGCATCATGAAGGCGGCGAATACCGGCATGGTGTTGACGACGCCGCCGTAGTCGCCGATCTGGCGGCTGTGCAGGCGGTCATAGAGCACGCCGACGCACAGGAACAGCGCGCCGGAGATGAACCCGTGCGAGATCATCTGCACCATGCCGCCCTCCATGCCGAGCGCGGCCCCCTGCGGGATCGACGCCCGGCGCCGCGGCGGTGTTGTCGAGCAGCGTGAACACGAGAAAGATGCCCAGCGTGACGAAGCCCATGTGCGCGATGGACGAATAGGCGATCAGCTTCTTCATGTCCTCCTGCACCAGCGCGACGAAACCGATGTAGACCACCGCGACCAGCGACATGAGGATGATCAGCCAGTCCAGCGCGTGGCTCGCATCCGGGGTGATCGGCAGGCTGAAGCGCAGGAAGCCGTAACCGCCGATCTTCAGCATGATGGCCGCCAGGATCACGGAGCCGCCGGTCGGCGCCTCCACGTGCGCGTCCGGCAGCCAGGTGTGCACCGGCCACATCGGCACCTTGACGGCGAAGGCCAGCAGGAAGGCGATGAAGATCAGCACCTGCTCCGTCATGTCGAGCGGCAGGCGCTGGAAATCGAGGATGCCGAAGCTGCCGGACTGCAGGTACATGTAGATCAGCGCCACCAGCATGAACACCGAGCCGAAGAAGGTGTAGAGGAAGAACTTGATGGTGGCATAGACCCGCCGCGGGCCGCCCCAGACGCCGATGATGAGGAACATCGGCACCAGCATGGCCTCCCAGAAGACATAGAACAGCACCGCATCGAGCGCCGCGAACACGCCGTTCATCAGCCCCTCCATGATCAGGAAGGCCGCCATGTACTGCGCGGTCTTCTCCCGGATCACCTCCCAGCCGGCGAGCACCACCAGCAGCGTGGTGAAGGTGGTCAGGATGATCAGCGGCATGGAGATGCCGTCCACGCCGAGGTGGTAGTTGGCGTTGAAGGTCTCGATCCACGGGCGCCAGCTCCTGGAACTGCATGGTCGCCGTGGCCGTATCGAAATGCGTGTACAGCAGCATGCTCAGCAGGAAGGTCGCGCCGGCGACCAGCAGGGCGGCCGGGCGGCAGTCCGGGAAACCCAGCGCCTGCATCGCCAGCAGTAGGCACGCCGCCGGCCACCGGCAGCCAGATCAGCACGCTCAGCAAGGGAAAATCGATCATGCGCCTGCCCCCGTGCCTAGGAAGACGAACCAGAACAGCAGCAGCAGCAGGCCGATGATCATGCTGAAGGCGTAGTGATAGAGGTAACCGGACTGCACCTGGCGCACCACGCCGGCCACCCAGCCCACCATGCGGGCGCTGCCGTTGACGATCAGGCCGTCGATGATCAGCGTGTCGCCGAGCCTCCACAGCAGCCGCCCGACCCCGCGCGCGCCGCCGGCGAACACGGCCTCGTTGAAATCATCGGCGTAGTATTTGTTGACCAGGAGTTGATGGATGCCGCGAAAGCGCCGGGCGATGTTCCCGGCGACGGCCGGGTTCTTCATGTAGACATACCAGGCGGTCGCCACCCCGGCGAGGGCCAGGTAGAGCGGCCGGTCCCCCGAAGGCATGCCGCATGAAGCCCAGCGGCCCGTGGTAATGCGCGGCCAGTTCGCCCAGCACGTCATGCGCTGCGGCGACGGTGGATCGCGCCGTCGAAGAAATCGCCGAACACCACCGGACCGAGCCAGTAGCCGGCGAGCACCGAGGGGATGGCGAGCAGGATCAGCGGCGCGGTCACCACCCAGGGGGTCTCGTGCAGGTGCTCGCGGGTGTGTGCATCCATGCGCGGTTCGCCGTGGAACACGATGAAATACAGGCGGAAGCTGTACAGCGCGGTGACGAACACGCCGAGCAGCACCGCCCAGTAGGCGATGCCCGCGCCCGGGAGGTGCGAGTCATGCACCGCCTCGATGATGGTGTCCTTGGAGAAGAAGCCGGAGAACAACGGCGTGCCGATCAGCGCCAGCGTGCCGATCAGGAAGGTGATCCAGGTGATCGGCATGTACTGGCGCATTCCGCCCATGTTGCGGATGTCCTGCTCGTGGTGCATGGCGATGATGACCGAACCCGCCGCGAGGAACAGCAGCGCCTTGAAGAAGGCATGGGTCATGAGGTGGAAGATGCCGGCGGCGTAGGCCGAGGCGCCCAGCGCCACGGTCATGTAGCCGAGCTGGGAGAGCGTCGAGTAGGCGATCACGCGCTTGATGTCGTTCTGCACGATGCCGAGGAACCCCATGAACAGCGCCGTGATCGCGCCGATGATCAGCACCACGCTCAGCGCGGTCTCCGACAGCTCGTAGAGCGGCGACATGCGCGCCACCATGAAGATGCCGGCGGTGACCATGGTGGCGGCGTGGATCAGCGCCGAGATCGGCGTCGGGCCTTCCATGGAATCCGGCAGCCACACATGCAGCGGCACCTGGGCGGACTTGCCCATGGCGCCGATGAACAGCGGAGATGCAGATGACCGTCAGCAGCGACCAGCTGGCTGCCGGAGAGGATTTCATAGCTCGTGGCCGCGAACTGCGGGGCCGCGGCAAACACCGTGGCGTAGTCCAGGCTGTTGAAGTGGGCGTAGATGGCGGCGATGCCCAGCAGAAAGCCGAAGTCCCCCACGCGGTTCACCAGGAAGGCCTTGAGGTTGGCGTGGATCGCGGTCTCGCGCGTGTACCAGAAGCCGATCAGCAAATAGGACACCAGGCCCACCGCCTCCCAGCCGAAGAAGAGCTGCAGGAAGTTGTTGGACATCACCAGCATCAGCATGGAGAAGGTGAACAGCGCGATATAACTGAAGAAGCGCTGGTAGCCCGGATCGTCGTGCATGTAGCCGATGGTGTAGACATGCACCATCGAGCGAGACGAAACTCACCACGGCGATCATCAGCGCCGTCAGCTTGTCGATCAGGAAGCCGATCTCGAAGCGCACCCCGTCGGAGACCATCCAGGTATAGACGCTGCCGTTGTAGGGCCCGGCGCCGTCGATGGCGATGTGCTTGAACACGATCAGCGACAGCACGAACGAGACCGCGACGCCCAGGATGGTGACCGTGTGCGCGCCCGCGCGGCCGATCTGCCGTCCGAACAGGCCGGCGACGATGGCGCCGAAGCAGCGGCGCGAGCGGTATGGCGAGGTAGAGATTCTCCATCATTAGCCCTTCACATTTAGCCCTTCAGGGTATCCAGGTCATCGACGTTGATGGTCTGGCGGTTGCGGAACAGCACCACCAGGATCGCCAGCCCGATGGCGGACTCCGCGGCGGCGACGGTCAGGATGAAGAACACGAACACCTGCCCGGCGGTATCGCCCAGGAAATAGGAGAAGGCGATGAAGTTCATGTTGACCGCCAGCAGCATCAGCTCGATCGCCATCAGCAGGATGATGACGTTCTTGCGGTTGAGGAAGATCCCGGCGACGCTCAGCCCGAACAGGATGGCGCCCAGTATCAGATAGTCGGACAGTGCGATCATTTTCTATCAATCGTTTTCAATATGTGATTTCACAAATTCACCGCAGAGACGCAAAGAACGCAGAGACACATTTTTAACAACAAAAGGTTCCTGTCCAGGTGTCATGTAACATACAGGTCCTGTTTCATCTTTGCTTTGTTCATACCTTACTTTGCGTTCTCTGCGTCTCTGCGGTGAATCATCGTTCTATCCTATTGCCTGTCTTCCGAACGCATCTTCACCAGGCGCACGCGGTCGGCGCGCTTCACGGCCACCTGCGCCGCCGGGTTCTGGTACTTCGTCTCCGGGCGGCGGCGCATGGTGAGCGCGATGGCGGCGATGATGGCCACCAGCAGGATCACCGCGGCGATCTCGAAGGGATAGACGTAATCGGTATAGAGCACGCCGCCCAGTTCACGGGTGTTGCTGTAGCCCGCCGCGTGCCGCGCCGGGATGGCCACCGCCTGCGGGCCGAAATGCTTCACCCCGACCACCAGGCTCATCTCGAGCACGATGAGCAACGCCACGGTGAGCCCGACCGGCAGGTAGCGGATGAAACCTTCCCGCAGCGGCGTGACATTGATGTCCAGCATCATCACCACGAACAGAAACAGCACCATCACGGCGCCGACGTAGACCAGCACCAGGGCGATGGCGAGGAATTCCGCCTCGAGCAGCAGCCACAGCCCGGCGCTGGTGAAAAACGCCAGCACCAGGTGCAGCGCGGCGTGCACCGGGTTGCGCACCGTGATGACGCGCCCCGCCGCGAACACCAGGATGGCGGCGAGCATGTAGAAGACGAGGCGATCAAAATCCATGCTGTCTACCGGTAGGCCGCATCTTCCATGCGGTCCTTGGCGATCTGGGCCTCATACTGGTCGCCGACGGCGAGCAGCATGTCCTTGGTCATGATGTGCTCGCCCCGCTTCTCGAAGGCGTACTCGAAGATGCGCGTTTCGACGATGGAGTCCACCGGGCAGGATTCCTCGCAGAATCCGCAGTAGATGCACTTGAACAGGTCGATGTCGTAGCGCGTGGTGCGCCGGGTGCCGTCTTCGCGCTCCTCCGCCTCGATGGTGATGGCGAGCGCCGGGCACACGGCCTCGCACAGCTTGCAGGCGATGCAGCGTTCTTCCCCGTTGGGGTAGCGGCGCAGGGCGTGCAGTCCCCGGAAGCGGCGCGACTGCGGGGTCTTCTCCTCGGGATACTGCACCGTGATCTTGCGCCGGAAGAGCTGCGCGCGCGGTCAGGCCCAGGCCCTTGCGCAGCTCGCTGAGCGTCAGGCTCTTCAGATAGGCGCCGAATCCGTCCATAGCCGCGTGTTGCCTCAGTCGAACCAGGGGCCGACGCCGGCCACCACGGCCGCGCCTTCCACCGCCAGCCACACGATGGTGATCGGGATGAACACCTTCCAGCCGAGGCGCATGATCTGGTCATAGCGGTAGCGCGGGAAGGTGGCGCGCAGCCAGAGAAAGACGAACAGGAAGAGCGAGGTCTTCGCCGATCAGCCAGGCGATGCCGGGCACCCAGGCAAACCAGGACTCGAACCAGGTTCCCTGAAGCGGCGACAGCCAGCCGCCCATGAACATCACCGCCGTCAGCGTGGCGATCAGGATCATGTTGGCGTATTCCGCCAGGAAGAACACGGCGAAGGCCATGCCGGAGTATTCCACATGGAAGCCCGCCACGATCTCCGACTCGCCTTCCGCCACGTCGAAGGGGGCGCGGTTGGTCTCCGCCACCCCGGAGATGAAGTAGACCAGGAACAGCGGGAACAGCGGCAGCCAGAACCAGTGCAGCAGGCTGCCCTGCTGGGCCAGCACGATCTCGCGCAGATTCAGGCTGCCGCCGGCGATCAGCACGCCGACCAGGGCGAAGCCCATGGAGATTTCATAGGCCACGATCTGCGCCGCGGAGCGCATCGCGCCGAGCAAGGCATATTTCGAATTGGACGCCCAGCCGGCGATGATGACGCCGTACACGCCCATCGAGGTAAGCGCCAGTATATACAGCAGGCTGGCATCGATGTTCGCCAGCACCAGGGTGCCGGTGAACGGCATCACCGCCCAGGCCGCCAGCGCCGGGGCGATGGAGAGCATCGGGGCGATCACGAACAGGAAGCGGTCGGCGTTGGTCGGGATGATGATTTCCTTCATCAGCAGCTTCACGACATCGGCGATCGGCTGCAGCCAGCCGCGCGGCCCGACGCGGTTCGGCCCGATGCGCACCTGCATGTAGCCGATGATCTTGCGCTCGGCGTAGGTCAGGTAGGCGACGGACAGCATCAGCGGCAGCAGGATCGCGATGATCTTGAGCACGATGAACGCCGGCATGCCTGAGGATTTCCCAGAATGCTCAGCAGTCATCGTCGACGGCCAGTTGTACCGACGTCCTGCAGCTGATCAGGGTGATCGCCAATGGGTCACTGTAGGATTATTGCAGCGCTGTGTACTGTCAGGCCCGGTCCTCATGCCCGCTCGATGTAACCGGCCCGTAGCTCGGCGCCGAGACCCGCCGTTGCCGGGGTGCCGCTCGGCAACCAGAGGCATCCCGCGGGCACCCGTTCATCGATCTGAAGCGGCAGCGTGACGCGGCGCCCGCCCTGGGTGAGACTGACGGAGCCGGCGCCGCTCACACCGCTTTGCACAGCCTGCGCCGCGCACAGTCGCGCCACGACGGCCGCGAGCGCATCCGGCGTTTCCTGCAGGGCGGCGGCGCGGCGCACCAGGGCATCGGCGGAATGGATCGCCACATCGCCGATCCGCTCCAGACCCTGCCGGCCGGCGGGCGCGGCGGCGACCGGACCGCTGCCTCGCTGGTCGGCCACCGCCGCGGCATCGACCCGGCGGCGCAGTTCATCGCGCACTTCCTCGCTGAACTGGTGTAGTCAAACCCGTCCAGCCCGAGCCGGTTGCCGAGCACGCGCAGCACCTTCCAGCCGGGCCGGCTGCTCGGCGTGCGGACGCGGCGACACCGGCAAAGCTCTGCCAGCGTCCCTCGGCATTGACGAAAGTCCCGGAGGTTTCCGTGTAGGGCGCGATCGGCAGCAGCACGTTCGCACCGGTCTTCATCGCCGCGCTCGCCCAGGGGGTGAGCGCGACCACGCAGCCGGCGGTGGCGAGCGCCCGGGCGGCGGCGCCCGAGTCCCAGCAGTCGTGTTCCGGTTCGACGCCCACCAGCAGGTAACCCCGGCGCGGGTTCTCCAGCATGTCGCGGGCGTTCAGGCCGGCCGCGGCGACGGAGGCTCCCGCCGCGCCGCGATGCGGCAGCACGCCCGCGAGCCAGCCGCCGACGCTGTTCGCCGCCTCCGGCAAATGCCCGAGCACCGCGCCGCTGGCCGCGGCGATCACCGCGGCCAGCGCCGTGAGCAGCGAGTACTGCGGATGCGCCGTGGCCGTATTGCCCAGCAGCACCGTGCGGCGGCCGGCGCTCCGCAGGGCCTGCGCCATGGCGCGCTGGACTATCATCCGGGACGGCGGCGGCGATCAGGCGGCGCACCGCCTCCGGCGCCGTGCCGCCGGCATCCGGGAAACAGGCCGCGATACCCGCCAGCGCCGCCGCCATGCCGGATGGCGGCACGATGGCCTTCGCATGCACCGGCATGGGGAATTCGTAGTCGATGGGGTTCACGAACATCACGCGGGCGCCCGCGAGCGCCGCCTTGCGCAGACGGTGGGCGGCGAGCGGCTGCTCCTTGCGCGGATTGGAGCCGATCACCAGGGCCGCCGTGACGGTTTCCAGCGCCTGCAGCGATTGGCCCAGCGTGGGCGCAAGCGGCGCATTGTCCTGGTCGGTGAAATCGGCCTGGCGCAGGCGGTGATCGATGTTGTTCGTCCCCAGGCCCCGCGCGACGGCCTGGGCCAGAGTACATCTCCTCCAGCGTCGCCGTGGGCGAGACCAGCAGGCCGAGCTGTTCGGCGCCGTGTTCGCCGGCGACCGACTTGAGGCCGTCGACGGCCGCCTGCAGCGCGGCGTCCCAGTCGGTTTCCCGCCAGCGGCCGTCCACCTTGACCATGGGGGATCCCAGGCGGTCATCGGCGTACAGGCCCTCGTAGCTGAAGCGGTCGCGGTCGGACAGCCAGACTTCGTTGATGGCCTCGTTCTCGCGCGGCACCACGCGCATCACCTGCCCGCGGCGGGTGTGCACATAGATATTGGAGCCGACGGAGTCATGCGGCGCCACGGAGGCGCCCTGGTTCAACTCCCAGGCGCGCGCCTTGAAGCGGAACGGCCGGGAGGTGAGCGCCCCCACCGGGCAGATATCGATCACGTTGCCCGAGAGTTCGGATTCGAGCGAGCCCTCGATGTAGGTGCCGATCTCCATGTTCTCGCCGCGCCCGGTCGCGCCCAGCTCCATCTTGCCGGCGACCTCGCGCAGCAGGCGGATGCAGCGCGTGCAGTGGATGCAGCGCGTCATGTCGGTGGCGATCAGCGGGCCGATGTACTTGTCCTTCACCACGCGCTTGTTCTCCGCGAAGCGCGAGACGTCGCGGCCGTAGCCGAGCGCCAGGTCCTGCAGTTCGCACTCCCCGCCCTGGTCGCAGATCGGGCAGTCGAGCGGGTGGTTGATGAGCAGGAATTCCATCACGGCCTTCTGCGCGCCGCGGGCGAGCTCCGAGCGGGTGGATATCTTCATGCCCGCGGCGACCGGGGTCGCGCAGGCCGGCACCGGTTTCGACATCTTCTCCACCTGCACCAGGCACATGCGGCAGTTGGCGGCGATGGAGAGTTTCTTGTGGTAGCAGAAACGCGGGATGTAGATCCCGGCCTGGTCCGCCACCTCGATGATCATGGCGCCCTTGCGCGCCTTAAGCGCACGCCCGTCGATCTCGATCGCTACCGCTTCCGCCGGCGGGATCTCGGGACGGGCGCTCATGCGGCGACTCCGGTCGAGACGGCGCCGGGGCCCGCCAGGCAGCGCTTGTGGGTGATGTGGTATTCGAACTCGTGGCGGTAATGCCGGAGGAAGCTCTGCACCGGCCAGGCCGAGGCTTCGCCGAAGGCGCAGATGGTGCGGCCCTCGATCTGGCCCGCGGCGCTCGCCAGCAGGTCCAGGTCCTCGGGACGCCCCTGCCCTTCCTCGATGCGCTTGATGACCCGGTACATCCAGCCGGTGCCTTCCCGGCAGGGCGTGCACTGGCCGCAGGATTCCGCGTAATAGAACCGCGAGATGCGCAGCAGCGCGCGCACCATGCAGGTGGAGTCGTCCATCACCATGACGCCGCCGGAGCCGAGCGCCGAGCCGGCCTTGGAGAGCGAGTCATAGTCCATGGTGCAGCCCATGATGGCCGCGGCCGGCATGACCGGCATGGAGGAGCCGCCCGGGATCACCGCCTTCAACGCATGGCCGTGGCGCACGCCGCCGGCCATCTCCAGCAGGTCGCGGAACGGGATGCCCATCGGCACCTCGAAGTTGCCCGGCCGGTTGACGTGCCCGGACACGGAGAAGATCTTCACGCCGCCGTTGTTCGGCTTGCCGAGCTTGAGGAACCACTCGCCGCCGTTGCGCATGATGGCGGGCACGGAGGCCAGCGTCTCGGTGTTGTTGATGGTGGTGGGCCTGCCGTACAGGCCGTAGTTGGCCGGAAACGGCGGCTTGAAGCGCGGCTGGCCCTTCTTGCCTTCCAGCGATTCGAGCAGCGCGGTTTCCTCGCCGCAGATGTAGGCCCCGGCGCCGAGATGCCCGTGGCATTCGAAGTCGACGCCGGAACCGAGCAGATTCCTGCCCACGAAGCCGGCCGCGCGCGCCTCCGCGAGCGCGTGCTCGAAACGCTCGAACGGCTCGTGGTGAAACTCGCCGCGCATGTAGTTGTAGCCCACCGTGGCGCCCATGGCGTAACCGGCGATCGCCATGCCCTCGACCAGGGCATGCGGATTGAAGCGCAGGATGTCGCGGTCCTTGCAGGTACCCGGTTCGGATTCGTCCGAGTTGCACACGAGGTACTTCTGCACCGGCGCATTGCGGGGCATGAAGCTCCATTTGAGCCCGGTCGGGAAGCCCGCGCCGCCGCGCCCGCGCAGGCCCGATTGCTTCACCTCGTCGATGATCTCCTCGGGCGGGGTCTTCTCCCGCAGGATCTTCCGCCACGCCTGGTAGCCGCCGACCTTGAGGTAGTTCTCCAGGGTCCACGGCTCGTCGAACTGCAGGGTGGCGAAACAGATCTGTTCGGTCATGTCCTACTCCAGCGCGTCCAGGATCTCGTCCACCTTCGCGGCGGTGAGATGCTCGTGGTAGTGTCCGTCGACGGTCATCATGGGTGCGCCGGCGCAGGCGGCCAGACACTCCTCCTCGCGCTTGAGGGTGATGCGCCCGTCGGGGGTGGTTTCGCCGAGCCGGATGCCGAGCCGGTTCTCCACATGCGCCACGAGGCTCGTCCGCCCCGCACAGCATGCAGGACAGGTTGGTGCACAGGGAGACCATGTGCCGCCCGACCGGTTTGAGCTCGATCATGGAATAGAAGGTGCCCACCTCGTAGACCTGCATCCTGGGCATGTTCAGGTACTCGGCCACCGCGTCCATCAGCTCGCGGCTGACCCAGCCGCCGTTCTGCGCCTGCACGATGTGCAGCGCCGGCAGCACCGCGGACTGGCGCTGGTCGGGCGGATACTTCGCCAGCCAGGCATCGATCTGCGCGCGCGAGGCGGCGCTGATCAGTCCGGTCGTGTCCATCTGTGCGTTCATGTCACGTCGATTCACACTACGCGACAGCGCCAAGCAGTATCTGATCTCTGCGTAGGAGCGGGCTTGCCCGCGAACACGCGTTTCATGATCACTGGTTCGCTCAACCGGTTCGCGGGCAAGCCCGCTCCTACGATTGATCCGGTTCACCGGTCGATTTCCCCGAACACGATGTCCTGCGAGCCGATTATCGCCACCACGTCGGCCAGCATGTGGCCGCGCACCATCTCGTTCAAGCTGGCCAGATGGGGGAAGCCGGGGGCGCGCACCTTCAGCCGGTAGGGCTTGTTGGCGCCATCCGAGATCAGGTACACGCCGAATTCGCCCTTCGGGTGCTCGACCGCGGCGTAGGCCTCGCCCTCGGGGATGCAGAAACCCTCGGTGAACAGCTTGAAATGATGGATCAGGGCCTCCATGTCGGCCTTCATTTCCTCGCGCCGCGGCGGCGTCAGCTTGTGATCGTCCAGCATCACCGGCCCGGGATTGCCCGCGCAACCACTCGATGCACTGTTTGATGATGCGGTTGGACTGGCGCATCTCCTCGATGCGCACCAGATAGCGATCATAGCAGTCGCCGGTCGCGCCCACCGGGATGTCGAAATCCATGCGCTCGTAGACCGCGTAGGGCTGCTTCTTGCGCAGGTCCCACTCGACCCCGGAGCCGCGCAGCATCGGGCCGGTGAAGCCAAGCTGCAGGGCGCGCTCCGGCGGCACCACGCCGATGCCGACGGTGCGCTGTTTCCAGATGCGGTTGTCGGTCAGCAGGGTTTCGTAGTCGTCCACGCAGCGCGGGAAGCGCTCGGTGAAGGCCGCGATGAAATCGAGCAGCGAGCCCTGGCGGTCCGCGTTCTTGCGGTCCACCTCCTTCTGGTTGTGCCATTTCGAGGCCGCGTATTTGGGCATGGCTTCCGGCAGGTCGCGATAGACGCCGCCGGGGCGGTAATAGGTCGCGTGCATGCGCGTGCCCGAGACCGCCTCGTAGCAGTCCATCAGGTCCTCGCGCTCGCGGAAGGTGTAGAGGAACACCGTCATCGCGCCGATATCGAGCCCGTGCGCGCCGAGCCACAGCAGGTGGTTCAGGATGCGGGTGATCTCGTCGAACATGACGCGGATGTACTGGGCGCGCAGCGGCGGCGTCACCCCCAGCAGCTTCTCCATGGCGAGCACATAACCGTGCTCGTTGCACATCATGGAGACGTAGTCGAGGCGGTCCATGTAGCCGATGCTCTGGTTCCAGGGCTTGCTCTCGGCGAGCTTCTCCGTGCCGCGATGCAACAGGCCGATGTGCGGGTCGGCGCGCTCGATCACCTCGCCGTCCAGCTCCAGCACCAGGCGCAGCACGCCGTGGGCCGCCGGGTGCTGCGGGCCGAAGTTGAGGGTGTAATTGCGGATCTCGGGCATGGCTTATTCCGCCGCTTCCGCGGCTTTCGGCGCATCGGGCGCCGCGGGCCTCGCGGCGCGGATCACCTTGGGCACGAGCACGCGCGGTTCGATGCTGACCGGCTGGTAGACGACGCGCCGCTTCTCGGGGTCGTAGATGACCTCGACGTTGCCGCTCAGCGGGAAGTCCTTGCGGAACGGATAGCCGATGAAGCCGTAATCGGTGAGCAGGCGGCGCAGGTCCGGATGGCCGTCGAACAGGATGCCGAACAGGTCGAACGCCTCGCGCTCGTACCAGTCGGCGCTGTTCCAGACCGTGATCACGGACGGCACCACCGGCAGCGCGTCCTCGGCGGCGTACACGCGCAGGCGCAGGCGGTGGTTCCGAGCGAGGGACAGCAGGTGATAGACCACGGCGAAGCGTTGCGCCGCCCAGGGTTTCTCCACCACCAGATCCTCCGTGACCGCCGTCAGGCGGCCTTCGGTCCAGGCCTCGACGCCGCGGCTGAAGCCGGAAGTCGAGGATTCCTCGGTGGTCCATTCATCCTTGCCGTAACTGGCATAGTCCACGCCGCACAGGTCGACCAGCATTTCAAAGGCAAACGCCGGCTCGTCGCGCAGCGCGGTGGCCACGGCCAACAGGTTTTCCGGCGCCACCTCGACCGTGACCTCGCCCACCGCCACCGTCACGGAGCGCAGGCGGTCGCCGAAGCGTTGCTTGAGTTGCTCTGCGAGCCGGCTGGGACTATCGGTCATGGACGGTGCCCTCAGCGGGCGATGGTGTTGGTGCGGCGGATCTTGTTCTGCAGTTGCATGATGCCGTACAGCAGGGCTTCGGCGGTCGGGGGGCAGCCCGGCACGTAGATGTCGACCGGGACGATCCGGTCGCAGCCGCGCACCACCGCGTAGGAGTAATGGTAATAGCCGCCGCCGTTGGCGCAGGAACCCATGGAGATCACCCAGCGCGGTTCGGCCATCTGGTCATAGACCTTGCGCAGCGCCGGGGCCATCTTGTTCACCAGCGTGCCGGCGACGATCATCACGTCCGACTGGCGCGGGCTGGGGCGGAAGATGATGCCGAAGCGGTCCAGGTCATAGCGCGAGGCGCCGGCCTGCATCATCTCGACGGCGCAGCACGCCAGGCCGAAGGTCATCGGCCACAGCGAGCCGGTGCGCGCCCAGTTGATGAGCTGATCCGCCGTGGTGGTGACGAAGCCTTCCTTGAGCATCCCCTCTATTCCCATTCGAGGGCGCCCTTCTTCCACTCGTAGATGAAGCCGATCACCAGGATCGCCAGGAAGATCATCATGGCGACAAAGCCGAATAGGCCGATGGAATCCAGCACCACGGCCCAGGGGAACAGGAAGGCGATCTCGAGATCGAAGATGATGAACAGGATGGCGACCAGGTAGTAGCGCACGTCGAAGCGCATGCGCGAATCCTCGAAGGCCTCGAAGCCGCACTCATAGGGCGAGAGTTTTTCGCTATCGGGTTTGTGCGGCGCCAGCAGGAACCCCGCCAGGATCGGGAGTACGCCGACGGCGATGCCGATGGCGATGAAGATCATGATGGGCAGGTAATTATCCAGCATCTAAAAACCGCCTCGCGCGCCCCGGTCAACCGAGACCCGGCGCAATTGCAGAGTTTATGAAGAATTGGACCGGCCATGAAAAAGGATGTTGCAGTCTAGGCCAGCCGGGCGACGGGTGTCAAGTTGGAGGCTGTCTGTTTTATCTATATTTTTCTTATGCTTAGTCTATTTTCTAGGGGTATAAAAAATACCCGTGCAAGGCCCGCCGGAGCCGGCGGATGCGCCGGGTCAACAAACCGGAAAATGTTGCACGCGGCGCGGGATCGATCCGCTTCGGGAAATATGGTGCCGATGGCACTGCCCATCTTGGGCATTTGCCGAGCAAGTAACATCGCGGCGGAACTAAGGGCTGCCCTGAGTACGTCCCTGGCTGAAGCCAGACGCCGTCCGAAGTCACGCGTAGTGGGATGTCCGGCGCCATAGGCACCAAGGAGCGCGAGGAAATGGACGCCAGACGCGCGGAAGGCTGATAAAAACGGCAGATACGGGCATTATCTCGACCTACCCGCTACTGCCCCATGTCTGAGACCGGGGCCTGGTTTACGGCGGCGGCATCCCTGCCGCCTCGAGCGGCTTACTGGGCTAGGTACGCAGGTACCGGTACAGTAGCTCTCGTTGTGGCACACGGCGCAGCACACCGGCTGACCCTTGACCACGGTGTTCCCGCTGAAGGAGCGGTTGGCAAGCACGCGCGAGAGTGGCGTGCCGCAACTGTTGCTGCGGCTGGTGCCGCAGTGGCAGGCCTGGCAGTTGGCGGTGTAGTTGCCGCACAGATTGCTGTGGTTGCTGCTGCTCGACCACGGGGTGCTGCCGGCCGCGATAGGGTGCAGCAGTGCGGTGCCGTTCAGGTTGTTACGGGTTGGTAGTGCAGTGGCAGGTGGTGCAGTCAGTGATGGTGCCGCTGTGGCCTGCAACTGGGTGGCGGTGACGTTGTCGTTGGCATTCGGATTGGCGTTCGGCCACTCCGCATGGGTCGCCCGTGGCAGGCCTCGCACATCACCCCGCTGTGGCCCGTGCTCACCCGGTAGAGCTGCGGATTGCCGCGCCGCGTTGGGAGTGCAGTTGAAGGATGCCGGCACCGCGGGTTCGCGAAGCGCTTGTTGGTCGGCACGATCGGCGTCGCCTTGGCATCGCCGGTGCGGAACGCCTGGCGCAGGCGGATGCAGTCAGTGTAGCCGTTGCTGTACACCAGTATTGACGACGAGACCGCCGCCGGTGGTCACCCGGCTGACCGCATCACCCGTATGGCAGGAACCGCAGCCGGGTTCGTTGGCCCAGGCACGAGGGCGTGTTGGCGTTGGTGTAGAAGTACTTCGCCAGGATGAAGGCCCCCGCGTTGCTCGGCGAGACGTTCTTCGAGAAGTAGTTGCCGACCTGGAGCATCGAACAGTGGCAGTCGCTGCACAGCACGTCCGCATTGAACATCGCCCGCGCAGGCACTTGGTGTTGGTGCCGGGTGGCACTCGTAGCAACTGTTCTCCAGCGCCGTAGTGCGCGCGCTCTGGTTGGTGATATTGCCGTTGGCATCCTGTACGGAGCCGGGATGGTGGGGAACATCGCACCGCCGTTTCTATCCAGCGCGTGATGGAGCCATGGTGGTTGTGCATCACGCGTGAATTGCTCTGGTGACCCACCTGGTTACGCCCGTTGGCGATCGTGCCGGTAGCGCCGGCCAGTGGGCCGAGCTGCGCCAGGTCGAGCGCCGGGGTGTAGTGGCAGACCTGACAGACCACGGGCTTGCCCTGCACCAGCGCCTTGTTGATCAGGCAGCTCGGCGTCCCGTTCGGGGTGCCACTGTTGATGGTGCAGGGATCGGCCGCGTGCTGAGGCAGTTCTCCCCCCCGTGTCACACGCAGTGCTCACGTAGTGGGATCCGTGCTTCAGGTAGTGCAGGCGCAGCAGGTTGATGTCTGCGGCGTACTCCAGGCTGACTTGGGCGGCATGTTGCTGTCCGGGTAGTTCAGGCTGGTCGCCACCGGCAAGCGGCGTGCTGAGCGTAGTGGTGGGAATGTCGGTGCGATTGGCCACACCGTGCACGCTGGTGTAATCGGTGTTGGTGCTGTGGCAGGTGACGCAGCTCGCCTCACCGGAGATGGGCAGTACCGTGTCCACTGTGGAGAGCACCGTGCCGCCCGTGTTCTTCGCCTGCACCCGCACCAGCGGGTAGGCGTTCTCCAGTCCGAAGTAGTCGAAGGACGCGTACGGAATGCCCGCAGCCTCGAACCAGTCGACATTCGCCGCCACGTAGCCGAAGGGGAAGTTGGTGAAGAACGGCTTGTTGATGAAGTGCTCCTGGACCAGTTGCGGAACGTTGTTGGTGTACGGGTTACCGATCCCGGGCATGGCATGCAGCACCGCTTCCAGGGTCACGTCGCTGCCGCCGAACTGTCCATCACTGCCGATGTAGAACTTCTCCATGTTCGGCACCGGCAGCCCGTGTACGCGTGACGTTGAACGGCGGGCCGGCGAGCGGGGTCAAGGTCGCACTCGGACCCACCAGCGGGTTGTAGGCCGGATAGAACGGGTCATAGGTCCCGGCCGGGATCACATTCCAGAAGTTGGTCTTGTAGGTGCTGCCGTCATCGCGCACCCCGTTCAGGACCCCCGACAGGCCGAGGATCGGGTCGTTGGCGTTCGCCGCCGCCGAGTAGTACAGGCTCACGCCCGCCGGGTTCAGCGTCGGAGTGGTCCCTTTCTGCACCACCTGCGCCAGCAACACCTGGAACGGCGGCAGGATGCTCGCGATGCGGGTATCCAGGTCGCCGCAATGCATGCCGAGGTCGTTGATGGCCAGCACGCTGTAGCTCGTGTTCGCCACCTGCGACTGCACCGGCACGACCGTGGTCACCGCGTTCACCGAGTTCTGGCTGGTGGAGTTGATGGAGGTGTTGGGCGCTCCGCCGTCGTTGTCGGTGATGGTGCCGACTCCCTGGGCGTCGGCGATAGTCGCGTTGCTCGGGTTCGACAGGTTGACGTTGAAGGTCTCGGTCGACTCCGCCGTGGTGTCGTTGATGGTGGTCACCGCGAAGGTCTGGGTCGTGGTGTTTGGCGCGAAGGTCAGCGTCACGTTGCTGCGGGCGGTGTAGTCGCCGGGAGCCACAGCGGTGCCGTTGGCGGTGCTGGCGGCGACCGTCACCGTCGAGGTGGAGGCCGCCGACAGGCTCACGGTAAAGTTGGCGGTGCCGCCCTCGGTCACGGTCACGTCGTTGATCGAGAGGCTGGTCTGGGCCGCGTCGTTGTCGTTGATGGTGCCCACGCCCTGGGCATCAGCGATAGTCGCGTTGCTCGGGTTCGACAGGTTGACGTTGAAGGTCTCGGTCAACTCCGCCGTGGTGTCGTTGATGGTCGTCACCGCGAAGGTCTGGGTCGTGGTGCTAACCGGGAAGCTCAGCGTCACATTGCTGCGGGCGGTGTAGTCGCCGGGAGCCACAGCGGTGCCGTTGGCGGTGCTGGCGGCGACCGTCACCGTCGTCGTGGACGCAGCAGAAAGGCTAACAGTGAAGTTGGCGGTGCTGCTCTCGGTCACGGTCACGTTATTGATCGAGAGGCTGGGCTGGGCCGTGTCGTTGTCGTTAATGGTGCCCACGCCCTGACTGTCGGCGATAGTCGCGTTGCTCGGGTTCGATAGGTTGACGTTGAAGGTCTCGGTCGATTCCGCCGTGGTGTCGTTGATGGTCGTCACCGCGAAGGTCTGGGTCGTGGTGCCCGGGTTAAAGGTCAGCGTCACGTTGCTGCGGGCGGCGTAGTCGCCGGGAGCCACAGCGCTGCCGTTGGCGGTGCTAGCGGCGACAGTCACCGTCTGCGTGGAGGCGGCCGACAGGCTCACGGTAAAGTTGGCGGTGCCGCCCTCGGTCACGGTCACGTTGTTGATCGAGAGGCTGGGCTGCGCCGTGTCGTTGTCGTTGATGGTGCCGACACCTGAGCGTCGCTGATCGTGCCCTTGCTGGGGTTACTCAGGTTGACGTTGAAGGTCTCGGTAGTCTCCGGCGTCGTGTTCTGAATGGTACTGACCGAGATGGTTTGAGTGGTGACGCCATTATTGAATGTAAGGGTGCCGCTACTCGCCGTGTAGTCCGAACCGGACTGGGCAGTGCCGTTCGCGGTCGCATAGTTGATCGTCATACGCCCGTTAGTGCCGTTGGCGCGGGTCACCGTGAAGGTCGCGGTGCCCCCCTCGGTGACCGTCTGGTCGTTGATGCTCCAGGTCGTAGCCTGGGCCGCGAGCGCGGAGCCCGCCAGGAGCATGAAGGCCGTGCACAACCGCCAGAACCGGGCGTGGTTTGAAGTATGAGTCATCGTCGCTATCCTCCACCATGGTGTTGAGCTCAATTCCCAGCCCTCTTTAAGGAGACACCGGAACCGGAACGCTAACAGAGTCGATTAAAAAATAGATAGCAAACGTCTTCTCGCCGCACGGTTGCGGTGGTTGCTGCTGATGTTGCCATCACGTGAACTAAAGATGATGTGGAAAGTTTTCAAATTATTTTGGGACATTTTACCCAATTATTACTATGAGTCAACAGTGCAAAGTCAAACTAAGCGGCCAGCTATGCACCCTCGTTGACCCGTTCGAGAACGCGAATACCGCAACCGCTAACGGCCTGTCACCCCTCATGAAGTCGCGGTCATTGCGCTGCGAAATAGCCAAGGCGAATTGGGATTCGCCGCTGTTGAATGTACCTGTATGTAGTGCCGGATATACGGGAGGGCCTTTTCCCATTCTCCTGAGTATGCTTTCTTCGTGTCGTACAGGGTATCCCCCTCAAGGAACATACAGGCCGATACGGCTTCAGAGAAGGCGGCCGGCACTGCCCATGCGAACCCGTCAAAGAATCTCTCGCTCATTTGCCTCCTGGCAACCCAACTGCCCCGCCAGCGATTGCTACCACGAGTGGATGCACAAGAAATCTCCGTAGCAGGCCCATTGCTTCCTGCTTTTGCTCCTGTGTCGCATTGGCATTGTCAATGAGTTGGACCAGCTCTTCAACACTCTGGGTGACTCGCTGCCTGTTGTTATCCCCTACGATGACATTGGTCGAGCCGGAGACGTTGACTGTGTTGTTTTGCACGAACTCCACCTTTATGTCTGAAGTCGCTTCACCCTCAACCACATCAATTCCAAATGCAGAGATTTTTCCTATGCCATCGTTAACCGCACCATAAGACTTCAGGGACTTCCATTCGATAAGACCATGCTGACCTAGCTGGTCGCTGATTGCGAGAATGTCGTCCTCAGTGATGGGGACCTCAAAGTCGCTGGGCTGAGGTAGGTACATCCCACCGCGACGGTTCTCGTAGTACCGCTGCAGGACCAAGCCCCGGAGTTGTGTGTCCTTCACTGTGCGTAGCTCCCCGCCACCAATATTACTAGCAATAGTTACTAGCGAATTTCTATAATTTATTGTTTTTATAACTACTTTCAATATGGTGCCGATGGCCGGACTCGAACCGGCATGGCTTGCGCCACTGCCCCCTCAAGACAGCGTGTCTACCAATTTCACCACATCGGCCTGATTCGAAACGCTACGCCGCAAGCGGCGCGGCTTATTCAGGTAAATCATCCACCTTCTTGTCCGGCGTCGCGGGTGCCTTCGGCGCAATGCCGGCAGCGGCTGGTTTCTTTGCAGCCGGTTTCTTGCGGTTTCGGGCGCCGGTTTCTCGGTCGCCGCTTTCTTTTCCGCCGGTTTGACAACAGCCGGTTGCACGGCTGCCGGTGTCTCGGCGGCCGGCTTCTCTGCCACCGGGTTCTCGGCGGCCGGCGCCGGAGTGATTTCCGGAAGGTCCGGCGCCGCGCTCTTCAACTTGTCGAGGGTGGCGGCCGTTTCTTCCTGCTGCGCGGCTTTCTGCTGGGCATTCTGCTGCTCGATCTGCTCGACCACGCTCTCGGGCGCTGCGCGGCCCACGTGGCGCACCAGCGGCGAGGCGATCAACAGGCAGTTGATGAAGAACACAGCCGCCATGATGGCGGTCGCCCGCGTGAAGAACGACCCCGAGCCGCGCGACCCGAAGACCGTGCCCGAGGCGCCGCTGCCAAACCCGGCGCCCATGTCGGCGCCCTTGCCCTGTTGCAAGAGCACCAGGGTGATGATGCTGATGGACACCAGGATCTGCACAACCAGTAGTAAGGTAAACATAGGCGACCGTCAATTCAGCGTTAATACATTTATATAAGATCAGCGGCGGACATTGCCGGCCCGGCCGATCGCCAGAAAATCCTGCGCATCCAGGGAGGCGCCGCCGATCAGACCGCCGTCGATATCCGCCATGGCGAGAAGCTCCGCGGCATTGCTGCCCTTGACGCTGCCGCCGTAGAGAATCCGGACCTTCGCCGCGACGGCCTTGTCCAGGCCGGCCAGCTTGCCGCGGATGAAGGCGTGTACATCCTGCGCCTGCTGCGGTGAGGCGGTCCTGCCGGTGCCGATTGCCCAGACCGGTTCGTAGGCGATCACGGCGGCGGCCAGCGCGCCGACGCCCTCGAGGGCGATGACGGCGTCCAGTTGACGGCCGACGACCTGCTCGGTGATGCCCTGCTCCCGTTCCTCCAGCAGCTCGCCCACGCACAGGATCGGCACCAGTCCGGCCTTGCGCGCGGCGGCGAACTTGCGCGCCGTGAAGTCGTCGCTTTCGCCGTAGATGCTGCGCCGCTCGGAATGCCCCACGATGGCGTATTTGCAGCCGACATCGGTCAGCATGCCGGGCGCCACCTCGCCGGTATGAGCCCCGGATTCCCGGTCGTTGACGTCCTGGGCGCCGAGCGCGACCGAGGTCCCCTTTAGCATGGCGGCCACCTGCGGGAGGTAGACGTAGGGCGGGCAGACCGCCAGTTCCGCCGTGGTGACCATAGCCAGGCCGGCCTTGATCCCCTCGACCAGCTTTTTGATGCTGGCGAGCGATCCGTTCATCTTCCAGTTACCGGCGACCAGTGGCTGACGCATTTCGACCTCCCGTGAAAGCAGGCCGGGTAGCTTAGCGATCCGGGACCGGAAAATCAATTTGTCCGGTGAAATGCTTGTTTGCGCAGGAACCTTCGCTCATGAATGAGCAGACCCCTCAATTGCCTCAGGAACCGTGCGGCCCGGCGGACCTTTCCCCCCCGGCAAGGAAACGCGACCCAGGGTGAGACGCTCAGGCAACACCGTTTCGTGAAAAATTCACGTAGCCGGGAAAAAGCCCGGTTATTGACTATGATTACGGTACAAAACCCAATGGACCCCGGTAAAGGAGGATCGCTATGGCCAGGAAAGCGCTTTGCATCGGCATCAACAACTACCCCGGTACTCACATGGATCTGCAGGGCTGCGTCAACGACGCCCAGGATTGGGCCGCGGTTTTGCAGGCACGCGGCTACACGGTCACCACTCTGCTCGACAAACACGCCACCAAGGCCGCGATGGTACAGGCGATGTCGGACCTGATCGGCGCGGCGGGCAACGGCGCTTTCACCTACTACGCACTGAAAACGCTCAAGGCGCTGAAGCCGGACGCCAGTTATGCGGACTGGAACAAGGCCATCGGCGCTTATCTGCCGTCCGCCAGTTACCCGCAGAGTCCGCAACTCGTGGGCAACAAGACGGCGCGCGGGCAGAAGGTTTTTGGCTGACCAGTATCCAAGTAAGAAGTGAGAAGTAAAAAAGTAAGGTCCGGAGCCACCGCCCCGGCACCCGACCATGAACATCTTAGCCATCACACTTTGGCAGATGAATGAGAACCTCCCCGCTTTGAAACTGATGCGGGCTGCTGCCGAGGGCCGCACGCGCGTGCTGGGGTCGAATCATCCCGATGCGGTCAACTCGCGGCAGATGTTTGCGCAGATGTCGGCAGCATTAAGTGGTAAACGAATAGGCTTTGTAGACAGGAAAAGAATCATCAGAGGGAACTTGCAAAGCACCAGGTAAAACCTTCAGGCGAGTGCCACGTTTGAAAGGGACAGGACGCAAATAGGGAATAATCAGGACCAAAGGAGAACGACATCATGACCAGGACCTATAAGATACGCGGCACCGAACAACACGCGAGGACCGTTCCTCCCACCAGTCAGGACATCGCCATCACCAATCCGCGCCGGCTGGTCGCCCGGCTCCGCCCGCGAGGCCGGGGTGGGCGAGATCGAGGCGGCGGGCGACGAGGTGGTGCGGGTGGAACTGGAAAACGGCTTCGTGCTGTGGACCCGGGCCGACGACCTGATCCGGGAGCGGGGCCGGAAGGCGACGAGCCGCGACGGGGGCGAGGGTTGGGAGATCGAAAGCCGGCCAAAATTGCGGGGCATGCAGTCCGGCCAGCGGGGCTGGCTGGGGCTCGGTATCAAGGTGCTGGAGTTCTTCGGCGTGGACCTGACGGGCAAGACGGCCGGGGTACTGGGCGACAAGCTGGAGGAGAAACTGTTGAAGGGCAATTTCCCGGGTCTCTACCGCTGCGCCCTGGGGGATGCTTTTACCCTCACGGTTGTGCCCGACGGTGAGGAACTGCCAACTGGCAAGGAGCCGTTGCTGGTATTTATACACGGTACCGCTTCCAGCACCCAGGGCAGCTTCGGCAAGCTTTGGGAAGGAGGCGGCAGCGCCGGCGCCGCGGCGCGCAAGACACTCAAGGATCGCTACGGCGACCGGGTGTATGCCTGGGAGCACCGCTCCCTCACCGTCAGTCCCATCCAGAATGCCCTGGAGTTGGTGCGACGCCTTCCCGCCAACGCCGTGGTCCATTTGGTGACTCATTCCCGGGGCGGGCTGGTGGGGGAACTGCTTTGTCTCGCCGAGCGGGACAAGTCCAAGGACCCGTTCCAGTCGGATCTCCTGCAAAACCTGTTCGCCGCCGATCGCACCATCGCCGAGCAGATCGGCCTGAGCCCGCTGGATGAGGGCGCCGCCAAGACGCGCGACGATGCTTACGGCGAGGACCGGGAGCGGCTGAAAAAGCTGCTGGAATTGCTGGACGAAAAGCAGATTAAAATCCGACGCTTCGTGCGCGTGGCCTGTCCGGCCCGGGGCACCACCCTGGCCTCGGGCCGCCTGGACCGCTGGCTGTCGGTCATCAACCACCTCACCGGCAACAGCCTGGTGGGCGATGCCGCCGACTTCCTGCTGGCGGTGGTGAAGGAGCGCACCGACCCGCGCACCCTGCCGGGGCTGGAGGCCATGATGCCCGGCTCGGCCCTCACCCGGATGCTACAGCACCCCGCCCTCACCACCGGCGCCGATCTGACGGTGATCGCCGGCGACGTCGAGGGCGACAACCTGTGGAGCCAGATCAAGCTGCTGGCCACCGACTGGTTCTACGGCGCCGACCACGATCTGGTAGTGAACACCGGTTCCATGTATGGCGGCATCCGCCGACCGGAAAAGGGCGCCCGCTTCCTGCGGGACCAGGGTCCCAGCGTCAACCACTTCAGCTATTTCGAGAACGACAAGAGCGTGCGCTGGCTGATGGCGGGACTCACCCGGGCCGACGGAACCGACGGCGGCTTCCAGCCCATCGAAGCAGCGAAACACGAAGAACCCCGCTGGCGCGAGGCGGTGCGCCGCAGCCGTGCCGCGACCGCGCCGCGGCCCCTGGCCGTGGTGCTGCCGGGCACTCTGGGCAGCGCCCTGAAGGTGCAGGGCGAAAATGTGTGGCTCGACTACTGGTCCCTGTTGTGGGGCGGGCTCAAGCGGCTAAGCATGGATGCGACGGGGGTCGAGCCCACCGACCTGCTGGACGATTTTTACGGCCCCCTGCTGGAGTTCCTGGCACGCAGCCACCGCGTGGAGATCTTCCCCTACGATTGGCGGCTTTCGGTGGTCGATGCGGCGAAAAAACTGGCGGACCGCTTGGAAGTCTGGCTGCCGGCAGCCGAGCGCACTGACCAGTCCGTACACCTGGTGGCCCATTCCATGGGCGGGCTGGTGGTGCGCGCCATGATCGCGGACACGCAACGTGGAGCAGCGCTGTGGCGGCGCATCGTTGCCCTGCCCAACAGCCGATTCCTGATGCTGGGCACGCCGAACCTGGGTTCCTACGAAGCGGTGCGCTGGCTGACCGGCGGCAACCCAACCCAGGCCAAGATCAGCCTGCTGGATATCACCCAGAGCACCAACGAGATCATCGATTTGGTGCGCAACTATCCGGGCCTGGTGGAACTGCTGCCCTTCGACCCCGACAGCCCCGACTTCAGCCAGCAGGGCCTCTGGAAGAAACTCAGGGACGCCTTGAACGCCTCATGGCAACCGGCCGAGGAAGCGGTGCTGCGCCAGGCGCTCGCTACCTGGACTCTCTTGAAACAGTCCGCCCCGGATCCCGAGCACATGATTTACGTGGCCGGCTGTCAGGATGCCACGGTGGCGGATTACCACCTGGCCGACTACGAACAACCCTCTCTCGCTGGACGTAAACGCCTCGAGTTCATCGGCGACCGGCAGGGCGACGGAACGGTGACCTGGAAGTCCGGCCGCCTGCCCGGCGTACCCGTCTGGTATGTGGAAGACACGGCCCATGACGAGCTGTGCAAGCAGAAACGCGCCCTGCCCGGCTACCTGGATCTGCTCATGACCGGCAAGACCACGCGCCTGCCCGGCACCCCGCCGGCCGGGGCGAGAGCGGCGGCGGGCGAGCCGGATCGCTTCCCCATGCCGGCCCTGCCGCACACCGACGACATCCCGGATGAGCGCAGCGTGCGCAGCTTCAGCTTCGGTCCCGGGCGGCCCTTAGAGACCGATGACGACCGGCCGGTGGTGCCGGTCATCCAGGTCGGCATCTGTCACGGCGACCTGGCCTACGCCCATCATCCGGTGCTGGTGGGGCATTACCTGGGTGACACCGTCATCAGCGCCGAGTCCGCCCTGGACCACCGGCTTGGCGGGGCGCTGACACGGCGCCTGCAGCTCGGGCTCTACCCGGGGCAGACGGGAACCCATGCCCTGTTCTTCAATGAAAAGACGGACGGCAAACCCGGGGGCGCGGTCGTGATCGGGCTGGGCCAGGTGGGCGAACTCTCTCCCGGTCTGCTCGAGGCCGGCGTGCGCAACGCGCTGATGGACTACGCCCTGCAGGTGGCTCAATGGCCGGACGAACGCTTCGGTCCGGCCAAGGGCGTGCGATCGGCCGCCGTATCCTGTCTGCTGGTGGGCTCCGGCCCGGGCGGCATGGCGGTGCGTGATTCCGTCGATGCCATCCTCCGGGGCGCGGTGGCGGCCAATGACCGGCTGGAGCAGGCTGATCTGAATGACCGGGTGCTCATCGACCGCGTCGAGTTTCTGGAGCTGTTCGAGGACGTGGCCCTCGCCGCGGCCGATGCAATGGATTCGATCTTGAAGGACGGGAAACTGGCCAATGCCATCGCCTGGCCGGCGAAAGTCATCGAGGAAGGACAGGGCCGGCTCCGCCGGGTACGCTGCGACGATACACCGGGCTGGTGGCACCGGCTGGAGATCATCGAGGAGAAAGGCCGGGGCGGCCTGCGCTTCATCGCCTCCACCGATCGCGCCCGGGCCGAGGTCACCCAGGCCACCGGCCAGCTTCGATTGGCGGACAGCTTTATCCACCAGGCCTCCCAGTCTCCCGCCAGCAATGCCGAAGTGGCCAAGACCCTGTTCGAGATGCTCCTGCCCAACCGGCTGAAGGAATTGGCCCCCAGACAGACGGACCTGGTGCTGCTGGTGGACGCAGCCTCGGCGCGCTACCCCTGGGAATTGCTGGAAGACCGCTGGAGCCAGACCGGCCGGCCGGCCGCTGTTTCCGCCGGCCTGGTGCGCCAGCTCAAGACGCCCCGGTTCCGTCCCCATCCGGCCCATGCCACCGAGGCCACCGCCTTCGTCGTGGGCAATCCGGATCTGGGCGGCTGGGATTCCTTCCCCGACCTGCCCGGCGCAAGGCAGGAGGCGCAAAACGTCGCCAGCCGGCTTATGGCCGGAGGTTATCGGGTGAGGGACTGCATTGATGAAAAGGCCGACGTCATCCTGGAAGTTCTGCACAAGGACGCCTGGCGCATCCTGCACCTGGCGGGCCACGGCGAGCACGAGATGGTGCTGGAGGAGGAAGATGAAGCCCGAGAGGTGTGCGCGGACGATGAGCGGCCCGTTCCGAAACGCAAGCAGTGCCTCTCGGGCATGGTCATCGGCAGCAAGACTTTCCTCACCCCGGGCGATGTGGAGCAGATGCGCTGGGTGCCGGAGCTGGTGTTCATCAACTGCTGCCACCTGGGCAAGACCGGCGCCTCCCGACACGGCAAATACAGCCTGCTGGCGGCGAACCTGGGAGTGCAGTTCATCAACATGGGAGTCAAGGCAGTGGTGGCCGCCGGCTGGGCGGTGGACGACGGGGCGGCGAGCGCCTTCGCGGAGAGTTTCTACGCCCACCTGCTGGACGGCGAGCTTTTCGGCAAGGCGGTGCGTGCCGCCCGGGAGGAGATCTGGACCCGCTTCCCCAACGTCAACACCTGGGGCGCCTACCAGTGCTACGGGGATCCCGGCTACCGGCTTCGCGGCGACGGCGCTGCCCCACCGCCTCCCAGCGGCAAGCGCTACCACTCCCCGGCCGAATTGATCGCCGATCTGGAAAACCACACCCAAGTGATCCGCGTGAAGATCAAGAACAAGGAGAAGGACGGGGACGAGGATGCCCTCGCCAAGATGCGCGCCGGCATCGTCGGCCTGTTCGGTGCCATACCGGAAGAGCGGCAGGCGAAATGGCTCGCCCGCGCCGACGTGGCGGCGGCAGTGGGCTTCGCCTGGGGCGAGACCGGCGCCTGGGCCGAGGCCGTGGAATGGCTGGAGAAGGCACTGCATGCCAAGGAGGGCGATTGCCCGGTGCGGGCGGTGGAACAGTGCGCCAACTTCAGGGTACGGCTGTCCGCGCAGAAGTGGCAGCAGATGCGTGATGCGGTTGATCGCAAACAGGCCGAGGCAGGTCGCTCTGCGCTGATCCGGGAAATCGAACTCGCCATCCGGGAACTGGACTACCTCAACCAGCGGGCGCCGACCCAGGAACGATTGGACCTGCTGGGCGGCGCCTGCAAGCGGCTGGCCTGGGTTCACACCGAAGAGGCGCCGCGCCTCGAAGCTCTGGTCAACATGGCCAACTACTATCGCCAAGCCTTCGATCATGACGACAAAGCCAGATCCCTATCCCTTCACCAACTGGGCCATCGCCAAGGTGTTCGCCAATCGGTTCGATCCCACCCAGGATGGCGAGTGGCGGATCACTCTGGAAGACGAATGCCGGCGCATGATCGACGTGGCCCGGAGCCGCAACGCCGAGAAACCCAATTTCTGGGACGGGGCGGCCGAGGCCGACTGCGAACTGGTGATGTTGCTATGCTGGCAAATCGCGACACCACGACGAAGGCAGCCAACGAAGCCGTGACCCGCATTGCCGAACTTTACCGAGCCGCGGCACGGCGCGGCGCCAGTCCCAGGGAATACGCCTCGGTGCTGGAGCACCTGGACTTCGTCATCGAGGTGGGCGGCTTCACGGCCGGCTCTCCATTGAACGAAGCTCTGCGCGCCATCCGCGATGCGCTCTGAGCCGCCAGGAACCAAGGAGACCGCCATGGCCAACCGTTCGAAAACCCGGCTGGAAAACCTCAGTCTCGAAGACCTCGACCCGCAGGATCTCATCGCCGCGAACTTCCGTGTCTATGAACTCACCCGTTCCGAACTCGCCAGCCGGCTGGGCATAGACAACACCTTCCCGAGCGACCGGGAACTGCGCGCCGCCGTGTACCTGGCCCGCAAGGTGCTGCAGGTGATTCGCGATACCTTCGGCCCCTATACCCCAAACAGCGTGTTCCGCAGCCAAGCCCTGGAGCGCGCGCTGAAGAAAAAGCCCGGCGGGTGGATCAGCACCAGCCAGCACACCCAGGGCTGCGCCTGTGACGTGGAGATCGTCGGCAAGACCACCCTGGAACTGGCTCAATGGGCGGCGGACAACCTGCCCGACTACGACCAGATCATCTGCGAGTGCTTCGACCCGAGCGAAGGCCCCAACTCCGGTTGGGTGCATATCTCCCTCAAGCCCCCCGAATTGGGGGTAAACCGCAGGACCCTCTTGAGCTACATCCGTGATCCCGAAAATGGAACTCATCGCCGCGAACTTCCGTGTCTATGAACTCACCCGCTCCGAACTCGCCAGCCGGCTGGGCATAGACAATTCCTTTCCCAGCGAGCGGGAGCTGCGCGCCGCCGTGTACCTGGCGCGCAAGGTGCTGCAGGTGATTCGCAAGGAATTCGGTTCCTTCTCACCCAACAGCGTGTTCCGCAGCCAGGCTCTGGAACGCGCGCTGAAGAAAAAGCCCGCCGGCTGGATCAGCACCAGCCAACACACCCAGGGCTGTGCCTGCGACCTGGAACTCGTCGGCAAGACCACCCTGGAACTGGCCCAGTGGGCGGCGGACAACCTGCCCGACTACGACCAGATCATCTGCGAGTGCTTCGACCCGAGAGAAGGTCCCAACTCCGGTTGGGTGCACATCTCCTTCAAGCCCCCCGAATTGGGGGTAAACCGCAGGACCCTCCTGAGCTACATCCGTGATCCCGGAAGCGAACAGATGGTTTATGTCGAGGGGTTGCGGGAAAGCGTGGCGTGACAATTGGCATGATGTCGAAGTGACTGTGCGCGACACCGGTGAGATCAGCGCGAGTGGAAAATACTTCCGGCATCGCACCGGTTACTGAGAGCCTGTGAAAATATCGCCAGCCTGCGTCGGACGCCGCTTTGCGGCTGCGGCGGCGTTGCGCCACGCGAAAACTTCGGTCATTTGGCTCGCCAAACTCCCTTGTTTTCGCGCAGCGCGCCTTGCCTCGCACGCAAATCGACGCCCTCGCGACGACCGTCGATATTTTCACAGGCTCTGAATCCATACATCATCCACTGCAAGGAGGAGATGGCCATGAATAAATGCGTTGTGTTGCTACGCAACGCTTGGTGGATTACGCAAGAATACGCTAACCCCCTACCCGCCCTGATTTGTATTCCTCCCTCAATGACAGACAGAACGCTTACCTTGACGGATATCCGCTGATCCCGTTCAGCGGCATGCGCCATGGCGGCGTGTGCCACAGTTGAAGTAACCGGTGACAGAACGTCTGAAAAAAATTCAAGACCCTGCGCTCCTGCCTCCTGCATGCGGTGAAATTTATACCCGGCCTTCAACGGAAGCGATTGGGCGAAATCCTGACTGCTCCATCGAATACCGGGGTTTCTTTCGCCAGCCCGGTTATCTGCGATATGCTCCTTTCTCTTGAGAACACGGGCCACATGACCACCATCTACCTCTCTTCGTCCTACGAAGACCTGAAGGACTACCGCCGGGTCGTGTTCGAGGCCCTGCGACGGTCCGGGTATAACGTCATCGCGATGGAGGAGTACGTCGCCCGTGACGACCGCCCCGTGTACGCCTGCCTTCAGGACGTCGATCACGCCGACATCTATGTGGGGCTGTTTGCCTTCCGCTATGGCTACATCCCGCCCGCCGCACACGGCAATCCCAACGGCCTGTCCATCACCGAACTGGAGTTCCGGCGCGCCGATCGCTGCGCCTGCCAAGAAATGCCTGACGTTTCTGCTCGATGAAAAGACCCCCTGGTCGAGCCTATACAACGACGCCTATACACGTGAGAACGAACGCGGTGAGCGAATCAAGAAGTTGAGGGATTACCTGCGGCAGGAAAAGATGGCAAGCTTCTTCAGCACACCCCACGAACTGGCCAGCCTGGTGCAAGCCGCCGTCAGCCAACATCTCCAGTCCGGCCGGGAAGAATCCCCGGCGTCCGAAACCCGTTCCGAACCGATCACCTGGCACGTCGCCAAAGACGACTCGCCCTATCCGGGGCTCATGCACTTCACGCGACAGTTCGCCCGGGTGTTCTTCGGCCGCGAGGGGGAGGCGCGGGAACTGCTCGACCGGATGACCCTGCCCGATGGCCGCTTCCTCATCGTGAGCGGCGACTCCGGCACCGGCAAGTCCTCGCTGGTGGATGCGGGCGTGTTACCCCGGCTGGAGGAATCCGGACTCCCCGGATACCCGACACTCACTACGGTACGCCTGGTCCCGGGCGAAGGAGAGAACCCCTTCGACGCCCTGCTCCGGGTCCTTAGCCCTTACGCACAACGGGCGGGTTTGAACTCGTATCTGCTTGGCACCGAGGAGCTGGTCGCCCACCCCGAGAATTTGCCGGCAACGCTTGCGACGATCGTCGCGCGTGGCATGGACACAAAGGCCTTGGTGCTGTTTGTCGACCAGATGGAAGAGCTGTTCACGGTCAAGGAAGAGGAAAAAGCGCTGGCGGCCGCCTTTCTCTCGGGGCTTTACCAGGCCATCCAGACAAGCGCCTTGTGGGTCATCGCCACCATCCGCACCGACCTGCTGCACCACTGCTACAACCACCCGGACCTGCTCAAGGTCCTGCGCGGTCCGGGGCATTATCCGCTCGGTCCGATGGCGCTCCACCGGTTGCATGAGATCATCGTGCGGCCCGCTCGCTGCGCCGGCCTGGCAGTTCCCGGTCCTCTGGCGGGACGTCTGATCAAGGACGTCGGCACGGAAGCGGGCAATCTGCCGTTGCTGGCCTTCGTGCTGCGGCGGTTGTTCGACAGACGCCAGGATAATGTGCTCAGTGAAGCAGTCTACGATGACCTCGGCGTCCTCAATGGCGCCATCGCCGATCACGCTGCTTCGGTGCAACGCGAACTCGCCGCCACCCTTGGACAAGAAGTCCTGGAACGGCGTCTTGCCGAAATCTTCGAGGCTCTGGTCCACGCGGATGTGGAGGGCCTGCCCACCCGGCGCAGCGTCCCTTCGCAGGAGTTTTCCGACCACATGCATACCGTCATCGATGCCCTGGTGAAGGGACAGCTTCTGACCGTGCAGGGTGGGCGCGATAAGGGCACCGTCACCGTGGCTCACGAACGCCTGTTCAATGCCTGGCCGGCGCTTGCCCATTGGGTCGCCGAACTCCAGGACGAGCTGCGCCTGCTGCGCCAGGGTGAACTCGATGCCGCGGAGTGGCAGCGTCATAACGCAGACCTCGGCTATCTTTGGCACACCGACCGCCTGATGCGCTTGCAGACGGTGGTAAGCGGCCTGGCAGCCAACCGGGCAAGCCGGCAGCTACGCGACTTCGCCTGGCCGCAACAACGTCTGGTGAACCGCCTGAACGAACCGGAACTTACCCATGAGGTACGCCAGAGCATCGGCCGCTACCTGGCCGAGCAGGGCGATCCACGGCCGGGGACCGGTGTGACCGCCGACGGTATCCCGGACATCGACTGGGTAGACATACCCGACGGTCGCGTGGTGTTGGAGAAAAATGTCGGCGCGGGCATGGTCGAACCTTTCCGCATGGCGCGTTATCCCATCACCAATGCCCAGTTCGAAGCCTTCGTGTCCGCCGCAGATGGTTATCGTAACCGGGAATGGTGGACAGGATCGCCGGAGGCCGCCAGCGATGGCCTGGAAACGCCGCGCTGGCCCGAACCCAACCATCCGCGCGTGTCTGTATCCTGGTACAAGGCGGCGGCCTTTTGCCGCTGGCTGTCCCGGCGGCTCGGCTTCGAGGTCTGGCTGCCCACCGAATTCGAGTGGCAGCAGGCGGCCACCGGCGGTGACCCGACCAACGTCTATCCCTGGGGCCCCGAATGGGATGCGCGCTACTGCAACAGTACGAAGAGCAGGCTGAACCGAACCACGGCGGTGGGCATGTATCCCGCGGGCGCCAGCCACCAGGGCGTGCTGGATCTGGCCGGCAACGTGTGGGAATGGTGCAAGAATAAATACGACAATCCCGATGACCCAAAGGCGTTGCGCGTCGATGATTCCGGAGATTCGCGCGTGTTGCGCGGCGGGTCCTGGGCCGGCGGTCCGGTCGACCTGCGTTGCGCCGACCGCTTCAGGTTCTTTCCCGACGACCGCTTCGTCGACATCGGGTTTCGTGTGGTGTGCCGCCCCCGCTCTTCCACGGGACGCTGACGGGAATGGCACTTACATCGGGTTACCTCAACCTGCTATTTTGACGGAGCCGCGGAATGCGCACCCGGCGCGCAAGAGTACAATCATCGCGGGGATACCCATGAACACCTACGAACCACACCCAATCGACACCTCCGGCATCCGGCTACCCGAGGATCTCCTGGAACTCACCGAAGAACTTGCCCGCAACCGTATACTCCCTCCGGGCGCCGCGTGATGTCCGCTGAAACAGCCTCCACGAAGAACGACAGCCGGCACGTTTTCATCAGCTTCGCATCGGCGGATCTCGAACTGGCCAATCGGATCGTCGAAAGGCTGGAGCGCGGCGGGATCCGCTGCTGGATCGCGCACAGGGACATCGAACCCGCCGCGAGCTATCCAGCCGCCATCACGGCCGCCATGACTTCAAGCGCAGCCGTCCTGCTGCTCCTGACTGAATCGTCCAACAGTTCGCCTCATGTGCTGCGCGAAATCGAGATGGCGTTCAACGCCCGCACACCCATCCTGCCGGTGTGCATGGCGGGCCTCACGCCTTCGGCCGATTTGCAGTATTTCCTTTCGACGACGCAATGGTTCGATGCCGGCGCGACCTTCGACGAGGGTGACGCAAAACGGCTGCAGGACCGTCTGAAAGAACTGCTCGCAGGCGGCACGGTTCACCGCGGCAGACGGGATATTCCAGGCCGATTCGGACGACGGGCCTTCATCGCGGGAGTGCTGGCGCTGTCGGCCGTGGCTGTTATCGTCTTATCCTTCGTCGTTCCATGGGGATTTCATCCGTCGCGGGAGTCCATCCAAACGAAAGTCAGCTCGCGGGACGGCCAGACGTACGTGTGGGTCCAAGCCGGTGATTACGTGATGGGATGCTCGTCAGGAGATCCTGCATGCGAAGAAGATGAGAAGCCTGCGCATAGGGTCCGCATCAAACAGGGCTTCTGGCTTGCCCGCACGGAGGTAACGGAGGCGCAGTACCGTAAGCATGCACCGGCAGGGAGCGGTGATCGCCAGGAGGCGGACGCCAATATGCCGGCAACAGAGATTACCTGGGCGGATGCGAATGTCTATTGCACGGCGATCGGTGGCCGGCTGCCAACGGAAGCCGAGTGGGAATACGCGGCACGCGCGGGCACCACGACCCGCTACTACGGCGCGCTCGGGTCTATCGCGTGGTACGAGGACAACAGTAACCAACGCGCGCATCCTGTGGGGCAGAAGCAGCCCAATGCGTTCGGCCTCTACGACATGCTGGGCAACGTGGCGGAGTGGGTTCGAGACCGCTATTACAACTCGTACGACGATAGCGGCGATGAAGTCGCGATCGAGGAGCCGCTGGCACCGAACGCCTCGGCTATCGCGCGCGGCGGTTCATGGTTCTCGGATGCGCGCGGTGTCCGAGTATCGCGGCGGCTCGATATGATCCCGGAGGCGGCAGAGGCGATAATCGGCTTTCGTTGCGCATACGACAAGCTATGACCGGGCCAGGCTCAGTGAGAGTGGTGGGCGATGCTCACCCTACGTGCTACCCCCTGCTCCCGCAACCTGTTATTTTGAGCGAGCCGCGGAATGCACACCCGGCGGCGCAAGGGCACAACCATGGCGGGGATACCCATGAACACCTACGAACCTCACCCGATCGACACCTCCGGCGTCCGGCTACCGGAGGGCCTCATGGAACTCACCGAAGAACTCGCGCGCAGCACGCACGATCACTGGGCGAGACAGCGCATCGGGGAGGGATGGAGCTGGGGTCCCGCGCGCGATGACGCCGCCAAACGGCACCCCGACCTCGTGCCCTATGCCGAGCTTTCGGAAGCGGAGAAGCAGTACGACCGCACGACCGCCATGGAAACGCTGAAGGCGATCATCGCCCTGGGATACCGGATCGAGCGCGATTAGCGCCGCAAAGGGCTGCGCCCCACGGACTCCCGAAACGGGGGAAAGCACAACGGGTCAATCCTCGATGTCCCTGGCAAGACGAAAACCAATGTAGCTGTACCCGGCACCGGGGGAGTCCCTGAGCCGGGACGCGGAACGCAGGCCCACCGCCAGGAGGTACCAGGAACCACCGCGCACCACGCGCTGGCCGCAATCTCCGCCGCCGCCCTCCAACCAGGCGGAACCGTCATCGGGCGCGCCATCGTAGTTATCATGCACGCAGTCCTGCACCCACTCCCACACATTGCCCGCCGTGTCGTAAAGACCAAACGCGTTCGCCTCGAATGACCCTACCGGCGCCGTGTACTTCCCTTCGGCCTTGCCCTGCCACTCACTCTCACAATCCTCGCAGTTGGCCATCCCCGGCTTCATCTCCTCACCCCACCAGTACCGCGTCGAAGTCCCCGCCCGCGCGGCATACTCCCACTCGGCTTCGGTCGGGAGCCGATACGGCTTACCCGTCTGTTGCGACAGCCATTCGGCATAGGCTACCGCATCAACCCAGGAGACATTGATCACCGGCCGACGGTCACGACCCCAGCCACCATCGGCCGGCAGCGCATGCCCCGTTGAGGCCGCAAACTGGTCGTATTCCTCGAAGGTCACTTCGTATCGCCCAATCGCAAACGGCCTGGTGAAAGTAACCCGGTGCTGGGGACGCTCATCCGGATCCCGGCCATATTCATCGCCTGGCGAACCCATCATGAAAGAACCCGGCGGAATTTCCACCATCTCGGGACCCTTCGAACCATCAAGCAATGTGTCGCGAATCACAGCCGGCAATGACACGTTGGCTACGTTTACGTTTTCGCTTGGTTCTTTGCTGATTTCAGTCGGCCGATGGGGTTGACCGACAATCTCGGCGATATCCTTCCTCAGGTTCCGATAAGAATCCTGGTTAACGGTGCCATCCCAATCGAACAATTCAAGCGTTTGCAACTCTTCGAACCGAAAGGGAAGATCGACCGCCTCAATCTTGACCGGAACCAGTTTATTGTGATTCAGAGCGTAATACGCCTCGTCCTTCACATAAGTCGACTGGACCGAACGTTGCGACCACAGGACGATGACGCAGCGGGATGCCTTCATTGCCTGCTCGATCACATCATCGAAGTGTTCGCCCGCGTGGAGCTTCGGGTCCCACCAGACACTCCAGCCCTCGCGTTCCAGCGCATCCGCCAGGCATCTGGCGACGTGCTGTTCCTCCCGTTTGTAGCTGATAAAAATATCCGTCATGCTCGCGACTTGTTCCAGGTTTCGTATGCCGGTGAAAAACGAGACGGGGCGTTCGGCCTGCGCCTACCCGCCCCGTCCCGCGCCGTCCGTGACAGGTCTATTAGGCGGCCCCATCCGTGCGGTCGGCAATGGCGGCTTCAGACGGCCGCGGCCACGGCCGTGGCCAGATGACCGGCCTCTTCGCGCACCGTCTGTTCGTCCTCGCCTTCGACCATGACCCGCACCACGGGTTCGGTCCCGGACGCGCGCAACAGGACACGGCCCCTGCCGCTGAGCCGCCGCTCCGCCGACCGGACCGCCTCCTGCACGCCCGGCGCGGCCTCCAAGTTCATGCTCTTACCGACCGGTACGTTGATCATGTACTGCGGATATTTCTTCATGCCGGCCTTCAACTCGTGCAGCGGCTTGCCGCCCATGATCATGGTGGCGAGCACCTGCAGCGCGGCGACGATGCCGTCGCCGGTGGTGGTGCGGTCCAGGCAGATGATGTGGCCGGAGGATTCCCCGCCCAGCATGCCGCCGGTCTGCTGCAGCCGCTCCAGCACGTAGCGGTCGCCGACCCGGGCGCGCTCGAAGGCGATGCCGTGCGCCTGCAGGGCATGCTCCAGTCCGAGGTTGCTCATCAGGGTGCCGACGACGCTGCCGTTCAGCTTGCCCTGCTCCCGGCGCGAGCGCGCGATGATGAACAACAGCTCATCGCCGTCCACCAGTTCGCCGCGGCTGTCGACCATGATGACGCGGTCGCCGTCGCCATCGAGGGCAACCCCGGCATCGGCGGCGTGTTCCCGCACCGTTTTCTGCAACTGCTCGGGCTGGGTGGAACCGCAGTCGAGGTTGATGTTGAGGCCGTCGGGATGCGTGCCGACCTTGATCACCTCCGCGCCCAGTTCGTCGAAGATGCTGGGCGCGACGCCGTAGGTGGCGCCGTTCGCGCAGTCGACGACGATCTTCAGGCCCCGCAGCGACAGGCTCATCGGCACCGTGCTCTTGCAGAACTCGATATAGCGCCCGGGGGCATCGGGCACGCGTTCCGCCTTGCCGAGCCGGGCGGAGTCCACGGTGACCATGGGCTTCTCCAGCTCGTCCTCGATGGCGAGTTCGATCTCGTCCGGCAGCTTGGTGCCCTGGCGCGAGAAGAACTTGATGCCGTTGTCGAAGTAGGGATTGTGCGAGGCGCTGATGACGATCCCGGCGCAGGCATGCAGGGTGCGCGTGAGATAGGCGATGCCGGGGGTGGGCATGGGACCCAGCAGGCGGATGTCGATACCGGCGGCGGAAAGACCCGCCTCCAGCGCCGATTCGAACATGTAGCCGGAAATGCGCGTGTCCTTGCCGATGATGACCAGGTCGCCGCCGGCAAGCCCCAGCACGCGGCCGGTTGCCCAGCCCAGTTTCAGCATGAACTCGGCCGTTACCGGGTATTCCCCCACCCGACCGCGGATGCCGTCGGTACCGAAATATTTTTTCGCCATGCTGGCTCCTCAATGATGCCGCATCAGTCCAGATCGGAATTATTCACCGCAAAGACGCAAAGTTCGCGAAGACTTATTAACAAAAATCATTAAACAGCTTTGCGTTCTTTGCGTCTTTGCGGTGAATTTATTTCTTTATGGATGGACATTGATTCACCGCATTTTCGCTCTCTCCATCCTGTCCTGTATTACCGCTCAACACCGAAGTTGTTTTCAAGTGATTATTGGTTTTGCGGTCTTGGCGTCTTTGCGGTGAGGCTCATTAGCCGGCATCCCTGACCGCCTGACACAGCCGGATCGCCTCGCGAGTCTCGCGGACATCGTGGCAGCGCACGATCGCGGCGCCCTGCCAGACCGCCAGCACCGCCAGGGCAACGCTGGGAGTTAACCGCTGATCGACGGGAAGGCCCAGCACCTGGCCGATCAGCGACTTGCGTGACAGACCGACCAGCACGGGGTAGCCGTGCGCGACCAGGCGGTCGAGATGGCGCAGCAGCCGCAGGTTGTGCTCAACCGTCTTGCCGAATCCGAAGCCCGGGTCCAGCAGTATCCGGTGGCGCGGCACCCCGGCCGTGACACAGGCGCGCACGCGCTCCAGCAGAAAGCCGGCGACTTCGGCAACCACGTCCGCGTAGCGCGGCGCCTCCTGCATGGTTTGCGGCTCGCCCCGCATGTGCATCAGGCATACCGGCACGCCCAGATCCGCCGCCGCCGCGGCGGCGCCTTCCGCCCGCAGGGCATTGACGTCATTGATCAGGCCGGCGCCCGCCGCCACCGCGGCGCGCATCACCTCCGGTTTCCGGGTATCGACCGATATGGGCACCGGCAGGGATCGATGCAGGGATTCGATGACCGGCAGGACGCGCCGCAGTTCCTCATCCAGCGGGACCGGCGGGGCCCCCGGACGGGTGGACTCGCCGCCGACATCGATGATCGCCGCGCCCTCATCGACCATGCGATGCGCCCGCTCGACGGCCCTCGCGGTGGATAAGAAATCACCCCCGTCCGAAAAGGAATCGGGGGTGACATTCAGGATGCCCATGATCTGCGGATGCGAGAGGTCCACCGGCTTGCCCGCGCAGTCGAGCCAAATGGGGTCAGCGCCATCTCCCGCCAAGGGTATTCACCACCCGGTTCAATGCTGGCTGGCGGGACCGCCGATCTTGGTTTCGCTCTTGCCTTTCTGATCCGGCTTGCCGGCGGGCGTGCCGTTGCCCGTGCCCGTCCTGGCGTTGGATTCGGAATCGTCCCAGTCCCGCGGCGGGCGCGGCGCCTTGCCGGTCATGATGTCGTCGATCTGGTCGCTGTCGATGGTTTCATACTTGATCAACGCCTCGGCCATCGCGTGCAGCTTGTCCAAGTTCGTCCTGAGGATCTCTTCCGTGCGACGGTAGGAGCGATCGATAATAGCGCGAACTTCCTGGTCGATATCGTGCGCGGTCTCATCCGAGACATGCTTGTGCTGCGCGATGGAGTGTCCCAGAAAGACCTCTTCCTGTTCGTCGCTGTAGGTCAGCGGCCCGAGCCTTTCCGACAGGCCCCACTTGGTCACCATGTTGCGCGCCAGTTCCGTGGTGCGCATGATGTCGTTGGAGGCGCCGGTGGTTACCTTTTCCGGGCCGAACACCAGCTCCTCGGCGATACGCCCGCCGAACAGGCTGCAGATCTGGCTTTCCAGCGTCTCCTTGCTCAGACTGTACTTGTCGCCTTCCGGCAGGAACATGGTCACGCCCAGCGCCCGCCCGCGCGGGATGATCGAGACCTTGTAAACCGGGTCGTGCGAGGGCATCAGGCGGCCGACGATGGCATGCCCGGCCTCATGATAGGCGGTGAGTTTCTTCTCCTCCTCGCTCATGACCATGGAACGGCGCTCGGTGCCCATCATGATCTTGTCCTTGGCCTTCTCGAGATCATCCATGTCCACCAGCCGCTTGTTGGCGCGGGCGGCGAACAGCGCGGCCTCGTTGATGAGGTTGGCAAGATCGGCTCCGGAGAATCCCGGCGTCCCGCGGGCGATGAGAGCGGGCTTCACGCTATCGGCGATCGGCACCTTGCGCATATGCACCTTGAGTATCTGTTCGCGGCCGCGCACATCGGGCAACGGCACTACGACCTGCCGGTCGAAACGGCCCGGGCGCAGCAGCGCGGGATCCAGCACGTCGGGCCGGTTGGTCGCCGCGATGATAATCACGCCCTCGTTGCCTTCGAAGCCGTCCATTTCAACCAGCAATTGATTCAGGGTTTGCTCGCGCTCGTCGTGACCGCCGCCCAGGCCGGCGCCGCGATGGCGGCCCACCGCGTCGATCTCGTCGATGAAGATGATGCAGGGAGCATGTTTCTTTGCCTGCTCGAACATGTCGCGCACCCGCGAGGCGCCGACGCCCACGAACATTTCGACGAAGTCCGAACCCGAGATGGTGAAAAACGGCACTTTGGCCTCACCGGCGATCGCCTTGGCCAGCAATGTCTTGCCGGTGCCGGGCGAACCCACCATCAGGACGCCGCGCGGGATCTTGCCGCCCAGGCGCTGGAACTTGCCCGGGTCGCGCAGGAACTCGACCAGCTCCGCGACCTCCGCCTTCGCCTCCTCGACACCCGCGACATCGGCAAAGGTGATCTTGACCTGGTCCTCGCCGAGCATGCGGGCGCGGCTCTTGCCGAACGACATCGCGCCGCGTCCGCCGGCGCCGCCCTGCATCTGGCGCATGAAAAAGATCCACACACCGATCAGCAGCAGCATCGGGAACCAGGAGATGAAGATCTGCATCAGCAGGGACTGCTGATTCGGCGACTTGACCTTGACCTCGACGTTGTTGTTCAGCAGGTCATCCACCATCTTAGGATCTTCGGGCGGCGTCTGGGTGACGAAGCGGCTGCCGTCGGCGCGCACGCCTTCAACGGTGTGGTCCTCGATTTCCACGCGCTGCACGTTGCCCTGCTGCACCTCGGTGATGAATTCGGAGTAGTTGAGGGACTGAGTACTGGATTTGGAAGGCCCGAAGTTATTGAAAACGGACATCAGAACGATGGCGATCACTATCCAGAGAAGCAGATTTTTTACGAGATCGTTCAAACCGGATACCTCATCTTGTCAGTGGAGCGACTGCCTGCGTATTTCCACAATCAATGGACGGGTTAAAAAGTGCATCAACTACATTATGACACATTAGCCGGATTGCGGTGCTTTGCCAACACATACACCTCGCGGCTTTTGGGGCGCGAAGCCCTGGGCTTGCGTATCCTGACCGCATGGTAATGCGCGCGCAACGTCTTGACCAGTTCGTCAAACCCCTCGCCCTGGAAGGCCTTGAACAACAACACCCCGCTATCGCGCAGGACCCGGTCGGCAAAATCCGCCGCCAGTTCCGCCAGGTAGATGCTGCCCGGCTGGTCCACCGCATCCATACCCGTGATATTGGGGGCCATGTCGGACATTACAAGGTCGACCCCGCCACCGGTGAGCATCCCCAGCAGCCGTTCCAGCACCGTGTCTTCGCGAAAATCCCCCTGCAGAAATTCCACTCCGGATAACGGTTCCATCGGCAGGATGTCCATGGCGATGATGCGGCCGGTGCCCTTGAGAAGCTGCGCGGCATACTGCGACCACCCGCCGGGCGATGCGCCCAGGTCGACGAGCGTCATGCCGGGCCTAAGAATACGGTCCTTGCGCTGGATTTCCTCGAGCTTGTACACGGCGCGCGAGCGGTAACCCTCGCGTTGCGCGCGCTTGACGAACTCGTCATCGAAATGCGATTTGAGCCACTGGTGGCTGCTCTTGCTTCTGCCCATGTTCCTGAACCTGTTATCAATCGATCCGGGCATCCCCATCCCTGCGCCCGACCGCCACCAGGAGCAGGCCAAGCACACAGTTGACGAGATACACCCCGCTCGCCAGGCCGTGCGCCTGGGCAAAACGGGCGCTTTCCGTCAGTCCCGCGGCACGCAGTTCCGCGATCCACGGGGCGAGGACGAATTCTCCGAGCAGGATCAGGGCCAGCATCGCCACGATCACGATCGCACGCCAGGCGCGGGAAGCGCCGCTGCCGGCGCAGGTACCCGTTGATCGCCAGCAGGCCGCAGCCGCAGGCAAGCCCCGCATAGCTCATCACGCCGAAGAGGGCCCCGGCCAGGGTACCCGCCAGCGCCCGGTCCTCCAGTTGCGAAAACAGGAGCGGCGCCACGACGAACCCGGCCGTCCACAGGCCGCCGACCCAGAAGGTCAGGAGCGTGCGTTCCACCGCCTGCAGGTAGGGATTGGTCATGGATCAGAACTCCTGGAATTCGGTTCAGCGCGTCGTTACAAGCCGCGGCGCAACGCGTTTAACAGGTTTTGTGGCAAGAATAGCGTGGGACTTGCCGTAAATCCGTTCTAGGTACACTGCATCCATGCGTCGATGACCGCCTAGCCGTTCCGACATCCCTGGTAGTCGTGCAGCTCTGTAGCGGTGAGAACAGGTTTACAGGGACGGCCACTTTTAGATGTAACGGACCTCGACGATCTCCAGGCTGCGCGCGCCGCCCGGGACCGTGACCGTAACGACATCGCCTTCCATCTTGGCGATGAGCGCCCGCGCAATCGGGGAATTGATCGAAATCTTGCCGGCCTTGATATCGGCCTCGTCCTCGCCGACGATCTGGTAGGTCACGGACTCGCCCGTGTCCTCGTCCGCCAGCACCACCGTACTGCCGAACACGACCTTGCCGCCGGCATTCAAGGTGGTGACGTCGACGATATGGGCATGGCTCAGCTTGCCCTCGATCTCCTTGATGCGTCCCTCGGTAAAACTTTGCTGTTCGCGGGCGGCATGGTATTCGGCATTTTCCTTCAGATCGCCATGCGCGCGCGCCTCCGCGATGGCCTGGATGATGCGGGGGCGATCGAGCGTCTTCAACCTGAGCAGCTCCTCGCGCAATTTTTCCGCGCCTTTTGCCGTAATGGGGACCTTGGTCATGCGATCTGCTCCCGATGCAGCGCCTGCAGGCTGTTTACCGTCGCCGTATCCAGGTATTCCAGCGCCATGCAGGTGGCGCGCGCCCCGGCCAGCGTCGTACTGTAGGACACCTTGTGCTGCACGGCAGCCCTGCGAATGGCGAAGGAATCGGCGATGGCCTGCTTGCCTTCGGTGGTATTGACGATCAGGTCGATCTGGCCGTTCTTGATCATATCGACGATATGGGGCCGTCCTTCCACCACCTTGTTGACGATGACGCAGGCGATGCCTCCGGCCTGTATGGCCGCCGCGGTGCCGCGCGTGGCGACGATCCGGTAGTCGCGTTCGGAGAGATCGCGCGCCAGCATCGCCACGCCCGGCTTGTCGGCGTCGCGCACGCTGAGGAAGGCGGTGCCGCTGACCGGCACCGCATTGCCCGCGCCGAGCTGCGCCTTGGCAAAGGCCTCGCCGAAGGTGCTGCCTATCCCCATCACCTCGCCGGTCGATTTCATTTCCGGACCCAGCAGGGGATCCACGCCCTGGAACTTGATGAAGGGAAATACCGCCTCCTTCACCGAGAAGTAGGCCGGGACAAGGGCCCGGCTGATGCCCTGCTGTTTGAGGGTCTTACCCGTCATGACCCGGGCCGCGATCTTGGCAAGCGGCAGCGAGGTCGCCTTCGACACGAACGGCACCGTGCGCGAGGCGCGCGGGTTGACCTCGATGATGTAAATGTCGTTGCCCTTCACCGCGAACTGGGTGTTCATCAGGCCCAGGACTTTCAGTTCCTTCGCCATCAGCGTCACCTGTTCGGCAAGCTGCCGCTGGATCTCCGCACTCAGGGTATAGGGCGGCAAGGAGCAGGCGGAATCGCCGGAGTGGACACCGGCCTGCTCGATGTGCTCCATGATGCCGCCGATGAGAACGTCCTCGCCGTCACAGACGGCGTCCACATCGACCTCCACGGCGTCGTCGAGGAAGCGGTCGAGCAGCACGGGTGAATCGTTCGAGACGCGCATCGCCTCGCGCATGTAGCGCGTCAGATCCTCCTTGCCGTAGACGATCTCCATGGCGCGCCCGCCGAGCACATAGGAAGGACGCACCACCAGCGGGTAGCCGATCTCCTCGGCCAGTATCAGGGCCTGCTCGGGTTGCGAGGCGATCCGATTGGGCGGCTGCCTGAGGCCGAGCCGTTCGATCAATTGCTGGAAGCGTTCCCGGTCTTCCGCGTGATCGATGGCGTCCGCCGAGGTGCCGATCACCGGCACGCCGTTGGCTTCCAGCCCGCGCGCGAGCTTCAGCGGCGTCTGCCCGCCGTACTGCACGATGACGCCTTTGGGGCGCTCGATGCGGATGATCTCCAGCACGTCCTCCAGGGTCAGCGGCTCGAAATACAGGCGGTCGGAGGTGTCGTAGTCGGTCGATACGGTCTCCGGGTTGCAGTTCACCATGATGGTCTCGAACCCGTCTTCGCGGCAGGCCTGCGCCGCGTGCACGCAGCAGTAGTCGAACTCGATGCCCTGGCCGATCCGGTTCGGCCCGCCGCCCAGAACCACGATTTTCTCGCGCGCGCTCGGCGCGGCCTCGCACTCTTCCTCGTAGGTCGAATACAGGTAGGCGGTCGAGGTCGCGAACTCGGCGGCGCAGGTGTCGACCCGCTTGTAGACCGGGTGGATGGCGTACGCGTGCCGCAACCGGCGCACCTTCTTCTCCGCGATACCCAGCAGGGACGCCAGACGCGCATCGGAGAATCCCTTGCGCTTGAGCTGCCGCAGGCGTGCGCCGTCCAGCGCCGCGATCCCCTGCGCCTTCACCTCCGCCTCGATCGCGACCAGTTCGGCGATCTGCGCCAGAAACCACGGATCGACCGCGGTCAGCTCATGCACTTCGGCAACCGACAGGCCGGCGCGGAAACCGTCCGCGATATTCCAGATGCGCTCCGGACGGGCGATGCGCAGCTCCCGGATCAGCACCTCCCGGGCATGCTCTACGCCGGGTTCGAAGCACTCGTTCAGGCCGTCCGCGCCGGTCTCGAGACCGCGCAGCGCCTTTTGCAGCGATTCCTGGAAGGTGCGCCCGATGGCCATGACCTCGCCGACGGATTTCATCTGGGTGCCCAGCACCCGCTCGGCCTGCGGGAATTTCTCGAAGGTGAAGCGCGGGATCTTGGTGACGACGTAGTCGATGGTCGGCTCGAACGAGGCCGGGGTCGCCCCGCCGGTGATGTCGTTTCTCAGCTCATCGAGGGTATAGCCCACCGCCAGCTTGGCGGCCACCTTGGCGATCGGGAAACCCGTGGCCTTGGAGGCGAGCGCCGAGGAACGCGAGACGCGCGGGTTCATCTCGATGACCACCATGCGGCCGTCCGCGGGGTTGATCGCGAACTGCACGTTCGAGCCGCCGGTTTCCACCCCGATCTTGCGCAGCACGGCGATCGAGGCGTTGCGCATGATCTGGTATTCCTTGTCCGTCAGGGTCTGCGCCGGCGCCACGGTGATCGAATCGCCGGTATGCACGCCCATCGGGTCGAGGTTCTCGATGGAGCAGATGATGATGCAGTTGTCCCGCCGGTCCCGCACGACCTCCATTTCAAACTCTTTCCAGCCGAGGACGGATTCCTCCAGCAGCACCTCCGAGGTCGGCGACAGGTCGAGTCCACGCTCGCAGATATCGACGAACTCCTCCTTGTTGTAGGCGATGCCGCCGCCGCTGCCCCCCAGCGTGAAGGACGGACGGATGATGATGGGAAAACCGATGGATGCCTGGATCTGGTGCGCCTCCTCCATGCTGTGCGCCACGGCGGAATGCGGCGTGGCCAGGCCGATCGAGCGCATGGCGTCGCGGAACAGGCCGCGGTCCTCGGCCATGTCGATCGCCTCGCGGCTGGCCCCGATCAGTTCGACGCCGTATTCGGCGAGCACGCCTTCGCGCACCAGGTCGAGCGCGCAATTGAGCGCCGTCTGCCCGCCCATGGTCGGCAGCAGGGCATCGGGGCGTTCCTTTTCGATGATGCGCGCGACCGTGCGCCAGTGCACCGGCTCGATGTAGACCGCGTCCGCCGTTTCCGGATCGGTCATGATGGTGGCCGGGTTGGAGTTCACGAGCACCACGCGGTAGCCCTCTTCACGCAGCGCCTTGCACGCCTGGGCGCCCGAGTAGTCAAACTCGCAGGCCTGACCGATCACGATCGGACCGGCGCCGATGATCAGGATGCTGTGGATGTCCGTGCGTCTGCCCATGGGAATTCCGTCAGTGGCGCGATTTGCCGCCCGCCGCGCTCCCGACGATACCGCCGGCGGCGGCGACATACTGCCTGATCTGTTCGATGAAACGGTCGAACAGCGGCGCCACATCATGCGGCCCGGGACTCGCCTCCGGATGACCCTGGAAACAGAATGCCGGGCAGTCCGTGCGCGCGAGGCCCTGCAGGGAACCGTCGAACAGGGAGCGGTGGGTGGCCACCAGGCAATCCGGCAGGCTGCTCTCATCGACGGCGAAGCCGTGGTTCTGGCTGGTGATCATGACCCGCCCGCTCTCGAGGTCCTGCACCGGATGATTGGCCCCGTGATGGCCGAATTTCATCTTGACGGTCCGCGCCCCGCTCGCCAGCGCGAGCAACTGGTGCCCCAGGCAGATGCCGAACACCGGGATACCGGTCTTGAGCAGTTGCCGGATGGCCGCGATCGCATAATCACAGGGCTCCGGATCGCCCGGTCCATTGGAGAGAAAAACGCCGTCGGGCCGCATCGCCAGCACCGCATCGGCCGTGGTCCTGGCGGGCACCACGGTAATCCGGCAGCCGCGCGCGGCGAGCATGCGCAGGATGTTGCGCTTGACGCCATAATCGTAGGCCACCACGTGATAGGGATACGCCGTCGCGGCATGGATCGCGGGCAGGCCCTGGTCCAGTGACCAGAGTCCCTGGCGCCAGTCATAGGCATTGGCGGTGCTCACGACCTGCGCGAGATCCATCCCCACCAGGCCGGGAAACTCCCGGGCCATGGCGATCGCTTCGGCCGTGTCGATATCCTCGCCGGCGACCAGGCAGCCGTTCTGGGCGCCCTTCTCGCGCAGCAGGCGCGTGAGGCGCCGGGTGTCGATATCGGCGATGCCGATGACACCGCGCTGCCGGAGGTAGGCGTCGAGGGTCAGGCAACTGCGCCAGTTACTGGCGCGCGCGGGCAGATCGCGGATCACCAGTCCGGCACAGTGGATCGATCCGGCTTCTTCATCCGCGGCGTTGGTGCCGACATTGCCGATGTGCGGGTAAGTCAGGGTGACGATCTGGCGGGCATAGGAAGGGTCGGTAAGAATCTCCTGATAACCCGTCATGGCGGTGTTGAATACCACTTCACCGGCAATCCGCCCCTCGATACCGATCGATGCACCCCGAAACAGGCTGCCGTCTTCCAGGGCCAATAGGGCCGGTTTCCTCAAGAAAACCTCCGCGTCTGGACGTAGAAAACGGGAGGGTTCCCGCGGAACCATCCCGTCTCTTGAAACTGATGTGAACTGCTCGCTAGCGTGCTGCGAATTGTACTGGATTGTCAACGGGGCTGTCTATGCGGCTCCTAGCGCAGGCCGAGCACATCCTGCATGTCGTAACAGGCCCCGTTCGCGCGCCATCAGCCATCCGGCCGCGCGCACCGCCCCGCGGGCGAAGGTCATGCGGCTCGTGGCCTTGTGGGTGATCTCGACGCGCTCGCCGGCGCCGGCAAACATCACCGTGTGCTCGCCGACGATATCACCGGCGCGGATCGTCTCGAAGCCGATGGTACCGGGAGCGCGCTCCCCGGTATGGCCCTCGCGGCCGTAGACGGCGCAGGTGTTGAGATCGCGGCCCAAGGCGGCGGCCACCACCTCGCCCATGCGCAGGGCCGTGCCGGACGGGGCATCCACCTTGTGACGATGATGCGCCTCGATCACCTCGACATCGACCTCATCGCCGAGCACCCGGGCGGCAAGATCCAGGAGTTTCAGGCACAGGTTGACGCCGACGCTCATGTTGGGGGCGAACACGATCGCGATGTCCCCTGCCGCCGCGCCGATGCGCGCCCGCTGCGCCTCGGTGAAGCCGGTCGTACCGATCACCATGCGCCGTCCGGCCGCCTGGCACACTTCCAGATTGGCCAGCGTGGGTTCCGGGCGCGTGAAGTCGATCAGGACATCGAAGTCATCTGCCACGGCGGCGAGGTCCGGGCCCACGCGCACGCCCAGTCTGCCGAGACCGGCCAGTTCGCCGGCATCGGCCCCGAGCAGGCTGCTCTCCGGATGTTCCAGCGCCGCGGTGAGCGCCAGGCCCCCGGCCTGCTGGCATGCCTCTATCAATGTCCGCCCCATGCGGCCGGCGGCCCCGGTAATAGCGATGCGTGTCATGGTTGTCTGTGGTATCCAGGTTAAGGGTCGAACGGGGCGGGCGGCCGGTGACTACATCTTCATGCCATCGAAGAACTTCTTCACGCCATCCAGCCAGGAATGGGTCTGCGGGCTGTGCCGGCTGCCGCCCTCGTCCATTTCGCCGGCAAACTCCTGCAGCATCTCCTTCTGCTTGCGGCTCAGATTCACCGGGGTCTCGATAGTCACCTTGCAGATCAGGTCGCCGACCGGCCCGCCCCGCACCGGCTTTACCCCCTTGCCGCGGATACGGAACATCCTGCCGGTCTGGGTCTCCGGCGGGATCTTGAGATTCACGCGCCCATCGAGCGTGGGCACCTCCAGTTCACCGCCGAGCGCCGCCGTGACGAAACCGATCGGCACCTCGCAGTAGAGGTTGTTCTCTTCGCGCACGAAGATGGGATGCTGCCTGACCTGGATCTGGACGTAGAGATCGCCGGGCGGACCACCGCTCTCACCGGCCTCGCCTTCACCGGCCAGGCGTATCCGGTCCCCGGTATCGACGCCGGCCGGGACCTTCACCGACAGGGTCTTGCGCTCCTCGACGCGACCCTGGCCATGGCACTTCTGGCACGGGTCGGAAATGAGGGTGCCCTTGCCATGACAGCGCGGACAGGTCTGTTGCAGTGAAAAAAAGCCCTGCTGCATGCGGACCTGCCCGTGGCCTCCGCAGGTAGCGCAGGTCGTCGGAGTGCTGCCCTTGCGCGCCCCGCTGCCGCCGCACTCATCACAGGCCACCCGGGTCGGTACGCGGATCTTGACGCTGGTGCCGGCCACCGCGTCCTCCAGCGACAGGTCAAGGTTGTAGCGCAAGTCGGAACCGCGGTAAACCCGCTGCCCGCCGGCGCCGCCGCGTCCGGCGCCGAAGATGTCGCCGAACACGTCACCGAAGATGTCACTGAAACTCGCCCCCGCGCCCGCCGATCCGCCACCGCCCATGGAGGGGTCCACGCCGGCATGGCCGAACTGGTCGTAGGCGGCGCGTTTGCGGGAATCGCTGAGCACCTCGTAGGCTTCCTTGCACTCCTTGAATTTGTTCTCCGCCCCCTTGTCGTCCGGATTGCGGTCCGGATGGTGTTTCTGCGCGGCGCGGCGATAGGCCTTCTTCAGTTCGGCTTCACTGGCGTTTTTGGAAACACCGAGGACTTCGTAGTAATCACGTTTTGACATAAGGTCGGCAGTTAGTCTGGTTGCAGCCCGGATTGTTTACCGCAAAGAGGCAAGGTGCATCATGCCGCCGTAAAGTGCGGCAGGTCTTACCGGAAATTTCGACCGGGAATCCTCTCGGCATCCGTCAATCCGCCCTCAACCCCGCGTCCTGTCCAGTGACGCGGCTGCTCGTCTGCATTCGGCCTCGTGGACACGCCATCCACGACGAATGTCCGCCACCGGCACAAGCCGATGGCGGAGCTGGCGTCCGCGCACGTCAATCACACCGTCATTTGCGGCCGGCGTCTTTCACCTCTTCAAACTCCGCATCGACGACATCACCCTCCGCCCCGGCGCCAGCCTCGCCGGCCGCGCCACCCGCGGCGCCGGTACCCGCGGCTCCCTGCCCGGCCTGCTGCTCCTTGTAAACACGCTCGGCGAGTTTTCCGGATTTCTCACCCAGTTCACTGGTGCGTGCCTCGATGGCGCCCTTGTCGTCACCCTTCATGGCTTGCTGCAAGGCTTCGATGGCCGCCTTGATCTCCTTCTTCTCGGACTCGGTCACCTTCTCGCCAAGGTCCTTGAGCGACTTGTTGGTGGCATGGATTAGTCCATCCGCATGGTTGCGCGCATCGATCAGCTCATGGAACCTGCGGTCTTCCTCGGCATGCGCCTCGGCGTCCTTGACCATCTGATCGATTTCCGCATCCGACAATCCGCTCGAGGCCTTGATCTGGATCGACTGCTGCTTGCCGGTCGCCTTGTCCTTCGCCGAAACGTGCAGGATGCCGTTGGCGTCGATATCGAAGGTCACCTCGATCTGCGGCACGCCGCGCGGGGCCGTCGGGATATCGCTCAGATCGAACCGCCCCAGCGACTTGTTCGCGGAAGCCACGTCGCGTTCACCCTGCAGCACATGCACGGTAACCGCCGTCTGGTTGTCGTCCGCCGTCGAGAAGACCTGGTTAGCCTTGGTCGGGATGGTGGTGTTCTTTTCGATCAGTTTGGTCATCACCCCGCCCAGCGTCTCGATGCCGAGCGAGAGCGGCGTCACGTCGAGCAGCAGCACGTCCTTGACATGGCCCGACAGTACGCCGCCCTGGATCGCCGCACCGACCGCCACGGCCTCGTCGGGATTGACGTCCTTGCGCGGCTCCTTGCCGAAGAAATTCCTGACCACCTCCTGCACCTTGGGCATGCGGGTCTGGCCGCCCACCAGGATGATGTCATCGATCTGGCTGGTCGACATCCCGGCATCCTTGAGGGCGATCTTGCACGGCTCGATGGTCCGGTCGATCAGGTCCTCGACCAGGGCTTCGAGCTTGGCGCGGGTAAGCTTCATGTTGAGGTGCTTGGGCCCGCTGGCATCCGCGGTGATATACGGCAGGTTCACGTCGGTCTGCTGGCTTGAGGACAGCTCGATCTTGGCCTTTTCGGCCCCTTCCTTGAGTCGCTGCATGGCAAGCGGGTCACCGCGCAGATCGATACCCTGATCCTTCTTGAACTCGTCCGCGAGGTAGTCGATCAGCCGCTTGTCGAAATCTTCACCGCCGAGGAAGGTATCGCCGTTGGTGGATAGCACTTCGAACTGGTGTTCGCCATCCACATCGGCGATCTCGATGATGGAGATATCGAAGGTGCCGCCGCCGAGATCGTACACGGCGATCTTGGAGTCGCCGCGCTTCTTGTCCATCCCATAGGCGAGCGCCGCCGCCGTCGGTTCGTTGATGATGCGTTTCACCTCCAGGCCGGCGATGCGTCCGGCATCCTTGGTGGCCTGACGCTGCGAGTCGTTGAAATAGGCCGGCACCGTGATGACCGCCTCGGTCACCTTCTCGCCCAGGTAATCCTCCGCCGTGCTCTTCATCTTCTGCAGCACACGGGCGGAGATTTCCGGCGGCGACATGCGCTTGCCGCCCGCTTCAACCCAGGCATCGCCGTTGTCCGCCTTGACGATCTTGTACGGCACCAGCTTGATGTCACGCTGGACGACGTCTTCCTGGAAGCGGCGGCCGATCAGGCGCTTGATCGCATTGAGGGTGTTGCGCGGGTTGGTGACCGCCTGGCGCTTCGCGGACTGACCCACCAGGATTTCATCATTGCCGGTGAAGGCCACGATGGAAGGCGTGGTGCGGTCCCCCTCGCTGTTTTCAATGACCCGCGGTTTACCCCCCTCCATGATGGCCACACAGGAATTGGTGGTGCCCAGGTCAATGCCGATAATCTTTGCCATTTTTTCAAGTCTCCATGTAACTTCATGAATAATCGGATGATGCATCCAGACTGCCGCTACCCTCCTACATGGGGACGGCAGGCAAATAAATCAAGCCTGAGGATTGGTGCTGGCGCCGCCGGAGTCCTCGGGCAACCGTGACACGATCACCATCGCCGGTCGCAGGAGGCGCTCGTTCAGCAGGTAGCCTTTCTGGACCACGGTCACCACGGTATTCGGTTCGATGTCCGCGCGCTCCTGCAGGGACACGGCCTGGTGAAAATCCGGATTGAACCGCTCGAGCTGCGGATTGACCTCCGTGATGCCGAATTTCCCCAGGACGGTCGTGAGCATCTGCAGGGTCAGTTCGACGCCCTCCTGCAACCTCGACCGGATCGACCTGCCCGCCCGCGAGGGCGGCGAGACCCATTTCCAGGCTGTCGCGCACCGGCAGCAATTCCTGCGCAAAACGTTCCAGGGCAAACTTGTGGGCGTTGGCCAGGTCACGCTCGGAACGCTTGCGCAGATTGTCCATTTCGGCCTGCAGACGCAGACACAGGTTCCAGTTCTCATCGACCTTGTTGCGGGCATCTTCCAGCAAGGTGGCCAGTTCCGGTTCCTGCGGCGGCGGGCGCCATGGCGGCCCCTGTATCAGGGGGGATCTCCGCCCCGGCCTGCTCAGCCGATTCCTCGGCGAGGTTATTTTCCTTATCCGACATAGTGATACTCCATATTCCTCATCTTGTCGCAGACACGGAATGGCAGGCGTATCGCCTGAAATGAATTCCGGTGACTGAATGTATGGGTTAATCTTTCTGTTTCAAGGCCGCGCCGAGCAAGCGCGCGGTCGCATCCACGATGGGGATGATCCGTTCATAGGCCATGCGGGTGGGCCCGATGACCCCGAGCACACCCACGATACGGCCATCGATCTGGTAGGGGGCGGTCACCATACTGCATTCATCCAGCGTCTGGTAGCCGGATTCATCGCCAATAAAAATCTGTATGCCCTCCGCCTGTACGCACTGGTCGAGGAGATGGAGGATTTCCCGCTTTTTATTGAAGGCTTCAAACAGGTTGCGCAGTTTATCAATATCGCATAACTCATGGAATTCCATCAGGTTGGTCTGGCCGGCCATGACGTAACCCTCAGTCCGGTTCTGCTCCAGAATCTGATCCGCCATCTGCATCGCCGTCACCATCATGCGGTTCATGGTGGAACGCGTTTCCTGCATTTCACGCAACAGGATATCGCGTACGGCCGCCAGATCCTTGCCGGTGAAATGCTCATTCAGGTAGTTCGATGCCTGCTGCAGTTCGGATGCACTGCATTGGCGCTCAATTGCGATGATGCGGTTCTGTACCTCACCCTTGCTGGTCACCAGGATCGCCAGCACCCGATTTTCCGACAATGGCAGAAACTCGACACGCCGGAAAATCGCCTGCTCGTGCTTCGGCAGCGTGACCACACCGGCCAGGTGAGTAATCCCGGACAACAGGCCGGACGTGGCCTCGATCAGCTCCTTCGGCGCCATCCCCACGTCGAACTCGGCACGCAACTCCTCGATCGACAGGGTATCCAGTGGCTGCACCTTGAGCAGGATATCCACGAAAAAACGATAGCCCTGCACCGTGGGAACCCGTCCGGCCGAGGTATGCGGCGAGCGGATATACCCTAGCTCCTCCAGATCTGACATGACATTGCGGATGGTTGCCGGGCTGAGGTTAAGCCCCGCTTCCCGCGCCAGGGTTCTGGAACCCACGGGCTGGCCATCGCGAATATAGCGGTCAATCAGCACCTTCAGCATATGCTGAGCACGTTCCGATATGTCGTGCGTCGTCTCTGTCATCGTCGTGAAAGGTGTGTGCCGCGAAAACATCGGCAGATGCGCTATCCGGCTGGCACTCTCAAATATAGAGTGCCAGTGCGCCGCATGCAACCGGCGCTTTGTCTGCCGCAGGAACAAGAAAACGGTTTCAGACCGCCGGCAACGGGTGGACTCGCGGGAGTTGGCGTACCTGTACCGTCATGATAGCTTTCCAGTCTGTCCATCCGAAAAGGCATCCATGAATACTCCCTTCGAGCGCGTCGGCCTCATCGGCAAGTCCGGTGACCGCAACGTTTCGGCCGCCCTGCAGGCGCTGACTGCGCTGCTCGAACGTCATCGCTTGCAGATCCTGCTGGATGAGGGCATTGCGGATATGCTTGCCGGGCGCCGCCTACCCGGTGGTTACGCCGTGACGTCATGGCCATGCAATGCGACCTCGCCATCGTGGTCGGCGGCGACGGTACCCTGCTGAATGCAGCGCGCAGCCTGGTCGAGCCAGGCTGCGCCGTGCTGGGCGTCAATCTCGGGCGTCTCGGCTTTCTGGTGGATGTCTCGCCGGAAGAGATGGACACGCAACTCGACAGGATCCTCGACGGCGAATTCATCGAGGAGCAGCGTACGCTCTTGCATGCCACGGTGACGAGAAAACGGGAACCGGTCGATGTCAGCACCGCCCTGAATGATGTCACCATACACAAGAAAGACATCGCGCGCATGATTGAGCTCGATACCTGGATCGACGGGCATTTTCTGAACAGGAACCGCTCCGACGGCCTGATCGTCGCCACACCGACGGGTTCAACCGCCTACGCCCTGTCGGGCGGCGGGCCGATCCTGCACCCGAGCCTCGATGCCATCACCCTGGTACCCATCTGCCCGCATACACTCAGCAATCGCCCGATTGTCATCAACCACAACTCGAGCATCGAGATCGTCATCCACGAGGGTACGCTGCAGGGCCAGATCTCCTGTGATGGCCAGATCAACCTGACGCTCAACCCCGGCGACCGGGTCACGGTGCGCAAACATGATCATACCCTGCGTCTTGTTCACCCTCCCGGCCATGACTACTTTGATATGCTGCGCAAGAAACTGCGCTGGAGCGAACAGCCCTGAACCATCGAATGCATTCACCGCTGCCAGAACCTGTGGAACGACACGTCCGGACAAGCCGATACTACCGGAGTTCGAATTACGTCATTCGCGACACTCATCATCGCGACATCCGCGCGACGTGGTAGACTCCCTGGCTGAAACAACATGCTCTCGCATATCCATATCCGCAATTTCGCCATCGTCGACGAGATCGATGTCGAATTTGATGTCGGCCTGACGGCATTGACGGGAGAAACCGGCGCCGGCAAGTCGATACTGATCGACGCGCTGGGGTTGGTCCTTGGCGATCGTGCCGACAGCAATGTCATTCGACACGGCTGCGAGCGCGCCGAGATCTCGGTCGGCTTCGCGATCCAGGACCTGCCGGCAATCGCCCGCTGGCTCGAGGACAGGGGGCTGCAGGCGGACGGTGAATGCCAGTTGCGCCGCATCATCAATCAGGATGGCCGCTCACGCGGTTTCATCAACAACCTGCCGGTTCCCCTGCAGTCCCTGCGCGAACTGGGTGAACAACTGGTCGATATCCACGGCCAGCATGAACACCAGTCCCTCCTGCATGCCTCCATCCAGCGCCAGCTGCTGGATGATTTCGCCGCCCACGAAACATCGCTGGCCGACATCGCCCGTCTCTTCAGGGACTGGAAATCGACCCGCGATGAACTCGAAGCCGTTACCCGCACCGAGCAGGACCGCGAGGCGCGCCTCGATCTGCTGCGCTACCAGTTGCAGGAGCTGGAGGCGCTGCATCTGGATGTGGATGAAATTACACACCTGGCCAGGGAACACAGCCGGCTGGCCAATGCCGGTGAGCTGTTGAGCGCCTGCCAGCGGGGCCTGGAGCGTCTGTATGACGATGAAACCGCTTCCGCGTATCGACAGATCAGCCAGACACTCACTGAAACGGAGCAACTGGTCAGGTTCGATGAACGCCTGATGGCAACCGCGCAACTCCTGGGCGAGATCCTGGTCCTGGTGCAGGAATGTGCCGACGGTCTCAGGCGCCAGGCGGAAGGGCTGGAAGTGGACCCTGAGCAGTTACGCACCCTGGAAACCCGCATCGGCATTATCCACGACCTGTCCCGCAAGCACCGCTGCGCCCCGGAACGACTGCCATCCGTACAGGAAGCGATGCGCCAGGAACTTGCTTCCCTGGAAGCCGCCGATGAGCGGCGCGCCGGGTTGCAGTCCAGGCTGGCCACGCTGGAAAGCGCCTATCTGGGGGCCGCCCAGCAGTTATCGGTGCGCCGCCGCAAGGCAGCCGGGCAATTTGGCAAACAGGTCACCGAGGCCATGCAGGCACTTGGCATGCCAGGTGGAATCTTCGGGGTCGATGTCCAGTACGACAAGAACAGGCCGTTTGGTCCGCACGGACTGGACAGCATCGCGTTCCTGGCGAGCGCCAACCCCGGACAGCCTGCGGGCGCGTTAGCCAGGGTGGCCTCCGGTGGCGAGTTATCGCGCATCAGCCTCGCCATCCAGGTCATGTCACCGCGCAGCGCCTGCATACCCACCCTGATCTTCGACGAAGTGGACAGCGGGATTGGCGGCGGGGTCGCCGAAATCGTCGGTCAGAAACTGCGTGCACTGGGTGCAGACCGGCAGGTATTCTGCGTCACCCACCTGCCCCAGGTTGCCGCCCTTGCGCATCACCAATTACAGGTCACCAAACTCACGGGAGAGGACACCACCCGCACCCGTATCCGCAAACTGAACCAGGAAGAACGCGTCGACGAGCTGGCGCGCATGCTGGGCGGCATCGAGATCACCCGGCAGACCCGGGAGCATGCGCGCGATTTGATGGAACGCGCCCAGAATGCCAAACCACCCGGAAGGAAAAAGAAATCCACACCGCGCGCCGGTTGAAATACCCGGCAGGGGTATTAACCCGCCTTGGTGCGACAGGCGGAACAGATCCCGTACATGTAGAGACAGTGGTCGGTCATTTCATAGCCGAGACGGACGGCAATGGCTTTCTGCCGCTCTTCGATCATTTCATCGATAAATTCATCGACCCGGCCGCATTTCACGCACAAGATATGATCGTGATGAACCCCCTCGTTGAGTTCGAACACGGAATGGCCCCCCTCGAAGTGATGGCGCTTTACCAGACCGGCTGCCTCGAACTGCGTCAACACCCGATAAACGGTCGCAAGTCCGATGTCCTCGCCGGTATCCAGCAAGGCCTTGTAGACGTCTTCCGCGCTGTGATGTCGGCTGCTGCTTTGCACCAGGATATCCAGAATCTTCACTCTGGGCAGGGTAACCTTCAGTCCGGCCTTGCGTAACTCACTGGATTCCAATGCGTACTCTCCTTTGCTAATGCCATCGTAGGCAGACTTGGGGTATCATGCAGCCGGCCATTCCGAGAGAATCCGACGGGTCTGCGGATGAAAAAGCTTCTCATTATTATCACTTGCTTTGCAAGCCTGTTTACAGCGGCTTGCACCGCGTCACGGTTGCACCTGGTTCACAAGATAGATGTCCAGCAGGGCAATGTCGTCACCCAGGATATGGTCAACCAGTTGAAACCCGGCATGACCCGCAGCCAGGTCCAGTTCATCATGGGGTCTCCCTTGGTGGTCGATACCTTCCACCAGCATCGGTGGGATTACGTTTATTACTTCAAACCGGGTTACGGCGACGCCACCGAACAACGGGTCACGCTGTTATTCAATGATGACTCCCTCGCCAGCATCACCGGATCGGTACATCCCGAGGCGGGCGTTATCGTGGCGGGCGATAATAGCGCGCCGGTAACGGTGGTCGTTCCACCGTACGAGCGGGTGGAACCCGGATTATTGAACAAGATCTGGCACTGGATAACCTTTCGCAAGCCCCCGGAATCCTAGCCCGCGCCTTTTTTCATGTCCTTGCCCCTGGCCGCGCGTTGTTTCCTGATTTCCTTGGGATCTGCGATCAACGGCCGGTAGATCTCGACGCGGTCACCGTTGCGCAGGGTGTCGGCGAGCTTGCACGGCTTGCCGAAGATACCGACCTTGTTGCTGTCGAGATCGATTTCCGGAAATTGCTGCAGTATCCCGGAGTCGCGTATGGCCTGTTCCGCCGTTGTTCCTTCGTCAACCCGCAGTTCCAGAATCAACTGCCGCCGCGGCAAGGCGTAGGCAACTTCGACCGTGATTTGCTCAACGTTTCCCATAAATCTCGACTGCTCGCTGCTGAAAGGCATCGACCAGCGTATTGGCGATCTGCCCGAATATAGGCCCGACCACCAGGCCAAGCACGCGGTTGGAGAAACCGTACTCGAGAAACAGCGCGATCTTGCTGCCTTCATCACCGAGGGGGTCGAAACGCCAGAACCCGTCCAGCCGGCTGAAGGGACCATCTACCAGGTGCATCTCGATCATTTTGTTCACCTGATGCCGGTTGCGCGTGGTGAATGATTTGGTCAAGCCACCGACCGCAAACTCGATTCTGGCGCGCACCTCGTCGATATCACGGGTCAGTATCAGCGCCCCCTTACACCAGGGGAGAAAACGCGGATATGACCCGATATCGCTCACCAGTTCGAACATCTCCTGTGGGGTATAGGGCACCAGCGCCGAACGATCAACCGATTCCACGACAATGACCCGTTAATGCGATCCGCAATCAGATAATGCCGATGACATCCAGGAATACAATCATCACCGCGACCGGCGTGATGTAGCGCACCAGGAAACGCCACCAGCGGTAGAAAAATCCGTCACCCATGCCCAGTTCATCCACGCTGGAATCCCGGCGCAGGTACCAGGCGGCGAACACGGCGATCGACAGCCCGCCAAGTGGGACCATGACATTGGTGGTGAGGTAATCGAGCAGGTCAAATACCGTATGGTCATGAAAAATCGGCACCCAGGAAAGCAGCTTCACTTCCGACCAGATATTGAACGAGAACACCGTGAGCAGCCCGCACAGCCAGGATACGACCCCGGCCAGCGCCGAGGCATGGATACGACTCAGTCCGTGATTCTCCACCAGCCAGGCAACGGCCGGCTCGATCAGCGAGATGGCTGAGGTCCATGCGGCGAACACGAGGAGGACAAAAAACAGCATGCCAAAGAACGCCCCGCCAGCCATATGGCCGAAAGCGATAGGCAGGGTCCGGAATATCAGCCCGGGACCGGAGGACGGCTCGAGCCCGTTGGCGAAAACGAGGGGGAAAATGGCCAGGCCGGCCAGCAGGGCCGCCACCGTGTCCATGACGGAAACCGCGATGGAAGTCCTGGCGATGGAGATGTTGTCAGGCAGGTAGGAACCATAGGCCATGATCGCACCCATGCCCAGGCTGAGGGTGAAAATGGCATGCCCCATGGCGATCAGGATGCCATTGACGGAGATCCGGCCGAACTCCGGCCGAAACAGGAATTCCACTCCCTGCGCAAAGGATCCGCTGTTCCACGCATAACCGTCCAGCACCAGCAGTAAGACAAACAGGGTGGGTATGAGCACGCGCGTGAGCCGCTTCCAGACCGCCACGCACACCCCGCGCCACCACCATCATGGTCATCACCATGAAGATCGTATGCCATGCGATGAGACGTTCAGGTTCGTTGACGAGGTTGGAAAATATGCTTTGCACGCCATCGGCCGTCAGCCCGGTAAACAGACCCGCTGCCGGTGCGGAACACATAGGCCAGCGCCCAACCGGCAATCACACTGTAATAGGAAAGAATCAGGAAACCGGCGAGCATCACTCCCCACCCCAGCCACTGCCAGTGCGGACTGAGTTTTTCTTCCGACGCTAGGGTACGCATGGTATTGACAGGGCACTGGCGGCCACGGCGTCCCAGCATTACCTCGGCCATCATGATGGGGATGCCGATGATGGCGATACATACCAGGTAAACCAGCACGAAGGCGCCGCCGCCGTTCTCGCCGGTGATATACGGAAACTTCCATATATTCCCCAGGCCCACGGCGGACCCCGTGGCGGCCAGCACAAACGCCATCCGGCTGGACCACTGGCCGTGTATCGACACTCGCTCGGTTGGCATACTTACCCCTATGTTGCGGATGCCCGGGCATTGTCCGTGAAATGGCCGCCCACCTCAACACCAGTAATCCCGCGGCATACGAGCGGCGAACAGGGTTGCTATACTGCGCCGATGAACAGCAAGAAATCCGGCGGCAAGGGCTCATCCGGCACCATTGCGCTGAACAGGAAAGCCCGTCACGACTTCTTCATTGAAGAACAGTTCGAAGCGGGACTCGCATTGCAGGGGTGGGAAGTGAAGAGCATTCGCGAAGGCCGGTCACAACTGAACGAAAGCTACATCCTCATCAAGAACGGCGAGGCTTGGCTGTTTGGCGTGCATATCACGCCGTTGACGAGCGCATCCACTCACATCAGACCCGATCCGACCCGCACCCGCAAGCTGCTCCTGCACCGCCGTGAACTGGACAAGCTGATCGGCGCCGTTGAACGCAAGGGCTATACGCTAGTGCCACTGGCCATGTACTGGAAAAACGGGCTTGCCAAGCTGGAAGTCGCCCTGGCCCGCGGCAAGCAGAGTCAGGATAAGCGCGCCACCGAGAAAGCCCGTGACTGGGAACGCGAAAAAGGCCGGCTACTGCGCAATCGCTAGGCCGATATTCCACCGAGTGGAACGCCAGGTATTCCCAGATTTGCTATCCCGGAATCAACCAGTAGTTACCGAACAGACAATACGGACTCTTACGCAGGATACCGCACGAATGGGTGAGATAAAAAATCGCTGTACAAAATCTTGATCCTATTGGGTCCGTTGCTACGCTCTTTTGACCCAACTAAGCTACGTGTTAATTTTTTTCGCCCCTCAGTCAACGGGCATGGCCGAATGCCGCCCGACTGGAGGAAAAAATGCGTCTTATTGCTTGGTGGCCGGCTGCTGCTTGAACGCCGCCTGTTCGTTCCTTTTATTATTGCGATCTTCCAGCATGGCGATCAGGCCATCCAAGCCCTTGTCACGGATAATGGATGAAAAGCTGGAGCGCTGGGTAATGACCAGGCTGACGCCCTCGGCGCTCACATCGTAGACCTTCCAGTCGTTTCCCCTGCGGTACATGCGAAACTGCGCATGAATCAAGCGGACCATTCGGCTGCTCGATTTCCGCCTCGACCTCCGCCCTATCACCATTGGGCGGATTACGCATCGGAAGATACTTGATGGATTGTCCATGGTAATCGGCCCTGGAGATGGATGACAGATAGGTGTTGATTAACAGTTCCCGGAACTCCCGCTCGAAAATCTCACGCTGCTGGGGCGTTGCCTTGCGCCAGTTGATTCCCAGAACCGACTGGGACAGGGCCAGGAAATCGACATTCGGAACCACGACCTCATTGGCGATTGAGCGCAGGCGCGCCTTGTCGTCCAGTACGGTGGGGTCTTGCTTGATGATCTCAAGCACATGGTCGGACATCCCCTGCAGCACTTCTATTGGACCCTGTCCGGCCAGAGCAGCGGTACTGGATACAACCGTAGCGGTCAACAACATGAAGTTGAGCCAGAATCTATGTAATAGATTGTATACTGTTGTTTTATATTCCATTGTCTATGCTTTCCGATGGATGCATACCATGAATCATCTCCGCCTGGACGGTCGGTTATAGCTTCATGCGGTTCGGCAACGTCTGCAAATTCTTAAATATATTATCTGAATGGTAGTCAGTGATGATTAATTTTACAGGTATTTCCTGTTCTCTGCGGTGTTACTAACGACCTCTCAGAGCCTGCTGTCATGGCGCACCGGCTGGCAGGCTTACCGGTTCTGAAACCAACGCCTTTCTAACCGCACGCATTATTATAAATATTATTACAATCATAAACTCACACGAGATACCTTGCGTGAAGAAACAGGTTAACCAAGCGCCGGCACGAAGACACGCCAGTCCGGTTACCGCCATGACTGACTGGCATTGCGGCTACACACACGATGGGTGCCAAAGCCGTGGTTTCATTACCTCATCAACCGACGCCGATCATCAGGGTTCCGGGCAGTCTGCGTTTCCCCAGCCCGCCTAAACCCTCGTTTACAGACCGTTACCCTGTCTACCTTCGCCGGATTATGATGATCAAGTCGACGATGATTGACGTGCGGACCGGCAAGATCCCATCCACGCGATGATCGGATGACAGTAACGACACCTCGAGTACACCAATATCACGTCCACATGCCAGACACTGACTCTGATGAACGGATGAGGCAAGCGGAACCTTCGCTTGCCTGGTTCCGCTTCTATGAAGAGCTGAACGATTTCCTTCCGACGGCCCGCCGGAAACGGCGCTTCCCTCATGTCTTCACCCGCCGCGCGTCCATCAAGGACATGATCGAGGCGCTCGGCATACCGCATACGGAAGTCGAAGTGATACTGGTCAATGGCGAAAGCGTCGATTTTACCTATATCGTTAACGACGGCGATGACGTCAGCGTGTACCCGATGTTTGAAAGCCTGGATATACGGCCGTTGCTCAGATTGCGGCCGGAGCCACTGCGGCGACCCGGCTTCGTGCTCGACACGCACCTGGGACGCCTGGCGCGCTATCTGCGGCTGCTGGGCTTCGATTCCCTCTATCACAACGATTTCCCTGATGAGGACCTGGCACGGATATCAAGCGAACAACACCGCACTCTGCTGACCCGCGACCGGATATTGCTGCGGCGCAAGATCATCACCCGCGGCTACTTCATCCGCGCGACGGAGCCGCTGCAGCAGACAGTCGAAGTCCTGCGGCGGTTTGACCTGTCAGGGGACATCAAGCCGCTCGGTCGCTGCATCCGTTGCAATGGCATGCTGGAGGATGTCGAAAAGGACATGATCATCGACCGGCTCGAACCGAAGACGCGCCGCTATTACGAGCATTTCCGGATTTGCCGCGATTGCGGGCAAATCTACTGGCGGGGAAGTCACTTCGGGAAAATGACCCGGTTGATTGACGCCATCGCGGCGGCATCGGCAGGGGAAATCGCCCCTGGCAGTCACTCCTGAACCGGCCGGGCTGCGGCAGCATCTGCCATCGACCAGACAACGGCAGGACGGTCCCGCGTTTCACCGACACCGCAAGCATTACCCGCGCCCAGACACCACGGCACCTTCCGGCATGGACCGCACCCCCGGTCGGCACGGCAAGGCGAAATCGGCAATATCCTGCAGCAATTCATTGACATGCCTCCGGTACTTGTTAACATCCTGTCTTCTCTGGACAAAATTGCCCGCATCGATACCCGCATGAAAATCCTCCTGCCTCTCCTGCTGACGGTCTGTTCCCTGTCGACCAGCGCCGCGGAAATTCCCCAGGCAATCGAATCGTGCCTACAGCGGAACCTGCCGGAGACAACCTCATCCCAGTCGATCGAGCTGCACGCACGGGACCGCAGCGGCTACGAGCAGACACTTGAAGCCGATGTTTACTGGAAACGCTACGCAGCCGATCAGGCGAGCGTCATGATGTATTTCCGTGAACCCGCCGATATCCGGGGCGCCAGGTTTTTGATCGTGGGAAAACAGCCCCAGAACGACATGTATATCTACATGCCCAGCCTGTTCAAGGTCCGCCGCGTTACCTCAAGAAATATCTCCAATTCCATCATGGGCACGGACTTTTCCTATGAGGATTTTGAGCGCATCCAGGGAATACTTTCCGATATTCACGCCGAACAGTTCCCCGACGACACGCTAGCAGGGAGAGCCGTGTACGTCCTGATGAGCTATCCGGATGAAAGCTCGGGCTACGTCAAGGTGGCCACCTACATCGACAAGGAAACCTGCATTCCGCTCAAGACCGAGCTGTATGAACGTGGACATGTTTTGCGCAAACAGTTGACCGTCGACCCGGCGGCCATCCGGCACCAGGCAGGCATTTTCTACCCGAGCGAACTGGTGATAAAAGACCTGAAAGACAAGACGGAAACCCGGCTGATTGTCCGAAACGTCAGCATCGGAACGCAACTGAGTGATGACCTGTTTGATGCAGAGAAACTGAAACAGGCGGAAATCCCGGCCATAGTCCCCTAGGCGATGGGTATACTCGAGAAATTCTCCAACCTCATCTCGAGGTCTACCGGCCTCGTCCTGCTGCTCTCTGCGGCCCTCACCATTCTGGCCGTCACCCGACTGGTCGACCTGCACACGGGTCATTTCCGCCTGGAGATCGACCCATCCGCCAACCGGCTGCTGTCCGAGCACAACGCCGCCAAGCAGTTCTATGACCAGGCGCGGCGCACCTTCGGCAGCGACGAGATACTGGTCATCACGCTGACATCCCCGGATGTTTTTACACGCGACACCCTTGAGCGGATTGACAGGATGACCGCGCGCATCAGCGCCGTCGAGGCTGTCGACCACGTGGTGTCACTGGCCAACGCGATGGACATACGCAACGTCGAAGGCGGACTGGACATCGCGCCCTTCATCGACAACCTGGGGGAAGGTCCCGAGGCCATCAAGGCAATCCGGCAGCGGGTACTCGACAACCCCATCTACAGCGGCAGCCTGGTTTCGAAAGCCGGCGACGCCACCGCGCTGATCGTTTATTTCCAGGATATCGACGATCGTGAATTCATCCGTCGCGGCATCCACGACAGTATCGTCGCCATCGTCAACGAGGAGAAAGGCGCCAACGAAGTCTGGTTCACCGGCACGCCGCACTTCAAGGTCTCGGTCATCAAGATCCTGATCCACGATCTCCTGTGGATGCCACCGCTCATCACCCTGGTCCTGGCCCTGGTGCTGATTGCCTGCTATCGATCGGTGCTCGGCGTCATCGTCCCGTTGCTAACCGTCGGTGTCGGCGTGGTGCTTTCACTGGGGATCATCACCGCGCTCGGGTATTCGCTCAGCATGATCTCCGTGCTGGTGCCTCCGCTCCTGATGATACTCGGCCTCTCCTATTCGGTGTACGTGGTGTCCGATTACCAGCAGCATCGGCTGGAGACGCCTGACAAGACCGTCCTGGTCAGAGACACGTTGAAGCGCAGCCTGCTGCCTGTCCTGTTGGCAGGATTGACGACCGTTGCCGGCTTCATCTCATTGATGGCCAATCCGATCGAGGCGATCAGCGAATTCGGCCTGCTCTCGACCATCGGCGTCATCGTGATCAATCTCCTGTCGGTCACCCTCACCCCCGCCCTGCTCAAATTTCTGGACAGGCGAGACCCTGCCCTCACACGGGCAAGGGAAGCGCGGGCATCGTTATTCGAGCGTTTCATCGACCGCATCGCGCGCTTCGACCTGAACCATAGAAGAAGCATCTTTGTCTGCTTCGGTGTCGCCCTGGCGCTGGGCCTGGCTGGCATACCCAGGATCCACGTCAGCGCGGATATCATGTCGAGTTTTCCCAGGGATTCGGAGGTGCGCAGGTCCTTTGAACTGGTCAATGAGAAACTCGGGGGAGCAAACCCGCTGTATATCGTCATCGATGGCGGCCACCCCGATGCCTTCAAGGACCCGGCCACCCTGGAAATCATCAGGGAACTGCAATCCTGGCTGGGCAAGCAAGCGGATATCGGCGGTTCGGTCTCCATCGCCGACTACCTCATGCTGGTCAACAAGGCCCTGCACGACGACGACCCCGCCTTTTATGCCATACCGGACAACCGCCGGCTGATAACCCAGTTGCTGTTTCTCAGCTTCCAGCGACGAACTGGACAGGATCGTCGATAGCCGATACCAGACCGCGAATGTCATCGTGCGCGCCAGGGTCATCAGCTCGGACGACATGGCCAAACTGATTGACCGCATCAACGCAAGACTCGCCGAATTGCCCTCCCACCTCAAGGCGACGGTCACCGGCAATCCGGTGCTGATCACGGAAGCCCTGACGCAGATCATCCTCGGCCAGGCAACGAGTTTTGGACTCGCGCTGCTGATCGTCTATGCCATCATGTCACTGATGTTCATGTCCCACCGTATCGGGTTCATCGCGCTGATCCCCAACCTCATACCGATAGTGGTCTTCTTCGGCTCGCTGGGATTCTTCGGCATCAGCCTCAACCCCAGCACCAGCCTGATCGCCCCGATGGTGCTGGGTATCGCCCTCGACGACACCATTCACTATTTCGCGCACATCAACCACGAAGTCAGGCGCCTGGCGGATGACAGGAAGGCCACTATTGCCACCCTCAAGGCCGTCGGCCGGCCCATGACCTATACCGCGGCAGGCCTCTGCCTCGGCTTTCTGGTCCTGACGACCAGCGAACTCAGCATGCAGGTGCAGGTCGGCCTCATGGCCTCCTGGGCGCTCGTGGTAGGCTGGCTGTGCGAATTCCTGCTCACCCCCGCGCTCTGTTCCAGTGTCCGCATCACCACCCTGTGGGACGTGCTGACCCTCGACCTCGGAGAAAACCCGCAGGAGTCCATCCCCCTGCTGAACGGCCTGCGCAAATCGCAGGCGCGGATCGTCGCCCTCATGTCGAGAGTCACCACCGTTCCGGCCGGCACCCGCATCATCACCGCCGGGGAAAAGGGCAAGGAAATGTACGTGGTGATCGACGGCCGGCTGCGCAGCTCGATTACCGGGGAAAAAGGCCGCGTCGAGGTCGCCACCCACGCGCGCGGGGACGTGGTCGGCGAGGCCGGCCTGTTCTTCGAGAAGCGCACCGCCGATGTGGATACGCTGGAAGACAGCCGGCTGCTGTGTCTGAGCCAGGACAATCTTGACCGGCTCAGCCGGCGCTACCCCTACATCGCCACCAAGGTGTTCAGGAATCTGAACCGGATCCTGGCCACCCGCCTGTTCACGACCACCCACAGGCTGACGACCTGATGCTGGAACAGATTGACCACATGAACGGTAACGTCGCGGCCATGACAGCCAGTATGCAGTTGCTCAACCGGCAGCTTGTCGACATGAACCTGAACGTGGGGAGCATGTCGGCAACATGCACCAGATGGCGGAACCGATGAAGATGTTCCCGTTCCAGTAATGCGGAAAAGCGGGAGTAGCGGTTTACCGAAATCCCGCTCCCCGCTATTCGCGGGGATGGCGTGTTCAGAGCCTCTCTTCACTCCCTTGAATCCGATCAGGCGGCTGACTGAAATTGGGCACCTATTTTCGATCGTAATCGGCTGCTGCTTTCAATCCAACCTGATCGAGCAAGGCAGCCCGCTGGGCACGCAAACTTGCATCCCCCGGGTTATACTGGATAGTGCGAGATATCGAATCAATGGCGTCATACCAGATCCCATCCTCTGCATAGGTACGTGCCAATGTGCGCTCGTTTGCTTTGGCGATCCGGCTCTTAAGAGCAGCATCGGGCATGATGTACTGAATCGTGCCACTGGCAACGATATCGTTGGAGCGTTGTTTCTCATCCGGCGTCAAGGAGACGAACCAGCGATACTCAATTCCCGGCTTGAGTGTTGCGCCAACCGTTGCCAGATCCAGACTCTGAATTCCTGCACTTTTCGGGATACCGATGACCTGCTCGAGAAGCGGATCAATTTTCTCGTCATTGATCACCGTCACATCCAGCCGGGCGTTTGCGGGCTCGGAGAGGTACCAGTAGAGCGTTGGCTGGCTCCTGGTGGTCAGCCCCGTGTGATCAGGCGCCAGCACAGACAGCTTGCCTGTTATTTCTCCTGCCCCGCGCGACCCGCCACCTACTCGACTGGCCGGCGCACCCCGTACGGGAGGGATGGTAGGTGAAACCGGCGGAATCGGTGCTGCTCTTTGTCTCTGAAGAGCCGCTTGTTTCTTCTGCGAATAGCAGGCAGGAAAATGGTAAAAGAACCAGTGCTAGCAACAGAATCCAATTACCGAAATCATTTTCATGACAATCCCTCCCCGTTGGTTTAAGTGATATTCATCGTTGCGATCTGCATCCAAGATACCGCACGTATGCCCACCTCAGATAGCCAACATTGGCTCATCTGCCAAAACGTGCCGGGGAGATCGTTCGCCCACCTTATTGAGATTTATGCACCCATCAATAACTAAACAGACTACGGCTGTTTATAGCGGATCAAGGGCGACAATACAATTGGGAAACATACTTACCAGGAAATCCAGAGGCAAGGTCCCGTACCAGGCGGCAGGTGTTGGAGTGAAGCTGCAGGACTGTGGCAAACGTCCGCCGGCCTCAGCTATTGGCGGCGATTGATGGAGCGAAATCGCCCGCATCCACCTGCGTTTTTTCTCCAAGCAGGCGGTAGACCATCACACCCTCGGACTTGCCTTTCAGACTGCAGACCCCGACATGTTCGAGTTCGAACCGGTCCCCGAGACACTCGGCCGTATTGGCGGACAGCAGGACTTGGCACAAGCTGTCCGGAGAATTCCCTGGGGCCTCCTTGCTGAAACTCTCGAGCCTTGCAGCCGTGTTGACCACATCACCGATGGTCGTATATTTGATGCGTTGCGTGCTGCCCAGACAACCGGCCACCACCGGCCCGGTGGCAATGCCAACACGAATCCTGACCAGCGGGGAACCCTGCGCGGACCAGAACTCATTCAGCCGCTCCATTTGCCGCCGCATCGCCAACGCGCAGGTCACGGCGTTGATGGCGTCCTGGCGAATCTCCTCTTCGGTCATCCGCGGGACGGGGACGCCGAAATCGGCCTTGATGGCGTCGCCGATGTAGTTATCGACCACACCGCCATACTGCGTGACCAGACTTGCCATCGCTTCCATGTACTCGTTGAGCCAGTTCAGCAATTCCGGGGGGGTGAGCCGTTCGGCAACCGGGGTAAAGTTGGCCAGGTCCGAAAACAGCACGGTGATCGTCATGGTCTGTGCCTCCAGACGCCCACCATGCATGAAACGGTCCCGATGTTTCCACAACTCATCGGCAACGGCAGGCGAGACGTTCTTGGAGAACAGGTCCATGAGGAGCTTTTTCTCGGCCTTTTCGTAATTCGACAGGTACGCCGCGACCACCCCGGAGGCGGCCAGCCAGGCGAGTCCGGTGGGGGCGACCGGCAACCACCAACCCTGGACGAAGGCATAAAACGTGACCGCGACCATCACCGCCAGACCGCCGACAGCGAAAAGGGTAAAGCGCAGGCCTGAGCGGGCAAACCGTCCGAGAATCGCCGCCAGCCCGCCCCACAGCAGCACCCACAGATGTTCTATCCGGTCGTCCACCACCCGGATGGGGGTATCGCCCGCCAAGGCCGCCCGCAGCAACTGGTTGGTCTCGTAGGCATGGACCGCAATACCCGAGGTGGTTTGTCCGGGGCCGGCAAATCTGATCGTACGGGGTAAGAAATTCATCCTTGACGCTATCGGAATTGACACCAGCAATGACGATATTGTCCCGGATGAGCGCCGGATCCACGTGGCCATCCAGGACATCGGCCATCGAGTAGGTCGTAAAGGGTTTGACGCCGCCCCGGTAGTCGAGCAGATATTGATACCCGGCCGCATCGGCCGCCACATAGCCACCGTCGTTGGCCTCGAATGGGATAAAGGTCGTCGGACCCAGGCGCAGGTACTCGGGGTTCGGCTCCCCTGCCTGCGGCGTAATGCCCGCCTTGGCCAGATAGGCCAGGGCGAGCCGCAGTGGCAGTGACATGGAGAAATTCTGGCCATCATCGAGAAACAGCAGCCCACGCCGCGCCACACCATCGCTGTCGACGGTGACATCGGAGAATCCGATCCGCTGCGTGCCTCGCAGGACCGTGGGGCCGAGCACCCGGCCTGCCACGGGCATCACCGAACTTTTCTATACAGATAATCGACTCGTTGTCGGCGAGCAGCGCATTCAGCCGTTCCGTACCAGGCGGCACGGGGAAATCCCGGTAGAGATCGACGCCGATCACCCGCGGGGAATAGTCGAGGAGCGTCTCAATCAGGTCGGCCAGCCGGTCGTCAGAGGGCGGCCATTGCCGGATCCGCTGGATGTCCTCCTCCACAATCTGGACCAGTATCAGGCGCGGCTCGGGCACGGTGTGGCGCTCCTTGACCCGCAGAAAGACATCGTAAGTGGCCAATTCGAGGAACTGGAGATAGCCGGCGCTCCGAACCCGACCACGAGCAGGCAGGTGAGAATGCCCAGCCCCAGACTCACCAGTGTCGGTGACCGAAGCCGTGCCAGCCACTCAGCCTTCATGCGCCCGCCTCTCCGGAAGTCATAAAAAGCCCGGAACCATGGACCGCAAATAATCTGATAGTGTCATATTGTCTTAAATGACGGTTTTTCAGGACTTCAGGACAAGGTGTCCTGAGTTCCTGCTGACCTGTAACAATCCGGTAACAATGGGTGGGTACGATAGGACATACGATCAGGCGATTATATGCCACCATGGCAGCTACCCAGGTTAAAATGGGACAGCCGGGTTGCAATAAACATGAGCCGGCTTCCTGGCCGGTAAACTATCATGGCAAGCAATGCCCACTACTCATAGATAGTCCCCAATTGTGTGCAATTAACATCCAAGCGCACCTTAGAAGTGCACTTTATAAAGGCGAGTAACCGGAGATTGCTGAATATACTTATTGTCAGTATAGCTTTATGAAGGTATACTCAATGTTAGCATTTAAGCTTTTGCTGATGCGACGGAGGTCGGTGCGCGCACCACGTGCGAAAGCCGTTTTTGCAAGATTTCCTTGATGAGATTTCTGCGGAAATACAAGTTGACCCTATCGACGGACTTTGCCGGACAACCGGCAAAGAAAGTTCGGCAGGCAAACGCGGGCGCCGCACCGATTGGACTGATTGGGATCATCCTGGTTAGTGATTACCGGTAGCAGACATAGGCAAGTGGTCTATTATTTGCTTAATGTCTGTCGAGGTAAAATCGCCGCGGAGTAGCATCGACCGTTTTTTTTAGTTCGCTGGGTTGCACGGAAGGTACTCAGGGAAACAAATGCACTTAACAATAATCCGGAGAGACGCCGTCCATGATTGACCTAATCAATCCACACTCCCACCTCGAGTGCCATTACGACGCACCGCCAGGCAACTCACAACCCGCTCCCAGGCAACGTCGCGCCAGTTGTAGGGTGAAAAGTTGAAGATCGCCGTTGCATTATTTTCGACGGAGCACTCCAGGCTCTGTTGTAACCCATCTGAAACCCCGTCCCGGGTATCGTGGTTAAGCGGGTTACCCAATAGAATCCTGGCCGATGACACCAGGGCTCCACGCGCCATCAGAGGAAACCAACACTTAACGACGCGAGCGGCTGCTTATCTCAGCCGTTCACGCAACTGTCATCTATTACGGAGGAGTTATAGCCATGTCTCATAGCAAGTCACCAACAAGATTACCTACCATGCTGGCTTTTGTGGCGCTGGGCCTACTCTTGGTGCACGACGCCTTCGGCGCCATAACCTGTAGAAAGAACACGACTCTCGCAAGGGCATGCAGCTTACAGTACCTCCTGCCCTACCGGCTGGACGAAAATTTCCTCCAGCTGCAGCACCCAGACGGTTGGCGGCAGCATCACCTACATCAATCATCATGGAATAGGCATCAAATGCACTTGGCAGGAATTTCAGGGCGAGTGGTCGTCCAATCCCGGCATTGCCCCAGACCCGATCAGCGTGTCTCAGACGGTGGAAGGAGAAGGCAATTACGCCACTTGTGGTGGCTGGGATACCGCTTCCGTCCCTCCCGGAGCCCCAGATTTCAGCACGGCGCCGTACGGTTCTGGCAAATTCTTATTCAAGGTCAAGTACGAATCCGCGGCTCCCCTGACATGTATCGAAGACCCCAATGCGGGGATCGGCAACAACTGCATCAAGACCGACGCGCAGAATCCCAAGCACGGTGATAGTGGCGGCACCACGCCCCCCGGGGCCAGCCGCGCCTGCGCGCTCAACAGCCCTGGGGGCGGTACCACGCTTACATACACGTTCGCCTGCGCGGACGGCGTGAGCGTGAGGGGATTTCTGACGCTGGTACCAAGACTTGACGGTAACCCGCAATCGAACCCGAGTGGTTGGGCTGGAAGCTTTACGAACTGTAGCGATGCGCGCATCGCCGCCGGCGCGTGCACGATGCAGCTCGGTGGAATCCCCACGAAGACGGTGAAAGTAAAAGGACAGAACGTGACGGTCGTCGACTCCGCCGCGTGCGAGGCTGCTTTTCCGGCGGGATCGGTGGTTAACGCATTGGGTACGAGTCAGACGCAGAATTTGGACCTGAAGGAAATACTCTTCTATAAGGAAGTCGCCTCTGAGGGAATCTGCGACGCCACCACCCTACTGCCCACCGTGGTCGGTCTCCCGGCGGCGGCATACGGGCGCTATTGCCAGTCAGACCTCGGCGTGTTCTACGACAACGTGACCGGCAATATATTCACTGGTGATTCGTCGATCCTCGAAGGTTTTGACAATGAGTTACGCGTATGCCCACCAGGGCCTGACGGGGTGCGTCACACGGCCACCCAAGATGTAGAGCAGGTTAAGCTGAGCGGCGTCACACTGGAACCACAAGGTCCTCTGAACCTGAACTGCACTTCAGGCGGTAATACCGACTCGGGCAATTACAAGGTCAAGATTCCCGACCAATCCCCATTGTTATCGGTGGACATCGACACTAGCCCACTGAGCACCGACGCGCCAAAACTTGAGGGCGTTTCTCCGACCAGTGCCGCTATTATTGTCGACACCGACGGGGTAAGGAAGCTGGAGTTGACCTACCCGACATGTCCGGATTTGTCGGCAAACATCATAAGCAGGTATCAGCCGACGAATAATTCCAACGTCACGTTGCATCTGGAGGGCCAGACCAACGGGGCGGGCGCCGGAAGCCTTGGCCCGGTACTTTTCGAGGGCGAATTCACCATCAAAGTGAACGGCCTGTAATTATAACTAGGGAAGCTCTGATTAAGTCCGTTCGTGGTGAGCCTGTCGAACCATGAACGGACAAATCGCCTGACATTTATGGCATTTCCCGTTCACCCTTCGACAAGCTCAGGGCGAACGGGAGACTTGATCAGAGCTTCCCTAGCGAGGGAAGGGTCGCATTACTGCGCCCTGCACCCCGGGGCCTCATGCGGCGCAGGGTCGTTTCTTTGACTATGCGCGGCCTAAGAGGTTGAGGTAGAGATTATGAGCACGCGAGGATCCCACGGCTATTTTTCCGGTGTGCCGGCTGGGGTATTACTGTTCGCGGCCGGCACCGTTCTTTCAGTTGCCCATGCCGACGTCACGTCCAGCGGCCTGGGTACCGTCGTCAATCAACCGGCTGCCGGTGTCTTCGATATCACCGGCGGCACGCGGCCGGGCGGCGGAGCCAATCTGTTCCACAGCTTTGGCGACTTCAGTCTGGATGCAGGCCAGAGCGGTAACTTCATCAACAATTCCGGTCTGTCCACCACGAACGTCATCGGGCGCGTCACCGGCGGAAATCCATCGAATATCTTCGGGACGATTCAAACCACGGGTTTTCCGGGCGCCAATCTGTATTTAATGAATCCCGCCGGCATCCTCTTCGGACCGACGGCTCAACTGAACGTCGAGGGATCCTTCCACGCCACAACCGCCGATTACATCAAGCTCGGTTCTGACGGTATTTTCTACGCAGATGCGGCAAATGCCAGTGTCCTCAGCGCATCCCCACCCTCGGCCTTCGGCTTCCTCAGCGCCAATCCCGCTTCGATTGAGGTTCAGACGGGTGGAATAGACTTCGACACATTCCAGCCGGCAGCGCTCCTCCAGGTCCCGGAAGGCCAGACGCTCTCGCTGGTTGGCGGCAACGCGCCGGGAAGTGACATTCCGGGTGTCAGCATCGGCGCCCTGGATGGCAGTACGCCGGGTTACGTGCTGGCGCCGGCCGGCCGCGTCAACCTGGTGAGCGTGGCGTCTGCCGGGGAGGCGACGTTCGATGGGGTGGGATTCAATGTCGATGGCTTCGCCGAGTTGGGTGGCGTCAAGGTCGGGACCGGCAGCCTCGTGGACGGCAAGGAGATTTTCATCCGCGGTGGACGGCTGGTCATCGACGACGGCGTCGTGTTGCCCGGGGCATTTGCGTTCGAGTTGTCGTTCGTCGGTCTGTCGCCGCTGCCGGACGGCGGCCAGGTCAATATCAAGGTTACCGATGACGTGACCATAAGAGGAACGTCGTTCGAGCCGCTGACTTTTGCGGCTCCGGGGATCTTTGTCTATACGGGGGACCCTTTGGGCAACTCCGTATCGCCCGAGGCCAAGCTGCCTGACGTGAGGATCGACGCGGGCTCCGTGTCGATATCGGGATTCGCGGCCATCCAGGCGCAACGCAATGCGCCCGATAGGTTCGGCGAAAAAACCGGAAATGTCGAGATCAACGCGAACAAGGTGACGGTGGAAAGCGGTGGATCGATCGTGCTGATCAACGCCATTCAGGGCGACGGCCCCAGCCTGACGATCAATGCCAAAGAGGTGGACGTGTCGGGCGACGGCAGCTTCAGCGCGTTCGGCTTCGAGGGGTTTGCGGCCCAGGGTCTGCGCAATCCCGCCTATCCGTTCAGTGCCATCGCGGCCGAACTCATCACGGCCGACAGCGGCAACATCACGATCAACGCCAGTGACAGTCTGAGCGTTCGCGGTCTGGGCCAGGTCACGACCGACAGCCTCAATTTCGGGCGCGCCGGTGATATCACGATAAACGCCGGCAATGTCCTGGTGGCGGGGACCGGCGACCCGCAGAGCGCCCTGATCGGCTCGCAGAGCAACTTCGCCGGCGATTCCGGCAACATCGTGATCAACGCAACCGGAACAATCACGGTCAAGGACGGCGCCCGCGTCACTAGCGCGTCACTCGGCTCGGGCAACGCGGGTAATGTCACCTTGAGCGCCGGCGGGCCGGTCACCCTCTCCGGCGCCGACGCCCGCATCGTGGGCGCGACTTTCCAGCCGCCCGACGATCAGTTGAATGCGCTGTTCGAGTCGGTGTTTTTCGAGAGCTTCGATTCCCTACGCGCTGAAATGGGAAATCCCAACGCCAGCCTCATGGAGGTCCTCGCCTACCTGCGGGACGTGCGCGGACTGGTGCCGATCCCCGACCTCGACCTCATCCCCGGCGATGGGGGCGCGATTACGATCACTACGCCGGAGTTGACTATGAATGCCAGGACGAGAATAGAAACGTCGACAGGTTGGGAAGGTAATGCGGGCAGCGTGGAGGGGAATGTGGGCTCCTTGTTCGTGAATGCCGGCGCCGCGATCCGCAGTCGCAGCGGCGTTGAGTTTCTCGATGGCACGGCCGCCGTCGGTCCTGGCGACGGTGGCGCAATAAATATCAATGCCACCGACACCGTCTCGATCTCAGGCACAGACAGTACAATTTCGACGAGCACATTCGGCGATGGCAACGGCGGCGATATTCTTATCAACGCTGGCAAGGGTGTGAAGATACTCAACGGTGGACGCGTGGCAGCTGATAGCGGCGGAACGCTAGCGGATCAACAGTTCTCCGGCAGCGGGCTCGCCGGCAACATCAGTATCACGTCCGGTGGTTCGATCAACATGGACAATGGCACCATGTCGACGCGGGCGATCACCTCAGATGGCGGCAACATCGCGCTGACTGCCCCGGAGCGGGTTTACCTGCTTGACTCGGAAATCACTACCTCGGTCGAGAGCGGCTTCGGCGGCGGCGGCAACATCAACATCGATCCGCAATTCGTGATCCTCAACCAGAGCAACATCCTCGCGAATGCCTTCGGCGGGCCTGGCGGCAACATCAACATCGTGGCGGACAACTTCATCATTTCAGCGCAAAGCCGGGTTGACGCCTCTTCCGCGCTCGGCATCGACGGCACGGTCAATATCAGCTCACCGGACGCAGGATGTCGCCCAGGAACTTGCCGTACTGCCCGAGAACTTCCTGGACGTGACCGGCCTCATCAGCGACCGCTGCGGTGCAACAGCCGGCGCGAGCAGTCTGGTGTCTGCGGGCCCCGGCGGGCTGACGATCGATCCGGACGGTTATCTGCCGAGTTTTGTGGCAATGACCAACGCGGGATACAAGGAAAAGGGAAAAGCAGCGCGGTCAACAGCGGTAAACCCTGGTGGGCGCTGGCTGCGGATCACGTCAGCGATACAACTCGCCCAGGTGACCTGCACGCGTTAAAAATACTGTCATTACAGAAACGATCAGCATGCCGGCTTGCCATGCAGAACCGGCAGTGGGAGTATTGCGCCATGGATGCGGGACTACGGCCATGTCAGCCCTCTCGCGGGCGTATCGTGCTTGCCTGCTGGGTCTAGGGCTGTGTGGCGGTCCGGCCTACGCACAGAACCGCTCGGCCCCGGCGCACCGGGCGAGACGGCCCCCGGTGGTATCCCCAGGCCGGGTGAATTTCGACCGCAATTGCCTCGAGCCCGGCGCACCACCCCAGGCGCCGGTCGAAGTCCCTCGGGAAGCCCCGCTGCCCAGGAGGAGAAAAGACGCCCTATGGCGTCAGGGTCTTCGTCAAGGAGATTCGTCTCACGGGCAACACGGTCTTCAGCACCGAGGAGCTCAAGAAAATCACGGCGCCTTACGAAGGCCGCATCGTGGCCAGCAGCGAGCTCGAGGATCTCCGCGTTGCCCTGACCCGCTATTACATCGACCACGGCTACATCAATTCCGGCGCCGTGATTCCCGACCAAAAGGTTGTCGATGGGGTCATCCAAATGGTGATCGTCGAGGGCCGTCTGACCGACATCGAGGTCACCGGGAACAAGTATCTGAATTCCGACTATATCAAGGACCGGCTCAGGCTCGGCGCCGGGCCACCGCTCAATGTCAAGGATCTGCAAGAGCAGATCCAGATAATGCTCGAGTCGCCCGTGATCGAAACCATGAATTCGCAACTGCAGACCGGGCGACCGGCCGGGAGAGGCCAACCTTACCACCCGTGTCAAGGAGGGCCCGCGAGTCCAGTTCATTCCGGTTATCGACAACCGGCTGTCACCGCCCCTGGGCGATGTCCGGGTGCTGCCGCAGGTCTATGTCTACGACCTGACCGGTCGCGGGGACGTGCTCAGCACTAACGTTGGTTATGCTGAAGGACTGACGGATGCCAATGCCAACTGGGCCGTTCCCCTGAATGCCCATGACACCACACTCACCCTGCTCGCCGAGCACACGGACTCGCAGGTTGAAAACGGGCCATTCCAGGATCTGGACATCAAAAACAAGACCCAAACCCTCGGCTTCAGGCTGGGTCATCCCTTCTACCGCACCCCGAGCCAGAACTTCAGCATGGCGCTGGGGCTGGATCTCCGCAAGAGTCATTCCGAACTGCTCGGCGAGGACTTCGCCTTTACGCCGGGCGTACCCTCGGATGGCGAGGTGAAGGCCAGCATCATCCGATTCTCCCAGGACTGGACAAAGCGCGGGGCGAAGCAGGTGCTGGCGGCGCGCTCCCAATTCAGTGTAGGTATCGATGCACTTCGATGCAACGACCAATTCGGACAATCTCCCCAGCGGGAAGTTTTTTGCCTGGCTCGGCCAGTTCCAGTGGGTGAGACGTCTGGGAGAGGACTGGGGAGAGCTGATTTTTCGAACCGATACGCAACTGACCAACGACGACCTCTTCACGATGGAGCAGTTCTCGGTCGGAGGGGCGCTCAGTGTGCGCGGCTACCGGGAAAACCAGATTGTGCGCGACTACGGCTTATGACATATCGCTGGAGTACCGCTATCCGCTCATCAAGGATCCGAGTGGCCGGAGCATCCTGGCGCTGGCGCCTTTCGTGGATGGCGGCGGCGCCAAGAACAACGATCTGCCCAATGGTCCGAACCCGACGTTTCTGTACAGCGCCGGCGCGGGCCTGCGCTGGGATCCGATACCCAAAATTCACGCGCAGGTCTATTGGGGCCACGGGTTCCGCAGTGTAGACAATGACGACCACACCCTGCAGGACGACGGCGTTCACTTCCTCCTGAGCGCCAACCTGTACGAGTGGCCCTAAACGTAAAATTGACCACGGAAATACACGGACAAGACACTACTGATTTCAGTGCAGTTCCGTGTGGTTCCGTGGCTATTATCAGGACTGCAGCTACCCCACTGGTCCTAGAGCCAGTTTCCGATTAACAGAAACGGCGACCAGTAGCTTGGGTGGTCGTAACGGCGATCCTTGAGCAGCTTGAGCTGTGCCTGCTGCAGTGCCTTGGCCTTGGATATGCCTGGTTCCTTGAGGTCCTCGTAGAAATCGGCGACGAGAATCGACGATGCCTGGTCGTTGATGTACCACAACGTCGCCAGGGCGCTCCTCGCGCCGGCCTTGACGGCGATGCCTCCGAGACCCAGGGCGGCCTTGTCATCCCCCACCGCGGTCTGGCAGGCGCTGAGCGTCAGCAGTTCGACCGGTTGCTTACGGTACGTCGTGCTGGCCATATACCCTTGAAGCGTATCCATGTTCAGTTTGCCGTCGTAGGTCAGCAGGAAGGTATTCTGCGCATCCTTCTCAAATTTCCCGTGCGACGCCACGTGGACAATCGAGTAAGGCCGTTCATCCAGATCCTTCTCGAAATTCGACAGGGTAAACGTGCTGTTCTCCAGCATGGCCCCGTCGTAGAGCCTGTGGATCCGGGTAATCTCTTCTGCGACATTGGGCAGGGGCGGAAAGCCCTGCACGCTGTCCGTCAATCCCGCCGCCAGCAACTCGATATGTTCCCGCGGCAGCGGCCGGGGGTCGGTCAGCGTCAGGCCGGGTATGGTCGCCACGGCATACCGGGCAATGAGAAAGTTCTTACCGTCGTAGAGCGCGGCGAGGGGAATGGTACGCAGCGCGCCGTCAGGGATAAAGACCAGCGTGTCGATATTCTGCGCTTCCAGATCCTTTTCCAGCGGTTGAATCAGCCAGGCGTAGATCTTCATCGCATTCCGCCGGTACTGGTTCGTCGTGCGCTTCTCCAGGAGCGCGCGGAAGTTGTTGACCTCCTCGTTCAGCACTTGCGCGCCGACCGGAACGCTGTAGCGCTTCATGCCGTCCGGCAAGCTGAGCAGGATTTCGAGACGATCCGGGAGGACGATCGGGTAAATAGCCGCCGTGCGTTCACCCAACGAGTCGATACCCGTTGTCTTGGCCTTGAGCGCGGCGACGCAATCGTCCCGGAAGTAATCTTCCAGTTCTGCGCCCTTGAGCATCTCCACCGTGGAGCGCACCTCGCGCAGGTCTGCCTCGGCTGCCGGCGTGCCGGCACGGGCAGCCGCTCTTTTCAGCAGCAGATCGGCCAGATCCAGATACAGCTGCCCTGCTTCCTCACGGAAATCAGCCGTGCCTGCCCATGTAGCCCGCCACCAGTTCCGGTCGAATCGACTGCAGGTCGCTAACGGCGCGCTGGTAGGCATTGATCGCCGCATCGGTATTGCCCTCGGCCCGTAACAGGCGCGCCTCCTGCCATTCCCAACGATAGCGGATCTCCGGCGCCTGCGTCTTTTCCAGTCTTTGCAGGGCCTTGACGGTATATGCTCATGGCGTCTTCGGTACGCCCTTCCTGTTCGTAGAGCGCACCCAAGTAACCATAGGCATAGGACATTGCCCGATTATCGTCGACCGATTCAGCCACGGTGGCGGCCTCGTTCAGGGCCTGATACGCAAGCCGCTGCAATTCGTCCGTCGCAGCCCCGGGACTTGCTGGCCAGGCGCAAATAAAGCCGACCGATACTGGTCAGTACAAATGCCTTTTCGTGCGAGGCCGGAAGCGCCTTCGCTTGTCCCGCCGCACGATTCAGCTCTACCAGGGCTTCCTTCTCGCGCTTGCTTTCGACCAACGCCCTTGCAATATTGACCGATCCCTTGGCGGCCAGGCCGTTATTCCCGGCCGCTTGCGCATCGGACACGGCCTGTTGATAGACCGGAATGGCTGCATCGTAATCACCCTCTGACGCAAGCAGACTGCCCAGATTGTTACCGGCTACAGCGGCCGAAGCCGGCCGGCCGGCCGCGCGTTCTTCCGCTGTAGCCTTTTCGAGCAGCGTTCTCGCCTCGTCTGTGCGATTGGAGAGTAAATAGGCCGTGCCCAGGCTGCTCGCCACCTGGGTGGCAAGCTGTTCATCACCGGCTGCCTGCGCCAGCTTCAATCGCTGATTGAAGGCTACTGATCGCCTGGTAGGAATGCCCATGGACAGATAGGCTTCGGCCTTGTTCTGAAGTACACGCGCCTGGCCACCCTTGTCGTTCGTCCGTCGATATTCGTCAAGCGCGACATTCCAGGCCGCCAGGGCTTCTTCGAACTGGCCATCGTTAAAATACTTCTTCCCGGTATTAACCTGTTCTGCGGCCGATGCGCTGGTCGAGGGCTCGGCAGCAGCCAGTACCGTAGCGGTAAAGAGGAAACAGACAGTGATGCACAAGACTTTCAACTGGAAGCTCCGTTCCATTTTCTAATCTCCTAGTGGCTGCGCCGCACGGAATGCCCGAAGTATTACATACTCTGGCAGGTGTACCTATGCCTCAATGGATTCTTGGAAGCCTGCCCCTCATTTTCTGGCATCACCTCCGGTTCTTCAATGCTGGCTGACCCGGCTGCATGAGCTGCACGAGCGCCTGGTCTAGAAATAAAGCGCTCAATGCCAGGCGTAAATCCAGCCTGGAAACGGTGTTCGGTATCATCAAGGAAATGCTCGACTTTCGGCGATTTCACCTGTGCGTGGAAGCCACGGCACCGCCCGATCTGATATGTTTACGACATGGCCGGGAAACTCAAGGAGCCCATGGTGATCACCGACTACCGGCGAGAACCGGTGTGTATCTTGCCGGTCGGGTTCTATTTCGACGATGACCGCTGGGAAAAGATCTGGCGGCGCTTCGATGAAAAGGGCGCGCCGCTGACGCGCGATGACCTGGTCGAACTGTTTCCGGAAGAACCGGTCCTGCAGCACAACCGGGTGAACCCCGATCACGGCTGATTACGCTTCACTGTCGGGATAGACCATTCGGTGCGCACGGCGCATCCTACGTCACCCGCGGCTTAATACGGATTTGTTATTCCGTGTCCTTCCCAGTGATTCCATGCCCATTCGATCTTATAGGCGAAATCCATCACCGCCCCGCCTGCAGGGCCGCGATGCGTTCCTCCAGCGGCGGGTGGCTCAGGAACAGTCTCCCCAGCCCGGCTCTCAACCCGCCGCTGATGCCGAAGGCGGCGAATTCGCCCGGCAGGTGCCTGTGGTTCATGCGCCCGCTGCAGCGCCTGCAGCGCGCCGATCATCTTGCCGCGGCCGGCGAGCGAGGCGCCGCCGGCATCGGCGCGGAATTCGCGCCGGCGCGAGAACCACATCACGATGATCGTGGCGAGGACGGAAAGAAATATCTGGGCCACGATGGAGGTAATGTAATAGGCCGGACCGTAGCCGCGTTCGGTCTTGAACACCACCCGGTCCACCACGTGGCCGATGACGCGCGACAGGAAGATGACGAAGGTATTCACCACGCCCTGCAGCAGGCCCATGGTGACCATGTCGCCGTTGCTGACGTGGGTAATCTCATGCCCCAGCACCGCCTCGACCTCATCGGCGTTCATGTTCTGCAACAGCCCGGTGCTGACCGCCACCAGCGCATTGTTGCGGCTCATGCCGGTGGCGAAGGCATTCGGTTCCGGGGCGTTGAAGATACCGACCTCGGGCATGCCGATGCCGGCCTGTTTGGCCTGACGCCGCACGGTCTCGACCAGCCACTGCTCCGTTTGGCTTCGCGGCTGCTCGATGACCTGCACCCCCATGGAATGCTTCGCCATGAACTTGGATAGGGCCAGCGAGATGAAGGAACCGCCGAAACCGATCACGGCCGACATCACCAGCAGGGCCTGCAGGTTCAGGTCCACATGGTTCGCCTGCAGGATGCCATCGATCCCGAGCACCTGGAAAACGATGCTGATCAACACCAGCACCGCGGCATTGGTGGCCAGAAACAGTAAAATTCGCATCATGGGGTTTATCTCCTGGTCGTAACGAAAATCCGCACACCCCTTAGATGGTGGCGGGGGAAAAAAATTCAATCCCGCACCTAGCCCGCCTTGTGAAAGACCACCGCCTCCACCTCGGGATAACGCGCGACGAAATGCACCGTCATGCCTTCCCGGATAGGCTCCTGCAACTCCTCGAAATCCCCCCGGTTGGCCTCCGGCAGGATCAGTTCCCGCAGGCCGGTGCGTTTCGCCGCGATCACCTTTTCCTGGATGCCGCCGACCGGCAGCACGTCGCCGGTCAGGGTCAACTCCCCGGTCATCGCGAGCAGGCGCACCGGGCGCCGCCCGCGCGCCGTGGACAGGATCGCGGTGGCCATGGTGATGCCCGCGCTGGGACCATCCTTGGGCGTCGCCCCGGCGGGCACGTGCAGGTGGATGAAGGCGTTCTGGAAATAATCCGGCCTGATGCCGAACTTCTCCGCGTTCGACAGGATATAGCTGTAGGCGATCTCGGCCGACTCGCGCATCACCTCGCCCAGTTGCCCGGTCAATTTCAGGCCGCGGCTGAAGCTATGGATGCGCGTCGCCTCCACCGTCAGCGTGGCCCCGCCCATGGCCGTCCACGCCAGTCCGGTGATCTTGCCCACCCCGCTGTTGCGCTTCTCCTTCTCGAAGATCACCTTGCCGAGGTAAGCCTCGACATCGGCGGCCCTGACCACGATCGGGGCCGGCTCCCCTTGCAGCAGCTTCACCACCGCCTTGCGGACGATGGCGCCCAGGTATTTCTCCAGCCGGCGCACCCCGGCCTCGCGCGCATAGTCGTCGATGATCTTGCGCAGGGCGCCTTTCTCGATGCGCAACTGGCCGCGTTTCTTCAGACCCGCTTTCACCATCAGCTTCGGCAGCAGATGTTTCTCGGCGATCGCCAGCTTTTCATTGGCGAGATAGCCGGAGAGCTTGATGATCTCCGTGCGGTCCAGCAGCGGCGCCGGGATGGTGTCGAGCTGGTTGGCGGTGCAGATGAACAGCACCTTGGACAGATCGAAAGGAACGTCGAGGTAGTGGTCGAGAAAGTCCACGTTCTGTTCCGGATCCAGCACTTCGAGCAGCGCCGAGGCGGGATCGCCGTGGAAGGAGGCGCCGATCTTGTCGAGCTCGTCCAGCATGATCACCGGGTTGGCCGAGCCGGTGCTCTTGATGGCCTGGATGAACTTGCCGGGCATGGCGCCGATGTAGGTGCGGCGGTGGCCCTTGATCTCCGCCTCGTCGCGCATGCCCCCGAGCGAGAAGCGAAAGAACTTGCGCCCCAGGGCGCGCGCGATGGAATGGCCGAGCGAGGTCTTGCCGACGCCCGGCGGGCCGACGAACAGCAGAATGGAGCCTCCCACCGCGCCTTTCATGATGCCGACGGCGAGAAATTCCAGGATGCGCTCCTTGACGTCTTTCAAGCCCTCGTGGTCCTGGTCGAGGATGCGGCGGGCCTGCTCCAGGTCCAGCGCATCCGGGGTGTGCTTGCCCCATGGCAGTTGCGTCAGCCAGTCGAGGTAGTTGCGGGTGACGGCGTATTCGGGTGAACCCGTCTCCAGCAGGCCGAGTTTTTCCATCTCCTCGTTGAGCCGTTGCTGTACGGGTTCCGGCACGGTGAGCGCGGCGATGCGCTCGCGGAACTTGTCGACTTCGGCGGTCTTGTCGTCCTTCGACAGCCCCAACTCTTTCTTGATCGCCTTCAACTGCTCGCGCAGGAAGAACTCCTTCTGGTGCGACTGGATCTCCGCCTCGACATGCTGGCGGATCTTCATCTGCGCTTTGGCGACCTCCAGTTCCTTGTTGATCAACCGCAGCACCTTCTCCAGGCGCGAAAGGATGTGCGTGGTCTCCAGCACTTCCTGCAGTTCCTCCTTGCCGGCCGTGGTCAGGCTGGCGGCGAAATCCGCCAGGTGGGAGGGATCATTCGGGCTGAAGTGCTCCAGGAAGACCTTGAGTTCCTCGCCATAGAGGGGATTGAGCGGCACCAGTTCCTTGATGGTGTTGATGATGGCCACCGCATAGGCTTTGACCTCCTCGACATGCTCGTACTGGGTCTCCGGGTAATAGCTGACCCGCACGCTGTACGGCGGCAGCTTCGAGGTCCACTGCTCGACCCGGAAGCGCTGCATGCCTTCCACCAGCACCTGCAGCTTGCCCTCGTCCTTCGTGACCCGGTGGATGCGGCAGGCCGTGCCCATGGTGTAGAAATCCTTGACCGTGGCCTCGTCCACGCGCTCCGGCCTGACCAGCAGCAGGCCGACGATGTCGTGGGGCGAGTCATGCACCGCCTTGATGGTCGCCTCCCAGGGATCGCTGTCCACCAGCAGCGGGGTCACCTGGCCGGGGAAGATGGGCCGGCTGCTCTGCGGCAGGATGTGGATGATGCCGGGAAGTACATCCCTGGCCCGGACGATCTCACCGGCAGGCGTCGCCTGCTCCGTTTCCTGGGACGGGTTATTGTCGTCTGCGGTTTCCATCGTTGAATTTATCTCCTGTCCAGCCTTGCAGCCCGGGGGGAACAAGCGCATTGGCGACGTGAGGGAGGATACACCGCAACGGTGCCGACATCTGCAAAAAGGCGCGGGTCCATGATATACAGACCATTTCAAGCCCTGCTCCCGGGTTCCGAATTTTTCCCATCCCCCAGCCAAAGAGGCGCGGCAAGGTATCACGGCCCTTCGTACAACCATGGGGGTAAGGCGGCGAAATTCAAGTGCTGCCGGGAATCTTGCGCCAGGGTATACTGTCACAGTAGTTACTATCGGGGGCGACCTGGCTTCGACGCGGGTTGCGAAACCGGAGGTGCATGCCGAGGCGCAGAGGACCTCGTTAATCCAGCTGCAAAACTATAGTTGCCAACGACGACAACTACGCACTCGCCGCCTAAAACCCGGTAGGGTGCCGTCTGACTGGAGCCGTGCTTGTGCGTCCAGATTCCAGGCGTCGATTCTCACAGGATCGCGGTGAAGCTCTCCCGGGGCGGATCCGTTAAAACCTTACCGGGATCGCCACCTGTCTTCCCTGCCCGTCGGGTAGCAGGCGGTTAAATCAATAGACCGGCTATGCATGTAGTACCGATGGCGGAGTTCTCGCGGACGCGGGTTCGATTCCCGCCGCCTCCACCAATACCCTAACCCCAACCGTTTTCGGTTGGGGTTTTTTCTTGCCCGCTCGCGCCGGCTCCCGCGTATTGACGCGACGTTCCAGCGCAACCCAATAGCAGCATGCAGGCCCCCCAGTCATGCCACCCACTTCCGACCATGGCTCGCATAGTCCAGCATCATTTCGAAGACGTTATCGCATTTCTTTCTGAAGAGGATGCGGTCGTAGCTGTCGGGTAGATTTTTATCCAGAACCTCTTCGACGGCGGAGCGGACAATCTTCTGGCTTTGAGTATCCTTGTACCAGTCCTGCACCAACACCTTGGGGTGTTCCTCCAATAAACGATGCAGCAGGGTCTTGGCCGCCAGCTTGACCTTTTCCGTTTCGGCCTGGGTCATCTTGTCCTTCTTGAGCAGGTCGAAGAGCTCCAGTTCATCTTCCGTCAGACCCTCGCGGATATGCCGCTCATCCTCGGCCTGCATGTCCCTGGCGAACTTCATCAGCTCTTCGAAGTAGTTTTCGGTTGCCGAACCGCCCGCATTGTAGGTGTCGATGATTTGTTGCAGACGCTGAGCGAAGTCGGTGCGAGTCGTGTTCTGCTGGAGCATCTGGTCCAGCTTGTGCTGAATGAATGCGCGCAGGTCGGCGATCTCGATGTTCTTGTAGACCGCCTGCTGGAAGTCCTCTTTCAGCTTGTCGAAGTTGATCTTGCTTAGGTCCCAGACCTTGCCCTGCTTGATGATCCGGTACTCCGCCGCGTGCTCCCTGGCGGCGAATTTCTCGGCGTCGTCCACCACCACGCTCTCGTCCAGCAGCTCGCCGATGCGCAGGCTGACGGCATCCACGTCCACCTGCTCGATGATGCTGTCGATCACGCCGCGCAGGTACTGGAACACCGCCACCACACGGCCCTTGCCCTGTCCCAGCACCTCCGGCTTGCAGGCTTCATACAGCGAGGTGACGGTGTTCTCGTAGACGTTGAACGCCTTGCGCCATTCGTCGTTGCCCAGCAGGGTATCGGCGTAGTCGTTGAACCGGCCGATGTTCTTGAACACATCCGTCGCTGCCCAGCACTGCGTCGAGGTCGATGCCCCGTTCCCGGCAAAAAGCCATGCCCTGTTCGATGGCGTCATCCAGCAGCCTGAACAGCTCCTTCTTTTCCTTGCACCGGCGCGTCGTCCAGCCCATCCTGGCCCTGGGCGTAGTCCTTCAGCGCCTTCTTCATGTTACGGAAGACGTTGTAGTAATCGACGATCTCGCCGTTCGCCTTGGTCACTGCCGTTGATCTGGTGTGACGTCACCCGGTTGGCGCGCGCGATGGTCTGCATCAGCGTGTGATCCTTCATCGGCTTGTCGAGATACAGGGTCGATACCGTCGGCGCGTCGAAGCCGGTCAGCCACATGGCGCAGACAAACACCAGTTGCAGCGGGTGATCCGGGTCCTTGAAGTTGTATTCGATATCGTGGCCGTGCTCGTCCAGCTGGTTCATGCGCTCGCGGTGCGGCTTGATGTCCAGCTTCTGGCCTTGGAACTTCTCCTCCTCGCCGGCCTCCTCGCTGACCACCACGGCCATTTCCACCGCGCGCATATAGTCGACGATCTTCTTCAGCCGCGCCTTCTCGATGTCGTTCTTCGATTTGCCGATTCGCCCGACCAGCGTCCTTGATCTGCTGCCTTCCAGAGCCTGCACCTTGTCGTACATCTTCACGGCGGTGAACTTGTCCACCGCGATCACCATGCCCTTGCCCAGGTAGCCGCGGCGCGGGAAGTGGTAGACGATATCGCGGGCGATGGTCTCCAGGCGGTCGTCGCGCTTGATGACCTCGATCTCCTGTGGCGAACTGCTTCTCCAGCTTCTCCTGCTGGGCCTCGTCCAGGTTCTCGTCTTCCAGGATTTCGTAGAACTCCTCGCTCAGGTCCTCGTTCTGGATCAGCACCTCCGGCACCCGCTTCTCGTAGAACAGCGGCACGGTCGCGCCGTCGTCCATGGACTGCTGGAAGTTGTATTCCGCTGACGTAGTCGCCGAACCAGGCGTTAGTCTTGCGCTCGCGCCCCAGAGCGGCGTACCGGTGAAGGCCAGGTATTGCGCCTTGCGGCAGGCCCGCGCGCATGTTCTCGGCCAGGGACTGCGTACTGGGTGCGGTGGGCCTCGTCCACGATCACGACGATGTCGTCCCGGTCGGAGAGCAGCGGGTATTCCTTGCCCTTGTCGCCAGCGGAACTTCTGGATCAGGGTGAACACGATGCGCTTGTTTTCTGCCCGAGGAATTTGCGCATCTCCTCGCTGTCCTTGGGCTGGGCCGCCTCGTTCTTCTGCACCGTGCCGGTATTGAGGAAGTTGCGGTAGATCTGCCCGTCCAGGTCTTCGCGGTCGGTAACCACCACGAAGGTGAAGTTGCCCGTCAGCTTCCGGAAGATCTTGCGCGCATAGAAGATCATCGAGAAGCTCTTGCCCGAGCCCTGGGTGTGCCAGAACACGCCCAGCCTGCCCTGCTTCTCCTGGCGCTGGAGGAACGCTCGATAGGCATTGTTCACGCCGATGAACTGGTGGTTCTGGGCGATGATCTTCTGGGTGTCCTTGTGGTAGAGGACGAAGTTCTCGACGTAATCCAGCAGCCGCAGCGGCGCGCACAGACCCGCAACCGCCCGTTCCAGGCTGGTGCCCTCGCGCCGGATGGCGTCGCGGTCCACCTTCTCCTTCTCGTCCTCCACCCGCAGCCAGTTGAAGAAATGCTCCCACCCGGCGGTAATGCTCCCCACCTTGGTCTCGATGGCGTTGGAGAGCATGCAGAAGGCGTTGGTCAGGAAGAGCTGCGGGATGTCCTGCTTGTAGTTGGTGAGGTTGTCATCGAAGGCCGTCTTGAGCTTGACGTTGGAGTTCTTCAGCTCGATGAACACCAGCGGCAGGCCGTTGACGTAGAGCAGGACGTCCGGCCGGCGGTAATTGCGCTCGCCCTTGATCCAGAGCTGGGATACCGCCAGGAAGCGGTTGCCGTCGCGGGTCGTCGAAGTCGATCACCCGGACCCGCTCCTGCTCCTTCTTGCCTTGGGCGTTCTCGAACTCCACCGGGATACCGTCGCGGATCAGGCCATCCACCTCGCGGTTGGCGGCGATGGGCGACATGGCCTGGCGCTTTTCCGTCAGCCGGGCCAGCGCCTCGTCGATGGCCGTCTCCGGAATGTCCGGATTCAGCCGCAACGCCGCCTCCTTCAAGCGCTCGCCGAAAATCACGTCACGCTTGTCGCTCCGGCCCGGAACCGTCGTTCGGGTCGTCCGCGTCCGCCGTGTAGCATTCGAGCACGTCGATAGCCGTGCAGATGCTGCAAGCGTTGCAGCAGCGCCTGTTCGATGTGGTCTTCGGAGATGAAGTTGGGCATGGTCAATCCACAGCCGTTGTGCTAATTTCTAGCCAGTCTGGACAGATTTCGAGAGAGGTTATCATGCACCGCGAATGGCAATTGCAGGAAGCGAAAAACAACTTGAGCCAGCTCATCAAGCAGGCGACGGGCGGTAACGCCCAGGTGGTCACCGTGCACGGCAAGCCAACGGCGGTGGTGATATCGGCGGAGGAATACGCCCGGCTCACCCGCCCGCGCCGGGGCAAACTCTCCGCCGCGCTGCTGCGCCCCGATATCGCGGGCGAGGACCTGGATTTTACCCGTGAGCGCGACACCGGCCGCGACGTGGAACTATGAGCTGGCTGCTGGACACCTGCGCCCTGTCCGAATTCGTCAAGAAGGCCCCCGCGCCGGGGGTAATCGCCTGGCTGGACGAACAGGACGAAGCCAGCCTGTACCTCAGCGTTATCAGCCTGGGGGAGATCGAGAAGGTCATCGGCAAGCTCCGCGCCGTCGATCTGCGCCGCAGCCAGAAGCTTACCGCCTGGCTGGGCAAGGTAGAGCAACGCTTCGCCGGCCGCATCCTCCCCCTCGATGCCGCGGCCCTGCACGCCTGGGCGCGGCTCGCCGCCCAAGCCGAGCTGGCCGGGCACATTCTTTCGGTGATGGACGGCCTCATCATGGCCACCGCCCAACGCCACGGCCTCACCGTGGTCACCCGCAACGTGCAGGATTTCGCGCTTTTTCCCCCAGTGTTCAACCCCTGGGCCTTGTAACCCCGCCGCCCCGAAGGTTTCAAATTTCATGGGCGGGCTCCTGCATGCCGGGCGGGAAGCGGATGTCGAGGTTTTCGACGGGGAGTTTGCCGGAGATCAGGCGGGGTAGTAGCGCATCTCGGCACGACTTCAAGTTTTCGGTCGCCTGCATGATCGCAGCAATTTGCATATCGATTTTTGAAGCCATGGCGTCGAACCTTACAACAAGACTTGGTTCTGGCTCAAAGATGGGAAACCTCGCCAATTCATCCTTACCAACCGAATTGAAAGATTGCAACCGTTGCCAATAATGTCTTCATCCGCGAAGGCTGTCTTGAGCAGGTAATACAAGTAGGAGTTCTTCTCGCTCTTCTGACTGACGGCTGCGAGGCCACGGCCAATAATCATTTCCCGATCTGCGATGTTCAGACGCCCCACCGGGGCACGTACGCTGAAGAGAATGTCACCCTTGTGGGCTCGCCTCCCTTCTTCGCTGCAATAGGTCACGGTGCGAGGAAAGCGCTCGCCGTAGGTGCCAACACCTTGATGGAATCGGCAACCCATTCCCGGCCTCGTTGTAGAACTCTGAACTCGGGCTCTGGCCCATAGTGAATTTAGCGATGTTCCCCAAACTCGAAGTCCGCCACCCCTCCGGCACCCCCTTCTCGAACTTCGCCTGCTCATGTCCGGGAAAGCGCATTCGCACAAACCACTCGCGGTAGATTTCCTCGGCCATTTTTTCCAGCAGCGCGATGCGGCGCCGGTTGTTTTCGATCAGGTCGTCGTAGGCGGATAGGATGGCGGCGATTTTTTCCTGAACCGCAAAAGGTGGGATTCTGAATCGCATGCTAAGCAGTTTCTCAAGGCTCAAGTTGTCTTGTGTCGTCCCTTGTGAAAGGGACTGCATTTTCTGCTTGTAGGTATCAAGGCAGTACTTAACGAACTTTACATCCGAAATGCCTTTTTTCGGTATGAAGCCAATGATGCTATCCGGGAAGCAAGCGGAAATACCAAGGATCGCAGTGTCAGCAATGTTTGCGGCAATGGTGATGCACAACGTGCCCGGCTGCCAGAGCTTGCTTTGCGCCAAACCCTTTTCATTGTATGTCTGGGTGTAGCTGTTGAGATAGAAATTGGCGTGTTTCACATCACCCGTTTGAACAAACGGATATCTCCCTCCATACAAAACAGGGTCGTTTCGCGGCCGGTGTTTTGATTTCCCACGGCCAACAGTACCAATGTCCGTTCAGCTTCTTGAACTGCTCTTCGTAGTGGATCGAAGTCATTCGTCACCCACGATCAGCGCTACGTTACGGGTAATCACCGCCTCCAACCCCCGCGCCCCATCATTCAGCCGGGTCAACTCGTCATTCATCGCCAGCAGCTCGGCGACAAATTCCTCTTCGGTCTTGCCGTCCTCCTCGATGACCACGCCGACGTAGCGTCCCGGATTAAGTGACCAGTCCTGCTCCTTCACCTCTTCGATGGTCGCCAGCTTGCACAGACCGGTGACGTCTTCGTATTCCGCCTTGGGGAAGCGCTCCTGCAGCCAGTGGATGTATTTGAAAAAGCTCTCGGCGTTTTTCACTTCCGTGTGTAAAGCCTCCAGGGCGGTCTTCAGGGCCTTGGTCTTTCTGTCCGGGGCGGTGCGCTTGCCTTCGTCCTTGGCTTGTTCGGCCTGCTGTTTTTCGTGGTAGCGGACGATCTTGTCCAGGCGCTTGAGGCCCTCGTGCAGCGCGGCGAAGAAGGGATCGAAGGCTTCGCGCAGGGCGTGCTGCGCGGTGTTTTTCTTGCCGAAGTTCGGTTCCCTGGCGTGCTTGTCCAGATAGGTCTGGTATTTGCCTTGCAGGTTTTTCAGGCCGGACCATTGCTTGAGCAGGTCTGCCACCGCCTGTCTGCCCGCCTGGTCGTCCAGCACATCCAGCAATTGCTCGGCGACCGGCTCGACCTGGGCCTGGTTCTCGGCCAGCCGCTCCATGCCCTGGGCGAAATAGCGGTCGATGAGTTGGACGAATTTTTCGCGGCAGCCCTTGTGTAGGTGGCTGATGACGGCGATGTTCTGGATCTGCTCCTCGCTGAACTCGCGGTGGGCGCGGTCGATCTGGGTGAAGATGTTGCGGGCGTCGATGAACAGGATGCGCTCGTCCTCCTTGTCCTGGTCGAAGAACCACAGGGTGGCGGGCAGGGTCACGGTATAGAACAGGTTCGACGGCAGGGTGAGCATGCCGTAGATCAGGTTGTTCTCGATGAGGGTGCGGCGGATGTCGGCCTCGGAGTGACGCGCATCCGAGGCCGAATTGGCCATGACCAGGGCGGCGCGGCCTTCTGGCTTGAGCGAGGTGGCGAACAGATTGATCCACAGGTAGTTGGCGTTGGGCACGGTTTCCTTGCCCTGCTCGCTTTTCTTGGCCTTGCTCTTGTTGCGCGGGATGCCATAGGTGTTGAAGCGCTTGTCCTTCTCCACGGTGCTGATGGGCACGTCGTCCACGTTGAAGGGCGGATTGGCCAGGACGTAGTCGAAGGCGCCGAAGCTGCCGAAGGGGTCTTCGGCGTAGGTGTTGGCCTGCCTGATCTCGCCGCGCAGGCCGTTGACCGCCAGGTTCATCTTGGCCAGCTTGACGGTTTCCAGGGTCTTTTCCTGGCCGCAGACGTAGATGCCGCCGTCGTCCCCATTGGCCAGTTCGTGGCGGTGCTGTGCGATGAAATGGGCGGACTGCACGAACATGCCGCCGGAGCCGCAGGCCGGATCGAACACCTTGCCGCGATGGGGCTCGATGATCTCCACCATCAGGCGCACCACGGAACGCGGGGTGAAGAATTCGCCCCCGCCCTGCCCTTCGGCCATGGCGAAGTTGCCGAGGAAATATTCGTAGATCTGCCCGAACATGTCGCCGCGCGGCGTTTTCCGGGATGTCGGCGAAGTTCTTGAGCAGTTGCTTGGGGATGCGTCTTGTCGGTGCGGGTGAGACGGAAGTACTCGTCCTGGGGCAGCACGCCCTGCAGCTCCGGTTTGTATTCCTCGATGGCCTTCATCGCCTCCTTGATGGCCTTGGCGATGTCCTTTTCTTCCGGCAGTTTCAGCAGGTAGTCGTAACGGGCGTGGTCCGGCAGATAGAAACCGCATTTCTCGATGGCGATTTCCGAGATCGGCTTCTCGCGGCGCGTGCCCTTGAGCCTGGTACTTCCTCCAGGATGGCTTTTTCGTGCTGGCGGTATTTGTTGTCGGCGAACTTGAGGAAGATCAGGCCCAGCACGGGCGTGGAGTATTCGCTGGCCTTCAGGTCCGAATTGGCGCGCAGGGTATCGGCGCTGCGCCAGAGGTCGGCTTCGAGTTGTTTCAATGCTGCTGGGGTCATGTCTTGCTTGTCCGGGGGTTCCAATCGGGATTCCGAACACGGTGCCGCAAGCTGGTCATTCGACATCCCGGTCGGCCCGTCAGGGTAATCAATGTTTTGCGGGCAATTGTTGCGGATAGTATCTGGATTGCCATGGGATGTGTACTTTCAGGCATCGTGATCGGCCATTGCGCGGTATCATGATTACCCTACACGCGCGAACAAGCACCCGACACACAAAGGAGGGCGTCCGATGGAAACCACAGCCGATATAACAGGCACGCTCATCAAGGCGGTGGCATTTGCCGCCGAGAAGCACCGCAACCAGCGACGCAATGACGCCGCACGCGTCTCCCTACATCAACCACCCCATCGCGCTGGCCAACGTCTTGGCGAATGAAGGCGGCATCGACGATCCGGCAGTCCTTTGCGCCGCCGTGCTGCACGACACCATCGAGGACACGGAAACCACGGCAGCCGAGCTGGAGAAGCTGTTCGGTCGAAAGGTAACCTCCATCGTCCTCGAGGTGACCGACGACAAGTCGCTGGAGAAGCACGTCCGCAAGCAACGCCAGATCGAGCACGCGCCGCACATCTCGCCGGAAGCCAAGCTGGTGAAGCTGGCCGACAAGATCTGCAATCTCCGGGACATCCTCGCGTCACCGCCGACGCACTGGTCAGCGGAGCACAAACAGGCCTATTTCGACTGGGCGGCGCAGGTCGTCGCGGGCGTGCGAGGTGTCCACCCGAAGCTGGAAGCCGTGTTTGACGGCTTGCTTGCGCGCCATGCGGAACTTCGCTGAGCAAATAGATCGAGCCGGTGAACCCGACCGGTCCGATTGGGGCTGGTCCGGGCAATCAGATCAACAACACCACCAGGAGCACGACCAGCACGATGGCGATGACTTGGTTGTTGCTCAAATTGCCGCCCGCGGGGAGGATATCGAGCTTCTGCGCCAACGCGTGGACTTCCTGATCTGTGAGCCCCGCCACCCGATCCTTGGCCACCAGGTCATCGACGCCCATGGCCTGCAGCTTCTCCCGCGCGTCCGCGCGATCCAGAAAAGCCTGAACCCGGGCCCGGTCCTGGTCCGCCGCGCCATGATCGATGGCCTGATCGGTCGACACCATCGCCGCGCCCACCAGCGGCGGCAGTACGCACAACACGAGCCGCCGTCGCGATAACACCCCACAAGCGTTTCAGTCCACTGTTCATCGGGCCTCCTCTGGCCGTTGGTCGTGTACGGGATGGATAAAGCGAACGGAAGCATAAAACGCAGCGCCCGATTTGTGAAGTGCGCCACTGGTGACCCCTGTTTGACGGTTGCGATGTGGATTCCAGCGCGCAACGCGAGTCCGTCATCGCCGTACGCTCGGCGGCAGGTGTCGTGACGGTGTGATCACTGGTCGGGATATCGCCGGGGTAGCGGGCTAGAACTCGTCTTCTTCCCGACGGCTGGTGTTCCGGCGGCGCAGCCGCTCGATCGCGAGGCGCTTGGCTTCCGGCGTGCCCCAGGGTGGATCGGCGGCCGGACGGATCCTGGTGCGTGGCCGCCGCCCGCCGCCGACTTTCCAGCGCCGCGCGTAGCGTGGCTTCCTGCTCCGCCAGTTCGCGCGCCTGTGTCTCCACGCGCTGAACCCAGCGTTCCGCGGCAACCGGTACGCTCGGCGGCGGCAGGTTCGCCCGCGCCAGAAAATCCCGCGCACGGTCCCAGTGGAAATCGGGGGTGAATTCATGGATGAGAGGCAGGTTGAGGGCCTGATAGAGGGGTTGCCAGATCTCCTCCTCCGCCACCCGCCGGCGCACCGCCAGGGCCGGATTGAACTGATACCAGCCCTGCGCCACGCGCCAGAAGAGCGCCCGGTTGTAGGCATATTCCCGGTCGACCTCGTTGCGGGACAGCACGCTGGAGACGTGCGGCCGCTGGTTGCGCTCGGGGCGCACCACGTTGGCCGGCATATACTCCCAGGCTGACAGCACGGCGGCGGTGTCGAAAGCGCAGTAGGGCCGGCGCCCCGCGTGGGTGAAGCGGGATTTGAACAGCACCCAGAGCGTCTGGAACAGGAAATATTCCGCGAGATGGCGGTCGATGCGGACCAGTCGTTCCCCCGCCTGTACGTCGATGCTGGCCGGCGCGACCAGCTCATGGATCGCGGCGAAGGGACCGCGCGCGAACGCAGGCGTATCGAAGGCCTCCTGCATGGCCCAGTGCAGGGCATTGCGGCCATAGTGGTCGGTGGCCAGGGGATCGGCGCCGCGCGCAAGCAGCGCCTCCAGCAGGGGCACGTTGCCGGCGCGCGCCGCCGCCATTAGCGGCGTCTGATTCATCGGCGTGCGGTGCTCGACGCCGTGCTGGTCACACTGGCGCAGGATGTCCTTGACGTTTTTCGCGTAATAGGCAGCGAAAGATTTGCGTCCCAGGCTGGCGAGTTGCTTCTCGTAGCCGCGCGCCGCGCCGAAACCGGCCTCGCTCGCCAGCCAGCCGGCCAGCGCCGGTTCCTGGTAACAGGCGGCATATTCATAGAGCTGCTGCTTCTGCTTGCTCCCCGGCGCCTGCTCGCGGAACACCCTCGACCAGGGTCTCCCGCAGGCGCGCTTCGTCGAACACCGGCCAGGGCGGCGGCGTTTGCCTGAGGATGTCGCGCCGGATCGCCTCCGCCTGCTCCTGCTTGCCCTGCAGCTCCAGCCGGTGGGCCTCCTTCTGCCAGTCCTCGCGGGAAGACGCCTTCGCCTCGACCTGCGCCGAGGCGCCCGCGCCGAGGTCGAGCAGGGCGAACAGGGGATGCGCGGTGTCGGACTCGATGAGGTAGAGGTTCTTCACCGTCCGGGTCAGGGCGACGTACAGGGCGTTGACGAAGAACTTGTACACCTCCAGGGACTTGTCGGCTTTGTCCTTCGCCCGGCGGTACTCCAGGGTCTCGGCGGCGAGGTCTTCCCGGCGGACGCCGGCGACGAGCTCCGCGAATTCCGCCCGATGATCCGAGACGAAGCGGTAGAGAACGATATTCTCGTACTCCAGCCCCTTGGCCTCATGCACCGAGAACAACAGCGGCGTGCCGAAAAACCGCCTGGCCGCCGCCTTGTCCTCATCGCGCATCACCAGCACGGCCACCTGCGCCGACTGACGGGTCTTATGGTCGATGTCGCGCGTGACCGCCTCCGTGTCGGGCAGCAGGACACCCTGCCCCGGCTCGCCGCCCACGGCCTGGACCAGGAAGTTGCTTTCCCGGTCGATGGAGCCGAAACGCCGGTGCTTGATCTTGAGCAGCGTGTTCGCCAGCCGCGTCGTCTCGGCGCCGTTGCGGAAATTGGCGCTGAGCACGCGCAGCTCCTGTTTCGCGGCCAGTTCCGCGTCCCGCCAGAACAGGCCCTTGACCTGGCTCCAAGAGAAGAAGTTCGGGTGGACGATCTGGTTGGAATCGCCGCAGAGCAGGAAATGGCCGGGCCGGGCGAGCGTCTTCAGCACCAGGGCGAGCTGCACGATGGTGAGATCCTGCACCTCGTCGATGACGATGAAGTCATAGCGCGGCGCGGCCAGCGCCAGCCGTTCGTGGGCGAGCAGGTTGAGATCGTACAGTCCGCTTGCAGCCAGCCAGGCGCGGTATTTCTCATACAGGTCGTAGAGACTGTCGCGCATCGCCTCCGGGAAAATGGACTGGCGCACGCCGAGCGCCTGGTACTGCGCGCGGCTGAGGATGCCGTCGGCGCTCGCGGTGATGACCCCGCGGATCTCCTCGAAGGCCTGGTGCGCGTCCACCCCCTTGAAGCTCTGGCGCAGGCGCGCGAACCAGCCGGCGAACGCCTGCCAGCTCGCCTCGCGCCCCGCCGGGACGCGCAAGGTCTCGAGGAATTCCCGATAGGACAGGAAGGTGGCCTCCTGCCCCGGGTGCTCGAAACCGTTGGCGTAATAGAGATCGCGCGCGTTCCGCGCCAGGTAGGCCGAATGGGTGACGTAGAGCGCCTCGCCTTCGGCGTGCTTCAGTTTTTCCAGGGTCAGCGCGGTCTTGCCGCTGCCGGCGCTGCCCACCACGATCAGCGGCGGTGGCTTGAGATACACCGCCTGCTGCGCGTCGTCGAAGGAGATCGGCTTGTCCAGCAGGTGGATCTGCGTGCGCTCCGGATGCAGGTAGCGCAGCGGCTGCGCCTCCCGGGTCGCCTCGGTGACATCCATGTCCGGAATCTTTGCTTCGTCGATGGCCGCGCCCCGCAAGAAGCGCGACTTGTCGTACGCATGGTGTTCGATCACCTCGAGCATCAGCGCGCAGATCTCATTCTCGTGGCGCACCAGCACAAACAGCAGCCGGTTGGCGTAGTCGAGCTTGGCCCGATAGAACTTGCCATGGGTGAGACCGGCGAGCTTCTTGACCTCGGCCGTACGGAAGTCATCCCGGGCGATGGCGTCCACCACCTTGCGGTACTGGGCGTCGACGCGCGTGGTGTCGAGACCGGTGTACTCAAGTATCTTCATGGCGTGCGCGGCAGAATCTCGATGCGATGATCGCCTGGCGGGTCATCCGTCCGCGCCGGGACCGGGCGTGACGGCAGGCGAGACCGGCCGGGCGGCACGGAAAACCATAGGAAGAGGATTGAGCGGGAGACTCGCCATGGGGACGCTCCGTGACCAGAGGGGGGACATTTTGTCATCGCACCCTCGCCGTCACAAGAACCTTCCTGGCGCCGCCTTGCCGGTAAACCGAAAGGCGTATGGGGTGCCTTGGGTTGGCGCCAGAGCGCCGTGTCCGGCAGCTGCCTCTGGCAATTTGACAACCGGTTTCAACGTCAGATATCTGGCGTCCAGATTGTACCTGCCGCGCAACTTATACCAGGAGGCTGCATTAACACCTTCTCCCGAATGCCGCGGCTATCCCCATCATGGTTCACGGCACGGCATGATTTATAATGGAACTTAACAAGGATTTATTAAGGACCATCGATGACTCACGATGACCTGGCAATGCATTGCCACGCAACGATAAACCCCATGGGCAGGCGTGCATTCATCCCGCTTCGAAGCGGGGTACCGACGAGAGCGGATTCCCGCCAGGTAGCGGGTGACGGATCGCGCCGGGCGCGGATGGCTGCCTGACATGATCCGGCTGCGCTATTTCGCCAGTCTGCGCGAGCGCCTGGGCATGGCCGACGAATCGATACCCCTGCCCGAGGCGGTCACGGATGCCGCCGGACTGAGGCACTGGCTGCAGGGTCGCGGGGGGATCTGGAGCGAGGCGCTGTCCGATCAGCGGCTGCAGGTGGCCATCAACCAGGAAATCGGCAAACCCGGCACCCCGGTCCGCGATGGCGACGAGGTCGCCTGGTTCCCGCCGGTCACGGGAGGCTGATAACCATGATACGCATTCAGCACGAGGACTTCGACCCGGGTGAGGAACTCGAAAAACTGCGCGAGCAAGCCGGCGGGCAGGCCGGCGCCCTCGTGAGCTTCATCGGCCTGGTCCGCGACCTCAACGCGGGTGAGCCCATCGAGCAGATGACGCTGGAGCATTACCCCGGGATGACCGAGAAGGCCCTCGCCGGGATCGAACGGGAGGCGCGAGCGCGCTGGAACCTGACCGGCGTCGTCATCATCCACCGCGTCGGCCCGCTGCACCCGAATGACCGCATCGTCCTGGTGGCCGCCGCCAGCCCTCACCGCCGCGAAGCATTCCAGGCCTGCGAGTTCCTGATCGACGCCCTCAAGACCGGCGCGCCGTTCTGGAAAAAGGAACTCACCCCGACCGGTATGCGCTGGGTCGACACCAACAACCCATAGTGGCGTTCCCCCCATGTTACTTAAATGGGGGACCGTAATTGATCACCAGCAAGCCTATTTATGACCCCATTCCTCTAGGGTACGAACTCACGTAGCTACTTTAGCGGCATCATTATTAAAGGTGTAGTGAGTGCGTGCGGCCACCCTGGCGTTCGCTCTGCAACGAGCCGCTCACGCCAGGGCGTCTTTCCGCGCAACAGCAGCCTTGAAAGGTCGAGGTAAGCGCGCCGCGCTTTCCGAGGTCTTCTCAAAGGTTTAGTTAGGGCTTTCTCCCTGTCTTTATTTCCTTTGACAGCTCGGGCAAAACATATATGGTTCTCAAAACCGTTTCTGCAATTTCAAGTGCGGCCACCAATTCTTTCGGCTTTGCTGAGACCACCTCGTGAGCTGCAACATTACCGAGAAATCTATGTCCGTGAAGAATATCTGCCTGTGCAGCTGACAATACTCCATTGACTGCCAATCCATCAATTAGCTTTTCAAGACTCGTTCCAGTAATTCCGCGATCCCTGCATACTGCTTCAATAAGTGCTCTCAATCCTATAGCGGATAATACGGAGAGTTGTGCGTTCATTGCTCCAATAATTTCTAGGTATACTGAGCGAATCTTTGCCGGCAACTGATCATCATCCGTCATAGGCTGCCGCTCTGTTGCCGATCGCGGATAGGTCTTCCACGTCAAATCTGTTTCGCCCGTATGTGGGTTCCAGTCGTCCTCATTCCAACTTGAGATTGCATAGGTGAACGAATCACACCCAGCGCACTGTGCAAAGTAATGGTGTTCGCCCCGAGGATCTTCGTATTCTGGATCGAAGCTAACACTCTTTTCAGCAATCACTGTATGGTTCGTGTGAGTACCGCAACGATGGCAGAATAGCTTCATGTCTTCTTTCCTTTGACCTATGTCACAATTCAGCGTCTGCTAGGTTTCAAAATTACGCTCTCTCAGCTCTTCGCAAGCACCATCCAGACCGGGGAATAGCGATCCGGCGGTTATTCCCATATAGCTGAGTTCTTGCACCACTGTTCGTCGTTCGGACACCGGCAAATCGATTGCCCATAGGTACGTCTTCCTGTTTGCTTCTATTAACTTGATGTAACTCTCAATGTCGTCGATGTTCGTTACCGTTGAAGCGGCCTGTTGCGGGATCATTCTTTCATTCTCAATAGCCAAGTACTCGCCGATACTTAGGTGCGGCACTGAGAGCAAGATTTGATGAAATTGTCTCAAGTTAAATGACCCCCGGCAAAGCCGGGGGCTTATTGGGCGAGCGCCTCAAAGGCGCCGATAAACCCATGAGCCGCCTGAAGGCGGCCAACTACTCCACCAACTTCATCTGATCGTACCGCTCATCTTCGGCTTCCTGGTTGCGAATGTACGCCCGCACCATCGCCTCATCCAGCCCGACGGTGGAAACGTAGTACCCGCGTGCCCAGAAATTCTCCCCGGTGAAATTGCGCTGCCGGCCTCCGTACTTCCGCGCAATCTGGATCGCGCTCTTGCCCTTGATGTAACCCACCACATTCGATACCGCATACTTCGGCGGAATGCTGATGCACATGTGGATGTGATCCGACATCAGATGCCCCTCAACTATCTTCGATCCCTTGTGCCCAGCAAGCTCGTGCAGCATCTCACCCAGGTGCTTCCGAACAGCGCCAAAAATCCGTTTCTTCCTCCGCTTCGGAATGAATACCACATGGTACTTACAATCCCACCTCGTATGGCTAAGACTCTGGTACTCTTTCATCGGTGAACCTCCTTCTCTTGGCAGAGATCGGAGATTCACGGATGACCGCCGTATAGGTCAAACCCCGGTGAGTCCCCCGGCAGAGCCGGGGGCTTACCTCATACTGAGTCAGCCTTCCATTGCGCTTGGTCCAGTACGTGAATTCGTACCCTATCAGATGCAGGGGCATTCGTCGCGGTCTGGTTCGATACCCCACGGTAGGCAAAAAACGCGGCGACATATGGTGAGTACGTCCAATCCAGCAAAGGTGTGGGATAACCGTGATGTTGTACGAGGTTGAAAAATGCACCGTTCTCATTCGGAATTTCCAGATTGAACACGTGCCGAGTTCGAGCGCTTAGATGTTTGTGAAGTATCTGAATGTCTTCATTGAGAAAACGGTGCAAGTGTGCTCGACCTAAGCGGTGAAACGACGTACGGAGTCGCCACGGCTTGTTTCTGACCTCGAAACAAGTGACGACGCCCCTCCAAATGGGACACATAGTTCTTGAAACTCGCCCAGTCCACGACCTCTGGGAGCGGTATAGATCCGAGGCGTCGGCGGCCTTCGAGCGCGGAAGTTCGCATGAGCCTTGTGTACCAATATTTGTCGTCCACGTCATTTTTATTGTGGTTTCTGACCACTCGCCATTAGCGTCAGCGTATTGCGGAATTACGACATCTTGTCCGAAGTGCCTCTTCACGTTCTCCCAGGAATCCGTGACTCCGGTGTTTGGATCGACGGAGAAATAAAGCCGGTTCGAAACGAGAACATGCGGCCTTTACTTGTGGTTTTAAACCATGCCACGAAACTTGGGAGAGCACCGTTCTTGTCGTTGACATATGCTTCCCCCTCGAAACACGAGGGCCGCTCATCAACATTGATGAGCATTTGTCCTGCATTAGTTCCTGAGTATTGTCCGATCCAATGCCCTTTCATGCACGCACCTAGAGACTTCTGAAACCTAATATGCGGATTATGTGGTATTGGGTAATAGGTCGTTTCCACCTATTGCCGTCACAGACGCAGATTACTAGAGAATCGGACCCCGAACCATCCTATGGCGATCAGCTCAGGCGTGTCGAAATCAGACTCACAGATTATGTACGTAGAAATACGGATCTTCAGCGGAATTAGTGGGCCGAATTGCTAAGACATGAGAAATTTGTAGAGTTTTTTACAGGTGCTGTCAAAGGGTTTCTGATCTTCGGGATGCAGGGGATTACGTAGCAACGGTCCGCCTTCCGCATCAATGGCATTGATCACCAGATCCTTGGCGGAGAGTTTGCGTAGCGACTCATCCCAGTTGATGGCAGTGATAATCTCTCCGCCCAAGGCCCAGAGGTTATCGACATGGCGCTTGAGGGTGCGTTTGGTAAGACCCTGCTTGATCAGGTGCTCGATAAAGGGCGTCAGGACGGTGACAATGGCTTTTCCGATGGTCCGGTCCGGTTGGTCGATCATCCAGCTATCGGGCCATTCATCGAGATCCGGGACATAGGCCAATACCTCCGGGGATGAGGAGGACTCGGCGGATATTTTCTCAGCAGGCGTAGACTTGCTCATGGGCGTTCATCCGATGCTGGAGGGAGGACCATGTTGTTGACCACGATACTCAATCAATGCTATCGGTTCAAGGGGGGAAATGGGGACATTCTGGTTTAACGCCCATGGCGCTGCAGGCGCGGATGGATATCGAAAAACCAGAATGTCCCCATTTCCCGCATGCCTGACTAGCGGCGCGTATGGCAAGCGGGCGTGACGTATTTCTTCACGGTCAACCTGCTGCAAAGGACCGGCAACAATCTGCTGACACGGCAGGTGGCGTTGCTGCGCGAGGTAGTGCGTGCGGTGGGGGGAAGCGGTGGTTGTATGGGTATGATCGAGAAGTTGACAGAGTGTACGTCATTGACGTAGTGTTATTCCATGCTGACCGTGGCCGAAACGGAATTATTCAGCCGCTATGCCGCCGACTATTGGACTGAGGCGGAACACGAGAGTTCGTCGCCTGGAATGCGATGAATACCGAAGCGGGCGACGTCATCCCTGGCACCGGTGGTCGCCGCAAGCTCCGCTGGACACGCAGCGGCATGGGCAAGCGCGGAGGTGTCAGGGTGATCTATTTCAATCGGCTGAACGAAGGCATGCTCTGGTTGTTGCTGATCTCCGGCAAGAGCGCCCGGGACAACGTTCCCGCGAATGTCCTTCGAGCCATACGCGATAAACTCATTATGACTAAATTCACCAGCAAGTAACTCCAGAAGCGTGACGCCGCGCGCGACATCGGCGAGGAACTGTTGCAAGCGGTGCGCGACATGAAGCGCGCCGCGCGGCGCGTACGCATAAAGTGGGAATGCCCGTCGCCGCCGCCGCACGCGCCAGGACCGGCCTGACCGAGGCGCAGTTCGCGACCCTGCTCGGCGTGTCGGTGCGCACCCTTCAGGAATGGGAACAAGGGCGCCGCGAACCCAGCGGCTCCGCCAAATCGCTTCTGCTCATCGCATTGCGGCATCCGGAGGTGCTGCGGGAGTTGGCGGCGTAGACATTTCAAAAAATGCGCGGGTGTTGCTGCGCAACGCCTGGTGGGTTACGCAAGATACGCTAACCCACCCTTGTATCTTAATCCCGTAATGGTTAGCTACCATTACCCGAGACGGAAAGAGCCTGAGCCCACCCTGAGACGGTTGAGTCTGGGATGTAGATGAGGCCTTCCGTCTCCCTTTAATGCCTTCTGAACACTGAACGGTATCCAAGGTCCCGTCGAGGCGCGGTGAACCTGCATGGACAAGGAAAGTGGGGATTGAAGGCGGGTGGTTTCTGCTAAGGAGTGATCATGATTTACCTCGGAATTGATGTTTCCAAAAAGAAACTGGACGCGAAGCTGTTGCTTGACCCGGCGCAGGTGAAATTCAAATCCAAGTCGGTCACCAACACGGCGCAAGGTGTCGCGGAGCTCTTGGCGTGGACGCTGCGACACGGCGGTTGTGGGGTTGATGGGGTGCACGCGCTGATGGAGGCGACCGGTGTCTACCATGAGCTTGCCGCCACGGCCCTGTTTGATGCCGGGGTGCGGGTGTCGGTGGTCAATCCGGCGCAGCTCAAGGAGTTTGCGCGTGGCCTGGCGGTCAAATCGAAAAACGACGGCATCGACACGGCGGTGCTGGCGCGTTACGGGGCGCTGCTCAACCCCGCTCCCTGGCAGCCCGAGCCCCGGGAGTTGCGGGAGTTGAAGGCGCTGCTGGCGCGCCTCGATGCGATCGAGGCGGATCCGCGCCGGGAGTCGAACCGTCAGGAGAAAACCGAGCACGCCACCGTGCCCGCCGAGGTGTTGGAATCGCTGGCAAAGAGCGTGGCGTTTCTGCGTGAAGAACAGGCACGCCTGCAACAGCGCATCAAGGATCACATCGATGGGCATCCCACGCTGCGCCAGGACCGGGCGCTGCTGCAGACGATCCCCGCCATCGGGGATAAAACCGCGTTTCGCATGCTGGCATTGCTGCGCAGCCGCGCCTTCGCTTCGGCGACCCAGGCCGCCGCCTACGTCGGCTTGGTGCCGGTGGAGCATCAGTCGGGTAGCAGCGTCTGTAAACGCCCGCGCCTGTCCAAGGCCGGCAACGCCCGCTTCCGGGCTGCCTTGTATATGGCCGCCGTCGTTGCCACACGCTATAACCCGGACGTCCGCGCCCAATATCAACGCTTGCTGGCAGCGGGGAAGTCCAAAATGAGCGTGCTCGGTGCCGCCATGCGCAAACTGGTACATATCTGTTTTGGCGTGCTCAAGCATCAAACACCTTATGTCGCTCACTGCGGACAAAAATACCCTTGACGGAAAAGACGGTATCTACATTTCTGACAGACGCCGACCCGCCACCGGATATGCTCACGGCGGAGCGCAGCGACCGGAAAGC
>CAVYZN010000024.1:0-16815 GCA_963773065.1 uncultured Gammaproteobacteria bacterium
TGAACCGCCCCGGGTTTACCGGAGACTCCATTTCTTGAGAGGACGGAGTGATGAACACGTCAAAGAAATATTCACCGGAAGTTCGGGAGCGTGCGGTGCGGCTGGTAATTGAGCACCAGGGTGAGCACGAGTCCCAGTGGGCGGCGATCGGTTCGATCGCGGGCAAGATTGGCTGCACAGCCGAGACCTTGCGTAAATGGGTGCGCCAGGCAGAGCGCAATCAAGGGCAGCGTGGCGGTTTGACCAGTTCGGAGCGGGAACGGGTCAAAGAGCTGGAGCGCGAGAACCGTGAGCTCAGGCGGGCCAATGAGATCTTGCGCAAGGCGGCGGCTTTTTTGCCCAGGCGGAACTCGACCGCCGAGCGAGTGATGGTGGCGTTTATCGACGCGCACCGGGCCGAGTACGGGGTCGAGTCGATCGGTGCGCAGCTGCCGATCGCCCCATCCAGCTACTACGAGCAGAAGGCCCGCGAGAGGATCCAACGCGGTTACCGCCGCGGGCGCGGCGCGATAGCGCACTCTCGGAGGAGATCCAGCGGGTCTGGGACGAGAATTTCCGTGTCTACGGCGCAGAGAAGGTCTGGCGGCAGTTGCACCGCGAGCAGATCGCCGTGGCGCGCTGCACGGTGGAGGGCTGATGCGGATCCTCGGCCTGCACGGGGTGGTGCGCGGTCGATCCTGCCGGACCACGGTGAGCGATGACGCCGCCCAGCGGCCGGTGGACCTGGTGAATCGGCAGTTCACGGCCACGCGGCCTAATCAGCTATGGGTAGCAGATTTTACCTACGTCGCCACCTGGGCGGGCCTCGTCTATGTGGCCTTTGTCATCGATGTCTTTGCGCGGCGCATTGTCGGCTGGCGTGTCGCCAGTTCGATGCGCACGGATCTGGTGCTGGATGCGCTGGAGCAGGCGCTGTGGTTGCGCACTGGGACGCAGGGTCTGGTGCATCACAGCGACCGGGGCAGTCAGTACCTGTCGATCCGCTATACGAGCGCCTGGCGGAAGCAGGCATTGAGTCATCGGTTGGCAGCGTCGGTGATTCCTATGACAACGCCCTGGCCGAGACCATCATCGGTCTGTACAAGACCGAGGTCATCCGTCGCCGCGGCCCCTGGCGGCACATCGATGCGGTCGAGTACGCCACCCTGGAGTGGGTTGACTGGTTCAATCACCGTCGGTTACTGGAGCCGATCGGTTACGTGCCACCGGCGGAGTTGGAACAGGCGTATTATCGTCAACTGGAAGAGTCGGCCATGGCAGCCTGACTCAAACAACCGAGTCTCCGGAATACCCGGGGCGGTTCAGTCCGCGCAATGATTCTTCAACGCCGGAAAGCTCTGCCTTCACATCGTTCAAGTCACTTCGCGCCTTGGTACGGAAACTTATCTCGAGGCCATTAATCTTATCTTTAACTTACTCAAGTGCGGACATAAGGCGGGGTATTGCAAGCCGGCTGGCATCAAGATCACCCTTGAGTTCATTAAAAGTGCGCTTGAGTCGGCATTTTTTCTACCTTAGAAATAGCACCATCATTCTCCAGTGGTTCAGACAATTCCTGTTTGCTCTGTTCCTGATGTTCCCTGAGAATATTCACGTTCGATTCAAGTTCACAACCTGATGGTGGATGGGGACGATATTCTGTGATGTTCCCCGGTGTATTGCGTTAAAGGGATTCCGGCTTGCCGACAAGGTATCCCTGGATACGATTGACTTTTAATGAGCGAACTGCATCGCTTTCTTCTCTGGTTTCAACCGCCGCTGCGAAAACACTGATATCTATGCTGTGTGCCGTATCTGCCAGTGCCCGGATAAAGAACTGGTTTTCAGCATCACGATTGATGTCGCGGGTGTAACCGGCATCAATCTTCAGGTATTGCACCTTTATACTGCTTAGATATCCAAATGAATTGAATCCACGTCCAAAATAATCGATTCTTAACCGCACCCAAGCGCCGACAATCTGTCAACAAAGGTGCGTGTGTTCTCAATATTTCTTAGCACGCCAAACTCTGGAAGTTCAAAAACAATCCGTCGGCCAGTGTCTGGTGCTGCTTGGATCTGGTTGCAGAGCCACTCCACAAACATCGGGTCATGTAGCGATGTCGATGTCAGGTTAAGTGTATATAGATAATGTTCCTCGGCGTTTGCAGAGAAATATTCCAGTAATTTACTAATGGTGAGTTTATCAAGTGCAGTGGCAAGTCCCATCCGCTCAGCCATGGGCATTAATACCCCTGCCATAATCAATTCGCCATCTTCGCCCGGTAATCGAAGGAAAATCTCCTTGTGTACCACCTCAAGCCCCGTGCTGGTGAATTTCAGAACAGGTTGAGCAAAGAGCGCAACGCTTGTTGACCCGATGACCTGTTTGAGGAAAGCATACCATTGTGCTGCCCCCCCGTATTGATGGCTTTCCGTTAGCAGGCGGCGAAACGGTACCAGGCATTTCCGCCGATGGTCTGAGCAGAGCGCAGTGCAATATCAACCTTGGCAAGCACGTCGGATAAATTGACTCACCCGATTGCCACATGGCTACACCGATGTTGGCAATATCCTTGAATTCGACAAGATTCTCAGAATGTAGTCTAGGAGATCGTGACTGAGTGAATTTGCCAGTGCGTCGGCTTCACTATTGTTGAAGTCGTTTGCCCACAATGGCGAATCCTGCGCCGGAGATTCGTCAAGGCGAAACAATTTCCTGAAATCAGCAAGACGGGTTTGTATCAGTTCCGCGCTCCTGTGCAGCACACGATCGCCGGCTTGGTATCCTGAAGCCGTGTTGATGTGTTCGAGGTGGTAGATTTCAACCAAGATAACGGCGCCCCCTGCGGATTCCTCATGTGATTCGATGAGTGTTCGCAACTGGCGGTCGAAGTAACGACGATTGCCAAGATCCGTAACTGGATCCTTGTAGGCCTGTTCGCGAAGCCGTTCCGTTAATGTTGTTTGTTCCGTAAATATCTCATTGACCTTCCTCGTCAGGCGATTCATAGCTTTAACGACGCGACGCAGTTCGCGGGTGCGCGGGAGCCTTTCCTGGATCACATAGGTACGTTCACATATTGCCTTGGCTTGTTCCTCGACTCTCTGTAATGGCTTTAACAGCAGCCGTATAGCCATGATACCCAGGAGGAGTGCCGTAATCGTTGTCAGAGAGAACAACCAGAATGTGTCGACTGTATTTTTCCATAATTCACGATAGGCAGATCCTGGGTTGCTCACAACCACGACGGTTGCCGCCTGTTTCCAGCCGGACATGACCATGGCCTCGGTCGTGGGTAACCGCAGGTCGACGTTGTTAACAAACCACGCCGGAACATTCTTGCCGGTCACCGGATTGCTGCGCTCGATTAAAGTATCTCCATCAATCGTGATGACGCTGATTGTTTTGTAATAACCACGGTCAAAGATTGCATCAACCATGGAATTCATGACCGGCAGGTCATTGCGCTGCATTGGCGAGGAAAGTGAAAGGCCCAGCGAGGTCGCCGTATCCTGGGCATGTGATGCGAGTTGTTCGCCAAGAAAGTTACGCAGATTGCTTATGCTGACGGTCACTGAAGCCAGGAAACATACAGCAAACAACACGATGATGATCAGGATGAGTTGTCGGTATAGAGTCATCGGTTTATTACATCCCTTGCAGTTTGCGCAGTATAGGTACTAACAGTATTTGATGCATGCTTCTGCATATGTCTATGGTGTAAGTTCATCATTGATGCGTACAATTACATCACGCCATGGGGCAAGGCGATCCGCCCGCCCGACTTGCGTGCTGTCGGCCAGTCGTGTTTTTGCCAACCACAGGCCGTTACCGTTAAAACTGTAGACAGGTAACAGATCAGCACGCATTGCTGCGGGCCTGATCTCCATTTCCAGATTGTCCAGCACCAGCGGGTCGTCATTTGGAGAGGCGAAATAGGTCAGGACCATGTGTGCCTGATTCAGACGCAGTGCCTTAACGTAGGTAAGTCGCATCCGGTCTTCAGGAATACCCATCTCCAGAAGCGTAAAATACTTCGCAATGGAGAAATCTTCACAATCCCCGCCATTTGAAACCAGGGTTTCCAGTGGTGTGGCCCAGTAGTCTTTCTTTCCCCAGTGGTCAATGTCGTTGACAAACTCAAGTTCATTGAAAAAATCATTGACCCTGCGCAATTTCTCCATGTCGGAAAGATCCCCACTCGAACTGATAATCGCCTGCCACTGCACAACACGCCGGCGGGTAGATTCGCCGTGCTCCTGTTTAATCTTTGCGATGGCTTCTCTCGTCAAGGTGAATTCACCTGCCGTGGATACAACGCTAGTTACAATGCAGATGAAGATTGCAGTAACGACAAACCACCGCCCTGGTATCACGGCAGAATCCGGATCGGGTGAAGGTAACAGGCAAAACTGTGCGGCCAGGACGGGTTAACACCTGTCTGAGTGACAGCCTCGCTGGGGATCGACGATTTGTGGTTGTCGGCCGTGCTGTCACAGGGCAATATTCGATCACGGTTAATATTCTTTAGTAATTCCATGGTGTATCGGCATTGAAGCTCAGGTGCTTTGAAAATTTGTTAGTCTGTTTCTCCAACGGTTGGAGTAACGGTATGGTTACTGAAAAATGCGTTGGCGGGACATCCGCTGGTACCTAAGTCCAATTGTTTGCAGCGAGGTATCTGCATAGGCTTTATATGGTCAGAGGAAACAATCACTTATGAAAACAATAAAAGTGACTTTTATATCGTCACGTGACACCGTCCATATGGAATGTGCTCAATTGCTGGAACAGAACCCGGATATAGATTTGGTGTCGCTACCTTCCAGTTCGACCCAATTGGGTACTTGGATGGCTCTTTCCCAATCGGATGTCGCGGTAATAGATGACGACATCATCCGGCGCGAGGGGGTAGCAACCTTACACAGGCTTCTTTCATGCCACCAGGCGCTGAAATTCCTGGTAATTATGGAAAACTACAATGAAGGCAGGATGATTTGGGCTATCTTGCATGGCGTGCGCGGGGTGATGCTCCAGCACGAGGTGTTACAACTGCTCGGGAAAGCCATCAGGCAAATTAATGAAGGGGAGGTCTGGATGCCGCGTAGTCTACTGAAATCGTTCAAGAATGAACTGGTGGGCCGGCGGAAGTGGTGTCATCCAAGCATGGGTCCTGCCACTAGTAGCAACTGGCGGATGAGATTGCATTAAATAATACAATGACCACATGGTGGTGGGGTTCCAGCCGGTGGCGGGCGGGACGGATGTGACGGTGACGGAGGGGGACCCGGGGGGCCGGTGCGAGGATTGCGTTCACGCTGCAGTTAACGAATCCGCCTACGGGCGCGGTGAGTGTGGACTACACGGTTGTGCCAGGCAATGCACTGGCGCCTGGGTCCATTTCTTACAACGGATCGGTGATGGGCTAGCGGGGACGGAGGCGTTCACGGTGGTGTTGTCCAACCCAAGCGGTGCGGCGCTCGATGCGGGCATGCGAGTGCGACCGGGACGATATTGGACAATAACCATGCGGCAGTATTCGATGCCGAGAGTTATGTCTGGTTATCTGTCGACGTGGCCCAGATGCAACTGGAATATGAGTGCGGTTATCCCATCAGACTGAATGTCACGGATGTTGACAGTATAGTAACGGTGGAAATCACAGGGGTTCCGGATCAGGGCCAGACCGTTTATTACAATGGTACGACATTTATAGAACTTACGGATGCAATGTCGATGATGTAATTATTGGCCGGGACAATGATGACAGCCTGAATGGTCTGAGTGGTTAGGACATTCTGGTCGGTCATGACGCCCTCAAATTATTTTTCACGTGTCGGCGTATTTCACATGGAGTTGTGATTTAATCCCCCCACTATGTTTCGGCCCCTTGAATTGTATATTGGCATGCGCTACACGCATGCCAAAAGGCGCACACACTTCATCTCGTTCATCTCGCTGACATCCATGCTGGGTATCGCGCTCGGCGTGACTGCGCTGATTACTGTACTGTCGGTGATGAACGGGTTTGAAGGGGAATTGCGTGATCGCATACTTGGCATGGCCTCGCACGCGTCGGTAACCACATTTGATGGCTACCTGGCCGATTGGCAAGATGTTGAGCAGGCCGTCATGACGCATGGCAACGTCGTCGCCGCTGCGCCTTATGTGAGTGGTGAAACCATGCTGAGTGCCGGTAACCGCGTCAGTGGAGCGATCATACGTGGCATCCTGCCGGAACAGGAAGGAGCGGTTTCCGATGTGGTGTCGCATATCAAGGCCGGCTCTGTCGGAAGCCTAAAGGATGGCGACTACGGCATCATTCTCGGCAGTGAGCTGGCCTATACATTGGGGGTGGGGCTGGGGGATGCCGTTACGGTGGTCTCACCCCAGGTCATGGTGGGTCCGACCGGAGTCATGCCCACGGTTGCGGCGCTTCACCGTGGTCGGACTATTTGAAGTGGGTATGTATGAATATGACCGGGGCGTGGCGCTGGTGCACATGAAGGACGCCGCGCGGCTGTTCCGTCTCGGTGACAATGTTAGCGGAGTCCGCCTGAAGCTCGATGACCTGTTCGCGGCGCCACGCGTTGCCGACGAACTCGGCATGCAACTGGGGGCGAATTACCGCGTGGAAGACTGGACCCGGCAGCATGCCAATTTTTTCCGCGCCGTAAAGACCGAAAAACGTGTCATGTTTATCATCCTGACGCTTATCGTCGCCGTCGCGGCATTCAATATAGTTTCTACCCTGGTCATGGTCGTCACGGACAAGCGCTCCGACATCGCCATCCTGCGCACGCTGGGCGCATCCCCGCGCAGCATCATGGTGATCTTCGTAATCCAGGGCGCCGTCATCGGCTTGTTCGGGACCTTGCTGGGTGTGCTCGGTGGCGTCTCGCTGGCGCTGAATATAGAAACCATCGTGCCGGCGATCGAATCGTTCTTCAACGTGCAGTTTCTCGCCAAGGACGTCTATTACATCAGCGAGGTTCCCTCCGATCTGCACTGGCATGATGTGTTCGTCATGACGTCAGTCGCAATGGTGCTCAGCCTGCTGGCGACACTTTACCCCGCATGGCGGGCCGCACGGACACATCCAGCCGAGGCCTTGCGCTATGAGTGAGGTGCTTACCTGTTCCCACCTGGCGAAAAGTTATACCGATGCCAACTCGACATTCCATGTGCTGCGCGAAATCGACTTGACGATCAGGCAGGGAGAACAAATCGCCATCATGGGGGCCTCCGGCAGCGGTAAAAGCACCTTGCTGCACCTGCTCGGAGGGCTGGATACGCCGACCGGCGGACAAATCCGCATTGACGGTACGCCGATCGAGCGTCTCAACGCCGTGCAACTGGGCAGGTTGCGTAACCGGGCGCTGGGTTTCATCTACCAGTTCCACCATCTGCTGCCGGAATTCACCGCCCTGGAGAATGTGGCCATGCCCCTGCTGGTGCGTGGTGTATCCCCCGCGAAAGCCGCCGGTGAAGCCAGCCGTATGCTGGAGCGCGTAGGCTTGTCCGGTCGGTCGACGCACAAGCCGGGCGAGCTGTCCGGCGGGGAGAGACAACGCGCGGCCGTTGCCCGTGCGCTGGTCACGCGTCCCGTCTGTGTCCTTGCGGATGAGCCGACCGGCAATCTGGATCGAAAAAATGCCGATCAGGTTTATGATCTGATGCTGGAGCTTAACAGGGAATTCGCAACCAGCTATCTTGTCGCCACGCACGATCCGCAGATTGCGCAACGCATGGACCGGATAATAATACTCAACGAAGGCTATATCGGGAGCAACAGTCAACCGGCTGAATAAGCGAGGAACACACTCACGGCGGTCCGTAAGCCGATAGCGTTATTCAAGAGACTTACAATGTTCAGGGACGAACATGATCATCAGAACCTGCGTATTTCTTGCGGGTGTTCTTGCACTTCAATACCTGGCTGAACTCCCTCCCTGGTATTGTTATACCGGGGTATTCACCGTGCTGCTTGCGCTGCGCTGGCGCGTTGCACGGCTGCCCGCCATTTTTTTATTGGGTTTTTTCTGGGCGGCATATCATGCCCAGATAATGCTCGATTGCGTCCTGGACGGCCGCCTCGAAGGCCGGACGGTCCTGATTCAGGGGACCGTTGCGGATCTCCCCGGCAGTCTGCCACACCAGAGTGTCCGCTTCCTGTTGCACGCCGACCGGCTCGATGAAGGAGATGGCTGGAGTGATTTCGACAGGAAGATCCAGCTCAGCTGGTACCAGACTCAACAACAGCCGATGCTGGGTGAACGCTGGCAACTGGCGGTTCGGCTGAAACGGCCGCATGGCTATGCCAACCCGGGTAGTTTCGATTATGAACGCTGGCTGTTCCAGCAAGGGATTTCCGCTACCGGCTATGTAAAGGACCGATAAGCGCAACCACCCGCTCGAAAGCCAGTCCTGGTCATTCATCGACGGGATGCGAAAATCCATTGCGGCCTACTTCAATTCCAGGGAGCACGCGCCGCCGGGGTTGGCCCTGATACGCGCGCTGACCATAGGTGATGATGGCGCTATCGACCCTGTGCAGTGGGATGTCCTGCGAGCGACGGGCACCACCCATTTGATGGTTATTTCGGGGTCGCATATCAGTCTCGTGGCCGGACTGGTTTTCTGGTTGACGAGATTCGTCTGGTCGCGGCTTGGCACCTGGCCGGAAACCGTCCCGGCCACTCGGGCCGCGGTGGTAATAGCCCTGTTGTCGGCGACGTTTTACGCCTTTCTCGCCGGTCTGGGTATTCCGACCAGCCGGGCGCTGATCATGCTGGCCGTGGCCATGACGGCGGTGGTGGCGGATCGGCAATCACGTCCCGGCCATGTACTCTGCCTGGCGGTGATCGCCACCCTGGCGATCGATCCGCTGGCGGTGCTATCCGCCAGTTGGTGGCTGTCGTTCTGGGCGGTGACCATGATTCTTTACACCACATCCAGCCGCCATGGAAGCGAAGGCGTTTGGCGTAAGATCGCCAGTATCCATATCGTCCTTGCCGTGAGCATGCTGCCCGTACTGCTGGTCTTTTTTCAGCAGGCATCCCTGGTCGCACCGCTGGCAAACATCGTTGCCGTACCCTGGGTGAACCTGCTGGTGGTGCCTATGGCCCTTATCGGAACGTTGCTGCTGTTCATCAATGCGACGGCGGGCGGGCTGCTGCTGAATCTGGCGACCTGGTTCATGGATACCTTGTGGCCCTTCCTGGCACTGGCTGGGGAAGCTGGATTTTACACTCCTGCAGCAGCATCAGCCGCTGCCATGGACACTGTTGCCGGCAACGGCTGGCATACTCCTGCTGTTTGCCCCGCGCGGATTCCCCGGCAAGTGGCTCGGCCTGGTGATGTTGCTGCCCCTGTTTGCGGCGAGGCCGCCTGCGCCCGCATTCGGTGAGGCCTGGGTGACCTTGCTTGATGTCGGACAAGGTCTGTCGACGGTGATACGAACCCGGGACCACACCCTGGTCTATGACGCCGGTCCATCCTATAGCCCGGGTTTTGATACCGGCAGTGCCGTTGTGGTTCCCTACCTGCGCAGCCAGGGGGTGGGGCGGATTGATAAACTGATTGTCAGTCACGGGGATAACGATCATATCGGTGGTGTTCCCTCGGTGTTGAAAGAATTACCTGTTGCCGAGCTCATTGCCGGCATCCCGGAACTCCTGACGATGCGCGAGGCCCGCCAGTGCCGCCGGGGTAACCGATGGCGGTGGGAGGGGGTTGCATTTTCCGTGCTGCATCCGGATGCGCGCAGTTACCGGCACGGGAATAATGCCTCCTGTGTCGTTCGGGTCGAGACAGCGGGAGGCCGGCGTATCCTGTTGACCGGTGACATCGAAGCGGATTCGGAACGGATCCTGCTGCGGGAATTGCGCGACCGGTTGCCTGCGGATGTGCTGATCGTGCCGCATCACGGCAGTCTGACCTCATCTTCGCCTGCTTTGTTGAAGCCGTCAGTCCCGGCTATGCGCTGTTTCCGACGGGATACCGGAATCGTTACCGCTTGCCACGAAGCGAGGTGGTCGAACGGTACCGGCGGGCCGGTTCGGTGCTGCTCGATACCGCTCCGCATGGTGCGATAACCGTGAAGCTGCGATCGGGTGGCCTGCCACCGGAAGCGGTATCGTTTCGCTGCAGCTATCCGCGTTACTGGCGCGCCGTTACCTGCACCACCAAGAACCGGTTTGGCTGCTGCGATAAATAACGTATTATCCGCACTACAGCCTCACGGTGGATCGATCGACATATGAACCGCCTGGAATATTACTGGTATCGACGCAGTCCGTGGCTGGTTTTGCTGCTACCGGTAGCAACGGTCTATTGCATGTTTATCCGGCTGCGCCGCGTTCTTTACCGGGCAGGGTGGCTGGCGAGGCACAAGATGCCCGTGCCGGTTATGATGGTGGGCAACCTCACCGTTGGCGGCACCGGCAAAACGCCGCTGGTTACATGGCTGGTCACCTTCTTGAGGGAATCCGGTTACCGGCCGGGGGTGATTGCGCGCGGCTACAAGGGCAGGGCGAGGCACTGGCCGCAGCAGGTGCGTGCCGACAGCGATCCCTCGGCCGTAGGAGATGAGGCGGTCCTCCTCGCCGGCCGCTGTGGATGCCCGATGGCGGTCGCGCCGGACCGTGTTGCCGCGGCACGGGCATTGCTGGAGCATAGCGATTGCGACCTGATCGTGTGTGATGATGGCCTGCAGCATTATGCCCTCGATCGGGATATCGAGATCGCGGTTATCGATGGCGACAGGCGTTTCGGTAACGGTTTCTGCCTGCCGGCCGGGCCCTTGCGTGAACCGTCCGGGCGTTTGGCGGAAGTCGACCTGGTGGTCGTGAATGGATTGGGCAGGCGTGGCGAGTACCCGATGACGATGCGCGCGGGCCGGGCGATCAACCTCGAACAGAAGGTCGGATCCAGGGAACTAAGCAGTTTCGCGCGGCAGTCGGTGCATGCCGTCGCCGGGATCGGCAATCCGGAGCGTTTTTTCGCCCGCCTCAGACAGGCGGGCATGCTGCTGGAAGAACATGTATTTCCCGATCATCATGCCTATACGGCGGCAAATCTGGATTTCGGTGACGACAGGCCGGTCATGATGACGGAGAAAGATGCGGTGAAATGCCGGAATCTCTGCCTTAATAACGCCTGGTATGTTCCGGTTACAATTGAGATGACGGCGGAGTTCGGGGCCAGGGTGCTGGACCTGCTCGCCCGAAGCGGGAAGAACGCCCTTGCGGTGGCTTCGTGATATCGATGAAGGATGGAAATGAGCGATGGATAAAAAATTACTTGAGATTCTTGCCTGCCCTGTATGCAAGGGGCCGCTGGTCTACCGTGAGAAGGCAGGGGAACTGATCTGCAAGGCGGACCGCCTGGCCTATCCGGTAAGGGATGATATTCCCGTCATGTTGGAGGATGAGGCGCGCAAGTTGCGCGCGGAAGAAGAGGTTTGAGTTCCTCACGCCTGCTCCCGAACGCAGGAGGGCGGGCAGGCAGGTATCACGCTTCCGACCGATCTGCCTCAACCCCTCATGAGGGAATATTGCAGGCGATATTCTGTGGATTTGATCGCTCTCCCGCTTAACCGCCCATGGCGAGTGCAGACACGGATATGACCACAGCGTTTAAGATCGTAATCCCCGCGCGTTATGCCTCGACGCGGCTGCCCGGCAAACCTTTGCGCCTGCTCGCAGGCAAGCCCATGTTGCAGCATGTCCACGAATGCGCCCGTGCGAGCGGTGCGCAAAACATCGTCATCGCGACCGATGATCAGCGCATAGCGGCGGCGGCGGCCGGTTTTGGCGCCGATGTCTGCATGACATCAACGGCACATGCCTCGGGCACCGAGCGGCTGGCCGAAGTCTCTGCGACGCGTGGATGGGATGATGAGGCCATCATCGTCAACCTGCAGGGCGACGAGCCCTTGATGCCACCCTTGCTGATTGACCAGGTGGCCGCCGATCTTGCCACCCATCAATCCGCCTCCATTACTACCCTTGCCTATCCCTTGAAGGCATCGGAGAACAAAATCGACCCGCATATCGTAAAGGTGGTGCTCGATCGCGATGGCTATGCGCTGTATTTCAGCCGTGCTCCGATCCCCTGGCATCGTGATCCGCCAGAAACGGGTTCCGGCATACCGGGCGGGTATCCCCTGCTGCACCACATCGGCCTCTACGCCTACCGGGCCCGTTTCCTGCGTCATTACAGCCGGCTGGAACCCTCACCACTGGAGAATTTCGAGAAACTCGAACAGCTGCGCGCGCTCTGGCATGGCCTGAAAATACACGTCGGCATCGCCGATGCAATACCTGCTCCTGGGGTCGATACCGAGGCGGACTTGGCAAGGGTTGAGCGGGTCTTGTCGGCGAGATGATAGAGTCGGTGGGTAATCGGGTGTGGAGTATGTTCTGATGGTCAGGGTCTTGTTCGTGTGCATGGGCAATATCTGCCGTTCACCCACGGCTCAGGGCGTGTTTGAGTATCTGGTCGAGCGTCAGGGCTTATCATCGCTGATCCGGATCGACTCGGCGGGAACGCATGCCTATCATATCGGCGAACGACCGGATGAACGGGCTGCGCAAGCCGCTATGCGGCGCGGGATCGATCTCTGCAAACAGCGCGCCCGCAGGGTCACCGAAAATGATTTTCTGCTATTCGACTATGTGCTGGCGATGGACCGGAGGAATTATGAAGACCTGTTGGCATTCTGCCCGCCCGCCCATCGGCCCAAGCTGCGGCTGTTCCTGGAATTTGCTCCCGAACTTGCCGAGGATGAGGTACCAGACCCTTATTATGGCGGGGCAACCGGTTTTGAGCGGGTGCTGGATCTGATTGAACGGGCTGCCGAGGGCTTGCTGGCGGAAATCCGCCAACAACATCGTCTGTGAAGACGGATTAGCAGAAAGGGCCTCTGTTATGGGGATGCTTTATCGATTTTGACCTCCGTCTTTTCAGCCGCATAGGCCTGGGCGGGAGGGCCGTCCGAAGATTTTCTCTCCGCTTCCGCCATGGTAGAGCCGGCTGCCGGTGTAGGGGCATCCGCCTTCTTCTTGGCCGATACACTGCCGTCCTTTGCCGGTGGCGGGTTTGGACTGCCCGTCGCCGAAGCCTGTTTCTCCGTGGCATGCGGGGTGCTCCGGCCATGTTCGTCTGCAGGCGGTGACGAAGTAGCAGGCGGTGCAGTGTGTCCGTCCGTGTTTGTAGTACCACCGCCGGTGCTCTCACCAGCATCGGTACGTTGTGCAGCGGATGCGCGTTCCGGTGGGTTGTCGTTATTGCGTTTCTGGCCGGATGGTCTGTGTCGTCCACTGCGGCGCCCGCGCCGGGATGGGCCGCGTCCCTGGCTACGTTGCATGCGGCCACTCTCCGGCAATGAACCGGAGTGGTCATCCGCTGAATCCGGTGTTACCGGCATGTCATTTTGTTCTTGTTCCGCTACGGCGGGTTGTATCCTCTCTTCCTTGGGTGCGGTCTCATACCGTGGTGGCTGGTCCGTCGATGCCTGGCGATTCTGGTTGCCGCCGCGTCTTCTTCCCCGGGGCTGACCACCACGACCCGTGCCGCCCCGCGGGTGACTGCCCTTGCCATGCTCGCGTGGTTGCGGGCTGCGGCGACTGGTTGACTGTTCCACGGGTTGGCTGACCGGCCGCTCGGGCGTTTCGCCGGGCCCGAACAGGCTGGAAATTAGCCGATTGAAAAGTCCCGGTTTTTTCTCCATCTCGGGTATCTTCTCATCCGCAGTCTCGACGAATAGGTGTTCCGGTGCGGGCGTGGACGGCGCGACCGCCTTGACGGCAGGGGCCTCCAACCCCATTGGCATGGCCGAGGTCATGGCCGCCTGTATGGCTTCCGCTTCAGGCTCCTCGTGAACCATTTGGTAGCTCCGCTCGGCCGGTATGCCGCGCAATTCCTCGCCGCGTACCCGCTGGATGTCATAATTCGGCGTCTCCAGCGCGGGTGAGGGAATCAGCATTACCGAGACGCCATGACGTGATTCGAGACTCAACAACAATTCGCGCTTTTCATTGAGCAAATAAGTGCCCACATCAACAGGCACGCGCGCCACGACACGGACTGTGCTCTCCTTCATGGCTTCTTCTTCGATGATACGCAACACGGAAAGTGACAGGGACTCGACACCCCGTATCGACCCCGACCGGCGCACCGGGGGCAGGCGATCTGGCTGGACTCGCCCAGAGAGGGGCGTAACCGTTGTCGTGACATTTCCAGCAGGCCAAAACGTGAGATGCGGCCGATCTGGACACGGGCACGGTCCATATTGAGCGCATCGCGTAACCGGTTCTCAACCTCCCGATGGTGGCGCGGCGGCTGCATGTCGATAAAGTCAATCACGATCAGACCGCCGAGATCGCGGATACGCAGTTGACGGGCGATTTCATCCGCCGCTTCAAGGTTGGTGTTCAGGGCGGTTTCCTCGATATCGCTACCTTTGGTCGCGCGTGCCGAGTTGATATCGATGGAGAGCAGGGCTTCGGTATGATCGATAACGATGGCGCCACCGGAGGGCAGCGAGACTTCACGCTGGAAGGCTGATTCAATCTGGGATTCGATCTGGAAGCGGCTGAAGAGCGGTATCTTGTCCTGGTACAACTTGAGCTTGCTCAGGTTATGCGGCATGACCTGCTGCATGAATTCCTTTGCTTTTTCGTAAACATCCTGGCTGTCGACGAGGATTTCCGCAATGTCCTTGCGCAGGTAGTCACGCAGTGCGCGAATAATGACATTACTTTCCTGATAGATGAGAAACGGCGCTGGCTTCTCTCCGGAAGCCTTGGTGATGGCATCCCACAGCGTGATCAGGTAATCGAGATCCCACTGGAGTTCCTCGGCGCTGCGGTCGACGCCGGCGGTACGCACGATCATACCCATGTCCTCGGGGATATTGAGTGAGCTCATGGCATCGCGTAGAACGTTGCGCTCATCTCCCTGGATGCGCCTGGACACGCCGCCGGCGCGAGGATTGTTCGGCATCAGGACGAGGTAGCGTCCGGCGAGACTGATGAATGTGGTGAGTGCGGCGCCCTTGGTGCCGCGTTCTTCCTTTTCGACTTGGACGATCAGCTCCTGTCCTTCCTTGAGGGCATCCTTGATGCTCTGTCGGGCACCGCCTTCTCTGGCAGTATCGGAAAAATAGTTGCGTGAAATATCCTTTAACGGAGAAATCCATGGCGCTCGGCACCGTAATCGATGAAGGCCGCTTCCAGGCTGGGCTCGATGCGGGTGATTTTACCTTTATATACGTTGGATTTTTTTTGTCCCCGTGAAGGTATTTCGATATCGAGATCGTATAGTTTCTGGCCATCTACGAGGGCCACGCGCAACTCTTCGGGTTGGGTGGTGTTGATGAGCATTCTTTTCATGTCTTATGTCTCTCGCGCGCTCGACCGTTTCCTGCACAGCGCAAGGTAGCCGGCAAGCCATGTCGTCTGTCCGCCAGGCAAACACGGACGAGTCGATGTTTGCCAGCCAGACACTGAAATGGGAGATGACAGCCAGCGGCTATATTGCGATGCGATAACCACGGGAGCGCTAGTTATGTGTCAAAAAAAGTCCAAAATCAGCCGATTGCTGAAACTGCTGAATAATCGATTGAAACGAATCACGCATTCTTCAGCAGGAAATTAGTGTTCCTGACGTGTATTAGCCGCCTTCGGTTGCTGGCGGCGAGGACCACGCCGTGGCGCGACTATATCAATGATGTCGTGTCCTAGCAAACGAAGACACTGAATGTTATGTGAATTTGAAGGTACAATGCCGGGCCTTCAACTCACGCCTTGCGAATATCAAGAATGGGCAGCACCGCTCACATGCCTCCGGCACAGGTCCAATCATCGATGTTACCCGGGATGAAGCCGGGCAGCGAATCGACAATTTTCTGGCGCGGTACCTGAAGGGTGTGCCGCGCAGCCACATCTACCGCATCCTGCGCCGTGGAGAGGTACGGGTCAACAGCAGCCGGATACGCGCCCAGTACAAGGTGAAGTCGGGTGATAAGGTGCGCATTCCTCCCGTGCGCGTGGCGCCGGACAAGGAAAAAACCACGCCAGGGAAAAGATTGCTGACGATCGAGGATTCTATCCTGCTTGAGAATACTCACCTCCTGGTAATCGACAAACCCGCCGGGGTTGCCGTTCATGGCGGCAGCGGTATCAGTCACGGTATCATTGAAGCGCTGCGCGCTCATACGCCCGGATGCCCCCTATCTGGAACTGGTTCACCGGCTCGACCGGGAAACCTCGGGTTGCCTGATCATCGCCAAGCGACGCAGCGCATTGCGCGCACTGCACGAGCAATTGCGCGCGGGCAGGATGAACAAACGCTACCTGGCGCTGGTGCGGGGCGATTGGCCGGGTGGTTCGAGATCCGTGGCGGTGGCGCTGCGAAAAAACACAGCTGCAGGGCGGCGAGCGGGTCGTCAGGGTGGACGATCAAGGCAAGGAGGCGGTAACGCTGTTCCACCCTGTGTCTACACACGGGCCGGCGAGCCTCGTGGATGTCGAGCTGAAAACGGGCAGGACCCATCAGATCCGTGTGCATGCCGCGTATATCGGCCATCCTTTGGCCGGTGACGAGAAATACGGTGATGATGAGTTTAACCGCATCATGAAAGGCTACGGGCTGCGGCGTTTGTTCCTGCACGCCCACAGGATTGAATTTACCGATCCGGGGAGCGGTGAGATCGTCGATGTCAGTACGCCTCCGGGTCAGGACCTGAAACAGGTGCTCGATGAGCTGGATAATGCCGTCTTGCCATCCCATGACTGATACGGTCGAATTCTTTCCGGGGGAGATCC
>CAVYZN010000025.1:0-18110 GCA_963773065.1 uncultured Gammaproteobacteria bacterium
CGCGCAATGATTCTTCAACGCCGGAAAGCTCTGCCTTCACATCGTTCAATTCACTTCGCGCCTTGGTACGGAAACTTATCTCGAGGCCATTAATCTTATCTTTAACTTATTCAAGTGCGGACTTAAGGCGGGGTATTGCAAGCATGCTGGCATCAAGATCACCCTTGAGGTCATTAAAAGTGCGCTTGAGTCGCAGGATCTCGACCTCAGAAATAGCACCATCATTCTCCAGTGGTTCAGACATGGCGATTTCCTGTCTAACAAATTCGTGACTGCGGGCGATTCTGTCTTTCTTGGAATGAAGTTCAGACAATTCCTGTTTGTTCTGTTCCTGCTGTACCCTGAGAATATTCACGTTCGATTCAAGTTCACAACCTGATGGTGGATGCGGACGATATTCGGTGATGTTCCCCGGCGTATTGCGTTAAAGGGATTCCGGCTTGCCGACGAGGTATCCCTGTATACCATCGACTTTTAATGAGCGAACTGCATCGCTTTCTTCTCTGGTTTCAACCGCCGCTGCGAAAACACTGATATCTATGCTGTGTGCCGTATCTGCCAGTGCCCGGATAAAGAACTGATTATCAGCATCACGATTGATGTCACGGGTGTAACCGCCATCAATCTTCAGATATTGCACCTTGATACTGCGTAGATATCCAAATGAATTGAATCCGCGCCCGAAATGATCGATTCCGCAACCGCACCCAAGCGCCGACAATCTGTCAACAATGGTGCGCGTGGTCTCGATATTTCTTAGCACGCCAACCTCGGGAAGTTCAAAAACAATCCGTCGGCCAGTGTCGGGTGCTGCCTGGATCTGGTTGCAGAGCCACTCCACAAACATCGGGTCATGCAGCGATGTCGATGTCAGGTTAAGTGCATATAGATAATGTTCCTCAGGGTTTGCAGAGAGATATTCCAGTAATTTGCTAATGGTGAGTTTATCCAGTGCAGTGGCAAGTCCCATCCGCTCAGCCATGGGCATGAATACCCCTGCCATAATCAATTCGCCATCTTCGTCCGGTAATCGCAGGAAAATCTCCTTGTGTACCACCTCAAGCCCCGTGCTGGTGAATTTCAGAACAGGTTGAGCAAAGAGCGCAACGCTTGTTGACCCGATGACCTGTTTGAGGAAAGCATTCCATTGTGCTGCGCCCCGTATTGTTGGCTTTCCGGTAGCAGGCGGCTCGTAACGGTACCAGGCATTTCCGCCGATGGTCTGAGCAGAGCGCAGTGCAATATCAACCTTGGCAAGCACGTCGGATAAATTGTCACCCGATTGCCACATGGCTACACCGATGTTGGCGATATCCTTGTATTTGACAAGGTTCTCAGTATGTAGCTTTAGGAGATCGTTGCTGAGTACATTTGCCAGTGCGTCGGCTTCACTATTGTTGCAGTCGTTGGCCACAATGGCGAATCCTGCGCCGGAGATTCGTGAGGCGAAACAATTTCTGAAATCAGCAAGACGGGTTTGTATCAGTTCCGCGGTCCTGTGCAGCACACAATCGCCGGCTTGGTATCCTGAAGCCGTGTTGATATGTTCGAGGTGATAGATTTCAACCAATATGACGGCACCCCCTGCGGATTCCTCACGTGATTCGATGAGTGTTTGCAACTGGCGGTCGAAGTAACGGCGATTGCCCAGATCCGTAACCGGATCCTTGTAGGCCTGTTCGCGAAGCCGTTCCGTTAATGTGGTTTGTTCCGTGAAGATCTCATTGACCTTCGTCGTCAGGCGATTCATAGCCTTAACGACGCGACGCAGTTCCCGGGTGCGCGGGAGCTTTTTCTGGATCACATAGGCACGTTCACATATTGCCTCGGCTTGTTCCTCGACCCTCTGTAACGGCTTTAACAGCAGCCGTATCGCCATGATACCCAGGAGGAGTGCCGTAATCGTTGTCAGAGAGAACAACCAGAATGTGTCAACTGTATTTTTCCATAATTCACGGTAGGCATCTCCCGGGTGGCTGGCAACCATGACGGTTGCCGCCTGTTTCCAGCCGGACATGACCATGGCCTCAGCCATGGGTAACCGCAGGTCGATGTTGTCAACAAACCACGCCGGAACATCTTTGTCGGTCACCGGATTGCTGCGCTCGATTAATGTATTTCCATCAACCGTTATGACGCTGATTGTTTTGAAATAACCACGGTCAAAGATTGCATCAACCATGGAATTCATGAGCGGCTCGTCATTGCGTTGCATAGGTGGGGAAAGTGAGAGGCCCAGTGAGGTCGCCGTATCCTGGGCATGTGATGCAAGTTGTTCGCCAAGAAAGTTACGCAAATTGCTTATGCTGATGGCCACTGAAGCCAGGAAACAGGCAGTGAACAACAGGATGATGATCAGCACGAGTTGTCGGTATAGAGTCATCGGGTTATTACATCCCTTGCAGTTTGCGCAGTATAGGTTCTAACAGTATTTGATGCATATTTCTGCACATGTCTATGGTGCAAGTTCATCATTGATACGTGCAATTACATCACGCCACGGAGCAAGTCGATCCGCCCGCCCGACTTGCGTGCTGTCAGCCAGTCGTGTTTTTGCCAACCACAGGCCGTTACCGTTAAAACTGTAGACAGGTAGGAGGTCAGCACGCATTGCTGCGGGTCTGATCTCCTTTTCCAGGTTGTCCAGCACCAGCGGGTCGTCATCCGGAGAGGAGAAATAGGTCAGAACCATGTGTGCCTGATTCAAACGCAGTGCCTTAACGTAGGTAAGTCTCATCCGATCTGCAGGTATACCCATCTCCAGAAGCGTAAAATACTTCGCAATGGAAAAATCTTCACAATCGCCGCCATTTGAAACCAGGGTTTGCAGTGGTGTGGCCCAGTAGTCTTTCTTTCCCCAATGGTCAATATCGTTGACAAACTCAAGCTCATTGAAAAAATCATTGACCCTTTGCAATTTCTCCATGTCGGAAAGATCCCCACTCGAACTTATAATCGCCTGCCAGTGTACGACACGCCGGCGGGCATATTCGCCGTGCTCCTGTTTGATCTTTGCAATGGCTTGTCTCGTCAAGGTGAATTCACCTGCCGTGGACACAGCGCTAGCTACAATGCAGATGAACATTGCAATGACGACAAACCACCGTCCTGGTATCACGGCATATCCGGATCGGGTGGAGGTAACAGGCAAAACTGTGTGGCCAGGACGGGTTAGCACCTGTCTGAGTGACAGCCTCGCTGGGGACCGACGAATTGTGGTTGTCAGCCGTGCTGTCACAGGGCAATACTCAATACGGTTGATATTCTTCAGCAATTCCATGGTGTATCGGCATTGATGCTCAGGTGCTTTGAGAATTTGTTAGTCTGTTTCTCCAACGTCTGGAGTAACGGTATGTTTGCTGAAAAAATGCGCCGGTTGGACATCCGCTGGTACTTAAGTCCAATTGTATGCAGCGAGGCAACTGCATAGGCTTTATATGGTCAGAGGAAACAATCACTTATGAAAACAATAAAAGTGACTTTTATATCATCCCGTGACACCGTCCAGATGGAATGTGCTCAATTGGTGGAACAGAACCCGGATATAGAGCTGGTGTCGGTACCTTCCAGTCCGACCCAACTGGGTACCCGGATGGCTCTTTCCCGATCGGATGTCGCGGTTATAGATGACGACATCATACGGCGCGAGGGGGTAGAAACCTTACACATGCTTCTCGCATGCCACCCGGCGCTGAAATTCCTGGTAATTATGGAAAACTACAATGAAGGCAGGATGCTGTGGGTTATCCTACAGGGCGTGCGCGGTGTGATGCTCCAGCGCGAGGTGTTACAACTGCTCGGGAAAGCCATCAGGCATATTAATGATGGGGAGGTCTGGATGCCGCGTAGTCTACTGAAATTACTCAAGAATGAACTGGTGAGTCGGCGGAGGGGGTGTCATTTAAGCATGGATCCCGCCACTAGTAGCAACTGGTGGATGAGATTGCACTAAATGATAAGAATCTGGGACTTAAGTGCAATGGACAGGAAAGTCACAAAATGCGATGGTTATCTAAGCAACGATGGTTGCGATTAGTCTTTCATAATTACTATGAAATCATTGACATAGTTGTGAATGGCAGAGGTAATTACTAATGGCAAGACTGCAGATTGGCGTAGTAGATGGCCTGCATGGTCAGGCTTCTGTTACTCATTCCGATGGCTCCACTGAAACCCTGCATTCAGGCAGTCTGTTGTATGCGGATGACGTGATAACCACAGGGCCAAACGGTCTGGTTGAAATCACGTTTATTGATGGGTCGGGTTACCAGATTGGTTCCGATTTCACCACCATCCTGAACAATGACATATTTGATCCTGCGGGTCATACCCTGGTCTCTGAGGACGGGGACGCAACTGTGGCAGTTACTCATATAGGCATTGTCACGACCGTTGATGGTGATGTGAAGGTTGTCCGTTCCGATGGCAAAACCTATGACCTCTCACCCGGTGATTTCCTCTACCACGATGATGTGATCATAACATCGGATGACGGCAGTGCCTTGATCACCATGCTGGATGGTTCGGACTTGAACATTGGCCCCGGGTTTACCGCACACCTGGGTGATGACCTGTTTCCCTCGCAATATTCAGATTTTCTCTCTGCCGGCATCACCGATGCCGAAACGATCCATGCTGCTATTCTCGAAGGCAAGGATCCAACCGAACTCACCGAGGCGCCGGCTGCAGGTGTTGCCGGCGTCATGGAGGATGAAGGTACCACTGTCGTGCGGCTTGAAGCTACGGGTCGCGTCGTAACCCCTGAAAGTGGGTTTGTGACAACACCAGTCGGCTACGGGTTCAGTGAACTGGATGAAGAGTCACTGCAGCCCCAGCAAGCGTCGCAGCAGCCTCCGGTCATCTCAATAGATACCTCAAACACTGTCGGTGACAGCGTTACAGAGGGTGAAACACTTGTATTTTCCGTTGTACTCGACAAGCCAAATCCGACGGTTGATGTGAGTGCAACCTGGACACTATCGTTCGGCGCGGCTGGAGTTCAGGATCTCTCACAACTCGCCGCACTCACCGGGACTGTCACGATTCCGGCCGGTGAAACATCGGCGACTATAGCGATACCGACACTTGATGATTCCATATTTGAAGGTGGACCGGGGACATTTGAAGACTTGGTAGAAACGCTCAGCGATATCACGAATGCCCAGCCTGACAATATCACGGCAATAGGCCTCATCGAAGACAATGACGCGACGCTGGTGGGGTTTACGCCGGGGGCGGGCGGGAGTGAGGTGACGGTGACCGAGGGCGACCCGGGCGGGCCGGATGCGACGATTGTCTTCACGCTGCAGTTGACCAATCCGTCGGCGAGTGCGGTGAGTGTGGACTACACGGTGGTGCCGGGCAGTGCGCTCACGCCCGGGGACTACAACGGTTCGCTCGATGGGCTGACCGGGACGGTGACGTTTTTGGCGGGGCAGACGAGTGCGCAGGTGACCTTGATGTGACCGATGATCTGCTGGTGGAGGGCACCGAGGCGTTCACGGTGGTGTTGTCCAACCCGAGCGGTGCGGCGCTCGATGCGGGGCATGCGAGTGCGACCGGGACGATTTTGGACAATGACCATGCGGCAGTATTCGATGCCGAGAGTTATGTCTGGTTGCCTGTTGACGTGGCCGAGATGTCACCGGAATATCAGTGCGGTTATCCCATCGGACTGAATGTCACGGATGTTGACAGTGTACTAACGGTGGAAATCACAGGGGTTCCGGATCAGGGCCAGACCGGTTATCACAATGGCGCGACATTTATAGAACTGAATGCGGGCGATACGTTCACGCTGGGTGTGGGTGAGGCGCTGCCGGAGATTGTCTATATTCCACCGGATGTCGATCTGGGCACGATTGAGAATCCGGTTGAAGGCGCGGTAACTTTCAGCGTCACTGAAGGAGGCGACCCGTCGACGACCAGAACAGGGATTATCAATATTACCGCCCTGCCCCCGTCCGGTCTGCCGGGGCAGGATATGCAAATCGGAGACGGACATTCACCGCTGACTTCGGGTCATAATCTGGATGCGACCCTGGTGGTGGGTACGGAACTGGTTACGGCCATCGGCAGGGATGTGGGTGATAATGGCACGATAGACAGCAGCTTTATCAACTTGCTTACGGATTTCCAGAGCAGGCCCTCATCCGGCGGTGTACCGATACCGGATGATCATCGGGCCGATGGAGCGCTTGAATCCACTGTCACGGCAACTATCAACGTTGACGGAATTACCTTTGCTGTTATCGCGGAGAACGATGGCGCCAACCAATGGAACTATGATCCTGCTACCGGTCTCATGACGGCATCCGTCAATTATAATGATGTTACCAGCGTGAATACCGGTGTGTTCAACGGAACGCTTGCCGATTATCTGGTTGCCAACCCACCGGAGCTGGGTGACAACTGGACGGTCACCTATAACGATTCCGATGGTGGTAACGAGCAGGCACGCTTAATGAGGTTCGAATTCGTCTATGACAATCCCGGCGATCCATCGATAAACGTCGTCGGAGGTATCGATGCTCCGAACATCATCTATTGCACGTCAGGTATGGACAGTCTTACGGGCGGCAATGTCGATGATGCGATATTTGGACGAGAAAATGATGACAGCCTGAATGGCCTGGGTGGTAATGACATCCTGGTCGGCGGCGCCGGTAATGACAGCCTGATTGGTGGCGGTGGTAATGACTTTCTGGCCGGTGGTGGCGGCGGGGATGATCTGACGGGTGGTATTGGTGCGGATGTGTTCGCCATCCGGTCACTGGGTGAGGGCGTCGATACCATTCAGGATTATCATGGCAGTGAATCTGATGTGATTGACATATCAGATATCCTGACCGGTTATGATCCCTCTATCCATCAAATCGAGAACTTTGTCAACATGACTTCGGATGGGCCCGATGCGATAATGGCGGTCGATCCTGCCGGCACCGGAGCTTATACGGATATCGCGATACTCTCCAATATGCCGGTTGGCAGTACCGTCACGGTCATTGTTGACCAGGACCATACCGCAGCGGTTCTGACGGTTGCCTGAAAGCGCGAAACTCGGGTACGTGCAGAATATCTAGTATTCACAGGAGGGCGGCAATCATGCCGCCCTCAAATTATTTTTCACGTGCCGGCGTATTCCACATGGAGTTGTGATTTAATCCCCCCACTATGTTTCGACCCCTTGAATTGTATATTGGCATGCGTTACACGCATGCCAAAAGGCGCACACACTTCATCTCGTTCATCTCGCTGACATCCATGCTGGGTATCGCGCTCGGCGTGACGTCGCTGATTACCGTACTGTCTGTGATGAACGGGTTTGAAGGGGAATTGCGTGATCGCATACTTGGCATGGCCTCGCACGCATCGGTAACCACCTTTGATGGCTACCTGGCCGACTGGCAAGACGTTGAGCGGGCCGTCATGACGCATGGCAACGTCGTCGCCGCTGCGCCTTATGTGAGTGGTGAAACCATGCTGAGTGCCGGTAACCGCGTCAGTGGAGCGATCATACGCGGCATCCTGCCGGAACAGGAAGGAGCGGTTTCCGATGTGGTGTCGCATATCAAGGCCGGCACTGTCGGGAGCTTAAAGGATGGCGACTACGGCATCATTCTCGGCAGTGAGCTGGCCTATACATTGGGGGTGGGGCTGGGGGATGCCGTTACGGTGGTCTCACCCCAGGTCATGGTGGGTCCGACCGGGGTTATGCCACGGTTGCGGCGCTTCACCGTGGTCGGACTGTTTGAAGTGGGTATGTATGAATATGACCGGGGTGTGGCGCTGGTGCACATGAAGGACGCCGCGCGGCTGTTCCGTCTCGGTGACAATGTTACCGGAGTCCGCCTGAAGCTGGATGACCTGTTCGCGGCGCCACGCGTTGCCGACGAACTGGGCATGCAACTGGGGGCGAATTACCGTGTGGAAGACTGGACCCGGCAGCACGCCAATTTTTTCCGCGCTGTGAAGACCGAAAAACGCGTCATGTTCATCATCCTGACGCTTATCGTCGCCGTCGCGGCATTCAATATCGTTTCGACGCTGATCATGGTCGTGACGGACAAACGCGCCGACATCGCCATCCTGCGCACGTTGGGCGCATCCCCGCGCAGCATCATGGCGATCTTCGTGATCCAGGGCGCGGTCATCGGCTTGTTCGGAACCTTGCTGGGCGTGCTCGGTGGCGTCTCGCTGGCTCTGAATATAGAGACTATCGTGCCGGCGATTGAATCGTTCTTCAATGTGCGGTTTCTCGCCGCGGACGTCTATTACATCAGCGAGGTTCCCTCCGACCTGCACTGGCATGATGTGCTCATCATGACGTCAGTTGCGCTGGCACTCAGCCTGCTGGCGACACTCTACCCCGCCTGGCGAGCCGCACGGACTCATCCAGCCGAGGCCTTGCGCTATGAGTGAGGTGCTGAACTGCTCCCATCTGGCGAAAAGCTATTCCGATGCCAACTCGACATTGCATGTGTTGCGGCAAATCGACTTGACGGTCGGACAGGGGGAACAAATCGCCATAATGGGGGCCTCCGGCAGTGGTAAAAGCACCTTGTTGCACCTGCTCGGAGGGTTGGATACGCCGACCGCCGGTCAGATCCGCATCGACGGTACGCCGATCGAGCCTCTCAACGCCGTGCAACTGGGAAGGCTGCGTAATCGGGCGCTGGGTTTCATCTACCAGTTCCACCATCTGCTGCCGGAATTCACCGCCCTGGAGAATGTGGCCATGCCCCTGCTGGTGCGCGGTGTATCCCCCGCGAAAGCCGCCGGCGAAGCGAGCCGCATACTGGACCGCGTGGGCCTGTCCGGTCGGTCGACGCACAAACCGGGCGAGCTGTCCGGCGGGGAGCGACAACGCGCGGCCGTTGCCCGTGCGCTGGTCACGCGTCCCCTCTGTGTTCTGGCGGATGAGCCGACCGGCAATCTGGATCGGAAAAATGCCGATCAGGTTTATGACCTGATGCTGGAGCTTAACAGGGAATTCTCAATCAGCTATCTTGTGGCCACGCACGATCCGCAGATTGCGGCACGCATGGACCGCATATTGATACTCAATGACGGCTATATCGAGCAACAGTCAACCGGCTGACAAGCGAGGAACACACTCACGGCGGTCCGTAACCCGATAGCGTTATTCAGGAGACTCACAATGTTCAGGGACGAACATGATCATCAGAACCTGCGTATTTCTCGCGGGTGTTCTTGCACTTCAATATCAGGCTGAACTCCCTCCCTGGTATTGTTATACCGGTGTATTCACCGTGCCTCTTGCGCTGCGCTGGCGCGTTGCACGGCTGCCCGCCATTTTTTTATTGGGTTTCTTCTGGGCGGCTTATCATGCCCAGATAATGCTCGATTGCGTCCTGGACGGTCGCCTCGAAGGCCGGACGGTCCTGATTCAGGGGATCGTTGCGGATCTCCCCAGCAGTCTGTCACACCAGAGTGTCCGCTTCCTGTTGCACGCAGACCGGCTCGATGAAGGGGATGGCTGGAGTGATTTCGACAGGAAGATCCAGCTCAGTTGGTACCAGACTCAACAACTGCCGATGCTGGGTGAACGCTGGCAACTGGCGGTTCGGTTGAAACGACCGCATGGCTATGCCAACCCGGGTAGTTACGATTATGAACGCTGGCTGCTCCAGCAAGGGATTTCCGCGACCGGCTATGTAAAGACCGATAAGCGCAACCACCCGCTCGAAAGCCAGTCCTGGTCATTCATCGACGGGATGCGAAAATCTATTGCGGCCTACTTCAATTCCAGGGAGCACCCGCCGCCGGGGCTGGCCCTGATACGCGCGCTGACCATCGGTGATGATGGCGCTATCGACCCCGTGCAATGGGATGTCCTGCGAGCGACGGGCACCACCCATTTGATGGTAATTTCGGGGTCGCATATCAGTCTTGTGGCCGGATTGGTTTTCTGGTTGACGAGATTCGTCTGGTCGCGGCTTGGCACCTGGCCGGAAACCGTCCCGGCCACTCGGGCCGCGGTGGTAATAGCCCTTTTATCGGCGACGTTTTACGCCTTTCTCGCCGGTCTGGGTATTCCGACCAGCCGGGCGCTGATCATGCTGGCCGTGGCCATGACGGCGGTGTTGGCGGATCGGCAATCACGTCCCGGCCATGTGCTCTGCCTCGCAGTGATCGCCACCCTGGCGATCGATCCGCTGGCGGTGCTATCCGCCAGTTGGTGGCTGTCGTTCTGGGCGGTGACCATGATTCTTTACACCACATCCAGCCGCCATGGAAGCGAAGGCGTTTGGCGCAAGATCGCCAGTATCCATATCGTCCTTGCCGTGAGCATGCTGCCCGTACTGCTGGTCTTTTTTCAGCAAGCATCCCTGGTTTCACCGCTGGCAAACATCGTTGCCGTACCCTGGGTGAACCTGCTGGTGGTGCCTATGGCCCTTATCGGAACGTTGCTGCTGTTCATCAATGCTACGGCGGGTGGGCTGCTGCTGAATCTGGCGACTTGGTTCATGGATACCTTGTGGCCCTTCCTGGCCTGGCTGGGGAAGCTGGATTTTACCCTCCTGCAGCAGCATCAGCCGCTGCCGTGGACACTGTTGCCGGCAACGGTTGGCACCCTCCTGCTGTTCGCCCCGCGCGGATTCCCCGGCAGGTGGCTCGGCCTGGTGTTGCTGCTGCCCCTGTTTGCGGCCAGGCCGCTTGCGCCCGCATTCGGTGAGGTCTGGGTGACCTTGCTTGATGTCGGACAAGGTTTGTCGACGGTGATACGAACCCGGGACCACACCCTGGTCTATGATGCCGGTCCAGCCTATAGCCCGGGTTTTGATACCGGCAGTGCCGTTGTGGTTCCCTACCTGCGCAGCCAGGGGGTGGGGCGGATTGATAAACTGATTGTCAGTCACGGGGATAACGATCATATCGGTGGCGTTCCCTCGGTGTTGAAAGCATTGCCTGTTGTCGATCTCATTGCCGGCATCCCGGAACTCCTGACGATGCGCGCGGCCCGCCAGTGCCGCCGGGGTGACCGATGGCGGTGGGAGGGGGTTGCATTTTCCGTGCTGCATCCGGATGCGCGCAGTTACCGGCACGGGAATAATGCCTCCTGTGTCGTTCGGGTCGAGACAGAGGGAGGCCGGCGTATCCTGCTGACCGGTGACATCGAAGCGGATTCGGAACGGATCCTGCTGCGCGAATTACGTGATCGATTGCCTGCGGATGTGCTGATCGTGCCGCATCACGGCAGTCTGACCTCATCTTCGCCTGCGTTTGTTGAAGCCGTCAGTCCCGGCTATGCGCTGTTTCCGACGGGATACCGGAATCGTTACCGCTTGCCACGCAGCGAGGTGGTCGAGCGCTACCGGCGGGCCGGTTCGGTGCTGCTCGACACCGCCCCGCACGGTGCGATAACCGTGAAGCTGCGATCGGGTGGCCTGCCACCGGAAGCGGTATCGTATCGTTGCAAGTATCCGCGTTACTGGCGCGCCGTTACCTGCGCCACCAAGAACCGGTTTGGCTGCTGCGATAAATAACGTATTATCCGCACTACAGACTCACGGTGGATCGATCGACATATGAACCGCCTGGAATATTACTGGTATCGACGCAGTCCGTGGCTGGTTTTGCTGCTACCGGTAGCAACGGTCTATTGCATGTTTATCCGGCTGCGCCGCGTTCTTTACCGGGCAGGGTGGCTGGCGAGGCATAAGATGCCTGTGCCGGTTGTGATGGTTGGCAACCTCACCGTTGGCGGCACCGGCAAGACGCCGCTGGTTGCGTGGCTGGTCAGCTTCTTGAAGGAATCCGGCTACCGGCCGGGGGTGATTGCGCGCGGCTACAAGGGCAGGGCGAGGCACTGGCCGCAGCAGGTGCGTGCCGACAGCGATCCCTCGGCCGTGGGAGATGAGGCTGTCCTCCTCGCCGGTCGCTGTGGATGCCCGATGGCGGTCGCGCCGGACCGTGTTGCCGCAGCACGGGCATTGCTGGAGCATAGCGATTGCGACCTGATCGTGTGTGATGATGGCCTGCAGCATTATGCCCTCAAGCGGGATATCGAGATCGCGGTTATTGATGGCGCCAGGCGTATCGGTAACGGTTTCTGCTTGCCGGCCGGGCCCTTGCGTGAACCGTCCGGGCGTTTGGCGGAAGTCGACCTGGTGGTCGTGAATGGATTGGGCAGGCGTGGCGAGTACCCGATGAAGATGCGCGCGGGCCGGGTGATCAACCTCGATCAGAAGCTCGGATCCAGAGACCTAAGCAGTTTCGCGCGGCAGTCGGTGCATGCCGTCGCCGGGATCGGCAATCCGGAGCGTTTTTTCGCCCGCCTCAGACAGGCGGGCATGCTGCTGGAAGAACATGTATTTCCCGATCACCATGCCTATACGGCGGCAAATCTGGATTTCGGTGACGACAGGCCGGTCATGATGACGGAGAAAGATGCGGTGAAATGCCGTAATCTCTGCCTTACTAACGCCTGGTATGTTCCGGTTACAATTGAGATGACGGCGGAGTTCGGGGCCAGGGTGCTGGACCTGCTCGACCGAAGCGGGAAGAACGCCCTTGCGGTTGCTTCGTGATATCGATGAAGGATGGAAATGAGCGATGGATAAAAAATTACTCGAGATTCTTGCCTGCCCTGTATGCAAGGGGCCGCTGGTCTACCGTGAGAAGGCAGGGGAACTGATCTGCAAGGTGGACCGCCTGGCCTATCCGGTAAGGGATGATATTCCCGTCATGTTGGAGGATGAGGCGCGCAAGTTGCGCGCGGAAGAAGAGGTTTGAGTTCCTCACGCCTGCTTCCGAACGCAGGAGAGGCGGGCAGGCAGGTATCACGCTTCCGACCGATCTGCCTCAAACCCTCATGAGGGAATATTGCAGGCGATATTCTGTGGATTTGATCGCTCTCCCGCTTAACCGCCCATGGCAAGTGCAGACACGGATATGACCACAGCGTTTAAGATCGTAATCCCCGCGCGTTATGCCTCGACGCGGCTGCCCGGCAAACCATTGCGCCTGCTCGCAGGCAAGCCCATGTTGCAGCATGTCCACGAACGCGCCCGGGCGAGCAGTGCGCAACACATCGTCATCGCGACCGATGACCAGCGCATAGCGGCGGCGGCGGCTGGTTTTGGCGCCGATGTCTGCATGACATCAACGGCACATGCCTCGGGCACCGAGCGGCTGGCCGAAGTCTCGGCGACGCGTGGATGGGATGATGAGGCCATTATCGTCAACCTGCAGGGCGACGAGCCCTTGATGCCACCCGTGCTGATTGACCAGGTGGCCGCCGATCTTGCCACCCATCAATCCGCCTCCATTACTACCCTTGCCTATCCCTTGAAGACATCGGAGAACAAAATCGATCCGCATATCGTCAAGGTGGTGCTCGATCGCGATGGCTATGCGCTGTATTTCAGCCGTGCTCCGATCCCCTGGCATCGTGATCCGCCAGAAACGGGTTCCGGCATACCGGGCGGGTATCCCCTGCTGCACCACATCGGCCTCTACGCCTACCGGGCCCGTTTCCTGCGTCATTACAGCCGGCTGGAACCCTCACCACTGGAGAATTTCGAGAAACTCGAACAGCTGCGCGCGCTCTGGCATGGCCTGAAAATACACGTCCGCATCGCCGAGGCAATACCTGCTCCTGGGGTCGATACCGAGGCGGACTTGGCAAGGGTTGAGCGGGTCTTGTCAGCGAGATGATAGAGTCGGTGGCTAATCGAGCGTGGAGTATGTTCTGATGGTCAGGGTCTTGTTCGTGTGCATGGGCAATATCTGCCGTTCACCCACGGCTCAGGGCGTGTTTGAGTATCTGGTCGAGCGTCAGGGCTTATCATCGCTGATCCGGATCGATTCGGCGGGAACGCATGCCTACCATATCGGCGAACAACCGGATGAACGGGCCGCGCAAGCCGCCATGCGGCGCGGGATCGATCTCTGCAAACAGCGCGCCCGCAGGGTCACCGAAAATGATTTTCTGCTATTCGACTATGTGCTGGCGATGGACCGGAGGAATTATGAAGACCTGTTGGCATTCTGCCCGCCCGCCCATCGGCCCAAGCTGCGGCTGTTCCTGGAATTTGCTCCCGAACTTGCCGAGGATGAGGTACCAGACCCTTATTATGGCGGGGCAACCGGTTTTGAACGAGTGCTGGATCTGATTGAACGGGCTGCCGAGGGCTTGCTGGCGGAAATCCGCCAACAACATCGTCTGTGAAGCCGGGTCAGCAGAGTGGAGCCTCTGTTATGGGGATGCTTTATCGATTTTGACCTCCGCCTTTTCAGCCGCATAGGCCTGGGCGGGAGGGCCGTCCGAAGATTTTCTCTCCGCTTCCGCCATGGTAGAGCCGGCTGCCGGTGCAGGGGCATCCGCCTTCTTCTGGGCCGATACACTGCCGTCCTTTGCCGGTGGCGGGTTTGGACTGCCCGTCGCCGAAGCCTGTTTCTCCGTGGCATGCGGGGCGCTCCGGCCATGTTCGTCTGTAGGCGGTGACAAAGTAGCAGGCGGTGCAGTGTGTGCGTCCGTGTTTGTAGTACCGCCGCCGGTGCTCTCACCAGCATCGGTACGTTGTGCAGCGGATGCGCGTTCCGGTGGGTTGTCGTTATTGCGTTTCTGGCCGGATGGTCTGTGTCGTCCACTGCGGCGCCCGCGCCGGGATGGGCCGCGTCCCTGGCTACGTTGCATGCGGCCACTCTCCGGCAATGAACCGGAGTGGTCATCCGCTGAATCCGGTGTTACCGGCATGTCATTTTGTTCTTGTTCCGCTACGGCGGGTTGTATCCTCTCTTCCTTGGGTGCGGTCTCATGGCGTGGTGGCTGGTCCGTCGATGCCTGGCGATTCTGGTTGCCGCCGCGTCTTCTTCCCCGGGGCTGACCACCACGACCCGTGCCGCCCCGCGGGTGACTGCCCTTGCCATGCTCGCGTGGTTGCGGGCTGCGGCGACTGGTTGACTGTTCCACGGGTTGGCTGGCCGGCCGCTCGGGCGTTTCGCCGGCCCCGAACAGGCTGGAAATTAGCCGATTGAATAGTCCCGGTTTTTTCACTTTCTCGGGTATCTTGTCGTCGGCAGTCTCGACGAATATGTGTTCCGGTGCGGGCGTGGACGGCGCGACCGCCTTCACGGCAGGGGCCTCCAACCCCATTGGCATGGCCGAGGTCATGGCCGCCTGTATAGCTTCCGCTTCAGGCTCCTCGTGAACCATTTGGTAGCTCCGCTCGGCCGTATGCCGCGCAATTCCTCGCCGCGTACCCGCTGGATGTCGTAATTCGGCGTCTCCAGCGCGGGTGAGGGAATCAGCATTACCGAGACGCCATGACGTCATTCGAGACTCAACAACAATTCGCGCTTTTCATTCAGCAAATAAGTGCCCACATCGACAGGCACCCGCGCCACGACGCGACCGTGCTCTCCTTCATGGCCTCTTCTTCGATGATACGCAACACGGAAAGCGACAGGGATTCGACACCCCGTATCGTCCCCCGACCGGCACAGCGCGGGCAGGCGATCTGGCTTGATTCGCCCAGCGAGGGCGTAATCGTTGTCATGACATCTCCAGCAGGCCAAAACGCGAGATTCGTCCGATCTGGACACGGGCCCGATCCATATTGAGCGCATCGCGTAATCGGTTTTCAACCTCCCGATGGTGGCGCGGCGGCTGCATGTCGATGAAGTCAATCACGATCAGACCGCCGAGATCGCGGATACGCAGTTGGCGGGCAATTTCATCGGCCGCTTCAAGGTTGGTGTTCAGCGCGGTTTCCTCGATATCGCTGCCTTTGGTCGCGCGTGCCGAGTTGATATCGATGGAGAGCAGGGCTTCGGTGTGATCGATGACGATGGCGCCACCGGAGGGCAGCGAGACTTCACGCTGGAAGGCTGATTCGATCTGGGACTCGATCTGAAAGCGGCTGAAGAGCGGTATCTTGTCCTGGTACAACTTGAGCTTGCTCAGGTTATGCGGCATGACCTGCTGCATGAATTCCTTTGCTTTTTCGAAAACATCCTGGCTGTCAACCAGGATTTCCGTGATGTCCTTGCGCAGGTAGTCGCGCAGTGCGCGAATAATGACATTGCTTTCCTGATAGATGAGGAACGGCGCCGGCTTTTCAAGGGAAGCCTTGATGATGGCATCCCACAGCGTGATCAGGTAATCGAGATCCCACTGGAGTTCCTCGGCGCTGCGGTCGACGCCGGCGGTACGCACGATGATGCCCATGTCCTCGGGGATGTTGAGTGCGCTCATGGCATCGCGAGAACGTTGCGCTCATCGCCCTGGATGCGTCTGGACACGCCGCCGGCGCGAGGATTGTTAGGCATCAGGACGAGGTAACGACCGGCCAGACTGATGAAGGTGGTGAGTGCGGCGCCCTTGGTGCCGCGTTCTTCCTTCTCGACCTGGACAATCAGATCCTGTCCTTCCTTGAGGGCATCCTTGATGCTCTGTCGGCCGCCGCCTTCTTTGGCAGCTTCGGAAAAATAGTTGCGTGAAATATCCTTTAACGGGAGAAATCCATGGCGCTCGGCCCCGTAATCGATGAAAGCCGCTTCCAGGCTGGGCTCGATGCGGGTGATTTTGCCTTTATATACGTTGGATTTTTTTTGTCCCCGTGAAGGTATTTCGATATCAAGGTCGTAGAGTTTCTGGCCATCTACCAGGGCCACGCGCAACTCTTCGGGTTGGGTGGTGTTGATGAGCATTCTTTTCATGTGTTATGTCTCTCGCGCGCTCGACCGTTTCCTGTGCAGCGCAAGGCAGCCGGCAAGCCAAGTCACCTGTCCGCCAGGCAAACACGGACGAGCCGATGTTTGTCAGGCAGACACTGAAATGGCAAATGACAGCAAAAAGGCTGTAGTGCGTTGTATTAATCACGGGAGCGCTGGTTGTGTGTCAATAAAGGTCCAAAATCAGCTGCTTGCTGAAACTGCTGAAAAAACGGTTTATGCGAATAACGCCTTCATCAGCAGGAAATTCGTGTCCTGACGTGAATTGCCCACCATCCATCGATGGCGGCAAAGACCACGTCGTGGCGCGACTATATCAACCTTGTCCTGTCCTAGCAAACGAAGGCACTGAATGTTATGTGAATTTGAAGGTACAATGCCGGAGCTTCCACTCACACCTGGCAAATCCGGCAATGGGTTCCAGCGCTCACCAATTACAGACAGAGGTTAGACTCGTCACTGTCGCCCAGGATGAAGCCGGGCAGCGCATAGACAATTTTTTGGCGCGCTGCCTGAAGGGTGTGCCGTCGAGCCATATCTATCGCATCCTGCGGCGCGGCGAAGTGCGGGTCAACAGCAGTCGAATACGTGCCCAGTACAAGCTGAAGGCGGGAGATAAGGTGCGCATTCCTCCCGTACGCGTGACGCCGGAGAGGGCGAAAGCCACTCCGGCAAAAAGGTTGCTGGCGATCGAGGACCATATCCTTTTTGAGAATACACACCTCCTGGTAATCGACAAGCCCGCCGGGGTTGCCGTGCATGGCGGGAGCGGCATCAGTCACGGTATCATCGAGGCGCTGCGCGCCGTTCGCCCGGATGCACCCTTCCTGGAACTGGTTCACCGGCTCGATCGGGAAACCTCGGGTTGCCTGATCGTCGCGAAGCGACGCAGCGCGTTGCGTGCCCTGCACGAGCAATTGCGCGCGGGTACGATGAACAAGCGCTATCTGGCGCTTGTGCGGGGCCGCGGCAAGGCGGTTCGCGCGCCGTCACGGCGGCGCTGAGGAAGAACCGGTTGCAGAGGCAGCGAACAGATCATCAAGGTGGAGCAGCTAGGCGAGGAGCAGTGACGTTCTCCACCCGATACACCACCGCCGCCGAGGCTACGTCGATGGGAGGTGGGAACAGACAAAACCCCATCAGATCCATGTGCATGCCACGTATATAGGCCATCCTTTCACCGTGACCGAGAAATACGGTGATGATCAGCTTAACCGCCACATGAAAGGTTATCTGGCTTCAGCATTTCTCCTCCACACCCACAGGATGAATTTCCCGAATTCCGGGAGCGGTGAGATCGTCGATGTCAGTACGCCTCTCGGGTCAGGACCTGAAACAGGTGCTCGATGCGCTGGATAATGCCGCCTTGCCATCCCATGACTGATACGGTCGAATTCTTTTCCGGG
>CAVYZN010000026.1:0-110671 GCA_963773065.1 uncultured Gammaproteobacteria bacterium
ATCACCTCCCTTGATCCTTCGTCAGTCGCGTCGGCCGTCTGCATCAGGCGCTGTTCGTCTTGCGGCGTCAGCGTAGGCCGACCGAGCGCCACCGTCAACTTCGCGAGCCTACCGTTGAACCTGAACGGAACCCGGTAGTCGCGGTCATCCACCGGCGTGCCGGAGTCGGCGCCGACGCCTAAGGTCTCATCCCATTGGAGCGTGGGATGTCGAGTACCAAGGTGCGCCCGGTGTAATATTTTATCTTGCGATACGTGGCGAGTATAGGCCGAATAAATGCTCTTTTCGCCGAATAAACGCTCTTTTCAACACTTGAACGGATCGTCCAAGGGTAAGGCGCTCGCGGCCAAGGCGGCGGTGGTAAACATGTGAAACAGTATTTTTCTCATGGCACGTTTCCCGGGTTCTTCAAGGTCGCTTCGAAGGTGAATTTATTGGTGAACAGGCGGGCCGCGTCCAGAAGCGGAGGCGGCCCGCGTGGTTCATGAATGAAACAACGTTACGGTGCGGGCTACTGCGGCCCGCTCTGCATGTGATGAATCGGCTTGCCGTCCACCGCGATGGCTTCCGTATTCTCGAGCTTCTTGATGTCCTCCTCGGTAAGCTTCGGCCGGTCCACTTTGATCGTCAGCTTGTTGAGCTTGGCGGTCAGGGGGAACGGCGGCTGGTAGTCCGCGTCGTTCACGCCGGTGAGCGTGTCGGAGCCGATGTCGAAGCTCTCGTCCCACTGCAGGATCATCGGCAGCGTGTGCGGCATGGTGATGGTCTGGACATCCTTGCCGTCCACCTTGAGCGTGCCGGTGCCGGGTCGGCCGAGACCGCTCATGTTGTTGAAGGCGAGCGTGCCGAGGCCGAGGCCGTCATATTTGAAGTCGAACTCCAGCGTATGCTGTGCCGGGCGTGAGCGCCTCCGGGCCTTCCCACTTGACGCGCTTGAGGTCAATGAGGTTCCAGAGGAACACCGGCTTGCCCTTGAGCAGGTAGAAGCCGTAGCCGGCGAACCGTCCGCCCGAGGTGAGGATCATGCCCTCCGCACCGCCTTCAGGCACTGTGATGTCGGCGGTGATGGTGTAGGAGCTGTCGAGCAGGAACGGCGAATCGCCCTGCGGGAGGCCGACCATCGGCTGCGTGTAGACGAACTCCGTGCGGCCGGCGGTGATGTTCGGACGCGGGGCGACGATGCGCGCTGCCACCGAGGCATCCATCGGGAAGACCTGATACTTCTTCGCCTCCGCGATGAACAGCTCCTTCATCTCCTTCACCTTGTCCGGATGCTGGTCGGCGATGTTCTTGGACTGGCTGAAGTCGGTGTTCAGGTCGTAGAGCTCGAGCACCTGGTTGTTGAGCGGATCGGGATTGGCGGCGCCGAATGCCTCCCACGGCGCGCGGTTCACCTTGGTGCTCAGCAGCCAGCCTTCGTCATACAGCGCCCACTGGCCCATCATCTCGAAATACTGGATCTTGTGGTGCGAGGGCTCCTTGGCGTTTTCCTTGTCGAACGTGTAGGCGAAGCTGGTGCCTTCGATCGGCGCCTGCTTGATGCCGTCCACCGTTTCAGGCGCGGGAATGCCGGTCACTTCGAGAAGGGTGGGCACCACGTCGATGACGTGCATGAACTGCTCGCGCAGGCCGCCCGTGTCCTTGATGCGCGCCGGCCACGAGATCGCCATGTTCTGCCGGATGCCGCCGAGCTTCGAGGCGTTCTGCTTGAACCAGGTAAAGGGCGTATCGAAGGCCCAGGACCAGCCCGCCGACATGTGGTTGTAGGTCTGCTCGGTGCCCCAGACGTCATACCACTTCATCTGAACGTCGACGGGCACCGCGACGCCGTTGAAGAACGCAACCTCGTTGGGTGTGCCGAGCGGGCCGCCCTCGGCGCTGGTGCCGTTGTCGCCGTTGATGTAGATGATGAGCGTGTTGTCGAGCTTGCCCATGTCCTCGATGGCCTGGATGACGCGCCCGATCTCGTGGTCGTTGTAGGCGGCATAGGCGGCGAAGACTTCCACCTGTTTGATGTAGAGCTTCTTCTCCTCCGCTGTCAGATCATCCCAGTTCGGAAGGACATCCGTGGGCCAGGGCTCCAGATGGGTGTCCGGCGGGATCACGCCGAGGCGCTTCTGGTTTTCGAAAATCTGCTCGCGGAGCTTGTTCCAGCCCTCATCGAAAAGGTGCATGGCGCTGATCTTCTCGACCCATTCCTTCGTCGGATGATGCGGCGCATGCGTGGCGCCGGGCGCGTATTTGATGAAGAACGGCTTGCTCGGCATCGTCTGATTGATGCGATTCAGGTAATCGATGGCGTCGTCGGCCATTCCGGTGACCAGGTTCCAACCCGGCTTGCCCTCGAAGGGATAGATCTGGGTGGTGTTGCGGAACAGGTTCGGCTGCCACTGGTTCGCATCACCGCCCACGAAGCCGTAGAAATACTCGAAGCCCATCCCGGTCGGCCACTGGTCGAACGGCCCGACCTGGCTGGCGGCGAAGGCCGGCGTGTTGTGATCCTTGCCGAACCAGGCGGTGGCATAGCCGTTATCGAGCAGGATCCGCCCGATGGTGGCCTTGTCCTTGGCGATGATGCTGTTGTAGCCGGGGAAACCGGTGGACTGCTCGGAGATCACGCCGAAACCGGCCGAGTGATGGTTCCGCCCGGTGATGAGCGCGGCCCGCGTCGGCGAACAGAGCGCGGTGGAGTGGATGTTGTTGTAGCGCAGACCGTTATTTGCGATGCGATCCATGCGTGGGTGTCGGGATGACGCCGCCGAAGGTGCTCGGCACGCCAAACCCGGCGTCATCGGTAATGATGAGCAGCACGTTGGGCGCCTCCTTGGGCGGTACGATGCGCGGCGCCCACCAGGGTTTCGACTGGAGGGCATCGTCCTTGATCACCCCGCCGAATTTCGGATCGGGCGCGGGCAGTTGTTTGCCGCTGATGGTCGTCGTGGCGCTGGGAGAGCCCGGCGTGCCGGTGATCTCCTGGGCAAGCACGGTGGAGCCTGCCAACAGGAACAGCATGGCGGCCGGCAGGGCCGCTCTGGTAAACCGTTTTGAACGTATCATGATCGAACCTCCCTAGAATTATTTCTGCTTGGTAATGTCAATGCATAAACAAATAAACTCACCGCAAAGGCGCCAAGAACGCAAAGCTGTTTAATTGTTTTTGTTAATAGCTTTTTTCTCGTACTTCGTTAACCGTTGCACGTCAAAGTTGAATCCGCGAGATTTCATAATCGATGTAGGGTGGGTTAGGCACGCCGTTGGTGCCGTAACCCACCAGTTGTGCCGGCAGGCACTCATTAAAAAAGGCGTTGTGTTGCTGCGCAACGCCTGGTGGGTTACGCAAAAAACGCTAACCCACCCTACATTTCTCTTATGACGGTTAATCGCCGACCGCCGCCTCCGCCGAACCGCGCCCGCCGAAGCCGCCTCCGCCGAAGCGGTCGCCGAAGCCACCACCGCCGAAACCGCCTCCCCCACCGCCACCAAAGCCACCGCCGCCACCACCACCACCGAAGCCGCCACCACCACCGCCGAAGCCGCCACTACCACCACCGCCGATAGCTGCTGACGCGATCCTCGCCCTGGCTGCGGGCCTGCTGCTCGCTATCCGCCCACGAGGTATCCTCGCCCGCCGCGCTCTGCCAGCCGCTCGAGGTCTGCTTCTGCCAGCCGCTGCCGTCGTTGCGGTAGTTCTGGCCGTCGGCGCTCGCGTAGTGGTCGTCGCCATTATACCCGAGCTATAGGTGTTGGTCTGGCCGGTTTGCGCGTTGGTGACCGTGGTATCGTGCGACGCCGAGGTGCCCTGGGCGCCCCACTGGGCGCTCGTGTCGCGGCTGACCGTGCTGCCTCCCTGCGTGGTCGCCGACATATCGGAGCTGTATTTCGTCTCGCCGGTATTGGCGTTGTAGGTTTCGCCGCGGCTCACGTCGCCGGTGGCGCCGCCCGTGGTATCGAAGGAGCGTTGGTAACTGCGCCCCGCCGTCCCCTGGTAGGGATTGACATAGCGGTTGGCCGAATAGGTGCCGGTGGTGCCGGTGCGGTAGTTGGTGTAGCTGCCGCTCGACTTCTCCCCGACTTGTCCCGAGGACTTGCTGTACCAGGTGTCGGTTCCCGAGACGGCGGTGTCGCCCCAGTGGCTGTAGACATTGGCGCTGGTCGAACCGCAGCAGGGATAGCCGTGGTAGGACGAATCATAGTAATACGTGCTTCCCCCGCCCCAGGTGTCCACCATGGCCGCGGTGGTGAGCCCCAGGGCCATGCCGTAGGCCATGTCGGTCGCCGGGTTATAGACCGGCTGGGCCTGCACCCCGTAGGTGTCCGGCGCCGCGTAATAGACGGTGCCGACCCAGGGCGTGTAGTCATAGCCCGTGCCGTAGACGACGACGCCATCCGGCTCGACCACCGTGCCGAGGTAGCCGGGCGTATAGCCGACGTAGACCACCTCGGGCGTCGAACCGTACACACGCACGAAGGTCGTGTAATACAGCGACGAGCTGGGCGGGATGGTGTAGATCACATCGGGCACCGCGGTGGCGACCGTCCACGGGCCGTCGAGCGAACCGGCCGTGAACCAGATCCCCGGCGCTCAGCGCATAGAGCTTGCCGTCGGGGACCTGGATGATCGGCGTTTCGGAATTGAACACATACTTAAGCGACGTGCCCGCGATGGCACGCCATTGCGGCTTGCCGTCGATCACGGGCGTGAAGCTGGGTCCGCCCACCCGCTTCACGGTCGCCGTCTGGGGAATGGTGTTGGCGATGAGCGCCTCCTTCGCCTGGGGCGTGCCGGCCACGGAGGCGAGCACCACGGCGGCCTGGGAACCGGCCGGGATGCGTTTGAAATCGGACGGCAGGCCGTTGCTCGCCACGTATTGCCACGGGCCGTTGTTCAGATCAGGCGTACTGAACCAGCGCCCCGAGATGAGCGCGTAAAAGAGATTGTTCGACGTGTCGACGAACACGTCCGCGGTGGTGTTCGTCGCCCAGAGCAGTTCGGTGTTGCTGATCGGCTGGAAGTTGGGCTGTCCCTTGAAGACGATGAGTTCGGCGGATATCTCGCTCACGTAGATCGCGGGCACGCCGTTGGCGAGCGAGGGCTTCGGCTGGGCACTGCCGCCATCGAGCAGATCGGCTTCGCCGCGCTTGGCGAGCTTCTTGGCGACATCGTCGATGCCGAGCGGGGTGTCCGCGGCGAGACTCCACGGCCCCATGATCGCGGGAGCGGACAGCCAGCCGTCATAGACATGCAGATACCAGGTGCTGTCCCCGCGCGTGCGCAGGATCAGCGCCCGCGTGTTGATGACCCGCTCGAAGCGGCTGTCGGGCACGTCCTTGATCACGGGTTGGCCGCTGATGGGGATGAGTATCGCCGGGGAATTGCTGACGATGATGCGCGGCGGGTCGTTTTGCACCGGGACGCCCGCCGACTGCACGGTGCCGGAGGCGGCGAGCGAGGCCTGCAGGCGGTCGAGCGCGATGGTGCGCGTGGTGCCGCTGAATTGCTGCGCCAGCGCGTTGCGATAGGCGGCGCCGTTGTCGGCGAGCGTGGGGAAGTTGCTGCGCGTCAGTCGCAGGTCCTCGAGCGTCACGAGGCGGGCGGCGCGGTTCACCTCGGTGCGCGCCGTGCCCCAGATGACGCCGAAGGTCCCGGTGGCGGCGCCGCTCGCCGTGGCCTCCACGGCGGCGCGAAAGTCGAGTCGTGTTGCCCTCCCACTTCTCGACCTGGGGCTGATACACGCGCAGGGTGCCGGTGGCGAGCGTGAAGGTGCGCGGCCAGGGATCGAGATTCGCCGGCGCGGGCGCGGCCGACGCATCCGGCGGCGGAGCCGACAAGGCGTTCGAGGTCTGCGCCTGCGAGGCGCAGCCGATGAGGGCGACGGCGATGCTGAACAGGCCGGACGCCAGCAGGTTGCGTATGTTCATGGGTTACTCCTGTCTACTGTAAAAGAAACGATCTAATTAATGTTCATCCGTAAACAGCGTTTTCACCGCAAAGACGCAAAGTTCGCGAAGAAACTAATTAACAAAAACAATTAAATGGCTTTGCGTTCTTTGCGTCTTTGCGGTGAGTTTATTTCTTTATGAACGGAACTACTTAACTTGTCATTTCGGGAACATCAATTGCGCCTGCAGGCGCCAGGTCCAGTCCGCGCCGAACTCCGGCTTCTCGACGTTGTAGAAGGCCTGGGTCTGGAAGTTCACCGGCAATCTTCCGAAGCGCACGATCTTGCCCACGCCGCCGCCCAGCGGCACGGTCCAGGTGTCGCCGCTGTCCGCCTTCCAGTCGGCGGTAATGATCGGCGACGCGGTCAGATACAGCCCGTCGTGAAAATTGTAGTTGATGAAGGGCTGGAGCAGGAAGTTGTTGTAGCTCGGATCGCTGTTCGAGTTACTGACCGACCAGACGTTGTTGGCGAGCGCGCCGTACACCCAGTGACCCTCGATGCGCAGCACCACGACGGAGGGGCCGAGGCCCCAGCGGTCGTTGCCCAGGACCTTATCGGTGTTGGTCGGCAACTGCGCGATCGGACCCACGCCCCAGATCAGGCCTTTGGACCTGTTGGGCGACAGGAAGGCGGTGAACTGGGTATCGCCGAGGCCGTTGGTGCGGCCCTCGCCGGGGAAGAACTCGGGCTGGGAAATGACCGGCAGGATCGTGCGGGTGATCAGGTTCCAGTCGGGACCCAGGCTGACCGGGATGACGGGCTGGATGTTCAGCACGTTCTGGGTCTTCTCCTCCGGCCCGTAGTTGAAGTTGATGTTGTCCTGAAAGGGCACGCTGATGAGGTTGGCGACGGGGTTCTGGGCCGCCTTGGCCAGTTCCTCGTTGCTCACTTCCGCCCGGGCGGGCGAGCCCAGGGCGAGCGCCAGGGCGAAGCAGCGCGATCAGGCCGGCTGCTTTCCGGGTATGCCGCTGTGTTCATACCAAGACTCCTTAGGTAACGTCCATAAACACGTTTTTTCACCGCAGAGACGCAAAGAACGCAAAGCTGTCGTAAATTAGCGTTTTTTGCGAACAAAGCAATTCCTGTTGCGATTCTCTTGCGTCTCTGCGGTGAATTTAGTTTTTGTTATATGAACGCTATTTAGCCTGCATTCCGGCGACCCGGACCGCCAGCCCTAATCCTCGTTCATTTGCTGTTCGATGGAATCCAGTTGGCCCGAATCGTCGAAGTGCAGGACGTAGATCCCCTGCCCCACATCCGAACGGTCATAGATCCAGTCGTCGCCGTCCTTCGACGTCGGCGGCCCGCATTGATCGAGGATCTGTTGCCGTGAACTGCCCGTCCGGCTGGTCGTCGGTGATCATCGCATCGCCACAGGTGATGGACCCGGCCTGAACCGTTCCAGTCAGCAGCAGTGCCGCGCAGGCGATGACAGAAATGTTAGGGTTTTTCATGGTGATTTCTCCTGTTGTTGTTGTCAACTGACAGGCATCCGGGTCTGCGGATGCCATTGATGTAGCGTGAATGTGCCCCGTCGTTTTGTACAAGTGTAGCCTGAGATTATGACGATGTTACTGTCGGCATCCCCTGTCGAGCGTTCTAGAACTTCCAGTTCACGCTGAGCGCCAGGATGTTAAAGACATCGTCTTTGAACCGGCCCTTGAGATCGCCCTTCAACGGTCCCGCGGTCTGGTTGACCGGCGCGCTGCCGGCATCCATGTACTCGTAGGCGGCGCCGAACGTGATGTTCTTGCGCCAGTCATACTGCAGGCCCAGGGCATAGCGGTACTGGCGGTCGAGCGGCAGGACGATGGAGCGGTTGGAATTCTTTACCGGCGAGCTGTCGTAGGCGAACCCCGCGGACACCGACCACAGCGGGTTGAGCCGGTAGCGCGCCCCCAGGGCGGTGTGCCAGGTGTCCTGGAAATGGGCGTCCACCGTCGTGCTGGTCGAGGTCGCGGAGTCGATCGACAACCCGATCTGGCCGAATTGCGACCAGTTCTGCCAGCCGAGATCCGCCATGAGCGCGAGATTGTCGCTCAGTTCATGGTAGCCGCTCAGCATCACCTGGTTCGGGAGCGTGAAGTCGAAGGTGGTGTCGGCGCCCTTGAGCCCCGACAGGGTCAGGGCGGCATCCAGCAGGGGACCGGGGCCATGGATCGAGGGCTGATCCTTGAATTTGAGATCGACCTTCGAGGTGTAGGTGAGACCCACGCGCGTGCCGGCCCGGGGTTCGATCAGCAGCCCGGCGTTCCAGCCGATGTCCGTGTCGGTGTCCTTGAGTTTCATGCGGCCATCCGGTTGCCCGTCAAGCAGGTTGTTGATGTTCGTCTGGGCGCCGAGTTCCCCATAGACCAGCGACAGGCCGCCGCCGACCGACAGCCAGTCGTTCACCCGGTAGCCGAGCGCGCCATTGACGAGGCTGGTGAGAAAATCCTCCTGCTGGATATAGTAGCGCCCGGCCCAGGTATCATCGAACTTGACCCCCAGGCCCAGGTAGGAACCGGCCGTGAAGCCGAGCTTGAGATCGTTCGACACGCTATGCACATAGGACAGGCTGCCCGTGGGGACGATACCGCCCGCATTGCCGCCGTCCCCGCCGCCGAAGGTGGAACTCTGGGTATCGAATTTGACATCGGCGTAGATCGGCTGCACCCCCACCATGAGCTGCGACTCCGTGAGCCGGGTCATGCCCGCGGGGTTGGCGAAGGCCGTGGCGGCATCGGCGGCGCGCGAGGCCATGCCCGCGCTGGCCGTGCCCACATCGGGCGTGCCCATTTCGTAGAGCCACAGGCCCGCGCCATACGCCGACGGATTGCACACGGTCAGCGCCAGTGTCACCAATCCGATCAGGCGCCTCTTGTTGAATCTCTTAGTCATCGATGATTTCCTCGTGTTCATCCATAAACATCGTTTTCACCGCAAAGACGCAAAGTTCGCGAAGAAACTTATTATTAAAAACAATTAAACAACTTTGCGTTCTTTGCGCCTTTGCGGTGAGTTTATTTCTTTATGACCGGCGCGGCTGGCTATTCAACGATGCTGTTCAATATCGCCTGCTTCTCGGTCTTGTACTCCTGCGGCGTGATATACCCGCCGGCCGCCAGCGCATTCAATTGCTGGATCTTCTGCTCCGGCGTCATCGCCGCCGGTGTGCCGCGGGTGGAGCCTTGTAATAGGTCTGCTGACTTTCCTGCTTATGAGACATGTATGCCCTGGTGAACATGGAGCCGGCCAGGAGACCGCCGATCCCCCACGCGGCGCCATGGCCGTGCGCGGCCACCGTGGGTGCATAGCCGGTCAGGGCAGTGGCGATGGCAAGCCCGGCGGCCGACAGTGTTTTCAATCCAAATACACGAGGTTGCGTTGTCTTCATGTTCGTTGTCTCCCGCTGAGTGAGATAGGTGATCACCGGCACCGCTGCAAGGTGAGCTTGCTCATCTGATCGTCATTTGGCGACCGCACTGAACTGGTCCTGCTGCATGTCGAGCGGCATAATCTGCATGGAATAAATGCGTGCGGGTGTAATGCCTTCAACTCACTGGCGATATCCTGGAAAAAAGCCGGTGAGGTCAGCATATCGAACACCACCATGTCATCTTCGATGCGCCAGAACCCGACCGCTTCGACCTTGCCACGGCGGCCATATTCGAAGGTGGCATTGTCGTGCACTATCAGCTTCTCGGCATCTTCTTTGCCGCACGCGCCGTCGGAATTGATCTCCCACTTTCCCGTCAGATAGGCCGCATCAAGCGTATCGCCATACGCACTCGTCAGAAACCCTGTCAGGGCGAGTAGCGACATCAACATCAACACGTTTTTTCGAAACATCGTTATTTCCTCCGGTATGACGATTCATTTTGTTACGGATTCCCGGGCACGGACATTCCGTGTCCGGGAATCCGGTCAGCAGAACCCGCCGTTATTGCACCATCCTGACCTTCATACCCTCCACCCCAAGGTCCAGCGCGATGCCCTGCGCGGCGGACTTCAGGTGCATGGTCACGCCCTTGTCGTTCTTCATCACGAAATCGCCCTTGCTCGCATTGCCCAGGGTGGCGCCCGCCTCGGCTACGCCATAGACTCCCGCGAAATCCGCGATATTTTTCAGATCATAGACGTCGCCGGTCAGCTTGACCTTGTTGACGCCGAAACCGCCGAGCTTGAGGCCATCGGTCTTGAATTTGTAGGACTTGCCCTGGAACTGCAGGGTGCCGCCGCCGATATCGCCGCCCACGATCCACATGATCTGGGTTTCGTCGATGACGATGGTGCCGGAGGGTGTCTTCTTCTCTTCGGACATGACGAGGCTGGCCGACAGCAGCATAGGAACAACCAACAACCAAACAACACGTTTTAACAGTCTGTTCATCTGATTTCTCCTTGTGGTTTTACCGATCAACGGGGTTGGAAATGGGTGCCTTGGAAGATCGACACTGCAATCGCTTTGTTTCGAATTTTTCTAGGTGACCTGAGGTAGACGTCCCGCGCCTGATTATACGCTTGACCTGTTAAACTCGCATGAAAATTTTGTTACACCCGCAACCGAATGGCACTTAACATAAGCTGAAATGTGGGTTAGCGCTTGTTGCGTAACCCACGAGGCGTGGCGTAGCAATACAACGCATTTGTCAGTGAGTGCCTGACGGCACAGCGGGTGGGTTACGGCACACACGGCGTGGCTAACCCACCCTGCATCGATTGTGGAACCGCCAAGTGCAAATGTCATTCCACCCGGAACCTCACAACCCATCGCCGAATTAGTCAGAAGCCTGATTAAAAGGAAAATCCATGACCCCGTCTGTCACCTTGTTCATCAGCATGTTCACCACATTGCTAGCGATCATCAATCCACTCGAAGCGATTCCGGTATTCCTCGGCCTGATGCAAGACAAGGACGACGCCGAGCACCGCCTGATGGCGCGCAAGGCGTGCTTGTATGCCTTGCTGCTGATGTTCTTCTTTCTGGTGTTTGGCAATCTCTTGTTGCGCCTGTTTGATGTGCCCTTGAGCATGGTGCGCGTGGTGGGCGGCGTGATCCTTATGCGCATAGGCTTCGAATTATTCGCCCCATCAGCCAATAGCAAGTTGATTCCAGTACCGGTGCTGCCGGTCAGGATATTTCCTTTATTCCGATGGCCATGCCGATCATGTTTGGCCCTGGAGCGATTGCCACCGTGATCGGCCTGACCTCGACCATCAAGGAATCCGAGCACATCCTTTTGTCGTTTTGTTGGGTATCCCTGGCCATTACCGCCACCATGCTCGTCACCTACCTGTCGCTGGCCTACGCAAAAAACATCCTGAAGAAAATCGGCCCGCAAGGTATTGATGCAGCGACCCGGATTGTTGGCTTCTTTGTTTCGGCCATGGGGGTTGGGTTGATTTTCCATGGCATGGTGGAGTTCTTGCAGTCGTATGGTGTCTTGCTCGGTGGTATAGCCGGACACTAATCATCATCCTAATAGATCAAAACCCGGCAGGCTTGCCGCTTTCTTATCGAAGGTAACAGTGTGCTCACAGCCACTGTGAATATTTGCCTGACCGATTAAAGCATCACAGAATTCGGCATTGTTCGCATCAAAGGCACGCAACGATCTCCAGGCGACCTCAACGTTTTCTACGATAAACTGTTTAGTCGTGAGCAACCCCTCGATAATCTCTCGTACCTGCTGCTTTTTAACGCCATAGCAACGCTGAAGCACCCATACGATCTCGCACAAGGTGATATGGTTGATATAACCGGGAGAGTCCGTGGTTAGCGATTTCTCGATAAAGCGAGTCGCGGCAGCGGATTGCTTTTTATCATCCTGAACCAGGTAACGGATCACGACGTTGGTATCGAGCCCAATCAATCTGCTCCCCCCATTTCAGCAATAGCCTGATTCATCTCCTCTATCGTGACAGCCTTTTTGGGCTTGGGCACAATGCCTTTAAGGACCTGAACATCCTGAGTTGCAGCCATGATCTGAAAGACCCCATCCTGGATTTCGACGAATTCCACCCGATCGCCGGTATCGATACCGAGACGGGCCCTCACGTTCTTCGGGATGGTAACCTGGCCCTTACTGGTGATGGTTGCGGTTGTCATGAAAGCAGTCTCCTGAGTTACCGTTAATACTATTCCTTACTATATGGTAAGGCATCGCATAATTCAAGGAAACCTGCTGTGATCCTGGGGGCGCAGGGTCGAGAGCTGGCTCGTTACTACAGTAGCTTGGTCGAATTTTTCGAGGCGTACTGAGGAATTTATTCCGCGCCTGGTTGCACGCTTCCCCCGGTAAATCTGCATGAAAATTTCTTCACGCCCAAAACCCGACACGCCTTTATCGCCGAACCGGAACGGTTGGGTGTTTCACTCCGAAAGTCCCTGCAGGCGCGCCGCGTATTTCCGCGCTTCCTCCTCCTCGCCGCGTTCGCCGTAGAAGCTGGCCAGGGCCTGTAGAATATCACGGTCATCGGGATGGGCCGCAAGCGCCGTCTTGAGGCAGGCGATCGCCGCCTCCGTGTCGCCCGTCGCGTTCAGCGCCACGGCGTAAACATAGGCGAAGCGCGCATTTCCCGGGTCCAGTTCCGCGGCGCGCTTCAATTCGCCCAGCGCCTCATCGGTGCGTTGCAACCGCACCAGCGCCAGCCCGAGCGCATGATGCAGATTGGCGTCCCCCGGTACGATGGCGAGTCCCTCGCGCAGGCTGCGCTCGCCGTCCGCGTCGCGGCCCGTGGCGCGATACAGGTCCGCCAGGTTCACATAGGCGGGAACAAAGCGCGGATCGAGCGCGATGGCCGCCCGGATTTCCGCTTCCGCCTGCGCGGCATCGCCCCGGTTCGCGTAGAAGGTTCCGAGGTTGACGCGCGCCTCCACCCGGTCGGCGTTATAGCGCTGGGTCTCGACATACTCGGCGCTCGCGCGTTCGAAAGCGGCGCGCTGCTCCGCGTCCAAGCGGTCGGCGGGTACGGGAGCGAGCACGCTCACGGCCTCGCCGCGCACGCATTCTCACCGGGTCGGAGAGGAGCGGCGCGGCCAAGGGCGCACGCACCTCCACCGGCGCCTGGGCCAGCGACTGGAGCGCGCCGAAGCGCAGCAGCGGATCGGGATCGCGCAGGCCCGCGGCCAGCGCCTCAATGCTGGCGCGGCTTCCCGCCGGGTCGAGACCGGCGAGCGCCGTGGCGCGGGCGATGGGCGGCTGCGTGGCGTCGGCGGCGACCCCGCGCAGTTGCGCCTCGGCATCGCGCGCGCCCGCGCGGCGGCGGAGAACGCCGCGGCGTAGCGCTGATAACCCTGCGGGTCGTGTCCGTACCAGGTATTGACTTGCGTGGCGGCCCAGGCCGCATCGCGTCCGGTGTGACAGCCGGTGCAGGCGTTGGGCGTGCCGAACTTGACGGACAGATCCGGGCGGGGCACGCGCAGGCTGTGATCGTGCCGCGGATCGATCACCATGTAGGTGGTGGTCGGCATGTGGCAGGCCGCGCAGGCGGCGCCGGCGCTGCCCGGCGGGTGGTGGTGATGTTCCGCCGTATCGTACTTGCCTTGCAGGTGACAGGCGGTGCAGACGGCGTTGCCCGGCGCGCGCAATTTTCCGCTGTGGGGATCGTGGCAGTCGCTGCAGGTGACGCCCTTCGAATACATTTTGCTTTGCAGGAATGAGCCCCAGTCATAGACTTCGCCGCGCTGCTGCCCGTCGGCATAATAGAGCGGATTCTCGAGCAGCGCCGGCCGGTAGTAATCGAGGAAGGGTTTGCCCGCCGCGTAGCCCTCGGCGATCTGGCCGCGCCGCGCATGGCATTGCGCGCAGACCCCGATCTCGCGTTCGCTCATCCGCGGTTTCGAGCGCACCGCGTTGCCGGTCGCCGGGTCCACGGTCCAGGCGGCGTCCCGGCGTTCATCCAGACGCACGGTCAGGCCCTTGCCGTCGTCCTCTTCCCCAGGCTTGCCCGCCCGCTTCGCTTCCGCCCACGCCAGATGCCGGGAGGCGGGACCGTGACAGGCCTCGCACGCCACGTCGATCTCCGCCCACTGCGTCTGGAAGCGGTCGGCAACCGGATCGTAATTTTTCCGCAAGCCGGTCGAGTGGCAGTCCGCGCACATGAAGTTCCAGTTCTGCGAGGCGCGCGTCCAGTGCAGCTCATCGTCGTGGGTGATCTGTTCGTCGGGATAGAGATGAAACCAGCGCTGGCCGCCTTGCGCCTTGGGCCGGCGTATCCCAGGCGATCGGGAGCGCCTGCAGGCGTCCGCCGGGAAATTCGACCAGGTATTGCTGCAAGGGGCTCACGCCAAACGTGTACTTGATTTGATAGTCCGCCGGCTTGCCATCGGGACCCTCGGTGCGCACCTGGAATCCGCCGTCGCGCCGGAAGAACCGGCTGGTGATGCCGGCGTAGGTGAACTCCGCGTCATTGAAATCGCCGAGCACGCTCTGCCCGTTCGCCTCCTGCATGGCAAGCGCGTGTTGCGAACCCCGCCACGCCGCGCTTTCCCTGGCATGGCACTGTTCGCAGGCCGGCGCGCCCACATAGGTTGCGGCAGGAGGCGCCGGCGTCGCGACGGCCGGCGGAGGTTGCCTGTCGATGAGGGCGTAAATCAGACCGGCGCCGAGCGCGAGCAGCGCCGCGACGGCGAGCGCCAGCCGGGTTCCGCGCCGATGCACAGGCGCGGCAGCGGTCGGCGTTGCTTCCGGATGCTGATCCGGCACGGCGCGCGTGCGTTGCGTTTGCTTGTTACGTTTCATCGGGGAGGTTGTGACCGAGGGCACTAATCCAGTTTGTCTTTGGCCTTCGACTCCTCCTTGAGGCATGCCTCCATGAATTGGTAGCTGCCACCCGCCGATTGCCCGACCTCTTGGCAGTATTTCATGATGCGTGACGGAACTGACATACGACTGATGTTGTTTTGAGCGGCTCGTTCCTGCTCTCGACAGGCTGCCTCTAGTTGAGAGCCGCCGCCAGCCGCGGCGCCAACCTGCTGACAGTAAGCTTCTATGTCATAGGCACGTGCTCCCAGTGGAAGAGCAACGAGACTGAATGCAATAAATCGAAACTTCATGACTCTCTCCGTCGTTTCAGAAACTGTCGTGTCCTGTTGTTCTCGATAACCTTCGATACGATGGCTCACAATCATACCTGATTACCCATAAACCTCAGCCATCTTCCTGGGGTTCATGCGCACCACCGCGCACCAGGGCAAGGGCCTCGTGCAGCGTCGCGAAGAGGCGCGCCTCACCGATTACGGCCGTAATGCCGTGCCGGTCCATATCGGAGCGCAGATACGGTGAGACGCGCGCGAATACCAGCCCCACCCCGCGACGGGTCAGGTCGTCGCACAGCTCACGCAGCGACCGCGCGGCGGAGTAGTCGAGGTCGGTTATCGCACCCGCATCGACCACGAACCAGCGCACGGGGCTCGGCGCCGCCTCCACGAGAGTGCGTACCTCGTCGGTGAAGCGGGTGTCGTTGGCGTAGAACAAATCCGCGCCGAAACGGTAGACCACCAGACCCGGTTCGGTCACGGTACCCGGCAGCGCGGGAACCGGCAGCCAGCGGCCGGCCTCGTCCGGCGCCAGCATCATGGTGTGCGGGCGATAGCTGTGCCGCACATGCCGCAGCAGCGACAGTGCGACCGCCAGCAGGATGCCCTGGTCGATCCCGACCAGCACCACCACCGCGGCCGTGACGATGGCCAGTATGAACTCGCCCGGACTCTCGCGGCGAATGTCGCGCAGGCCCTGCACATCGACGAGCCCGACGGCGATGGTGAACACGATGCCGGCGAGCACGCTGCGGGGCAGGTACTGGAGCGGCGCGGTGAGCAACAGCAGCACCAGCAGCACGACCCCGGCGAAGACGAGCTGCGCGATCTGGCTGCGGGCGCCCGCGCGGTCGGCCATCGCCGTCTGGGTGGGACTGCCGTTGACCACGAAGGCCCCGCTCAGCGCCGCGGCCGCATTCGCCGCCGACAGCCCCAGGATGTCCGCATTCTCGTCGACGCGCTCGCGATGGCGCACCGCGAAGACACGGGAGGTTGCCGCGCTCTGGGCGATGATGATCACGAAGCAAGACACGGCGATGGGCAGGAGCGCGAGCAGTTCGTTCCAGCTCACGCGAGGGAAGGCGAGCGACGGCAATCCGCCCGGTACCGGCCCGATGACGGCGATACCGTGGCCGGCAAAGTCGTAGTAAAAGCTGACGGCGATCCCCGCCGCCACCGCAAACAGCGGCACCGGTAGCCGCGGCAGGAAACGGCGGCAGCCGAGGATGACGCTCACCACCAGTGTCGACAGGCCGAGCGTGGGCAGATGGACCTGTGCCAGGCCGTGCAGGAGCTGCCACAGTCTGATTGACCGTGCGATGCGAATCCACGGCGATGCCGAGCATTTCGCCCAGCATGGCGATGCCGATCTGGACCCCAACGCCGGTGAGGAACCCGACCAGCACCGTGCGCGAGAGGAAGTCGGCGAGGAAGCCCAGCCTGAAGAGTCGCGCCAGCAACAGGAAAGCGGCCGTTAGCAGGGCGACCATACCCACCAGCGCCATGTATTTCTCGCTGGCCCGCGGCGCCAGGTCGGACAGGCCGCTGGCGAAGATGGCGGCGGTGGCTGAATCCGCCGCGACGACCAGGTGGCGCGAAGAACCGAAGAGCGCGAACATCACCAGCGGCAGCAACACCGTGTAGAGTCCGGTGACGACGGGCGTGCCGGCGATACGCGTATAACCGAGCACCTGCGGGATGTTCATCGAGGCGAGCGTCACGCCTGCCAGCGCATCGCGCAGCGCCCCGCGGCGGCTGAGCGGCCGAATGCCGCCGAACAGGGTCAGTCGCATGGCAAGCTCCCGTGAATTACCCCCGCGCATCGCGGGGCTCGCGCGAGCGAGTCCCCTCCGGCTTTATAGTAGATGGGCATCGGTGTTCACGCAGTCGTCGGCCGGCGCGGTCGGTTTCACGGGGAATGGCCGCTCATTGGGCCGGTCTCCCGCAACCGCTGACCTATTTCTTGCGCTTCGTCTCCCGGGCCTTGCCGGTCTGCGCTGCCTGCTCTTCCGCCGCCGCGTGGTATTTGCGGTGGATATCCTTGATGTCCACCTGCGTGGGCGGCAGCTTCAGGCCCATATCGTCCATCGTGTCCGCGATGATCCGCGAGATGGCGAGGTCGCGGAACCACTTGTGGTTAGCCGGAATGACGTACCACGGCGCGTGCTTCGTGCTCGTCATTTTCAAGGCATCCTCGTACGCTTCCACGTACTCGGGCCACAGCTCGCGCTCGGAATAATCGGCCTCGCTGATCTTCCAGTGCCGGGAGGGATCGTCGAGCCGTTGCTTGAAACGGGTAAGCTGCTCCTTGGGGCTGATGTGCAGATAGAACTTCAGGATATGGGTACCGTTCTGCGCGAGCATTTTCTCGAAGTCGTTGATCAACTCGTAGCGCTTTGACCAGACCGATCTCGGTGCAAGCTTGTGCACGCGCACGACAAGGACGTCCTCGTAGTGCGAGCGGTTGAAGATCACCACCTCACCCTTCCCCGGTGTGCGCAGATGAGCGCGCCAGAGGAAATCGTGGGCGGCCTCATACGTGCTCGGCTGTTTGAAGTCGAAGACCGACGTCCCCTGGGGATTCATGCCGCTGAACAAATGCCGCACCACGCCGTCCTTGCCGGCGGCGTCGAGCGCCTGCAGTACGACGAGCAACGACTGGTTACGGTTCGCGTACACCAGATACTGGAGCGCGTCTATGCGGGCGATGTTTTTTTGGATCTCCGGCATCGCCTTCTCGTGCGATTCGTGCGGACCGGTGTAGGACGGGTCGATCCCGGACAGGCGTACCTTCCCGCCGGGCTCGACGATGAATTTTCTGCGGTAGTTCATGTTTTTGTTTCCTCTTTATAAACCAGCCGGCGAGACATGTCCGAGCGCCGGGACATGCGGCTGCAGCGACTGATTCACCACCTCCGCACTCTTGAGGTGGCGTGCGGTACGGTAAGCGGCAAATCGTTCCGCGATCAGCCTGACGCCGCCGAGCACGAACATCCAGGCCAGGTTGTAGGCCCAAACCCAGGCGATCAGCTTCCACGCGATCGGCTCGACCCCCGGTCGGTCTGAACGGCAAGTCGGGCGAGAACCTGGTCGACAGGGATCTATTCAAGATCCGCCCCGTCGCCGGACCCAGACCCGGCAATGCGCGAAATAGGTTGTTGTGTACCGGCAGGCATGGGGGTTTCTCCTTGTGTAATGATGTCAGCTCAGCATTGGCTCCAGGCGATCCCAGGGACGTTCCACACCGCGGCACGTCCCGCCCCTTCCCCGTAGCGGGCATGGCGCGCCGATTGGAAAGCCGCTAATCGCCGCCGCCGTTCAGGCCGCTACCGCCCTGGCTGCGTTGCGGGCGGCCAGGGCAACAAACACGGACGACCAGCCGTTCATGATCATCTCGATGGAGATAAACAGACCGATGACCCAAAAACCCGAAGCCGGCCACTGTGCCATGATCATGCTGCCCAACAGAATGGAGATTAACCCTGCGAGCAGCGGCCAGAATGACCCTTTCACCGGCCGCAACTGCAAGGCCATGATGATGCGAAATACGCCGACCGCCATCAGGATGCTTGCCAGCACCATCGTCAAGCTCATCGATGCGAGAATGGGGTCTGTGACAATCACGATACCGGCGGCCACATACAGCAAGGCGATCACAACGTGCCACAACACGCTTTTCCAGCCTTTGAGCTGGAAGGCATTGACGAGCTGGAAGACACCGCCGACGATAAGCAACGCACCAAACATCATGACAGTGGCCAGCGTCATGGCGAAGCTCATCCAGAGCCCGAGGGTTCCCAACACGATGAGTAAAATGCCGAGCGCCAACAGCCAGCCCCAGTTCTTCTTCAATTCGCCAAAAACGGCGCCCTGTATGGCGGATAAAGCGGCATCGTTACTTGCGGACATATCGGTTCTCCTTCTTTGTTGTTTTCCGTCTTGACCTCAATCCACGAATTAAAACCAGCCGTAGACGGGATGTGCTTGCGGCATGCTAATCCCGCCGTCTTGCCGGGTCAAACGAACTCGGCCACCGGTATCGCCGCGCCAAAGCTGCCGCCGAGCGCCAGGTGAAGCTGGATGCGGTTGGCGATCTGCGCGTTGCGCAGCTCGATGACGCGCTCTTCGGAGGTGAGATGTCGAGCGGTTCGCTCGTCAATGACTGCTAATTGGTCCGAAGGTGTGAACGGCTTCCACCACTCCATGAAAGATCAGGCCCATCCCCATCGCGGAAACGAAAAATCCCACGATGCGCGTGGCGGCGTCGATTCCCTTGGGCCCGATCCGGCGCAGCACCACCCTGGCGTAGGCCAGCAGCAGGTAGGTGACGGCCATCGTGGCCACAATGGCCACGGACACGGCGGCAAACGAGCGCCACAAACGGGGCCGGATTTATTTTTCGCACTTCGGCCTTCCAGGTCGGCGTTGCTCGATCCGCTTTCCGATGATCCGTTCGACCTCATTTACGAAGCGCACGTTGCCGGTGAGTTGCCCGCGCTGCACCGCCTCTCGAATCAGTTCCCACTCGCCGCCGGGTATTGCTTCGCATACAAAGTCCCGATACCGCTTCGCAGGAAGTTCTTCACCTGCACCGCCTGCGATTATGCACGGCAGCGGATCAAGCCACGCATAGGGTTGCGTTCCTCCCAACGGTGGAAGCTGGACCACGGATACTGCTCCGGTGCGACGACCATCCGGGCACGGACCGGATTGAGCTCGATGTAGCGGATACAGGCTAGCAGGTAGCCGTCGGTCTGGACCGAACTGGACTTGTAGCGACTCTCCCATAACGTGCCACGAAGACCTTCGGCGCGATTGTGATAACGCGTCTGGCGCCCGGCAAGGCGTTTCATAAGCTGACCGAGCCCCGCCTGGGTGTCCGGTGCGAGCAGCAGGTGCGTGTGGTTGGTCATGAGGCAGAACGCATAGACGCGCACACTGAACGCCGCCTTGAACTCCGCCAGTGTCTCCAGGTAAGTCTCCAGGTTAACGGTAATCCGTCAGTTCCGCAAACACTACCTGTCGATTATGGCCTCGCTGCACGACATGGTGGGGATATTCGGGCAGAACCACCTGTCCCGTTCTCGGCATCGCACGCCCTCCCTGGCGTTACGTTCGATCCGGATACTACCAATGCTTCGGTGAAAATCAAATCCGTCGTCAAACGGGACAGTCAAAAGCGTGAAAAATAAATCTGTCGCCAATTACTGGCGGCGCTCCGATTCGACCCAACCTGCGCGGCGGATAAATGCTATTCATTGCGCCTCAACCAGGAGATCACATAATGGCTAGATCAGTTGCTGAATTGTTTAAGGAGGCTTCTGCCCTCGACGAACACGAGCGTGCCACATTAGCCGGCCTGCTGCTGGAAAGCATCGAGCAAGCACCTGACCCGGAGATCGAAGAAGCGTGGAAGGTTGAGATTGAGCGCCGAATCAAGGAGCTAGATTCCGGATCCGCCACTTTGATCCCTTGGGAAGAAGTCAAGGCGAAGCTATTCCGGACAGCGGACAATGAATCTTGATCGTTCACTTTCATGCTGCAGCCGAGGTAGAGGTTCTGGAAGCTCGAGCCCTGGTATGCCGAACGCAGTGAAATCGCAGCCAGAGCCTTCGCGACGGAGGTGGCTTGGGCGGTACGGGAAATCGGAAGCGCACCTGAAAGGTGGAAACGCCATGTGTACGGCACTCGTCGGTTCATCCTGCCAAACTTCCCGTTCAGCATCATTTACCGAGTGCATGAAAACGCGGTGCAGGTAGTTGCGCTGGCCCATCATCGGCGGCGACCCGGCTACTGGCGTAGCCGGTAACCCATCGGCCAATCGGATAACCGGGGTGTTTACCCCCATCCCCCACACACCACCACGGCATGCGGGTCCGCACCGGGCGGTTCAAGCGAGTTGGGGTTGTGATCGAGAAAAATGCGAGCCTGGCCCCCTTAATGCTTTAATGCTTGTTGCGGGCGCGCGCGATGGGAAGTAGGCCCAACCCCCATCGATCCAGGAGACGCTGCGCGATAAAGTTGTGCAATGGCCCTGAACTTGAACATTGGGACTCAGCATGATGACGTACGCAGTACTTAAGCTCGTTCATATCATCGGCGCCATTCTTATCGGCGCCGGTTTGATCGAGGTGTGGGTGTCAGACATGCGATCCCGCCAGTTGCGTGATCTCCCGGGGTTCTCGGAAGCCGTGCGCAACATCGCGGTGTTCTACGATGGCGTCGTCGTGCCGGGCGCACTGGTTCTGCTGGCCTCGGGCGCGTGGCTGATCGTCGAGTTCTTCGGCGGCTGGAGTTTTCTCGCCATCCCCTGGCTTGCGGGGATGGTGTTTCTGTTCGCCTTCGAGTTCATCGAGGGCAACACGGTTACCCGGCGGTACTTCAATGCGACTGCGCCGGCTGACCCGGGAGGCGCTGTCGGTCGGCCGCTTCACGCCCCAGTTGGAGCAAGCCCGCGCCGAGAGCGTTCCGACCTTCACGCACTTTCTCGATCTGCCCATCCTGTTTCTGATCGTCAGCCTCGGCGCGCTCAAGCCGGACACCTGGACCTTGTTCTTCGCGGGCTCCTTGGTCGCGCTGGCGGTCGCCGCGGTTCTGACGATGATCGTGCCTCGTCTCTACCCGTGGTCGGGGTCGCGGCCTGCGTAAGGCGAATCGGCGATAGCGTTCTGCGCCGCGTGTGAGACCTTCCGTGCGGCGCAATTCGCCGACGCTATTGCGCCCTACGGGATCTGATAGACCCCTGAGTTATTACGATGTGCCAGAGAATGTTGAAGCCATAAAAATCCTGCCGCCGGTCGATGGATACGCGAGGAGCCGTCACGGCGTCGCTCACGCCTGTAGACAAACAGGCGGTTAGCAGCCAAGATGGAAAAAAAATCAACTCCTTGAAGAGAACCCATCGAGGTCGCTATGGAACCATTGAAGAAAGAGGCCATCAACGTCATCGCCAACCTCCCCGATGACGCGGATATGGAAGAGATCATGTACCGGCTCTATGTGCTGGAGAATATCCGGCGCGGACAGGAAAACGCCGAGCAAGGCAAGTCCACTCCCGCGGAACAAGTGCTGCGGGACATCCAATCGTGGTGAAGTTTATGCTTCTGACACTTCACGGGGAGCGATCATGAACAACCAGCGAGTCACCGACGACTGTCTCGACATCCTGTTTCGCAACGCCCGATCGCACAGCTTCTGGCTCGACCGGCCGGTGAGCGATGAACAGTTGCGGCAGCTCTACGAGATCATGAAGTGGGGCCCCACGAGCGCCAACACCTGCCCGGCGCGCCTGCTGTTCCTGCGCACACAGGCGGCGAAGGAGCGCCTGCGGCCCTGCCTCGATCCGGGCAACGTGGAGAAATCCATGACCGCGCCGATGGTGGCGGTGATCGGGATGGACATGGAATTCCATCTCCAGCTCGGCAGGCTCTTCCCGCACAACCAGGAGGCGCCCTCCTGGTTCGCGGGCAAACCCGCGAAGATCGAGGAAACCGCCTTTCGCAACGGTACGCTGCAGGGCGCGTACTTTCTGCTGGCCGCGCGCGCCATCGGCCTCGACTGCGGGCCGATGTCCGGTTTTAACCGCGCGCGGCTCGATGCCGAGTTCTTCCCCGACGGCAAGGTCAAGTCCAACTTCCTCTGCGCGCTCGGCTACGCCGATCACGCCAGACTCTTTCCGCGCAGTCCGCGGCTCAGTTTCGACGAGGTCTGCCGCCTACTGTAACGGCGCGGCACCCGCCGCCGTCAGCCGAGGCGGCGAACCGGCCCCAGGCGGCTAGTCGATCAGCAGGATAAGGGCCGTGGTCAGCGCGGCGATGAAGAGGGTGCGCACGCCGCTCCACAGCCAGTACCGGCCGCTCACCCTCCCGAGAAACGCGCCGAGCAGAAACAGGGTCGCGAAAGCCAGTGCAATGGAGGCATCGAGCGGCGGGAGCGGCAGCACCAGACCGGCCTGCGCCAGCCACAGGGGTGAAATGATGACCAGCGCGATGAGCAGCGGCGCCAGCCCGTTGGCGGCGGCCACCAGCAGCGGCGCCAGCCGCGCCGAGTGGCCGTGGTCGGTATCGGCGAGGTCATGCACCAGCGCCTGCTCCAGCTCCAGCAACTCCTGTTCACGCTCGGCGGCCTCGCTCACGTAGGCGCTGGAAAGCCCGCTCACGGTGAGCGCGATCGCCGCGCCTAAACAGGCATTGATCACGACCGGGAGGGCGACGTTGCCGCTGGTATAGAATCCCGTGACCAGTCCCAGCATGGTAAGGGCGCCGTCAAAGCCGTTGGTCACGAAATAGCGGCGGGCGATCTTGTGGGCATGACCGAGCCGGAACAGAAAGTTAATTCGCTCAAGCATGCGGTTACCCTTCACTCAGGGCGGCGTCTGCTCCGGCCGGGAACGTTGCTCACCTCCACCTCGTCGATGCTGTGCACCGAACCGCCGAGGCGGGTAATGATGCCGACGATCACCTGGTAGGGAATGTCGTCGCCCTCGATGACCACCACCGTGCTCTCGGTCTTTTCATCCACTTCCGTCACCGTCACCGTGACCCGGCAACCGCTGTTTTCGTCGGCAATGGCGCTGGCAAAATCCAGCGCGTTGGGATGATGGGGCTTGAGCACGTCGAGCACGATGCGTTTGAGCGAAGACATGGATATCCCTGCCGGAAAATGGGTGAGCACCGCTGGTCTGATAAGATATCATACCGACTGTCCCGGTTCGTTACGAGTTCGCCCCGGAAAACTCGAGGCCGGCCGGCGATCCGCCATGACACCAACGTGAAGACGACACTTCCGCCATGACGATAGCGTGTTACACCCAGCGTCTGCTCAATCCGTTCCGGGGCGTGATCAATTGCATCCGCTACGAATCCGCGGAAGCCGTGACGCGGGATGGCATCCGCTGGGACATCTATGTCAGCAATGACCGGCTGCTCGAAGGACTGGAGACCGGCCGGCGCGTGCAGACCAGCGACATCCGCTACGGCAACTGGTCGGCGGAGACGGGGTTGAAACGCGGTCCGTTGTTTCCCTCGGACGATTTCAGGTTTCTGGAACACCGGGGAGCCATCGTCTACGAACACCTGCTACGGGTGCACGACCAGGTCCCGTTCCCGATTCAGGACCGCTTTGAACTCTGGCTGCTAGACCAGGAGTCGCGGCCGCTGGCGCTGCTCGACAGCGCGGTCAGCCGGGAAGACATCGACCTGGAGCAGTCCATCGAATGGCGCGCCGGCGAGGACTGCCGGCAGACGTTCACCACCGCGGTGGCAGATGAGCTGTCGATAGAGCGCAACTGCGAAGGCGCCGCGGCCGGCTATCTATCACACCACATCAACGCCGGCGCCGGCCCATCGCCCGCGGCGCAATGGTTCGAACGCCTCCCGGACGGCAGTGGCGCGGGCATCGCGGGCATCAAGCTGGACGCGGGACTTGCGGCGCGTCGCCTGGGTGGCGGGGAATTCCCGCCCCTGCTGCTGGCTACCCGAGGTTACGATGCCGCACACCGGCAACTGTTGAATGATTTCCTGCGCTGGCAGGCGCCCTGGCTGCTGGCGCTCCCGACGCTGGACCGGGCGACGAGGGAACGCCTGGAGCACATGGCCTGCGCCCGCCCCCTGCTGGTTGCGCAGCACTACCGCCTGTACCCGGACATTATCGACAAGCGGGCGATCAGGGCGGCACGGGTCGAGGCCATGCTGCGCAAGGCGCAGCCGGAAATGAGGGACGCCGACAGCGTTATGTCGACGTTCTATATCGAACTCCATCCCAGTCCGACGGAATAGCATCCAGGCGTTCATCCCTTATGATCCGCTACACTGCGGCACCACGACGGCGTTTACCCCATAGGCCATGTCGGGTACCGACCATCTCGACACTACGGCTGACCCGGCTCTTAGGTGAGCGGACCGGAGCCGGGTCTCCGACCGCCGCTCCAGCCCGCCCCCACAGCGACTGACCGGCCATGCACGCTGACTCGAGCCGCGCGAAGTACGTCATCAGAAACCCGCTGCGCTTCGTGCGCCAGACCATCGCGGGGTTTCGCGCCAACCAGGGATTGCTGCTGGCCGGCGCCGTGGCGTATTACACCCTGCTCTCCATCGTGCCCATGCTGGCGATCATCCTCATCGTCCTGTCACACCTCACCGATCTGCAGCTCCTGCTCGATACCACGCGCAACTACCTGGACTTGATCGCCCCCGGCCATGCCGACGAGCTGACGGCGCAGGTCGCCGCCTTCCTGCGCGACTGGAAGCTGGTCGGCGTGGTGGGGATCCTGATGCTGCTGTTGTTCAGCTCGCTCGCGTTCACCACGCTGGAAAATGCCATGTCGGTCATCTTCTTCCACCGGGTGGCGATACAACGCCGGCATTTCCTGATCTCGGCCATCATCCCCTACTGTTATATCCTGTGCCTGGCGCTGGGCATGTTCCTGGTCAGCACCGTGAGCGGCGTACTGGCCACCCTGGATGAACGCACCGTGACCATCCTGGGACACGCGTGGTCGCTGGGGGGCCACAGCGCGCTCATCGTCTACGGCCTGGGCGTCAGCGGAGAAATACTGCTGCTGTCTTCCCTCTACCTGGTCATGCCCATCGGGCGCCTGGCCGTGCATCACGCCCTGATCGGCGGGGTCACCGCCACGGTGCTGTGGGAACTCACGCGGCATTTCCTGGTGTGGTATTTCTCGACCCTGTCGATCGTCAACATCATCTATGGCACCTTCGCCACGGCGGTCATCGTTCTGCTCAGTCTGGAAGCCGCCGCGTTCATCCTGCTCTTCGGCGCCCAGGTGATTTCCGAATACGAGCGCATCGGCGGCCGCTATCCCTCGCAAGGCGGCCTGCACACATGAATCATCGCGCTCACCGGCTCTGGACGCGACGGGCTGCCCAGGCATAAACTTGTCCTATCGCATCACAACCGCAGCCCGGTCTGTTGCGCATCACCCGCCCATGAAGAACCCGATAGACGTGCTTGCAAGACTGGCCCGCGCGGCCGGGCTCTGGCTGCTCGCCCTGTGCCTGCTCACCCTCTTCGCGCCGAGCGTCCCGGCCCGGGCGGATGGCGGCGGGAAGACCCTGCAGCGCCTGGCCGATCCCGTGATCATCGAGGGCATCGAACTGCCCCGGCTGTCCGGCAGGGACATCAATAACATCCGCGTCTATGTCTTTCACGACAACAGCCCCGTGGCAATCCCCTTCCAGATCGACCAGCGCGACTCGACGGGCGGCTGGGTCTGGAGCGTCGTCTACCGCCAGAGTTACCAACTCGACACCGACGACGGCACTGCGCCGGTCATACGCAAGCCCGAGACCGCCGGCGCCGGCACGGTCGATGACCAGGACCCGAAGGGGAAGGCGCTGCTGGACGGCAATGACGTGCTGGTGTTCATGGCGGATGACCTCGGCGACCAAAGCACTAAGGCGCAGAGCGCCTTGCATGCCGCCCTGGTCCAGGAGATCGAGGTAGTTGATTCGGGAGACGGCACCCGCGGCTGGGCCTACGTGGCCTATTACCCGGATTCGCCTCCACCCCGCTCCGAGACACGCTACATGCAGTACAGCGCCAGGGAAAGAATGGTGCGTTCCCCCCTATACGATTTTCGCTTCTCGGACGAGCATACGGCCATCATTCACGACCTGCGCGTCAACGGTTTCCCGATCATCGACAAGATCAGGATCAACGGCGAAATCACGCTGGGCCTGCCGTTCACGGACAGTACCATCAAGTTCACCGAGGAGGACATCCACGGCTACACGGAAGGTTATGTCGCGGGACCGGTGCGCATCATCAGGCGCAATATCGCCCACCTCACCCTTGCCGGCGGCCTGCTGAACACATCCGAGGTCACCTGCGACCACTTCTACTACATGCGGCATGCGGAGATTCCCGTGTGCCTGTCGATCCGTTTCCCGGTCAAGCAGGTTTCCATGACCCTGACCACCGATTACCGCGAGCCGCCGTTTCACCACCTGTTCATGGGCAAGGCGCAGGAACCGGCGCGGCAACAAGGTGAAGGTCGCTCGCTTGAGGCGCATGTACGCGAACTGGGAACCGAGTGGATCGCCTTCGACAGCCGCGAGGCGTCGATCATCAGCCTGATGGTGGTGCCGGAGAGGATCGAAGGGCAAGCCCATGCGCAGCCCTGCCTCTGCGGTGACGCCACGGAAACACCGCTCACCAGCGCCTCGGTCGGAACCCCGACCGAAGCCGGCTTCCTGATCACCTCCACGACGGAATGCCCCAAGGGCGAGCATGTCCTCTACGGCACCTACCTGATCTCCACCCGCCCCTACCAGCCGGGGGACGAGAACGCGGCACTGCGCATGCAACACAGCAAACTCGTGACACACGTCACCTCGGTACCCGCAGGCAACTGACACGGATCCGCCGTTCCACGTCAACGCCGCAAAGGCAATGTTCACTGGAATCCCCGGCCAGACATTCGGGCAGACGGACAAGGACACCCGGATCCCCCAGAGCCTGTGAAAATATCGACGGTCGTCGCGAGGGCGTCGATTGGCGTGCGAGGCAAGGCGCGCTGCGCGAAAACAAGGGAGTTTGGCGAGCCAAATGACCGAAGTTTTCGCGTGGCGCAACACCGCCGCAGCCGCAAAGCGGCGTCCGCAGCAGGCTGGCGATATTTTCACAGGCCTCAGTCGGCTTCCGTTGGCAACGAACCGGGGCGGGTGACGGATACCGTCCGGGCGCAACCGTACTCCAGCCGCGCCCAGTCATCGGGCAGTTTGAGGCGCGCCAGGGTTGCCGTGGGCATCAGGTTGCCGTCCTCTGGGGTAACGGTTTGATCCCCCCAGAGATAGGCCAGCAGTTCCGCCATGCCCGGATTGTGTCCCACCAGCATGACGTTTTTACGCCCTTTCGGACAGTCCGCCAGCACCGCCAGCAAGGTTTCCACATCCGCCGCGTAGAGCCGCCGGTCGAAGTGTATGTCTTTTTTTGAGATATCCAGTTCCTTGCCTACCCGATAGCTGGTTTCTTGCGCACGGACCGCGGGAGAGCTGAGTACATAATCGGACGCCAGACCCTCCCCGCGCATCCACTGCCCCATGCGCCGCGCATCCTTCATTCCCCGCTTCGCCAGCGGACGCTCGAAGTCATCGACCGCATCGGTATCCCAGGCGGATTTGGCATGGCGTAACAGCAGCAGATGGCGTGGCATTTCCGCACCCCCAGTCCAGTACGATACAACTGTTAACTATAGTGCCATTCGGCTATGAGGCATTACTTGTATAGTTCTAAGTAGTGTCCATCCATAAAGAAATAAACTCACCGCAAAGACGCAAAGTTCGCGAAGAAACTTATTAACAAAAACAATTAAATGGCTTTGCGTTCTTTGCGCCTTTGCGGTGAAAACGGTGTTTATGGATGAACACTAAGTAGGCGGACGGCGCAAGTTGCTCAGCGCGGCAGATGCAATTGCCGCCGTTTCTTTTCTTTCACCGGCTGGCTCCCGCGCCTGGCTTTTGCCGCGGCCGGTTTGTCTTTTGTCTTGTGAAAGCGGCTTTTCTCCGCTGTGGATGTCTTCGCCTTTAGCGGCCGGTCCCCGGACTTGCCGCCTTCCCCGATCTTGCCGGCGACTTCACGGCTGATGTCGAGCTTATGCTGGCGCACCCGCACCTGCTTGAGGTGACGGAGTACATCCTGCGGCATGCCCTCGGGGAGATCGACGGTACTGAAATCGTCATAGAGTTTGATCTGGCCGATGTACTGGCTGTCGATGCCAGCTTCATTGGCGATGGCGCCGACGATATCCCCCGCGGTGGCCTCGTGCCTGCGGCCGACCTCGATGCGGTAACGCACCGTATCGGCGGGCGATGGCTTCCTGGCTCGTTCCGGCTTGCCGCTCCGGCGCTCTTTCGTGTCCGGCCGGCCCCGGGCCGGTGGCGCCTTCGTCTTCGTGGCGCCGCCCGCCACGGGTTCCCGGGCCTCCCGCAACTGCAGCGGCCGTTCCCGCTGCAGCAGATAGGCCATGGCGGCCGCGATCTCGTGCGCGCTGAAATCCTGCTCGTTTTCGATCTGGCTGACGACCTGATGCAGGAAGCCGAGATCCTCGGATTCGATGACATCGATGACCCGCTGCTTGAACTGCGCCACCCGCCGGTCCGTCACCGCCTCGCCGCTGGGCAAGTGCATCGCCTCGATGGGCTGGCGCGTCGCCTTCTCGATGGTGCGCAGCATGCGCATCTCCCGGGGTGAAACGAACAGGATCGCGCTGCCCGCGCGACCGGCGCGCCCGGTGCGGCCGATGCGGTGCACATAGGCCTCGGTGTCGCAGGGTATGTCGTAATTGAACACGTGGCTGATGCGCTGCACGTCCAGGCCGCGGGCGGCGATGTCCGTCGCCACCACGATGTCCAGCGTCTGGTTCTTCAACTGCTCGACGGTCCGCTCGCGCAGCGCCTGATTCATGTCGCCATTGAGGGCGGCGGCGGCGAAGCCGCGCGCCTCCAGTTTCTCGGCCAGGGAGACGGTATCGGTCTTGGTGCGCACGAAAATCAAGGCCGCATCGAAGTCCTCGACCTCGAGGATGCGCGTCAGGGCATCGAGTTTGTGCAGGCCGCTCACCTGCCAGTAGCGCTGGTGGGTGGTGGCCACGGTCGCCGTGCCGGACTTGATCCTGACTTCGCGGGGGTCGCGCAGGTGCTTGTGCGCCACGCGGCGTATGGCCTCCGGCATGGTGGCGGAAAACAGCGCGGTCTGCCGCTCGGGCGGCGTGTGTTCCAGTATCCATTCGACATCGTCGATGAAGCCCATCCTGAGCATCTCATCGGCTTCGTCCAGGACCAGCGTCTTAAGCGCTTCGAGCGTCAGGCTCCCGCGCCGCAGATGGTCCATGATCCGCCCCGGCGTGCCGATGACGACATGCACGCCGCGCCTGAGCTGGCGCAACTGGGTATCCATGGACTGGCCGCCGTAGATGGGCAGCACGTGGAATCCCGCCAGATGGCGCGCATAGGCCTGGAAGGCCTCGGCCACCTGTATGGCCAACTCCCGGGTCGGCGTCAACACCAGGACCTGGGGCTGTTTCCTGCCGAGGTCGAGCCGGCTGAGCAACGGCAAGGCGAAGGCGGCGGTCTTGCCGGTGCCGGTCTGCGCCTGCCCGAGCAGGTCCCGGCCCTCGAGCAAGGGCGGAATACTTTCCGCCTGGATGGGGGACGGGCTTTCGTAGCCGATTTCCTGCAGTGCCTGCAGGACCGGCGCGGCAAGCGCCAGTTGGCCAAAGCCGGTGACGGTTGGATTCATGATGGTGTACCTGTCGAAGGGAGGGTGTGGCTGCGGGAAGGCGAACCAGCCGGTGGATGAAGGCTGGGGGCATTATAGCCCATGCGCGGCCCTAATCATCGCTCTTTATCCGGTCGGACGGGGATGTGTGATGAGCAGCCGGACCCGGGAGTCCACCTTACACCGGCAAGCGCGGCGGGACACCCGTGGGAACTCGCCGTCATGCATCGCCTGGACATACGGGCTAGAACTGACCGCTGCGCAACATCACCAGCGTGCAAGCTCGAATACATTCGATCTGGCGGGATCGCAACCGGGATTCCAGCTCGGGGGACTCGGTGCCGGGATTGAAAATGACCCGCCCGGGCGCCAGCGCGATGATGTCATCGAGCTGCTCTCGGCTGCGCATCGGTCCCAGATACAGCGTCAGGGTGTGCACCGTCCCGCTGATGGATCGCAGCTCGTGGACCACGGGCAGACCTGCGATCGTGTCCTCCGTGAGATGTACCGGGATGACCCGATAGCCCTTGGCCTGCAGTTGCCGTACGGCCATGTTGGAAAAACGGCCCGCCTTGGGGCTGGCGCCGAGCACGACAACTACATGATCTTCAGGCTTGCCTGGATTTGTCTGCATGATTCGTATGCGCCGGCGCGGGACCGGCGCCGGCCGTCGGTGGTGCGTGGATATCGGGATACCGGGCGGGCCCGTCCTGCCCCGCGACTCTGGCAGTGAATTTGATCATGTCATACCATGCAAGGCAACAGGCAGGCAAGGAGCCGCACTGAAACCGCCGATCACACCACGCAGGCGTGCCGTCCCGGAGTGAAACCGAAGAACACCCGCCCACCGCTCGCCGTCAAGGACTTCGACCTGAAGCCAGGGCGTGTGCTTGCGCGCAAGTATGAGGTGATCAGAATGCTGGGCACCGGCTGGGAAGGCCAGGTCTATTTGGTGCGCGAACTGGCCACCCGGATCGAACGGGCCGTCAAGCTGTTTTTCCCGCAACGCAACCTCAGGGATCTCGCCGCCAAATTCTATGCGCAGAAGCTGCACAAGCTGCGCCACTGCCCCATCGTCATCCAGTATTACACCCAGGAAACCATCATCTACCGCGGCCTGCCGATAACGCTGCTGGTATCCGAATTCGTCGAGGGCGAACTGCTCAGCGATTTCCTCGCCAGGCAACCCGGAAAACGGTTGAGCGCCTTCCCGGCGCTGCACCTGCTGCATGCGCTGGCCAAGGGGATCGAATGCATCCACCAGATGAAGGAATACCACGGCGACCTGCACACCGAGAACATCATCGTGCAGCGCTACGGGCTGGGTTTTGACCTCAAACTCCTGGACTTCTACCACTGGGGCCCGCCGAGCACGGAGAGCGTGCGCGATGATGTGGTGGAGATGGTCAGGATTTTCCATGATGCGTTGGGCGGCAGGCGGAACTACAACCATCAACCCCCCGTGGTGAAGGCCATCTGCCGTGGACTGAAACGCGGCCTGATACTGCAAAACTTTCGCACCGCGGGCCAGTTGAGGGAATACCTGGAGACCATCGAATGGCATTAAGCCTGCTGGAACCGAAAATCTACCTCGACGAAGACCTGCAGGACATCGCCGCCTTCGCCTTTGCGGGCGGCACGGTCTGCGTCTACACGGCGCGCTCCCCGGAAAAGACCACGCCGAACGAGGATTCCCTCGCGCTGCTGCCGTGCGCCGATCACACCGGCGTGCTGGTCATCGCCGACGGCCTGGGCGGATTGCGCGCCGGCGACCTCGCTTCGCGCCACGCGGTCGACAGCCTGGCCGCGGCCGTAACCCAGGGCTGCTCCGGACAGGACTCCATGCGCGAGGCCATACTGAACGGCGTGGAACAGGCGGATGAGAAGATCTCCGCGATGGGGCTGGGCGCGGCGACGACGGTCGCGATTGTCGAAATCCGGGGCCGTGAGGTACGCCCCTATCATGTCGGTGATTCCATGACCTTGATCACCGGCCAGCGCGGGCGGATCAAATACGTGACGGTGCCGCATTCGCCGGTGGGTTACGCGGTCGAGGCCGGCCTGCTCGATGCCGAGGAGGCCATGTACCATGAGCAACGTCACCTGGTTTCCAACGTGGTCGGCACACCCCACATGCATGTCGAGATCGGACCGAAGGTTACCCTTGCGGCCCGTGATACCCTGCTGGTCGGCAGTGACGGCTTATACGACAACCTGCAGGTGGAGGAGATCGCCGGCATCATCCGCAAGGGGCCGTTGTCCTCGGCCGCGCGCACCCTCGCCGCTCAATGCCGCACCCGCATGCAGGACTATCAGCCGGATCGTCCGCACAAGCCGGACGACATGAGCTTTATCCTGTTCCGCCCCGGCTGAACGCCTCAGACGCAGCCGGTCGGCTTCGGCAGGCCGCCGTACTTGGTGATCGGCTTCATGGGACCGGTCATCCACAGCTTGAACATGTTCTTCTGGTCTTCGCCGACATACTTGGCGAACTTGCGGATCGGCGGCACCACGGAGTAGGTGTCGAAGTATTCGCGCGCCTTCAGGATGTGCGTCCATTTGACCTCATCCAGGTTCACCGCGTCGGCCTCCGCCATCGCCCGCGCGATCTCCGGGGTCCACACATGCATATCCGTCAGATAACCATCACCATCGCGTTCTGGAATATTCATTTCCAACCTCTTCATTGTCTAAACGATTCACATAACGGAGCAAGCGAGGAGCCAGCCCAGCCGCACCGTGTCTTCAGGGGTATTAGACAATACCTGAGTAAATTAATCAAGATTATTTCCGTGCGATAAAAGAGGTTCTTCGAATACAGTTTCCTTGTTTGACAGGCAGTTGCCGCTTTTTTCTAATAAAATTCGAAGCCGTCGCGCAAACCCTGCCGAACCATCTCGATCACCGCCGCTAACCCTTCCGGAGTGTAGGGCCGCGCCGGCACCCGTCCCCAGACCGGCGCCGGCCAGGCGGCGTCATCGCGATAGCGCACCACATGATGGATATGCAGTTGCGGCACCACGTTGCCGAGCGCCGCGATGTTGAGTTTGTCTGCCCGAAACCGCTCGGCCAGGACAGCCGCCAACTGGGAGGATTCCCGCAGCAACTGCACCTGGTCGGCCTCACTCAGTTGGTAGATTTCGGATATGCCTTCCCGGTCAGGCACCAGGATGAACCAGGGATAATTCGCATCGCGCATCAGCAACAGCCGGCACAGGGTAAAACGCCCGATGAGCAGGCAATCCTGCTGAAGCTGAGGGTGCAGGTCCGCCATGTCTAATGCCTGCGTGACAGTTGTGACGAAACCACCGTACGGGCTGCCATCCCCCGTCATGGCTTCTTCAGTGGCGGCGGGAATGGATCACCGTTCACCACGGGGAGCACGGAGGGCGTTGATACGGTTGTTGTGTCATGACGGCCTCACTCGCAGGCACCAGCGCCACCCCGCACTGGCGACAGTAGTAGGCCGTCTCGCCGCGATGGACCCTGTTATGCCGCAGCGTGGTCAACCGGTGGGTGGCGCAGCCACAGGCATACGTGAATCGCCGCTGGCGCCGCACCGGCACGCCCTTTAGATCGTAATCCCCGCTGGAGCGGGGTTCGGCGCCGAGCGAACGCATGACGGCCTGCCACTCCACGCCATGCGGGCGCACGCCGCGCCAGCCGTAGAGCATGTCCGTGACGTAATGCGCCACCTCATGCGGGACGGTCACGGCCAGGTTGTCGTCGAAAAACTTGGCGAAGATATAGGGGTTGTAGCGTATGCCGCGCCAGCCCTGGCGAACGCGATACATGCCGGCGGAGCGGCCGTGCAGGTCGAAGCTCACGGGGATGGGCGCGAAGTCGCGGCGGCAAATCTCCATGGCGCGGCGCAGGCAGGCATCGGTGGCCTGGCGCACCGTCTGCTGCCGCGCGGCATCGATCGGCTCGATCGGCATCGTTTCCGCGCGGCTAATTACTGAAGACATTGCGCAGAAACTGCTCAAGAGCCTTCCAGGAGGCAGAATCCGCCGCGGTATTGTAAGCCAGCGGCAGATTGAATTGTTTTCCCAGATTATCCGCGCCGGGGTTGGTGAAGCTGTGTCTTGCGCCCGGGTAGTTGATGAAGATGTAATCGGCGCCGGCGGCATCCATCATCGTCTTGAAGGCGGCGATCTGCTCCGCCGTCACGAACGGGTCATCGGCGCCGTTGGCGACCAGGATCTTCGCCTTCACCGCGCCCGCCTGAGGGGTGGAGAGTCCGCCCAGACTGCCGTGAAAACTCGCCACGGCATCCAGGTCGACGCCCTCAATCGCCATCTCCAGCACCACGCTGCCGCCGAAGCAGTAACCGATGGCGGCGATCTTCTCCGGGTTGACGGTCGGCTGGCCTTTCAGGAACTCGCGCGCGGCGAGGAACCGTGCCTTCATCAGCGGCAGGTTCTGGCGCACCGCGCCAGCGAACTTGCCGGCCTCGTCGGGATGCTCGGCGGTTTTGCCCTCGCCGTACATGTCCACCGCCAGCGCGGCGTAGCCCAGTTTGGCCAGCAGCTCGGCGCGCTGGCGGGCATAGGCGTTCTGACCCCACCACTCGTGCACCACCAGGATGCCGGGGCGCATGCCCTGGATGGCGTCGTCATAGGTCAGATAGCCCTTGAGGGTGATATCGCCGGCCTGATAACTCACCTCCCTGCCGACCACGCCGGCCTGGGTCGCCAGGCTGACTAGCAACAACAGCAATAAACTCGGGATTGTTCGCGACATAACTCCCTCCTGGATCGATGATTGACCGCAGCCGGATAGCCGGACGATGGCGGCTTGTGTATTCGAGGCGGGTCTTCGCCTGATTATAGCCTGCGCTCAGACCGGGACGTTCACACGCGGGCGGCATTATCCACCACGGCCAGCACCTTCGCGCCCCGCACCTCACCGCGCTTCAGTTCCGTCAGCGCCCGGTTGGCCTCCGCGAAGGCGAACACCTGGTGCTCCGGTACGAGCGCGCTCCTGGCCGCCAGCCGCAAAAACTCCGTGATATCACGGCGCGTCACATTGGCGACGCTCTTGATTTCCTTTTCCATCCACAGGTGTTGCGGATAATCGAGCTGCAACAGGCAGTCCTGATCGGCGCTTTCCTTGCGGATGGCATTGATCACCAGGCGCCCGCCCGGCAGCAGATTGGCCAGCGCCTCGACGGCGGGCTTCCACGCCGGCGTGGTATCGATGATGGCCTGCAGTCCGTGCGGCGGACGTTGCGTGGTGTCACCCGCCCAGCTCGCGCCCAGCTCCAGGGCAAACCGCCGTTCCCGTTCGCCGCGCGCGAACACGTACACCGGCGTATCGGGGTAAAGATGGCGCGCCATCTTCAGCACCAGATGCGCCGCGGCCCCGAAACCGGTCAGGCCGAGGGCCTGGCCGTTGACCAGCCCCGTCAGGCGCAGACTGCGGTAACCGATCGCACCGGCACAGAGCAGCGGCGCCGCCTGCGCATCCGACAACGCCGCCGGAACCGGATAGGCATAGCGTTCGGGCACGACCATGTATTCGGCGTAACCGCCGTTGACATCGCGCCCGGTGGCCAGGAAATCCGGGCACAGGTTCTCCTCGCCCCGCCGGCACCACTCGCACTCACCGCAAGCGGAATAGATCCAGCCCACGCCGACCCGGTCGCCCAGCGCATGCCGCCTGGCGCCCTTGCCCTTCTCGGCCACCACCCCGACCACCTGGTGTCCGGGCACCATCGGATAGGACGGCGGCGGCGCGCGGCCCTCGATTTCATCCAGTTCGGTGTGGCACACGCCACAGACGCTGACACGGATCCGGATCTCTCCCGTGGAGGGTTCGGGGATGGGCAAGGCGATGCATTCGAGCGGCTGCGAATCCCGGGATATGTCCGTCACGCGGGTCATGACCCAGGCCTTCATGGTGGCAGTATCAGGCATCAGGCGGCGCTTCGCATCGCGCCGGCCGCGGCATATCCGGCCTGCAGGGCCAGGATGGCATGCAGCAGTTTCATCGCGAGCATCTCCCGTCGGTTGGTGTGCGTGTCATTTGCGGTACGCCGTTGTCATGGTACCCAAGCAGGTGACGGCCGGTGCACGGATTCCCCGGGCGGCCTGTCCCGATTGGCTAATGCAGCGTCATGTCGTCCTGGTCGGTGGACGCCACATCCCGCAGGGGAACGAAAGCGACCCCGAGTATCCCGCGGGAGTGAATTTTATTGCCGGCGTCCTTTTCAACCAGCATGAGTTCCTGGGGCAGGTACTGCCAGCCGACCGGTATGACCAGCCGGCCGCCGGGTTTGAACTGGTCGATGAGCGCCTGGGGTATCTCGGGTGCGGCGGCGGTGACGATGATGGCGTCATAGGGGGCGTGTTCCGGCCAACCCTCGTAACCATTGCCGATACGATAGTCGATGTTGGTATAGTTCAGCCGGGCCAGCCGTTCGGCCGCGGCTACGCCCAGGTCTTTCACGACCTCAACCGTGTACACCGCTTTGGCCAGGCATGACAGGATGGCGGTCTGATAGCCGGAACCGGTGCCGATCTCCAACACCCGGTCGTCCTCCTTGAGTTGCAGCAGGTCGGTCATCAGGGCGACGATGTAGGGCTGCGATATGGTCTGGCCATGGCCGATAGGCAATGGCCCGTTGTCATAGGCGGAGGCGCGCATCGCCGCCGGTATAAACTTCTCGCGCGACACTTGACGCATGACCGCCATCACCCGCGGGGCCAGCGCCTTCATGCCGGTCAGGGTGCGCGTGTATTCGACCTCGGCCTCGATGTCGGCGATCATGGTCTCGAGGGACGGATTTCATCGCCTCACCTCGCCGCCAGCGCTTCGATCCGCTCGCGCAGTTGCCCGATTTCCCGGACCAGCTCATCGACCTGCCGTTCCAGCCGGCTGAGCCGCTCCTCGTCGGCGAGAGCGCCGGCGGCCGGCGTTGCGTGTTCCGCGAAGGATTCCGGGAGCGGCGGTTCCTCGCTGAAAAGCTGCGCATAGCGCGACTCCCGTTTTCCCGGCTCGCGCGGCAGCCTGGCGACGAATGGCCCGTCATCACGGCGCATCAACTGATCGAGGGTAGCCTCGACCTCGCGCACGTCGTCGAAGTGGCACAGGCGGTTGGTGCGGCTGCGCAATTCGCCCGGCGTCTGCGCGCCGCGCAGCAGCATGACGCAGAGAACGCCGAGTTCCTGGGACGATAATGTCAGGGAGCCGAATTCGCTGTTACAGAAGCGGTGCCGGTATTTGGTGACGCGGCTGCCGAACGCGGTTTTCTCGCTGACCAGGTGCTTCTTGACGAGACCGTCGACGATGTCCTGCACGAGCGCCTCGTCCAGTTCCATGACCGGTTCGCGGTTGCTCTTCTGGTTGCACGCGTTGACCAGCGCATTGAGCGACAGCGGATACTGATCCGGCGTGGTGATTTCCTTTTCGATCAGCGCCCCGATGACGCGCGCTTCGTATGCAGTGAGTTCGATATCCACAATGATGTTCCCTTCCAGACGTCGTTCAGAGCCGGGCAACGCTATTCTAGTGCTCCTCTATAAAGAAATACATTCACCGCAAAGACGCAAAGTATCTTAATCGTTTTTTCAATTGTTTTTGATAATAAATCCTTCGAATTTGGCAATTGCTCCCTGCATCGCCTAAAGCGCCTATTATTGCATCGCTATGGCATCCTCTCGCGCATTTGCATTCCCGTGCATCGTCCATCGCGTCTTTGCGGTGAACGAGATGTGGGGGGCGAGCACCGGGCGAATACCCTATCCGACAGGCTACAGACGGCTCTGCAGTTCGAGCAGGGCGCTGAGCGCGGTGGTGGCGAAGAACACCCCCACCGTGGTCTTCCAGAGCAGCCTCGGGTCCACGTCCCGTCCGGCAATCTTGTCCGCCATCAGCTTCACATAGGAATCGCCCGGGTCCGGCTGGCGCAGGCATTGCTTCACCCGCCAGTGCAGGTCGGTGAGGAAGCAGTACGTCCAGCCCTTCTTGATCCCCAGGCCGAACCAGGAAAACAGGATGAGCCCCTGCAGGCACAGATGCGCAAGGCGCGCCGGCGGATAGAGCCAGCCGAAGGCGCTGAACAATATGACGACGATATGCGCGAGATGAAACAGGGTGTCGAGCAGTTTCAGGACCGCGATGCGAAGGGATGCGCCCACGTGTTGGTCGCCACCCTCAGGCGGATGCCGCATGGATGGCGTCGGCATGCTCCAGCACCCGGCGAAAGGCATTGAGGTACTGGTCGAGAATCTCCCGGCCGGCGTTCGGGAATGCCGGCAGGCGCAGCAGGGTGCGGCTGTAGTCGCGGGTCTTGTGCAACGAGCCTTCCTCATAGACGAGATCCGGCAGGCGGGTCTGCGCCCGCAGTATCCGTTTCCAGTGTCCCTCGGTGAAGAACGGCTGTTCGTGCACCAGCGGGTAACGGGGCGCCATGACCAGACAGCCCTCGGCCTGCAGGGCCGTGACCAGCGTTTCGACCGGCAGCCGGCCCTTTCCCTCGTCGTAATGGATGATGTATTCGAAATAGGTCCGCTCGATATGCGACGGCGCGCGGTAGGTATTGAAGCAGCCCAGCGCCTCCAGACCGTCGGACAGGTATTCCAGGTTGCGGTTGCGCATCCGGTTATGTTGCGCGAGGTTCCTGAACTGCACCCGCCCCACCGCCGCGCTGAGCGGCGCCATGCGCGTCTTGATGCCGAAACTGGTGGCCGCAAAACGCTGTTGCGGCGACTCCAGTTCCATGATGCGCGCGATATCGCCGAGGCAGACCGCCCGTTCGTGGTAATTTTCGTCGTCGGTGAGGAAGATGCCCCCTTCCCCGGCCGGGGCGAGCTTGTCGTTCTGCAGGCTGAACACCGAGATGTCCCCCAGGGAACCGCAGGGGCGTCCGCGCCAGCTCGCCCCGTGGGTATGGGAGGCGTCCTCGATGATCTTCAGATCGTGGCGCTGCGCCAGCGCGAAGATCTCCGTCATTTTGGACGGCATGCCCCACAGGTGTACGACGACCACGGCGCGCGTGCGCTCCGTGATCTTGCGTTCCATGTCCGCCGGGTCGATACCGAGGCGTTCCTCCTCGCTCTCGCAGAAGACGGGAACCAGGCCGACCCAGAGCATGGGCAATACCGAGGCCCACCAGGTCGCGCTGGGAACCAGCACCTCGTCGCCCGGTTCCAGATCCAACGCGAAGAAAGCGGCCAGCAGCCCGGCGGTGCCGTTGTTGTGCGCCAGGGCAAAGCGCCGGCCGGTGAGCGAACGGTAATCGGCCTCCAGTTCGCGCACCACGGAATGGAAACTCAGGTTGCCGTCGCGGATGACTTGCAGCACCGCTTGTTCGTCTTCCTCGCCAAGCAACGGCCAATGATTCGCCGCGGCGTGGTCTGCCTGGACCAGGGGCGCGGCGCCGAGGATGGCCGGCAGATTCTTACTGGTTTTCGACATGGGTCTCTCCTGGTTCACGACGATGGCGCCTGACGAGCGCACCCAAGCGCGGGCTAGGGGCTAGACGGCATCCGCCAGCAGCTTATCAAACCGGGCGATCACGGTCTCGTCATATCGCGCCACCGCCTCCTGCGCCGCGGCCATATCGCCGCCGTGTAATTCCCGGGCCACGGCGAGGACGGCGGCCTGCTTGTCGCCGTTATGGCCAAGCCCTTCGCGCGGCAGCCACTGCGCGATGTTCGTCCGCCGGCGCAGATAGTCTTCCAGGGTGCAACAGAACTCACGTTCCCGGCACCAGCGCGGCGAGGTTAGCGCTTGTTCGATGCCGGGAAAGGAGTAAGAGGCGACGGCGACCGATGGTTCCATGTCAACCGCGGGCCGGGGAAGCGATGGCCGGATGCGGCGGCGGATCATCCGGCCGATCTTGCCGGCCAGCTCGCGGGATCCGGTCAGTTTGCCGCCATAGGCCGTGATCCAGGGCAGGTCCCTTTCCGGGTGGGCGATACTGCGCCGCGACAACTCCAGCGGATAGCGCGTTGGCGACATAATCGCGATCGACGGCCAGGGCGCGAATGCCACAGCGCAGTGAAACCACATCTTCCGGGCCGACTTTGCGGCGCAAATGCCGGTTGGCCGTTTCCAGCAGAAAGCGGATGTCCGCGGGCCGCGGCGTCTGGCCTTCCCCGATCTCCTTGATGGCGGTCTCGGTCGGTCCCCACAGCGCCACCGGACCCCAGGGAACATAGGTCATCACGTCGTCATGGGCGCCCATGTCGAAGATCAGCGGCGAGCGATGTTCCTCGGCCCGCGCCAGACCCAGATACACCCCCTTGCTCAGCGCATGACGGTACGGCGTTTCGATGCCCTGCCGCCGGTTGAGCGCATCCGCCCAGACGCCGGCGCAATTGACGATCAGCCGCGTGCGCGCCTCGATTGTGCCGCCCAGCAACCGATCGCGCAGCGTCAGGCGCCACACCCCTTCGGAGCGGACATAATCGCAGCCGACGACCTCGCAGTAGTTGATGGCGGCCTGACCGGGCGGCTGGAAGGGTGTAATCCAGTGCAACACGAAGCGGGCATCGGATGACGTGAGCAGGGCCTCTTCGTAGCAGAAGGCCCCCCGGTGGCCGTGCTGGCTGACCAGCGACGCCTCGTCGAAGTCCCGCCGGTACCACGGCAGTTGACGGCGTCCGGCGCCAAGCAGCCAGTAAAATCCGAGTCCCGCCCCGATGAACGCCGACGGCAGGCCGCCCTTCAGCGACGGGATATAGTGAAACGCGGCTGGCGCCGTCCACGCGCCCAGTTCCTCCAGCATCCGGTCACGCGAGCGCGACAGCCTGAAGACGGTCAGCAGATCACCGTCGCGCAGATACAGCAGCCCGCCCCACACCATCATGCCGGAGGACTGGCTCGTGCCCGAGGCGAAATCGCCCTTGTCGACCAGCAGGGTGCGCCAGCCATTGCGGCACAATTCATGGTACAGGGAGGCGCCCGTGATGCCGCCGCCAAGGATCAATACATCGAAGACTTCCTCGCCGGCATATTGCCAGTGAACCGAACGCATTTAGCTTCCTCTGCAGCGACGCATGGTTTTCACTCCGGCGGGTCGTCAGCCCGGCGCTTCCTCACCGCCCAGGGCGCGGAGCAATTGCGCCGTGAATTCGTTCAACTCCAGGGTCATGAGGGAAAAATCCAGGTCGAAGCGGGTCGCCGGATCTTCCCCTGGCGCGGCTTCCGCCCCCTCCCTGATGACATTCTCGAACCGCAGGCGCTTGAGGGAGAGGTCCTCATGCAGCAGGCACGATACCCGTTCTTTCCAGTGTATGGCCAGCCTGACCGCGTATTTACCGTTCTTCAGATGGTTGCGGATTTCCCCGGCCGCGAGGTCCTGACGCCGGCAACTGATCACGCCGCCGTCGGGGTCGGTGTGCTTCAGTTCGCACTCCTCCCCCAGAGCAAAGCCCGGCGGCAGCCGCTCGCCCTTGAGCCAGCGGGTCAGGGTATGCGAGACGGCCTGTTTCACCTTCACCGGTGTCGCCTTGAAGCTCCCGAGGGTCGTGCGCAGCAGGCTGATGAGCGCTTCCGCCCTGGCCGGCGTCGGGCTGTCGACCACCATCAGGTCATTGCGGGTATCGAAATAGGCGTACTGGTCCGCGTGGCGCGTCAGGGCGCGGGGCAGGAGATCAACGATGATGTCATCCTTCATGCGCTGCCGCTCTTTGCGGTAGACCTCGCGCGACTCGGCCGCCGCCACGGCGGCGACCTTGTCATCGAGCATTTGCTTCACCACGCCGGCGGGAATGATCTTGTCCGCCTTGCGGGCGCAGATCATGAGGTAGCCGTTGGCGGCATGCACCAGTTGCCGGCCGTCACGGCCCAGCGGCGACACCCAGCCGGCCGCCGTTCTGTCCAGGCGGGCGCAACCGCGAAACGCCGCGCCCTGCAGGCGCTCATCAAGCGCTTCCGGTGCGAGATCAAGGCGTTGGCCGAGACGGTAGAGCTGCAGGTTTCTAAACCACATGGAGACACTCCAAAAAGCGCCACATTATGCGCAAAGACCGTGCGGCTGGCCACCGCTTTCCGGTAAGTGGGTGTTCAGGAGGGCCCAACCCGTATACAGCGCGGCCCTGTCATCGGATCAGCGCAGCGATCGGTGATTGCAAATAGATTTCGGAAAACAGGTGGTTTATGCTACCGCCCTCCCGGGTGGCGAATAATCCAGACGGTGATCGGTCCGTGGGTGCGATGCACAATCCGCGGCGAAGGGTTCGATGCATGAATGTGCCCGTTGATACCAAACCGCGCCCGCGCACCCTGCTGGGCAGGGTGATGTGGTTCGGCATCGCCGTGCTCGGCGCCGCTGCCGTGGGCGGCATCGCGCTCGCGCGCGGGGAGACCATCAACAGCCTGTGGTTCATCATCGCCGCGGTGTGCGTGTACGCCATCGGCTACCGCTTCTACGGCGCCTTCATCGCCGCCCGGGTGCTGGTGCTCGATCCGACCCGCGCCACGCCGGCTGAACGCCTCAACGACGGGCGCGACTTCGTGCCCACCAACAAGTGGATCGTGTTCGGCCACCACTTCGCCGCCATCGCCGGCCCCGGCCCGCTGATCGGCCCGACGCTCGCCGCGCAGTTCGGCTATCTGCCGGGCACGCTGTGGATCCTGATCGGCGCGGTGCTGGGCGGCTGCGTGCAGGACTTCGCGATCCTGTTCTTCTCCACCCGCCGCGACGGCCGTTCGCTGGGGCAGATGGCGCGCGATGAACTGGGGCCGATCGGCGGCGTGGCCGCGCTGCTCGGCGTGATGACCATCATGGTCATCCTCATCGCCGTGCTCGGACTGGTGGTGGTCAACGCCATGAAGCACAGCCCCTGGGCCACCTCGACGGTCGCGGCCACCATCCCCATCGCCATCCTGGTCGGACTGTACATGCGCGATCTGCGCCCCGGCCGCGTGCTGGAGGGCACGCTGCTCGGCGTGGCGCTGCTGCTGTTCGCGGTGTGGGGCGGCGGCTGGGTGGACCATCAGCCCGGGCTGCGCGGCTGGTTCGACTACGAGGCGCCGGATCTGGCCCTGCTGGTGATCGGCTACGGCTTCACCGCCGCCGTGCTGCCGGTGTGGCTGCTGCTCGCACCGCGCGATTATCTCTCCACCTTCATGAAGCTCGGCACGGTGATCGCGCTGGCCATCGCCATCGTGATCCTGCGCCCCGACATCCAGATGCCGGCGCTCACCCGGTTCATCGACGGCAGCGGACCGATCTTCGGCGGCAAGCTGTTCCCGTTCGTGTTCATCACCATCGCCTGCGGCGCGATCTCCGGCTTCCATTCGCTGATCGCCTCGGGCACCACGCCCAAGCTGCTCTCCAACGAGCGCGACATGCGCATGATCGGCTACGGCGGCATGATGATGGAGTCGTTCGTCGCCATCATGGCCATGATCGCCGCCACCGTGCTCGACCCCGGCGTGTACTTCGCCATCAACAGCCCGGCCGGCATCGTCGGCGCCGATCCCGCCGCCGCCGCGGCGATGATTTCGGGCTGGGGCTTCCCGGTCGGCGCGGAACGGATGCAGGAACTCGCGCGCGCGATGGGCGAGGCCACGCTATTCGCGCGCACCGGCGGCGCGCCCTCGCTCGCCGTGGGCATGGCCAGCATCTTCGCCTCGGCCTTCGGCGCCGGGCTGCTCGCCGTCTGGTACCACTTCGCCATCATGTTCGAGGCGCTGTTCATCCTCACCACGCTGGATGCGGGCACGCGCGTGGCGCGCTTCATGCTGCAGGACATGCTCGGCAACGTGATCCCGGCGCTGGGACGCACGAGCTGGACTCCCGGCGTGCTGCTCACCAGCGCGGCGGTGGTCGCGGCCTGGGGCTATTTCCTGTACATGGGCACCATCGACCCGCTCGGGGGCATCAACAGCCTGTGGCCGCTGTTCGGCATCTCCAACCAGATGCTCGCGGCGATCGCCCTGTGCGTGGCCAGCACCATCCTGGTCAAATCCGGCAAGGCGCGCTACGCCTGGGTCACGATCGCGCCGCTCGCCTGGCTGGTCTGCATCACTACGACCGCCGCCTTGGTGAAGCTGTTCAGTCCGGAGCTGCGCATCGGCTTCATCGCGCACGCCAACGATCTGGCGGTGAAACTCGCCGCGGGCGCCATAGCGCCCGAGAAGATCGCCCAGACCCGGCAGATACTCTTCAACGACCGTCTGGACGCCGTGTTGACGATGCTGTTCCTCACGCTGACCTGGGTGCTGGTGCTCGATACCGTGCGCGTGTCCTACCGCGCGCTCACCGGCCGCGTGCACCCGCCGCTCACCGAAGCGCCGCACATACCGACGCGGCTGGTCGAAGACTGGGTGCGCGACTGATGTCCGGGCAAACAGTGCGACGGCTGTGGCGCGCGCTGCGCTCCCTCACCGGCGACGATGCCTACGAGCGTTATCTCTCGCACTGGCGCGCGCACCACGCCGGCGCTGGCGCGCCGCTCGAGCGCAAGGCCTTCTTCAAGGCCGAGCAGGAGCGCAAATGGGACGGGGTCAGGCGGTGTTGTTGAACCGTGTCCCTTCCCGGCAGGCCTGTTTGCATGCCCGTACGCCCTGACGGTTCGCGCCGGAGTAAACCCATGAGTCTGCTGCGCACCAAACCCATCAACGCCGACATGTACTGCGACACCGGACTCAAACGCTGCCTCGGCGCCTTCGACCTCACCCTGCTCGGCATCGGCGCCATCATCGGCGCGGGCATCTTCGTGCTCACCGGCATCGCCGCGGCGACCCACGCCGGTCCCGGCATCGTGCTCTCCTACGTGGTGGCGGGGCTCGCCTGCGCGTTCTCGGCGCTCGCCTACGCGGAGCTCGCCGCGAGCATCGGCGGCTGCGGCAGCGCCTACGGCTATGCCTACGCGGGGCTGGGCGAACTGATCGCCTGGATCATCGGCTGGGATCTGATCCTGGAATACGGCGTGGCCACCGCGGCGGTCGCGATCGGCTGGTCGGGCTATTTCAACAACGCGCTCGCGGCGGCCGGCCTGGCGCTGCCGCAAGCCCTGCTCAAGGCGCCGACCGGCGGCGGCATCGTCAATCTGCCGGCCGCGGCCATCGTGCTGCTGCTCGCGCTGCTGCTCACCATCGGCGTGCGCCAGAGCGCGCGCTTCAACGCCGCGATGGTGCTGGTCAAGCTCACCGCCATCGGCATCTTCATCGCGGTGGCCGCGTTCAACGTGCATGCGGCCAACTGGACGCCGTTTCTGCCGTTCGGCTGGGGCGGCGTGATGAGCGGCGCGGCGCTGATCTTCTTCGCCTACATCGGCTTCGACGCCGTCTCCACCGCCGCCGAGGAGACCGTCAACCCGCCGCGCGATCTGCCCATCGGCATACTCGCCTCGCTGGTGGTGTGCACCGCGATCTACATCGGCGTGTCCGGACTGCTCACCGCCATCGTGCCCTACGCCACGCTGAACGTGTCCTCGCCGGTGGCCGATGCGCTGTTGCGCCTGGGGCACAATACCGCCGCCGGCTGCATCGCCGCCGGCGCCATCGCGGGACTCACCACGGTGATGCTGGTGCTCTACTACGGCCTGACGCGCGTGTTCCTGGCCATGTCGCGCGACGGCCTGCTGCCGCCGGTGTTTTCCGCCATCAACCGCAGGACCCACACTCCGGTGCGCGTGATCCTGGCGAGCGGGGTGCTGATCGCAGCCATCGCCGGCTTCACGCCCATCGACGACGTCGCGCAACTGGTGAACATCGGCACGCTCGCCGCGTTCGTGCTGGTGTGCAGCGGCGTGATCGTGCTGCGCCACACCAAGCCCGATCTGCCGCGCCCGTTTCGGACGCCGTGCAGCCCGCTGGTCCCGCTGCTCGGCATCGCGTTCTGCGTATATCTCATGGCCAGCCTGCCGGCGATCACCTGGATGCGCTTTGCGATCTGGCTGGGCATCGGGATGTGGGTGTACTTCGGCTATTCGCGAACGCGCAGCCTGCTGGCGCGGGAGCAACCGTAGGTATTGGCTGAGCTTGCGAAGCCCAACACGCCGCCCCACAATCCCGCTGGAAACCATCACCATTACCTGCCAATTGGTCAGTCGGTTTGGGTGAATCGAATCGGGATTTGGAGAGTGAAACAGAGATGTTGGGCTTCGTAGGCTCAGCCCAACCTACCACGCTTCTATACTGTTGCATCACCAAGAGAGTCTTGCGCTATCATGATAGCCGTATGAGTCCGACAGTATTTCAAGAGAAGGGTTATCGCTTTTTCTTCTTCTCCCGTGAGGAGTCGCGGATGCACGTCCACGTGTACTGCGGAGATGGGGAGGCGAAGTTCTGGCTGGAGCCACAAATCGAGTTGGCAAATAACTTCCGATTGTCACGGAGCCAGCTCAAAGAGGTAGAGCAAATTATCGAGGTACACCACGATGAGCTTAAGCGCGCTTGGCACAAACACTTCCCAGGTTGAAGTTACCCACATTTCAAATCACGGTGTGTGGCTATTGGCTCGCGGTCACGAGTTATTCATGCCTTACGAGAATTTTCCGTGGTTCAGGGACGTGCCTGTAGGAAAGATCCTAAATGTTGAAGAGCCGACACCCGGGCACTACTACTGGCCGGATCTGGACGTTGATTTGACCGAAGAAATAATCTCGCACCCTGAGCGTTTTCCACTTAAAGCACGGTAACGCATAACACTATCAGAAATTACCCAACAACCATCAAATGCAGAACGATCGCAGATGGCAAATAGCAAAGGACATGACACCAGCTCAACGCAACCTCATTTCCGCGTTCGAGTACCTACTACATTTGGACAAGATGGTGGTTCACCACGGTAGGATGGGTGGAGCGAAGCGTACCCCATCGTAGCTGTCGCGATGATGATGGATGTGGCGAGGTCGATGTCGGCTTGATCTGACTGGTCACGGCCATGATGATGAGGTCAGGTCGCTCGGTGTTGTAGGCTTGCGAGCTGATAACGACCGCCGGTCGCTTCTTGTTTGTGGACTGGTCGGTGAACGGAAACGGTACCAGGACGATGTTGCCGAACTCAAAGGGCGTCATAGACGGCATCGTCCGGGTTATCCCATACCGTTGCAAACGCTGGCGCAGCCGTCTTCGCCGCCGCTCGTGTGAGCTGCCGGTCCTGATCCCGGGTCTTCAAGAAATCGATAAAGTCCTCCACCTCGGCAATGCGCTCCGGGGGCAGTGCTTCGAGCTTATCGATCAACTCGCGTATATGATTGCGATTCGTGGCCATCTTAAATCCTCTTGGGCCAATTCCGGGAACAGTATCCGTATACCTATTTCTCCGTCACCGGAGTGGGGTAGTTTCCCGGCTTTCTGCCCGGTGTTTGTGGTGCCAGAATACGCCCGGTCAGCAACTACAATTTCACAATACAAGGTTGGGCTGAGCTTGCGAAGCCCAACACACCGCCTCGCCGCCGCCATTCATACCCCTGATTGGTTCCAGTTGCTGAACGCCAGCAGCCAACTGGAAATATCGGGATGCTCATTGCCGCGCGCCTGCAACTGGCTGCCCAGTTCGATCATCAGTTCCCGCAACTCCCGTATTTCCGCGTGCCAGATCCGCTCGTCTATGCCCGGGTTGTCCGCCAGGGCTTCATTGGCGATGGAGCCCGCTCCGCCCCACATACGTTTTGAATTCAGTTCCCGATAGAACCGGGCTTCATCCCTTGCGCCGAGTTCGATCACTGACCCTATCCAGGCAGCACTCTCTCCGGGATGGTTCCCCAGGATCTCACGGATACGGTGCAGGGTGGTCAGAACATCCATCGTCGATACCATCAGCGGGTTTGGTGAATCCGCCCTTAATTGCAGGAGCGGCCGGTCTGTAGCGTTTATAGCAGTGAGTGACTTCAGGGTCACGATATCAGGCAGTTTACTGCACAGTTGTGCTCGCCTGAATAAGCAGTACCGGCCGATCCCAGACCGTCGAGTCACAATCGGCTGATTATGATAACGAAGAATTGTGATCCAAAAGTGGAAGATCAGCGTCACAGTATCTACTATTCGCACAACGGGCCGAGGCGGCTTATCACTCAATACCGCGTAATCCGCCTAACACACCATTTGGTAACAGAAGATGCCAGACGATAAATCAATATCTCTAGTGAATCTCGGAAAGCTTTCAAAACCGGCTGATACCCTGATCAAGAAGGTATCTTCCGCAGTGGGTGGCATTTTTGAGCCGTGGCAGATAAAGCGTATTGCTAAAGCAAAAGCTGAAGCAGACCAAATACAAGCGAGATCGGGAATCGAAATAACTGACTTGCATCGTCGAGCAATGCACCGTGTTGTTGAAGAGGAAGCGTTGCGGCAATATAACATGGAGAAAATAACCGTGAAAGCCTTGCCACTACTTAATGAAGTTTCCGATCCAAGCGCAATGGAAGACGACTGAGTAACAAACTTCTTCGACAAGTCTCGGATCGTCTCCGATGAAGGAATGCAGAAGCTTTGGTCTAGTATCCTTGCCGGGGAGGCAAATGCACCTGGAACATATTCGAAACGAACAGTCAACTTCCTTTGTGATCTCGACAAGCAAGATGCTGAACTTTTTCAAACTCTGTGCCGGTTTGGTTGGGTTGTTGGGGGATTCACCCCGCTAATATTCGATCATCGGGCTAAGATCTATAACGACCAAGGTCTGAACTTTAGTACTTTGACGCACCTAGACAGCATTGGGTTGATTCAATTTGATCCGCTTTCGGGGTTCAGTCTATTAAATCTTCCGAAGAAGTTTGTCGTCTTGTACTGTGGACAGTCACTTTTTTTGGGAATGGAGAAAGAAACCGATAATAAATTACCCATGGGTCATGTCTTTCTTACCAAGATTGGCGAGGAACTAGCTACTGTATGTCCAGTTATGGGGGTGGATGGCTTTGAAGAATACGTCAAAGTAACGTGGGCGAAGTATATTCCCCAAGAACCAGAGACCGAACGAAGTAGATGAGGTAACGCTTAACAGCGCACCTCACATTGGGCGTTATGAATGTCGACTTTTAGCCGCTTACGCACCACCCCGCAATCGACTCGCAGCGGATATCCAAAGACCCGTGAACTTACCTGGAATGTCACCCTACTCCGGCATCCCATCCCGGTTCGCGGCGGATCGCGGCGGTGTCTGATCGCCCTGCCGCTGCCGCACCCGGCGTGCAGATCGGATCGCGCACGGCCATGCCGAAGACCGGAGGCGGATGCAATCCCCGCGGCGACAACGCCAGCGGCCTCTCAAAACGCCGAGGCCAGCGCCCGCACCACGCGGCCGCCGAGCGTCGGGTGTTCCGCCTGGAGGGTGAGCACGTCGAAGGGAAGCTGACCGCCCCAGCCGTTGAGCCCGAGGCGGGTGTGCGCCCCGACCACGACCAGATCGGGCTGCCAGGAATTCACCAGATCCGCGAGCGCCGCCGAGCGTGATCCCTGCGCGGCGATGACCTCGGCCCCCGCGGCGCCGATCCGGTCCCCGAGCAACTGCAGCTTGCTGCTCACGTCCTGTGCGATCGCCGCGCGCATGCGGTTCGGCGTCATCACGGGGATATAGTCCTCACACTCCTCACCGGGCGTGTAGTCCACCAATCCGGCCAGGGCAAGCGTGGCGCCATGCAGACGGGCGAGTTGCAGGCCGCGGCGCGCCACCGCTTCGGCCTGGCTGTCGAAATCGACGAGGGTGAGAATGCGACGATAATTGTTCATGATGCGGTACTCCTTTAGTGAGCCGTCACGAGGCGGACGGGCGCCGGGACCAATGGCGCCTCCGCTGCCTGCGACACGGCAGTCGCTTGACATTCGAGAAAGATGCGGCGTGTGCACGATCGGCAGATCTCCGGATCCAGCCGCTGATAAACCTGGGCGATGGCCTCGCCGCGCGAGGTGAACAGGTGATCTCGTCCGATGTCCTCCAGGTAACCGCCGGCGTCCAGGGCCTCCTTCACCTGCGGCTTGATCTGGATCAGCCACAGATCGCCGCCCTGGGAACGGCGCGTCTGCGCTTCCCGCGCCAGGAATTCGGCCCCGGCGAGATCGATGAAGTTGATCCCCGTCGCCACCACCGCCAGATGCCGCTGCCGGGGTTCGGCGGCGCGCATCCGGCGCAACGTCTGCTGCACGTAGCTGACGGCGCCGAAGAAGAGCGAGCCGTCGATGCGCACGATCTTCAGTTGCGGGCACTCCGGCAGGTTCGGATCCCCCGAGAACTTGCGCCGCGGCTGGCCCGGATCGGGCACCCGCGTCACCACCCGCGGACGGGAGGTGCGGCTCAGGTAGAAACCGATCGACAGCACCACGCCCAGCATGATGGCCGTCTCCAGGTCGAGAAACAGCGTGGCACCGAAGGTGGCGGCGAGGATCGTCACCTCGGCCCGGCCGGAACGCAGGATCTGTCCGATGTGATGAAAGTCGATCAGACCCCACGCCACCAGGAACAGCACGCCGGCCATGGCGGCGTTCGGGAGATAGGCGGCGAACGGCGACACCAGCAGCACGATCGCCACCAGCAGGCCGCTGGCGAAAATCGAGGCGAGCGGTGTCTGCGCGCCGGCGGTGTAGTTGAGGCCGCTGCGGTTGAACGAGCCGGTGGCGACGTAGGCGGAGAAGAAACTTCCCAGCAGATTCGACAGCCCCTGCCCGATGAACTCCTGGTTGCCGTCGATCTCCTGGCCGGAGCGCACCGCCAGCGCGCGCGCGATCGAGATCGCCTCCGTGAGGGCGAGCAGCGAGACGGCCAGCGCCGCCGTGGCCAGTTCCTTGATGGTGCCGAGGTCGAACCCGGGCATCGACAGGGGCGGCAGGGAACCGGGCAGCGCGCCCACGGTGCTGATGCCGGCGGCCACCGTGCCCGCGTAGGCCTTGAGCAGGACGGAGAGCAGGCTGCCCCCGAGCATGGCGGCGATCATGTAGGGCAGTTTCGGCAGAAAGCGCCGCACCGCAAGCCCGATCGCCAGCGTGGTCAGGCTCACCAGCAGCACGTAAGGATCGACCTCGTGCAGGCGGGTCGCCAGCGCGCCCCAGGTATCGACAAACGAGGTGCCGCGGGGTATCGCGATGCCGAAAAAATGCTTGACCTGGCTGGTGGCGATCAGGATCGCCGCGCCGGCCGTGAAGCCGATCACCACCGAGTGGGAGATGAAATTGACCAGCACGCCCAGGCGCACCGCCCCCAGCGCCAGTTGTATCGCCCCGACCATGAAGGTGAGCGTGAGCGCCATCTGCACGTAAGCGGCGCTGCCCGGTTCGGCATGGGCGGACAGCACGGAGAACAGCACGATCGAGGCGGCGGTGGTCGGCCCCGACACCAGGTGCCAGGACGAACCGAACAAGGCGGCGATGACGGCCGGCACCATGCCCGCGTAGAGACCGTACTCCGGCGGCATCCCGGCGATGGTGGCGAAAGCCACCCCCTGGGGCAGCACCACGACGGCGCCGGTGAGCCCGGCGAGGAAGTCCTGCTTCAGGGTGCCGCGGGTCACGCGCGGCCACCACTGGAGCATCGGCAGGAACTGCCGCAGGGGAAACGCGAAGGATAAGGACGATGTATTCATGAACACCCCGGTAAAATGATTGCAGGATCATTCTAGCGGGGGCGGCGTCAACGCCGCGTCAAGGCAACGTCAAGGCGGCGTCAAGACGCCGCGGGACCGAACTCCAGTCGCGCGGAGGTGCCCTGCGCCTCGCGGCTCTCGATCGCCAGCGTCCAGCCGTAGCGATCGCAGATGCGCTTGGTGAGCGACAATCCGATGCCGCTGCCGGTGCTGGCGGCGCCCTTGTAGTAGCGCTGGAACACGCGGCCGATTTCCTCGGCCTTGATGCCGATGCCGGTGTCCGACACCACCAACCGGCTGCTTTCCAGCCGTATCGTCACCCGGCCGGTTTCCGTGTAGGCGAAGGCGTTGCGGATCAGGTTGCCGACGACGACGGCAAACAGCGCCGGCTCCGCCGCCAGATGCGGGTGGGCGCCTATATCCACCTCGACCGTCGTGCCGCGGGAACCCAGCAGATGGCGGCTGCGCTCGACGCAATCGTGCAGCACGACCGCCGCATCGCAGTCCGCCTCCGAAGGCCGATCCGCTTCCTCTTCACGCGCCAGCAACAGCAGGGAGCGGATCAGTTCCGTCATCTCGGCGGCGGCACGCTCGATGCGGGTGACGCGCTGGCACTGGCCCTCGTCCAGACGCGCATCCTCCTGCAGCACCTCGCTCGCTCCCTGGATCACCGCCAGCGGCGTGCGCAATTCGTGGCTGACGTCGGCGACGAAGGCGCGCTCACGCTCGATGAAGGCGCGCAGGCGCGCCAGATACTGGTCGAAGACGCCGGCCAGTTCGCCGACCTCGTCCGCCGGCGCCTCGGCGTCCGCCAGTTGCGCCGGCTGATGGGGATCGGCGGAACGCACCCGCTGCGCCAGTTCCGTCACCGGCGCGATCACCCGGCCGGCGAGCCACAAGCCGCCCACCGCCGAGAGGACGGTCATGGCGAGCGCGCCGGCGATGAGATAGAAAAGGAAGCGGCTCTCCCGCGTGACCTGCTGCGCTTCGTTGAACATGAGAAAGAAGCGTTCGCCTTCGCGCTGCATCACCACCACGCGATAGGGAACCCCATCGAGCCGGATCTCGTGCCAGCCCTCCGGCAGCGATCGCACCGCGGAGGGAATTTCCTCGCCCGCCTCATCCCCGCCCACGACATAGCCGCGCAACGTCAGCGAGGACGGCGGCAGCGAATGGGGATTGCGCGTGCGCCGCGCCATGTAGTCCTCGACCTCGGCGTGCAGCGTCTCGTCGATCAGACGCCGGGAGACGTCGTGGGCCGCGAGGAACAGGCCGCTGGCCAGGACCAGGCTCACCACGGCGCCGAAGGCGGCGAAGGCAATCGCGACGCGTAGGCGCAGACTATGGCGGCGGCGCATCGCTGTCCGTGATCTGCCAACCGCGCCCGCGCAGCGTGCGCAGCAGCGGCTTCTCGAAAGGCTTGTCGATGGCGGCGCGCAGCACATGGACGTGCGCCCGCAGGGCGTCGCTGTCGGGCGGCGTATCGCCCCACACCGCCCGCTCGATTTCCTCGCGCGCGAGCACGCGCGGGGCCGCGCGCATCAACTGCTCGAGGATGCGCAACGGGATCGGCGGCAGTTCGATCGGTCGCGCGCCGCGGCTCACCCTCAGGGTGGCGGTGTCCAACACGAGATCCGCGACCCGCAGCTTCTGGCGCGGGTCCTGCGCGGAAGCGCGCCGCGCCAGCGCCCTGAGCCGCGCCTCCAGTTCGCGCAGGGCGAAGGGCTTGACGACGTAGTCGTCGGCTCCCGATTCGAGACCGATGATCTTGTCGTCCAGCGAGTCACGCGCGGTCAGCATCAGCACCGGTGTGGATCGGCCCGCCTCCTCGCGCAGCTTGCGGCACAGCGTGATGCCATCCATGCCCGGCAGCACCAGATCCAGAACGATCGCGTCGTAGGCATGCGTGACGGCAAGATGCAGGCCGGTCACGCCGTCGCCGGCGGCGTCAACCAGATGGCCCTTCGCCCCCAGGAAATCCACGAGGTTCGCTGCCAGATCCTGGTTGTCTTCGATCACGAGTACGCGCAATGCGGTCATTGGCGCATCGTATCAGCGACGCATCGCGGAGGTCCATGCCCCGAGCGGTCTCTCATCTTCGCGCGGCGGCGTCGGTGACTGGAAAAATGGGTCAAAGCCCTTATTCTTTGGAGTCAGAAAACAGAAAAGGCAAGAAAAGGGCTTTGATCCCTTTTTCGCACGGCCACTGTGACCGTTCCCATTGGTTTGGGCATGTAACAATCGTCGGATGAGGGCACGGATTCGTGCCGGCCGGTTTACGAGCTGGCGTTATGCGAGTATCCCGGATTCCCGGTTAAAACGAGCGGTGCTTTATTTGGCGAAGCACCGTGGACCCGCGATCGCACGCCTGAACAGGCGTTGCGCCTTGTTCCAGAGCAGATCCTGCGTGGAATCAATGAATGGCCGCGGATCACCCCAGTCGGCAACGGCCCACAGCTTCTCTCCCGCGAGTGACTTGAGCCAATCTAAAAAGGAAAGCGTACCCTCGCGGTGATACTGCCTGAAGGCTCGGTAGTCGAGTACCATCGCCACCCATTTCACGCCGGCCCGGTAGCTCGGGCACCGCTCGACCTCCTGGTCATTCGCATCGAGGTAGGCGATGTAGGGAATGTCCATGCCGCAGCGTTTTGCCAGGATATCCCAAAGACCAAACCTTGCATTGAACTCGATGGCCTTGAACCGCCCATCCCGATCGTCAAGCTTGTACTCGATCCCCAAGAGCCCCCGGTATCCAATCGCATTCAGAAAGCGCAGGCTGGTGTCTATGATTTCCTGATGATGAACGCTTATAACGAAACTGGCGCTACCCAGATGGATTGGCTCACATCGCAGCTTCTGACCCACGAAAGCCGCCAGCGGCCTTGCCTTTTGATCAATATAGCCACAGCAATAATAAAGCGCACTGTCCGGGCCCGGGATCAGTTCCTGGATGACAAGCGACGGGTTCACACGGGCAACCCTGTCGTACTTATCAAACAATTGCACGGTATCGTTTACGCGCAGTGCCTTGGTACCCGGTCCCACGACGGCAACCATGTCGGGGTGTTTCCAGTCGTGAGAGTGCGTGGGCTTTATAACGGCGGGTAATATCAGCTGGTCCAGGCGCGCCTCGACCTCGGCCCGATCTGTGGGGAAGAATGTTTGCGGCGCCGGGACACCGTGAAGCGTGCAGAGCCGGTCGTAGCCATCCTTACTCACCAGCGCCTTCATGAGATCCGTATCCGGCATTACACAGCGATAATAAGGCGCCAGCACCTCCCGGTGCCGCGTGTAGAACAGTACGGTGTTGTCACCCGTGGGAAAAAAGACCGCCCGTCTGCCGAGAAGCCGCCCCAGTTCGAGCAGAAAACTCAGGTAATCCTGCTCGGCTTTTTTCTGGTCCGGGCATTGAAGCGCGCAACAATACCTCGAGGACATGCCCAACTGCCGGGGGTCAGGGTCGAGGGCCACCACGGGAATACCGCGCCGGCCCAGGCTGCGCGCGATGCCAAGCCCCGAAAAGCTCATGTAGGACAGCACTACGGGTGCCAGGCTGGTGTTCCGGAATGAGTCCGGCAGGGAGTCCTTTAGTGTCATGAAATCTTCCATGTAAAATGCTTAAGGAAGGTCTTATGTGTGGTCATTGCGACGACTGCATGGATGCAGGAGGTAGAGTAACGCATGGAGCAGTTACCGAGGAACAAAGTGACAAAGCAATCCCTAAACGACTGATTCTAATCAATGAGATTGCCGCGCTGCGCTCGCAATGACGACTCTTGATAGCTTCCTTAAAAGTGCAGTGAGAATATCGACTTGTCCGCCACCTGTCTATTCATTTTCCCGACCGCGACAGTCAACAACCTGGCCGTATCAATCCGTATGCAGTGCCTGCCTGCTGCAGCTTCCAGGCTTATCACCAGCTCCCGCTACCGCTTCTCTGCAACCCTTCTTCGAGCTGTGGCCTCTTCCCTCCACCCGCATTTCCCGGCCTCAGCCTCCCAGATACTGCGAGCCTGCCGCAACCCCACACGGTCCGGCAACGTCCTCACGGGTTGCCGGTTAGTGGACGTGCCCCACCACGGCAAGCTTTCCCGTTCAGAACTTTGTCATCTCAACCCAACACCACCTCGATGCGATACTCCCCGCCGGCCGTGGGCAGGGTGATACGCGCGAGGCCGTCGGTGATCGGCTCATCCCGGCCGTCCAGGCGGGCGGCGATCACCTGCCCGCCGCCGTGTGGATTCTCGACCGCGATCGCGCACTGCGTTGCGCCATCGGGCAGGCGGTAGCGCAGGCGAAACCCGGGCCAGTCGGCCGGGATGCAGGGGCGGATCAGGAGGGTGCGTCCCTGCGTCACGCGCAGGCCGAGCACCGACTCCAGCGCCGCGCGATACAGCCAGCCAGCGGATCCGGTGTACCAGCTCCAGCCGCCGCGCCCGACATGCGGCGGCTCGCCATAGACATCCGCCGCCACCACGTAGGGTTCCAGCCGGTAGGTCGCGACCCGCTCCGCGGTGACCGTATGACTGACCGGGCTCAGCATCTCCAGCACGCGCGCGGCGCGCTCGTTGCGCCCGAGCTCCGCCAGCGCCATCACCACCCAGCACGCCGCGTGGGTGTACTGGCCGCCATTCTCGCGCACGCCGGCGACATAGCCCTTGATGTAACCGGGGTCGTGCGGAGTGTCGACGAAGGCCGGTGTCAACAGGCGCACGATGCCATCAGTCTCCGAGATCAACTGCCGTTCCACCGCGTCCATGGCCTGTTCCGCCCGCGCGCGCGGCGCCGCGCCGGAGATGACCGACCAGGACTGTGCCAGGGCGTCGATGCGGCACTCCGCATCGCCCTCGCAGCCGAGCGGCGTGCCGTCGTCGTAGTAGGCGCGGCGATACCAGGCGCCGTCCCAGCCGCTGGCCTCCAGGACCTCCGCGAGGCGGGCACGGTAGTCACGGTAACGGGCGAGGCGCGCCGGGTCGTCGCGGCGCTCGCACAGCGGCAGAAAGTCGCCGAGGATGCGGTAGAGAAAAAAGCCGAGCCAGACGCTCTCGCCGCGCCCTTCCCGCCCGACGCGGTTCATGCCGTCGTTCCAGTCGCCCGTGCCCATCAGCGGCAAGCCGTGGGCGCCGCGCGTGAGCGAACGGTCGAGGGCACGGCAGCAGTGCTCGTAGAGGTCGGCGGTGTCGGTTCCGACCTGCGGCGACAGGTACACCTCGTCCTCGCCGGGTTCCAGCAGCCGCGCATCGAGAAACGGCGCGCGCGCCTCGAGGATGGCGGCATCGCCGGTGACGTCGATGTAGTGGCTGGTGACATAGGGCAGCCACAGGAGATCATCCGAGAAGCGGGTGCGCAGCCCGCGCTCCAGCGGCGCGGGATGCCACCAGTGCAGCACGTCACCCTCCACGAACTGGTGGGCGGCGTGCAGCAGGAGCTGCGCCCGGGTCAGCTCCGGGCGCACGCCTACCAGCGCGGCATGACAAAAGGGGGCAAAGCCCATTTCTTGCTTACTGCGCTTACTTTTGATAATTGGTAACATGGGTTTTGCGTTCAACCCAGTTTACCTCCTAACTCGTCTTGACTCCTTTGAACAGCGCTCCAATTGTATTGGTCGCAGTTCGATAACCCGTGAAACCAGCAAGTTCCACATCGATAAATCCGGCTTTGGCTAATATTGACAAGAATGTGTCGGGATTTAGGGTACCAGATACACAGTTGGCCCAAGACTCTTCACCAGTACAGCAAGCAGGAGGCTCAGTGGACGGGTTGCGTACCATGTCGGCCATCTGCAGACGGCCGCCGGGCCGCAGCACCCGGAATGCTTCTTCCAGTACGGCATGCTTGTCCTCAGCCAGATTGACGGCCCCATTGGAAATAACAACATCAGCAGTGCAATCTGGCAGGGGCAGTTCCGTCATCTCCGCCTCATGAAATACAGCCTGCGAAAGTCCGCATGCTGTTGCGTTTTCACTAGCCTTTGTGACCATCGCCGGCGTGCAGTCTACGCCGAAGACCTTTCCCTCTTTTCCGACCAGCAGTGCTGCAACACAGGCATCAGCACCCGCGCCGCAACCAACATCGACAACTGTTTCTCCAGTGTGAAGCGGACCCAGACTAAATGGATTACCCACCGCAGCGGCTGATTCCCAGACGGTATCCGGCAAGCGATTCAGCCACTCCTCGGCATAGCCCAGAATGCGGGCATTCTCCTTCCCCTTTCCCCAGCCAAAATCCTTTTCCGGATGTTGTGCCAACTCTGTGTATAGCAAACGAACCTGTTCGAGCGGATTTTCAGTCAAACAATCGTTGTCGCATTGATTCATGGATCGTCCTACTCAGGTTTGACTGCCTCAATGTAGGCAGAGACTACATAGTCTTCCACGCCGCTACCTGGCACCCAGTCCTTGATGAACTCGCGCGACTCATCTTTGGGGGTGATACGGATTTCGCTGAAGCTTGCTACCTCAAGCATTGTCTGTAATTCATCAACAAGGGCAGCGCCTGCAACGCAGCAAGCATGGAGATGAGAATCGCCTTTCACCTCATCCGAAAGCTCGGCTGTAGCTACCACGTCGGAGATGGCCAGTCGGCCCCCCGGCCTGAGCACCCTGTAGGTTTCGCGGAAAACCTGAGCTTTGTGGGGTGAGAGGTTAATCACACAGTTGGAAATAATCACATCCACACTACAATCGGCGACAGGCAGGTGCTCGATTTCTCCAAGGCGGAATTCCACGTTACTGAAACCTGCCTTTTCGGCATTGTGCCTTGCCTTATCCACCATGGCGGGTGTCATATCCACGCCGATAACCCGGCCACGTTCTCCCACTTCATGCGCTGCCAGAAAGGCGTCGAAGCCGCCACCGCTACCCAGGTCCAACACCACCTCGCCTGCTTGTAGACTGGCAATCGCGCGGGGATTGCCACATCCCAGCCCCATATCTGCGCCATCAGGGATATTGATGAGATCATCCTCTGAATAGCCAAGGCGGGTGGAATGCACCGGATTGATGTCGGCTGATACCCCGCAGCAACTGGATACTGCACCGCAGCGCTCGCTGACATCACTGGCTTCGGCAACCTTGGCGTAGCTGTCGCGTACCGACTGCCGGATTTCATCTGCCTGTTCTTGACTCATATTTCCTCCTCACCCATATGACGAAATTCTGCCTTGACAAGGTATTGGACTCGCCTAATCATATCAAAGTATGAGTGTATGAACATATGAGCATTGACACATATTCTCGCACCGAAGTCAAGCGTCTTGGTCAGATTTTCAAGCTGCTGTCGGAACCTAATCGACTGCGTATTATCTTATCGCTAGGCTTGGAATGCCGCCCGGTATCCAACATCGTTGATGACACCGGCATGAGCCAGACGAACGTATCGTTTCATCTGCGGACGCTGCGAGAGGCTGGTTTAGTTCGCCCTGAGCGACGGGGAGCCTTTATCTACTATTGCCTGCCCGACAGGCGGTTACTCTCTCTGCTGGACGACTTGCGCACATGGCTGAAGCATCAGCACGAATAGACAGCGGCTGATCTTGATTAGCAGAATACTTGCAAGAGACTACCGTTCAGGCAAATAAAACCTGGCGAGATATTACAATGGTCAATAGCATTTATTGCTAGACCCGTGTCAAAAGCAGAACTGGGAATGTGTGTCCGAAAAGCGCTTTATTGAAGAAGGCTGATTATCGGAAGTATGGCCGACAGTCGGAGCCTGATACCTACATTGCAGATATCCAATCTGCTTTTCCTTCCAAACATTCGATCTGAGAAGCTTAACTTCCGGGGTGGGTCGATGGCTGACGATTGCCCTCTGAACCAGAATGTCCGGCATCAGTAACCTTACAGACATCCAGGCCTACGATGCACACCCTCCCCCTAGCCCTTCGCACCGCGCTCTGATCCGTCGCCTACCGCTACCTGGCACTGCGTCCTTGGGGAACGGTTGCTGGGAACTCTATGGGGTGTGACTGCGGGCGTCGAGCTCATTGCGTAGGGCTACGTCTTAACTGGATGCCGCGCAGCGTAATCCGGGGCATGGCCCTCTGCCCTGCCTATACAATGCGCGGATCGAGCTTCCGTGTGCAAGCAGGCCTGAACCAGGCTGCGAGGGTGCCGGTCAACACGCCCAGTACTCGCAATGCCCAGGACAGCGGAGCCAGCAGGAAAAGGGCCAGGCGCAAGGCAATCGAGAGGGCGATAAACCAGAACACGAACTGCACCAACCATGGATTAATGCCCAGCCAGTCTCCTAACTCTGCTAGGGTTGCATTAATCAATTCTGGATGGGTAATCATGAGGTAGATTACCGTGGGTATGGCTCCGAGACGGGCGATGGCGACTCCCAGCCGCCCGCCGCGTGCCAGTACCCGTGACCCAAACACAGCCACTCGCCGGGAGAACCCACCAGCGCGCGCTGCAGCGGCGCCCGGTGCCGCAGCCCTCGCTGCCCGTACTGCCTTGAGTAGTTTCACAGTCGAGGCGATGACAATTACATCCAGAGCGGCCCAGCCAACATCCGAACCCTCAATCTTTTCCCCCTGTCGCCACTTGGTTTCCAGACCTCGCACACTGCCCAAGAAGAAGCCCGAAGAACCCTCCATCACCCGCTCGGTTTGCACCCAGTCGGCCTTACCTTTACGAGTTACGACAAACTGCCCTAGGAAGTCATAGCCATCCTCTTGCAGGAATTGAATGGCGTACCAACCGCGGTCATCTGCGGTCAGTTTATGTTCTGTTGCCGTAGTAGGCGGTGCAGCATCCATCGGTGTCTGGCCATTAGGCATTGGTACCGTGGAAAGGGGCTCCGGAGCAAGGGGCGCGTTACCCCCCGTTGTGCACATCAGTCGGCCATATTGGTGTTTAACCTCCTCTATCCACTCGCTCAGAGTATGTCGCATATTCAATGAGGTCAGGTCGTGGTCTATGAAGTACCCAATGGGTGGTAGAACCGCCTCCCCATATTTCAGCAGCACCTCCTGAAACTGGGGCTCGTCACCGTAGATAGGCAGAATACGACGTGCCAGGTCGGGGTATCTCATGAGCGCTAGCCGTGCCTTGAGGAGCAGCGGCTCGTTGTCAGCATAGTCGAGCAGCAGGGCCTGGATCTCCAACGGCTCTGCCGCGATCTGTGACGCCTCCTCCCCAAAAGATTGTCGGACTGCCACCTCGATCAACTGGTCTTCATAAGGGCGTGTGGATGAGCCGCCGGTCATCCATGCGGCGCTGGCAGCAACCAGACAGGTCAGCAGAAGGGTCGTTGGATTCAGCTTCATAAGTCACCTCCGGGGGAGCATAAGGAGAATAGAAGCCCATTTCTCTGAAGTCCACGACCATCGAGCTACCGGACATTGTGCCTGGGCCGTTGTCCTGAGCCCTCCGCCCCTGACACTATTGCACAGTACGCCAAACGCACCTCCCGACCCTCCCGTGCAGGGAATGATCCTACCACCACCCTGGATTGCCAGTACGTCTTGAGCTGGTTAGTCCTGAGAATGAGAATAGACTAGATTATCGAGCAATCTTGGTTTCAGCTGGCTATGCCAGGGTAGGATTTCGTTTAGGTCAACCTCATCACAGGATATTCAACTCCATGAATGATGATGCATCTACCTCTCAGAACAAACAGACCTTTATTCTGATACTCCTTATTGTCGCGCTCGTTGTCAGTGGCATATGGATTTACAAAAAAACAAACGAATCAGCACGCCAAGCTATCCTTGCAAAACTGAACCTTGAGTTTTCTCAACTTGTCAGTACTGCGTGGACGCTTAATGATGTGCAGGTCTTTCTCGAATCGCTTCCGCAGTCGGAACTCAAAGAACTCGGCGACATGACAGGCAAGAGCGGTGCTACTCCGGAACAATTAGCAAATCACCTGATGTGGTTATCGAATTCTTCATTTACCTATCCATTCAAAGATAAGAATGAGGTTAGTTACCATACGGACATTTTGCTTTGGGCCGCACAAAAGAACGGGGTCGCCGCCTCGGTTGTACTGAGAGCCTGTGAAAATATCGCCAGCCTGCTGCGGACGCCGCTTTGCGGCTGCGGCAGCGTTGCGCCACGCGAAAACTTCGGTCATTTGACTCGCCAAACTCCCTTGTTTTCGCGCAGCGCGCCTTGCCTCGCACGCAAATCGACGCCCTCGCGACTGCCGTCGATATTTTCACAGGCTCTGAGTTCCTTTCAAGTGGAACGCCGCCTTTTTGAAAAAAAGTTCGCTCAGACTTGGGATCACCTCAATCCGCAACAACGAACTGAACTGCTTAAACACATGAATGTTAGCGGCTTTAGCGACAGCCAAAAGGCGGCGCTCATAGCCGGGACAGGCGCTGCTGCTGTAACTGCGCTGTCTGCAACTGTAGCTCTTAGTGGATTTGCCTTTTACACTACGATGTCAACAGCAATTGCCGCTAGTGCTGGCCTACTGGGTGTTACCTTACCATTCAGCGTTTATGCTGGGGCTTCGAGTACAGTCGCAGTGCTTAGCGGACCAATTGGTTGGAGCATCGCACTTGTCGCAGGTACAGGTGCTGCAATTGGGGCGGCCGCCTCCAACGTAGAAAAGACGACTGAATTTATCCTTGCATTACACAGTTACAAGGCTAGACGGGCTGAGGAGATTGCCAAAAAGATTCAGAATCTCGGTGGAATCGTAAAAGGAAAAATTGGGACGGATTTATTTTCCACTCTATGACCCGAAGCTGCCATCGACAGCTTGAATAAGAAACGTGGGTCAGCGGCCACCCGGGCTGTCACACAACCAGGCCGATGACCGCACTGAGGCAATCGCTTACACCTCTGATTGGTTCCAATTGCTGAACGCGAGCAGCCATGTGGAAATATCGGGATACTCATCGCCGCGCGCCCGCAACTGGCCGCCGAGATCGATCATCAGTTCCCGAAACTCCCGGATTTGCGCGCGCCAGATCCACTCATCGATGCCCGGGTTGTCCGGCAAGGCTTCATTGGCGATGGAGCCCGCTCCGCCCCACATGCGTTTCGAGTTCAGTTCCCGATAGAACCTGGCCTCATCCCTTGCGCCGAGTTCGATCACGGACTTGATCCACGCGGCGCTCTCTCCGGGATGATTCTCCAGGAGATCACGGATTCGGTGCAGCGTGGTCTGAATATCCATCGCAGAGTGCTCCAGGGAAATGCTGATTTATTCGGAATCTGTCATTGCGAGCGTAGCGAAGCAATCTCTTCCCGATGAATAATCAGCCGCTGACGAGATTGCTTCGTCGCTTCGCTCCTCGCAATGACGAATAAATCAGCGTTCCCTTAGCGAAACGGGTGAATCCGCCCTTGACCGCGAGACAGGTCAGCCGGTGGTTCTGTCACCGTATTCATGGGACAGGAGGGAACGGGCGCAACCGGCGGCCGCCCGGAAACCATGAGCGGTTTATTCCTTCACGGGTCGCTTGGCGAGTTTTCGCTGCAGGGTGCGGCGGTGCATCTTCAGGGCGCGGGCGGCGGCGGAGACGTTGCCGCCATGTTCCACCAGAACCTTTTGCAGGTGTTCCCACTCGAGTCGTTTGACGGACGGCGGATTCTCGGCGGGCGGCACCCCGGCATCACCCCCAGTGCGTTGCAGGGCGGCGATCACCTCATCGGCATTGGCCGGCTTGGCCAGGTAGTGCACGGCGCCGAGCTTGATGGCTTCGACGGCGGTGGCCACGCTGGCATAACCGGTCAGCATGACGATGCGGGTGTTTTCATCGAGTTCGACCAGCCCCCTGACCAGTTCCAGGCCGGATTCGCTGCCGATGCGCAGGTCGACAACGGCATATTCCGGCTCGTGGGTGCGGGCCAGTTGCAGCGCCGCGGTGAGGTCGCTGGCCGTGATGACCTCATAGCCGCGCCTTTTCAACGCCTCACCGAGTACACGGCAGTAGAGCTCGTCGTCATCGACGAGGAGCAGCACCGGGTACTCGTTGCCGGTCGCCTTGTCATTCATCACGTCTGGCTACCGGGATTGCCAGGAGGGGAAGGGTGATGTGTGTCAGCGTGCCGCCACCGTCCCGGTTGCGAACCGTGATGGTGCCCCCGAGGCGCTGCAGGGTCGCATGTGCAAGGTACAGCCCGACGCCGAGACCATTATTTTTGGTGGTCACCGGATTTTTGCCGAGTTGTCCCTGGAGGGTCGTGTCGATACCCGCGCCACGATCGGTGATATCGAGTGACAGTTGTGTCGTGGTCCAGCTCGACTGCAGCCTTACATCCTCCGGCGAGGCATCCGCCGCGTTGTTCAGGATGTTGAGGAGCGCCTGGGTGAGTGTGCGTTCCGAAAGGATCTCGGCGTACGGCGACTGTTCATCAATGTCGCAATGGAGTGACGCACCCGGTCGCTGCGACTGCCAATCAGCGATCACCTCCGCAAGGAAGGCCCTGACCTGCATACGGTGTCCGGATTCGGCCCGGTCGGCGCCGGCCTCGGCCGATATCACCGACAGCGCCGCCTTGCAGCGGTCCACCTGGCCGCGCAGGATGCCGAGCTTCTCGTGCAGGTCGGCGTGCGCGGCATCGTTGTATTCGCTCTCGAGTTCCGATGCCAGTATCGCGATCGTGCCTAACGGTGTGCCGAGTTCATGGGCCGCGCCGGCGGCAAGCGTGCCCAGCGCAACCAGGCGTTCGTTCCGCAGGGCCTGTTCCCGGGCCTCGGCAAGGCCCCGGTCACGCTGACGCAGGGTGTGCGACATGCCGACGATGATCACGGCCACGAAACCGGCGCTCATGACGAAACCCAGCCACATGCCGAAGACATGCATCCGGAAGCCGCTGGCATGCGCCGGGTGTGCAGGTCCCGTATCGTAGGGTGCATTGATCAGAAACAGGCTCGTGTAACAGATAATGGTGACGGTGGCCATGACCCATGTATGGGTGCGCGGCAGGATGGTTGCCGCAATCATGAGGGGTAACAAGTAGAACCACACAACAGGATTGGAGGCGCCGCCGCTATAGAAGAAGATTCCGGTCAGCCCGGCGATGTCCAGCAGCATCTGGCCGAAAATCTCGCCGTCGCCGATGCGTGCGCCGCGCCGGTGACGCAGCCAGGCGCCCACATTCAGCATGATGATCAGTGCAAGGATGATGAACAGGGGTTGCAGGGGAAGTGGCAGGTCGAAATAGCCGGTCGCAATGGCGATGCCGGCAGCAATACCGCCAATCTCGACGTTGCGCAGCAGTATCAGCCGCGTGGCGTTCCGCCGTGAGGTGTCCTTCCGGGTGTCGTTCGATCTGATCATGATGGGACCATCATGGTATCAAGACGGTGCATGAGCAACTGCCCCCTTGCTGCGGCAATTTGTCGCATGGCCGCGCCATGCCCGGGTTAGTAGTATCCGCGCCTGGTGCAGACTCAGGCCAACCGTAACTGAAATTGCCGTAAGGGAAAAACGATAATGAAAAATTCGTTGGGGGCACTGGCACTCGTGGCAGCCGTCGTGGCCACGAATGCCGCGGCTTGTGACTACTGCCTTATCAGTCAAGGAATATCGCCACTGCTGACGCAGAACGGCGCCGGACTCAAGGTCGCGCAGCGCTACACGCTGCTCGACAACGTCTACAGCGGCACGGACAAGGTCGACAATCCCGGCGTCAAGGAGGAGTACTGGTCCACCGAATTGTCGGGTTTTTACGGTTTCTCCGAGCGCTTTCTCGTCCTCGTCGATCTCCCGCTGCGCAAGACCCGGGGTGACGGCGAACTCACGGAGGGCACCAGCGGGGAGCCGGAACGCGAGGATATGACCGGCGGCGCCACGGGTATGGGAGACGTCTCGGTGCTCGGCCGCTACACCGTGTTCAGCCGGCACACACTCGATGCCACCACCCTCCTGGCAGGTGTCTTCGGACTCAAGCTGCCGACCGGCAGCACCAACCAGCACAGTAATCAGGGCGAGTATCTCGATGCGCATCTGCAGCTCGGTACCGGTTCAACCGATCTGTTGCTGGGGGTGTCGGCGTATCATGTGCTGGGCCGCTATTCCGTATCCGCCAACCTGCTGGCTTCAATCACCGGTGAGGGCGAGACCGGCGATACCAAGCACCGCTTCGGCAATTCCCTGAACTACGATGTTACGGGTAAATACCGGGTATCGCCCGCTGTGATGGGCGAGTCTTCGAATGAGCTGTTCCTCTCACTTGGCGTGAACGGAGAATACCGTCAGCACGAGAAGCTCGACGGCGACACGGTGCCAGACTCGGGCGGGCACACGATTTACCTGACGCCCGGCATCCAGTATGTTGCCGGTACACACTGGGTATTCGAGACCACTTGGCAGTACGCCGTGTATCATGATTTGAACGAGACGCAGCTTGGCGAGAACTACAAGCTCTTCGCTTCCGCGACCTACCTGTTCTGACACCGTGGCGGTCGCGCGTTTCCTGCTCCTCGCCGCTCTGTGGCTTGCGGCGTTGCCGGCGCAGGCGCTGGATGAGACCAGTCTCGAATCGCAGCATATGCAGCGGCTCGACGAGGCGGCGCCGGATTTTCTGCTGCGCGACGCCTCCGGCAGAGACTTGCGCCTCACCGCCCTGCGCGGTCACCCCGTAATCCTGCATTTCTGGGCGACATGGTGCGAGCCCTGCCGCGAGGAACTTCCAACGTTAGATGCGATGGCCCGCCATATGGCAGATAGCGGTGTGATATTGGTCGCCGTGGCGATCGATGAGGAAGTGGACGCCGCCCGCGTCAGGCGTTATGCGCAGGACCTGGGTGTGGCGTTTCCCGTCTATCTTGCGCGGGAAGGCACTATCAGCGCCCGTTACTGGTCATGGGGAGTTCCGGTAACTTACCTGATCGATCGAGCGGGGTGGCTGGTCGCCCGTGCCTTGGGACCGCGGGACTGGGCTTCGGTATCGATGCAGACCTTGATCACACAGTTCGTTGCCCCGGCTCTCCCGCGGACGCCATGAATCTCACGCGCCGCCCGATGTCAAACACGGGTGATATTGTGGATTTTGGCCGGAACTTGCCCATTAAACCCATGCTGGTTCAGATCGCGTAGGAGCGGGCTTGCCCGTGGATGGAAGTTACGCGGTTTGTTCGCGCGCAAGCCCGCTCCCACCGCGTGAAAAATAAATCACCTTTTTCTGGATTTGTCATCTCAACCCAACACCACCTCGATGCGATACTCCCCGCCGGCCGTGGGCAGGGTGATACGCGCGAGGCCGTCGGTGATCGGCTCATCCCGGCCGTCCAGGCGGGCGGCGATCACCTGCCCGCCGCCGTGTGGATTCTCGACCGCGATCGCGCACTGCGTTGCGCCATCGGGCAGGCGGTAGCGCAGGCGAAACCCGGGCCAGTCGGCCGGGATGCAGGGGCGGATCAGGAGGGTGCGTCCCTGCGTCACGCGCAGGCCGAGCACCGACTCCAGCGCCGCGCGATACAGCCAGCCAGCGGATCCGGTGTACCAGCTCCAGCCGCCGCGCCCGACATGCGGCGGCTCGCCATAGACATCCGCCGCCACCACGTAGGGTTCCAGCCGGTAGGTCGCGACCCGCTCCGCGGTGACCGTATGACTGACCGGGCTCAGCATCTCCAGCACGCGCGCGGCGCGCTCGTTGCGCCCGAGCTCCGCCAGCGCCATCACCACCCAGCACGCCGCGTGGGTGTACTGGCCGCCATTCTCGCGCACGCCGGCGACATAGCCCTTGATGTAACCGGGGTCGTGCGGAGTGTCGACGAAGGCCGGTGTCAACAGGCGCACGATGCCATCAGTCTCCGAGATCAACTGCCGTTCCACCGCGTCCATGGCCTGTTCCGCCCGCGCGCGCGGCGCCGCGCCGGAGATGACCGACCAGGACTGTGCCAGGGCGTCGATGCGGCACTCCGCATCGCCCTCGCAGCCGAGCGGCGTGCCGTCGTCGTAGTAGGCGCGGCGATACCAGGCGCCGTCCCAGCCGCTGGCCTCCAGGGCCTCCGCGAGGCGGGCACGGTAGTCACGGTAACGGGCGAGGCGCGCCGGGTCGTCGCGGCGCTCGCACAGCGGCAGAAAGTCGCCGAGGATGCGGTAGAGAAAAAAGCCGAGCCAGACGCTCTCGCCGCGCCCTTCCCGCCCGACGCGGTTCATGCCGTCGTTCCAGTCGCCCGTGCCCATCAGCGGCAAGCCGTGGGCGCCGCGCGTGAGCGAACGGTCGAGGGCACGGCAGCAGTGCTCGTAGAGGTCGGCGGTGTCGGTTCCGACCTGCGGCGACAGGTACACCTCGTCCTCGCCGGGTTCCAGCAGCCGCGCATCGAGAAACGGCGCGCGCTCCTCGAGGATGGCGGCATCGCCGGTGACGTCGAGGTAGTGGCTGGTGACATAGGGCAGCCACAGGAGATCATCCGAGAAGCGGGTGCGCAGCCCGCGCTCCAGCGGCGCGGGATGCCACCAGTGCAGCACGTCGCCCTCCACGAACTGGTGGGCGGCGTGCAGCAGGAGCTGCGCCCGGGTCAGCTCCGGGCGGACGATGGCCAGCGCGGCGGCATCTTGCAGTTGATCGCGATAGCCGTAGGCCCCGCCCGACTGGTAGAAGGCCGAGCGCGCCTGGATGCGGCAGGCGAGATTCTGGTACACCAGCCAGCCGTTCAGCATCAGGTCGATGGCCGGCGACGGCGTCTCGACGTGGAGGGAGGCAACCAGTTCGGTCCAATAAGCCGTGGCTTCATCGAGGGCGGCCTGCACCGCCCCGGGCGCGCGGTAATGGGCCACCAGCCGATCCAGCTCGTTCTCGTCCAGGCACTCCCCGAGCAGGAAGGCGCACTCGGCCGTCTGCCCCGGCGCCAGGGTAATCCGCAACTGTTGCGCGAAGCATGGCTCCAGAGCGGCGCCGCAGGCGCCGTTCAGCCGTGTTTCATCGCGCAACGCGGCCGGGTCCGAGGGATCGCCGTGCCGGCCGATGAAGGCGGCGCGGTCGCAGGTATAGGCGGTAGGTTCGACGCCTGCCCCGGTGACGACGGCGCAGGCGAAGGCGATCCCTCCGGCGAACTCGCCGGCCGCCGGGTTGACGGCGCGCAGCAGCTCCCGCCCGGCATCGAACGCGGTGACGATGGGGCTCGGCGAGACCAGCAGGTTGCCGAGCACGAGGCGCTGATACGAGAACACGGAGAGGCGGCGGGGTTCGGCGCCACGGTGCTTGAGTCGCAGCCGCAGGATGCGGACCGGGTCGCGGCGCGGCATGAACAGGGTGGTCTCCTGCTCGAGGCCGGCGTACTCGACACCGGAAGCGGGTGAAACCGAAGCCGTGGCGCGCTTCGTAGTCGCAGGGGGCCGGCCGGGGACCGGGCAGCGGCGACCAGGCCGCGCCGCTTGCCGCATCGCGCAGGTAACAGGCCTCGCCATGGGGATCGCGCACCGGGTCATTGAACCAGGGGGTCAGGCGGTTCGCCTGGCTGTTGCGGGCCCAGGTGTATCCGGCGCCGCTTTCGCTCACGAGGAAGCCGCCGCGTTCATTCGCGATGACGTTGATCCAGGGCAGCGGCGGCCGGCGCAACGCCCCGCCCCGCCATGGCAGATCGCACGACGTATTCGGCGCCATCCGGCGTAAATCCCCCATAGCCGTTGTAACACAACAGTCCGGCCGCCTTGTCATCGGCAACGGGCGCGGACGTTGCCTGCCGGCGTGCCCCGGTGCCACACCGTGCGGGCCGCGCAGACGGCCGCGACCCGATAGGGTTGCAGCAACCCAAGCGCAGCGGCGCGATCCGGCGCCATGCCGGTCAGGAACTGGAGTTCCTTACGTTCACCCGGCGCCAGTTCGACCACGGTGCGCAGGCTGAACACCGGATCGAGCACATTGCCGACGCTGCCGGACAAGTGCTCTGCGCCGAGCAGCGCGGCCGGGCGCGCCGGCGTGCCGCCGCGGCCGAGGAAACGCAGGCGGTCGGTCTCCCACTCACTCGCCTCGGCGCCGGCGAGGGCGTGCACCAGCCACGGCCAAATCTCGTGCGCGGCGCGCGGCCGGCGGTGGGCAAGCAACGCGCCGTGCGCGGCATCGCGTTCCGTCTGCACGAACAGCTTGGCGAAAGCGGGGTGAGCGGCATCGGCCGCGGCATGGGTGAGAACGACCTCCAGGTAGCTGGTCACCTCGATGCGCCGCGCCCGCGGCGAGGCGTTGTACAGATCGATGCGGCGCAGCTCCAGATCCGCGTCTTCCGCCACGCTCACCTCCATGCATGCCGCGATGCCGTCATCCTCCCGCTCCAGCAGGAAGCGCCCGCCGGCACACTCGGTCCGGTAACGTTCGGTCGGGGTGCGCGTCGGTTGGTACCCCAGCGACCAGCAGCGCCCGCCGGCGAGGTCGCGCAAGTACACGAAACTGCCGAGGTCGTCCTCGACGGGATCGGCCTGCCAGCGGGTGAGCGCCAGACCGTTGCAGAATGACCCGCCGCTGCCGGTGTCGGAGATCAGCACCTCGTAGTGCCCGTTCGATAGGCGGTAAAGGGTGGCGGGTGCGGCGTTCGGGTCGGTGTAACGGTCTGTGCTCATGATGGATCCCGTGAAGAAAATATATGTATTGTCAGTTCAAGACCGTTTTCACCGCAAAGACGCAGAGGACGCAAAGTCGTTTAATTGTTTTTCTCTAAAGAATGCCTTTGCGAACTTTGCGACTTTGCGATGAATTCTTTCTTTATGGATGAAAACCGACTACGACCTCGGCTGGGAAACGCCGTAATACGCGCTTCCCGCGGGGTGAAATCCGCCGAGGGCGCGCCGTTCACCCGCACCTCCCGCAGCGGCCCATCGCCGGGTGGCGCGAACTGGAAACCGCCGGGCGGCAATCGGTGCGCGCCGCCCAGGGTCAGGTGCAGGGCGCCGTCCGCCGCGCGGCGCAGACGCAGGTCCAGATGTCCATACCACGTCGGCAGGCCGGTGACCGCGATCTCACCCGCCGCGAGCCACTCACCGGGGATGCCGGCCGCGATGACCAGCGAGCGGTCCGCCTCGCGTTCATAGGCGAACAGGTCGCGGAAGACGAGGATATACTCGGCGCCGATCCAACTGTGCGGCAGGTCGCCCTGGTGTCCCGGCGTGCGCGGATCGCGCCAGGCGATCTCGGGCCACTGGTTCCACGCCGGCGGGCGGCGCTCGGCGAGGAAGAAGCGCGCCAGTTCGTGGGCTTCCCGGCGCCGCCCGAGGCGCACCAGCGCGCCGATGATGCGGATCTCGTAGGGCGTGTAGTTGGTCCACGCCGCCTGCCCGCCGTGCATGGCGCGAAAGCGTTCGAGGAACATGGCGAAGGTCGCTTCGAGGGCCGCGGCCGGCAGGCTGTGGGCCTCGTCCACCAGGGTCAGGGCATTGGCGACGGCGGTCGGATCCGCATCCGCCCATTCCACCGAGCCGGGTAAAAAGTCGATGCCGCGCGTCGTCATGGTGTGTTGCAGGGAAGCGCAGAGCGTGGCGCGGAAGTCATCACGCAGGGCGGCGAGCCGGGCCGCTTCGGCAGTATCGCCCATGACCTGCGCCAGCTCGGCGGCGTCCTTGAAGCCGCGCAGCGCCCAGAAGTCGTCCCAGTAGGCGTGCACCGGCTGGGCGAGGTAGCCCTCGTGGCTGACCGACTCGGGCAACAGGCCGAAGCAGCGCCAGCCTATCCGGGGCGCGATAGTCGGGCGCGAGCCGTTGGCGGCGCAACGCCTCGAGGTACCCGACCGCCTTGCGCACGGCGGGCCAGAGGTCCTCGACCAGGCGGCGGTCGCCGCTGTAGCGGTAGTAGTCGGCGATGGCGAAGATGAACTCGCCGTGGCTGTCGTGTTCGGCGAGCCAGTCCGGGCCCTTGCGATCCACGCAACAGGGGACGTTGCCGTCTTCGGCCTGGAACCGGGCGTACCAGCGGATGAACTCCCCGGCCTCGGCGGCGCACCCCATGCGCAGCAGGGCGGCGGCCATGACCGCGCCGTCGCGAATCCAGGAGCGGGTGTAGCGGCGCGGGCCGGGTTGCAGCGCGGCACCGTCGCGATTGATGAGAATATGGGCCGTCGCGCTGCGGCAGCAGTTGAGATAATCCCGCGCCGGCTCCGGCACGCGGAAGCGCACCGCGCCGAGCCGGTCCGACCACTGGCGCACGGCGATCTCGAACTGCTCCGGCCCCGACAATCCCGCCGGCAGAAGTTCCGCTACCTTGCCCGGCGTAACCGCACCGAACGGGATGGCCAGAAAGATTTCCTCCGCGGCGCCGCTCGCCAGGTCGAGGTCGAAGCGCAGTGCGGCGGAGGCATAGCCGAAACCGTCGCTCACCCGGGTGTCCGCCGGCAGCTCGCCGCCGGCCAGGTAATCGGTGATCGGGCCTTGGTCGAAGGCCGCGGCGCCGCAGCCGGAAACCGGGCGCAGCGGTATCACCGCCTTCGCGCCGTTGACCCAAAGTATGCCCTCACGGTAGTCGAGCTCGCGCACCGGGCTGACGCCGCCGAGGTCTTCGAATCCCTGCCAGGTCGGCGTGACCTGCAGCGGACGCACCGCGCTGAACAGGGTCAGCGCGCGCCGCGCGCCGCGGTTCTCCACGCGGTAGCGGACATAGAGCACGGCGCGACCGGACGCGCCGGTGGCGAAGGCGGTGGTGGTCAGCCGCAGATCGCCGCGCTGCCAGAGGGAGGATGGCAGCGGCAGACAGCCCTGCTCCAGGGTCTGGGTGAGGGCGGCATCGGCCCAGGTGAGCAGCTCCCCGTCCAGGTACAAAAAGGGTTCCAGGGAAAAACTGCCGCGATCGACCTCCAGCAGGCCCTCCTCGTTGAGCAGCGCCGGTACCGCGCCGGCCGGGATGTCCACGGGCGTCCAGTAGGTCTGCTCGCGGTACAGCCACCGGGGGTAGCGACCGCGCGCGCCGTGACCGGCCACATGATGGAAAAAGGCGTTGAGGGAGCGCGAGAACTCGTAGGGCTGCACCGCGACGTCGATGAGGCCGGGGGATTGCGCGGCGCCGGCCCCGTCCACCTCAAGGCGCAGGTAGCGCGACGACCCCTGCGGCAAATAGATGAAGCTGTGCGCGCCGGCCGAGCGCGGCGCCGCGTACAGGGCGCGCCACTCGCTGCCGCTATCGGAGCCATGCAACGCAAAACTTCGTTCCCGGGGCGCGGGCGTCCACTGCAGGATCAGGCCGCCGTACTCGCGCACCTGCCGGAAATCAATCTCCAGCCAGGCGCGGCCGGCGGCGGGATCGCCGCGCCAGCTCGTATCCGGGCGGCCGTCCATGGCGCAGGCGGGCGCGTGCCCCGGCAGGGCGCTCGAAGCCCGCAGCCGGGGCGGTTCGTACACCGTGCGATCCTCCAGGCGCAGGTCGGCGATCCAGAGCGTGCCCTGGCCGCCGGGGCCGGCGGCTACGGCGAACTCGATGGCGCCGATGTCACCCGGTGCCCCGCCCCCCGCCGGACCCCAGGCGAAGTCGATCCGGCTGCTCGGGATGTGCACGTCGCGCCAATCCGCGGCGAAATCGAAGGCCGCGTCCAGATAACGCCAGACGTTGACGCCGCCCGGGTCGACGAGTTTGAATTCGAACTTGTTCGGCGGGGCCGCGCCGCGCACGGCGAAGTGGATGGCAAAGGTCTCCGGCAGGGTGAAGGCGCAGGGTTTGCGGGCGACCACGAAACCGCCGCCGCCCCCGAAGTCGAAGTCCAGGCGCATGGCCTGGCCATGGGGACCCGGCTCGGGGGTGATGGCGAGCTTCGCCTGGCCCGAGGTTACGGCCATCCAGTCGGAGAGGTCGGTGAACGCATCCAGCAGCCGGGTGTGCATGGTGGCAACTTTATATTAAAGACATGATGGCGCAAACGGGACATCCGCCCGGGGAAGCGCCCGGCAATCGAACCGGGAATTCCCTCTCGGCGGTTTTCCATGACAAGGCTATACTGGCTTCCGTCCGAAGTCACCGGTGCATCCGATCGAGCGTCGCGAATATGGCCACGAACCACCCCTGCAAGCGCGGATTTCCCGGTCAACCCGTCGCGGTGTCTCGTCCGGCATGAACGCCTTCCAGCTCCCGATCAGCCGCACCATCCTCGTCCGGTTCGTCGAGATGATAAAGGGCCTCCTCAAGTCCGAGGTCGGCGGCAAGGCCAAGGCGCTGTTTGTGCTGTTGATCCTCTTTCTGTTCGGCATCAATGGGCTGAATGTGGTGAACAGCTACGTCGCCCGGGACTTCATGACGGCCATCGAGCACCAGAACATGAGCGGATTCCTCCGCTATGCCCTGCTCTACGTGGGCGTCTTCGCGGCCTCGACGGTCGTCGCGGTGCTGTACCACTACGCCGAGGAGCGACTTGGGACTCCTGTGGCGCAAATGGCTCACGGAACGCGCCATCGTGCGCTACCTGGAAAATCAGACCTATTTCCGGCTGCACGACGCCGGCGACCTGCCGAACCCCGACCAGCGCATCGCCGAGGACATCCGCTCGCTGACCTCGACCACCCTGTCCTTCGTGCTGCTGTTTCTCAATGCCAGCTTCACGGTGGTCGCCTTCTCCGGCGTCATGTGGACCATCAGCCCGCTGTTGTTCGTCGTGGCGGTCGCCTATGCCGCGCTGGGCTCCTTCCTCACCATCTACCTGGGAAAACCCCTGATCCGGCTCAACTACGACCAACTGGACAAGGAGGCCAACTTCCGCGCCCGCCTGGTGCATGTGGGAGAGAACGCCGCCTCGATTGCCCTGCTGCGGCGCGAGGGACGGCTCAAGGCGCGGCTGCTCGACCGCCTCGAGCAGTTGACCACGAATTTTCAGCGCATCATCCGGGTGAACCGCAATCTCGGCTACTTCACCACCGGTTACAACTATCTCATCCAGATCATCCCGGCCCTGGTGGTGGCGCCCCTGTTCATCCACGGCCAGGTCGAATTCGGCGTCATCAGCCAGTCGGCCATGGCCTTCGGCCATCTGCTCGGCGCCTTTTCCCTCATCGTCACCCAGTTCGCGTCCATCTCGAGCTACACGGCGGTCATCGCCCGGCTCGGGGGACTGCGCGAAGCCATGGACAATGCGCGGCCGCCGGTCATTCCGGAAATCGAATGCTGCGATTCGTGCGGGGTGCTCGCCTTCGAGGGGCTGACGCTGCGTTCACGGCGCAGAAACCGCACCCTGGTCGATCGCCTGAACGTCACCATCCCCATCGGGACCCGTCTGCTCATCCGGACGCAAAGCGATTCCACGAAGCATGTCCTGTTCCGTGCGACCGCCGATTTATGGGACAAGGGCGAGGGGCGGATCCTGCGTCCATGCCTCGACGATATGATGTTCGTACCGGAGCGGCCGTACCTGCCGCCGGGGACGCTGCGGGAGGCGCTGCTGCACACCGGCCAGGAAAAACTGGTCTCGGAAGAGCAGATCCTCGCGACCCTGCATGCCCTGAACCTGGAATCCGTATTGAGGAGGGTCGGCGGAATCGATGTCGAGCGCAAATGGGGCGACCTGCTCTCGCTGGCCGAACAGCAGCTCATCGCCTTCGCCCGCGTACTGATCGCCGCGCCCAGCTTCGTGTTTCTCGATCAACCGAGCCGGGCCTTGAACGTGCTCCAGGTGAATGAGCTTCTGAGACGACTGCGCGAACGGGGCATCACCTATCTGACGCTGGGCGATGACGACGACCCCTCCCTCTACGACCAGTTGCTCGAAATCGCCGAGGATGGCTCCTGGAAACTGACTCCCCTGCCTGCCGCCGCGGCGAAAGCGGACGTCGCACCCGCCCCGGGCGTGACGCCGTCGCCGGGCTGAGCACCCAGGACTCTGTCCCCCTACCCGAGGTGCCCATGCCAAACGCCACACCCTTTCCCGAAGGCTTCCTCTGGGGCGCCGCCACCTCGGCCTACCAGATCGAGGGTTCACCCCTCGCCGACGGGGCCGGGGCGAGCATCTGGCAACGTTACGCCCACACGCCGGGGCGGGTGGTGAACGGGGACACCGGCGATCGTCGCCTGCGATCACTACCGCCGCTACGCGGACGACGTCGGGCTGATGGCCGGGCTCGGGCTGAACGCCTACCGCTTCAGCATCGCCTGGGGGCGGGTGCTGCCGCAGGGCACCGGCAAAGTGAATCCCAAAGGCCTGGAATTCTACGAGCGGCTGGTGGATGCGCTACTCGCCCACGGCATCGAGCCCATGGCCACACTCTATCACTGGGACCTGCCGGCGGCGCTCTATGACCGCGGCGGGCTGGCTGAACCCGGACAGCGCCCTCTGGTTCGTGGACTACGCCCTGACGATGTTTCACGCGCTCGATGACCGCGTGCGCCTCTGGGTGACGCTGAACGAGCCGTGGGTCGTCGCCGTGGCGGGCTACCTCAAGGCGACAATGCCCCGGGGCACCGAAGCCTGTATGAAACGCCGCGCGTCGCCCACGCCCTGCTGCGCGCCCATGCCGCCGCGGTGACGGCGTATCGCGCCACCGGCCGTCACCGCATCGGCCTGGCGGTGAACCTGGAACCGCAGCATCCGGCCTCCGCTACCGCGGAGGACCTGGCCGCCGCCGCGCGGCGCGATGCCTTCATCAACCGCTGGTTCCTCGATCCGCTGTTCCACGGCGTCTATCCGCCGGAACTCCCGGACATCTTCGGCGCGGACTGGCCGGGCTACACGGCCGCGGACCTCGCCGGTCTCCCCGGCACGGTGGATTTCATCGGCGTGAACTACTATTCGCGCGGCGTCGTCCGCGACGATCCGGCGGACCGGCCGGTACGGGCCGCGCGCGTGCGCCAGGACCACAACTCCCATACCGCCATGGACTGGGAGGTCTACCCCGCGGGCCTGACCGAGATCCTGCTGTGGATCAAGGGGCGTTACGGCAACCCGCCGGTCTATATCACCGAGAACGGCGCGGCCTTCGACGACCCGACCCCCGAGCGACGGCGAGGTACTTGATCCGCAGCGCGTGGACTACCTGCGCCGGCATCTGCTCGCCGCCCGCCAGGCGATCGACCAGGGCGTCGACCTGCGTGGCTATTTCGCCTGGTCGCTGTTCGACAACTTCGAATGGGCTCACGGCTATGCCAAACGCTTCGGCCTGGTGCACGTGGATTTCGCCACCCAGCGGCGCACCCCGAAGGAGAGCGCGCGCTTCTATGGCGAGGTCATCCGCACCCGGGGAGGCAATCTCGTCCGCAGCGAGTGATCGCCTGCCGTCCGGTGCCTCGGCCCTTGCAGAGAGGAAGTACTCCATAGACGGCGTCGACCCCGAGGAGACATCCATCGTTGTGTAGTTCGAGTGTGGATTATCGGGTACTCTAAACCGTGAAACCGCAATAGGCCGATGTGGCCTGTCGCTCAATACTACGGAAGCGGCCTACTACATTATTCGGCATCAAGTGACGAAGGCTGGTGAATCGGAGTACTCTTTCTACTATGAAGATTGCTACTGGAAAGGTCGTTGGCGGTAAGGTCGTCCTCGAAGGCGTGACGCTGGAAGAGGGGGCGTCGGTCACGGTCCTGACTAGAGATGACGAAGGCGGCTCCATCCTAACCCCGGAGGAGGAGGCTGAACTGCTGCTTTCCATTGCCGAGGCTGATCGTGGGGAAACGGTATCCGTCGAAGAAGTGCTTGCGAAGCTTGCGCATCGTCACGGCTGAGTAGGCCGTGGAAGTCCGGGTCACAAAGCGAGCGCAGGCGCAGATCGACAGCGCTGCCCTGTGGTGGGACCAGAACCGGCCTCTTGCGCCTGATGCCTTTGACGAGGAGCTTGCAGAGGCGTTTTCCCTTCTGAGCGTCGAGCCCGGCATTGGTGCACCCGTCTCGAACGCCCGGGTACAAGGCGTGAGATGCTTGCATCTCGCCCGAATTCACTACCCTCTCTACTATCGTGTGCGTGGTGGCCAAGTCGAAGTGCTGAGTCTTTGGCACACGAGTTGCGGCGCCGGGCCGTCTGTCTAGAGTTGTGGCATGACTTTGCCACAAACTTCAGCCAATCTCTCAGGAACAGTAGGTTGACAAAGAAATCCCAACGCGCAAGCCGAATGTTGGGCTACGCAGGCTCAGCCCAACCCACAATGGATGACCTCGGAGGATCGGGGCGGACACCGATGAAACCATTCATCGCGTGCGTTGAACCGCAGCCGAGAGACGGCGCCGTAGTGAATAACGGATCTTCAGCACCAGCATCGTCAGCGCCAGAACCAGGGTGATGCCGTTCGCGAGGATGATCGGCAGGGAGTGCAAGGCAAGCCCATAAATCAGCCAGAGCAGCACGCCCACGCTGAACAAGGTGAACATGAACAGGGAAATGTCCTCCGCGGAACCCGTACGCCAGGTTTTGACGACCTGCGGGACGAAGGAAATGGTCGTAAAGGCGCCGGCAAGCGCGCCAATGAGATCGAACGGTGTCATGGAAAACGCCTTCCTGCGTTGATTGTCAGCACGATGATACGGGCTCGGACAAAATCCAGGGCCGCATGCGCTGGCGGTTCACTATAGGCGGGAATGATGAATCCTGACAATGTCTGCATCGGCAGGAACCGGCGCGGCGCGTTATGGGTAGCGACCCGGCGGAATCTGACGAGCCCGCCGCAAGCGCTCTCATGGTCATGCACAACAGCCTCGCCAAGCGTGGCTCTCCGTATTATCAAGGCCACCGTTGGCAGAGCCATTTTGCGGGAGATGCTCCGGGATGGGCTTGACGGAACCGTGTGCCGCCAGGACGGCGGCACGCGAGCCTACAGGGACGTATTCACGGCGCGTTCCGGCAAGCCCATCCCGGAGCGCATGGCATTGCTGTGATTGTATTGGTAACGGCTCGATTGGCGGGGTAACCAGCCACGCCCGACCGATGTGCATCGGGTCATTGATGGAGCTGCAGTTATCACTCTTCTTCACCGGGGATTGCTGCGATACCGGCCTGATCCGACCATCAGGTCCTTTGGTAAAGCATTGAAGTTATGTCACTCTTGTCTACCCAGGCGACGGCACGGGATGGAGACCGGGCGCCGCCGGGGCGGCCCATCATCGGCATGGCCGGCGGAACGCGCCATCCACCCAACACGCAGGAGAACGATGTGACGGAGCAGACAGCAACAGTCCAGGAACATGAACGTCTGGACAGGGTATTCGCCCTGCTTGCCGCAAACGACAGCGAGGCTCTGCGCAGGGAGCTCGAATCACGGCATCCCGCCGAGACCGCCGATCTGCTCGAGTCCCTGCCGCCTGACGCGCGTCGCCGGCTCTGGGACCTCGTGCCGGAGGGCCAGGAAGGCGAGATTCTTCCCTATCTCGGCGAGGAAGCCCGCGCCGTCATCATGGACGAAATGGACCACGCCGAGCTGGTCGCCGCCGCGGAAACCATGGAGGTCGAGGATCTCGCGGACGTCATCGAGGAACTGCCGGAGGACATCACCGAGGTCATCCTGGACTCGCTGGACGAGGACCACCGCCGCCGCGTCGAAGCCACCCTCACCTACGACGAAGGGACGGCCGCCCGTCTGATGAGCACCGATGTCATCAGCGTGCGCAAGGATGTGACGCTGGCCGTGGTGCTGCGCTATCTGCGCCGCCATGCCGGCCTGCCGAGCCATACCGATACCCTGATGGTGATCTCCGATGACGGCACCTACCTCGGCAAGCTGCCGATCGCCGACGTGGTAACCGGCGACCCGGATGACCCGGTCGATCAGGTCATGGAGCCCATGGCGGACTGGGTGCGCGCCGAGGCCACCGAACACGAGGTGGCCGTGCTGTTCGAACGGCGGGACCTGATCTCGGTCGCGGTCATCGACCGGCACGACCGGCTGCTGGGCCGCATCACGGTGGATGACGTGCTCGACATCATCCGCGCCGAGGCCGATGCCGTCATGCTGCACCGCGCCGGCTTGAGCGAGGACGAGGATCTCTTCGCCCCCATGCTGCCCAGCGCCCGGCGGCGCGCGCTGTGGTTGGGTATCAACCTCGCGACCGTCTTCCTGGCGAGCTGGGTCATCGGCCTGTTCGAGCATACGATCGACCAGATAGTCGCCCTGGCGGTGCTGATGCCCGTGGTGGCGAGCATGGGAGGGATCGCGGGCAGCCAGACGCTGACGCTCACCATCCGCGGATTCGCGCTCGACCAGATCGCCTCCGGCAATATCCGCTGGCTGTTCACCAAGGAGTTCGCGATCGGCCTGCTCAATGGCGTGATCTGGGCCGTGGTGGTCAGCCTGGTCACGGCCGTCTGGTTCCACCGCTGGGGCATCGCCGCGGTCATCGGAGCGGCCATGATCATCAATCTCATCGTGGCGGCCGTCTCCGGGGTGCTGATCCCGCTGGTTCTGCGGCGCCTGGGGATCGACCCCGCCATCTCCGGGGCGGTCATCCTCACCACGTTCACGGACGTGGTCGGCTTCATGAGCTTCCTGGGGCTGGCGACGCTGTTCCTGCTGTAGCCCGCATTTCTCACCGGGCGACGGCCTCACCGGTTACGCCACCCTTGCGGCCGTTGGACGCTGTGTCCTCAGGCGGGGCGGGCGCGCGAGGGCGCCCGGGGCGATTTACCCCGGGATGGGGGTGGCCGGCGATTGGTGACGCCGGCGGCGGGACGCCTGCCGCCACCCGCCGCATCGCGGGCGCCCGCGGCCCGGCTACCGCCCGCACCCGGTTTCGATGAGCGCTGAGCGCCGCCGCGCGGGCCGCCGCCTTGGCGCCCGTTCAGAATCGGCTCCGCCCGGATCGCCGGATCCGGTTCATGGCCCGCAATTACCACCCGGGGAAGATCCCGTTTGAGCAGGCGCTCGATGTCACGCAGCAGATTGTGTTCATCCACGCACACCAGGGAGACCGCCTCGCCTTCCCGGCCGGCCCGGCCGGTGCGCCCGATGCGATGCACATAGTCCTCCGGCACATGGGGCAGTTCGAAATTGACGACATGCGGCAACTGGTCGATGTCCAGACCGCGCGCGGCGATGTCGGTCGCCACCAGCACACGCACCTTCCCCAGCTTGAAGTCCTCCAGGGCCCGGGTGCGGGCGCCCTGGCTCTTGTTGCCGTGGATGGCCACGGCATTGATGCCGTCGCGATCCAACTGCTGGGAAAGGCGATTGGCGCCATGCTTGGTGCGCGTGAACACCAGCACCTGCTGCCAGTTCTGCGAACCGATCAGAAAGGAGAGCAGTTCGCGCTTGCGCTCGCGGTCCACCGGGTGGATCACCTGCGAAATGCGCGCGGCGGTGGCGTTGCAACGGGGCACATGGATGAGCGCGGGCGAGTCCAGCAGGCCATCGGCCAGTTTCCGGATGTCATCGGTGTAGGTCGCGGAGAACAGCAGGTTCTGCCGCCGGGGCGGCAACAGCGCCAGGATCCGGCGGATATCGCGGATGAAACCCATGTCCAGCATGCGATCGGCCTCGTCCAGCACCAGGATTTCCACGCGCGACAGATCCAGCGTCTTTTGCCCGACATGGTCCAGCAGGCGTCCCGGCGTCGCCACCAGGATATCGACGCCGCGCCGCAGCCGGTCGATCTGGGGATTGATCTTGACGCCGCCGAAGATCACCGCGGAGGTGAGCGGCAGGTGCCGGCCGTAGGTACGCACGCTCTGCTCCACCTGCGCGGCCAGTTCACGCGTCGGCGTCAGGATGAGCGCGCGGACCCCGCGCCGGCCGTTGGCCTGAGTCGGCGTGCCGAGACGTTGCAGCAGCGGCAGGGTGAAGCCGGCGGTCTTGCCGGTGCCGGTTTGAGCGCCGGCGAGGATGTCGCGCCCCTCCAGTATGACCGGTATGGCCTGACGCTGTACGGGGGTGGGTTCGCGGTAGCCCTGATCGGCGACGGCGCGCAATAATTCGGCCGACAGGCCGAGGGTGTCAAATGACATGTGCGAATGCTCCTGGGATGGCCTACCTGGAGCAATCGACTCCGGGACGGTCTAGGCGGTGTGTCGTTGGATGGGGTTCGAGGCTGGCCGGAAGGGTTACCGCGAGGTTCCGGCGTGGACCGGTGTGCGCCGTTACGGGCCGCAGTATAACAGAAGTCCTGTTCAAAGGGCTCGATAATCGCCGATTCCGGTTTTTATTTGTCACCACCCCTGTTATTGGTTCTAATACGCCGTGCACCGGTAACCGGCCCGGCCCAAGATTTCCCGTCCATCAACCCGCGGAGCGAGGCATGCCAGAAAGACTCATGATACTACCGGCCAGGGATTCCACCGCCATCCGGCTCGTGCGCGTCCCCGAGGAGATCGAACAACACGAAGCCTACCGGCATGTGACGGGGCTCATCGCCAGCGTGGAAGAGCGGAAGGCGGACTATGACTGGGAGGATATCGCCCCCACGCTGGAAGACCATGGCTTTGAACCCGTGGACTTCATCCTGGGCCCGGCGCTGGACTGAAACTCGCGGCGGCCCCCTGCTCTTCTGGAGCAGCACGCGGGTGCCGGCGGCCAAAAAAACACGACAATGCCAGGCGCGATCGTGTATGATGCAGGCCGTGAACCGATCCTGTGAGGTCAATACAGCAATTTTCCCGCCAGGGTCGATACCTTCAATCTCCCGTTGCACGTTATCCAGGTCTAGCCAGAAGTCCCCTCCCGGTACCTCCTGTGCATTGCCTTTCATGCGCTGGGATTGAATTCGTTTTATTTTTTTACCAGAGGTTATAAATGGCTACAGGTACTGTTAAGTGGTTTAACGAATCCAAGGGTTTTGGCTTTATCACCCCCTCCAATGGCGGTGACGATGTGTTCGTGCATTTCTCCGCCATCCAGGGCGGCGGTTTCAAGACCTTGGTCGAAGGCCAGTCGGTGAACTTCGAGGTCGAGAAGGGACCGAAAGGCCTGCAGGCCAGCAAAGTCACAGTACAGGGCTGACCGGGCTTTCGACCCGCATCAGACGCAGAACCCCGCGCCGCCGCGGGGTTCTTTTTTTCCGGCCCGGCACGGCGGTTATCCCATTCAGCGAGGACGTGCACATGAAAAAGATGTTTGTCGGCAACCTGCCCTTCGACGCCACCGAAGACTCCGTACAGGCGATGTTTTCCGAGTATGGGACCGTGCGGTCCATCAAGATCGCCGCGGATGTCTTCTCGGGCCGATGCAAGGGTTTTGCGTTTATTGAAATGGAAGGACATGAGGCGCGCGCCGCCATCGCCGCACTCGATGGCAAGACGGTCGGCGACCGGTCCCTGCGCGTGAATTTCGAAGATCCCCGTAGCGCGCGCGGGGGGCGGGGGCACGGACGCCGCTGAGCGCCGCGGCATAAACAGGCGGGCGGCAGACGCCCGCCCTCTTCAACCATAGCACCCCGCCTTATCTCTTTATCTCTTTCCCGAATAATCCGGTTCATCGCCACCGCGGCGATGCGCCTATTTTCTTCCGGTCGCGATCAGGTAGTCGTGCGGGATGGCCAGCCCGTTTTCGTTATGGAAGTCCCGGGCGAACAGGGCGACCTCATCGCGGATGTTGGCACGTTCAGCCTCGGGCAGCGCGTCGTATTGCCGTTTGAGCAGGTCCGAGGCCTCGACCATGTCCCAGTATTCATCGAAGGAGGCAAACTGGTAATGGAAGGTATGCGCGCGGATGCTGAAATGCTTGAAGCCGGCCAGATGCAGCAGCTCATCCAGCACGCCGGCGCCGCCCAGGGAGGTGACCTTGGGCAAGGGCGGCGCGAGCTCCGGGGGAATACGTCCCTCGAAGGCCTGATATGACCAGTACAGGGTCGGCATGGTCTCCGGCGTACTCCACACCGCAATGGCGAAGCGGCCGTCGGGTTTGAGCACGCGGCGCATTTCCTTGACGCCCCGCAGGGGATCTTCGAACAGCATGACGCCGAAACGGCTGAGCGCGCGGTCGAAACTGTCCGCGGGAAATTCCAGTTCTTCGGCGCGCATGGTCTGAAAACGGATGTTTTCGAGCTTCTCCTCCGCGACCTTGCGCTGCGCGACCGCCACCATCGGCGCGGCGCTGTCGATGCCGGTGATGTCAACCTGTCCCCGCATGACTCGCGAGAGCGTCAGGGCCGGTTCACCGGTGCCCGAGCCCAGGTCGATGATGCGCTCGCCCGGCTGGGCGTTCAGGGCCTGCAGCAGCGTCTCGCCCACGGGCGCGATGTGCGGCAGCCAGAGATCGAACTTCTCCGCGATACTCGCCCAGTCCGGTTGATTGGCGTTCATCGGTTTCTCCGTCGGCTGCCGCGGCTGCGATGACGACAGTCACTCCTCCTGGGTAAAGCTCTTGATGATGTAACCACCCGACTTCTCGTCCAGTTCCAGCTCCAGCAGCTTGCGCGCCTGCGCCTCCTCCAGCAGTTTCCCGAAGGTGCTGAAGCCATGGTAGGTCTCGTTGAAGCCGGGCTTGCGCCGCTTCAACGTCTGTTTCACCATCGAGCCCCACACCTTCTCTTCCTCGCCGCGCTCCTCGAACAGGTCCTCGACGGTTTCCAGCACCAGGTCGAGCGCCTCCTGCTGCTTGTCGGCGTCGGTCTTGACGGCGGTCTTTTTCGGTTTCCTTCTTGGCGGCGGACTTGCGCCGCGAGCGGCGCGGTTTCTCCGAACCCCGCACCAGGTCGTCGTAATAGATGAACTCGTCGCAGTTGGAGATCAGCAGGTCGGAGGTGGAATTCTTCACCCCGACGCCGATCACCACCTTGTTATTCTCGCGCAGCTTGCTGACCAGCGCCGAGAAGTCCGAATCGCCGCTGATGATCACGAAGGTATCGACGTGCGACTTGGTATAGCACAGATCCAGGGCATCCACGACCATGCGGATGTCCGCGGAATTCTTGCCGGACATGCGCACATGGGGGATTTCGATGAGCTCGAAGGTCGCCTCGTGCATCGCCCCTTTGAATTCCTTGTAGCGCTCCCAGTCGCAGTAGGCCTTCTTGACGACGATATTGCCCTTGAGCAGCAGGCGCTCCAGCACCTTCTGGATATCGAAGGCCGCATACTTGGCGTCGCGCACGCCGAGCGCGACATTCTCGAAGTCACAGAACAGGGCCATGTTATGGGTGTTGGGTTTTGCGTTCATGGTAGTTCCTTTTTCCCCGATGTCACACCGGGTCCATAGTCGATACACCGCGACGCCGGCTGCCCCAGGCCAGGCGCGCCGGCGTCATTGCGCGCAGTCTACCCAGTGCGCCGGCACAATGTAAGGTGCCACGCGCCGGGAGAAGTCCGGCCTTCTCCGGGCACGTGATGCCCGCGCGCTCACGGATTCTCCGCCGCCACCTTTCTTCTCAGGATCTTGTCCCTGCCGCGTTTGCCTTTCTCGTCCAGGCGTTTCTCCACGATGCGGCGCGGGGGCCGGGTCGGCAGGCGCTTCTTGCGCGTCACCGCCGCCCCCAGCACCAGCTCCCGCAAGCGCTCGAGCGCCGCCGCGCGGTTTTTCTCCTGGCTGCGGTACTGCTGGGCCTTGATGACGATCACGCCGTCGGCGGTGATGCGCCTATCGTTCAGCCGGAGCAGCCGCACCTTGTAGAACTCGGGCAATGACGAGGCCCGAATGTCGAATCGCAGGTGAATGGCGCTGGAGACCTTGTTGACATTCTGGCCACCCGCACCTTGGGCGCGGATGGCGCTGATCTCGATCTCGCTTTCCGCAATGGCGACGTGACTGGAGATTCTCAACATGATATCAATACGCGCTGCGGCATAGGCACAAAGGCAGGCGGAAATCCCGTTACGGCCGGACGCCGCAGTTATCGCGCGGAACTGACGCGCGATTATGGCACACTTCGTCGCCACCCCGCGACAGGCATGAGGCCGTCGACGGGTCCGGCGCGTAAACCCCAATCCACCGGCCGGAAGACCGTCTGCGCCCCGGCGGCAACGGCCGGGATGATGCCGGCGCATGATGCCGAAGCCGCCCGCGACACTCGCTTTTGACGGCGAACCGATAGACAATGCACGGCCATGATCGAAGACGCACGCCGCCTGCCAAAAGACACGCTGATCGAAACCGACATCGCCATCATCGGCGCCGGGGCGGCGGGCATCACCATCGCGCGCGAACTCGCCGGCACGAACATTCAGTTATGCCTGATCGAGAGCGGCGGGCTCGAGTTCGAGCAGGACATCCAGAACCTGTACCGGGGCGAGAACGGCGGACGCTGGTACTTTCCGCTGGATAGCGCCAGGCTGCGCTACTTCGGCGGCAGCACCAATCACTGGGGCGGCTGGTGCCGGCCGCTCACCCCCATCGACTTCGAGGCGCGCGACTGGATCCCCCACAGCGGCTGGCCGATCACGCGCGCGGAGATCGATCCCTACTACGAGCGCGCCCAGCCGGTCACCGAAACCGGGCCGTTCCGCTACGATGCCACCGGCTTCTGGGAGGAACAGGTCGGCGCGAAAATGCTGCCGTTCCCGCGGGGTCTGATCACCACCACGTTCTTCCAGTACAGCCCGCCGACGCGGTTCGGCACGCGTTACCGCGATGTCATCGAACAGGCCGCCAACGTGCGCGCCCTGCTGCACGCCACCGTCACGGAGATCGAGACCAACGAAGCGGGCTCCGAAGTGACGGGACTCAACGTGTCATCCCTCGAGGGGCCGCCCTTCCGTATCAGGGCGCGCCGCTATATCCTGGCCGCCGGCGCCATCGAGAATGCCCGCCTGCTGCTGCTGTCGAATCGCGTGCAGCCCGCGGGGGTCGGCAACACCCATGACCTGGTCGGGCGCTATTTCATGGAACATCCGCACATCCCGATCGTCGCCAACATGGTCACCTCACGGCCGGAGGCGTTCAATGCTACCTACACCCAGCATCTCTCGCTCGCGGACACCATCGTGCATGCCGCGCTGATCCCGACCGAGGCGCTGCTGCGGCGCGAACGTCTGCAGAACGCGGTCTTCACTATCGGCGTGCTCGGTGTCTACAACGCCGAAAACCTCGCCCAGCCGGCGCCGGCGGATGACCGGCACGCGCGCGATGTCTTCAACCTGCTGCGCGATCTCGGACCGCGGCGTGAAACCGACCATCCGCCGGCGGGGTACAACGACTGGCCGCCGGCCGGCGCGCTGGGTGCGAGCTGCGCACTGGGCTGCGCCTGCGAGCAGGCGCCAAACCCGCAGAGCCGGGTCACGCTGTCGGAGGAACGCGATGCGCTGGGACTTAAGCGCGCGCGCCTCGACTGGCGCCTGAGCGAAACCGACAAACTCAGCCTGAACCGGATAGTGCACGCCGTGGGGGAAGAGCTCGGCGCCGTGGGCCTGGGCCGGGTGCGGCCGGCGCTGAGCGACGACGGCAACTGGCCCGATGAAGTCCTGGGGGGCTACCATCACATGGGCACGACCCGCATGGCCGACTCGCCCGAGCATGGAGTGGTGGACGCGAACTGCCGGGTACACGGCATCGCCAACCTTTACATTGCCGGCAGCTCGGTGTTCACCACCAGCGGCGCCTCCAATCCGACGCTCACCCTCGTCGCACTGGCGCTGCGCCTCACCGATCACCTCAGGACACAACTGTCATGAGTCTCGGGTTCACCCGCCGCACCATTCTCGCCGGCCTGGCCGCCGGCGTGGCCGGTGTCGCCATCGGCCTGCGCCTTTACTGGACCGGTGGCAGCGCCGCGCGCGACGCCCAACGGCTCGCGGGATTGCTAAGGCACGCGGACAGCGCGGCCCCGCTCGGCCGGCTCTACCTGGCCGGAGCCCCGCGGGAAGCCGATCCGGCACGGCTGGTGGCGCTGATCGGCGCGGCGCAGGGCCCGGCGTTGACACCGATCTCCGCGGCCACGGACGAGGACTTGCGCGCCGGCCTGGAGGAGCGCATCCGCATCAACTTCACCAGCGGCGCCAGGGTCGCGGTCGGCGGCTGGTTGCTGTCAATCACCGAGGCGCGCCTGTGCGCCCTGGTCAGCCTGGAGCGGCCAGTATCCGAGACCCCGGTGAGTAACGCGGGCTAGTGCTAATGCTCGCCCTTGGTCCGGAGCAGGCCGGCGAGACGATTCCCCTGCTTCTGTGGCCCGCCCGCGGGGAAGAGCCGGTGTAAATAGCGGTTGCTGCCCTTCTCCCGCCCCCAGACGTCCCGGAAGTGTTTGATCATCTCCCGCACGGAAGCCTGTACGCCGTGCGCCTCAAAATACTGGCGCAGGAAGCGGATCACCTGCCAGTGCTCGTCGTTGAGCATGAGTCCCTCAACCGCCGCCTCGGCACGGACAAAGCTCTCCGACCAATCGCTGGCTTGGATGAGGTAGCCTTCGGCGTCGGTTAGCACTTCCCTGTCGCCGACCCTAAGCTTCCTGGTCTGCATCCCCGGGTAGGCCGTGCTTCCGCCCTGCAGGCCGCCGGGCGCGCCGGCGGAGACATCCGGGGCTGAAGTAACCGACCAGAGTTCCACGGTGACCCGCTCATCGAGGACGCCGTGATAGCGTTCGATACCTGCGACCAGCACCTTGCCGCTACCGGGCGGCAAGTCGAACCGGGCCACACCGCCGCGGTCGGTCCAGACAGCCGGCGTGATCGCCCCATCGGCATCGAACTGCAGTGCGACCGGCACCCGCTTGACCGGTTCCTTGTCCACCTTCATCAGTACCGTAACCGTTATCATCACGTTGCTCCGCAAGAAATATCACGCCAATGGCCGAGATGCCCGGCAAACGGTGGATCGCGATAACTCACCCACGGCCGGCCCGCGCCACGATGGTACCGCGAGTCCCGTCAATCAAGCCATTACCAGTGATAGGTCGTGGGAAGTCGGTGGAGGAATGCAGTCCCGCGCCGCGCCTCTGCTAGACTTGGGTATAGAAGCGGTTCCGCCCGCGAACCGGTGTCATGCCAGGCCGCCATGGAGGAGTTGGTTGCCAGCGGCGAGTCCTGACGGTCAAGCCTGCCATGCGTTATGAATTGTTCTATTGGCCTTCGATTCAGGGACGCGGTGAGTATATCCGCCTGGCGCTGGAGGAGGCGGGCGCCGACTACGTGGACGTGGCGCGCCAACGCGCGCGCGGCATGGGGGTGGCGGCGATGATGCGGCTCATGGAAGGTCATGCACTGGAACGTCCGCCCTTCGCTCCGCCCTTTCTGCGTAAGGGCAAGCTGGTTATCGCGCAGACGGCTAACATTCTGCACTACCTTGGGCCGCGGCTGGGGCTGGTACCCAGGGCCGAGGCGAGCCGGCTGTGGGCGTACCAACTGCAGCTCACGGTCGAGGATCTGGTCGTGGACATTCATGACACGCATCACCCGGTCTCGGCCAATCTCTACTATCACGACCAGAAGAAAGAAGCGCGCCGGCGCGCGCTGTATTTCAGGGAAGAACGCGCCCCGGAACTGCTCGGCTACTTCGAGCGCGTGCTCGATTACAATCGCACCGGCCGCGGCTATATGGTGGGCCGCAGCCTTTCTTACGTGGATCTGTCGATGTTCCAGATTGTCGCCGGACTGCGTTATGCGTTCCCGCGAATGATGGCCCGTCTGGAGCCGCAGTTACCAAGGCTGGCGGAGTTGCACGAGCGGGTCGCGCAGCGCCCGAACATCGCGGCGTATCTTGTCTCGGAGCGGCGCCTGCCGTTCAACGAGAACGGTATCTTCCGGCATTACCCGGAGCTGGACGGTTAGCGGATCGGGCCGCCCGTGGTAGTATGAGGACCTTCGCGGGTTAAGGAGCGCAACCGATGGACATATTGATCGCCGGACTCGTTATCTTTTTCGCCGTGCATTCGATCGCCATCGTCGCCGACGGCTGGCGCCAGCGCATGATCGCGCGCCTGGGCGAGTGGCCCTGGAAGGGCTTGTACTCGGTGATCGCCGCAATCGGACTGGTGCTCATCATCTGGGGCTACGGACTCGCGCGACAGGAGCCGGTGGTGCTGTATACCTCCCCAGTCTGGTTGCGCTACGTGGCGGTGGTGCTGCTGATCCCGGTTTTTCCGCTGCTGCTCGCGACCTATCTCCCGGGACGCATCCAGTCGGCGACCAAACACCCCATGTTGGCCGCCATCAAGCTCTGGGCCTTAGTGCACCTGCTCGCCAACGGCACACTCGCCGATGTGCTGCTGTTCGGTGCGTTCCTCGTGTGGGCCGTGGTCGATCGCATTTCACTGAAACGCCGTGCCGAGCCCTGGGTTCCGAGGTTGCCGCGCACCGGCGCCAACGACATCATCGCCGTGGTCGGCGGCTTGGGAATTTATGTCGCCTTCGTGCTGTGGCTGCACGCGCGGCTGATCGGGGTGTCGCCGCTCGGGTGAGCGGTGGCGGTCGCCGCGGGTCTGATCGCTTCCTGCTGTCCGATCGGATGTATCGCTCCTCCGCTAGCTAAACCTCGTCGGCTGGACAGCGCCTATCCATCACGCCGCCACCTCAAGCAACACTTCAGGGTGACGCTCGGCGATCTTGAGCAGGGTTTTTGCGGCGCCCGACGGCTCGCGCCGGCCCTGCTCCCACTGTTCGAGGGTGCGCTTCGAAACGCCAAGGGCTGCTGCGAACTGCGCTTGGGAGAGCCCGCTCTTCAGCCGCACGCGAACGACGTGAGATTTCGGCTCCACTTTGGTGCGTTTGCCTCCGCCCGCCTTGATCTCTCGTACGCCGTCCAGGACTTCTTGCCACACATCGCGCCCGGCCTCGAACTTGGCCAACGCCTTTCCAGTAAGCTTCTTACCCATTTCGGAATACCTCTAGCAACTGCCTCAGAATAGGCGCCGGGACGGCGTCATGCTTGGCCTTGGCATAGATCGTCAACATCCAGAATTCATTCGGTTGGTACCGTACGAAATAGATGACTCTCAGCCCGCCACGTTTGCCCATACCCGGCCGCGCCCAACGTAGTTTCCGAACCCCACCCGAGCCGGGAACGACCTGTCCGGACTCTGGGTTCTGCATCATGAACTGCTGCAGTTCGGCGTACTCATCGTCGTCCAGGTATACGGGAAGAACCCGTTCGAATGCGGACGATTCAATGAACGTGAACATCGAAGCAACAATACGCCATTGGCGTATAGTAATCAACATCGCCTCCCAAGTATCTTCCGTACGCCGGCTGTAATGCCGAACCCGGTTTGCAGCACGCACTTGATCGAGAAGGCGGGGTGTGGTCATATGAGCCTCCATGCTCCATTTGTTTTTTCCATTAGGCGCCCTTTCAGGAGCCCAAGTCCTTGGTTCCATTCAGGACAGCATGATGATGGAGCCCAAATGCGCTGTTTACAATGGCGCTTTTCGGCTCCCCAATTGTAGTTGAACTAAACCGCTTCGCGATAAAGCCACGCAGTGCCCAGAAACTTGAACGTTAGACCGCCATCGCCAAGTGTGGAGTGCTGACAGATGTCAACCGACGCATACTTTGACACGCGCAATCTTGCCCCGCCAATGGGCGACTAGGTGGCTGCCCTGTGTCCGGTTGCGCCACGCATCTTGGGAAAGCGGATAGCCAGTGGGGTGAGATGCCTTACTGTCCGGTGCATCGCATTAGGATCCACGCGGGAACTCGGACTTTCGTCTATTACAACGGTCCGGATGAAACCTCGAAGCGTAATGCGGCCCTGCGAAATATCTTGTTCGAACGCAACTATTTCAAAGAGCACATCCTGGGTAACTCAGCTAAAGCCGAAACACATCGGATTTGCCACGAAACCAGTGAAGATGCTCTGACCTGGAATGTGTTCTCTCGACTAGCAAGCGGCGGGTTTCTTCCAATGCTGTTATCCACGTTCACACACTTATCGTTGAAGAACGAGCCTGAACTGTACCTGTGGGGCCTTAAAGTCCGTCTTCATGATTCGTCCGCCCCTTCATTGTTTCCTGCTCTAAAAAGCGCCCGCGGCATCTTCGAAAATGGCATCGCGAAGTTCTTGACTGAGCCGGACATCATGTTATATGTGCCAGGGCAGTTGCTCGTCCTCGTGGAGGCCAAGTTCACTTCTGGCAACACCATCGCTTCGACCAGCGCAACCCACGATGTCGCCGACGAGAAGCCGAAGTCGCGTGAGGGCATTTTAGGACGATACACACCCACTGCACTGCCACGCGATGCGCTGCTCGCACCGTCATCCTCGGGGCCTTTTTATTCGCAGTTATACCGCAATCTGGTGTTCGCAATCTACATGGCGAACAAGTTAGACGTAAGGTGGGTACTAGTTAACCTTGTGTGCGAAGGGCATTTTCACCAACGACAACACAAGGTCGAATTTCAAGATCCGACGCAATTTATTCACGCGCTCCTTCCTGAAAAGTCACGTAATCAATTTCTTTTCTACTGGGAACGGCTCTATGCCGATCATGTTGTGAAAGTGACGGAACTGAAAGACCTTGCCGAGTACATGTACAACAAGTCTGCCAATGGAGTTAGAGCACTTGCTGTTTAGTGGCGGGCTATCCACCCGCTCAATACGGACGCGAATAATCGGGGACAGATCACGGATTTCGCGGCTGTGCCAAGGAAAAGGGGGACAGACCACGTTTTTAGTCAAAACGTGATCTGTCCGTACACCTAGTTTCAATAAAAACGTCGCAAAAAGGGATTTATATATCCCCCCTTAATCCAGAATCTTCTTTTACCGTCCCGCCTCGATCAACTCGATGTCCTTCTTGAGTAGTTCGTTGACCAGGTCGGAGAGATCCACCCCCCGGGCCTCGGCCTTCTTGGCGAGATAATCCTCGACGTCCTCGTCGAGATACACCGGCAACTTGAAGACGGACTCGGGTTTATAGAACTTTCCGCGCTCGCCCTTGGAAAAATCATACCGTGACTTCATGGCATCACCTTTAGCCGCTAGCGCGGCGCCTGTTCGTAGTCACGGATCTCCCGGCGGTCCGCTTCGCGTGCCGAGATGATCCGTATATGTATCTCCGTCTCATCTGTCTGTGTAAATGTGTGAATCACCACCAGGTATTGCCCGCCAGGCGTGCGCCCGAGCGTCACCCAGCGCTCTTCATCCTCGCTGTGCTCATCGTCGTAGATACTCAGCGCCAGCGGATCGCGAAACACCGCAGTGGCCGTTCGAAACGATACACCGTGCTTTCGTAGGTTGGTCCGGGCCTTCCCCGCGTCCCACTCGAAATGATAGACGACTTTGGCGCTCACGTAGCTGTTATCCCGCCTTGCTCAGAAACGCCTCAATCGTAGCAGGAAAAGGGAAATTAAGAATCAAACGTGATCAATGGGGTCATACTCGATTGATTTTGCAGCATTTGGTAAAAATTCCAGTTGAGTGTTTAACATCTTGCTGAAAAATCAATCGCACGTTCGATGGTGTCAGACTTCATTGAAACGTATGCGGGATTGAGCGAAGTCAACGGGGTCAGTCTCGATTGATCGATAGGGAGATGCAGATCCGGTCAATCGAGTCTGAACCCATTGATAGCTTCTTTATACCATCCTGCCATCGCTGCCGTCGTGCCTCTTTGCGGGCTAGAAATCGATGGTGACCTGCCCGCCAAACTGATTGGCCTTGTGCAGCTCCCGATCCCCGGAACTCTCACCCAGGCCCCGCTTGAAGGTAGCGCGCAGATACTCGAGGGTAAGACTCGCCTTTTTCAGAAACCGCCAGGAAACGGCCGCGCCCCCTCTTAGATGCGGAGCGTCTTCGACTTCATTGCTTCCTTCCAGGCGCAGGGACCACTGAAATCGTTGCGGGGGTAATAGGCCAATTCGACATTCCAGGCGCGGGCCTGTTACGGTCGGCTTCGAGTTCCGAGAAAGAACCCAGGGCGCGCACAAACTCGGCCGTGACCTCAAATGGATCGAAGCCCGCGATGACATTGGCGCTCAATCCGCCCACGCCGTTTTCGTAGCGATCATTGCTGTCCCTCAGGAATCCCTCCTTCGAGTCCGCAGATCGGACAGAGAACTGATGCCGAAGGAACCGATTTCATTTGGCGATCCCTCGAGGGCGAAGCCCCAGTCCAGGCTGTCGCCATCGGACCCGGACTTATCGGCACGCCCCTGGTAGACAAACGCCAACACATCCAGTCGATCATCGGGTCCGTAAGACAGCGTCATCCCGTCGGTCTGTGTTTCCCCGAATCCCAGTATCGGACCACTCACAAAATGGCTGTAATACACGCCGAACGGCATATACTGCCTGCCGAGGCGAGTTCGAAATGGCCGGCCTCGAAGGCGGCGTAGGCTTCGTCCAGGGTATGTTTGTTCGCCGCATCATCGTACTCGTAGAGCAACTCGCCTTTCACCCAGACCAGGGCGTCAGTTCCAGACCCGCCAGGAGCGTCTTGAAAAATCATCCCCGCTGGTATGCCCGGAAGCATCGTAGAGACTGGAGCGCTGATAGAGGTATTCAAACTCGACCAGTCCGGAGACGGCGAGCCAGTCGCTAAGCTCATATTTCAGCCCGGCATCCCGCCTTCCTGGGGCTCTTGTAGACGCGAACCTGTCTCCGGCGCCTCTTCGTGGATGACTCCCTCCTGGGCGCTCGCGCACAGGGGCGCCGCAAGCGCCGCGAGGACAGCCGTAACCCGGCGGGCGGGAATGCGCGCCAACCGTTTTGATGGGCGCTTCCGCGGGCCGCCGCGCATGGAGGACGCGTCGAGGTATCCAGCCAGCCAGGCGCCGGCTCTGTCATTCACGGTTTAACTTCCCCTTGCAACTCTAACCCCCGTTCATCTCCTCATCACATTTTCTAAACCTTTCCAAAAGGTAATGTTCAGGAAAGTTTGCTGCAATCATCTTATGTTACGTTAATGAACAATAATGAAAGGGGTGGCACGATCGCGTCAAACAATCCACAAACAATCCAAAGGAGGAGCTATGACCAAGAAACGCCTACTCGCACACTGGCGTTCGGCTTCGTGGTTGTCATGTGTGGCGCGTTCGCGGTAACGAGCGGCGCCCAGACCGGCGACACTGCACGCAGACGGCGGACACGCTGCTCGATGCATGCAAGGCGAGCGTCATGGACGATGGCGCCGTTGGGAAGGCCGTCTGCATCAACATCACCGACACGAAGGCTCGAAACACCTGCCTCGACATCACGCGAACTCCCAGGATGAGGCTAACACGCTCTGCGAGGGCCAACATGACACCCGTCTTGCTGCTTGCGGGGTGCTCGGGGAAGGTCGCTACGACCCCGATTTCAGACCGGCCCGCTTCGACAACCCCAGGCGTCCGTCGAACCGAATCCTTATTTCCCCCTCGGGGTTGGCGAGCACTGGGAATACCGCAGCGCCACGCAAGTTGACATCGTGGATGTCGGAACGAGACGAAACTGATCGCGGGCGTAACCTGTATCGTGTTCCGGGATCAGGTGTTTGAGGACGGTCTGATCCATGAGGCCACAAATGACTGGTATGTTCCGGCCAAGGACGGCAGCGTCCGGTACTTCGGCGAGGAGACCAAGGATTTCGAGACCTTCACGGGCGACAAACCGTTGAAACCGGAGACTCGTCAGCATCGATGGCTCCTTCAAGGCCGGTCGTGACGGCGATAAGCCGGGCATCATCGCCCTGGCGTCGCCGCAGGTGGGCGATGCCTACCTCTAGCAGCTTTCGGTGGGTAACGCCGAGGACGTGACCGAAATCCTGTCCACACGTACTCCTACGGTCACGACGCGGTGCTCGACTAGGGAGGCCCCCGGGGAACTGGCGCAACGTTCTGCGCCGGCAACTGCGTCGTCACCAAGAACTACTCGCTGCTGGAGCCCGGGCTGTTCCGCGCGCAAGTATTACGCCCGCGGCGTCGGCACCATCCTCGAAGTGGAAAACACGGGAGAGGTCGTCCAGCTTGTCAATTGCAATTTCGATAATCGGTGCGCAAACCTTCCCATGCCTGAAGGGCTTTCATTCTTCCTATACACACCTTCACCGGGGGACACGCAGCAGCCGCAGCACGGCTGGCAGAACGACGAGAACCATGGGAAGTTGGGCGATCAGCCCGGCGATAATAGCGATGGCCAGCGGTTGCTGCATCGCCGAGCCCAGACCCAGCGCCAGCGGCAGCAGCGCGAGGATCGCGGCAACGTGGTCATCGTGATCGCCCGCATCCGGTTGACGCCGGCGGCGAAATCGCGGGTCGCTGCCTGTTCGTCGGGCAACCCGGCAAACTCCGAGTAGTAGAAGATGGCCACTTCCGTCACGATGCCGACGATCATGGTCATGCCCATGATCGAGGTGATGTTCAGCTCGGTATCCGTGAGCCACAAACCCATGAACACTGCCGCCTGCACCAGCATCGTGTAAGCAGCATGGCCACCGCGACCCGCAGGCTCTCGTAGAGGAACAGCAGCAGCAGGAACACCAGCGCGCTGGCGGCGATGATGACCACCAGCAGGCCGCGGAAGGCGATCTGCTGCTGCTCGTACAGTCCGCCCAGGCGGTAGGTGCGCCCGCCGGCATCATGCCCGGAGCTGCAGCACCGCCTGCACGTCGCGGACGGTGGAGCCCAGGTCGCGGCCGCTGATGCGGGCGGTCACCGCCACCATGCGCTTCAGGTCTTCGCGGGTGATCTCGGGTTGCCCGGTCACGGTCTGCAGCGCCGCCACACGCTTCAGCGGGAACAGGTGGCCATTGGGTGCCCGCAGCAGTAATTCATCCAGATCCGGCACCGTGGCCCGCTGGTCCTTGGCGGATCCAGACGCGCACCCCAACCAGTTTCGGGCCGCGAGGAATCTGCGTGGTGACGTTGCCCGTCAGCAGGTCGTTCAGCAGCCGGGTGATCGCGTCGGGGTCGATGCCCTCCAGGGCGGCCTTGACGCGATCCACCTTGATGTCCAGAGCGTCGCCGGCCAGGACGATGCCGCTCTTGACCTCCTCGACCCCATCGACCTTCTTGATGCCTTCGGCGACGGCCTGGGCGGTGCTTTCCAGAGTCTTGGCGATCGTCAGAGAAAAGATTCACCTCGATAGGCTGCGGGACGGCGGTGAGGTCGCCGATCAGGTCTTCCATGAGTTGGAGCGATCTCGATCTCGAGCCCCGGCACCGTGTGCTCCACGCGCCGTGCGCACGTCGTCCATGACCTCTTCGATGCGGACGGCGCGGGCAGGGGCTTGAGGCGGACGAAGAGGTCGCCGGTATTGGCTTCGGTGAGCCCGCCGCCCAACTGCAGACCGGTGCGACGGGAGTAGGTCTGCACCTCGGGCGTGTCCCGGAGGATGGCCTCGACCTGCCGCAGCAGCCGGTCGGTTTCCGTCAGCGACGTGCCGGGCGGGGCGATGTAGTCGAGGATGAAGCCGCCCTCGTCCATCACCGGCATGAAGCCGGAGCCCAGCGTTTTGATAGGCAAGATAACCCAGACCGACCAGCGGAATGATCACGAGGGCAATCAACCACGGCCGCGGCAGCAGTCGGCGCATCAGCCTGGCGTAGAGCCGGTGCGCCACCCGCGTCACCGAGCCGCCCTCCTCCTGCTCGGCATCCTTCGGCCCCAGCAGATGGGCCGCGAGGACGGGGATCGCCAGCCATGCGACGAGGAAGGAGATGACCAGGCTGACGGCCATGGTCAGCGACAGGGCCTTGAAGAACGCGCCGGTCACGCCGGTGAGAAACGCAAGCGGGTGCGAAGATGATGATGGTGGAGGCGGAAGACCCGATCAGCGGCCGGGTGAACTCGGCCGGCGGCCCGCATCACCCGGTCGCTTGCCGGCGCCGCTTCCGCTGCGCAGCCGGCGGATGATGTGCTCCACGATCACGATGGCGTCGTCGATGATCAGCCCCACGGCGGCCGCCATGCCCCCCAGCGTCATGATGTTGAAGCTCATGTGCAGCACGTAGAGCAGCAGCACCGTGGCGGCCAGCACGGCCGGCACCGCCAGCGTGGCGATCAGCGTCATCTTCCAGTTGCGCAGGAACAGCAGCAGCACCAGCGCCGCCAGCCCCACGCCGATCAGCACCGCATCGCGGACGCTGCCGGCCGAGGCGAGGATCAGGTCGCTCTGGTCATACCAGTTGGCCATGCGGATGTCCGCCGGCAGGCGATGGCGGGCCTCGTCCAGCTTGGCCTTGACCTCCCGGGCGATCTGCACGGTGTTGCCGTCGGGCTGCTGGAAGACCTGGAAGAGCACGGCGTTGCGCCCGTCGGCGGTGACGCGGGTGAAGTCGCGGGGCGGTGTCCTTGCGCACCGTGGCCACGTCCTCCAGGCGGACCACGCCGTCGGTCCCGGAGCGCAGCACGGTCTGGCTAATCTGGTCCAGGCTGGCGATCTGGGTATCGGAGATGACCAGGTAGAGCTTGCCGTGATCTTCCACCCGCCCGACGGCCGTCAGCACGTTGGCCGCCGAGATGCCCGTCGCCACGTCGCCGAGGGTCATGCCCAGCGACTGCAGCTTGGCCGGGTTCGACGACCACGCGGTACTCCTCGACGGCGCCGCCCTGGACATCGACCTTGGCGACACCGCTGACCGTCGACAGGAGCGGGCGCAGCTCATAGGAGCCAGGTCGCGCAGCTCCACCAGCGAATGCGTAGTGGAGGTGAGGCTGTAGGCGATGACCGGGAAAACCGTCGGGTCCATCCGCTTCACTTCGAAGCCGGTGCCGGCCGGCAGCGTGGGAGTCAACTTGGCGATCTGCGATTCGGCCTGGAGCATCGCGGCGATCATGTCCTGGCCCCAGTCGAAGTTGACCGAGATGTCGGCGCTGCCGCGGCTGGTGGTGGAACGGACGTTACGCACGCCGGGAATGGCCCGCAGCGCCTGTTCGATGGGGTAGGTAACCTCCAGCGCCATGCGCTCGGCGGGCTGGTCCCCCGCCTCTACCTCCACCCGGATGCGCGGGAAGCCCACCTCGGGGAACAACGCCACCGGCAATCCCCAGCCGCTGACCAGCCCGCCGATCGACAGGACGGCCATCAGGAACAGGATGGAGCGGACGTGGCTGTGCGTCCAGGAGAGGAAACTCATCGACCCGCTTCCTCGGTCACGGCCATGCCGTTTTCCAACTCGTAGTTCCCCACGACCACCGCGCGCTGGCCATCCTTGAGATCGTCGCCGCGCACGGCCACCATCTTGGCGTTCTGCAGCCCCAGGTCCACCGTGTGCTTGACCGCATGGTCATGCTCGATGGTGTAAAGGGTGTAGCCCCCATCCTCGGGAAGCACCGCCTCACGCGGGACCACGAGCGAGTGTTCCGAAGCGATAGCCAGTTGCCCGCGCACATACTGATCCAGCAGCAGCCTGGCATCGGAAGGCAGGGACACGAAGGCATCGACCAGGCGGGTATCGGGATTCACCCGCTGGGTGACCAGGCGCAGTAGCCCGGTCATCGCGTCCGAGGAGCCTCGCTCGGCGGCGAACAGAGAGACCGGTTGGTCAACCTGCAAATGGGCGACATCCTCCGGCTCGATGCCCAGCTTGACCTCAATCCGCTTGTCGGCCGCCAGTTCCACCAGCGCTCCACCGGCCGGTACGATCTGCCCCTCCTGCACGTCCACCTTGCTGACGACCCCAGCCAGGTCCGCGGTCAGGTGCGGCGGCGACGCAATCCCCCGCTTCTCCAGGTTCGCGAGCTTGATCTGCGCCGATTGAAGGTCCTGCTGCGCCTGGAACAGCTCCTGATTGGTGGCCAGGCGTTGGTCGAAACGCTGCTTGACCTGTTGGAACTGCTTGCTCGCTGCTGCGACGCCGTGTTGCGCCTCCTCCCACTGCAACTGCGTGTCCGGGCTGGCATCAGCCTCCACCAGGGCGGTGCCGGCGGACACCGGCTGCCCCGCCACCGCCGCCACATGCACCACCCGGCACTCAAAGGGCACCGAGATCACCCGCACCTCGCCGGGCTGCGAGATCACCGTGCCATAGGCGGTGAGCGTCTGGTGAATGGTCGCTTGCGTGATCGCCACGGTGCGCACGGACACCACCGGGTGATCGGCGGCCGCGGGCTGGCTCTCGGCATCCTCCGTGGCAGGTGTTGCCCGGGATGGCAAGCCGCCGGCCTGCCTCCAGAGGTAGCCGGCACACAAAGCCACGGGAACCGCAACGATCAGCAGGCTGTGGCCAATCCAGCGTTTCATGGTAAGGACTCCGTTGTCGAGGGACGGGTCGCGGGCGAGGGTAAATCATCAGGCAGGTACTGCCCGGCGGCGATCTCCAGCGCGATCCGGTTCTGCACCAACTGCTGTTTCAATTTCAGCAGGTCCAGCCGCTTCTGCGCCAGGTTGCCGATCGCCGTGTAGTAGCTGAGGACATCGGCGTTGCCCCGGTCCAGGGCATCGCGGTACGTGCCGACCAGCCGCTCCAGACTGGGAATGGCGGATTCGGCGGAGGCGATCTGCTCCGTCAACGAACGGATATCAGTCAGACTCATGGCGATCTGCGCTCTCGCCTCGAAGACTCGGTTGAGGTATTCGTCATAGAGTTTCTGGCGGGTAGCCCGCTCGGTGGCGATGCCGCCCTGGTTGCGGTCGAAGATCGGCAGGTCGATGCTGACGCCCAAGCCTGTGGTGTGGACGTTGCTGGTGTCGCTGGCGCGATTGAAACCGAGGTTGATCTTCGGGAACTGGGCCAGCACGGCGGCCCGAAGCGTCTCCTCCTGGCTCTCATATCCGCGTTTGAGCGCCTGCAGGTCAAGCCGCCGGTCCTCCATCGCTGCGACGAGTTGCTGCTCCGACGGGAGGCGCACCCGGGAGGGCAATGCCACACTCGGCTCGGGCCGCACGGCTGCGTCCGGCGGCAGGCCCAGGGAGTTGTTCAACACCAACTGCTGGTGGCGCAGATCCCGCAGCAGGCCCAGCAGAACGGCATGAGCGTCCTGGCCGGCGGTTTCCGCGGCGGCCAGGTCCACCACCGTCTTCTGATGCTGCTCCACGGCCAGCCGCAGGATCGCCAGATTCTCTGCCAAGTTGTGATCCACCCGTTCCGCCTGGGCTACCTGCGCCTGCAGTGCCACCAGGTCGAACAGCGCCGTCCTGGCGGCCTGCGCCACCTGCCATTCCTGCCAGGCCACCTCCAGATCGACGGAGGCTGCCTGCGTCGCGGCCGCCGCTTGCCTGGCCCCGTGAGTGATCAGCGAGGTGACATCCCAATTGAGCCCGACGTTGTAGCCGTTGACGGTCCCCGCATCGTTGCCGCCGGTGGGAACATCCAGCGCCGCGCTCAACTGCGGGTTGGGCAGGATGCCGGCCGTCAGCAGTTGCGCCGAGGCCAGGGCGCGGCGGTCACGCTCGGCCCGCAGCGAGGGGTTGACCAGGACCGCCAGCACCGCCGCCTCATCCGGCGACAAGCCGTTGCGGTAATCCAGGACAAGGGGCTGCAGCAGGGGATGGCGGATGTCCCGCCCACGGACTCGCAGCACATCATCGGGAGGGACCGCCAGGTCGCGGTTCACCGCCCCGGGAATGAGGGGCGCCGGCCGGTAGGACTGACAACCCGCCACGCAGGCGAGCGACAGCAGCAGGAAGCAGGGCCATGATCTGATGACGTTCACTTGGAATGGTCAGGCCAGAGCCAGCGGCCTGCCCCGGACCTTTCTCACAATCATCCCGCTGACCTCCGGGAATGCCGTTGTGTGGCACGGCGGCATGATTTGCCGACGTAACGGCGGCTCCAATCGATCCCGCGTCAACAGGGGCAGGCTGACAAACCGGTACTTCATGGGTCATCCCTGTCGGTTCATTAATCCCTTGATCCGCTGGCCGGCCCAGTCACGGAACCGCCCAGCCACCGCGCGGTGCGATTCCCAACTGCCGATATAGCCGCGTCCCGGATGCCGCAGCGGACGATAGAACAGCACCTGCCGGCACAGGCCCACTTTGTGAAACTGGGCGGCGACATTGATCACCCGGTCTTCCCGGCTCTGGAGCGAGATGCAATAGACGCCATCGAGGAACGACCAGTCCAGCGCCTCGGCGTCCCCGATGGTGCCGTTGCAGTACGGACAGGACGGATCGGGTGGACAGGCGTGAAATACCGGCTCCTCGCGAACCGGTGTCCCGGGTTCCGGTTCTGCTTGTACTTGCAGGCTGTTCATCATCATCGAGAGTAGAAGGGACATGCTGCATTTCAGGCATCGGCCTGTTGCCTTACCGGCATCGTGAATCCCACGATGCCGGTCCGCCGGGGAAAAATGATTACGGTTGCCCCGGCATACTTCTGCTCCAGCGTCAGGCCGGCGATGGACCCGGGGATAGGTACTCCTCAGGGAGCGGGGGTAAACTCGACCAGCTCCTCCCGGAACGTGGGATCGTTGTCATCCAGTGTCACGATCACACCGACGTTGGGCGCATAAAACTTGCTCTCGCTCTTATCGGGCTCGATCGGGCTGTACTCGTGGGTCTTGAGGCAGTTCCCTGTACAGCTCGCCACGGCGGGCCCGGCTTGGGGTACGGACTCCGTCTCCGTCATGCTCAGGTTCTCGGCGACGTCCTCCGCATCGCCCAGCAACCACTCCTGGCGATACACATCACCGACGGTGAAAACCGCCGGCATGACAATCCCGGGTTTGGCCCCGTCGACACCGGTTTCCCAGGCACCCTCGATGCTGATCAGCAGGTTGTCCGGATTGGTCGCCAAGGTATTCTCGCCGAAGTACCAGACGTTGCCGGCCACGTCCTGCGCATACCAGTCGATGGTGTTTTCGGTGGTGTTACCGCCGACCTCGACCACGTCGGTCACGGCGACAACCGGGACGTTCTGGATTTTCGTCGTATGATCGGTGACCGTGACGGTAATGGTCTCGCCCGCCGTGCTTGTTATAGACCCACTTCGTTCCTTTTTTCAGCGGGAAATAGGTATTGCCGACGATTTGATCGGCGGGGACGAAGTTATTGGGATCGATCGGCGGGTCATAGGGACCACCGCCCATGGTCAATGCGCCGCAGAGCTCGAGACGCGCATCGCGGACATCTCTACAGTGCGATTTGTCGTCCTGGCGCGTCGAATTGGCATCCGCCAGGCACGTGGCCTTTTCGTTCGCGTCCGTCAGATTCAGGCACTTGGCCTGCGCGATCAGATAGTTATCCTTCACGTCATTGCCGCAGGCATTGTAGGCGATTTGGGAAGTCTGCGAGCACACCCCTCCTTGACCTGCCTGGCCCTGGTGACCATCCTGGCCCTTGTGACCATCCTGGCCCTGTGACCCTCCTGGCCTTGGCCGTGAGCCGCGGCGTCAGTCGCGCCGAAAGCCGCACCACCGGCGAGTAAGACCACAATGGCTAGTATCCAGCGATGTCCGGACCGGACCCGCTGTATTAAATGTTTTTTTCTTCATCATTGATTTAATCTCCAGCATTGATTGAAAAGGTAACTCTGTGCCAGAACTCATCGCTGCATTAAACTATACTATAGCAAACCGGCCGCACTCCAACATGTCCGAATCATTACCAAATGGTAATGTCTCCCCGGTACCATCCGGTTATGCTTAGCCAGCATGCATATCCTGCTGATTGAAGACGATGTTCTGGCCGCTGAATACCTGGTAAAAGGATTCGGCGAGTGTGGCCACGTCGTCGACCACGCGGCCGACGGCAAGATCGGCCTGAATATTGCGCTAAACGGTCACTACGACGTCATCGTCGTCGACCGCATGCTGCCTCGTCGCGACGGTCTGACGATTATCCGCATGCTGCGGGCGGACCGGAACCAGACGCCGGCGTTGGTGCTGTCGGCGCTCGGCGAGGTGGATGATCGTGTCGAGGGACTGCGGGCGGGATGCGATGACTACCTGGTCAAGCCCTATGCCTTCAGCGAACTGCTGGCGCGACTGGATGCCCTGGCCCGGCGCAACCAACCGGCGGGGCAGCAACAGTACCTGCAGATGGCCGACCTGGTGATCGACAGGCAAAACCAGACGGTCAAACGCGCCGGCAGACTCATCCACTTGCAGCCCCGCGAGTTCCGTCTGTTGGAATACCTGATGCGCAATGCGGGACGGATGGTGACGCGCACCATGCTGCTCGAACATGTATGGGATTTCAATTTCGATCCGCAGACCAACGTGATCGACGTGCAGATCAGCCGCCTGCGCGGCAAGATAGACAAGGGCTTCGGCGTGTCTCTGTTGCATACCGTCCGCGGCGCGGGGTACATACTGAGTGAATCTCTCTAGGCTGTTCCGAACGACGGCGGTAAGGCTGGCACTGCGCTACGCGCTGGTCTACGCCGGCGTGATGGGTCTGTTGCTGGCGGCGCTGTTCTGGACGAGCAGCCGCTACGTCGATTCACAACTGGAGGCCGGACTCGAACAGGAATTGTTTTCGCTCGCCTCGAAGTTCGGAAGCGGGGGCCCGCAGCACTTGGCGGAGGCGGTCTCGCAACGTGAAGAACATGGCCTGGAGGAGGGCCGGTATTACCTGCTGGTCGGTCGCGATGGCGCCAGAATCGCCGGCAATCTGTTCGCCTGGCCGCCCGACAGCAATATCCCCTTCGACGGCAAGGTGCACAGCGTCTGGGTGGAGGACGATGTCATTCCGGGCACACAATACGACGATGACGCCTACTGGCCCGTGATCGCCCGGGAGCTGCCGGACGGCAGCCGTCTGTTGCTCGCCCGCAGCGTTCGACACGCGGAGGATCTGCAGGAGTTTACGCTGTATCTGATGGTGTTCATCCTGGCCGTGGCCGTGCTGCTGGCACTGGCCATGGGCATGACGCTGGGCCGAGCGATACTCGGGCGCATGGACACCATCAGCCACACCGCGGGCGACATCATGGCGGGCGATCTGTCGCAACGCATTCGGGTTAGTAACAGTGATGATGAATTTAATGCCCTAGCAAAGCGTCTCAATGCGATGCTGGATCGCATTCAGCATCTCATCAAGGGGATCCGCGAAGTAACCGACAACGTGGCGCATGATCTGCGCAGTCCGCTCAGCCGCTTGCGCAACCACCTGGAGATTACGCTGCTGGAGGGGCGCAGCGAAGAGGAATATCGCCAGGCCATCGGCAAAACGATCGAGGATGCCGAATTACTGATCAAGACCTTTAACGCCATGCTCGGCATCGCGCAGGTGGAATCGGGTAATCACCGTACGCCGTGGGGCCGTGTCGATCTGAACACGCTCGCCGCCGATCTCGAGGAACTCTACAAGCCGGTTGCCGGGCTGAAGGGACAGCAATTCATACTGGTGACGGGCGAACCCGCGGAAATCACCGGCAGTCGTGATCTGCTCGCGCAGGCGATCGGCAACCTCCTGGATAACGCAATCAAGTACACGCCGGAAGGCGGAGCGATAATACTGGGGGTCAAACGGCTGGAAGAGGCCACCGAGGTGATGGTGCGTGATTCCGGCGCGGGCATACCCGCGGCGGAACGGGAGCACGTGCTGGAGCGTTTCGTCCGTCTCGAGAGTTCACGCCATACTCCGGGCAATGGTCTGGGACTGAGTCTGGTAAAGGCCGTAGCCCGCTTGCACGGCGCCGAGCTGCGGCTGGGTGACGCCGGCCCTGGGCTCACCGTTACCCTGCGGTTCCCGCACACCCGGGTTGGCTAAGGGCAATTTGGCATCGCTCGTCCGGCTATCACACCAACATGTCATTTAAATGACATAAATAAGGGTAATAAAAAAACTGGAGTACATCGGACACCCGGTATATATTTCCGGCGTCAGCAGGGGTTGCAACCGCACCCCGCGTGGTTGAACAGGAACAACGTATCGAGAGGATCAAGATGGACAAGAAGACGACACCACCCACGAAGAAGACAGTTGCACCGAAAACCGCACCACCCGCAGCGACTGCTTCGAGGACACCTGAAGCTCCCCCGCGGAAGACCGCCGCACCGACCCCCAAACCTGCCGCGGCGAGTCCCGCAGAGAAACCGGCTCCGGCCAAGAAGGCCGCCAAGGCGGCAACCCCGACGACAGTTCCCTCCGTCACTCCCGAAGAGCGCTGGCAGATGATTTCAGTGGAGGCCTATTACCTGGCCGAGAAGCGCGGTTTCGTCGGTGGCGATCCTTGTCATGATTGGCTTCAGGCGGAAGCCCAGGTCGAGGCCATGCTCAAGAAACGCGGCGCCGCCCGCAGATAATAGTCGCCGCAGCGATAGCTCGGCCCGCCATTTCTCACGGGAATCCCGGCGCTGACGGGTCTTGACTCGCGGACGTCCCGAGTCGTGCCGCCGTCATTGCGAAGGCAGGTGGGAAATTCTTGTCAGCGAGGTGCCTATGAACGATTACCTGACTTCGAACACCCTGAGTGACACCGGCAAGCTCATCCTGCGAGCTGACCCTTGGTATCCTGATACTGTTCCATGGCGTGGGCAAAATCCTGCAGGGAATCGATCCGATCCAGGGCATGGTGTCGGGCATGGGACTCCCCGGCTTCCTGGCCTATGGCGTTTACCTGGGTGAAGTGCTGGGGCCGGTGCTCCTCGTGCTCGGCTTCCATGCGCGGATCGGCGCCGGACTGATCGCCATCAACATGGTCGTCGCCATCCTGCTGGCGCACACCGGTGACCTCTTGAGCCTCAGCCCGCAGGGCGGGTGGCGGCTGGAGCTGCAGGGCATGTTTCTCGCCACCGCGCTGGCACTCGTGCTCATCGGCCCCGGTCGGTTCAGCATCAACCAGCGCTGAGACGGGAAAATCCCCGCCGCTGGGTTCTATCAGGGAACCCGGATGTAGTGTTGTCGCGGTCCGGCCCCGGGTGCGGCCTCATCCCCGCGTAAAGACAATGACGCCGTTGGCCGGAATGACGAGCTGCGCCACCGCGGGCAGGCCGTGCAGACCGGGTTCCGTGGCATCGATGCCGCCGCCGTTGCCGGCGACCCAGGGATTCACCCAGTGGTCGTAGGCGTCGCTGTTGAACACCTCCCGCCAGTGACCGGCCGCGGGAAAGCCCAGCCGGTAACCGTGATGCGTAGCCTCGCCGAGACTCGCCACCACCACGACATCATCGCCAGCGCCGGGAACCCAGCGGTGAAAGGCCAGCACGCGATAGTCGTTGTGGACATGAAAGACGTTGAGACCAAACCCGCAAAGACCCCTGAGCCGGCGCCGCAGGCCGATCAGCTCCCGCGAGTAGCGCAGGAAATCGGCCATGGACCCGTCGCTTGCCAGACCCTGCCACCAGATCTGGAAGGCGCCGCCGGGTTCGTCGTGCCATTGTTTGTCCTCGAGGAATTCCTGGCCCATGAATACCTGCGGGATCCCCGGCGCCGTCAGGGTCAGCGCCAGCGCCACCCGCGAGCGGCTGCGCGCCTGCCAGGAGCGGCTGTCGGAGCCGCCGGCGAGGCGCGCCATGCGAGGGCCGCGATCGCGGTAAACGAGGCCATGGTTCTCGGTGCATTGCACGGCGCGCCAACTCTCACCCAGCCGGGGAACGTGAAGCTCGCGGGCGATGCGGTCCATGTCGACGAAGGCGCCGGCGCCTCCGGCCGCCTGGCCGATGGCGCCACGCAGCGCCTCGCGCAGCCCGTCGTTCAGGGTGGCATCGAAACCGGCGCCGCCCGCGGCCGTGGCACGCACGACGCTGTCGTCCACGGGCCAGTGTTCGGCGATGTGGATCGCCTCGGGTTTCACGTAATGACAGGTGTCGGTTAAGTAGCGGCATAACAGCCAGCCATGCTCGCCGCCCTCGTTGCGGATCACGCTGACCGCGTCGTATCGAAAGCCGTCGGCGTGGTATTCCTGCAAATAGAACAGCGCGTTGTAGACCAGGAACTGCTTGACCTCGTTTTTCCACATGGCGAACACCAGGCCACCCGCCCAGCCATGGTCGGTGAAATACAGGCTGTTGTTCTGATCGTCCCGCGGCTGGCAGTCGTAGAAGTAAAGGCAACGATCGGTGAAATCGCCGCCGGCGTGGTTGTAGACGACGTCGAGGAGCACGGCGATGCCATGCAGATGGCAGAGGTCCACCAGCAGTCGCAACTGGTTGGCCGTGCGCTCGATATCCCGGCGCGTGTACGGGGTAAACGACGGGGCAATCCCGCGCAACAGCCGGTTGGCCGTCTCCAGATACCGGTCCAGGTCGGGGTCGTCTGAGCGGATGCCGTAGTCGGTCTCCGGGGAGAAATAATCGACGCCGTTGTAGTCGAGGCTGAATAACGCCGGGAATTCCACCACGGGCAGCGGCTGGATGGCGTTGATTCCGAGGGCCTTCAGATACGGCAGCTTCTCCATGACGGCGAGAAAGGTGCCGTGGTGCCTGTTAGCCGGGATATACCAGGTGCCGACGTGGAACTGGTAGATGATCAACTCATGGACAGGCGGCGGCCGGTAGCCGGCATCGTGCCAGGTGAAGCGCTTCGGGTCGCACACCAGGCATTGGCAGTCCGGCCACGGCGGATCATCGGTAAGCTCCCGGGCACAGGGATCGCGCTTGATGCCTTCGCCGCCGCCAACGGGGCCGACGATGTAGAACATGTAGCGTTCACCGTCCTGCGCTTCCGGGACGATACCGCCCCACATGCCGCCATCGAGCCGTTGCAGTCTGGCCTCCTGCCGATGATGCCAGGCACCGCTGGAATCGCGGGAGTAGTCCCAACGCAGCCGCACCTCGCGCGCCGCGGGCGCCCAGGTCTTGAAGGTCGCGCCCGCTCCATTGCGCGAGCAGGTTGGCGCCCATCGGCACCACCGCGGCCGGCAGGCTGTCCAGAGTCAGTGTTGTCATGTCATCCATGGCGGTCCTCTCAATGCGTCGATGGTTTGCCCGCGGCGTGCGGGCGGTGCCCGCTACTTATACGACGATTGTCGCCGTGCGCGCCGGATCATGGCGCGGGACGCCCCCTTGCCTGTCGCCCAGTATAGTCCGGGAACATGGGACACGAAAAAAAATGGAGGGAATTGGGACATACATGATTATCACGGAAACTCTGCCGGGACGGAACAGGTTCGATAATTCAGAATGCCCGCTTTTCACTTCCCCTGATTGATCTTCAGAAATCCTTGCTGCGGCGGATGTCCTGGCGACAGGAATTTGAACCTGTGAGACACGCGCCACAGGCGGGGTGCAACTCCTCAAAAACCTGCTAGGATATGGCACCCTTAAACCACTCCACCCTTCATGCCATGCTAAAATCCAGTGCAAGAATCGTCCGTATCGAGGAAGGTCATCGGCAAACCCGGCTATCCCCAGCCCAGAAAAAGTTCAATGCCACCATCAAGAAGATTGACATACAAAAACAACTCCTGGCGGTTTGGCAGGAAACCATTCCCCGGTATCAGCGGTTGGTTGCTGAGAAATTAACCCCCCTGCGGCAAACCTTCGGCGCCCACCAGGAGGAAATGGTGTATTTGCTGGACGGGCTACACGGCAACAAACGCCTTGCACGCAATCAAAAGGAAAAAATCGGGCATCTCATCCGTGAGCTATGTACCGAATTGATCAACGCGCATGACCGGGAGGATTTGAAGTCGATCTACAATAAATACAGCGAGCTTGATTTCGATGCCGAAGATCAGGAAGCCGCCGCCCTGGCGGGCGATTTCATAAAATCCATGCTCGAATGTGAACTGGGGATACAGATCGATGACGATGATATTGACGTAAATTCGCCCGAGAAAATCGCGGCGCGTATCCAGGAGAAACTCGAAGAACAGCAGCGTCGAACCGACGAACGCCGCAGCCGCCGCAAGAAAACCGCGAAACAGTTAGAGAAAGAAGCCCGGCAGCAGGCGGAAGAAGCCAACCTCAGCAAGTCCATCCAGGCGGTATACCGGCAATTGGTCACGGCTTTGCACCCCGACCGTGAGCAAGACCCGGTCGAACGGAAACGCAAGACCGAACTGATGCAGCAAGTGACGGTGGCCTATGGGAAAAAAGATCTGCTGCAACTTCTGGAGCTGCAACTGGCCGTTGAGCAAATCGACCAGAGTAGAATCAACACGATTGCCGCGGACCGCTTGAAATATTACAACAAGATCCTGCAAAGCCAGCTCGATCAACTACAGCAGGAAGTGTTACAGATTGAACTTACGTTCAAGCAGCAACTGGGCCTTGCGCCATACGATACACTTTCGCCCAAGCGCCTGATGTCCCTTCTCAATGAGGATATCGCACGTCTGCATGATGAGATTGCCCGCATCCAGCATGACCTTGTTGCCTTCCAGGATGTTAATCGCCTCAAGGCATGGCTCAAGGAATACCGGATTCCCGTCGGGATGGGCGAGATGGATGACCTGTTCTTTGGTGACGGCTTCTCACCTTTTGGTTTCCGGTAGCTCTGGACTGCGCTCGGCAATTGCTCCTGCATTGCACTATCTCCTGCAGTCGCTCTGGGCATCCTCTGCAACTGCTCCTGCGTCTACACCTATCTCCCTGCAGTCGTGCCCTAGGCCACGCCGTCTCTCGACGGCTTCCCTGTGCATCGGTCGTCCCTGGCAGTCGTGCCCTCCTCGCGACACTCGCACTTCCCTGTGCATCGGTCCCTATAGTCATCGGTAACTGCTCCTGCGTTACCCTACCTCGCTACTTCCCTGTAGTCGTGCATCTTCCGATCGCGCCGTCCCTGGCCGCGGCGTTAACTAACCAGGTTATCAGTCAAACATCGAGTTATGAGGTCGATGTCATACTCCTTCCAGGGATTCCACCCCGTGGCTTGATTAATCTGCCGCCGATCCGCGATATGGCGAGTGTAATAAAACGGCAAACCCTGCTTGGGAGCATTTACGCGTCTATCTATCATTTTGCGTCGTTCTTCCATGTTTATACCCTCACGTTGTTGATCACCCCGGCTAGAACAGAGCTGGCCAAGGTTGGAGCAACTGCCAGTTGGCTACGTCAATGGTGGTGATGGTGCCGTTGGCGTATTCCAGCAATGCCTCATTGCCAACGACAGTCAACACCACAAGACTGCTGCCCGACTTGTCCCGGTAGATGCCACCGACGACCGGATGGTGTATGGAATTTTGTTCTAATTCATATCGACTCTCCTCTTCTCCTCCGCGGTGGCGTACTCATCGAGCCGCCGTAACCGTCTTTAATTTATGTACAAGCATTATACTACCTGGAACTCCGTCAACACGCGGCTCTCCACAGCCGGTTTCTGATCTCCGCATTGCGGTTGACAAGCGAGTGACACCCCGCCGTATTGCAAAACATAGATGCGAAAGTATAGAAAGAAAATTAGGTCGACTACGTACGTAGCACCACTTAGTCAATTGACACGACATGGGCGCCAGGGACGCCATGCCCTGGCGGCAGATCATGCCGGGAAGCCCGGCCGTATCGCTGCCGCGAATGTGCCAGGAAACTGGCGGTCTCACCACCCCCGCCCGGCCTTTCAAACCTCCCTCTCCTGCACCCAGGAGATGGAAGATCGGCGCGCCAGAGGGTATGGGCTTCCGGCAGGCGAGCGCAGCCGCTGAACCGCCGGTGAGGCGCTCCCGCA
>CAVYZN010000027.1:0-157829 GCA_963773065.1 uncultured Gammaproteobacteria bacterium
TCAACGGCCAGACGCCGTTCACAGCCTCTGTACCCTTGTTCCTTGCGCTTCTGACCGCGCGCTTGAAGAACTTCTTGATCGGGGCATCGATGAACGACGACGCGTCTACTGGCGGCGCCGCGAAATACTGGCGGCGGGAATGGTACGGCTGGGGTTACCTCTGTTGCCGTTGCCACCGGGGAGTGAAGCCGCCTCGATTCTTACGGTCGGCGTTCCGGAAACACTCGGCTTCGACGTGCTTTACGCGGCCGTCAAGGATCATGGCTACCTCATCTATGCCTGCAAGTTGCTGCTGGCGCCGGACTACTTCCAAATCGCGGTCATGGGAGAATTGGCGGACGATGAGCTCCATGAATTTCTCGAGATTCTGCAGTCGCTGATGACCACAGTGCCGGCGCGTTACCTCACTATGCTAGCCTAGCCCGCGGGTGATCAAAATTGACAGGAAAAGGAGTGTCATCGGCCGTCAATACCGGGGTATTCCGCAGCTGGCGCCATTTTCTCGCGTTCGGTCTCGGTAGCGGACTGGCCAGGTTTGCGCCGGGCACGTTCGGCACCCTTGTTGCAGTCGCCTTTACCTTCCCCTGAGCCAGCTACCGCACTGGCTTTATGCAGTCTGCGTGTTTTGCGCCTTTGCCTTTGGTGTCTGGCTTTGCCAAAGCGTCTCGTATGACCTCGGTGTGCACGACCATGGCGGCATCGTGTGGGACGAGTTCGTCGGTTACTGGATTACTATGTTCCTCGTGCCCGTTAGCTGGGGCACGGTCCTGGCCGGGTTTGCGCTGTTTCGCCTGCTCGACATCTGGAAACCATGGCCCATTCGCTGGATCGACAAGCACGTGCAAGGCGGCCTCGGCATCATGCTGGATGATGTGATTGCCGGCGCGGCTGCCTGTATTATCCTGCACTCCCTTCGCACGGGCGCCGGTTTTTGAACCATCCGCCGTTGTCGTTCCCGAAATCAAGTCAACGTGTAGCTACCGCTGAATGGCGTGAGAGATAGGTCCGTGACGGTGCCGCGTTTCCGTGTCTCTATATTGAACACATTGGTATCAGAACGCTATTCAGTTTCATGCGCCAGAGCCATGCGCCTCAGGAATCACAAACTAGCATCTCAAGAAAAGCGGCAAACTTGTCTTGGTCATTCGGATTGGTAGCCTGCCTTTCAGCTGTGTCTGAATGCTATTCAAGTCTACTTTCAGCGATGGTGTCGACAAGGGGTCGTAAGCTATCGATGTTAGTCTGCGACGCTGGCAGTTTTTCAATTGGGAGTTAGCCAGATGCACCAATCCATAACAGACCGGTAGCAGATGACAAGGGGCTGGCGCGTGAGGATTATACCGTGCGCTGAAGATTATCGTAGACTATATATAATTGTCAGAGGCTGACTTCCATGAAAATCGAGTACTTACAAACGCAGATTGTTACTGTAGTGACCATCGCATTGACTGCGTTTTTCTTATTGCTTGCTTCTCACGGTTATGGTGGCCAGCTAGCGCACGTTGATAAAACCGTCCAACATCTGATTGCCCATGTAGCCCAATCAGATCTGACCTTTATCCGAAATAATGTACAGTATACCGGAAAGGAAGCCTCCGAACTCATGCAGAAAAAATACGCGCATTTCAGGGACAAGATAAAAACACCTGAAGACTTTATTGAACTGTGTGCGAGCCGAAGCCTGCTGAGTGGGAGACCCTATCTGGTCATTAATGAAAAGGGCGAGAAAATCAGCGCCAGCGAATGGCTGAGGACCGAGTTGGGGGTGTATCGGACTAGCGTCGCTGGTGAGTCTCATTAGATGGTGCATGTTTTCAACATAAGCCTCTACTGCATTGGAGGGCTGCTTCTGCTTATCTTGCTGTTGCCTTCTTGCGCAACAACGCAGCTTCATTCAACACCACCCGTGCACTACTACCAGAATTCAAGCATTCCGTATCGTGGTGACCGCCACTCCGATGAATACGGCCTCAAGGTCATGACACTGAACGTAGCCCACGGGCGCGGGACCAGTTTTCATCAATTGCTGCAGTCTTCAGACCAGACCGTGAAAAATCTGGATAGTATAGACAAACTACTGAACCAGGCAGCACCGGATATCGTTGCTCTTCAGGAGATTGATGGGCCTTCGTTCTGGAGTGGCAATTTCAACCACCTGGAATACCTCGCCAGTCACAGCATGTTTACCCGTTCGATTCAGGCGTCACACGTTGATGCGATAGGACTTTCCTATGGTACAGCACTGATGTCACGACAGGAGATGTCGAATCCGCGGGCAGTTACATTTGACCCCTCACTTTCACTGGTACCCACGGGTTTTGTGGTATCGACCATTAGTTGGCCGGGGAGGGACAGTATCGACATTGATGTAGTTTCTGTTCATCTGGATTTCATGAGTGGTTCGGCCAGGAAAAAACAGGCAGACGAACTGATTGCAGTTTTACGTGCCAGAAACAATCGCCTGATTAATCATGGGCGACCTGAACTCAGGATGGCTCCAGCAGGACTCGGCAGCACAGTACCTGGTTGAAAAACTTGGACTAAAGGCGTACCAACCGGAAAATAGCAAGCTGATCACATTTCCCGTGCTTGGCAAACGCCTGGACTGGGTCCTGATATCACCCGGTCTTGAGTTTTCTTCCTATGAAGTTATCGGAACCGATATTTCTGATCATCGTGGTGTACTTGCCGAGCTTACGCTTTCTGGCTGGTAAATAATGGTGGTGGAGTCGCCAGCGTATGGCGACATTTCGCTCTAATCGCCTCACTTGTGTGCTCGTATGGTGCAAAAACCGGATTGACTGTACTGTCGTGCAGGCGATCCAGTTCAGCCACCGCCTTGTTGGGCATGTCGCGGCACAGTTTGTCCACCTGCAGGACAAAGCACTGTGTGTAGAGCGGGTTTTTTGCCAGCCCGATCCCCCCGCGACAGGGTCAGCTCACATAAAGAATCCAAATTTCATTATTTAGAATAAAAAACAATCTTTTTAATAAAGGCGTCGGCGCCACCTTTTGTGTCGTCAGTGTTCATTTCAAACGCAAAGCCTGTGATGGGCGGCGTCTTATCCTGTTTGAAAACATTTTTAAATCGATTGTCGACCTCAAAGTTTGTGGCAATGGTTTGCCCCATAGGTGCGCCATTGGATACACAAAAGTAGCGCCCCCCTTCTTCGTATAAAGCACCTAGGTACATTCTATTTACCTGTTCTTTCTGGCCGATGAACGCACTTAGGAAATACGGAGCTGCGTTGATGCCAAAAGGCAATCCGCTACCCAACTTCTCGTCGCCAAAACTGAAAATGACGCCAATCGGCACCCGTTTATTTCCTTGTTCCCAGTCTGCACCGATTGGAAAGCGGTTCACACCCCATTCAATAACAATATGATCTACTTCGGGGACGTAATCTGGCTTGCCAAACTTTAATCCGAACATGGCTGTCAAATTTTCGTTCGTGCTGATGCGCAGCCCCCCATTCTCAAACTTCAAATGTAACCGCTCTGCATCGAGAAACTCATCGAATCCCTGCTTCTTGAGCCATATGGATGCATCGATATTCTCTTTCTGGCCGAAATCCATGGTATATAGAGCCTTGGGTTCAGCGCGAGCGGATGGTATTTCATCCATGATTATTGCGATTCCAAGTAACGCAGCACAAAGGCACTTCTTGGAAATTAGGTTCACGCGTTTATCCCTTAGCGGTTATTGGTTACGACAAGCGCCGAAAAGCAAATATCCCTTTGTATCTGCAAGGGATGCTGCCGACAATGCACCTTTCGATTTCCCAATTCTTGCCACCCAACCAGTACCATCTTCGGATAAAGGCGAATCCGGGTTCGTGCCCTGCGATAGCGCACTTCATTTACAGAAGATTAGCTGTTTCCTCCGGGTAGGCAATGCTGCCATCCAACCGCTTGATAAGTCCGCGAGTAACGCATTGATTTGTAATGGCTGCTTTTGAGGTGCTTCCGGACTTCGGATTTTTGACGCTGGGCGGGGGGAGAGAAGAAGGGCCCGGAGAGAGTAAAATGAGGCATTGATCGGACTACCGGGCCAGGTAACGAAGTCCGCAGGTTCCCGCAGAAACCCGCGTCATTCCCAGGGAGTCAGCAATGAAAAAGGCCAACCGAGAGTGGTTGGCCTTTATGAATTGGTGGAGGAGTGCGGAATCGAACTGTCTACCGCAAGTATTCCGTAGTCAGGAGTACATGCCTAGTTTGACCGTTTGAACATTCCCTCGATCCGGCCAGCCGAGTAACTGTCAGCATATTGCAGATACGAATCTAGGACGATGTCTCTCCCGAGAACGAATCTCGCTGCTCATAGGCCGGCGTGGCGGTACTTTCCTAATTTCGATGTTTGGAGTGGGGCGGGGTGATGCACATAACTGGGTCACTATCGAGACAAGACACCTGCTGCAGTGGTTTGTCGGAAACGGGATTAATGACAGCAATATAATCCTGCGGAGATCAGTTGTGCATCGTTATGCATTGTGGTGCACAGTTCGCAACGGGCCACACGGTAAGTATTGAATAAAAATGCTGAAAAACTACCTTTCTGTCCTTTTTTATATGGCGCGTAGACCGGGCAGCTTGGCGGTTGCCTGCCAGAAGTATCAGAGGTGCCACGAAATACGCTGACATGAATTGTTCACCCCAGCTTTCTCGCTAAATCCTCCGCCTTTAAATGCGTGTAACGACGTAGCATCCGCAGATCCTTGTGGCCGGTGATAGTGGCGACCTCCATGATATTGAGCCCCTTCTCGAACAGTCGGGTGGTGGCCTCGTGGCGCAGGTCATGGAACCGGAGGTCCTCGATGCCGGCCCGGCGCACCGCGCGGATGTAGGCGCGCTTGATAGCCTCGGTGGTGATACCGGGGAAGACCGGACCATGCAGGCTGCGGGGCAGGGGGCGTAACACCCGGATGGCGGTCGTTGACAGCGGTACCGTCCGTGCCTCGCCGTTCTTGGTATCCGGCAAATGGGCAGTGCGGCGGCTCAGGTCGATGTGCTCCCAGTGCAGGCGGAAGAGTTCCCCCTGGCGCATGGCGGTCTCCAGTGCCAGTTGCACGATGGGCAGCAGCCAGGGATTGCGTGCCTCCTGGCAGGCGGCCAGCAGCCGGGGTTCTTCACCTGCCTGCAGGCGCCGGTCCCGCGGTCTGCCGTTCGCCGGCAGTTTGATATCGCGCACCGGGTTGTGTACCTGGATGCCCCATTCCTTGCGGGCCACTTCGAACACATGGCCAAGCAGCACCAGATCCTTTTTGACGGAGGCTGAACTGACTTTCCGCAACCGTTCGTCCCGAAAGTGGGCGATATCTACACCACGAATGCCGGCGACAAATCGCTGGGCGAGGGGATGTCGCATGAAGGCCCACAGACGGTTGGTCTCGGGTGCTGCACCTTTCTTCAGTGGAGTGACTTCTGACAGGTAGCGTTCCAGCAGTTCCTTGAGTGGGGTGGATTCGGCTTCGGCGCGTGAGACAAATACGCCCTTGTCCATCTCGACTTCGATGGCGCGCGCCCACTGCTCGGCTTCGGCACGTGTCTCAAAGGTCTTGGTTTGCAGGGGTTGGCCCTTTTTCCGGACCTGTGCCTGCCATTGATAAGGGCCGCGTTTTCTGAAGGTTGCCATCGCCACACTCCGTTCGTTCGCGAACGAGTGTGACAACGCTGTGACAAATAATCGGTTGGAAACCAATACAGGGGGTGTCGTGGTTTTTAACTGATTGATTTGATTGGTGGGCGATACTGGGATTGAACCAGTGACCCCTGCCGTGTGAAGGCAGTGCTCTCCCGCTGAGCTAATCGCCCTATGGATCCTACGTACAAAGAATATTACGGATCCCGACCCGATGGGTCAATTGGCTTGGCAAGGGAAAACCAGGAAAATACCCCGGTCTTCCAGTCTGCTAGTATCCGTTGTCTTAAGCAGCGGATTGTCGGGTCGATAGTCCCGTCTTATTAACAAGGAAAACCAGGTATGTTTGATATCAAGACATCGAGAATAGGTGTTGTAGGTCTCGGCTATGTGGGTTTGCCACTTGCGATCGAGTTCGGCAAGCAATACCCAACCATCGGGCTGGATACCAAGGAAGCACGTATCAGAGAACTCAGGGCAGGGGAGGATACCACACGGGAGGTGGAGTCCACGGAAATTGCCAAGGCAAAACACCTGTTGTTCACCCACCGGCCCGAGGAACTGGTCGGGTGCAACGTCTACATCATCACCGTGCCCACTCCGATTGACCGGTACAAACGGCCGGATTTGTCCTATCTGGAACACGCCAGCACAATGGTGGGCAGATTGCTGAATCCGGGTGATATTGTCATTTACGAATCCACCGTCTATCCCGGTGCAACGGAAGAGATCTGCGTGCCTGCAATTGAAGCGGAGTCCGGTTATAAGTTTAACAAGGATTTCCATGTGGGTTACAGCCCGGAGCGTATCAATCCGGGTGACAAGGTACACACGGTCACCAAGGTCAGGAAGGTAACCTCCGGATCCACCCCGGAAGCCGCTGACTTCGTCGATGCGTTATATCGCAGCATCATCGCGGCGGGTACCTACAGGGCGAGCAGCATACGTGCGGCAGAGGCATCTAAGGTGATTGAGAATACCCAGCGAGATCTGAATATCGCGCTGATCAACGAATTGGCGCTGATATTCAACCGGCTTGGTATCGACACCGAAGAAGTACTGGAGGCGGCGGGTACAAAATGGAATTTCCTGTCATTCAGGCCAGGGCTGGTGGGCGGGCATTGCATCGGTGTTGACCCTTACTACCTCACCCACAAGGCGCAGGAGATCGGTTATCACCCGGAGATCATACTGGCCGGGCGACGCATCAACGACAACATGGGAATCTATGTTGCCGGTCAGATCATCAAGCTCATGATGATGAGGAAACTGCAGGTGGCCGATTCGAGAATCCTGGTACTCGGTCTGGCATTCAAGGAAAACTGTTCGGACTTGCGCAATACCCGAGTCGTTGACGTTGTCACGGAATTGCAGGGATACAACGCGCGCGTGGATGTGCATGATCCGTGGGTCGATGCTGAGGAAGCAAAGATAGAGTATGGCATCGACCTGGTTGCCAGCCCGAGGCACGGCGAATACGATGCGGTGATCATCGCGGTCGCTCACGATATATTCCGGGAGAAGGGCGCTGATGGCCTGCGAGGTTATTGCAAGGCCAATGGTATACTCTATGACGTGAAGTACCTGCTGCCGGCGGAAGCGGTTGACGGCAGGTTGTAGGCGGAGTGAGCGCCTTCTGATCTCAGAATAATTCTGGATACAAATTACCCATGAAAGTACTTGTTACCGGTGCGGCCGGTTTCATCGGATCGGCTTTGTCGCTGCGGCTGCTGCAGCGCGGGGATGAGGTCATCGGCATAGACAACCTGAATGACTATTACGATGTTGCATTGAAACAGGCGCGTCTTAAACGCATTACACAGTTTGATGCATTCACTGACCTGCGCATGGGAATTGAAGAACGCGATGCCATCGCCGGCGTGTTCGAGAAATACAAGCCGGAGCGTGTTGTCAACTTGGCCGCCCAGGCAGGAGTGCGCTATTCACTGATCAATCCAAACGCCTATGTGGACACCAATCTGGTGGGATTCGCCAACATCCTCGAGGGCTGCCGGCACAATAGCGTCCGGCATCTGGTGTTTGCATCCAGCAGTTCCGTTTATGGCGCCAACACGAAAATGCCACTCTCTGTCCATGACAATGTCGATCATCCGGTTAGTCTGTATGCCGCGAGCAAGAAAGCCAATGAGTTGATGGCGCATACCTACAGCCATCTCTACCGGTTACCGGCTACCGGTCTGCGCTTCTTTACGGTCTATGGTCCGTGGGGGAGGCCGGATATGTCCTATTCCCTGTTTGCCCGTAACATCCTGCGGGGCATGCCGATTGATGTGTTCAATTATGGCAACCACCGGCGCGACTTCACTTATATCGACGACGTTGTCGAAGGGGTCATGCGTGTTCTCGACAGGATTCCGGAGCCCAATCCCCAATGGAGCGGCGATGCGCCGGATCCGGCATCGAGTTCGGCGCCCTATCGCCTGTATAACATCGGCAACAATCAGCCTGTCGAATTAAGACGTTATATCGAGGTGCTGGAGGATTGTCTCGGCAGAAAGGCGCAGATGAATCTCCTGCCGCTGCAACCCGGCGATGTCCCGGATACCTATGCAGACGTGGCCGACCTGGTCAATGACGTAGGATACAAGCCGGATACGCCCATCGAGGTCGGTCTTGCTAACTTCGTCGCGTGGTATCGCGATTACTTCAAGGTGTAATGTTTGCTCGGACCGTGATAATCAGAGCCCCTGCCGTGAATCATATAAACGGCATAACCAATGCTCATATAAGGATTTATAGCGGTGCTGAACTCCTTTTCGGGCTGGCATTTTCACATCATCGATCTTATAGTGGTTCCCATCTTTTCAGGCAGAAGGTGATTCCGGCATGCAGGAAGGAAGTTGCGGCGCCGAGCCATTTGCATTGCGGGTAATCGGTGACAGCATGGCGCCGGAGTTCAAGGACGGCTGTATCATCATTATTGACCCGGAAGGTGTCATTTCCGACGGCTGCTATGTGCTGGCGCGCCATGATGAGGAATATATTTTCCGGCAGTTGATCTATGCGGGCGGCAAGTACCTGCTGAAGGCCCTGCAGGCAGGGCATGAGACCATCGTAATACCCGATCTGACGCCGGTCGCGGGCGTTATTGTCCAGCAGGCCGGGCGCCGGCGCGCCGATCGCAAGCACTACGTCTGATTACAGTGTTCGTCCTTACCGCCCGGGGTCCACTTGGTCGGGACGTAACCGTATGGTAAAGAAATCATCGGCCTGTTCGACGGGAACCGTCATTCCCGCGGCGTTCACCAGCGGCAGTTCATAGTCGTTCCACCCGCGCAGTCCTGTTTTCATCGAAACCACATTCCGGTAACCCATGAGTTGCATGATGAAGGCAGCCAGCGTGCTGCGATTACCGGAACGGCAGACAAGCACGATCTCGCGGGAACGGGCCTCGACGAGTTCCCTGACGGTTTCCTCGTATCCGTATTCACAGGCGGACTCGAGTATCCCGCGCGGGACATTAAGCGAGTCCCTGATGTGCATGGCGCGGAATTCCTCCGGTTCCCGGATATCGAGAATCAGGGGCGGATCCGGCCCGCCGAGTTTCTCCTCCACGTCCCAGGGAAAATCCTCCCTGATGTGCGGAAGACATTCGGAAACCAAGTCGGTGAAGCGTTTCATCCGTCTGGAACAGCACTCAGGCGGGTCCGCCCAGATCGGTGCGGCTGGCGCGCAGTCCCTGTTCAACGGCGATTACGGCAGCCTCAACACGCGAATGGACGCCGAGTTTGCGCAGTATGGACTTGACGTGCAGCTTGACGGTGCCGTCGGATATGCCAAGGTTGCGTGCAATGACCTTGTTGCTCTGTCCTTCGGCAAGGAGCGCGAGAATCTCGTTTTCCCTGGGCGTAAGCTTGGCAAACGGACTTCCCTGTACGGGCGCGATGCTCTCGCCCTGCACGACTCGGGCGAGCACCGGTGCAAGGTCCGGCGCTACCACCGTCTTGCCTGCAACGATGTCGCGCAGCGCCACGACCAACTGGTCGGGCTCCATGTCCTTCAGCAAATACCCTTGGGCGCCGCTGCGCAATGATTCCACCAGGTCGCGCTCGTCGCTGCTGGTCGTCAACATGGCCACGGGATTTCTGAAACCGCTCTGGCGCAACTGGCGCAACACATCCATGCCATCCATTTCCGGCATGCGCATGTCCAGCAATATCACATCCGGGTTCAGTTCCGCCGCCAGTCTCAGCCCTTCGTGGCCATTACCGACGGCAGCCAGAACATTGATATGACGGCGGCTCAGCAGTCCCACGAGCCCCTCGCGAAACAGCGTATGGTCGTCAATCAGGATGATATTCAGGCTCATGTCTTGCCGCCCTTCGGTTTTGTTTCATCGAGTTCGAGCACGACTCGTGTACCCTCTCCCGGTTCACTGTCAACGCGCAGACTGCCGCCGATACGCAAGGCACGCTCACGCATGATCGATAAACCGACATGTTCACCCGGTGAACCGTATACCTTCCCGTCGAAGCCTACGCCGTCATCTTCAATCAGGATATGGTATTTGTCATTGTAGCGATGTCGCAGCATGATACGCACCGCCTTTGCCTGACTGTGTTTGCGAATATTCCACAACGCTTCCTGGATGATGCGCAGTATCTGGATCTCGACATCCTTGGACAGCTCGTCCCCCGTCCATTCTTTTTGCAGGTAGGTTTTGATCCGGGTTTCGCTCCTGAAGTGGTTGACGGTCTGTTCAATGGCGCCGATCAGGCCGCGATTGGACACCGGCGCGCGAAAGTTCGCGATTAATTCACGCAACTCGGTATTGGCCTCATCAAGACTGTTTTCGATGCGTTCGAGCTGCTGCCAGGTGGTTGATTCATCGCCCTGATGCAGGGTTTCGTCCAGCACGCGCACCTGGTAGCGCAGACTCGCCAGGCTCTGGGCCAGTGAATCGTGGAGTTCGTGGGCGATGCGGGTGCGTTCGTCATTGATCAGGTGCTGGTGGGTTTGCTCATCACTGCGCGCGCGCTCGATGGCGACACTCAGATGGTGCCCGATGCTGGTCAGCAGCGGCTTCATGCTGTCCAGCTGCTCGATGAGACTGATTTCCAGAAACAGGTTGATGACGCCGATGATCCTGCCCTGGTGGCGCATGGGAATCGAGACCAGGCCGATGTTCCTCTTCTCGAAGAAGGGTCTGCCGGCGATCTTTTCACATTTATCCAGGTTCTTTTCGACCCATATCTTCCCTTCCGTCAGGCCGCGTTCATAGAGACAACGCCGGGTTTCCGGACGATCCGCCTGAATCAGGGAGACATCGATGCCGCTGCTGGTGGCCAGTTCGACCTGGTTCGGCAGATGCGTTACCCAGATGGCGGCAGCCTGTGCCTTGGTGGTGCGCTTCAGGGTAAACAGGAAGCGGTTCAATAGATCATCCAGCCCGTGTGCGGTATTGATGCTGGATACGACATCATAGAGGATTTGCAGGGATTTCTGCGTCGGCATCCTGCCCATCGGAGTTATCGCCGAGCCGTGTCTTGCGGAAGGATTGCAGTTTTTTCCCCAGGCTGTTCAGGTCATCGGCAAGTTCCGCGAAGGCGCCATAACGGGGGGTGGGTATGGGGTCGGTGTATATACCCTCGCGGATATTTCTTGCCCAGGGCCTGATGCTGCTGAGCGGATCAAGCAGATTGCGCTGCACCAGCGACAGGACTGAATAGAGCAGAACCATGCCGCCGGCCAGCAACAGGACGGTGAGCAATACCCGTGCGCCTGCCGTGACAGATTCCCGCTGCCCGGCTAATACAACCAGTCCCAGGAACAACAGGATCAGCAGCAGGCAGGCCAGTCTGACAAGCAGGCGGCTGCGCAGGGTCGGTTTGCGTAGCCCCGCGGGCGCTGAACTGGTGGTTACACTCCGGGGCATCGGCGGGTCAGATCATGGCATTGGTATTGGATGTCCGGGATCAGATACATCCGGTGGAGTGTAATGCGGGTCATTCGGGTTCATGAAGATGAACTGGTACGAGCCCGGCTCGATCTCGACAAAATCCAGGGTCATTCCCCTCAGCAGCGGCAGGCTTGACCCGGATACCACCACGTCGATTCCATCCGAATTGATATGGAAATCGCCATCCAACCGGTTGTCATCAAAACCCATCCCATAATGAATCGAACCGTCCGGATTGCGAGTCGCCGCGATACGCATGGCAAGCCCATCCATTTGGCCCTGTTTGGCGGACAAGCGGATCCGCTCGGCTGCGGTTGGCGTAATGGTTATCATGTAAAATCCCTCGGTAGCAAAGCCCGTATTATAGGGTCGAAGCGGCGGTGCTGTCTCAACGGCGGCGCTGTCTGACGAAATCCACGAACCGACGCGCCCAGCGATGCTGCCGGGTGTCGCGCATATGGGTGTAACTGGCGACCAGATTGTTGATGACGATACCGTCGTGTTTGCCGTCGACCCCGGTTCCGCGCCTGACATCGAGGGCGAAGGTCAGCGGCGCGGTAATATTCTCCAGGCTGGAGTAATGAAATTCATGAGCGGAAAATTCGGTTTGCGGTTGCACCTCCGGCCAGGGCAGGCGGTGCGTCTCGCGCAGGCGGACATAGCCACGGCCCTGCGGTCGCTCATGCATGATGATATCACCCGGAATCACACCAACCATCTCGCAGCACTTGTCGTTCCATCTGAGGCTGCGCGAGAGATACATGAGGCCGCCGCATTCCGCATAAACCGGCAGGCCGTCGTTGATGGCGTCCCTGATCCGGTGTCGCAGCGCCGCGTTGGCCTGCAGGGCTTCCATCTGGGTTTCCGGAAAACCGCCGCCAATGAACAGGCCGTCGAGGTCGGGCAGGTTCTGATGCTCCAGGGTATTGATCGTCACCAGTTCCGCTCCTGACTGTTCCAGTGCCTCCAGATCATCCGGGTAATAAAAACCGAAGGCCGCATCGCGGGCAATGCCGATTCGCACCCGTGCACCGGAAACCGGTTGCCGGGCGGGCGGCGGTTCGAAATCAAGCGGTGCCGTGCCGCAGATGGCCAGCAGGCCGTCGATATCCACCTGGTCTCTGATGATGTCCCTGATCTGTCCGATACGGACCGCCGATGATGTTTCCTCGTTGCTCGGGATGAGTCCAAGGTGGCGTTCGGTTATCTCCATCTCCCGGTTGTGGTGTACGCCACCCAGTACCGGTACATTGGTGTAATGCCGGATCACGGCGCGCAATTTGGCCTCGTGGCGGCTGCCACCCAGTTGATTGAGAATTACGCCGGCGATTCGTACCTCGGGGTCGAATGCCTGGTTGCCGAGGATCAGGGGCGCGATACCGCGCGTCATGCCGCGTGCATCGAGAACCAGCACGACGGGGGTGTTCGTGAGCTTGGCCAGTGCCGCGTTGCTGTTGCTGCCATCCAGATCGAGGCCGTCATAGAGCCCCTTGTTGCCCTCGATGAGGGATATATCCGCCGACATGGAACGGTGACCGATGGTCGAAAGGATTTCCCGGTGTGACATGCAGTAGAAATCGAGGTTATAGCAGGGACGCCCGGCAGCCTTGCCCAGCCACATGGGATCGATGTAATCCGGGCCTTTCTTGAAGGGTTGCACCACCAGGCCGCGTTCCGCCAACGCGGCGCACAGGCCCAGCGTAATGGTGGTCTTTCCGGAGGATTTATGGGCCGCCGAGATCAGCAAACGTGACATGATCGCATAGACAGACCGGCTGTGCGTACCGGGTGCCGCACCGGCTGCCGATACAGCGGGTTAAACGGCGGGGACCCCTTGCTACCGGACCACCGCCGTGTGATGGCGTCAGGCCGCCGCCTTGTCAGTCGTATACTGCGGGTCAACCAACTCATCCGCCAGGCTCATCGGCAGGAAACGCAGCACCCGCATACCCACGAGCACGGCGGCGAGCGCGATGGCCACGCCGCCGATGCCGAGCACCACTTCCGGCAGACTCGGCGTGTAGCTGTTGATTCCCCCGTCGAAGAATGAGCTGGTGACTTCCTTGCCGGGAAACATCACCAGCGGGTAGGCTTGCCCGCCGATGATGATGACATACATCTGGGCAAGTCCGCCGAGGATGACGAGCGCACAGGCAATGCCGATCCAGCCGCGGGATTTGCCGGTTGACGGAAGGTAGAGCAGGATGAGCGGCAACAGGCTGCCGATCAGTACCTGCACGATCCAGAACAGGCGGGTATAGATGCCGCCGTCGAGCAGGATGAACCGTTCAACCCCGTGATCCTCGGTGATGTACAGGTTGGTGAGGTGATAGACCATCACGAAGTACAGAACCGAGGCGATGAAAACGCCAAGCAGGTTCTTGAGGCGGTACAGGATGGCGTCACCCAGCGTGCGTTCCGACCATTTGCAGGCGGCCATCAGGATGAGGATGAAGATGGCCAGCCCGAAGGAGAACGACATGATGACGAACATCGGCGCCATGAGGGCGGAATCATAGGCCTGGCGGGCCACCAGGAAGCCGAAGATGGAGCCGGTACCGGTGGTGAGTATCAGACGCCACACGAAGGCGAATAGCCCTGAAACCTTGATGTAGCGGTTCATGCGCCGTTCCATCATCATCCAGAGGTAGACGGCCACAATGGCCATGAAGCCGGTATAGAGGAAGATATTCCAGGCAAAGATCGACTTGAAATTGTATCGGGTCATGGCCACGATCAGGCGATCCGGCCGGCCGAGATCGAGCACCAGTACCGCCAGGCCTCCGACCAGCAGGGCGATTGCCAGCAGGCCGGAGAGCCGGGCGAGGGGCTTATACGCCGCCTTGCCGAAGACCGAGCCGATCGAGGCGACATTGAGCGCGCCGGAAGCCGCGACGATGAGAAACACCGCGAATACGTGCGGCGTGCCCCACACGATCTGATTGCTCATCCCGGTGACGTAGTGCCCGTTGTGCTCCATGTAGAAGGCGGCGGCCAGACCGGTCAGCACGAACAGTCCGATAAAACCGAGCAGTGAATAGAAGCGTATGCCGCCGTCAATTTCACTGAATTGAATCTGCTGTTTCATTAGATTCCCCGGTAGCGTACGCCGGTATTGAGTTCGAGATCGGCGCGTATCTGGCGGCTGTTGTATTTCTTGAGCTGCTTTGAAATATCACTCGCCGGGTCATTCATGTCGCCGAATATCATGGCGTGGTGATTTTCCGCCTTGCACGCCTCGACACAGGCCGGTGTGCGGCCCGTGTCAACCCGGTGTACGCAGAAGGTGCAGCTTTCCACGGTACCCTTGCCGCGCGGTGAATAGGGCAATTGGTCCTCCAGAGTCTCGTGCACGAAGGAACGCGCCTTGTAGGGGCAGGCCATCATGCAGTAACGGCACCCGATGCAGATATGCTTGTCGACCAGAACGATTCCGTCGGCGCGTTTGAATGAGGCGCCGGTGGGGCATACATCCACGCAGGGCGGGTGCTCGCAGTGCTGGCAGAGCAGGGGCAGGGTTTGGGCATAGCCGGTCTGCTTGTCGCGCAGCTCGACCTTGCGGATCCATTGCGCATCGGTCTGAGGACGGCCGTGTCCGGTCAGGCCGTGTTCCTCGGCGCAGGCATTGACGCAGTCAGTGCAGCCTTTCGCGCATTTGTTGGTGTCGATCAACATGCCCCAGCGCACGACACTGCTGACGGGTTCATCGGCGGGACGCGCCTTCGCAACCTCATGCAGCAGCACACCGGGCGCGAGCGCCAGGCCGGCGACCGCGGTAGCCGCGCCACCAAGAAAGCGACGGCGCGTCGTGTCCGTTTGCGCGTTGTCAGTCATGGGTCGATGCCCTCGGTTGCCAGCCGCGTGATGATGCCCGAGCTGGCAAGGCAACTGGATTTTTCAGCCGTTTGTGCGTGGGCGATCGTTGAGGCCGGGATCATGGACAGTTTCCCCGATGTCGCGACAGGCCGGTCCGCATGGCACTCGAAGCAGTCGATGTTGACCGCCGCGTAGGTGTGGCAGCTGTTGCAGAAGTGCTGCTCACTGCTTGCCCGCGGCGCGTCGGGCGCATGACTCACATGACAGTTGATGCATTCTTCCAGGCTGTACTTGCTGGTACGGATGCCATTGTGCATGGTTTCATCGCGCTGGTGCAGGATGTATTTCATATGGTTCCTGCGCATCTCCGCGGTGGGTTCGACACAACCCTGTGACTCACTCACCCGGCGCTGGGCCTCAGGCACAACCGGCAGGAGCGGGTCGCCGGCCCTGACCAGGGACGGTAACCAGAGGATCGCGCCTGCCAGGAGGAATATCAACCCGCTCTTTGTCATCATGTTTGGCATGGGTTTCCCGTCTTAGTGACCCAGCGCCATGTCGATGTAGCCGGTCGGGCAGACATCGGAGCAGATGTGGCAGCCGATGCACTTGTCATAGTCCGTGTCCACATAGCGGCCCATCGTCGCCCTGTCCTTCTTGACGCGGAAAATGGCGTCCTGCGGGCAGTAGATGACGCAGTTGTCGCATTCGAAACACATGCCGCAGCTCATGCAGCGTTCGGCCTCATTGACGGCCTGTTCCGTTGTGAGGCCGACGCCGCGTTCGGCGAAATGACCCAGCACTTCCTCCGCCGAAGGCCCGAAGGAGGAGCGCTTGTTGCGCGGCACGTAGGGGAAATGCCCCAGGAACAGCTTGTCCGAGGAGATGATCTCCGCCGCGGAACGGTCCTCGTAGTTGTGTACGGCCCAGTTGCCGTCCGCGGTGCCGCGCATGTCGCCGCGTTCCTCGGGATCGAAAATATCCGGGTCGAGGTTGGTCTCGTGGAGTTTCTTGAGCAGCTTGAAATGATGGACGTCCACCTTGGGACGCTTGGACTGCTGTTCATGTTTCAGGTAGTGGTTGATGCTTTCCGCGGCAATGGAGGCCTGCCCGATCGCGGTGGTAAGCAGGTGGGGACGAATGATGTCGCCCGCGGCGAAATGACCGGCGCGATTCGGCATCTGGTAATAGGCATCGGCATCGATCAGACCGCGTCCGTTATTCAGTTCCTCCAGACCCACGGAGAGATCGCCGCCCTGGCCGATGGCCGAGACGATCAGGTCGCATTCGATAGCGAACTCGGTGCCCTCGACGGCCTTGGGCCGGCCGTCGACCATCTGGCACTTGGCCATCCTCAGCGCGGTCGCCCTCCCTTCGCCGTTGACGACAACCTCAATCGGCATGACGCCGTTCAGGATCTTGACGCCTTCATGCAGCGCATCCTCGACTTCGTGTTCGCTCGCGGTCATTTCCTCGCGCGCAAACAAAGAGGTCAGGGTGACGTCGGCGCCTTCGCGGGCGGCGGCAAAGGCCGAGTCGTGCGCGACATAACCGCCGATGACCTGCTCGGGACGGACTTCCTTGTTGAGATTGGTGATCTTGCCCAGACGCCGGGCGACGGAGACCACGTCGATGGAGGTGTCGCCGCCACCCACGCAGACCACCCGGTCGGCCGTCACCTGCAGCGCTCCCTTGTTGAAGGCCTCGAGGAACTGGACGCCGGTGACGCAGTTGGGCGCATCGCTGTTGGGGACCGGCAGCTTGCGCCCGGACTTGCAGCCGAGCGCCCAGAGTATTGCATCGAATTCCTTTTCCAGTTCGGCGATGGAAACATCCTTGCCGACGCGGGTGCCCAGGCGCGTTTCGACGTAACCCATGTCCAGGATGCGCTGGATTTCATGGTTGAGGACATCGCGCGGGGTGCGGTAGCCGGGGATGCCGTAGCGCATCATGCCGCCGAGTTCGTCATGATCGTCGAAGATCACGCTGGCATGGCCCATGCGGCGCAGCTGGTAGGCCGCCGCCATGCCGGCCGGTCCGCCGCCGATGATGGCGATCGTCTTGCCGCTCATCTTTTCCGTGGCTTCAAAGGTGAATTTTTTCTCGTAGGCGGAGTCGCCGATGAACTGTTCGACGGAATTGATCCCGACGAAATCATCGACATTGTTCCGGTTGCAGCCGTCTTCGCACGGCGCCGGGCACACGCGGCCCATCATCGAAGGGAAGGGGTTGGCGTCGGTTGAACGGCGGAAGGCGTATTCCTCCATGCTCATCCCGCCGGTGGGTTTCTCGATGCCGCGCACGATCTGCAGCCAGCCGCGGATGTCTTCACCGGATGGGCAACTGCCCTGGCAGGGAGGGGTGCGGTGCACATAGGTCGGGCACTTGTGCGTATGGTCGCCCTCGAAGATCTGGTCGGTGAAACGTTTCCACTCGTAATCACCTTCTTCGAAGCGGCGGAACGTGAGTTTTGTGTTTTCCATGTCATCTCGAGAAGTGGCCATGCGTATTCTCCTGTGATCTGATCAGGTGCCTGCACCTGAGCCGGATACGTAATAGAAATTATTGTTTGCTTCCCAAGAACGATCGCGTTACTGACCAGTTGATGCACGCTCACGATGCTGTCCATGGTAAAGCCGTAATACGGTAAGACCTTGGCAAACTGGCTCTTGCAGATCGCGCAGATCGCCGCCATATGGGTGACGCCGTGCTGTTCGACGACCTGCTTCAGGGCCTCCATGCGCGGCAGGGCGCCCTTGACGCGCAGTTCCAGCAGGTCGTCGGTCAGCAAACCGCCGCCGCCGCCGCAACAATACGTGGATTCGTAAATCGTATCTTGAGGCATGTCAAAAAAATGGTTGCAACAGGCCTTGATGACATCGCGGGGTATGGTGAACTGACCGCCCGGCTTCGGCCCCATGCGCGAGGCGCGCGCCACATTGCAGGAGTCATGGTAGGTGAGCACCATGTCGTCGTTGACCGACTTGTCCAGCGTCAATGCCCCGCGCTGTATGAGGTCATGGGTGACTTCGAGTATATGCTGAGGCACCGGGTAGTTCGGATCGAGGAAGTCAAACGGTCCCGCCAGGGTATTGAGGAAGCTGTAGGCGACGCGCCAGGCATGGCCGCATTCGCCCATGACGATGCGCTTGACGCCGAGCTCGAGGGCCGCCTCGCGGATACGCAGCGACACCTTGCGCATGTTTTCATAGCTGCCGATGAACAACCCGAAATTGGCGGCTTCACTGGCATGCGAACTCAGGGTCCAACTGATGCCGGCCTCGTGGAAAACCTTGCCGTAACCGATCAGGCCATCGACATGGGGCTCGGCAAAGAAATCGGCGGATGGGGTGACCAGCAGGACGTCGGCCCCTTCTTCATCCAGCGGGTAGCGCACCTTGACGCCGGTATTCTCCTCGACCTCCTCTTCCAGCCCCTCCAGGGTATCGACCAGCGCGGGTTGGGGCAGGCCGAGATTGTTGCCGATCTTGAAGACCTTGCCGATGATCTCATTGCTGTATTTCTGGCCGACGCCGACGCAGTCCATGATCTCGCGTGCGGCCATGGAGATTTCCGCGGTATCGATGCCATAGGGGCAGAACACCGAACAACGGCGACATTGTGAACACTGGTGGAAATAGCTGTACCAGTCGTCCAGTACTTCCTTGGTCAGGTCTACCGCGCCGACAAGCTTTGGGAAGTATTTGCCGGCAAAGGTGAAATAGCGGCGGTAAACCTTGCGCAACAGATCCTGGCGGGCAACCGGCATGTTCTTCGGGTCGGAGGTGCCGAGGTAGTAATGGCACTTGTCCGTGCAGGCGCCGCATTTCACGCAGGAGTCGAGAAAGACCTGGAATGACCGGTACTTGCCGGTCAGATCCTTCATCTTGTCGAGTGCGACCTGCTCCCAGTTGTCGACCAGTTCACCCGGAAACCCCAGCGGTTGCTGTAATTCCGGCTTGGCGACGAAGGGTTTGCTGTGCGCCATCACCCCTTCATGAATGCGCGGAATGACGGGGTATTCCTTGAGTTCCGGTGTTTCGAAATCAGCCACGTTTAGCTCCTGATCCTGTCATACGCCCGTTATTTGTTTTCCAGTTCAACGGCCCACGGCGCGAGATGCCGGCGCTCGCGCGGGTTGTCCACCTGGTTGCGGGTGGGGCTGAAAAAGACGCCAGGCGCATGCAGCAGCTTGCTGATCGGGAAGATGATCATCAGGGTCGCGACCAGCGCCAGATGGATGAGCAATACCGGATCCTCGGGCAGGGGTTGCCAGTTGAAGTACATCAAACCCAGAAAGAATGCCTTGACCGACACGATATCGGTGTGCGTGAGGTAATCCATGGACATACCGGTCAGGGCGATACCGAGCAACAGCGCCAGCATCAGATGATCCGAAAGCGCCGAAATGTAGCGCACGCGGTCAACCAGGAAGCGACGCGCCCACAGGCCGAGCAGTCCGGCGACCATGGCGAACGCGGCATACAGGCCGAACGGCTGAATCAGGTCTACCCAGGTCCATACCGGGTAGGTGAAATATCTCAAGTGGCGCGCCAGCACCAGAAACATGCCGAAATGGAACAGGTATCCGAAGATCCAGATCCACTTGTTGGACTTGAACAGACTTTCGAAGAAGACCAATTCCCGGAACATGCGCAGCGCCACACCCGGGCGCGTTACCGGCGCGGGGGTGGTCGGTATCTTCAGTGGCGCCGGTGTTTTTGCGTATTGCCGTATCTTGTAGGTCAGACCGCCGACCAGCAGGGCCGTAGCTACATAAAACAGCAAGGCATAAACAATCGTCAGAAACGGCATGTTTCCGAACTCCCATGCGATGATGGTTGGAACGAATCAGGTTGCCTGCAGAGGGTCGCCCCTCTGCAAGAATCACCTGTGTTCAGACGCAACCGGTTGGTTTCGGCAGACCGGCATATTTACAGGCCTGCTTGGCCGGACCGTAGGGGAACAGTTCGTAGAGGTACTTGCTGTTGCCTTTGTCCTTGCCCAGCTTCTTGCCGATCGCCTTGGTCAGCACGCGCACAGCCGGTGCGATCTGGTATTCCTCGTAATACTCACGCAGGAAGTTGATCACTTCCCAGTGTGCGCTGGACAGATCGGTGTCGTCGGCCTTGGCCATCATGGTTGCGACTTCCGGTTCCCACTGGTTCAGGTCGGCCAGGTAGCCTTCTTCATCTGTTTCGAGTGTTTTGCCGTTTACTTCGATGGACATGTTTGGTCTCCTCGTGGATGACGCTAGTTGATGATAAAAAAATTCAGAGCCAGGACTGTACGCTGTCGTGGCGGGTGACAAGATCGACGAAACCGCCGTAATCCACCACGGTGACGCCGTCGATGACATGGTCCTGGCTGATCCCGCGGGCCTGCAGGTCCGGCCCAAGTACGTAAAATGAAACACCGGAGGCATCCTGTATTCTGGACATGGCCTGGCTGCCCTTAATGACGGCGTAGATGCCGTCCTCGATCAGCAGGACGGAGCTGCCGTCTTTGGCATGACTGAGGCAGGAATCGAAGGAATTGCGTTCGAAGGGTGATTTGTTGACGGTATGCAACATTGCCATGGTCGATGCTCCCTCAGAAACTCATTACAACGTCTTGCTGATCCATGATGTCGGCAAGTTCCGCGCGGCTCACAAGCTGGATGGAATCCTTCTCCGCATAGTCCTCGTCCTCGTCCTCATAGGTGAGGTGGAGCAGGTTGTCCGGGGTGAGACCGCGCTGTTCCAGCGACTCCTTTTCGACGTAGATCTTCTTGACTTCGTAATCACCCAGCGCCGAATAGGTGGGTGAGAAGTTCTTCATGCCGATAGCGGTGGTTTTCTGTCCCTTGGCAAGCTGGAAGACGCCGTCGTCGAGGAATGCCAGACTGACATCCTGGTCGAAGGCAGCGCCGATCAGCACCACTTCAAGCGATTCCAGCGCATAGACCGTACCGTATGGCGCCTTCCTGTTTACGTATAAAAACTTCTTTATTTCCGCCATGATCGACTCCCTCAATCACCAAAGATGACCAGCCGGTCAGACTGAATACCGGCTTCGATCAACTGTCCGAGCCCGGAGATGCGGAAACCATCCGCGATGTTGTCTCCGCTTTTGCCGTGCCGCTTGGCCTCATCCGCATCCAGGATCCCGCGACGCTGAGCCGCGGCGACGCAAACCACCAGATCAAGGTCATGTTTCTTGGCCAGTTCGGACCAGAGTTGGGTGATGTTGCGGTCATCCTGCGGCGGTACGCCATAGCGAGTGCCGTTATTGACACCATCGTGGTAGAAAAACACGCGGGTGATTTCATGGCCCTTGTCCAGCGCAGCCTTGGTGAACTGATAGGCGCTGTCTGCGGACTGGTGTTGATACGGACCCTCATTGACCATAACTGCTAGCTTCACGCGGTTGACTCCTTATAAGTTGCAATCAGAAGCGGATATGGGTGGAGGCGTTCAGGCTGGCGCGGGAGCCGCGCCAGTTGTCGATGTGGTACTTGGTGAACGGCAGACCGGTCACCTCGAAGAAGCGCGGCCAGCCGATCCGTTCAATCCAGTCGTTCATGCGTTCCCAGTCCTTGGCGTTTTCCTTGTAGGCCTTGAGTATCCCCTTCACCACGGCCGTGGCTTCCGGCCAGCGCGGCGGATTGTTCGGGATACCGGCGGCAACCAGTTTCTGGAAGGTCGGCTTGCCGCGGGCATTGGAGTGGTTGCCCCCAACCCAGATGGCAAGTTTGGAATGCTCGGCATCGTTGATCTGCATGGGCGGGCAGGGCGGGTAGCAGGCGCCGCAGCAGATGCATTTCTTCTCGTCCACTTCCAGGGACGGTTTGCCATTGACCAGCGCCGGGCGTATCGCCGCGACGGGGCAGCGCGCCACGACCGAGGGACGTTCACAGACATTGGATACCAGGTCGTGGTTGATCTTCGGCGGCTTGGTGTGCTGGACATTGATGGCGATATCGCCCTGGCCGCCGCAGTTGATTTGGCAGCAGGAAGTGGTCATGTGCACGCGGTTTGGCATCTCCCAGCTTTTGAATTCATGGATGAGTTCATCCATCATCGATTTGACGACGCCGGAGGCGTCGGTGCCCGGGATGTCGCAGTGCAGCCAGCCCTGGGTGTGGGAGATCATGGCGACGGAATTGCGCGTGCCGCCGACGACATAACCGGCTTTCTCTAGCGCCTTGATCAGGGGTTCGACCTTGGCTTCGTCGGCCACCAGGAACTCGATGTTGCTGCGTATGGTGAAGTGGATATATCCCTCGCCGTACTTGTCCCCGATGTCGCACAGTTCGCGCAGCGTGAAGACATCCAGAATGCGCTGGGTACCGGCGCGGACCGTCCAGATCTTGTCGCCGCTCCTGGCGACATGCACCAGGACGCCCGGACGCGGGTCCTCGTGATAGGCCCACTGACCGTAATTCTTACGCATCACCGGATGCATGTACTGGAATCCATCGGGACATCCGGACTCGATCGGCGATCGCATATCTTGTGCCATGTGACTCTCCTGAAATTCTGTCGTAATTAAGCAGCTCCCGGTGTGTCAGTCACCGGGACTGCCGTGTTGTGCCTGGACCGTTACGCGGAAGCCGTCAGTTTCTCTTCGCGCTTTCTCTGAAACCACTTTTCGGCCTCCTCATCCCAGCCGTCCATGCGGATATAGGAGGACTGACGCGGATAGTTGACCATGTGCGGGTCGACATCGATGCCGATGCCTTCGAGGAAGTTCACCAGGCCGATGCGCTCGATCATCTCGCCGCAACGCTCATGCTCCAGGCCGTTCTCGGCCCAGAAGTCGATGATCTCTTCGGCCATTTCCACGATCCGCTCGTAATCTTCCTCGGTTTCCAGCTTCATGAACGGCACGACGACGGTGCCCATCAGGTCGCCGATCTTCAGGGTGCGCTTGCCGCCGATGAGGATGGTGACGCCCTTGTCGTCTCCCGGGTGCAGCGCCCTGGGCATGACGTTCAGGCAGTGCATGCAGCGCACACAGTTGTGGTTGTCCACGATCAGGTCATCGTCATCAGTGAGGGACAGGGCATGGGTCGGGCAGCGGGCAGATGACGTTGTCAAGGAGGTACTGGCGGCCTTTCTTCTTGACATAGTACTTGATCTCGTCCTGGTTGACCTTCATGTCGTCACGCCAGGTGCCGATCACGGCGAAGTCGGAGCGCTCGATGGAGTTCTGGCAGTCGTTCGGGCAGCCGGATACCTTGAACTTGAACTTGTAGGGCAGGGCCGGACGGTGCACGTCATCGGTGAAATTGTTCACCAGGTGACGATGGATGCTGTGTTCATGCGCGCAGGACATCTCGCAGCGGGCTGAGCCCACACAGGACATGGCGGTGCGCACACAGGGGCCGGCGCCGCCGAGGTCAAAACCATACTCGTTGATTTCATCGAAGAAATGCTGGGTGTTTTCGGTGCTGGCGCCGATGAACATGATGTTGCCGGTCTGACCGTGGAAGGTCACCAGGCCGGAACCGTATTTCTCCCAGCTGTCGCCGAGCTGGCGCAGCATGGCCGTGGTGTAGAAATTACCCGCCGGCGGTTGTACGCGCAGGGTATGAAATTCCTTTGACTCGGGGAAGGCCTTGCCGACCTCCGAGAAGCGCGGGATGATGCCGCCGCCATAGCCATACACGCTCACGGTGCCGCCTTTCCAGTAGCCCTTGCGGGTTTCATAGGAATGTTCCAGCTGCCCCAGCAGACTATTGGCCATCGCATTGATGCGCTTATCGGGGTGCTTGTCACGCAGCCGTTTGATGCCTGAAATGAAGCTGGGCCAAGGGCCGTTTTCCAGGTCATCAAGCATTGGTGTTGGGTGGGTGTCTTTAGCCATGGAGATCTCCTCGGTTGTTACTGTCATACACCATCAATTTAGAGTGGACACGTGCTTCTCGCGAGTGATTGCCTGCATATCCCTCAGGCAACTGGAAATCAGCAACTTATGGGCTGCACGAAAGCAGCCTCCTGCTTGATACACGAATTCTAGATGTGGCCCTTGCGTGAACATATCTTACCCATGGGATGGCACGGGATATGCCGCCGTATCTCGAAAGGGGTATAGGAAAAAATAGTATTCAAAACCGTGCAGTTACCAATTCTTCCTGTCAATACTAATATCCGTAAAACTTTTTCTTATCATCACGGGCACTTGAATTAACTTTATGAATACCCATGGCTCGCTTGAGAGTACTCGATGCCCGCCGGATGAGAATGTGTTGTATTAGTGATCACGCATGCCGCAACATGATCGAGACGCCGGTGCAGTACATATTTCGCAATCGTAATGTAATCTGTGCAGCCTGATGACAGGCTGAGTGGCCCGCCGATGCCGGATTCCATCCTCAACTCGCGATCATTTGGGATTTCCAGTCCCTTCGATCTCGCCGATGTGCGGGCGTATCGGTGCTGGCGCGAGTGGAAACTCCATGATTACCCCGCTCGGGCGAGTGACCTGATAGTCAGGGTTGCCAATCCCTTTCGGCTCAGCAAGGCGGAGAGGCAGGCCCTGCTGCGGCGCTGCCAGAAGGCGAATGCCGCCATATACCAGATTACCGATGGCGATTTCGCCGACAAGGATCTCGTGGCATCGTTGGGCCGCCAGTTCGGGCTGGTGCGACTGGACCGGAACCTGCGTGCGGATGAGGACAGTATCACCTCGCTCAAGGTCATGCCCGAGAAACATGCGACAAATTACATACCCTATAGCAACCGACCCCTCAACTGGCATACCGACGGTTATTACAACACGCCCGATGAGCAGGTCAGGGGCGTGGTGCTGCACTGCGTTTCCGATGCGGCGCAAGGGGGCGAGAATGTCTACCTGGATCATGAAATCGCCTATCTCCTGCTGCGCGATGAGAATCCGGATTATACGGCGGCATTGATGCAACCCGATGCCATGACCATTCCCGCCAATACCGAGGCCGGAGTCGAGATACGCCCGGCGCAGACCGGTCCGGTGTTTTCCGTCGAGCCGCACACCGGATCGCTGCATATGCGCTATACCGCGCGCACCCGCAGCATTGCCTGGAAAGACGAGATCAATACGCGCATGGCGGTAGGATTTCTGTCCGAACTCCTTGCCGGCGAATCAGACTGGCTGTTTCGTCACCGCCTGCGGCCGGGGGAGGGCATAATCTGCAATAATATACTGCACAAGCGGGAGGCGTTCGCGGATGACCCGGAGAACGGGCGCACGCGATTATTATACCGTGCGCGTTACTATGACCGGATAGGCGGCACCGAATTAAACACGCTCTGGTCAGGAGTCCAGCCATGCTCTGGTTGAGTGAGATGTTGATACAAAATTATGATCTTGACTCCTTCGCGGCCTTGACGGAAGCCGTCAAGGCGCGTGCCCGCGCCGGTGAGATGTTCTTCCGCATGGATGTCCGCCCTCCCTTTCCGGATACCCCGGAAGATTGGGAGGACCGCCTGGAGGCGGCATTTTCTACGGCACAGCGGCGTTAAGCGAGACGGGGTGTACCGAGAGGAGGTTGATGAAAAAGGAGGAGTGCCTGCAGCAGGCCGAGCTGGGCGAGTGCAAAACTGCGGGCGGTTGTGGATTGCTTATCTCGCACAAGGGTATCAAATCCGTAAAACAGGATGCCTAGTAATGCAGTTATCCCGAGCGGGGGGTTGTCTTTTCAACGCATGACGGCAAAATCTGCGTTTTTTGCTCCCACGGGAGTCAGGTGTTTGGCTGGTTTCTTATCGAGATAATTGTTAGGAGGATCCGATGGAAGTCGTCGTTGATGGAAAGCATATTAATGTAACCGAGACCGGTTTCCTGGTCAGTGTGGAAGACTGGAATGAAAAGATTGCCGGTGTGATTGCCGAACAGGAAGGTATCGCGCTGACCCAGGAACACTGGGACGTTATCAATTATTTACGTGATGAATATATCAATCATAACGGGAATCAGCCCAACAATCGGACCATGCTCAAGGACATGGGTGACAAATGGGGCAAAAAGGTGACCTCGAAGATGATGTATGACCTCTTCCCGGGCAATCCAAGCAAGCAGGCCGGTCGCATCGGCGGGCTGCCGGAGAGCATGCGCAAGGGCGGCTATTGATCCGGATGGCAACCCATTCGGGATATATTCTCAGCATATCCCAAGGGTTATATTTTTTAGCAATTCAAGAATATTTTCGTGAATTCATACGTCTCCTGGAGAAAAGGTCATGAGTGAGAAACAGGAACTCATCAAGAAGATGTTGGAAATGCAGAAAAAGTTCATCGACTACGAACACCAGCACGGCGTCGAGATGGAAGACTATTTCGTCGGCAAGGAGGGGCATCCCTTGTACCATTTTCGCCAACAGTACCGGGATCTGGCGATGAAGCTGGTCGACCTGGCCCATGCGGAGAAGGGTTCGCGCCGCTGAGTGCCACCGCTTCGTGAATGCACCAAGAAAGCCGCGATGAGGATTTCGCGGCTTTTTTATGCCTACAGGGATGGCCGCTTCGGTACATCCTGTCCTCACGCGGCACTCATACATCCATGTACTTCGTAGGTACGGTCGCTCTCGCACATCCTGCGCTTCGTGTCACTCGGACCTCCTATCCGTCGTCGCGGAGCGCAGGGACGATGCACAGGAGGTGCAAGTGCCGCGTGAGGCAGGAAGCCGGTAGCGGCGGCCGGGAGCGATGGTCGTTGTTCAGTCAGATTTCCGACCACATGCGCACCAGATTGATGTAGGCATGGTTGACCTGCGCGGTTTCCTCCGCATCCGGTTTATCCTGCAGCAGTCTTTCCCGTGCCAGGTTCAATTCGTGCAGGAGGGCGCGCTTGTCGGGGTGGCGTATCATGCTTTGAATCCAGCTGACCGCGACCAGGCGTTCGCCGCGGGTAACCTCGGTGACACGGTGCCGGCTGGAGGAGGGGTAGATCACCGCATCACCGGCGGGGAGTTTGACGCGCTGTTCACCGAACGGGGTCTGGATGACCAGCTCGCCCCCGTCGTACTCGTCCGGGCCGGAGAGAAAGATCGTGACGGAAATATCGGAACGGTATAGATCGCCCTGTCCCATGACCGGGTCATCGACATGGTTGCCATATGACATCCCTGTTGTGTAGCGAGCGTAATAGGGTGCAGCCACCTTCAGGGGCATGGTGGCGCTGCGATAAACCGGGTGCCTGACAAGACCGCCCATGACCAGGTTGTTCAACTGCCGCATCAGCCGTTCGTCCGCGGAAAGTTCCTGGTTGTTCTTGACGCGTTGTGCGGCCATGCCGGCGGATAGAACGCCCTCGACGAACCGGCCGCCGGCCATGAGTTTTCTGGCATCCTCAAGCTGGGCGGGGTCAAGTACGTCGGTCAGGCGGGTGAGCATATTCGGTGCCCCTGCAAGCGATCAGGCGGATGGGGTAAGATGTCAACGGAGTCGATGTACAGACCAAAGCATAAGGCCGGGCACATGATATTGAAAGTTGTCATTGACGAACAAACGTATCCGATCCGGGTGCCTGACGACATCGTGAGAGATGGCGAGGATTTCTTCAGCAGGATCGATAAAGACATGGACAAGGGCTGGCAGATGAGCCGGGACTGGGTGGACAGTCCCGACCAGTTGCAACGCTGTCAGATTATCGGTGACAGGATGCTGACCGCCATGCATAACAACAATGAAAAGATGATGGTGCTCTTGTCCGCCTACATCCTGGCGCGCGTTCCGGGTGCGCTGGGAATCCGTATCGACACCAACGGCGAAATGCTGGAGTCCGAGTTGATCACGAACTGATGCTCATGATCCTGAAGCTCCGGGATCATGGCCGACCTTTTCCGTGTGACAGCGCCGGTCATGAGTTGACACCTGATACGGCTTACCGGTTAAAACGCTTTTCCATCCTGACATGGGCGATGCAGTTGTAAAGCATCGGGCCCGGGCCGGTCGCCACGTAGCCGTGCTTCAGGTAGAACCCGAGCGCTGTTTCACGGGCATCGAGTATTAGGCGTACAGCACCCAGGGCGACGGCCTTTTCTTCCAGGCCACACAGTATCAGCGTGCCGATGCCCCGGCGCCGGCATTCCGTGGCAACGCCCATGTATCGAATGCGGGCCTCGCCTATGGTGGTGAAATGGAGCCGGCCGACACCGAGGATGGACTGCTCTGCCATCGATGGCCATGAGGTGTGTGCTGTCGGCATCGAGCGGGTCCGTTTCGCTGCCGCGGGGCTGGTTCCACGGGGCGCGCAGTACCCGCCAGCGCAGATCGTAGTATTGCCTGAACTCCGCGGGTGTCGACGGCTCGATCAACCTGATATCTGGAATGTGTCCTTCAGGCAAATACCACCCATGTCGTGGCAATGTATTTCACACCTTTCTGCAGGGTCACGCCACGGTGTTCGTGTGTCCAGAAAGGCGGAAACAGCAGCAGTTTTCCGGCTTCCGGTTTAATGCGGACTTTCTGGCAGGAAAACTCGGTTTCGCCGCCCGGTCCCTCGACATCGTTCAGATACCAGACGGCAACCAGCTGGCGCTGGCTGAAGTCATGACTGCCACCGTCAATGTGCCAGTGATAGTACTCACCTGGGTTGGTGCGCTGGATCGCATAGCCGACGTCCTTGAACGGTCCCTTGAAATAAGGGTAGGTTTCACGCAGTTCCTTCATCGCCAGGCCCAGGGAGTGGAACAAAGCGCGGTCGATGTCCTTCCAGTGTGGCTTGCCGCTTACGACCAGATCGGTTGACTTCTTGACGCTCTGGTCCTTGTAGACCACCTGGCCGATGCGACCTTCATACTGTTCGTCCTTGTGTTGTTCGAAACGGCGAATCATTTCCGCGCAGACATCGATCGACAGTGCCAGACGTTTCTCGAAAATAAAGGTATGTTCCTTGATCTCGGTAATGGTCCTGAGACCGGGGCGTGGCCTGGTTGCATCACTGGTGATTGGCTGATAATTCATGCGGCGTTCTTATGTCTGTGGATTTCTCAGAATGTGTTGTTTTCAACCAGCGTGGTTATCTTGCGTTGCAGGTCGTCATCATGGGTGCCGTGCAAGGCAACGATCTCCTGCGCAAGTGTCATCCAGTGATCCCGGCTTGCCTCGCTCAGGTGCAGCAGCTTGTCCAGATTGCCGGTCCGTTCCCAGTGTTCATAAGCTGTAAGCAGGCTCGGGAACAGCATCTTGCGCATGTTGGTCAGGTTCGCGATGTAAAAGTGTAGCGAAGCGGGATCCGCCTCGTCCAGTAATCCGGGCAAGGTCGAGAGTGCATCTGACAGGTGGTCGCGTACCGCACGCATCATGAGTTCCGCCTTGCAATGGGGTATACCCGCCAGCAGATCTTCCCAACTGCTGCCGAGTTCTTCTCCCGCCATGACTTCCCCGATCTCGTGCAGCAACACCGAACGGGTTTCCCGTTCGGTCATTCGTTCCAGCGCTTCCTCGGGCGCGCTGTCAAAATCGTAGCATTTGATCGCCTTCTGCATGGCGTTGGCCGGTCTGTTCCATCGCCATTCCTCGATTTTTTCCCACAGCATGCGGCGCAGTGATTCGCGTCGAATAAAGATCGTCCTGCCCAGACTCATTGCGGGCGGAGCGGTCAGGTCGCGCGCGTATTCCTTGCCGGATAGATAAAGCGTGTAATCCTTATGCATGCAGCGCTGTTCGAGCACGCCCAGAAAGAAATGCGGTTTCATATTGCGTCCGATGCCGCCGCTGTAGACGTAGCCCATGCCGTTCAGAACCTCATTGATGGCATTCGCATCGAACGGGTCGTGCAACTGGGTCGATACGGGTATGTGCCTGAAGGGTTTTCCCTCGATAGTCTTCCAGAGCGCCTCGCGCTCGGTCAGCCAACCGGTGATCTCTTCATGCGGGAGCGACGAACTGAACGGCATGTCATTTTCCCAGCGGTAGTACTCGCGCATCTTCAAGAGGTAGATGCAGAGCGTGTAATCGGTCGCATGCCGGGCATCGCTGATGTGGCAGTTTGTGCGCACGACCGCCAGGGTGGGCGCCAGTTCATCGAGAAGTGGCGGTGGACCGGGTGGCATCGCAATGTGGGTGCTCGGCATAGGTAATACCTGACTGAAATCATAGGTAATTCATGCTAGCATGTGAATATGACAACCGCCAGATGGATGCGTTGCTGAACTCTAAGTGAACTGTGTATTTCATGCACCCTCCTGGAGTAAAACATGCGAGTAAAGAGTAAGTGGAATCTCAAAGACCGCGAACGCTCCCTGTCGGAAACCGGAAGCGCCATGGCCTTTATCCTGTGGCGTATCGCCCAGCAAGGTACCCTGAACCTCGAGAATGAAGGATTTCAGACGGATACCAACGCCCAGCGGCTGGATATCATCACCGAATTCCTGGCTTTTCTGGTACATCTTGTTGATCGCATGACGGCCGAAAATTTCTCTCAGGAGCAGCGGCAGGAATTCATTACATCCCTGGCGCGTCATCTCGCAGATACCATGCAGGAGAATCGCAGCGATGCTCAGGGCAAGGGCGAATACCGGCAGTCGCTTATCAACCGCTTGAATGAAAGAGCGACCGACTATGCAGGTTTCTCCTGCACCGGCAATGAACCCGGTTTCGCTTTCCGACGCTATTTCGGCGAGAACGTCAGGGCGGTGATGGGTGAGAAGGACAATAAATGGATAACCGACCAGGTGATGGATATAGAAGTTCCGGAAGCATTGAAGCCGTTAACTAAGGCCATCCGGGACCTGTTTACGACGACAGGACAGCAGAGCAAATAAAAGGCGGGTTGGCCCCGCCTTTCTTGAACAGTATCGGCCGGGTTACTTGACCCAGTCCGAAAAATTGTCCGTATTCCTTTCCTTGCCATCCTCGTAGCCGGCGGTGTAGGCCTCGGTCACGCGCTGCTCTTCGCGCTCCGGGTTCAGCAGGTAGCCGCCTTGCCAACCTTGGATGTATTCGGGATCAACACCCATTTTTTCCATTTTGGTGATTGCATCATAATATTCCTGATTCATCTTCAACTCCTCGTGTTGTCTGAATGGTAAACAATCAATACGACGTGCCGACAACTGCATATCCTGTGCAGCAGCCTTGAATCTTTCCGGTGGTTCTCACCGATCGCTTGCACTACCTGCCGCGTTGGTGCTGACAGCGTCTGATGCTGGTTGACCCGAATGGTTCATCATTGCATCCGTTGTTGCGTCATACAGCATGTCGCGCCCCGCCTTTGCCTTGCGAGTCAACACAGACTACCGGTTGTTACGGCCGCGTCCGGATTCCATTTCCAAACCGGTTCCTGGCGGGCACGGCGTCCACTCGCTGCATAGCGCATGGCCTACTGTGCTGAATCGGACAGTGAGACTTCGCCGTGACTGTGTCCTGTGCGCGTGTTCACTTCTCGAAACGCATGGATTGTTGAGTGGGGCTTTCGAGTCGCAGTTGCACGGCCATGCGGTTCAGCTACCGCATTGTTTCAACTAGGTTTACCTGAAATCGAGTGAAGTATACAAGAGCCCTCTATACCCTCGAATATCCCTATCGGGGGAGCAAATAATCCCCGCGCGGATTTGGTGTTTCCATAGGGAAATCAGAGACATTCTCTCTTTCGGGGTATTCGAAGTCCATTGACGAATGGATAGCATTGGTTTTTCTACATAGAGGCTCATGCCCCTTAGCTAAGGACAAGCTAGACCTCGTGATTGTAAGGAGACGCAATATGTTCAACGACTTCGACGAGGACTTTTCCAGTGGTATAGCCGCCTTCGAGGCCAAGAGTTTTTCCCAGGCCATGAAATTCCTTTACCCACTGGCCACTTCGGGTAACCCGGATGCGCAGCACCGAGTCGCGATCATGTGCCAGAACGGCCTCGGTATGGTACGTAATGAAAAAATGGCCCTGCAGATGATGCGAGCGTCGGCCGAACAGGGGTATGCACTGGCCCAGCATGGACTCGGGTTCATGTATATGGCAGGTGACTGTGTCGAGCAGAACAGTGCCGAGGCCGTTAACTGGTTTCGCAAGGCGGCAGAGCAGGGACTGGCCGGTTCGCTGACAACCCTGGCAAGGATGTACGAGGAGGGTAATGGTGTGGAAAAGGATCCTGAGATGGCGAAGAAATTATACGCCGAGGCAGGATTCGATTTCTGATGCCTGTTTTCGCAGTCCTTTGCCGGATCACTTGCAATGGAATTGTCAGCGGAAGATGTGCTGCGGATCAATGTCATGTTGGCAGGTCCCGTCAAGGCTATCCGGATCGATGAATCCACGCATGACCCTGTACGCGCTCTCCGATAAAGGGGAGGCGCGGGTCAGGCTCAACCCCAATTGCCGTGATGAGACCTACCTGCGCCGTGTGCGTGAAACACTTTCCAGCCATGTGCTCGGTTCCCCGGGCGGCTATCCGGTTTATCTGAAACGCTGGACACGCATGGGACAGACGCGTGAGCGAATTCTCGAGTCTCTACTCCTGCTGGGCGAACCCGAGGCGGTGGTTGCCGTGGTCAATGCCCCCGGAATTACCAACGAGATTGCCAGAAGGGCATGGTGGGCAGCGCAAACACCGGAAAACGCCAGGTGCATGCTCGGTCAGCAATCGGTCGTCGATGGTGACATGGGTCCCGTGCTGGCGGATTTCCTGGTGGAATTTCTCCCCTTCGAGACAGAGGCGCGGGATATGATCGCCTCGGTCCGCCTGATCCTGCAATCAGACCTGATCAGTAATGAAACCAGGCGCGACCTATGGGGCAGGGGTAAGCACAAGAATTCCTATTATGTTGGTTTTCTGCAGGCCGTACCTGATGAACTCCCCGACAGGTTAGCGCCGCACCCGCTATGGGTACGAAGTTTGCGAAAAGCTTATAGGGCTGCGGCAGGCACGAAATCTGTTTGCTGTACAATTGTGCCGTTTACTCAGTACGGAAGGTCAGAGCTTCCTCGATGCGGTAGAAAACGTACTCAATAAACCAGCCAATCAGGATGTCGTCGTTTCTTTACTGCATGCGATTGCGGCCTATTTTAAGACCATACGCACTGACGACACCGAACGTCGAACCATGGGCGATATCCTCGCGGCCGCGGATGAGATGCTTGCCGAGGGTTCTGCCCATGGGAACGCGCTTGGTGAACTCCATTCCACAATACCCGGAATGGGAAAAGAGGTGCACGCCATGCTGGTACTGTCCATGGTGGATGAGCCGCTGGTGAATCCGATTTTTTCACGCACCGATGCCATCGGTACCGTGATGCGCAGGAATCTGAAGCCGGTTTTTGAACCGCTGCAGCGCCAACTCGATATTCTGAGAAACCGGAGTGGAAGGTAGAATGTATCTTTCGCAACGGGGAATGTTTCATGGTTGAAGTTCGGATGTATTGTACTGCCATCTGCCCCTATTGTTTCCAGGCAGAGCGATTATTGAAATCAAAGGGCGTCAAAATACAAAAGATATTTATTGACTCGATGACTGATGGCTTCGGCGAGCTGGCCAGGTTGACTGGGCGGCGTACCGTACCCCAGATCTTTATCGGTGATTTGCACGTTGGTGGTTACGATGATTTGGCGGATCTGGAATTCGCAGGCGAATTGGATCCTCTCTTGATGACCTAGTAAGCTGCTGAACTGCATTTACCTAAGCCGGCATAGCCGGAACCAAACAGGAAGAGGTATTGTACGCACGGGCTAAGCGGTGGTGGCGACGATGACACAGGCGTTGGTGGAACGGTACGCAGATCGGTTGCATGGGGTGCTCTCCTGTTACGACCGCATCGTGATGACGGGCACGTTGCCGGGGGCCTGCTATGCGCAGGGCATGACGGCGTTTTTGTACGCGAGGGGCATTCGGATTTTCGACTATCCCCGGTTTGCCGAGCCCTTGCGCGAGGCGCTCCGCGAGCGCGCGCAGGAGCTGGCGCAGTCGGCGGGGATCGAGATCGAGCATATCGCCAAAGCCCACATCCGCAAGGAAGATGTGGTCGCCAAGGTGCTTGAGCGGCGCGGCGATCATCCGGGTCTGGTGCACATCATTTCGGCGATGGAAGCCTGTCAAAGCTACAAGCCCTGGCATGACAAGGCGAGCGGCAAGACCTACCTCAAGCCCGATACGGGCAAATGCCTGCACTACTATTTTTACTTCATCGACCCGCTCGTCGGCCTGTGTTACCTGCGGGTGCCGACTTGGTGCCCGTTCAAATTGCAGTTCTATTGCAACGGCCATGGTTGGCTGGCGCAGAAGCTTAAAACCCGGCGCATCGGCTTTACCCAGGTGGACAATGCCTTTGTGCGCCTGGATGACTTCGCGCGCGCGCAACAGTTGGCCGATGGCTTCAAGCCCGAGCAACTGCACCGCATCCTGGATCGTTACGCGCGCCAGTGCTGCCCGGTGCACAAGAGCTTCGGGCAAGGCTATCACTGGAGCCTGCTGCAGGTGGAGTACGCTACCGATCTGGTGTTCCGCTCCCAAGAGATGCTGGCGCCCCTGTATGAACAGCTCTCCCGCCAGGCGGTGCTGGGGGTGAAGGCCGAACAGATTGCCACCTTTCTCGGCAAGAAGATCACCCCGCCGCTGGCGCAGGAGATCGGCAACCGCTTTGCCACCCGCATCGAAGGGACCTGCATCAAACATCGCCTGGGCAAGGTTCAGGTGAAGATGTACGACAAATACGCCCGTGTGCTGCGCATCGAAACCACCGTCAACGACGTCTCCTTCTTCAAGCACCACCGCAAGGTGGAACATCGAGATAGACCCAGCACGCGGCAACTGGCGCCGCTGAAGAAATCCATCTACAGCCTGATCGATCTGCGCCAGATCCTCCTGGGATGCAATCGCCGCTACCTGGAGTATCTGTCCGCGCTGGACGATCACAGCGCCGGACAGCGCGCGCTCTCGCGCCTGACCGACGAGCGGTGCGAGAGCGACCGGCCGATCAAGGGCCTGAACTTCTTCAAGCGCACCGAGCAGCAACTGCTGCGGGCACTGCAACGTCCGCAGTTCAATATCCACGGTCTGCGGCGCGCCGATCTGATGGCTTTGCTGCCCCACGCCTCGGCGGCTGCGCTCTCGCGAGAGCTGAAACGGCTGCTTGCCCTCGGCGTGATCAAACGGGTCACCGGAACTTATCGTTACTACCTCACGCGCTTGGGGCGCGCCGCCATCGCCGCCGCCTGCTCGCTCACGGAATTCAGTATCGTTCCCGCTTTGGCCACTGCAAAGTAACAAACTCTTCGCCATTTCTGTCAACAGTAAAGTCATAAGAGACTAAGATTGTTACTTATGCAATATCTCCCTGTTTTCCTGAAGCTGGAAGGACGTCCCTGCGTTGTTGTCGGCGGCGGCAAGGTGGCGGCTCGCAAAGTTGCCATGTTGCTTAAAGTTAGTGCGGAAATCATAGTCGTTGCGCCCGACCTGTGTGATGAACTCGAGAAGCTTTACAAGGCAGGCGCAATCCTGCATGCGCGCCGGGAGTTTCAGGAACATGACATAGACGGTATGGTGCTTGCGATTGCGGCAACCAATAATGAGATGGTGAACAGGCAAGTTTCTGCAATTGCGGACGAGCACCGGATTCCCGTCAACGTTGTGGATACGCCGGAATTATGCAGTTTTATTGTCCCATCAATCATCGACAGGTCACCGGTGCAAGTAGCCGTGTCAACTGGGGGAGCATCGCCGGTACTTGCCCGCTTGTTGCGCGCCCGTCTGGAAAGTTTCATACCCTCAGCATATGGGCGTCTTGCTGTACTGGTAGATGAATTTAGGCACAAGGTAAAGCAGAAGTTCACCGAGCCCAAGCAACGCCGCTATTTCTGGGAGAGTGTGTTGCAGGGCAGGGTTGCGGAATTACTGTTTGCTGGCCGTGAAAAAGAGGCGTGGGCAGCACTGGAAGATGCGATCGCAGATACCGACCAGTCCTATAACACATCGGGAGAAGTGTATCTTGTAGGGGCGGGTCCGGGCGATCCAGACCTGATTACTTTCCGAGCGTTGCGATTGATGCAACAGGCGGACGTGGTGGTTTATGATCGACTTGTATCACAGCCAATTCTGGATATGGTCAGGCGTGATGCGGAAATGATCTATGCCGGCAAGGAAAGGGATAACCATGCGCTTTCACAGGAGAGCATAAATGAATTACTCGTCCGCTTGGCCAGGAAGGGTAATCGGGTATTGCGGCTGAAAGGCGGTGATCCGTTCATATTCGGTCGTGGTGGCGAGGAAATTGAAACGCTCGCAGAAGAGGGCATTCCCTTCCAGGTAGTGCCCGGTATTACGGCCGCCTCGGGATGCGCGTCATATGCTGGAATTCCCCTCACGCATCGCGACTATGCCCAATCGTGCATATTCGTAACCGGTCACCTTAAGGATGGAAGCGTTGACCTTGACTGGCAAAAACTAGCCAAGCCTGCCCAGACCATCGTCTTCTATATGGGTCTGCATAGTATCGAAATTCTTTCCAGGGAACTGATTGCACATGGGTTGCCGGAAGAGACACCCGCAGCGTTGGTTCAACAGGGGACTACACAGAATCAGCGGGTATTCGTCGAAACACTTGCCTCTCTTCCAACCTTGGTCGAGAGGGAGGAGATCAAGCCACCAACGCTGATAATTGTTGGTGAGGTCGTGAGGTTGCGAGAAAAATTAAAATGGTTCCATAATGACAATTAATGCTTATCAAGCAACCGAAGCGATCGTATCAGGCAGCGTTGGCTCAATCGTGAAAATTGGGTTGCGTGCTTGGTTGAAATTCGTCCGTTTTTGGATGGGAACTATCTATAAGCAGCGCTGGCAGATCGATTTATTCTTCAAATGGATCAAGCAGAACCTCAAAATCAAGACCTTTGTCTGCGCCAGTAAGGTGACCACACACGGCGCTATGAGGCGAAAGCCCGGATACCCTATAACCCCTGGCAGCCTGAATCAGATAACAACCATGAGTCAGAGCATATTTCACATCTCAGGCTGTACAAAGATGGGGTCCACTTCATAACTCAGTATGAGGTAAGCCCCCGGCTCTGCCGGGGGACTCACCGGGGTTTGACCTATACGGTGGTCGTCCGTGAATCTCCGATCTCTGCCAAGAGAAGGAGGTTCACCGATGAAAGAGTACCAGAGTCTTAGCCCAACTTCGCGGATTCGCCCTTGATTTGGGGTGTGTCGAAAAAAATCTGCATGGAAATCAGCTAGCGGTCTGTGGATAAGCCCCGAAAGCCGTTGTAGTGAAGACCTTGCTTGTTTTCTTTGGTGCGCGCGTGCGGATAATGGGTGGCCATGTTTCTACGCGCGACCACCCGGCGGAAAGATGGCAAGGTGCACCGGTATTGGAGCATCGTCGAGAATCGGCGCCTGCCTGGTGGTCGCGTGTTGCAGCGGCACCTGCTGTATCTGGGCGAGATCAATTCCTCCCAGGAGCGGGCGTGGCGCAAGTCGGTCGAGGTGTTCGACGAACGCACCGAGCAATCGCGTTCGCTGTCGTTGTTTCCCAAAGACCAGATCGACGCAGGCGTGGTGGACGAGTCGGTCGTGCGACTGTGTCTGTCGCAGCTGCGTCTGTGCCGCCCACGGGTGTGGGGCTCGTGCTGGCTCGCGCTGAAGCTGTGGGAACAGCTTTCGTTGGATCGGTTTTGGTCAGAGCGATTGCCCAAGAGCCGCAAGGGCACACGTTGGGATCAGGTGCTGTTCGTGCTGGTGGCGTATCGGCTGCTCTCGCCCGGCAGCGAATGGCGCTTGCACCGGCAGTGGTTTGAGCGCAGCGCGCTGTCCGATCTGCTCGGCGCCGATGCCGGCTTGGCCGACATCCACACGCTGTACGCCTGTCACGATCGTCTGCTGGCACACAAGACCGCGGTCTTCGATCACCTGGTGCGCCGCTGGCGCGATCTGTTCAACGTCGAATTCGACGTGCTGCTCTATGACCTGACCAGCACCTACTTCGAAGCCAATCCGCCGTTCGATGACGACGACAAGCGCCGATTCGGCTACTCGCGCGACAAGCGCCCGGACTGCGTGCAGGTGGTCATCGCGCTGGTGGTCACGCCCGAAGGCTTGCCGCTGGCCTACGAAGTGTTGCCGGGCAACACCGCCGACAAAACCACCTTGCGCGACTTTCTCGCTCGCATCGAACGCCAGTACGGCAAGGCCCGACGCGTGTGGGTGATGGATCGCGGCATCCCGACGGAAGACACCCTCGAGCAGATGCGCCACTCCGATCCGCCGGTGCACTACCTGGTCGGCACACCCAAAGGCCGCTTGTCGAAGCTGGAGAAGGACTTGCTGCTCAAGCCCTGGCAGGACGCCCGGCCCGGCGTGCAGGTCAAGCTCTTGCCGCAGGACGGTGAGCTATATGTCTTCGCCCAGAGCGCGGATCGCATCGCCAAGGAACGCGCGATGCGCAAGCGCCAGCTCAAGCGTTTGTGGGCGCGGCTCAAACAGCTTTCCGGCATGACGCTCACGCACCAGGAACTGCTGATGAAGCTCGGCGCGGCACGCAGCCAGTATCCGTCCGGCTGGCGGCTCGTCGACGTGCAGGTCCACGATCAAAACCCGACGTTCACCTACCGCCTCAAGCGTGACAAACTCAAACAGGTCCGCCGCCGCGAAGGCCGTTATCTACTGCGCACCAATCTCACCGGCAACGACCCCGCCGAGCTGTGGCGCTATTACATCCAGCTCACGCAGGTCGAGGAAGCGTTCAAGAATCTCAAGGGCGATCTTTCGCTGCGGCCGATCTACCACCAGAAAGAAGCACGCATCGAGGCGCATATCTTCATCGCCCCGGTAACTGCTCCCTGCGTTACCCTACCTCCTGCATCCCTGCAGTCGTTCCTGGCCTACTGCCTGCACGTCACGCTCGCCCAGCAACTGCGAGCGCATGCGCCTGGGCTGACCCCGCGCAGCGTCCTCGAGAAGTTCGCCGCCGTACAGATAATCGACGTCGAAATCCCGACCACCGACGGTCGAACCGTTACGTTAACACGCTACACCGAGCCGGAGCGCGAACTGAAGCTGCTGCTGGAGCGGCTACGACTCGAGCTGCCGGCTCAGCCACCGCCGAAAATCACCGCCGTCCAAGCCGAAACCGCCACCCCGTGTAGTGCAGACCTTTGAGGGTGGTGCCTATATCAATCAAACGCTTGGCGTCTTCGCAAGGCCGAATCCGCGAAGTTGGGCTAGCCATACGAGGTGGGATTGTAAGTACCATGTGGTATTCATCCCGAAGCGGAGGAAGAAACGGATCTTTGGCGCTGTTCGCAAGCACCTGGGTGCTGCGTCGACCTCAACCGGCTTCGAATCCAGGCATCGAGGTCTCGGAACAGGCATTTGAATTCCTGAATCCCGAAATAGCCCACCCAGCCACCGCGTTGGTAACCCGCAGTTTGCAGTAGGTCAGAATGTTGTGCAGATGGCGCTTGAGCAGATGCGCCACCTCCCGCACCGGTTCCAACCGTGAATGCGTTGCCCACCAGAACCACTTCACGAAGAAGCGTTTCGCCCAACCCAGGGAGGTGTAGTCCCACAGTGCGCGCAGGCTCTCCTTGATAGCTCAGGCGCGGCCCACCTTGAGGTTCAGGCGGCGTTAGCCAGGCGAACCTGGCCCGGTGCCTCTCGGGCAAATTCTCGCGTGCATAGCGCCACACATGCAGGGTGCCCTTGAGGGTGTCGTCTTTGCGGGCCAGCAACTCTTTGTGCTCCTGCTTGCGCACCGTATCCACCGCCGCGTTCATGTGCTGCATGATGTGAAAGCGGTCGAACACGATCTTGTCCTGCGCGCCCGGCACCTGCGAAAGCGTCGCCCCGATATAGGCCGGCCACATGTCCATGCTCACCGATTCAATACCCTCCAATTGCGCTTCGGTCAGCCCCTTCCAGTAGCCCTCCAGGCTTTCCGTGGTGCGGTCCTCCGCCCCATACTCCACGCTCGCCCCATCCAGATCGCAGACCACTGTCATGTAGTCGTGGCCCTTGCGAAATGCCTTCTCGTCCACCCCCAAGCGCGGGATCACCTTCGCCTGCTTGCGGCGCTGGCCCCGTGCCACCGCACGCTCCATCACGCCCCAGGCTTCATCCCAGGACAAACCCAGCAGCCGGCACGCCCCGCTCACCGTGGAGCATTGGGTCAATACATCGATCACCAGCCGCTCCATCAGCAGCGTGAACCGCGAACGGACCTCCGCCCACGGCACCCGCACCTGCACAACACCGTGTTCCGGGCAATCCACCCGCGGTATTCGTGCATGCAGATGCGTCTGGAACTGGCAGGTGTCCAGATGCCTCCAGACCCGCTCCTCGGCATGGTCCCGGCAAGACAGCTCGCGCTCACACTGCGGGCAGCTCCACACCGTTCCAGACTCATGCTCCACCCAGATATCCACCCGATGACCCGCGACATCCAGATCAACTCGCTCCACAGTCCACGGCTTCTCCAACCCCAATACCTGCCGGTACAGATCGATGTCTCGCATGAAGGCTTCCTCCTTGAGAACCCTTCATACATAATCTATCTACCCACGGCAATTCCGGAAGGACCATATTTAGTGTCCGTCCATAAACGTTAACGCGATGAAAAGGAATAAGAAAAGCGGCGTGTTTAGTGATAAAGTTCTGGTGATTTTTGCCATCCATTTTTTCAAGCGACTGAAAACAAAGGAAACACAAAAACCACCGGAGGTGACAATGCGTAAAACGCGCACTGACCAAGTGAGTCTATTCGATCGGTTTTCAAATCACGACATTGGCAAGGGACTGAAAGCCATGTCGGAGCGACTCGACCGGCATCGCGAGCTGCTGGAGTGGGTGGCGCTGGATTTACATCGCAACGATGTCTATGACACGGGCCGCCAGGGTTTGCCGGCGGAGTCGGTACTGCGGTGTGCGCTGCTCAAGCAATACCGGCAACTGAGTTATCAGGAACTGGCGTTTCATGTGTCGGACTCGGCCTCCTTTCAGGCGTTTGCGCGCCTGCCGGGGAGCCTGTTTCCCAAGAAATCGGTGTTGCAACAGACGATCAGCCGCATTCAGCCCGCGACCTGGGAGCGGATCAATCACGGGTTGCTGCGGGAGGCCCAGCACGAGAAGGTCGAGTCGGGTAACAAAGTGCGCATTGACAGTACCGTCACCGAAACGGACATCCATGCACCCAGCGACAGCACGCTGTTATGGGACAGTGTGCGGATCATGGTGCGCCTGCTGGAGGCGGCCCAGTCGCTGCCGGGTACGCCAGGGATTGAATTTCGCAACCCTCGCCGGCGCGCGAAGCAGCGGGCACGCGCCATCCTCTATACACGGGGTAAGGACAAGAAGGACGCGCTGTATCGGGACTTGATCAAGGTCACGACGCACACCTTGGGGTATCTTGAGCAGGCCAGGATGATCTTAACCGTCACCGGGAGCGCGACGCTGCAAGGGGAAGCCTGGCAGGCCGAGGTGGCGCATTATCTGCCCTTGATCAAGCGGGTGATTGATCAGGCGGAGCGCCGGGTATTCCAGGGTGAGCGCGTGCCGGCCGGTGAGAAGCTCTTCAGTCTGTTTGAGCCCCACACCGATATCATTATCAAGGGCAGTCGGGACATCCAGTACGGACACAAGCTCAATCTCAGTTCGGGAAAAATCGGGCTGATTCTTGATGTGGTCGTTGAAGAGGGCAACCCCGCCGACAGCGAGCGGTTACTGCCCCTGCTGGAGCGCCATAGCAACCAGTATGGCCGCGCGCCGAAACAACTGGCCGTGGATGGCGGTTATGCCAGCAAGGATAATCTTGAGAAGGCCAAGGGATGCGGCGTCGAGGATGTGGCGTTCCATAAGAAGCGCGGCTTGCCAATTGAAGCGATGGTGAGGAGTACCTGGGTGTATCGGCAGTTACGTAACTTTCGCGCCGGCATCGAGGCGGGCATCTCGTGTCTGAAGCGCGCGTATGGGCTCTCGCGCTGCACCTGGAAGGGACTGGTGCATTTCAAGTCATTCGTGTCTGGTCTTCGGTGGTAGCGCATAATCTGGCGCTGCTGGCGCGTTTAAAACCGGCCTGAAGCCGCGCCAAGGTTGGGTTAGTGTGATGAGTCAGCTGCTCAGGGTTGCTGCTGTGTGCCGTAGGCAGATCAGCGGCCGTCTTGGTAAAAAAAGCGCATTTTTAACCCGACCGGCACGATCGGATCAGGCCGCGTTGGCTCAATCGTGAAATTGCGTTGCGCGCTGGGTTGAAATTCGTCCGTTTATGGACGGACACTATTTATTATGAATAAAAATACTGAATTAGAACAGACAATATTAAGGATTATTGTCCTTTGCTTAATTTTATTATATTTCTTGTCATTAGCATATTACGAGGTTCTACCTGTTAAAATAATCGATTTAATTATAGTTGGAACATTTGTGTATTTATTCATATCATTTTTTATGTTCTTTATAGTAATTCTCGAAATTGGTTATGTACCAATACGTAGACTTACTTGTATTGTTTTAGATATAACAATGACAACAATAGATATGTGTTATTTATCTAAGTATGGTGCACCAATGTTCGTGGCATATTTATGGGTTACGGTAGGAAATGGTTTTCGTTTTGGGATGATATATCTAGCGATATGTACGCTTCTTTCAATTGCAGGATTCTCGTTGGTATCGAAATTAAATCCATATTGGGCAGAATTGCCTGCAATGAAATGGATGGGTCTACTTCTTCTTGCTTTGGTGCCAACTTATTTTGCTATTCTACTGAGAAGGCTGCAAATTGAAAAAACTAAAGCAGAATCTGCAAGTAATGAGAAATCAAGGTTTCTTGCAAATATAAGCCATGAATTACGCACCCCCCTTAATGCAATAGTGGGTTTTAGTGGATTGGTGGACAAGGTAGATGACGAATATGAAAAAAACAGATTAATAAAAAGAATACAGGATGCATCTTCAAGTCTGCATGCCTTGGTTGAGGATGTACTGGATTTTTCGCGTATAGAATCAGGGCATGTGGAATTGATTGACGAGGATGTGAATCTATACAGCCTAGTTTTGGCGATTCAGGGAATGTTCGAATCACAGATACAGCAAAAGAACATCAGGTTTATTTCTGATGTCTCACCGGTTGTATCACCCTTGATAAGGGGTGATACACAACGCTTGAGGCAGATATTCGTCAATCTGGTTGGGAATGCCGTCAAATTTACACAGGCGGGCGAGGTTATGCTGCGGCTTAGTAACATTGACATAAATTCCCATGCAACTTTACAGGTCGAGGTGATTGATACCGGGGAAGGGATACCTGCTGATGTTCAGCCATACATATTTGAGCGGTTTAAGCAGGCGGATAACTCTGTCAGGCGCCGGCATGGTGGGGCAGGACTAGGCACTTCAATTGCCAAGCATCTTGTAGAATTGATGGGTGGTGAGATCGGTTTTGAAAGTGAATTCGGCCGAGGAACCAGATTCTGGTTCCGTGTACCCATTACATCCCCATCTCAGAGACGAAATTTGTTGCTTAATTTTCCGGCAAACACGAATATCGTATTCGTTACAAATGATACAATGATCTGCGAACAATTAACCGGATCACTTGGCGAGTTATCCATACCCAACGCTGCGATTACCTCACTCACTGCGGATGAGGTGGAAAACCAGAACATAGAGACAACTGTACCTTATTGCATCATTGCAGATTGTGCATCTTTAACCGACGGCATAGTCATGCAGATACCCTCGGTACTCTGGCAGAAGAATTCCTGTTACATTGCGTTGGGTAACGGGTCATATGAAAGAGACTGGTTGCTGAGGGTTGGTTATGAACAGGTTGCGTATTCGCCATCTGAGTTGAATAATTCCCTATTCTTTGCTGCCAGCAAACTGGGTACCTGCAAGGTTACGGAATCACACAATGCTTTGTATTCATCGACAGATAGCGATCATGTCAAGCGTGTTCTCATTGCAGAGGACAGTGAGATGAATAGGCAAGTATTCAGGGGCATCCTTGAATACATGGGGCTAGACGTCGATTTTGCCAATACCGGTATCGAGGCACTAAAACGTCTAAAAGAGGAGATTTATGACCTCCTTATAGTCGATATACAGATGCCAGAGATGTCTGGGTTCGAGGTTATTAGTCGTTACAAGTCTCTCTACGGTGGTAAATCAAGAATACCAATCGTTGTCGTTACCGGTGATGTAACAAAGGAGGTACAGGATGAATGTGAAGAACTCGGAATTGACCGCTTCATTTCCAAACCTGTTGAATCAGAAAGGCTGCGAGGCATCATAGCCGAGATGCTGACCACATAACAGTCACTACGCTTATAATTCGGACCACAGTTGATGTAAATAGCATAATCGTCGACTCCAGTGGTAATATCCACCGACTTTCCCAAAGGTTAAACCAGCAGTGATGTCTGTCAGAACTCGCTTCGCTCCGAGTCCGACCGGGTACTTGCATGTGGGTGGTGCCCGCACCGCCCTGTTCTCATGGCTACATGCGCGCAAACACGGTGGCAAGTTCATACTGCGTATCGAAGACACAGATCTGGAACGTTCCACAGCGGAATCCATCAACGCTATTCTCGAAGGCATGACATGGCTCGGGCTGGAATACGACGAAGGACCGTTCTATCAGACGCACCGCTTCGACCGCTACAACGAGGTTATCCAGGAATTGTTGGACAAGAATCTTGCCTACCGTTGCAATTGTTCGAAGGAGCGTCTTGATTCCTTGCGCGAGGCGCAGATGCAGCATAAGGAAAAACCGCGCTATGACGGTCATTGCAGGGACAAAAATGTCAGCCCTGATAGGCAGCACGTGGTGCGGTTTCGTAATCCGCTTCATGGCGCCGTGGTTGTGGATGACATGATACGTGGCAAGGTCTTATTTCAGAATGAAGAACTCGACGACCTGGTACTCCGTCGTACTGATGGGACGCCTACCTACAATCTCTCGGTGGTGGTAGATGATTCGGATATGGGGATTACTGACGTTATCCGCGGGGATGACCATTTAAACAATACGCCAAGACAAATGAATATACTTCGCGCCCTGGGCAAGGAGCCGCCTCAATATGCCCATGTACCCATGATTCTCGGTGATGATGGATCGCGACTTTCCAAGCGACATGGCGCGGTCAGTGTTATGGAATATCGCAAGCAGGGAGTACTACCCGAAGCATTGCTGAACTACCTGGTGCGCCTGGGATGGTCGCATGGCGACCAGGAGGTATTCACCTTGGACGAGATGATCGAGTTGTTCGACATATACAAGGTGAACAGGGCCGCCTCGGCGTTCGATCCCGAAAAGCTGCTGTGGCTTAATCAGCATTACATCAAGAACGACGATCCAGCACGGATTGCACGTCTGCTGAGTCCTCACATGGGCGATATCGGGATAGACCCCGCATCGTATCCACCGCTGATTGACGTGGTGTGTGCCCAGCAGGAGCGGGCTAGGACGCTTGTTGAAATGGCGGAGATCAGCGCTTTCTTTTACCGGGATTTCGATGCGTACGATGAGAACGCCGCCAGGAAGCATCTCAGGTCAGCCGCGCGTGCTCCGCTGGAAAAGATGCATGATGCGCTTGCTGCGCTGGACGAATGGAAGGTGGAGCGTCTGCACAAGGTCGTAGTGGAGGTTGCCGGTAATCTGGACCTTAATCTCAGCAAGGTGGCTCAGCCTCTGCGCGTGGCTGTGGTCGGCAGGGCGGCATCCCCCGGTATTGATTTAACGTTGTATCTCGTGGGTCGTGAGGCATGCCTGCGTCGCATCAACAGGGCGCTGAATTACATCGTGCAACGCACGGCTGAGAATTGAGCGAGCAGTTGATACAGGATCTAGTGTAGTGCTTCATTCTGTTTGGAACTTAAACGGCGATTGGCGCGAACGACTTTCTGCAGGATGTCGTTGGCCTTTGCCGTCCAGATGAAGGGTTTTGGGTTTTCATTGTGCGCGGCGACGTATTCATGAATGGCGGCGGTGAGTTCCGGGACGCTGGTAAAGACGCCGCGGCGCAGGCGCTCGGTGGTGATGTCACGGAAGAAGCGTTCAACCATGTTCAACCAGGAGGCCGAAGTCGGTGTGAAGTGGATGTGGAAGCGCGAATGTTTATCGAGCCATTCCACGACCTTGGGGTGCTTATGGGTGGCGTAGTTGTCACACACCAAGTGCAGTTCCTTTCCCTTGTGCGTTTCCCGGTCGATTTTCTTCAGGAAGTCGAGCCATTCGAGATGACGGTGGTGTTGCTGGCAACTGGCGATCACCTGGCCATCCAGGATGTTGAGGGCGGCGAACAGCGTGGTCGTGCCATGGCGTTTGTAGTCATGCGTCATGGTGGCCGCCCGGCCCTTCTTCAGGGGCAGCCCCGGCTGGGTTCGGTCCAGCGCCTGGACCTGGCTTTTCTCATCGCAACACAGCACCAGGGCGTGTTCCGGTGGCGAGAGATAAAGCCCGACGATGTCTTCCAGTTTCTCGATGAACCTCGGATCGCGAGAAACCTTGAAGGTCTCGACGCGATGCGGTTTCAGGCCATGCGCCTGCCACACCCGCAATACCGTGGTGTCACTCACCCCGACTTCCCTGGCCAGCGTGCGCGTGCTCCAGTGGGTCGCCGCCTTGGGCGTGGTCTGGGTGGTCAAGCGGACAATCTCGGCCGCATCCACCGTGGGTTTGCGCCCACCACGGGGCAGATCCTGTTCGATGGCCGCCAACCCGCCTTCGACATAGCGTTCCCGCCAACGCCCCACCTGCACCCGGCCAATGCCCAGCTCAGTGGCAATCGTCGTGTTGTCCTTGCCGGCCGCCGCCAGCAAGATCATTCGCGCACGCCGCGCCATGCGTACACTCGCCGTATTCGAGCGCGCGAGTCGCCTCAGTGTCTTTTCTTCTTCACTGCTCAGCATGATTTTCGGGGCTATGCGCATCAGGAGGCTCCTGCCTGTCATTTGGTGGTGAGACAACAGAGCCCACTTTTTAGTTCCATTAATTACGAAGCAGTACACTAGTATATGAGCGATGATGAACTCATAGTCCCGAACAACTTTATTCGCAAAATTGTCGAGGATGACCTAAAAGCCTGCAGGATTAAGGGCCGTGTCGCTACTCGCTTTCCCCCGGAGCCTAACGGATATCTGCACATTGGCCATGCAAAATCAATCTGCCTGAATTTTGGTATCGCAGCTGACTACGGGGGAACCTGCAATCTCCGATTCGATGATACCAATCCACATAAGGAGAACATCGAGTACGTGCAGGCGATCCAGGAGGACGTTCGCTGGCTGGGCTATGACTGGGATGACCGCCTGTTTTATGCCTCTGACTATTTCGAGCAACTTTACGGCTATGCGGTTGAATTGATAAGCAAAGGCAAGGCTTATGTTTGTGACCTGACAGCCGAGCAGATTCGTGAATACCGTGGCACCCTGACCGAGCCCGGCAAAGACAGCCCCTATCGTGACCGCTCTGTTGAAGAGAACCTGGACCTGTTCGAGCGCATGCGCAACGGTGAATTCGCAGATGGATCACGGGTTTTGCGAGCTCTGATCGACATGGCCTCACCGAACATCAATATGCGTGACCCGACGCTGTATCGTATTCGCCATGGCGTCATCCATCACCAGACTGGAGAGGAGTGGTGCATCTATCCGATGTACGACTATACACATCCCATTTCCGACGCCATCGAGGGCATTACACATTCCATCTGCACGCTCGAATTTGAGGATCATCGCCCCCTTTATGATTGGGTGCTGGACAATATTTCAGTATCCTGTCACCCGCAACAAATCGAGTTCTCACGACTCAACCTGCAGTATACGGTGATGAGCAAACGCAAATTAACCGAACTTGTCAGCGAGGGTTACGTCGAGGGGTGGGATGACCCCCGTATGCCCACCATTGCCGGCATGCGCCGGCGTGGGTACAGTCCGGCATCAATCCGGGATTTTTGTGAACGTATCGGTGTCACCAAAGCGGAAAACATCGTTGAAATGGGGATGCTGGAATACAGCGTTAGGGAAGATCTGAATGCACATGCGCCACGGCGTATGGCTGTGCTGCATCCCTTGAAGGTTATAATCACGAATTACCCGGAAGATCGGGTGGAGGAACTGCAGGCGGCGAATCATCCCCAGGACGAGTCAATCGGTATTAGAAGTCTCCCATTTACCCGCGAGGTTTATATCGATCGCGATGATTTCCGAGAAGAGGCATCCGGTAAATTCAAACGCCTGGTTTCCGGGGGTGAAGTTCGTCTGCGAAATGCCTATGTCATCCGTTGTGAGGAGGTTATTAAGGATGACCATGACGAGATCATCGAGCTGCATTGCACCTATGATCCCACGACTCTGGGAGTAAATCCTGAAGGGCGCAAGGTCAAGGGGGTCATTCACTGGGTTTCCGCCTCCTATGGCCTGCCGGCGGAGATACGTCTGTATGACCGGTTGTTCGTTCATCCCACCCCGGATGCAGCCAAGGACGGCAAGAACTACAAGGAGTATATTAATCCTGACTCCCTGCACACCCTGACTCAATGCATCGTCGAACCCAACCTGGCAGAAGCCAGGCCGGGAGAGATCTTTCAGTTTGAGCGTGAAGGCTATTTTTGCCTCGACCCAAAGCTAAGCAAAGAATCGTATTTAGTATTCAATCGTAGCGTGACATTGCGTGATTCCTGGTCAAGGCTTGAGGGACAACAGGACTGAGTGGCCAATGGCTTGCTGAGAATCAGATGTGCCGCAGGGGTGTTATTGGGGGCGCTGTTGAGTGCCATAGCCATTGACGTGGCCACCCCATGTGCCGTGTTAGTATGAAGCACATGGCTACATTTCGAAGGTAATCGTAGGACGCTGATAAATCGCTGGATTATGCTACACAGTAAGGATTTCGACGATTAAGGTTGTCTTGACAGTAAGATACTCTGACGGTAGAGTTCGCGCTTCGTTTTCTGGGGCCATAGCTCAGCTGGGAGAGCACTTGCATGGCATGCAAGGGGTCGGCGGTTCGATCCCGCCTGGCTCCACCAGATAAGCGAGGGCTTATAGATCAGCCCTCGCTGATTATTTTATGTCCCCATCGTCTAGTCGGCCTAGGACACCGCCCTTTCACGGCGATAACAGGGGTTCGAATCCCCTTGGGGACGCCAATGATTCATCGGATTAGCCGTGGATTAGCTCAACGGACTTGCAATTCAACTTAGAGCCTGTGGAACTTTCGTTCGTGTGACCAAATAGTCAGGCAAGCGCAGTTGGCATCACCGCGCTGGGCATAATAGGTTGATCACATCATCTATCTCGCTAATGCCGGTTCATTTGACGAATTCCCGTCCAGTTCGACATGGGTTCGCATAGCTCTTCATACCCCAGTTAAGGACTGGCGTATAATGCCATGTATTTAGTGACGCAGTAGGGTTAACAGCAGCTCGACATCTCGTCGCCATATACTGAAAAGCTTAGCCTCTGGTTTATAGCGTGCCGTTATGTCTGGAAATGAGTTAGTCACTGCGTGCAGGAACGCGGCATGATAGTGACGATCGGTAGCTAGTCCTCCTTAAGTCAATCCTTTCTGAGCTTAGCGCTGACAGCGATCGGTGTTGGGTAACGCAGCATGATGAGATACGATGAGGCGATGAATGTTATCAGGGTTGTGGACTGGATAAGGTAGGACGCCCTTGATCCGATTGCCCCGGCATCCCATGCCAGGATGGCGATCATCAATGAAAACTCGCTGAACTGACCGAGACGAACACCGACTTCCTTGGCAAGACCTCTCGACTCACCGGATGAAGTCAGCAGTCTGGCAAAGATGACTGGTTTTAATACCAGTATCGCTACCGCCAGGAATGCTGCTGGTAATAATATATCAGGCAATATCCGTACATCAAAGCTTGCGCCCAGTGAGAAGAAAAACATGATCAGGAAAAAATCCCGCAACGGTTTGAAGCTTTCCGCAATGAATAGAGCGATCGGACTGGTTGCTAGTGATACACCGGCGATGAAGGCACCAATAGCATAGGACAGCCCCAGTGCCTGCGCCAGTTGTGCCATACCGAGGCACCACCCGATCGAAGTCAGGAATACATACTCCTGTATGGTGTCAAATCGCCGCATGAGGCGCATGAGTACGTAGCGTTCAAAGAGAAATGCGACCATCACTAACGTCGGTACGGCAACGGTGAAAGTGGTGATCTGTTTCCATCCCATGTCTGCACGCGAGAAGCCCTCCAGTGCCAGCAGAATAGCGATTGCCAATATATCCTGTAACAGCAAGATACTGATCATGACTTGACCGACATGCCGGTGATGCAGGGCTGTTGTCGGTAGCAGTTTCAGACCAATAATGGTGCTGGAGAACATCGTGACGGAACCGATAATGAGGCTCTCGAACAGACTGAATCCGGAGCCCAACCCGATCAATGTGCCGATTGCACCGAATACAATAGAACTCGTAACCGTTACCACAACCGCCTGGCGCAGCATGCGTAATAGCTGTGACGGTTGTAAATTGAGTCCAAGCAGGAAAAGCAGGAATATAATTCCTATATGTCCGGTTTGCTGGATGAGTGAAGGGTCTTTAATGAGTTTAATACCCGCAGGGCCAATAACTCCGCCCAGCAGAATATAGGCAACGAGCAGTGACTGGCGGGCGAATAATGCGATGGCGGCGAATATCGCTGCGCCGGTAAAGATCAGGAATAACGAGAATATCAGCGAATCTTCATGCATTATGAAGTGGTCGCATAGTCGATGTCCTGTCAAGGATACTTCCGGAGTTTGCTCGCATACTCCCTCACCTGTTATCTGATATCAGGCGGTTCGGTTTGCGACTGACGACGTCGTTCTCGAAAGCAACAATCGAATCATGCAGGTTGTTTTCCTCGATGATCAGATTGGTTTTAGCCTGGGCGCGCCTTCCCAGGCTCTGCTCAACGTCGGATTTGCGTCCAACGCCGCTTTCGCTGAGTTTCATTATCTTGTTGTATGTATCTTCATGAGTACGCAGGTTAACCCTAGCGAGGTTGACAAGTTGCTTTTCCATCAGGACATCAAGATAAGCCTGAATTGCTCGCAGCGCAGTGATCTCTGAGGTACCAAACGTGGAATAGGCGCTTGCAGTGACTCTGGCTTTTTGTTAGTCGAATTCATTTTCAGTGAGGAATCCATAGAAAAGCAATTGCCTTACTAGAATACCGGACTTCCTGCGGTGGAGTGTATCGCGTCCGCGGCTTGTGGTGCGTCTGGTAGGGTTATCACTGGATTCCAAGCCACCGCCGGCTGTTATTTCGGCTGATGGAAAAAACCCAGCGCGCGTTTGTTCCATTATTAAATTTTATCGCATTTCGCATATCTTTGGCGATATGTATATCTGGATTGGTGGATATTGTTTCCCTGACAATATCCACCAGGGTATCCGCGAATAAACCGGTGGAGTTGGTAATTCCAAGGCAATTGGTCAGGCAAAAAGTCATTAATTTTTTGTACATCACAGTTACTCCGTGTATTCCCTGGTTCCTGACTGTGTTGTTGGTGGGATTGCACTGGATTGCGGATTGGCTGGTATATTATCAAACAACATCATGAAAGAAGATGGCCAGGTGCAGTCGATTCTCGATATTCAGTTTCCTGAAAATGGCGCTCAGGTGTGCCTTGACGGTCCGTTCGGATATATCAAGTGTTTTCGCAATGGTCTTGTTGTTGCCGCCCTTGTGCACCATTCTCGCAACCTCGAGTTCCCGCGGCGTAAGGCATTCTATCGCACTGCTTCCTGGGGATGTATCGCTATTTCTCGCGGATGATCCGCTGTGCGTCAGCTCATCGATTATCCTGGTGATCAGGTTCCGCTGCATCCAGAGCTCGCCATTCACCACAGCAGCAACCGCCTTACCAAGCAGTTGTGATGAAATAGTGCGCTGACAAAAGCCGTGTACCCCGAGCTTGAATAGAGCAACCTGCTCAATCTCCGGGACTGGCGGTGTGTCGACAACAATGATATGCATGTCAATAGAAGTAGCAGTAAGTTCTGCGACAGCCTCAACCACACTATGCCGGGCAAGCACCGGGTCCAGTATCATTACTTGGTGTGCAGTGGAGGTGATGGATTGAATGACATCTGACCATGTGCTGGCGCAAGTCACGGTATTAGACTGGCCCAGTATTTTTGTGAACCGCAGGATAAGTTCACTATCGTTACTGGCAATCAGTACCTTGGCAATACTATATGTCATACGGGGATGCATGTTGACTTCGCATAAAGTCTGTACAGATTACCTTTCTCGCAGGGCATTATCCCCTGCACTAATGACCGGTTTCAGCAGGTAGTCTAATACGGTCTTCTCACCCGTGAGGATATCAACCACTGCAGTCATGCCTGGAATGTTTTTCAGTGGATGTTCATCCGAACCCAGATGATTCTCATCGGTCCTCACTCTGATAAAGAGGAAACTTTCACCTTGTTCATCGGTGATTGTATCGGCGCAGATATGTTCAAGTTTAGTTGGCAATCTGCCGTAAATTGCACAGTCATATGCAGTCAGCTTGACCAAAGCATCTTGGTTGGGTCGCAGAAAAGCGATATCAGCCGGCCGGACATGCGCCTCAACGAGCATAGTGCCTTCCAAGGGGGCTATCTCGAGAAGGTCCATTCCGAGTTGAATGACACCACCCAATGTTGTGACCATAATTTGTTTGACTTCTCCCTTCACTGGAGAGCGACTAATGTCCGGCTTACACGGTCTTCCTGTGAACCGCCCCGGGTTTACCGGAGACTCCATTTCTTGAGAGGATGGGGTGATGAACACGTCAAAGAAATATTCACCGGAAGTTTGGGAGCGTGCGGTGCGGCTGGTAATTGAGCACCAGGGTGAGCACGAGTCTCAGTGGGCGGCGATCGGTTCGATCGCGGGCAAGATTGGCTGCACGGCGGAGACCTTGCGTAAATGGGTGCGCCAGGCAGAGCGCAATCAAGGGCAGCGTGGCGGTTTGACCAGTTCGGAGCGGGAACGGGTCAAAGAGCTGGAGCGCGAGAACCGTGAGCTCAGGCGGGCCAATGAGATCTTGCGCAAGGCGGCGGCTTTTTTCGCCCAGGCGGAACTCGACCGCCGAGCGAAGTGATGGTGGCGTTTATCGACGCGCACCGGGCCGAGTACGGGGTCGAGTCGATCTGTGCGCAGCTGCCGATCGCCCCATCCACCTACTACGAGCAGAAGGCCCGCGAGAGGGATCCAACGCGGTTACCGCCGCGGGCGCGGCGCGATATCGAACTCTCGGAGGAGATCCAGCGGGTCTGGGACGAGAATTTCCGTGTCTACGGCGCAGAGAAGGTCTGGAAGCAGCTAAACCGCGAACAGATCGCCGTGGCGCGCTGCACGGTGGAGCGGCTGATGCGGATCCTCGGCCTGCACGGGGTGGTGCGTGGCCGCTCTTGCCGGACCACGGTGAGCGATGAGGCCGCCCAGCGGCCGGTGGACCTGGTGAATCGGCAGTTCACGGCCACGCGGCCTAATCAGCTATGGGTAGCAGATTTTACCTACGTCGCCACCTGGGCGGGCCTCGTCTATGTGGCCTTTGTCATCGATGTCTTTGCGCGGCGCATTGTCGGCTGGCGTGTCGCCAGTTCGATGCGCACGGATCTGGTGCTGGATGCGCTGGAGCAGGCGCTGTGGTTGCGCACTGGGACGGAGGGTCTGGTGCATCACAGCGACCGGGGCAGTCAGTACCTGTCGATCCGCTATACGCAGCGCCTGGCGGAAGCCGGCATTGAGTCATCGGTTGGCAGCGTCGGTGATTCCTATGACAACGCCCTGGCCGAGACCATCATCGGTCTGTACAAGACCGAGGTCATCCGTCACCGCGGCCCCTGGCGGCACATCGATGCGGTCGAGTACGCCACCCTGGAGTGGGTTGACTGGTTCAATCACCGTCGGTTACTGGAGCCGATCGGTTACGTGCCACCGGCGGAGTTGGAACAGGCGTATTATCGTCAACTGGAAGAGTCGGCCATGGCGGCCTGACTCAAACAACCGAGTCTCCGGAATTCCCGGGGCGGTTCAGTCCGCGCAATGATTCTTCAACGCCGGAAAGCTCTGCCTTCACATCGTTCAATTCACTTCGCGCCTTGGTACGGAAACTTATCTCGAGGCCATTAATCTTATCTTTAACTTACTCAAGTGCGGACATAAGGCGGGGTATTGCAAGCCGGCTGGCATCAAGATCACCCTTGAGTTCATTAAAAGTGCGCTTGAGTCGCAGGATCTCGACCTTAGAAATAGCACCATCATTCTCCAGTGGTTCAGACAATTCCTGTTTGTTCTGTTCCTGCTGTTCCCTGAGAATATTCACGTTCGATTCAAGTTCACAACCTGATGGTGGATGCGGACGATATTCTGTGATGTTCCCCGGCGTATTGCGTTAAAGGGATTCCGGCTTGCCGACAAGGTATCCCTGTATACCATCGACTTTTAATGAGCGAACTGCATCGCTTTCTTCTCTGGTTTCAACCGCCGCTGCGAAAACACTGATATCGATGCTGTGTGCCGTATCTGCCAGTGCCCGGATAAAGAACTGGTTATCAGCATCACGATTGATGTCGCGGGTGTAACCGGCATCAATCTTCAGGTATTGCACCTTGATACTGCTTAGATATCCAAATGAATTGAATCCACGTCCGAAATGATCGATTCCGCAACCACACCCAAGCGCCGACAATCTGTCAACAAAGGTGCGCGTGTTCTCGATATTTCTTAGCACGCCAAACTCGGGAAGTTCAAAAACAATCCGTCGGCCAGTGTCGGGTGCTGCCTGGATCTGGTTGCAGAGCCATTCCACAAACATCGGGTCATGCAGCGATGTCGATGTCAGGTTAAGTGCATATAGATAATGTTCCTCGGGGTTTGCAGAGAGATAATCCAGTAATTTGCTAATGGTGAGTTTATCCAGCGCGGTGGCAAGTCCCATCCGCTCAGCCATGGGCATGAATACCCCTGCCATAATCAATTCGCCATCTTCGTCCGGTAATCGCAGGAAAATTTCCTTGTGTACCACTTCAAGTCCCCGTGCTGGTGAATTTCAGAACAGGTTGAGCAAAGAGCGCAGCGCTTGTTGACCCGATGACCTGTTTGAGGAAAGCATTCCATTGTGCTGCGCCCCGTATTGTTGGTTTTCCGGTAGCGGGCGACTCGTAACGGTACCAGGCATTTCCGCCGATGGTCTGGGCAGAGCGCAGTGCGATATCGGCTTGGCAAGCACGTCGGATAAATGGATCACCGGATTTCCACATGGTTACACCGATATTGGCAATATCTTGTATTCGACAAGCTTCTCGGAATGTAGCTGCAGGAGATCGTTGCTGAGTGAATTAGCCAGTGCGTCGGCTTCACTATTGTTGAAGTCGTTGCCACAATGGCGAATCCTGCGCCGGAGATTCGTCGAGGAGAAACAATTTCCTGAAATCAGCAAGACGGGTTTGTATCAGTTCCGCGGCTCTGTGCAGCACACGATCGCCGAACTTGGTATCCTGAAGCCGTATTGATTTGTTCGAGGTGATAGAGTTCAACCAAGATAACGGCGCCCCCTGCGGATTCCTCACGTGATTCGAAGAGTGTTTGCAACTGGCGGTCGAAGTAACGACGATTGCCCAGGCCGTAACCGGGTCCTTGTAGGCCTGCTCGCGAAGCCGTTCCGTTAATGTGGTTTGTTCCGTGAAATATTTCATTGACCTTCCTCGTCAGGCGATTCATAGCTTTAACGACACGACGCAGTTCCCGGGTGCGCGGGAGCTTTTCCTGGATCACATAGGTCGTTCACATATTGCCTCGGCTTGTTCCTCGACCCTCTGTAACGGTTTTAACAGCAGGCGTATCGCCAGGATACCCAGGAGGAGTGCAGTAATTGTTGTCAGGGAGAACAACCAGAACGTGTCCACTGTATTTTTCCATAATTCCCGATAGGCATATCCAGGGTGGCTGACAACTACGACTGTTGCCGCCTGTTTCCAGCCGGACATGACCATGGCCTCGGCCGTGGGTAACCGCAGGTCGACGTTGTTAATAAACCATGACGGAACATCCTTGCTTGTCACCGGATTGTTGCGCTCGATTAATGTATCTCCATCAACCGTGATGACGCTGATTGTTTTGTAATAACCACGGTCAAAGATTGCATCAACCATGGAATTCATGACCGGAGGTCATTGCGCTGCATTGGCGGGAAAGTGAGAGGCCCAGCGAGGTCGCCGTATCCTGGGCATGTGATGCGAGTTGTTCGCCAAGAAAGTTGCGCAGATTGCTTATGCTGATGGTCACTGAAGCCAGGAAACATGCAGCGAACAACACGATGATGATCAGGATGAGTTGTCGGTATAGAGTCATCGGGTTATTACATCCCTTGCAGTTTGCGCAGTATAGGTATCTAACAGTATTTGATGCATATTTCTGCATATGTCTATGGTGCAAGTTCATCATTGATCCGTGCAATTACATCACGCCACGGGGCAAGGCGATCCGCCCGCCCGACTTGCGTGCTGTCAGCCAGTCGTGTTTTTGCCAACCACAGGCCGTTACCGTTAAAACTGTAGACAGGTAGCAGGTCAGCACGCATTGCTGCGGGCCTGATCTCCTTTTCCAGATTGTCCAGCACTAGCGGGTCGTCATCCGGAGAGGCGAAATAGGTCAGGACCATGTGTGCCTGATTCAGACGCAGTGCCTTAACGTAGGTAAGTCTCATCCGCTCTTCAGGAATACCCATCTCCAGAAGCGTAAAATACTTCGCAATGGAGAAATCTTCACAATCCCCGCCATTTGAAACCAGGGTTTCCAGTGGTGTGGCCCAGTAGTCTTTCTTTCCCCAGTGGTCAATGTCGTTGACAAACTCAAGCTCATTGAAAAAATCATTGACCCTGCGCAATTTCTCCATGTCGGAAAGATCCCCACTCGAACTGATAATCGCCTGCCAGTGCACAACACGCCGGCGGGTAGATTCGCCGTGCTCCTGTTTGATCTTGGCGATGGCTTGTCTCGTCAAGGTGAATTCACCTGCCATGGATACAGCGCTAGTTACAATGCAGATGAAGATTGCAGTAACGACAAACCACCGTCCTGGCATCACGGCAGTATCCGGATCGGGTGAAGGTAACAGGCAAAACTGTGGGCCAGGACGGGTTAGCACCTGTCTGAGTGACAGCCTCGCTGGGGACCGACGAATTGTGGTTGTCGGCCGTGCTGTCACAGGGCAATACTCAATACGGTTGATATTCTTCAGCTAATTCCATGGTGTATCGGCATTGAAGCTCAGGTGCTTTGAGAATTTGTTAGTCTGTTTCTCCAACGGTTGGAGTAACGGTATGGTTGCTGAAAAATGCGTCGGCTGGACATCCGCTGGTACCTAAGTCCAATTGTATCGCAGTGAGGCATCTGCATAGACTTTATATGGTCAGAGGAAACAATCACTTATGAAAACAATAAAAGTGACTTTTCTATCATCCCGTGACACCGTCCAGATGGAATGTGCTCAATTGATGGAACAGAACCCGGATATAGAACTGGTGTCGATACCTCCAGTTCTGACCCAACTGGGATACTTGGATGGCTCTTTCCCGATCGGATATCGCGGTAATAGATGACGACATCATGCGGCGCGAGGGGGTAGAAACCTGTCCATGCTTCTCGCATGCCACCCGGCGCTGAAATTCCTGGTAATTATGGAAAACTACAATGAAGGCAGGATGCTATGGGCTATCATGCAGGGTGTGCGCGGGGTGATGCTCCAGCGCGAGGTGTTACAACTGCTCGGGAAAGCCATCAGGCAAATTAATGAAGGGGAGGTCTGGATGCCGCGTAGTCTACTGAAATTCGTTCAAGAATGAACTGGTAAGCCGGCGGAAGGGGTGTCATCCAAGCATGGATCCCGCCACTAGTAGCAACTGGCGGATGAGATTGCATTAAATGAATACAATGACCACATGGTGGTGGGGTTCAAGCCGGGGGCGGGCGGGAGTGAGGTGACGGTGACGGAGGGCGACCCGGGGGGCCGGATGCGACGATTGCGTTCACGCTGCAGTTAACCAATCCGTCGACGAGCGCGGTGAGTGTGGACTACACGATGGTGCCGGGCAATGACTGGCGCCTGGGTCGATTTCTTACAACGGATCGCTGATGGACTGGCCGGGACGGTGGAGGCGTTCACGGTGGTGTTGTCCAACCCGAGCGGTGCGGCGCTCGATGCGGGCATGCGAGTGCGACCGGGACGATTTTGGACAATGACCATGCGGCAGTATTCGATGCCGAGAGTTATGTCTGGTTACCTGTCGACGTGGCCGAGATGCCACCGGAATATCGAGTGCGGTTATCCCATCGGACTGAATGTCACGGATGTTGACAGTATACTAACGGTGGAAATCACAGGGGTTCCGGATCAGGGCCAGACCGGTTATCACAATGGCGCGACATTTATAGAACTTACGGAGGCAATGTCGATGATGCGATATTTGGCCGGGAAAATGATGACAGCCTGAATGGCTGAGTGGTAAGGACATCCTGGTCGGTCATGCCGCCCTCAAATTATTTTTCACGTGCCGGCGTATTTCACATGGAGTTGTGATTTAATCCCCCCACTATGTTTCGACCCCTTGAACTGTTATTGGCATGCGCTACACGCATGCCAAAAGGCGCACACACTTCATCTCGTTCATCTCGCTGACATCCATGCTGGGTATCGCGCTCGGCGTGACGGCGCTGATTACCGTACTGTCTGTGATGAACGGGTTTGAAGGGGAATTGCGTGATCGCATACTTGGCATGGCCTCGCACGCGTCGGTAACCACATTTGATGGCTACCTGGCTGACTGGCAAGACGTTGAGCAGGCCGTCATGACGCATGGCAACGTCGTCGCCGCTGCGCCTTATGTGAGTGGTGAAACCATGCTGAGTGCCGGTAACCGCGTCAGCGGAGCGATCATACGCGGCATCCTGCCGGAACAGGAAGGAGCGGTTTCCGATGTGGTGTCGCATATCAAGGCCGGCTCTGTCGGGAGCTTAAAGGATGGCGACTACGGCATCATTCTCGGCAGTGAGCTGGCCTATACATTGGGGGTGGGGCTGGGGGATGCCGTTACGGTGGTCTCACCCCAGGTCATGGTGGGTCCGACCGGGGTCATGCCCACGGTTGCGGCGCTTCACCGTGGTCGGACTGTTTGAAGTGGGTATGTATGAATATGACCGGGGTGTGGCGCTGGTGCACATGAAGGACGCCGCGCGGCTGTTCCGTCTCGGTGACAATGTTACCGGAGTCCGCCTGAAGCTCGATGACCTGTTCGCGGCGCCACGCGTTGCCGACGAACTCGGCATGCAACTGGGGGCGAATTACCGTGTGGAAGACTGGACCCGGCAGCACGCCAATTTTTTCCGCGCCGTAAAGACCGAAAAACGCGTCATGTTCATCATCCTGACGCTTATCGTCGCCGTCGCGGCATTCAATATCGTTTCGACGCTGATCATGGTCGTGACGGACAAACGCGCCGACATCGCCATCCTGCGCACGCTGGGCGCATCCCCGCGCAGCATCATGGCGATCTTCGTGATCCAGGGCGCCGTCATCGGTTTGTTCGGGACCTTGCTGGGCGTGCTCGGTGGCGTCTCGCTGGCTCTGAATATAGAGACCATCGTGCCGGCGATTGAATCGTTCTTCAATGTGCGGTTTCTCGCCGCGGACGTCTATTACATCAGCGAGGTTCCCTCCGATCTGCACTGGCATGATGTGCTCATCATGACGTCAGTCGCGCTGGTACTCAGCCTGCTGGCGACACTCTATCCCGCCTGGCGAGCCGCACGGACTCATCCAGCCGAGGCCTTGCGCTATGAGTGAGGTGCTGAACTGCTCCCATCTGGCGAAAAGCTATTCCGATGCCAACTCGACATTGCATGTGTTGCGGCAAATCGACTTGACGGTCGGACAGGGAGAACAAATCGCCATCATGGGGGCCTCCGGCAGTGGTAAAAGCACCTTGTTGCACCTGCTCGGAGGGTTGGATACGCCGACCGCCGGTCAGATCCGCATCGACGGTACGCCGATCGAGCGTCTCAACGCCGTGCAACTGGGAAGGCTGCGTAATCGGGCGCTGGGTTTCATCTACCAGTTCCACCATCTGCTGCCGGAATTCACCGCCCTGGAGAATGTGGCCATGCCCCTGCTGGTGCGTGGTGTATCCCCCGCGAAAGCCGCCGGCGAAGCGAGCCGCATGCTGGACCGCGTGGGCCTGTCCGGTCGGTCGACGCACAAGCCGGGCGAGCTGTCCGGCGGGGAGCGACAACGCGCGGCCGTTGCCCGTGCGCTGGTCACGCGTCCCGTCTGTGTTCTGGCGGATGAGCCGACCGGCAATCTGGATCGAAAAAATGCCGATCAGGTTTATGACCTGATGCTGGAGCTTAACAGGGAATTCTCAATCAGCTATCTTGTGGCCACGCACGATCCGCAGATTGCGGCACGCATGGACCGCATATTGATACTCAATGACGGCTATATCGAGCAACAGTCAACCGGCTGATAAGCGAGGAACACACTCACGGCGGTCCGTAACCCGATAGCGTTATTCAGGAGACTCACAATGTTCAGGGACGAACATGATCATCAGAACCTGCGTATTTCTCGCGGGTGTTCTTGCACTTCAATATCTGGCTGAACTCCCTCCCTGGTATTGTTATACCGGTGTATTCACCGTGCTTCTTGCGCTGCGCTGGCGCGTTGCACGGCTGCCCGCCATTTTTTTATTGGGTTTTTTCTGGGCGGCATATCATGCCCAGATAATGCTCGATTGCGTCCTGGACGGTCGCCTCGAAGGCCGGACGGTCCTGATTCAGGGGATCGTTGCGGATCTCCCCAGCAGTCTGTCACACCAGAGTGTCCGCTTCCTGTTGCACGCAGACCGGCTCGATGAAGGGGATGGCTGGAGTGATTTCGACAGGAAGATCCAGCTCAGCTGGTACCAGACTCAACAACTGCCGATGCTGGGTGAACGCTGGCAACTGGCGGTTCGGCTGAAACGGCCGCATGGCTATGCCAACCCGGGTAGTTACGATTATGAACGCTGGCTGTTCCAGCAAGGGATTTCCGCGACCGGCTATGTAAAGACCGATAAGCGCAACCACCCGCTCGAAAGCCAGTCCTGGTCATTCATCGACGGGATGCGAAAATCCATTGCGGCCTACTTCAATTCCAGGGAGCACCCGCCGCCGGGGCTGGCCCTGATACGCGCGCTGACCATTGGTGATGATGGCGCTATCGACCCCGTGCAGTGGGATGTCCTGCGAGCGACGGGCACCACCCATTTGATGGTAATTTCGGGGTCGCATATCAGTCTTGTGGCCGGATTGGTTTTCTGGTTGACGAGATTCGTCTGGTCGCGGCTTGGCACCTGGCCGGAAACCGTCCCGGCCACTCGGGCCGCGGTGGTAATAGCCCTGTTGTCGGCGACGTTTTACGCCTTTCTCGCCGGTCTGGGTATTCCGACCAGCCGGGCGCTGATCATGCTGGCCGTGGCCATGACGGCGGTGTTGGCGGATCGGCAATCACGTCCCGGCCATGTGCTCTGCCTGGCGGTGATCGCCACCCTGGCGATCGATCCGCTGGCGGTGCTATCCGCCAGTTGGTGGCTGTCGTTCTGGGCGGTGACCATGATTCTTTACACCACATCCAGCCGCCATGGAAGCGAAGGCGTTTGGCATAAGATCGCCAGTATCCATATCGTCCTTGCCGTGGGCATGCTGCCCGTACTGCTGGTCTTTTTTCAGCAAGCATCCCTGGTTTCTCCGCTGGCAAACATCGTTGCCGTACCCTGGGTGAACCTGCTGGTGGTGCCTATGGCCCTTATCGGAACGTTGCTGCTGTTCATCAATGCGACGGCGGGCGGGCTGCTGCTGAATCTGGCGACTTGGTTCATGGATACCTTGTGGCCCTTCCTGGCACTGGCTGGGGAAGCTGGATTTTACCCTCCTGCAGCAGCATCAGCCGTTGCCATGGACACTGTTGCCGGCAACGGTTGGCATACTCCTGCTGTTCGCCCCGCGCGGATTCCCCGGCAGGTGGCTCGGCCTGGTGTTGCTGCTGCCCCTGTTTGCGGCCAGGCCGCCTGCGCCCGCATTCGGTGAGGTCTGGGTGACCTTGCTTGATGTCGGACAAGGTCTGTCGACGGTGATACGAACCCGGGACCACACCCTGGTCTATGACGCCGGTCCAGCCTATAGCCCGGGTTTTGATACCGGCAGTGCCGTTGTGGTTCCCTACCTGCGCAGCCAGGGGGTGGGGCGGATTGATAAACTGATTGTCAGTCACGGGGATAACGATCATATCGGTGGCGTTCCCTCGGTGTTGAAAGCATTGCCTGTTGCCGAGCTCATGCCGGCATCCCGGAACTCCTGACGATGCGCGAGGCCCGCCAGTGCCGCCGGGGTGACCGATGGCGGTGGGAGGGGGTCGAATTTTCCGTGCTGCATCCGGATGCGCGCAGTTACCGGCAAGGGAATAATGCCTCCTGTGTCGTTCGGGTCGAGACAGCGGGAGGCCGGCGTATCCTGTTGACCGGTGACATCGAAGCGGATTCGGAACGGATCCTGCTGCGGGAATTACGCGATCGATTGCCTGCGGATGTGCTGATCGTGCCGCATCACGGCAGTCTGACCTCATCTTCGCCTGCGTTTGTTGAAGCCGTCAGTCCCGGCTATGCGCTGTTTCCGACGGGATACCGGAATCGTTACCGCTTGCCACGCAGCGAGGTGGTCGAGCGCTACCGGCGGGCCGGTTCGGTGCTGCTCGACACCGCCCCGCACGGTGCGATAACCGTGAAGCTGCGATCGGGTGGCCTGCCACCGGAAGCGGTATCGTTTCGTTGCAGCGTATCCGCGTTACTGGCGCGCCGTTACCTGCGCCACCAAGAACCGGTTTGGCTGCTGCGATAAATAACGTATTATCCGCACTACAGAGCTCACGGTGGATCGGATCGACATATGAACCGCCTGGAATATTACCTGGTATCGACGCAGTCCGTGGCTGGTTTTGCTGCTACCGGTAGCAACGGTCTATTGCATGGTCATCCGGCTGCGCCGCGTTCTTTACCGGTCAGGGTGGCTGGCGAGGCACAAGATGCCTGTGCCGGTTGTGATGGTTGGCAACCTCACCGTTGGCGGCACCGGCAAGACGCCGCTGGTTACGTGGCTGGTCACCTTCTTGAAGGAATCCGGCTACCGGCCGGGGGTGATTGCGCGCGGCTACAAGGGCAGGGCGAGGCACTGGCCGCAGCAGGTGCGTGCCGACAGCGATCCCTCGGCCGTGGGAGATGAGGCGGTCCTCCTCGCCGGACGCTGTGGATGCCCGATGGCGGTCGCGCCGGACCGTGTTGCCGCGGCACGGGCATTGCTGGAGCATAGCGATTGCGACCTGATCGTGTGTGATGATGGCCTGCAGCATTATGCCCTCAAGCGGGATATCGAGATCGCGGTTATTGATGGCGTCAGGCGTATCGGTAACGGTTTCTGCCTGCCGGCCGGGCCCTTGCGTGAACCGTCCGGGCGTTTGACGGAAGTCGACCTGGTGGTCGTGAATGGATTGGGCAGGCGTGGCGAGTACCCGATGAAGATGCGCGCGGGCCGGGTGATCAACCTCGATCAGAAGCTCGAATCCAGAGACCTAAGCAGTTTCGCGCGGCAGTCGGTGCATGCCGTCGCCGGGATCGGCAACCCGGAGCGTTTTTTCGCCCGCCTCAGACAGGCGGGCATGCTGCTGGAAGAACATGTATTTCCCGATCATCATGCCTATACGGCGGCAAATCTGGATTTCGGTGACGACAGGCCGGTCATGATGACGGAGAAAGATGCGGTGAAATGCCGGAATCTCTGCCTTACTAACGCCTGGTATGTTCCGGTTACAATTGAGATGACGGCGGAGTTCGGGGCCAGGGTGCTGGACCTGCTCGCCCGAGGCGGGAAGAACGCCCTTGCGGTGGCTTCGTGATATCGATGAAGGATGGAAATGAGCGATGGATAAAAAATTACTCGAGATTCTTGCCTGCCCTGTATGCAAGGGGCCGCTGGTCTACCGTGAGAAGGCAGGGGAACTGATCTGCAAGGTGGACCGCCTGGCCTATCCGGTAAGGGATGATATTCCCGTCATGTTGGAGGATGAGGCGCGCAAGTTGCGCGCGGAAGAAGAGGTTTGAGTTCCTCACGCCTGCTTCCGAACGCAGGAGCGACGGGCAGGCAGGTATCACGCTTCCGACTGATCTGCCTCAAACCCTCATGAGGGAATATTGCAGGCGATATTCTGTGGATTTGATCGCTCTCCCGCTTAACCGCCCATGGCGAGTGCAGACACGGATATGACCACAGCGTTTAAGATCGTAATCCCCGCGCGTTATGCCTCGACGCGGCTGCCCGGCAAACCATTGCGTCTGCTCGCAGGCAAGCCCATGTTGCAGCATGTCCACGAACGCGCCCGGGCGAGCGGTGCGCAACACATCGTCATCGCGACCGATGACCAGCGCATCGCGGCGGCGGCGGCCGGTTTTGGCGCCGATGTCTGCATGACATCAACGGCACATGCCTCGGGCACCGAGCGGCTGGCCGAAGTCGTTGCGACGCGTGGATGGGATGATGACGCCATCGTCGTCAACCTGCAGGGCGACGAGCCCTTGATGCCTCCCTTGCTGATTGACCAGGTGGCCGCCGATCTTGCCACCCATCAATCCGCCTCCATCACTACCCTGGCCTATCCCTTGAAGGCATCGGAGAACGAAACCGACCCGCATATCGTCAAGGTGGTTGCTCGATCGCGATGGCTATGCGCTGTATTTCAGCCGTGCTCCGATCCCCTGGCATCGTGATCCGCCAGAAACGGGTTCCGGCATACCGGGCGGGTATCCCCTGCTGCACCACATCGGCCTCTACGCCTACCGGGCGCGTTTCCTGCGTCATTACAGCCGGCTGGAACCCTCACCACTGGAGAATTTCGAGAAACTCGAACAGCTGCGCGCGCTCTGGCATGGCCTGAAGATACACGTCGGCATCGCCGAGGCAATACCTGCTCCTGGGGTCGATACCGAGGCGGACTTGGCAAGGGTTGAGCGGGTCTTGTCAGCGAGATGATAGAGTCGGTGGGTAATCGGGTGTGGAGTCTGTTCTGATGGTCAGGGTCTTGTTCGTGTGCATGGGAAATATCTGCCGTTCACCCACGGCTCAGGGCGTGTTTGAGTATCTGGTCGAGCGCCAGGGCTTATCATCGCTGATCCGGATCGATTCGGCGGGAACGCATGCCTACCATATCGGCGAACGACCGGATGAACGGGCTGCGCAAGCCGCCATGCGGCGCGGGATCGATCTCGGCAAACAGCGCGCCCGCAGGGTCACCGAAAATGATTTTCTGCTATTCGACTATGTGCTGGCGATGGACCGGAGAAATTATGAAGACCTGATGGCATTCTGCCCGCCCGCCCATCGGCCCAAGCTGCGGCTGTTCCTGGAATTTGCTCCCGAACTTGCCGAGGATGAGGTACCAGACCCTTATTATGGCGGGGCAACCGGTTTTGAGCGGGTGCTGGATCTGATTGAACGGGCTGCCGAGGGCTTGCTGGCGGAGATCCGCCAGCAACATCGTCTGTGAAGCCGGGTCAGCAGAATGGGCCTCTGTTATGGGGATGCCTTATCGATTTTGACCTCCGCCTTTTCAGCCGCGTAGGCCTGGGCGGGAGGTCCGTCCGAAGATTTTCTCTCCGTTTCCGCCATGGTAGTAGCCGGCTGCCGGTGTAGGGGCATCCGCCTTCTTCTGGGCCGATACACTGCCGTCCTTTGCCGGTGGCGGGTTTGGACTGCCTGTCGCAGAAGCCTGTTTCTCCGTGGCATGCGGGGCGCTCCGGCCATGTTCGTCTGAAGGCGGTGACGAAGTGGCAGGCGGTGGAGTATGTGCGTCCGTGTTTGTAGTACCACCGCCGGTGCCCTCACCAGCATCGGTACGCTGTGCAGCGGCGGCGCGTTCCGGTGGGTTGTCGTTATTGCGTTTCTGGCCGGATGGTCTGTGCCGTCCACCGCGGCGCCCGCGCCGGGATGGGCCGCGTCCCTGGCTACGTTGCATGCGGCCACTCTCCGGCAATGAACCGGAGTGGTCATCCGCTGAATCCGGTGTTACCGGCATGTCATTTTGTTCTTGTTCCGCTACGGCGGGTTGTATCCTCTCTTCCTTGGGTGCGGTCTCATGGCGTGGTGGCTGGTCCGTCGATGCCTGGCGATTCTGGTTGCCGCCGCGTCTTCTTCCCCGGGGCTGACCACCACGACCCGTGCCGCCCCGCGGGTGACTGCCCTTGCCATGCTCGCGTGGTTGCGGGCTGCGGCGACTGGTTGACTGTTCCACGGGTTGGCTGGCCGGCCGCTCGGGCGTTTCGCCGGGCCCGAACAGGCTGGAAATTAGCCGATTGAACAGTCCCGGTTTTTTCTCCTTCTCGGGTATCTTGTCATCGGCAGTCTCGACGAATATGTGTTCCGGTGCGGGCGTGGACGGCGCGACCGCCTTCACGGCAGGGGCCTCCAACCCCATTGGCATGGCCGAGGTCATGGCCGCCTGTATGGCTTCCGCTTCAGGCTCCTCGTGTACCATTTGGTAGCTCCGCTCGGCCGGTATGCCGCGCAATTCCTCGCCGCGTACCCGCTGGATGTCATAATTCGGCGTTTCCAGCGCGGGTGAGGGAATCAGCATTACCGAGACGCCATGACGTGATTCGAGACTCAACAACAATTCGCGCTTTTCATTGAGCAAATAAGTGCCCACATCAACAGGCACGCGCGCCACGACACGGACCGTGCTCTCCTTCATGGCTTCTTCTTCGATGATACGCAACACGGAAAGTGACAGGGACTCGACACCCCGTATCGACCCCCGACCGGCACACCGGGGGCAGGCGATCTGGCTGGACTCGCCCAGAGAGGGGCGTAACCGTTGTCGTGACATTTCCAGCAGGCCAAAACGTGAGATGCGGCCGATCTGGACACGGGCACGGTCCATATTGAGCGCATCGCGTAACCGGTTCTCAACCTCCCGATGGTGGCGCGGCGGCTGCATGTCGATAAAGTCAATCACGATCAGACCGCCGAGATCGCGGATACGCAGCTGACGGGCGATTTCATCGGCCGCTTCAAGGTTGGTGTTCAGGGCGGTTTCCTCGATATCGCTACCTTTGGTCGCGCGTGCCGAGTTGATATCGATGGAGAGCAGGGCTTCGGTATGATCGATGACGATGGCGCCACCGGAGGGCAGCGAGACTTCACGCTGGAAGGCTGATTCAATCTGGGATTCGATCTGGAAGCGGCTGAAGAGCGGTATCTTGTCCTGGTACAACTTGAGCTTGCTCAGGTTATGCGGCATGACCTGCTGCATGAATTCCTTTGCTTTTTCGTAAACATCCTGGCTGTCGACGAGGATTTCCGCAATGTCCTTGCGCAGGTAGTCACGCAGTGCGCGAATAATGACATTACTTTCCTGATAGATGAGAAACGGCGCGGGCTTCTCTCCGGAAGCCTTGGTGATGGCATCCCACAGCGTGATCAGGTAATCGAGATCCCACTGGAGTTCCTCGGCGCTGCGGTCGACGCCGGCGGTACGCACGATCATACCCATGTCCTCGGGGATATTGAGTGAGCTCATGGCATCGCGTAGAACGTTGCGCTCATCTCCCTGGATGCGCCTGGACACGCCGCCGGCGCGAGGATTGTTCGGCATCAGGACGAGGTAGCGTCCGGCGAGACTGATGAATGTGGTGAGTGCCGCGCCCTTGGTGCCGCGTTCTTCCTTTTCGACTTGGACGATCAGCTCCTGTCCTTCCTTGAGGGCATCCTTGATGCTCTGTCGGCCACCGCCTTCTCTGGCAGTATCGGAAAAATAGTTGCGTGAAATATCCTTTAACGGGAGAAATCCATGGCGCTCGGCACCGTAATCGATGAAGGCCGCTTCCAGGCTGGGCTCGATGCGGGTGATTTTACCTTTATATACGTTGGATTTTTTTTGTCCCCGTGAAGGTATTTCGATATCGAGATCGTATAGTTTCTGGCCATCTACGAGGGCCACGCGCAACTCTTCGGGTTGGGTGGTGTTGATGAGCATTCTTTTCATGTCTTATGTCTCTCGCGCGCTCGACCGTTTCCTGCACAGCGCAAGGTAGCCGGCAAGCCATGTCGCCTGTCCGCCAGGCAAACACGGACGAGCCGATGTTTGCCAGCCAGACACTGAAATGGGAGATGACAGCCAGCAGGCTATATTGCGATGCGATAACCACGGGAGCGCTAGTTATGTGTCAAAAAAAGTCCAAAATCAGCCGATTGCTGAAACTGCTGAATAATCGATTGAGACGAATCACGCATTCTTCAGCAGGAAATTAGTGTTCCTGACGTGAATTAGCCGCCTTCGGTTGCTGGCGGCGAGGACCACGCCGTGGCGCGACTATATCAATGATGTCGTGTCCTAGCAAACGAAGATACTGAATGTTATGTGAATTTGAAGGTACAATGCCGGGCCTTCAACTCACGTCTTGCGAATAACGGGAATGGGCAGCACCGCTCACATGCCTCCGGCACAGGTCCGAATCATCGATGTCACCCGGGATGAAGCCGGGCAGCGAATCGACAATTTTCTGGCGCGGTACCTGAAGGGTGTGCCGCGCAGCCACATCTACCGCATCCTGCGCCGTGGAGAGGTACGGGTCAACAGCAGCCGGATACGCGCCCAGTACAAGGTGAAGTCGGGTGATAAGGTGCGCATTCCTCCCGTGCGCGTGGCGCCGGACAAGGAAAAAACCACGCCAGGGAAAAGATTGCTGACGATCGAGGATTCTATCCTGCTTGAGAATACTCACCTTCTGGTAATCGACAAACCCGCCGGGGTTGCCGTTCATGGCGGCAGCGGTATCAGTCACGGTATCATTGAAGCGCTGCGGCTCATACGCCCGGATGCCCCCTATCTGGAACTGGTTCACCGGCTTGACCGGGAAACCTCGGGTTGCCTGATCATCGCCAAACGACGCAGCGCATTGCGCGCACTGCACGAGCAATTGCGCGCGGGCAGGATGAATAAACGCTACCTGGCGCTGGTGCGGGGCGATTGGCCGGGTGGTTCGAGATCCGTGGCGGTGGCGCTGCGAAAAAACCAGCTGCAGGGCGGCGAACGGGTCGTAAGGGTGGACGATCAAGGCAAGGAGGCGGTAACGCTGTTCCACCCCGTGTCTACACACGGGCCGGCGAGCCTCGTGGATGTCGAGCTGAAAACGGGCAGGACCCATCAGATCCGTGTGCATGCCGCGTATATCGGCCATCCTTTGGCCGGTGACGAGAAATACGGTGATGATGAGTTTAACCGCATCATGAAAGGTTACGGGCTGCGGCGTTTGTTCCTGCACGCCCACAGGATTGAATTTACCGATCCGGGGAGCGGTGAGATCGTCGATGTCAGTACGCCTCCGGGTCAGGACCTGAAACAGGTGCTCGATGCGCTGGATAATGCCGTCTTGCCATCCCATGACTGATACGGTCGAATTCTTTCCGGGGGAGATCCTAGCGCGCGAAATCAATCTTATCGTGTTCGACTGGGACGGGACGCTGATGGATTCCGAGGCGCAGATCGTCTCCTGCCTGCGCGCGGCCGTGAGCGACCTGTCGCTGGAGCCGATGGATGACGAGACGCTGAGGAACGTGATCGGATTGGGCCTGCGTGAAGCCATCGACACGCTGGTTCCCGGGCGGGATGAGGTCTTTCTACCAGTCTTTCATCGCCAACTACCGGCGCCACTGGTTCAACTCCGGCGGGTCCAGTCTGTTTGCGGGTGTGCGTGAGATGCTGGACATAGTCAGGCGGCAGCACTTCCTGCTCGGCGTCGCGACAGGCAAGGCGCGGCGAGGACTGGATCGGGTGTTGGGGGAAACCGGACTGGAGAGCTGTTTTCATGCGACCCGCTGTGCCGACGAGGCGCCTTCCAAGCCGCACCCGCAGATGCTCATCGACCTCATGGATGAGCTGGGCGCGACTCCTGAGCAGACTATCATGGTCGGTGATACCGAGTATGATATGGAAATGGCAACCAATGCCGGTGCCGCGAAAATCGCTGTCGCAACCGGCGTACACAGCGCAGAGCGTTTGAACCGCCATGCCCCGCTGGTGTGTCTGCGGCGCATTTCGGATATGCCGGCGTGGCTGTCGAATGCAGGCATCGTCGCTGTCAACAAATAATCATCCGTCGATTTATCCAGGTGGAGCATATGTCAGAGAAGGAGACATCCGGTACGCCGTCAAAGCGGGACCCGGTTCATTTCGAACCGCTGGATGGGGCAATGAGCACTAATGATGACTGGCATCGGGACCTGGTCAATCGCCTTGCCTTTGCCTCACTTAATGAACAGCGCCGCACCCGGCGCTGGAATATATTTTTCAAGTTTCTACTGGCGCTCTACCTCGGCGCGGTTCTGCTGCTTTACTGGCCCGCCGATTGGTCAACCATCGAGCAGGTGGGTGGAAAACATACCGCCCTGGTCGAACTGAAAGGCATCATCTCGGACGAAACCGAGGCCAGCGCCGATAACGTGATCGGCGGCCTCAAGGATGCCTTCGAGGACAAGAATACCGCCGGCATCATTCTGCGCATCAACTCCCCCGGGGGCAGCCCCGTGCAGTCCGGTTACATCTACAACGAGATCAAACGCCTCAGGGAGAAATATCCTAAAACGCCCCTTTACGCCGTGGTGACCGATATCTGCGCTTCGGGTGGTTATTACGTGGCCTCCGCCGCCGACAAAATCTATGCGGACAAGGCCAGTATCGTGGGGTCCATCGGGGTGCGCATGGACAGTTTTGGCTTTGTCGGCAGCCTGGAGAAGCTCGGCGTGGAGCGCCGCCTCTACACGGCCGGCGAAAACAAGGGTTTCCTGGACCCGTTTTTACCGACCAAGCCGTCCGACGTAGACCACGTAGAGAAACTCCTGAAAGATATCCACGAACAGTTCATCACCTCGGTCAAGGAGGGCCGGGGGGATCGCCTGTCCAATGATCCAGAGCTGTTCAGCGGCTTGTTCTGGACCGGCGAGGAAAGTCTCGATAGGGGTTTGGTCGATGCGCTCGGCAGTGCGGGCTTTGTCGCCAGGGAAGTGATCGGCGAAGAAAAGATCGTGGATTTCACCCAGAAGCCCGACCTGCTCGAACGTCTCAGCAAACGCATCGGCGTGGCCATGGCCGGTGCAATGGCCGAGATGGCGAGCGGCCCCGTTTCCCTGCGCTGACGTTTACGTGAGGGTGTACCAGGTATTACCCGCATTGCTCGTGTCGATTCGCAGGCCGGGCAGAGCAGCGGCGCGACGGGTTGGCAAACATCGGCATGGCGTGTTGCGCCGGAAAATACCGGTCAGGGCAGCGTGATGCCGGCCTTGGCCAGCATACCCGTCAGACAAATCAGCGGCAGCCCGCCCAGTGCCGTCGGATCATCTCCCTCCATGCGTTCGAACAGGGCAATCCCCAGACTCTCCGCTTTGAAACTGCCGGCGCAGCCATAGGGCCGGTCGTGGCGCAAATAGCGCTCGATCTGGCTCTCGTCCAGTTCTCGGAATTGCACCCGGAATGGAACCACATCCACCTGTGCCTCACCCGTGGCGGTGTTCAACAGGCACAGCCCGCTGAGGAAGGTGACGGACCGGCCGGACAAGCGGCGCAACTGTTCCGCAGCCCGCTCGTGGGTTCCCGGTTTTCCCAGCACATCCCTGCCGACGGTTGCAACCTGGTCTGAGCCGATGACCAGTGCCTCGCGTGAGGGACCGATGGCGCGCGCTTTGGCCTCGGATAACCGGCGCACCAGGTCCAGCGGTGGTTCATTGACTTGGCGGCTTTCATCAATATTAGGCGCGGCGGTTTCGAACTGGAGCCCCAGGCGTGACAACAGTTCCCGGCGGAACGGCGAGGTTGACGCGAGGATGATCGGCAGGGCGGATGTCGGGGAGTTCATGTCCTAAGACCGCATATCATTACGCGCTTGTTCACCGCAAAGCCGCAAAGAACGCAGATTCGAGAGACGAACATAAGAAGTCACCTAGACGACACATTCTTAGCCTTGTACACGCCGGTATGTCCGTGTATTTTCATCGTAAGCGATTTCTTTCTGCGTCTTTCCGGTGAATGTCTTCTCGTGATACAGCAATTCCGGCTGGCTATTCGATTTCCACCAGGGTTTCATCGGGGTTGACCGATTCACCCTTCTTGACGTGGATGGCCTTGATGCCGCCGGCGACGGGGGCCTGTATCTCGGTCTCCATCTTCATGGCCTCGGTGATCAGGACGGGCGTTCCCGCCGCGACCGTGTCACCGACATTGACCAGGATGTCGACGATGGTGCCCGGCATCGAGGTCGTTACATGTCCGGGCAGCGTGGCCCGCGGCCGCTGGCTGCCCTTGATGGCGGATTTGCCCGAGGCGGGCGTGCTTTCAAGCTGGATCTCGTCCAGGATCTCGACCAGCACCTCTTCGGGAACGCCATCGACCGTCATGTAGAAGGGGCGGTTGTCCTGAGTGCGATGCCCGGTGCCCGTAACCCTGATATGGTAAGTTTCACCGTGCAGGGTAACGTTGAATTCCGTCGGCCGGGCATGCTCATTGGCGCGCCGGTTGAAGATCTGTTCCAGGGGTTCCGATACCAGGGCATTTTTGCCGCGTTGTTCGAGAAATTCCCTGCCGATCTCGGGAAACATGGCGTAGGTCAGCACATCCTCTTCGGACTTGGCCAGCTCGCCGATGGACGCGCGCAGGTTGTCCATCTCGTTATCCAGCAGATCGGCGGGACGCACATCGATGATGTTTTCATTGCCGATGGCAAGCTGCTGTACGAAGGAGTTGATGCTGGCCGGCGCCTTTCCGTAGCGGCCCTGGAGGTAGAGTTTTACCTCATTGGTTATGGTCTTGTAGCGTGCGCCGGTGAGTACATTGAGCACGGCCTGGGTTCCGACGATCTGTGATGTGGGGGTCACCAGCGGAGGGAAACCCAGATCTTCCCGTACGCGCGGAATCTCCTGGAAGACCTCGTTCATCCGGTCCAGGGCGCCCTGTTCGCGCAACTGCGTATACAGATTGGATATCATGCCGCCGGGTACCTGATAGACCTGCACCCGGGTATCCAGTCCGGTGAATTCGCTCTCGAACTGGTGGTATTTCTTGCGCACGTCGCGGAAATAAAAACCGATTTTCTGCAACGCCTCGAGGTCGAGGCCGGTGTCGTATTCGCTGCCGCGGAATGCCGCGACCATGCTTTCGGTCGCCGGATGGCTGGCGCCGCCCGCAAACGCGGAGATGGCGGTGTCGATATGACAGCAGCCGTTCTCGATGGCTTTCAGCATGCACATCTCGGAAGTGCCCGCGGTGGCGTGGCTGTGCAAATGTACCGGGAGACCCGTGGCCGTGACGATTTCACGGACCAGTTCACCCGTCACCATCGGTGTCAGCAACCCTGCCATGTCCTTGATCGCCAGGCTGTCGCATCCCAGGGATTGCAGGTCCTTCGCCAGGGTCACGAAGGTCTGGATGTTATGCACCGGGCTGGTGGTGTAACAGATCGTGCCCTGGGCATGCTTGCCGGCCTGCCGGGTGGCGTCGACGGCGACCTCCAGGTTGCGGATGTCGTTCAGGGCATCGAAGATGCGGAATACGTCTATGCCGTTCTCGGCGCTGCGCAGGACAAATTCACGCACCACGTCATCCGAATAATGCCGGTAACCGAGCAGGTTCTGTCCCCGCAGCAGCATCTGCAGCCGGGTATTGGGCAGCGCCGCGCGCAGGCTGCGCAGCCGTTCCCAGGGATCTTCCTTGAGATAGCGCAGGCAGGCGTCAAACGTGGCGCCACCCCAGACCTCCAGTGACCAGTAGCCGATGCCGTCTAGCTGCTTGCAGATCGGCAGCATGTCCTCGGTGCGCATGCGGGTCGCGATCAGCGACTGGTGGGCATCGCGCAGAATGAGATCCGTTATGTGTACCTTGGGCATGGCGATCCGGTGTTATTAGCTGTTCAAAGACCAAAATGCGCCGACAGGGCGGCGGCGATGACTGCCGAGAGTTCGCGTGTCGGACGGCTTGTCTTGTACTGGGTGAGTTCCGGGTGATCATCCACGAATCCGGTATCAAAGGAACCTTGACGGAACTCCGGCACCTTCAGTATTTCCATGTAAAAGGGGATCGTTGTCTTCACGCCATAGACGCCGATATCCTGCAAGGCGCGCCCCGCGCGATTGAGCACTTCCGGCCAGCTCAGCGCCCAGACCGTGAGCTTGGCGCACATGGAGTCATAGTGGGGTGGAATCAGATAGCCGGTGTAAATGGCGCCGTCGGTGCGCACGCCCGGTCCGCCCGGTGCGAAATAGCGGGTGATGCGCCCGAAACTCGGCAGGAAATCGTTTTTCGGGTCTTCCGCATTGATACGCAGTTCCATGGCATAACCGCGCTTCTGAATCTCCGACTGCGCATATCGGAGGGGCTGGCCATCGGCGATCCGTATCTGTTCCCTCACGATGTCGATACCGGTAATCGCCTCGCTGACGGTATGTTCGACCTGCAGTCGCGTGTTCATTTCCATGAAATAAAACCGCTTGTCGGTGTCCATCAGGAATTCCACCGTGCCGGCGTTTTCATAGCCGACGGCGCGCGCGACCCGCACCGCGGTTTCACCCAGCCAGGCGCGCTGCTGCTCATCAATCTGTGGCGATGGCGCAATCTCGATGAGTTTCTGGTGGCGCCGCTGGATGGAACAGTCGCGTTCAAACAGGTGTACGACATTGCCATGGGAGTCGGCCAGCACCTGAACCTCGATATGCCGTGGGCGATCAATGCACTTCTCCATGAAGACATCGGCCCGGCCAAACGCCTTGCTTGCTTCGGAGAGCACCCGGTCATAGCTCTTTCTCAGGTCCTGCGCTGAATTGCAGCGCCGGATACCCCGGCCGCCGCCACCGGTAGTCGCCTTGAGCATGACCGGGTAACCGATTCCGTTGGCTACGGTCAGGGCTTCATCCAGACTGGCCAGGTTACCGTCGCTACCGGGCACCACGGGTATGCCGGCTTCCTGCATGGCCTTGCGTGCGGCGATCTTGTCCCCCATTTTTTGTATCACAGCAGCCGACGGGCCGATGTAACGCAAATTGCGCTCCTTGCAGATCTGCGCCAGCATCGGGTTCTCGGAGAGAAACCCGTAGCCCGGGTGCAGGGCATCGCAACCGGTGGCAACCGCGAGGTTGACGATGCGGTGTGCGTTTAGATAGCCGGCGATGGACTCCGGACCGATGTTGTAGGCCTCGTTGGCTTTTTTGACATGCAATGCATGCCGGTCGGCATCGGCGTAGATGGCAACGGAGGTGATATTGGCCTCGGCGCAGGCACGGATGATGCGGACGGCGATTTCGCCACGGTTGGCAATCAGGATCTTCTGGATCAAAATAGTATTCCGCTCGGTTAGCTCGTCTGCCGGGGCCGTCTGCCTGAAAATACCGGTAATTATCCCTGCACCCCCCCACGATGCAAGCCGGTCATTTCCGGCGCTGCGGCGCGGGTGGAATAGGGTGTGGAAAGTAACTGAATGCCGGTGTTTTTCTTTGACAGAATCCGGAGCGGATTATAGTATAAGCGGGTTATGATAAACCACCTGCCGGATCGCCTCGATCTCTACGCAACGGCCGAGGTGGGGCGTGCATTGCGGGGCCGGATAAAACTGGCCAGTCTGGATCGGGTCTTGCCGCTGCTCGAATCCCATGAAGGCGAGCTTGAGATCGTGCTCGAACTGGACAGAGACGAGGACGGGACGCGCTTCCTCGCCGGCTCCATTCAAGGCAGGTTGGTGCTGCAATGCCAGCGTTGTCTCGAACCCTTGGACTATCCCCTGGAGGTGACATTCCGGCTGGGACTCGTGCATACCCAGGAAGAAATGCAACGCCTGTCTGATCTCTACGAACCGTTGCTCGTTAGCGGGGAACCGGCGAAACTTGCCGAGGTGATTACGGATGAGGTGATGCTGGCTTTGCCGATCGCGCCACTGCACAGCGGCGTGAGCAAGTGCCGGCCGCCGATGACGGCTCAGCAAACAGCGGCCAGCAGCCAGCGGGAGAGCCCGTTTGCCGTGCTGGTGCAATTGAAACAGAAACAGTAATTCTCGAAAGGAGTAAGCAGTATGGCCGTCCAGAAGAGCCGGAAAACGCCATCCACGCGTGGCATGCGTCGTTCCCATGACAGCCTCAGTGGCCCCACGCTGTCGATTGAACCAACCACCGGCGAGACCCACCGTCGCCACCACATCAGTCCCGACGGCTATTACCGAGGCCGCAAGGTTATCAACAAGGATCTGGACTGATTTGAAGTGTAGCCCGGCCTTGGCAGTCCCGAGCATCACCCCGACTTGACCGGTTAACCAGCAGGCGCATTCGTCACTTCTTGCCATGAGTACGGGGGTAACGATTGCGCTTGATGCAATGGGGGGCGATTTTGGCCCGGATGTGGTCGTCCCCGCCGCGCTCAGAGCGCTTGAAGAGCATGGCGACTTGAACGTGATCCTGGTGGGCGATGAGGCCGTGCTGAGAAACGCGCTCCAGCGCCACAAGGCAGCCACCCATGGCCGCGTGAGGATCCATCACGCCAGTCAAAAGGTCGAGATGGATGAAACACCCTCGCACGCGCTGCGCAACAAGAAGGATTCTTCCATGCGCGTGGCGATCGATCTCGTAAAGAACGGCGTTGCCGGTGCCTGCGTGAGTGCCGGCAATACCGGCGCACTGATGGCCACCGCCCGGTTTGTGCTGAAGATGCTGCCGGGTATCGATCGCCCCGCCATTTGCACCGCACTTCCCACCATGACCTCGCATACCTGGATGCTGGATCTTGGGGCAAATGTCGACTGTAACGCCGAGCATCTGCTGCAGTTCGCCCTCATGGGGTCGGTGCTGGCCGGGGCGGTGGACAACAACCCCCAGCCGCGGATCGGCTTGCTGAATATCGGCGAGGAGGAAATCAAGGGCAATGAGCAGGTCAAGGAAGCGGCGCGGTTGCTGGCCCAGAGCCCGCTCAACTACAGCGGTTATGCCGAGGGCGATGATATCTACAAGGGAAACTTCGATGTCGTAGTCTGCGACGGATTTGTCGGTAATATTTCACTGAAATCCAGCGAGGGCGTTGCCAGGATGATTGCCCATTTCATACGCCAGGAATTCACGCGCAACCTGCTGACGAAACTCGCGGCATTGTTCGCCATGCCGGTACTCAGGTCGTTTCGGGAGAAGATCGATCCGCGACGTTACAATGGCGCCAGCCTGCTGGGGCTGAAGGGCATCGTGATAAAAAGCCACGGCAGCGCCGATGTGCTTTCCTATGCCAATGCCATCAAGGTTGCCGTCGTCGAGGCGCGCGAATCCGTGCCAGAGCGGATCAGCGCCCGGCTGCAAACGTTTCTGGAGAACAGGCAGGCGTCATGATCTATTCCCGTATCACTGGAACCGGCGGTTATTTACCCGAGAAGGTGCTGACCAACCATGATCTCGAGAAGATCATGGATACCAGCGACGCGTGGATCCGGGATCGCACCGGGATCTACAAACGTCATATCGCCGCCGGTGACGAGACCACCTGTGATCTCGCCGAGATCGCGGCAAACCGCGCCATGGAGGCGGCCGGTCGCACCCCCCGGCAGATCGACCTGATCGTTTTCGCCACCACGACGCCCGACCGCGTGTTCCCGAGTACCGCGTGCCTACTGCAACAGCGGCTGGATATTCATGGGACGGCGGCCTTTGATGTACAGGCGGTGTGTACCGGTTTTATCTACGCGCTGGGTATCGCCGACAAATTCATACGCACCGGCTCCTCGCGCTGCGCCCTGGTGGTCGGGGCGGAGACGCTGTCCCGTATCGTCGACTGGAATGACCGCAGTACCAGCATACTGTTTGGCGATGGCGCCGGGGCGGTCGTGTTGGAGGCCAGTGATGAACCCGGCATACTCTCCACGCACCTGCATGCCGATGGCAGCTACGAGCATCTGCTGACGGTGCCGGCCGGCATCTCCTCCGGCTATGATAAGGTGCAGAGCGGGCAGGCCTATGTCCAGATGCAGGGCAACGAGGTCTTCAAGATGGCGGTGAATACGCTGGGGCGCATCGTCGATGAGACACTCGCCGCCAACAAGCTCGACAAGTCCGATGTCGACTGGCTGATTCCCCACCAGGCGAATATCCGCATCATCCAGGCCACGGCCAAGAAACTGAAAATGTCCATGGACCGGGTGGTGGTGACCGTGGATGATCACGGCAATACTTCGGCGGCCTCTGTCCCCCTGGCGCTGGATGTGGCCGTGCGCGACGGGCGTATCCAGCGTGGCGAAACCCTGCTCATGGAGGCGTTCGGTGGCGGTTTCACCTGGGGTTCGGCCTTGCTCAAGTACTAGCCCGCAATTCTCACCGGGCGGCGGCAGATCAGTAACTATGCGAGCTTTGCGCCTTTGCGGTGGACAAGCCGGTTTATCTTTTCTCTGCTGACGATGAAGACATCTTTCAATAACGCCGATCAGACGCTTGCCATGGTGTTCCCGGGGCAGGGGTCCCAGTCCGTGGGCATGCTGTCCGGGCTGGCGCAGGACTTTCCGTTGGTGAGCGAGACGTATCGGGAAGCCAGCGATACCCTGGGTTATGACCTGTGGAAACTGGTCATGGAAGGCCCTGCCGAGGAACTCAATCTAGACCGACCGGACGCAGCCTGCGATGCTCGCGGCGGGTGTGGCCGTGTGGCGCATCTGGCGGGCGCAAGGCGGTAGGCATCCCGCCGTCATGGCGGGACACAGCCTGGGTGAATATACGGCGCTGGTCTGCGCCAAGGCGCTGGCGTTTACCGATGCCATAAGACTTGTGGCCGCGCGCGGCCGTTGTATGCAGGAGGCGGTCGCGGCAGGCAGCGGGGCGATGGCGGCCATACTTGGCCTGAGTGACGCGGATGTTACCGATGTCTGCGCGCGGGCGGCCGAGGGGCGCGTGGTCGCCGCCGTCAACTTCAATTCACCCGGCCAGGTGGTGATAGCCGGCGATGCCGGGGCCGTGCGGCGTGCGATCGAACTGGCAAAGGCGCGCGGCGCGAAACGCGCCGTCCCCTTGCCGGTCAGCGTGCCGTCCCACTGCGAGCTGATGCGCCCGGCAGCAGACCGGTTTGCGGAACATCTGCAGCAGACGGTGATCAGAGCGCCGGCCATCCCGGTCATCCAGAATGCCGATGTGACGGCCCACGATGACCCGGCCGCCATCCGAGACGCGCTCAAGCGGCAGTTATACAGTCCGGTACAGTGGATGAGAACGGTGGAATCGATGCGCGGCGCCGGCATCCAGCGTATTCTCGAGGCCGGTCCGGGCAAGGTCCTCACGGGTCTTTGCAAACGCATCGACAAGGAACTGATTACGGCGGCGGTTTATGATCCGGACAGTCTGAACGCGGCATTGAACGCTTGATGAACAGGCGCTGCTAGGGAGGCAGGCATGGGATTGAATGATGAGATCGTACTGGTAACCGGCGCGAGCCGCGGTATCGGCAGGGCCATTGCGCGCGAACTGGGCGCCCGGGGAGCAACCGTCGTGGGCACGGCAACCACCGAACAGGGCGCCCGGGGCATTCAAGAAGAGCTGTCGAAGAACGCCATTCGTGGCGCCGGCATGGTCCTGAATGTCACCAGCAGCGATTCCATAGCGGCGTTTTTCAAGACCCTGCAGGACGATTTCGGGAATCCCACGGTACTGGTTAACAATGCGGGCATTACCAGGGACAATCTTCTCATGCGCATGAAGGAGGAGGAGTGGGACCTTGTAATTCAAACCAATCTCACCTCGGTTTTCCATCTGAGCAAGGCCTGTCTGCGCGGCATGATGAAGGCGAGGCAGGGCAGGATCATAACCATCGCCTCCGTCGTCGGGGCCACCGGCAACCCCGGGCAGGCAAATTATGCCGCAACCAAGGCGGGTGTCATCGGTTTTACCAAATCACTGGCGCGCGAAGTCGGTTCACGCGGCATCACCGTCAATGCCGTTGCCCCGGGATTCATCGATACGGATATGACGCGCGCCTTGTCCGCAGAACAACGGGAGAAATTGATCGAGCAAATCCCGCTGGCGAGACTGGGCGATGCGAGGGATGTTGCCTGTGCGGTTGCTTTTCTCGCATCGCGCGAGGCCGGTTATATTACGGGCGAGACGATCCATGTGAATGGCGGTATGTACATGACCTGAATTATCAGCCGCGGCTCCGCCTTGTGCAGAATCTGATTCACACCGTCAGGATGACGATGCAAGATGCTGTTTGATATGTACTAAATGCGTAATAGGTAGCCGTAACCGCGCCATGCGTGATTGTAACCATGCCTGTCCTCGCCACGGTGGGAGTGACTTGTATCTTGTATAAGGCATTCACTACAATACCCGCGCAGCGCATGCCGCCTTTTTTAAACACAGAGGAATAATCCGAAATGAGCAACGTTGATGAACGTGTCAAGAAGATTGTTATTGAGCAACTGGGAGTCAAGGAAGAAGAGGTGACCAATGCCGCTTCTTTTGTCGATGATCTTGGCGCGGATTCTCTGGACACAGTAGAACTCGTCATGGCTCTGGAAGAGGAGTTCGAATGTGAAATTCCTGACGAGGAGGCCGAGAAAATCACCACCGTCCAGCAGGCAATTGATTACGTCAACGCCCACCTTGGTTGATCATTCCCCTATCAGATACCGGCCGCACCGGCCTGAACAGCGGTGCGGCCTTTTGTTTTCAGCACGTATGAATTCATACAGGACACTGGCGGAAATCGGGTGTTGTCCAGAAGACGCGTAGTTGTCACCGGGCTGGGTATCGTTTCGCCGGTCGGTAATTCTGTCGATGACGCTTGGGCCAGCATCCTGGCGGGGAAAAGCGGTATTGGACCCCTTACCCGTTTCGACGTCTCCGCGTTCCCGGTGCGTTTCGGCGGCGAGGTCAGGGATTTCGACGTCACGAAATATATCCCCGCAAAGGATGCGCGCAAGATGGCGCCGTTCATCCACTATGGTATCGCGGCGGCGGGCCAGGCCTTTGCCGATTCCGGTCTGGTAATCGACGAAAGCAATGCCGATCGCGCCGGCATGGCCATCGGTTCGGGTATCGGCGGACTGCCGGGAATCGAGGATGCCTATCAGGCCTATATCGATGGTGGTCCACGCAAAATTTCCCCGTTTTTCGTACCCAGCAATATCATCAACATGATCGGCGGCAACCTTTCCATCCTCCACGGCATGAAAGGACCGAATATCGCGATCGTTACCGCCTGCGCCACGTCGACCCACAATATCGGCGTCGCGGCCCGCATGATAGCCTACGGCGATGCCGACATCATGATGGCGGGGGGCGCTGAAATGACGACCTGCCCCACGGGTATCGGCGGATTCGCGGCGGCACGCGCGCTGTCGACCCGCAACGACGACCCGCAGGCCGCGAGTCGTCCATGGGATCGGGAGCGGGACGGTTTTGTGCTCAGCGACGGCGCCGGCATACTGATGCTCGAGGAGTATGAACAGGCGCGGCGGCGCGGCGCGAACATCTACGCCGAAGTGGCCGGTTTTGGCATGAGCGGTGATGCCTATCACATGACCCAGCCTGCCGTCGGGGGTGAGGGCGCGGCGCGGTGCATGCACAATGCCATCGCCGATGCGGCCATGGACAAGGCTGACATCCACTACATCAACGCCCACGGCACCTCAACTCCCGCCGGTGATCTTGCCGAGACGCTGGCGATAAAACGGGTGTTCGGCGACTATGCCGGCAATGTGGCCGTCAGTTCCACGAAGTCGATGACCGGGCATCTGCTCGGGGCGGCGGGCGGGATCGAGGCGGTCTTCTCGGTGCTGGCGCTGCGCGACCAGGTGGCGCCGCCGACGATCAACCTGGAGCATCCCGACCCCGAGTGTAATCTGGACTATGTGCCGAATGTGGCCCGGGAGATGAAGATCGGCACCGTGATGTCGAATTCATTCGGTTTCGGCGGAACCAACGCAACGCTGATCCTGCGCAAACCGGACTGAAACCAGTGAAAGCCCTGTGCGACATGGGCGGCAACCTGGGCTCATCAACCTATGCTTCCCAGCCGCGCTGCCAGGTGCGCGAGGTCAACCGGTCGTTCGATCTGGTCGAACTGCATGCGGGCAACCCGGCGCGTTATCCGCACCTTCTGCAAAGCCTGGCGCACGGGCGCTACGACCTGCTGTTCGCCTTCCCGGATGAATCGCTCAGACTCGACCCATCCGGCGCGCTGAGCGGACCCGCGGAAGCAGAACCGGCAAGCGGTGACTTTCTCGCGGCGCTTGATCGCTGGTGGTCTTCGTCATCAACTGACAATAGTGCGCCGGAAGACCTGCCTTTTACCGGCGGCTGGTTCGTCTACCTGGGCTATGAACTGGCCGCGCAGATCGAACCCCGTCTGCGTCTGCCGTGTGCCGGTGGGGTATTGCCGGTCGCTATCGCCACGCGATTCGCGACGGCGATTGTGCGTGACCATGTGAAACACACGACCGCCATCGTCGCGGAAGCCGGGCACGAGGGACGGGTCGCCGCCATCGAAAGGGACATCACCGGCCTGTCATCCGCAGATCGGCGGTATCGGGAAGGGCTGCGGCTTGAACGGCTGATCGAGGCACCCGGGGAGCACTATCTGGATGCCGTTACGCGCATCCACCGGTACATACGCGAGGGCGACGTATTCCAGGTCAACCTCTCGCGGCCGTGGCGGATAACTGCACGGGACACGGTGGATGCGGCGGCGCTCTACAAGAATCTGAGGCGTCACAATCCGGCGCCCTACAGCGGGATCGCCCGCTTCGGGGATGCCGCCATCATCAGCTCTTCGCCGGAGCGGCTGGTGCGGGTGCGGGGTCGAACGGTGGAGACGCGCCCGATCGCCGGGACGCGGCCCAGAGGCCGCAACAAGATAACCGATAGCGATTATTCCAGGGAATTGCTGGCGCACCCGAAGGAACGGGCCGAGCACGTCATGCTGATCGACCTGGAGCGCAATGACCTGGGACGTATTTGCATACCGGGCTCCGTGGTGGTCGATGAATTCATGGTGCTCGAATCCTACGCGCATGTACATCATATCGTGTCGAATGTTAAAGGCGAGTTGCGCGGCGAGGTCTCCCCTGGACAGGTGTTACAAGCCGTGTTCCCGGGCGGAACGATTACCGGCTGTCCCAAGGTGCGCTGCATGGAAATCATTGCCGAACTTGAACAGCAGCCGCGGGACGCCTATACCGGTTCCATGGGTTATATCAACCGCGACGGCAGTATGGACATGAACATCCTGATCCGCAGCATGATCGCCTCGGCCAACGGCGTGCACTTCCGTGCCGGTGCCGGCATCGTCGCGGATTCGGTTCCCGAGGCGGAACTGGCCGAAACGCGCGCCAAAGCGCTCGGTTTGCTGCATGCGCTTGGCGTTGATGATGCCTGATGTTCGCGGACTTGCGCCCATGACCTCACGAGACATGCCGCGTGTCCTGATCGACGGTGAGGCGACGGATCGCATCTCGAGCCTGGACAGGGGGCTCTTGTACGGTGACGGTGTCTTTGAAACCATCGCCGTGAAGGATGCGCGGCCGCACTTCTGGTTGCGGCACTTGGCGCGACTTCATGCCGGCTGCGAGCGTCTGGGCATTCCGTGTCCGGACGGAAACTCGGCTCCTTGAGGAATCACTGCTAATCATTGCAGGCATGAACCGGGGCGTACTCAAAATCATCGTGACCCGAGGGGCGAGAGGGCGCGGCTACCGGCCGGCGGCGAAGGTAAGCCCGACCCGGATCATCCAGTTACATCCATGGCCTGACTATCCGGATTTCTGCAGCGAGGCAGGGGTGGCGGTTCGCCTATGCCGGCAGCGCCTGGGTTGCAATCCGGCGACGGCCGGCATCAAGCACCTCAACCGTCTCGAGCAAGTCCTCGCGCGGCGGGAATGGGATGATCCCGGCATCCTGGAAGGACTGCTACTGGACGGGGATGAACGCCTGGTGGAAGGCACCATGAGCAACCTATTTCTCATCAGGGATAGTGTCTTGATGACACCCGGGCTGACCCGCTGCGGCGTGGCAGGCATCCTGCGCACGGTCGTGATGGAGCTGGCCGCAGGCTTGCCGCTGCAGGTGCAGATCAAGGCGCCTGGATTGCCTGACCTGTGGCGCGCGGATGAGGTCTTCCTGACCAACAGCGTCATCGGCATCTGGCCGGTCGTCGCGGTCGACGGCCACCCGTTTCAAAAGGGGGCGGTCACCCGGCGCCTGCAGGAACTGCTGGCGAGTCTGCCATCGGAAGGCGAGGCGTGGCTTAACTGAAGCGTGAGCGTTATCCTCTATTCCCATGAAAAACTCACGGGCTGACAAGTGGAAGAGCATCCTGGTTAACCTGCTGGCGCTTGCCGGCATAGGCGCTTTCGTCGCCTATGCCGTAATTCTGTACGGCCAGTATCAGAGCTTCAAGAACAACCCGCTCACCGTAGCTGAACCTCACGTTGTGTATGAGATCGCCGCGGGAACATCGCTGAGCAGTCTCTCGCATGACCTGCAGCGACGCGGCATCATCGAGCACCCCCGCTACCTGATGTTGCTCGGCCGCGAGCTCGGGGTTGCGCATCGCCTGCAGGCCGGCGAGTACGAGATCATCCCCGGAATGACGCCGGTAAGCCTGCTGAGAAAACTGGCCGGAGGCGAAGTGATCCAGCATGCGGTGACCCTGATCGAGGGCCAGACATTCAAGGAAATGCTGGCCCTGATCAAGGCGAACGATGACATCGTGCATACCCTGGATGACTTGAGCGCCGAGGAGATCATGGCTCGTTTGGGGCATGCGGGCGAGCACCCCGAGGGCCGGTTCCTGCCGGATACCTACCACTTCCCGCGGGGGACGACGGATCTGGCCTTTCTCCAGCGCGCCTATAACGCGATGGAACGCCTCCTGGCCGGAGAGTGGGCGGCGCGGGCCAGGGGCTTGCCGCTGAGTACCCCCTATGAGGCCCTGACGCTCGCCTCGATCGTGGAGAAAGAGACCGGGCTTGCCGAGGAGCGTCCGGTCATCGCCGGCGTGTTCATCCGGCGTCTCCAGAAAGGCATGCGTCTGCAGACCGACCCGACGGTGATCTACGGACTGGGTGAGCGCTTTGACGGGAACCTTCGTGCCGGCGACCTGCGCACCGATACGCCTTACAATACCTATACCCGCGAGGGCTTGCCGCCAACACCCATCGCCATGCCCGGGGGTGCGGCTATCCATGCGGTATTGCACCCCGACAAAGGCGACACGCTTTTCTTCGTGGCCAACGGGAACGGCGGCCATTGTTTTTCCCGTACCCTCAAGGAGCACGAAAGCGCCGTGCAGAGGTTACTGCTGAGCAAACCCGACAATCAGTTGCCCGCAACGGCGCAGTAAACGTGAGGGGAAAATTCATCACCGTTGAGGGTATCGAGGGTGTCGGCAAGAGCACCAATATCGCGTTTATCCGTGAGCTGATTCAAACTACCGGCATCGATGTGGTAACGACGCGCGAGCCGGGAGGTACGCCGCTGGGCGAGGCCATACGCGGTTTGCTGCTGGACCCGCGTTATATGGACATGAATACCGATTGCGAACTGCAGTTGATGTTCGCGGCGCGAGCCGAGCACCTCGCCAAGGTGATTCTGCCCGCGCTTGGGCAAGGTAAGTGGGTGCTGTGCGACCGTTTTACGGATGCGACCTATGCCTATCAGGGTGGCGGCCGCGGCATCGCCAGCGAAAGAATCGCCCGGCTGGAGCAGTGGGTTCAGGGTGACTTCCGCCCCGACTTGACCGTATTGCTGGATGTACCCGTTGCGATCGGCCTGGAGCGCGCCGGCAACCGCGGGGCACTGGATCGTTTCGAACAGGAACAGGTCGATTTCTTCGAGCGGGTCCGGCAGGCGTATCTCGAACTGGCCAGGACCCATGACGGGCGTTACCGCGTGATCGACGCCGGGCAGCCACTGGCCACGGTACAGCGGCAACTGGACACCGTGTTGCGGCCATATATGCATGATCGTTGACGTGGGTGAACAGGACTCCCCGGTAACACCTGATGCAGGCGCACGGAGTCAATCCGCTTTCTTCTGGATGGTGGACTATGGAAACGGATGCTCACGGGAGCTGCTGTTGCAAAGCCTGAGAGATAAAGCGTAACTATTTGTTAGTATATGGATAATATGTATCCATGGCTTGAACCTTTCTGGGATCGCCTGATGGCGTCGCACAGGCAAAACCGCTTGCCGCATGCCTTGCTGCTGACCGGTCAACCAGGCATGGGCAAGGCCGTATTCGCCAATGAACTGGCGCGCTTACTCCTGTGTGAGCGCCCGGTGGCAGGCGCCGCGCCCTGCCGGGAGTGCAGCAGTTGCACGCTGTTCGCAGCCGGCAACAACCCGGATTTTTTCCGCCTCAACCCGATCGAGGACAGCAAGGTGATCAGGATCGACCAGGTCCGGGAACTCTCCGAGAGCCTGTCCCTGACCAGTCACGGCAACGGTTACAAGGTGGCCATTCTGGAACCGGCGGATGTCCTGAATATCAATGCCGCCAACAGCTTGCTAAAGACACTTGAAGAGCCGTCCGATAACACGGTACTGGTTCTGGTCAGTGCCCATCCGGCCCGTTTGCCGGCCACGATACGCAGCCGCTGCCAGGAAGTCTGCCTCCAGGCGCCTGACCGCGACATGACCGCCCGGTGGCTGGCCACACAGTATGCCGGTCCGTCGCCGGAGGTGTATCTCGCACTGGCGAACGGTGCGCCGCTGCAGGCGCTGCAACTGGCGCAGGCGAATGCACTGGAAGAACGCCACCAGCGTTTCCAAGCGTTGCTCGGCATCCATGCGGGTCATGACGATCCCCTCACCGTGGCGCAGGACTGGGCCAAGGACGAGGATTTAAAGGGACTTTGCTGGATGCAGGAATGGCTCATGGACATGCTGAGAATCCGCCTCACCGGACAGACGCGAGGGATACACAGCATCGACCTGCTGGACGGCCTGTCCGTGCTTGCGCAGCAACTGGATAGCAGGGTACTGTTCGGCCTGCTTGACAGCGTCAACCGGATGCGGAAACTTGCCGACGGCACCTTGAACCGGCAATTGATGATGGAAGATATCCTGCTCGCATGGGCGGACCGGACTTCCTAGACTAGGACGACACCGATCACCAGGAAAGGGTAGTAGAGACATGAACCAGGCAAGCGCACCGCGACAGGGAATTCTCTCACTCACCATCAAGGACAAGAGCGCCTTGTATGCCGCCTACATGCCGTTCGTCAAGGGCGGCGGCCTGTTTATACCGACAAAAAAGCATTACAAACTGGGTGATGAGGTTTTCATGCTGCTCACCCTGATGGACGAGCCGGAGAAGATCCCCGTGGCCGGCAAGATCGTCTGGATTACACCCGTCGGTGCTCAGGGCAACCGTGCGGCCGGAATCGGTGTGCAGTTCAGCGACCAGGATGACGGGGCGGCCCGCAACAAGATCGAGGGTTATCTCGCCGGGACGCTGGAGTCCGACCGCCCGACCCATACCCTGTAGCCGCCGCGGTTGCGGTAATCCCGAAACCGACTATCATTCAGCCTCTCGTCGAGTAGAGGCTCTTCATGCTGGTTGATTCCCATTGCCACCTGGATCTGCTGGACCTGCATTCCTTTTCGGGCGGGCTTGAGGGTGTGATCGATGCGGCGCGCGAACAGGGCGTCACCCACCTGCTGTGCGTATCCATCAATCTGGAGAATTACCCGCGCATGTTGTCGCTGGTTGAACGCCTTGCAGAGGTCAGCGTTTCCGTCGGGGTGCATCCCAACGAACGGGGCGGGCACGAGCCATTAGCCGGTGAGCTAGTCGAACTTGCCGCTCACCCCAGGGTCGTGGCCATCGGCGAGACCGGCCTGGATTACTTTCGCAGCGAGGGTGAGCTGGAGTGGCAGCGCGAGCGGTTCAGGAATCACATCAGGGCGGCGAAACAGGCCGGAAAGCCGCTGATCGTGCATTCGCGTGATGCCAAGGAAGACACCCTGGCGATCCTGCGGGAAGAGGACGCCGGCGAGGCGGGTGGCGTCATGCATTGTTTTACCGGCGACTGGGAGATGGCCAAGCGGGCCATGGATCTGAACTTTTATATCTCCTTTTCCGGCATCGTGACCTTCAATAGCGCCCGGGAACTCATGGATGTCGCACGCCGTATGCCGGCTGGAGCGCATGCTGGTGGAAACGGACTGCCCCTACCTGGCGCCGGTGCCCCACCGCGGCAAGCCCAACCAGCCGGCCTACGTGCGTCATGTCGCGGAGCATATTGCGAACCTGCGCGGCGAATCTTTCGAGCAGCATCGCCGCGACAACGACGCGTAATTTCCTGACGCTGTTCAATCCACCCGCGCCGGTTTGATCGTGGCGCGCGTCGTTACATCGGTGTGATGACTGAGGGCGGCGATTAGCGGGTAAGGTGCGTGCGGAAAATTCGTGCCAATACGAATATCGGTGGTGGCATCAGTCCGACCGCGGCAACGGCGCGGACGGCGGTTTTCGTCCACGGCGACATAGGTCACATCGGCCTCCGTGACCTGGATGTACTCGTCGCGGTCACCATGGCGCTCGGCATACGCCTTGACATGCACGGTCAATGACGTGTGGCCGACCCGTGTGATCTCCGCATAGCAACTGATCAGGTCGCCGACGAATACCGGGTGATGGAACTGGAAGGCATTGACCGCGACGGTGACGATACGGCCGCGGGCGCGCCGTCTGGCGATGACGCTGCCGGCGATGTCGACCTGGGACATGATCCAGCCGCCGAAGATATCGCCCGCGGCGTTGGTGTCCGCCGGGCCGGCCATGACGCGGATGGCCAGGTGCCGATCATCCGGTAAGCCCTCTGCGCTAGTCATGAATCATCCGCATCGCAGCGATCAGTGTCCCGCGTACATAGCCGCGACCGCATCCTCGAAGTGCGCCATGATGCGGCTACGCTTGAGCTTCATGGTGGGTGTAATCAGGCCATTGTCCACGCTCCAGTGCTCGAGTGTGCTGGTGGCGCGATGGATCTGGGCGTAACCGGGAAATTCAGTCAGGCGGCTGGCCAGTCTTTCGAGTACGGCCTTTTCCATGGCCTCGCTCTGCAGCGCGGTGGGATCGGCGGGATCCAGCTTCAGGTCACGCGCCAGCGCCTTCCATTGTTCCGCATTCAATACCGTGAGGGCCGTGAGGTAGGGTCGTGAATCACCGAGGATCATCACCTGTTCAAACAGCGGGTCGAGTAGAATCGCCATTTCCATGTCGGCGGGCGGGAGCTTCTCGCCATTGGCCAGCACAATGATTTCCTTCAGGCGGCCGGTAATGTAGACATGGTTGTTCTCGATCCGCGCCTGGTCACCGGTATGCAGCCATCCGTCGGCATCGATGATATCCCGGGTAGCCTCGGGATTGTCCCAGTAGCCCAGCATGACACAGGGACCGCGGGTCAGCAGTTCATCGTTCTCGCCAATACGCACCTCGACATTCCGCAGGGGAATGCCGACACTGGCCGGGTCATTGTCGTCGGACGTGTTGCAGGCAATGATCGGACTCGTCTCGGTGAGCCCGTAACCCTGGACCAGATTGAGGCCAAGCCCGATGAACACCTTCGCGATCGCGGGTGGCAGGGGCGCGCCGCCCGCCGCGGCGAGTCGCATGCGGCCGCCCAGTTTCGCCATGATCTTGCCGGCCACCAGTTTGTCGAGCAACGGCCATAGCAGAAACGCGGGATGCCAGCCGCCCCGCCCCTGGCGCCGGAGGAAACGCCTCCAGCCGGTATCGACGGCCAAGTTGAACAGCCGGGTGGCGAACGGCGGTTTCTCCGCCAGTCCGGCCATGATCTTGTTGTAGACGCGCTCGTAGATGCGCGGCACCGATATCAGCACCGTCGGCCTGATGGTGAGCAGGTCCTCGGCGAGCTGCGGAATGGAACGCGCGTAGGCCACGGTTGCGCCTATCATCATGGGGGCGTAGTAGCCGACCGTGCGTTCGAAGGTGTGTGACAGCGGCAGAAAGGACAGCAAGATGTCTTCCCGGTACATGGGTACGAATTCCAGACCGCTGTCGGCATTGGCCAGAATATTGCGGTGGCTCAGCATGACGCCCTTCGGCCGCCCCGTGGTGCCCGAGGTGTAGACGATGGTCGCCAGCTCACCCGGTGCGACGTCATTGGCCAGCAATTCACCACGCGCGGCGGGCAACCAGTCCGCGACCGCTTTGACGCGTGTTTCCCCTTTCGGGACATCGACGGGTTCCTGCGTGACGATGCGCGCCAGGGTGCCGAGCTGATCGTACACCGTCAGCAGCCGCTCCCAGTGTTCCGCGCCCCGGATGAACAGCAGCTTGACGCCGGCATTGTTGAGGATGTAGGCGGTATTCTCGGGCCGGTCATCCAGGTAGAGGGGAACGACGACCAGGCCTGAGCCGAGGGCCGCCTGGTCGAAGATGACCCATTCCCTGCAGTTGCGCATCAGGATGGCGACCCGGTCGCCGGGCCGGAGATCTTCCCTGGCGAGGGCGGCCTGCCAGTGCGCGACGGCGGCGGCCATGTCGGCCCAACTCGAATCCTGCCATCGTCCCTTGGTCTCGTCATAGTGACGGTAGGCGATGGCGTCGGGGCTGCGGCGCACCCGTTCGCGAAACAGGCCGGCGAGCGTGCCCGCGGTTTCGGCGGATATCTTGTCGATGGTACCTGGGGTCATGCCGGATGCCCTTATTCTGAAGAGCTGGATAACATATCCCAACCCGGGTCGGGGGTGAAACGTTTGCCGCGCAGCTGTTGCAGGTGCTGCAATTGCCCGCGCATGACTTGCGGGCCGATGGCCTCGATGTGATGCATGGGCCCGCCGCGAAACGGCGCGAAGCCGGTGCCGAATATCATGCCCGCATCCAGCAAATCGCTATTTTCCACTACCCGTTCGCGCAGGCAAGCACCGCTTCGTTCAACAGGCGCAGCACCAGCCGGTCGGTGATCTCCGGCAGGTTCCAGTTGCCGCCGGTCGTACCCGGTTTGACCGCCTTGCCCTTGTTGTAGCGGTAGAAACCGCGGCCGGACTTTTTGCCGAGGTGGCCCGCGGCCACCAGTTGCTGCAGGCGCGCGGGAATTTCGGCATGAAAATGTTCGGCCAGTATCTCCGCGACATGCAGGCAGATATCCAGCCCGGTCGTATCGGCCAGCTCCATCGGACCCATGGGCATGCCGAAGGCGGTAGCGGCCCGGTCGATGACGGCGGCCGGAACGCCTTCGGACTCCAGTAGGACGGCTTCCAGGAGATAGGGCATGAGTATGCGGTTGACCAGGAAGCCGGGCGTGCTGGTCACCGGCAGCGGCAGCCGGTCGATCAGGCGCGTAAACGCCATGGCCTTGCCCGAGACCTCAGCCGCCGTGGCTTTGCCGTTGACGATCTCCACCAGCTGCATCACGGCAACCGGGTTGAAGAAATGCAGTCCGACCAGCCGCTCGGGTCGCGCCAGCGCCCCGCTCAGTTCCTCCAGCGGAATGCTCGAGGTGTTGGTCGCCAGGATGGCATCGGCCTGCATGCGCGGTTCGATGTCCCGGTACAGCGCCCGCTTCACCTCGGCGTCCTCGAAGATCGCTTCGATGACGATGTCGGCGCGCGCAATACCCATGCCCCTGTGATCCGGCAGCAACCGGTCCAGCGCCGCCTGGATCGCGCGCGGTTCCTGCAGCCTGCGTTTGAACAGCTCATGGGCGCGTTTCATGGCCGGGGCGATGCGTTCCGGCGACTGGTCCTGGAGCGAAACCCGGAAACCGCGCAGGGCGCACCAGGCGGCGATGTCGCCTCCCATCGTTCCGGCGCCGATGACATGGACGGCGCGCGGCTTCCAGGTGCTGTCCTTGCCCAGCGCCTTGAGCCGCTCCTGCAACAGATAGACGCGGATCAGGTTGCGAGCCGTCACGCCCTTCACCAGGCGGGCGATGGAGTCCGCCTCGGCTTGCAGCATTTGCGCGGGATTGTCCGCGTATTTCTGCCAGATATCGATCAGCGCAAACGGGGCCGGGTAATGCAGTCTGGAAGCCTTGGCCGAGACCCGCCGGCGCAGCACGCGGGCGAGCAGCGGCCGGACCAGGGGGTGGTTCGAGAGCCTGTCCAGCCAGCCGGGCCGCCGCGCCGGCGGGGCGTCGAGAACCAGTCGGCGGGCGGCGACCCGCAGGTGGCGTTCCGGCGCCACGCGGTCCACCAGCCCGATGCGCCTGGCCTGGCGGACATCGAGGGTGCGGCCGCTCAGCATCAGGTCCATGGCCTTTAAGCCGCCCACCAGGGGCGTCAGCCGGACGCTGCCGCCGAAGCCGGGATGGATGCCGAGACGCACTTCCGGCAGACCCAGCCGGGTGCCCGGGTCTTCGCTCGCCACGCGGTAGCGGCAGGCCAGCGCCAGTTCCAGGCCGCCGCCGAGACAGAAGCCATGGATTAGCGCGACGGTCGGGAAACCGAGCGCCGCCAGGCGGTTGAATACCGACTGGCCAAGCCGGATCAGTTCCAGCGCCTGGGTTTCATTCTGAGGCGGGTGAATTCATGAATGTCGGCGCCGGCGATGAAACCGTTGGGCTTGTCCGAGAGGATGACCAGCCCGCGCGGGGAACGGTCTCGCGATGGTCTCCAGATGCCGGTCCAGTTCCCGCAGGACCTCGCTGCTGAGGACATTGGTGCCCGCATCCGCCTTGTCGACGTGCAGCCAGACGATCGTGTCGGCGTCGGTTTCGATCCGGAAATGGTGCTGTTCGGTGCTGATGTCCATGCGTGCTACCCCGCTGTCCGCTCGATTAGCATGGCGCCGCCCTGGCCGCCGCCGATGCACAGGCTGGCGATGCCGCGCCTGGCGTCGTTGCGCTTCAGCACCTGCAGCAGGTGCAGCACGATGCGCGCGCCGCTCGCGCCCACGGGATGGCCGATGCCGACCGCGCCGCCATCGACATTCAGCCGTTCCTCGTCGATCGGGTCAAACGGCGCGTCCCAGCCCAGTTCGTCGCGGCAGAAGCCGGCATCCTGCCAGGCCGCCAGACACGCGAGGACCTGGGCGGCGAAGGCTTCGTTGATCTCCCAGTAATCGATGTCGGCGCTGCCGAGTCCATGCCGGCGCAGCAGCGGCGCCATGGCATACACGGGACCGAGTCCCATCTGGGCGGGATCGAGCCCGGCCCACTGACTGTCGACGAGCCTCCCCAGCACCGGCAGTTGATGGCGCGACACCGCCTCCTCCGAGGCGAGGATGAGCCAGGCGGCGCCGTCGGTGACCTGGGCGCTGTTGCCGGCGGTCACCGCGCCATAGGGTTTGTCGAAGACGGGTCCGAGGCCAGCCAGTTTTTCCAGGGTGGAATCCGCGCGCACGCCGTCATCGTGGTCGTAGTAGCCGCCGTGCCGGTCGTAGATGACCTCGATCTCCCCGAGGAGGCCGTCGCGGCGCGCGTTGTCCAGCCGCTGATGGCTACGCAGCGCGAAGCGGTCCATGGCGTCGCGGCTGATGGCGAAGCGATGGGCGATGATTTCCGCGGTCTGCCCCATCGACAGGCCCACGACCGGGTCGGTGAGGCCGCGCAGCAGGCCGATGACCGGCCGCAGATGGGCCGGGCGCAATTGCGTCAAGACCTTGAGGCGCGCCCGCGGCGTGCGCGCGCCGTTCCATGCCGCGAGCCAGTTGACCATGGCCGCACTGAACAGGATCGGGGCATGGCTCATGGATTCGACGCCGCCGGCCAGCACCAGGCTGGAGCGGCCGCTGGCAATGTTGCCGGCGGCGGCATCGAGCGCCTGCATGCCCGAGGCGCAATTGCGCTGCACCGTCCAGGCCGGCACGCGTTCCCCGCAGCCTAGGCGCAGCGAGACCACCCGGGCGATGTTGGCCTCGTTGGCCGACGGCATGACGCAGCCGAGGATGACTTCGTCGAAATCGGCGGGAGGAAACGGCTGGCGGGCGAGCAAGGGGTTCCCGGCGGCGACCGCGAGGTCGGCAGCCGCAAACGGGCCCGGTTTGCCGCGCGCCTTGAGAAAGGGCGTGCGACACCCGTCGACTATATAGACTGGCCGGCCTTGCCGGCCGCCTGCCTGTTCTTCCATGCTGCATGCTCCTTGGTTAGGTGTTCAGGGAGAAATTCGTCGACCTGGATGACCATCCTGCGCGCCGCGACAGCCGCGCGGATAGCCGCCGCTTCCGGTTCGCCGATCACGCCCGCCGCAACGCCGCCGTCGACGCCATCTTCCGGATCGCCACGGGGCAGGGCGCCGTCCTGCATGGCCTTACGCAGCTTGCGCAGCGCCGCTTCGGCCGCCGTGCTTTTCTCAAGGGCGTCTTCAAGCTGGGCAAGCGGGGCGTTCGCGTCACCGGAATATACACGCCTTCCGTCAGGCGGTCGCGCGCCGCGCCCGGCGCGAGGATGAGCTCGGCTACCCGCTGACCGAGTCGATCCCGCGGGCGCTTGCCGGGTTTGCCGAGCGGGAATGTCAGACAGCGCGTCAACGCGGCGACGAAACGGTTGGGCAGGTTGTCGAGCACCTCGTGCAGGCGTTCCTGGATGTTGAACAGCAGGTCGGTCGCAGGCCCATTCCAGCAGCGGCAGCTCGTCCTCCGGCGCGCCGTGATCGTAATGGTGCTTGAGTACGGCGCTGCCGAGATACAGCAGGCTCAGCACGTCGCCCAGCCGGCCGGAGAGGGATTCCTTGCGCTTGAGTGTACCGCCCAGCGACAGCAGCGCCATCTCGGTGGTGACGGCAAAGGCGAGGCACATGCGCCCGAAACGGCGGTAGTAATGAGCCGCGCACGCCGGTCTCCGGCGCGGCCAGCAGGCGGCCGCCGGTGAGTCCATGAAAGAGGCTGCGCACGGTGATGCTCAGGATATGGCTGGCATGACCGAGCAGGGCCGCATCAAACGCCGCCACGTCGTTCTGCGATCGGCGGCTTCCATCTCCCGGAAGAGGTAAGGGATGGCAGCGGATCGCCCCCTGGCCGAAGATGATCAGGTTGCGGGTAAGGATGTTGGCGCCTTCCACGGTGATGCCGATCGGCAGGGCCTCGTAGCCGCGCGCCACGAAGTTTCTCGGTCCCATGCTGATGCCGCAGCCGCCCAGGATGTCCATGGCGTCGTTCACCACCAGGCGCATGCGTTCGGTCAGGTGATACTTGACGATCGCCGAGGCGACCGAGGGATCCTCGCCGCGTCGAGGGCGGCGGCGGTGAAGCCGCGCGCGGCGTTCATGACGTAGGTAGTGCCCGCGATGCGCGCCAGCACCTCGCTGATGCCCTCGAACCTGCCGATGGGCTGCTTGAACTGTTTCCTGACGGCGGCATAGGCGCCGATCGCGCGGCTCATCTTCTTGCCCGACGCGGTGCTCAAGCGCCGGCAGGGAAATGGCGCGCCCGTCGGAGAGGCAGTTCATCAGCATGCGCCACCCCTTGCCGACGCAGGCTTCGCCGCCGATGACCCAGTCCATCGGGATGAAGACATCCGTGCCGCGGTTCGGACCGTTCATGAAGGACCTGGTTCATCGGGAAGTGGCGCGTGCCGATTTCGATGCCCGGTGTGTGCGTCGGGATCAGCGCCAGCGTGATGCCGATGTCCTGCGTGTCGCCGAGCAGGTGATCCGGATCGTAGAGGTGGAAGGCGAGGCCCAGCAGCGTCGCCACCGGCCCGAGCGTGATGTAGCGCTTCTCCCAGTTCAGGCGGATACCCAGCACATCGGCCTTGCCTCCGTAGCTCTGGCGGCAGACGATGCCCTTGTCCGGCATGGCCGCGGCATCGCTGCCGGCTTCCGGTCCGGTGAGGGCAAAACAGGGGATCTCCGTCGCCGCGCGCCAGGCGCGGCAGGTAATAGTCTTTCTGGGCGTCGGTGCCGTAGGAGAGCAGCAGCTTCGCCGGACCGAGCGAGTTCGGCACCATCACGGTCACCCCGGCGGAAATGCTGACGCTGGCGATCTTCATGACGACCAGGGAATGCGCGTTCGCGGAAAATTCCAGGCCGCCGTATTGCCTGGGAATGATCATGCCGAAGAACCCCTGCCGTTTCATGTAGTCCCAGGTCTGCGGCGTCAGGTCGCGCCGTTCTTCCGTGATCTCCCAGTCATCGATCATGCCGCAGAGTTCCTCGACCGGCCCGTCGAGAAAGGCCTGTTCCGCCGCGGGGAGTTGCGGGGCAGGGAAGCCGCGCAGACGCTGCCAGTCCGGCCGGCCGCTGAACAGTTCCGCTTCCCACCACACCGTGCCGGCCTCGAGCGCCGCGCGTTCGGTGTCCGACATGGCCGGGCATGATCCTGCCGGTATACGGCGAGCAGGGGTTTCATGGTCAAACGCCGGCGCAGGGGGTCAGGTCAGCAGCGCGGCGAGCAGCACGAACAGCATCCCGGCGGCCAGCATCGCCGCGGCCGGCGGGTCATGGAAGACACCCCAGTAGGCGAGGCCGGCGCCGAGCAGGGCCGTCCAGAGATAACGCGATGCCTGCCGCGCCATCAGCAGGCCGATGGCGGTGATGACAAACAGCAGTTCAATGATCCAGTTCATGGCGGCCGTCCTGTGTGCGGAGATCAGTTCATGCCGCGCCAGTTCCCGCAGCGGTCTACCTGCAACTGGCTGTGAATAACGCGATAACCCAACTTCAATGTATCGACACGATTCCGGCTATTTGAATTTTAAAACAGGAATAAGGCCGGTGGGTTGCGCGGGGGTGACCGGTCTCACGGTATCCGGCAATACCCCTTTACCCTGTCCGGGTAATGATACGGTTGGGTGGCAATGCCGTGTATGCCGTGTAACCGGCCGGTGATTTCCGGCAGACAGGCTTGCGCAGATAATCGCCGATTCGTCAGCCGTGGCAGGCGGCGTGCCCCGGATCATATCCATCGGAACTGTCTGCCGCCCGTCGGGTAATCTGCCGCCGCGGTCCGTGACTACGGGGCGCTTTTGCCGGCGTGTCACCGGGCTGGCTATAGGTTCATTCAGGGTATTTATAAAATATATAAATAACAATAGCAAATACAACTAATTTAAATAATTCGGCACAATGGGATTGTGCCCGCGATGGACGCTGGTTCAGGTGCTCAGGATAAAGCGATGACGGCTCACGCGGCCGCAAGATACGCGAGGATGAATAGTTATTGGTATAGTAGCGGGCAATCGCGACGTGGCCATACGATCATGAAGCGCACCCAACTGACAGAGCTGGACATCGCCGGGGCCGCGCCGCGCCTGCGTCAGTGCGTGCTGTTTTCCGACCTCGACGCCGGCCAGTTCGACGGTATCATCCGGCACACGTGCCGCGTGCTGCTGCAGGAAAACGAAGTTCTGTTCGAACAGCAGCAGCCGGCGCGGGAGATTTTTCTGCTGGAGAGCGGGCAGATCAAGCTCGCGCGAGTTTCCCCGGAAGGCCAGGAGAAGGTCATCGACCTCATTTCGCCGGGCGACTCATTCGCCGAGGCGGTCATGTTCTCCCGCGATCGCACCTATCCGGTAACGGCGACGGCCATCGTCGCCAGCCGGGTGTGGTCCATCGATGCCGAGCACTACGCCGGCATCCTGCGCCAGTCGACGGACGCCTGTTTCGCCGTCATGGCGCAGATGAGCCGGCGGCTGCACTGGCAGATCGCGGAACTCGACCGTCTGACCCTGCACAACGCCACCTTTCGCGTGGTGAGCTATCTGCTCGACCAGGTTCCCAGCACCCACCTGGTGACCTCGGAGATCCAGCTCGACACCCCCAAACATGTGATCGCCTCGCGCCTGTCCATCACACCGGAAACCCTGTCGCGCACCTTTGCCAAGCTGAGCCGTGAGGGCTACATCGACATCATGGACAACATGATCCGGCTCAACGACATCGAGCGCCTGCGCCATTACACCCAGCCCGGTTCGTCGTAGATCAGCGAGTCGGCATGGCCTTACCGTGCGCCATGGTTCAATGGTCCCTGTGCAGTTTCGGCCGAAACAGGGGCTACACGTGATCGAAGCGTGTGGTTTGCGGACAATCCTGCACGCCACTATGATTCATCACGGCGATTAGCGTAAGCTCGCCGCACATGGAGATGATCTATTTCACGCTGGCGGCCGTTGTCCTCTACGTGGGCACCGACTGGATTCTCGACCGCATCGAAATCGCGGCCGGACGGAGGCTGGAATACCGTAATCTCGTGTTCTTCGTCATCATGTTGACCATGGCAATCACATCTTTTGCGCTGATTCGCCACTTCGGCAGCCAGTAAGCATCACGGTGGCATCACCCCAGTCATCGACTTCTTGTCCCATCAGGCAAACCACGTGATGCCGTGACTGGCGATCCTTGACTTAAATCAAGGCGTACTTTTTCGAATAACTGTTTTATACGCTACTCAAATTAAGTTAGCATCAGGTGCCCTGAATAACCGCCATGGGCATATTACAACACGCCGGCACGCGACCCAGGGCGTGAAAAATGAACAGCTAACGAAGAGGGAGTTAGGAATGAGCAAATCTAATCAGCCTGATAACGTGGAAACGGAAGAGGAACGCATCCCCACGATGCAGAAACTCCTGGATAATCCGTTTCTGCTGCTGTTCCTCGGCGTAGCCATGCCCACGGTCCTGTATCTGATCTGGGGTGTGATGGAAATCGTCACCATTCCGATAGCCAAATAACCAAGGGGGCACGACACTATGGCAATTCATCCTCCACCCGAGCGCAACTGGTGGAAAGAACCGATTGCGCGCACCGAACTCATCTGGATCGTCATCGCCTTTTGCTGGGGGCTGTTGATGTTCTCCGCCATGGTCTACTGGCACATCGCCGGTAAGCAGAATCTCTCCAACGAGGCCTATCGCACCACGCCCGAGGCATTCGCGGCAAAAGCCAACGAGATGGTGGAGAAGTACCAGGTGCGCGAGGAGGCGGGGATGCCCGTCGTTCATCCGCCACCCGGCAGCGACGTCTACATGATCGCGCGGCTATGGCAGTGGTGGCCCATACTGGAGTTCGAGAAAGACCAGACCTACCGCCTGCATCTTTCCTCCATGGACTGGATGCACGGGTTTTCCCTGCAACCGGTCAACATCAATCTGGAGATCCACCCGAATTACGATGTGATCGTGACGATGACGCCGAATCAGGCGGGCGAATTCGGCGTGATATGCAACGAATTCTGCGGCATCGGCCATCAGAACATGATCGGCAAGATCTACGTGGCTGAAAAAGTGGCCGAGCAATAGGGGGAATGAGCAAGATGGCAAACTTCAAACATCGCGTCTGCCCGGCCACCGGGCTGCGCATCCACAGCGCCGCCGAGAACCTGATCAAGGCCAATGCCGTAACGGCGGTCATTTTTCTCGCCGTCGGCGGCTTTTTCGGTCTGCTGGTCGCGCTGACCCGCTGGCCGGCCGTGCATCTGTTGCCGGCGGACTGGTTCTACCTGGTGCTCACCGGCCATGGCCTGAATGTATTGCTGGTATGGATCATCTTTTTCGAAATCGCCGTGCTGTATTTTGCTTCCGCGATCCTGCTGAATTCACGCCTTGCCGCGCCACGCTGGGCCTGGAGCGGATTCGCGCTGATGCTGGTCGGCGCCGTGACGGTCAACGTCGCCGTACTGCAGGGCAACTCCAGCGTCATGTTCACCTCGTACGTGCCCATGCAGGCGGCGCCCCATTTTTACCTGGGGTTGATCCTGTTCGCCGTGGGCGCCCTGATCGGCTGTTTCGTGTTCTTCGGCACGCTGGTGATCGCCAAGGAGGAGAAGACCTACGAGGGGTCGGTTCCGTTGGTGACCTTCGGCGCGATCACGGCCGCGATCATCGCGGTCTTCACCATCGCCTCGGGCGCGATCATCCTGATCCCGACCTATCTCTGGTCGCTCGGATACATCAGCAATATCGATACCCTGATGTACAGGACCGTCTGGTGGGCCATGGGTCATTCCTCCCAGCAGATCAACGTCTCGGCGCACGTCTCCATCTGGTACCTGATCGCCGCCGTCGTGCTCGGCGCCAAACCCTTATCGGAGAAGGTCAGCCGCACGGCGTTTCTCATGTACATCCTGTTCCTGCAGCTTGCCAGCGCCCACCACCTGCTGGTGGATCCGGGCATCAGCTCCGAGTGGAAGATCTTCAACACCAGTTATGCCATGTACCTGGCGGTGCTGGGCAGCATGGTCCACGGCATGACGGTGCCGGGCTCGATCGAGGCGGCCCAGCGCGCGCGCGGCTATACCAACGGCCTGTTCGAGTGGTTGCGCAAGGCGCCGTGGGGCAACCCGGCTTTTTCCGGCATGTTCATGTCGCTGGTCATGTTCGGCTTTCTCGGCGGCATCTCCGGCGTCGTCATGGGCACCGAGCAGATCAACCTGATCATCCACAACACCCTGTATGTGCCCGGTCATTTCCACGCCACCGTGGTTGCCGGCACCACGCTGGCCTTCATGTCCGCCACTTACCTGCTGGTGCCGTTGATATTCCAGCGTGAACTGGTCATGAAGAAACTGGCCCGGGTGCAGCCCTACCTGTTCGGCCTCGGGGTCATGGGTATCTCGGTGTTCATGATGGGGGCGGGTACGCTCGGTGTACCGCGTCGCAACTGGGACATTACCAATGCGGATGCGGTACTGCACTACGATTATCCGGGCGCGGCCTACCTGATGATGGGCCTGAACGGCATGTCCGCCATCCTGGCGGCCATCGGCGGCTTTGCCTTCATTGCCATCGTCGTCGGCTCGCTGTTGTTCGGCAAACGCACCGGGGACAAACCGCTCGAAGGACTCACCATGACCACGGCCACCCAATATGGCAGCGCCGATACAATCAAGATACCGGGGACGGTCGTACTGGTCGGGGTGTTCTTCACGGCCTTCGTGCTCTACTACTTCGTCAACTGGAAGTATCTGGCCGAAGTCTGGCCGCTGCGCTAGCACGCTCATGAGGATGGCATCACGATGAAGGAGACCCTGGCGCTCGTTTACTCGGTGTTCAAGATCCGCATCGGGACGGCCATCATGCTGACCGCGCTCGCGGGTGTGGCGGTGGCCCCCGGACCGGCGCCGCAGGCGTGGAAGATCGCGGTACTGGCGCTGGCCGTCCTGCTGTCTTCGGCCAGCGCCGGCGCCTTCAACCAGTTCATGGAGCGCGATCTCGATGCGCGCATGAAGCGCACCCGCAACCGGCCTTTCGTAACCGGGCGGTTCACCGCCAACGGCTACTGGATGGCCGGAATCGTGCTGTTGCTGGTGTTTGCCGTGGCGGCGGCCGCGCTCGCGACCAACGCCATTGCCGCGATGTACGTCTTCCTCGGCGCATTTTTCTATGGGGTGGTCTACACCGTCTGGCTGAAACGCCGCACCTGGATGAATATCATCATCGGCGGTCTGGCCGGCAGTTTCGCCGTGCTTGCCGGCGCGGCCGCCGTCGATCCCGGACTGGCGCCCGCCCCGGTGATACTGGCTGTCGTGCTGTTCCTGTGGACTCCGCCGCATTTCTGGAGCCTGGCCTTCAAATACAAGGACGAATACGCGGCGGCCGGCGTGCCCATGCTGCCGGTGGTGCTACACGATGCGACGGCGGCACGCATCATTCTTGCGCATACCCTGTTGCTGGTCGGCCTGTCACTGCTACCGGCACTGTACGGCTTGGGTTGGATCTATCTGCTGGGCGCCGCCACGGGCGGCGGCTGGTTCGTGTGGACCAGCATCCGCCTTGCCCGCAATCCCTCACCGGCGGCGGCCATGACGCAATTTCCACGCTTCGCTGTTGCAACTGAGTCTGCTGCTTTGCGCCGCCATTCTGGATGCGTGGTTGACCTGAGGAAGCCGTATTTTTTAGGTAGTGTTCATCCATAAACACCGTTTTCACCGCAAAGACGCAAAGTTCGCGAAGAAACTTATTAACAAAAACAATTAAACGGCTTTGCGTTCTTTGCGCCTTTGCGGTGAGAAAAATCGTGACAGGAAACCCGTAGATGCAACCGTTCCGCCTTTTGATTCTTGTCGGCCTGCTCATCGCGGGCACGGCCGGCCACGCCGCGGATCACCGACCATGGCCGGCGCCGGGCACGGGGCGGGCGCCGCGCACAGACACAGGCCGGTCCGGCCTATGACGAAGCCGCCGCCCTTGCCAGAAGCCAGGCGGCCATGGGCCGGCTGGTCGGCGACTATGAGTTCCTGGACGGCGAGGGACGGCGCGTCGCGCTGGGCGCCTTGCGCGGCAAGCCGGTGCTGATCAGCCTGGTCTACACCAGTTGTTATCACATCTGCCCGACGGTAACGACCAATCTGGCCCGTCTGATCAGAATCGCGCAAGGTGCCCTGGGTAATGACAGCTTTTCGGTTCTGACCATCGGTTTCGATACCCCGGTCGATACGCCGGATCGCATGCGTGAGTTCGGCAAACAGGTGGGGGTCATCAACAACTGGCATTTCGTCAGCGCCAGCGCCGAGACCATGAAGCGCCTGTCCGATGATGTGGGTTTCATCTATTTCAAATCACCGAAAGGATTCGATCATCTTATCCAGGCCACGATGCTCGATGCGGACGGCAAGGTGTACCGCCAGATTTACGGGATGGCCCCGGACCCGCCCGCCCTGGTGGAGCCGCTCAAGGAGCTGCTGTACGGCAAACCGGTGGCCGCCTCGCCCCTGAAAAGCCTGATGAACAATATCCGCCTGTTCTGCACCGTCTATGACCCGACGACCGGCCGGTATCATTTCGACTACTCGCTCTTCGTCAGCATCGCCATCGGCTTTCTGACGCTTGGAGCAACCGCCGTGTTCATCGTCCATGCCTGGCGCAGACCCCCGCCGCCGGGACCCGCGGTTTAAATCCAGGGAAGTCCCGGGCACATGACCGGTCCGCGCAGGGTTGCCAGAGCGGCTTTTGAAAGCGTCGAAAACGGCTTCGATCGCGCCTTTGGCCCCACCTGGAATCCCCTGCACCAGTTGGGCGCGCTCGGCTGGTTCTTCTACTGGATCACCATCGTCAGCGGCATCTACCTCTACATCTTTTTCGACACCGGCATCAGCCAGGCCTACGAATCCCTGGAATACCTGACCCATGTGCAGTGGTATGCCGGCGGCGTCATGCGCAGCCTGCATCGCTATGCCTCCGACGCCCTGATCATCGTCATGATGCTGCACCTGGTGCGCGAATACGTGATGGACCGCTATCGCGGCGCGCGCTGGTTTGCCTGGTTTACCGGCGTACCGCTGCTGTGGCTGGTCTTTGCCTGCGGCATCAGCGGCTACTGGATGGTATGGGACATACTCGCCCAGTACATCGCCATCGCCACCACGGAGTGGCTCGACACGCTCGGCATCTTCGGTGAATCCATCGCCCGCAATTTCCTCACTCCCGCGACCCTGAGCGGCCGGTTCTTCACGCTCATGGTGTTCATCCACATCGCCGTGCCCCTGGTCATGCTGCTGGTGATGTGGATCCATATCCTTCGCCAGCGCAACGCCAGGGTGAACCCGCCCGTCGGTCTGGCCGCCGGTACCCTGGCCATGCTGCTGGTGTTGTCTTTCATCAAACCGGCCCTCAGCCAGGCGCCGGCGGATCTCGGCGTCGTGCCTGCGGTGATCCATCTCGACTGGTTTTACCTGGCGGCCTATCCCTTGCTCGACCGGGTCCCCGGGCGAGTGATGTGGGCGATCGCCTTGGGTGTAACCCTGTTGCTGTTGCTGGTGCCGTGGCTGCCGCCGCTGCGCCGCCGGAAGCCGGCCAGCGTCGATCTGGATAACTGCAATGGTTGCGGCCGCTGCGTCGAGGACTGTCCCTTCAGCGCCGTCGCGCTGCAGCCGCGCACGGACGGCGCCGGTTTTTCGCAGGAAGCCGTCGTGGCGAATGAGCTGTGCACCAGTTGCGGAATCTGCGTGGGCGCCTGCCCGACCTCCACGCCCTTCCGGCGCACGACCGAGCTCATTCCCGGTATCGACCTGCCGGATCTGAGGATCCAGGCGATGCGCGACACGATGCTGGCGGCGGCATCCGGCCTTAGCGGAAAGGCACGCGTCCTCGTGTACGGCTGCGACCAGGGTCCCGATCTGAACGAACTCCGGGGCCCCGGAGTCGCGGTACTCCGGCTGCCGTGTATCGCCATGTTGCCGCCATCCTTTTTCGATTTCATCATCACGCGCCATCACGTCGATGGCGTTTTCCTGACCGGCTGCGCCGAGGGAGACTGTCACTACCGTCTCGGCATTCAATGGACGGAGCAGCGCCTGGCGGGGGAACGCGATCCCTATCTGCGCAAGCGTGTCCCGCGCGAACGCATCGGCGAGTTCTGGTCCGGACTCACCCATGGCAAACGACTCAAGCGCGAACTCGCCGATTTCCAGGCGAGCCTCGGGTCGCTGCCGCCCGTCGCGCGGCGGGCGGTTGAACAAACGAGCGAGGGTGCCGTGCGCCATGACTAGACCGCTGCAGCTCCTGGGCCAGGCGATCGCCTATGCGGTGTTTGCCGGCGTGGTCGGCTACTTCGCGGCCTCGCCCGCCTATACCCATCTCGATCCGGGACTCGCCCTGATCAAGCTCAGCTTCAGTCATGCCGGTAAGCACAAGGGGGAATGCCGGCAGCGGACGCCCGAGGAACTCGCCAAACTGTCACCCAATATGCGCCGGCCGCTGGATTGCCCGCGTGGACGCTTGCCGCTGCAGGTCGAACTCATGCTGGACGGAGAACCCCTTTACCGTGGCGAACTGCCTCCCTCGGGTCTGGCGGGAGACGGCGCCGCCATGGCCTACAGCAAATTTCCCGTCGCGCCCGGCCGGCACCATCTCGCGGCCCGCCTGCGCGATAGCGACCGCTCGACAGGCTATGATTACGAGAAGGAGGCGGAGATCACGCTGCATCCGCGGCAGAACTTCGTCATCGATTTCCGGCCGGCGTTGGGCGGGTTCCTGTTCCTGTGAGGCTGTCATGGCACTGATTGAATGGAAGGATGAATTCGCCACGGGGGTTCCCGACGTCGACAGCGAGCACCGGCAGCTCATCGAGCTGATCAACGCCTTGCATGTCGCCCTGCTGCGCAAGGATGTCACCTACACGGTGATGGATTTCCTGGGCCAGATCTACGCGCGCATCTCGGGGCATTTTGCCCTGGAGGAGAAGATCATGCGCGAGCGCGGCTACGACCAGTTTGAAGATCACAAGGCGGACCATGAACGCCTGCTCGATGAACTGCGGGACATCATGGATGACTATGAAGAGCATGCCTATTTCAGCGATGAGGAATTCGCCCGGCAGATCGAGACCTGGTTTTCGCAACACTTCAAGACCCGGGACGCGCGTTGCACAAGCACCTGTTAATCCCGATCGTGTTGTATGCGTAACCCACTGGCTCGAAGACACGCGCATTTATGGCCCATATCGTCCCCGCTTTCGTGGTGATGAGAGATACTATTTCGCAGTATAGATGCCCAGGTGTAGGTGCGAATTTATTCGCACCTACTGAACGATGAGGTAACCATGCGAATAAATTCGCACTACGGGGGATGATGAAGCAAAAGCTGGAACTCACCGGGATCGGGAAGGAGAACCGGCCGAGACTGGAGTCGCGGATTCTGCTGGAAGACCCGGCGAAGTCCTATTACGCGGTGCATCGGCAGCGGAAAACCGGTCCGGTTGAAGCTGTTGTCATGTCTGCTCAGCGTCGATTTCGCTCAAGCGCAGCAACTGGTTCCCCCGACGCACGGTGAGGACATCCACTTTATCCCTCACACTATAAATCACGCGATATGCGCCGAAGATAACCTCTCTGATTCGACGAATACCGACTTCCGGGACGACTCGACCGCTCTCCGGAAAGTCAGCCAGACGTTCCACTGTATCGAACAGTTCGACCACCCAGCGGGCGGCGGCATCCGGGTTGTCTTGCGCAATGTACTGCGCGATATCCTCAACTCGCTCCAAGGCAAGTGGAGACCACTCTACCTTCACCGTGCCAGCCCTTTCAGGACGCGCGCTCTGGCCTCCTCATGTGACACACCTTCACCGGCCGCGAGTTGTTCCTCGGCGCAATAGATGTCTTCCAGGATATCCAAACGTTGTTGCATCAACTCAAACTCGTGCACATCCATCAGAACGGCTACGCCGCGACCCCGCTGAGTCAGTACCATCGGTCGCCGGGTCTCGTGAACCTGCTTCAGAAAGGACGCGACCCCGGCCCTGAACTCAGACAACGGGCGGATATCTTCATCGACTCTCATCTTGGTCATAGTCACCTCAACGTACGTTCGACTGTACGTTGGACTGTACTCCAACCCGCTTTGTTTGGCCAGAAGACAGCGTATGGCTTGCTGCTTGAATACTTGTATACCTTATTGGGTTCACGCATTAACACCGGCGATGAACCCATCCGAGCGTTAGTGGCTGGTGCCCTCCGCGTAGTGGATCTTGTTGTAGACGTTGTACTTGCCGACCGGCTTGTTCATGGGGAGGCGCTTCACCTCCTCGAACGTATTGGCGTCGTAGACTACGATGGCGCCGTCGGTTTCCCAGATGCTCACCAGAGCGTATTTGCCGTCGCGGGTGAATTCCACGTGCGCGGAGGTCTTGCCGGGCGCCGGGCGCAGCGTTTTGACGATCTCCAGCGTCTGCTTGTCGATGACCTGCATCGCGTCCTTGTTGGGACCGGAGAACACATCCACCCAGGCATAGCGCGTGTTTACATGGCTGCGCATGAAAAAGCCCGGGCCGAGCGTCGCGATCTTCTTGATCGTTTTCCAGTTCGCGGTGTCGATGATGCTGACCACGACCCTCCTTGAGATTGGGCGTGGCCAGCACGGTGGTGCCGTTCCAAGGCCAGGTGATGCCGGAACCCAGATGCGGCATGCCCGGCAGATCCACATCGGCGATCTTGCGCCCGACGATGAGATTGACCACCTGGCCCTTGTTGCCGTCGCGCGCGGCGCCGATCAGATGCTCGTAGTTCTGGTCGAAGAAGAAGTCATCGAGGTAGTCATCGAGTGGGATGCGCCGCACGGGAAAGCGGCCCGGTCTCCGCCAGTCCCTCGCCCAGGCGGTAATCGTGCACCAGTCCGCCGTAGACGGGCGGCGGGTGGTCGGCGTAGCTGATTTCCCAGACCTGCTTGATATCCTTCAGCGCGACGATGAAACTCTGCGCGCGGCGGCGCGGTGTAGACGGCGCTGACCCGCGAGCCCTTGCCGAGACCGTCATCGACCGGTATCACCTTGATCAGACTGAGGTCGCGCGCGTCCAGCAGCACCAGGTCCTGCGGCAGGTAGTTGCCGACCAGGACGTAGCGGTCATCGGCGGATACCGCCAGATTGCGGGTGTTGAGGCCGGCGCGCACCTCGGCCACGGTTTCCAGGCGGTACAGGTCGAACTTGCTGATCCAGCCGTCGCGCGAGGCGAAGTAGACGAAGCGCCCGTCGGAGGAAAACTTCGGTCCGCCGTGCAGGGCGTAGCGCGACTTGAAGCGGAAGATCGGCTCCAGCTTGTCGCCGTCCAGCACCGTGACATGATGATCCCCGGCCTCGACCACCAGAAACAGGTTCAGGGGATCGGCCGTGTAGACCGGCTTGACCGTCGTGGCGTTGCCCTCGACCGACTCGGGTTTGTACACCACCCGGCTTGCCCTGATCTCCGCCTCGCCCCACACCGGCGGGATCGCGGGCGCGGTGTAGATATACTCGACCAGCGCCGCGATCTCCTCGGGCTTAAGCGTCTCCCGAAAGGCCGGCATCTGGGTGGCGGGCAGTCCCGCGGCAATGAGCTCGGCCGCCGTGTCCTTCGGCGTGCGCTGCAGGCTCTCGGGCAAGAGGGCAGGGCCCATGGCCCCCAGCCGGTCCGCGCCGTGGCAGCTCGCGCAGTGCTTCCCGAAGAGGGCGGCGGCGTCCGGTGCCGCGGCGGCAACCGGGCCGTTCACGGATAAACAGAGCATCACAAGCAGCCCGCATGCTGTCGATTCTTTATTGATCATTTCGAATTTTCGGGGTGGCCATTAGTTGAGACGAAGTAGGGTGCGCCGTGCGCACCAGGCGAGAGAATAACAAAAAAATCGGCGACCCGAAGGTCGCCGCATTTATCCTGCTTCAGGAAGCGCTGATCAAGCCTGTCATTCCCGCGAAAGCGGGAATCTAGAAATGTAGAGTGGGTTAGCGTTTTTTGCGTAACCCACCAGGCATTGCGCAGCAACACAACGCATTTTTTAATGAGTGCCCCCCGGCCCATCCGGTGGGTCACGGCACCAACGGGCGTGCCTGACCCACCCTGCATCATTGAATCTCAGAAAAAGCCCGCCATCGCGTAGGCGGTCTTCTGGAACATCAGGTCCTGGGCGTCCGCCAATTTCAGGTTGACCTTGTTCGCCGTCGTTACGATACGCGTGGTGTACTCTTTCCGGCCAGTGGCTTCCGAGACACGCTGGGTGCTGGATCCGGCATCCGATATCTTGACGCTGATCTGGGTGTCCTTGCGGACAACCACTCCGCTGCGTGTTTTTTCCGTGATCTGTATATCGGCGACGAGCATGTAGGTCACGTCATGAACCAGCGCGCCGCTGACCGTTTCCGCCACGCCGGCAATCAAACCACCCGCGGCGGCGCCCGTATACGGGTTGCTCTGGTTAATCAGCGCCCCGGTCACTGCACCGGCGGCAAGCGAGCCAACATAGCCGCCACTCAAAGCCTTATCGGCCGCTGTCGGATTGGTCTTTTCCAGGTTCAGGACATACACCTTCATCTGGAAATGCGCGGCATCGGGATCTTCCACCAGACGATAGCCGTCTTCATTCTGGTCGAATTGTTCCTTCATGAATTTCTTGAACGCGTTGCGATCGAATTCCATCACGCCGCTGCGAATATCCATGAATACGGTTCGTTTGTTCTTCGCCACGGGGTCGATGAATATTGCCGTACTGGTCCTGGTCTGAACCTCCAGATCCTTGTGGGCCAAGGCCGTCTGTGTTGCCGCACATCCAGTGAGAAAGGCAAGATAACTGCCGAAGAGCAGAATGCCTATAAGTCTCAGAACATTTTTCATTGCAGGAACTCCTTCATTATTGGTGGTTATGTAGTGAACGACTTTCCAGCCACATGCGACACAGACTATTCATCCGGATAGTCGTGCCCATAGTAGCGGTGGTAATACATGCAATCCCGATACTCACTCCAGGAGTATTGCAGCATGTCCTGACAGGTATACCCGGGTTTCCAATGCTCGCCTTGATACACCTGCGGCTTGACGCGTTTCTTCATGGCCTGCCGGATATAGGCATTGACCTGTTCGGGATGCTCCGCGTAAAACGGTTGTGACATGACCTCCTCATTAAACCGCTTCTGCGTCGCCGCCATATCGTCTGTCTCGGCGGGAAACGCCGGTGATGTCTGAAGCACGGATACAGCCAAGAGAAGGAGACTGTTGGATAACTTACGTGGACGATGTCCCGATGGGAAACGACGATACCCGGAGTGTTTACCGGTAGAGGCGGGACTGGATACGCACACTGTCCGCCCGGTGCTGTGATTCCATCATGATGGTTTCCCCCTTTATTATTTTTTATTGATGTTATCCCTATTTCTGGGGCTTCTCTTGATGCATATCAAGATTCCGCCTTAATTCTTTAATTATTATTCCTGCAGTTCGGCAGGAGGTAGCCTGATGTTGAACGCAGTGAAACCCGGGTTTCACTACAGACAGGGGAATTCCTGAATCTGCGTGATACTAGATGCCGCGAGAATTGTACCCTGGTTGTCCGCAGGCTACACAGTGGAAGTGGTTGGTTTTCCAGCCAAGGCGCACATAAACAAACCAAAACGATCAACCATGCGCACGAAGAATGATGGGTATACGTATTTGTACGTATATAAAGAATTACGGCTCTTTTATTAGTGGGTTAATGCGCCACATGTGGGTTGAGTTTGGAGAAGTCGAGTTTGCCGGCGATCAGGAAAATCACAGTACGGATCGTGCTGAACCAACCGTAGCCGCGCGCTTTGCGCTTGGCGGACTGGAACAGCCCGTTCAGTGCCTCCAGGAAACCATTGGTCTGACGGGTCTGCGCCCAGGCAATGATGCTCTCGAAATGGTTGCGGATCAGTTTGGCAACTTCCTTCATGGGTTCGACTTTGGAGCGCATGACATTGGTACACCACTGCCAGAGCATGGCGGCGACCACGTTGATCTGTTTGCGATCGAGGATCTCGCGCAACTGCTCACGGTACACCCACGCTCGGGCGGTCCGCTTCGTGGTGAGTTTGGCGAGCAGGTTGTCGACTTCCGCGCGGGCGGTGTCGCTGAGAGTTCCGTAATTGCGCAGCAGCTTCCAGCGCAACCCCTTGAGGCCGGGCGTGGTTTTCTGCTCGATGCGCCGGGTCTCGTCCAGGGCCCTGGAGGCGTGGGCGATCACATGGAACTTGTCGAAGGTGATCCGGGCATTGGGAAGACTCTCGGCGCAGCCCTTGATGAAGGCCGGCGACATGTCGATGCTGACCGAGTCGATGGCATCAATGTCGGCACCATGGGCCCGGAGATCCTCGGCCAGCCGCCGGATCGCCTCGGCCTCACGGCCTTCGGTGACGAACAGCACCGCGCGGCGCTCGGCGTCGGCGGCCAGGGTGACATAGTCGTGGCCGCGGGCTCGCGAGGTCTCGTCGATGGCCAGGCGGGTGACCTCGGAGAAGTCGGCCTCGGCCAGCGCGAGATCGACATAGCGCCCGCAAATCGCCGCCACCCGATGCCAGCTCTCGCCGGTGAGACGTGCCACCGCCGCAAACGGCATCTCGCGCGCCAACATCAGCACAAGTGCCTCAAAGAGCAGCGTGAAGCCCGAGAGCTTCCCGGTCCAGCCCGGCTCGACCTGGCGCACCGCGCCACCAGGCAGCTTCACGCGGGGTACGCGGACCTCCAGGTAGCACTCGTGCTGGAAGAAATTGAGGTGCCGATAACGCTTGCTGACCGTATCGTGCACCGGATGGACGCCAGTCTCACCAGCCACAGCGAACCGGCTGCCAGCAGTGAAGTCGATGCCTACGGTCAGAGTCTTTGCCGTCGCGTCCAAGAGAATTACCTTGTTTGATAGAAGACTTCTCGACTAAGATGTCCCAGTAATTAAGTCCCAGTAATAATGTGTCCCGCAAAATTTGCGGAAAAACTAATCACCAATAAAGACCGCAGGGCGATGTCATGCCGTTCGAAACAACAACAATAAAACAGGGAAAAATTCAAACGCAGTGTGTGTTCACATGCGCCGCGAAACAAGAACATAAAGAAAAGGCGGAAACCGGCCGTGAGCATTCGCCGCGGGTGAGTGGCGGGGGGCGGTTCAGTGCGCGTTGTGGGTGTGCGGCCTTCGCCCTGTTCGCCGCTGTCGTGTTCCCATGCCACGCGGCGCCTCTCAACGACACCGGCATCACCACCTGTTCCAACAACACCGCTAACGGCCTGCCATGTCCGCAGACGGATTTTCCCGGTCAGGATGCCGAGTATGGCCGCGATGCCGCCGCGGCGGCCGGCACCCTCACCAAGATCGGCGGCGGACGCGCTGGGTTCGACTTCACCAAGCTGGATGTCGACGGTAACGCACTACCAGCCTCGGCTACGGAGTGGTCATGCGTACGCGACAACGTCACCGGGCTGACCTGGGAAGTCAAGACCGCTGACGGCGGCCTGCGCGACCAGAACAATACCTACACTTGGTACAACCCCGATCCGAATACCAATGGTGGCGACGCCGGCACGCAAAACGGCGGGACATGTACCGGTGGTATCGCCTGCGACACCTATCATTATGCTCAGGCGGTGAACACAGCAGGTCTATGCGGTGCGGGTGATTGGCGCTTACCATCGCAGGAGGAATTGATTTCCATCGTGGATTTTGGTATCCCTCACTCAGCGCCGCCTACCATTGACACCGCATATTTCCCGTATACGCCAAGTTGGCTCTGGTGGTCGGCCTCTCCCAATGCTAGTGGTCCCGGCGGTGCGTGGGTCGTAAACTTCTTTAATGGCTCCGATGTGGTCGTAGAAACGTCTCTTGGTAACACACTCATTCGTCTCGTGCGCGGTGGACAGTGAATTGATATACGGATTGGAGTGAGAAATATGCATGGATGGTGACAGAGGTGTATTCGCGTAAATTGCAGATTGTATTCTCTCCTAGAAGGGCCATTACAAGAACAGGATGAAACGATGTCGGCTACATATCACTTGCAACTCGCAAACCTAAAACACGGAATTTTTCGCATACGCCGGTATGCAGGGGGTGCGATCGTGCAGCGCGTGATCACCGGATTGCTGCTTATCCTTCTGATGCTGACGGGCGAGTCCCAGGCACAGACCTGCAGCAGCAGTATTCCGCCAACGACGCCCACTAGCCGCTTCACCGATAACGGTGACGGTACGGTGACGGATAGCGCGACCGGACTGATGTGGAAACAGTGCTCGGAAGGCCAGACAACGGCCGGTGCGGGCGGTTGCAGCGGCACGGCGTCGGCATTTACCTGGCAGCAAGCCTTGCAGCGGGCGCAACAGGTCAACGCGGGCGCGGCGGGCCAGCCGTTGGGTTATGCGGACTGGCGGGTGCCCAATATCAAGGAACTGATTTCCCTGGTGGAACGAGCCTGCACTTCCCCTGCCATTAACATAGGCCTGTTTCCACCCGTCCCCACATCGGAAGCGTTCGGGTTCTGGTCGGCTTCTCCCCAAGCCGACTTTCTCGGCGCCGCGTGGGTCATGTTCATCGGTCTTGGCGAATCCGGCTACGACAATGAATCCGTTGGCAATTACGTTCGTCTCGTGCGCGGCGGACAGTCTTTTTCGCCCCCGATAACTTCTCACTTCCGGCTGCCAACAAATCTAACTGATCAGACCGTTAATGTTTCATTTCCTATCACGATTGAAGCTCTGCTTTCTAACGGACAAAGAGATACAAGTTTTAATGGTAAGGTCACGCTATCAACCAACTACTCATCCCATAAAGTTTTACCTAGTTCAATTGAACTTATAAACGGTGTTGCGACGGTAGACGTTATAATTGACAGCGCTGGAACTGGTGCGAAGGTAATCGCGATGTATGGGTCGTTAAGCGGTAGTAGCAATGCATTTGATGTCGTGAATTCGGCGGCGGTACCTACGACCCTTTTTATTCAGTTGGTTGACCAAGCTGGGCAGCCGTTCATCAGCAATTCATTTTTAGATCTTAGTGATTCCGCCAACAATTTTGAACATTATGAAAATTGGCCAAATAATCCCGGTAATGGAAGTTACGTTTACAAAAATTTAGATGCTGACCATTATACATTTCAGGCGATTTCGGGCGTAACTGGATTCGCTAGCGAGAAAATAACCATTGAAATAGCCACTGGCACGAGCCCACAAACACAAGTCGAAACAGTGAGGATGCGGGGTACAAGCAAGCCGCCGGTATTGCTGGTGCCGGGAATCATGGGTAGCACCATCGAAGGTATCGGACGATACAGTAACATGAATACCTACCCAGTTCTAAGTAAGAACCCTCCAACACCAGCAAATGAGTTAAAGATTTTCAATAATTTTTTATGGTTGGCAGACGGTGGTTTTGATGATATCGCAACCGAACTAGAGACCGACTATACCGTCTACGATGTACCCTGGGATTGGCGCGTCAGTCTTACCTGTCCCGAATTTACCTCCTGCCCGAATGCATGGAGGTTGTATCTAATGAAGGCGATTGATGATGCCAAGAAGGATCCGGAACATGACGGAATCATCAAATTCCAGAAAGTAGATATTGTGGCCCATAGCATGGGGGGGCTGCTTGTGCGGGCCTATATACAGAGTCCTGATTATAGAAATGATATCGATAAATTTGCCATGGTAGGCACACCTAACGAGGGCTCAGCAAAGGCTTATTATATGGCGGAAGGTGGTGACCCAGCTCGCGCAGATAGGATAGACGGCTGCACATTCCCAACTGATAAGCTAGGAATGAGTTGCTTTTACGCCAGGTCAACGGATGCGCTCTATAAGGCAATGAATTACGGGCAAACACCGTTTGCTCAATATGAAAACTTTCTTACCGTACCCCCATATTATGTTATTACCACTAACTATGCAGTGGTGCCAGATCCGTCAAAACTGGTTCAGTTCTATGCCGAGAACGTGCCAACAGCACGCCAGCTACAAGCCACCTACAGTGTTTTAAAAACAAACAGCGGGACACCCCAAAAATTATTGGCAGAGCCTAACAAATTTCTGGAAGCGTTAAATTCTCAAAATTTGACTGATTACTATATTAATGAGTCTGATCCTAACCCGGACTCAAGAGTCAGGACAAAAATATTTATGTCAAATAATAATCTGACCTTGGAAATAATCAACGTTGCAGATCCTTTAATGTCATATCCAGAACAATATCATCCATACAAAGATGGCGTCCCAAGTGGTGAGGCCATAATGGATTACTTTGGAGATGGCACTGTGCTGGCGTGCTCTGCAGGCTTGCTTGGTGAACCAAGCTGCACGACCCGCTTGCTGTTTGGTGATATTCAATTGAATTGGGCTACGCTCCATATTGACTTCTTAAAGGGAAATGACAGTGAACACCTAGCGCTCATGAAGGCATTTAGTAAAGAGATTCATGAGTTCTTGAATCGGGGAGGTAGCAATGAAAATGAGTTCGCATTTTCCTGTCCGCCCTGATTGTCGTTTTTTAGGCAGAGTAGTCTGTGTTTTTTTCATACTAAGCCCATTAATTTCAAATGCCGCTCCATCACTATCGCTCTTCATACAAGGCAGAACACAGCCTTACTTAAGTCTCGTAAATGGAGGATCAATTGGCGTTAATCCGGTCACTAAGACACTGGAAAATTCGTTAGTAAATTCGGATATTGAGATTAAGGCTGACTTATCGAATATTCAGATGGTCAATCCTGCAGCGGGCACTTATAACGTAACATTGGCTGGAACCTCCGAAGACATAATCACTATATATGCCGCATATTCTGATGATATTAAAGGTGCCCACGAAGAACAGACTGCAATGGTCTTGCAGCATGGTAATCCCTTGTACTTCTCCGTTGTATATGATCCTCTGCAACAGCCTGCGCTACAGCTTATTTCGCCAGTAGCTCCACCTGCTTCGCCGAAAGCTGCTAATGTTGGTGGAACTGTTCAGCTTAGATGGCTTAGCCCATCCGACCCTACCATTACTGCGTATCGTGTTTATGGACGTCTCGAAGAAATTCCCAAGTTTTCTTTATTGGGTGAGACTCAGTCACTCTCCTTTGATACAGGCCATGTAGCGAGGAGTGGCGATGAAGGACAGCATTGGCAATATGTTGTAGTTGGAAAAAATGCGGCGAATAGGGAAAGTTTCTACTACATGCCAGTCAATAATCTCGTGCAAATGCTAGCGGTTTTTAGTGCCGCTCCAACCGAGGGTACTGTGCCTTTAAGTGTCTCATTCGAAGACTATTCTCAAGGCAGTCCGACTGCATGGGAATGGGACTTTGATGGTGATGAAATTGTAGACAGTACGGAACAGAACCCAACGCATACCTATACTCAAACAGGGAACTATGACGTCACGCTAAAAGTAACCGGTTCCTTAGGTATCTCTACCCGCTCAGAACAGGGTTACATCACGATATTTGCGGATACTGTGGATACCGATGGGGATGGCGTTTTCGATGGAAGCGACAACTGCAGTCTGAAGGCCAATCCGACGCAGCTCGACAGCGACCACGATGGCTTCGGCAACCAGTGTGACTGTGATTTCAACCAGGACAATTTCTGCGGCGGCCCGGACTTCACGCTATTTATCGGCTGTTTCAATAAACCAACGGGCGGTAATCCGGTCTGCGAGGCAGCGGACATGAACGGCGACGGTTTTGTCGGGGGGCCGGACTTCACCCTGTTTGTTGGCGGGTTCAATAAACCGCCGGGGCCATCCGGGCTGGCTGTGAAGAATTGAAAAACTTGTCCGATGCGAGTCGGATTTAGGGGGCATTAAAAGCGGCCAGCATTTCTCACCGGGCGGCGACAGAACGACATTAAGGAAGGTCTGATTAAACCTGTCATTCCCGCGCAAGCGGGAATCTAGTCCATCCAAGATCAGTGGGTTACTGGATCCCCGCTTTCGCGGGGATGACCTGTTCAGAGTTGCTTTAAGGGAGGAGCGTTTATGGTCAGGCCACCCGAGTCAGGCGTCATCCCCGTCGTATATCCGTTAGGTTTTCCCAAAGCAAGTTTTTGCTCGTTGTCTTCAGCGTTACTCGCACTTGTGGTTGGCATTGCGAGCATATCGTGGACTGAGGTAACGGCAAATGAACAAACCCAAAAAACCACGAATCAAGCCGCGGATACAGTCGGCGGTCAGGGCGCGACATCGCTAAGACCGCGCTGGACACCGGCGAAACCCGCAAAGACCCTCCTCAAACCATGGCAGGAACGAAACCGCGTCATTGTTAAGTTTGTCGAGGGCAGCGACATTAGATTGCGGCAAGAGAGCTTAGTAAGCCTCAAGGGTCGTGATATCGGACGAGTCCGTGACGTGCTGGCCCGATATCGTATCGGCGCAAAGGAGCTTCGACGGTATTTCACCCGGTCTGAAGCATTGCTTAGCCAAGAGAAGCGCAGCGGCGAAGCGCGCAGCGGTCGTCAACTTGCCGATTTGAACTTGTATTTTGAACTTTCAGTCGCAGCGGACATCGACGTTGGCGCGTTATGCGACGACTTGAATGCCCTGGATATTGTTGAACTCGCCGAACCGGCGCCAAGGCCGGCACCGCCGCCCGTGGACCTAGCCCCGCCGACTCCAGACTTTTCCTTCCTACAGAGTTATCGAGACGCACCACCCGGCATTGGTGTTAGCAATCTCAACATCAACGGCATAGACGGCAACGGCATTGCTTTTGTTGATATTGAATATAGCTGGCTGTTGAATCACGAAGATCTTGAATTGCCAAGTACGGCGAATATAGATACCGCAACAGCATCTGATCCCTTTTCGGACAGTAATCATGGTACCGCAGTGCTTGGCGAAATTGTCGGCGGTGATAACGGTTACGGAGTCGTAGGAATAGCGCCGGCGGCGTCGGCTTTTGTTGCACCGGCGAGTACCCTGGAGTATGGCTACAATGTGGGACGGGCCGTCAATTTGGCTGCGACGTCTCTGAACTCTGGTGACGTGATACTAATCGAACAACAAGCGGCTGTATGTGGAGGGGTTTGTGATCAAACGCAGGTCGGTTGTGGCCCAGTAGAGTGGAATCAATCTTTGTATGATGCGATCGCTAATGCAACTGCTAATGGTATTGTTGTCGTCGAAGCGGCCGGTAACGGTAACGTGAACCTCGACGACTCCGCCTGCCTTTCACAATTTGATCCAGCGGTGCGCGACTCCGGAGCGATCATCGTCGGCGCGGGTTTCCCTGCTACACATGAAAAATTAAGCTTTTCAACTTACGGTAACCGCGTAGATGTCCAAGGGTGGGGGGAATTTGTGACCACTACCGGCTACGGCGACAAGTTCGATCCTGGTGATGCTCGCCAACGCTACACGACTAATTTTTCTGGAACATCGAGCGCGTCGCCCATGGTTACCGGTGCAGTCCTGGCCATTCAAGGAGTACGTAAAGCGGCTGGATTAACCCTGCTATCCCCGGACCAACTGCGCCAGTTACTCGTTGATACCGGTACCCCTCAAGCCGGCAGCACACACATCGGCCCGTTACCGAATGTCAGCGCTGCGCTGGAACACGACAGCGATGGAGATGGTGCCGTAGATGTACTCGACAACTGTCCCGCGATCGCCAATGCGGGCCAGGGAGATACCGATGGGGACGGTGTGGGTGATGCTTGCGATAACTGCCTGGCAGTGGCCAATGCGGATCAGCGCGATACCGATGGCGACGGTTACGGCAACCGTTGCGACTGTGATTTCAACCAGGACAATTTCTGCGGTGGTCCGGACTTCACCCTGTTCATTGGCTGTTTCAATAAACCAACGGGCGGTAATCCGGTCTGCGAGGCAGCGGACATGAATGGCGACGGTTTTGTCGGTGGACCCGATTTCACCCTGTTCGTTGGCGGGTTCAATGGCCCGCCAGGGCCATCCGGGCTGTGAAAAATTGAATATAGGTCCGAAGCAAGCATGATTTAAGGGGCATCAAAAGCAGCGGATTACGTAATTTCCTTTTTATAGACAGTGAGTAACAGCCCTCAATTCAATAACGGCAGTTCAATGATTCCGGCGGAGTCATGAACTTGACGAGATAATTTGTAAACTGTATTGTTGCGAAAATTAATAATAACGATAGTTGCAGTTCTTGAATTACGGAGATCCTACTAACCGAAGTAAGAGGATCTTCAATAATGAACAAGTTCACTTGGTTTATCTTACGCCTTGTTGGTGGTGTCTGTGGGTGCATGTTCGCAGTTACCCAATCCCAGGCTGTAACCATTGGTCTCACACTCGGGAGCGACACGGATCCACTCACGGTAACTAACGGCGATACGATCACCTTCACGGTGGGAATGACTCCCGTGGAGGCGATTACCGGCTATACGCTGGATATCCGCTATGATTCCACGGAGCTGGATTTTCAGACAGCCGCCCAGTTGGTACCTTTCTTCGGCGGTGCCTTTGTTCCACCTTTTAACCTAGACCCGGCATCGACGGCGGGCGATTCGGGCAGCACCGGTTTGGCAACTTCAGACAGCGGTCGGGCTTCCGTCTTGCAGGTGAGTGATTCGCAGCCTGTAGGGGATCTTTTCAGTCTGACGTTTACCGTGTTAACGCCTGTATCCGATGGTCTGGCAGATCTGACGGTCGGGCTGCTCAATTCCGGTGCGGATGATATCAACCCTGCAGTCGGGGGTGCCGCGTTCACCATCGATCCAGACACGGTCAGTGCATCGATCGGGGCCGTTCCTGTTCCTGCCGCCATCTGGCTTTTCGGTTCCGGTCTGATGGGGATGATTGGACTAGCCAGAAGCAAAAAAGCGGCTTAACAGCTTCAGACGTGATGACGTGATTGCGGCGGCCTGTCGGTCGCCGTATTCGTTTGGTGGTTGGTGGTGTTGCCCTGAGTTTGGCCGACCCTGTCACATTACCTCACAGCACCGCATCCAGTCCCTTGCGATCGATCAGATTGAGCAGCTTCAAGGACGGGCCGCTCGGCTTCTTGTCGCCTATCTCCCACTTCCGCACGGTCGACAGACTCGTGTTGAGCACGGCTGCCAGAACGGCCTGGCTTAGATGGAGGTTTTTCCGTAGCGCGCGGATCTTCGCGGCGTTGTATTCGGGAATGGGTTCCATGCACAGCGCGCCGTACTTCTGCATCTTGCGCTTGTCGATGAATCCGAGACGATGCAAGTCACTCGCCATCTCGTGGACGGCTTCGAGGATTCGGCTCTTGGCCTTACGTTTGGTGGTCATGGCAAATCTCCTGCAGCGAATCGTCTTCGAGCGCCTCACTCAACTGCCGAGCAGTGGACTTTACGGATAAGGGCTCTTATTCTTCTATACATACTGCGGTTTGTTAGTAGATACCGAAGACACATTGAGCCAGGCGAACCGTTAACGAGGACCACACCATGACGACGTTGCAAGTCAAACTGGAGTTACCTGATCCCCTTGCCAAAGAGGCGGCGACCATGGGTTTGCTGGAACCACAGGCTTTACAAACACTGTTGCGCGAGGCGGTGCGTAATCGCCACATCGCACGGCTCGCGGAAGCGCGTCGCAAGATCGCTGAGGCGGGCATTCCGCCTATGACGATGGAAGAGATTCAAGCCGAGATCGAGGCTGTCCGCGCCGGGCGCCGCACAAAAAATACTGACTGATGCGGCTGGTACTCGATACGAACATCGTCGCCTCGGGTCTCCTGTGGAACGGTGTGCCGGCACAATTGGTCGATGCGGCGCGGGCGGATGAAATAGAGATATTCACCAGTCGCATGTTGCTTGCCGAACTCACGCGCGTTTTGTGCCGCGCCAAGTTCGCCAAGGTAATCGCCGTGAGCGGTTTGTCGCTCGATGAGTTGATGCTTAGCTACGCCGAACTCGCTACCCTCGTTACACCCGAACCAATTCCCGCAACCGTCCTCAACGATCCCGATGACGATCACGTACTCGCCTGCGCGCTCGCAGCCAAGGCCGACCTCATCGTCTCCGGAGATCGACATCTGCTTACGCTAAAAAGTTTTCAGCAGATTCCGATCGTGACGGCGGCGGAAGCCGTGCGGATCACCAGCGGACGATAACCGTTTCTGGTCCCCCGGGTTACGTGAACTGTTCCGCCAGCGATGACTATCTCTTCGCCATGGCCCAGGCGCGCGAGGTGCTGGTAGGCAGCGCGGTGGCAGATTCATATCGACGAGCAGTTTCATGCATTGGCCAGCATGACCTCGCGTTCCTCGGCGCGCCATGCCGCGTAGCGAAGCGCTTGCATGATGTCCTCGCGTTCGAGGTAGGGATAGTCGGTGAGGATTTCATCGACGCTGCGTCCCGCTCCGATCTGGCCGACGATCATGCCAACCGTGAGGCGCATGCCACGGATGCACGCCTTGCCGCCCATCACGTCAGGCTGCTGGGTGATGCGATCCAATCGTCCCATGCTCCGCTCCTTATCGAAACTCATTGCCTTGCTATCGGATTGATATAGGGGTTCAAGTTACCTATAAGCAAACAGGAACGATCATCCCTGTGCAAGAAGAATCATTGGCATACGTATAAATACGTAGAGAAAAATTTCCTTGCTCAAACGGAGATTCTGTGGCTAATACCTAAGATAACAGCAGTGCCATTGTTACGATAAAGGTATGATGAGTTCAGCGATTCTAGTTTCATCTTACTGTTGCTCGACGTTGATTCTTTGCCGTAGTCGGCGATGCAGCTCCTAAATGCCAGGCCAGGAACAAGGTCACAGAGAAATAACAGGGAGGAGCGTTTATGGTCAGGCCGCTCGAGTCAGGCGTCATCCCCGTTGTATATCCGTCAGGTTTTCCCAGAGCAAGTTTTTGCTCGTTGTCTTCAGCGTTACTCGCACTTGTGGTTGGCATTGCGAGCATCTGTTGGACTGAGGTAACGGCAAACGAACAAAACCAGAAGACCACGAATCAAGCCGCGGCTACAGTCGGCGGTCAGGGCGCGACATCGTCAAAACCGCGCTGGACACCGGTGAAACCGGCAAAGACCCTCCTCAAACCATGGCAGGAACGAAACCGGGTCATTGTTAAGTTTGTCGAGGGCAGCGAGATTAGATTGCGGCAAGAGGGCTTAGTAAGCCTCAAGGGTCGTGATATCGGACAAGTCCGCGCCGTGCTGGCTCGATACCGTATCGGCGCAAAGGAGCTTCGACGGTATTTCACCCGATCCGAAGCATTGCTGAACCAAGAGAAGCACAGCGGCGAAGCGCGCAGCGGGCGTCAACTCGCCGATTTGAACTTGTATTTTGAAATTTCAGTCGCGGCGGACGTTGATGCTGGCGCGTTATGCGATGATTTGAATGCCTTGGATATTGTTGAACTCGCCGAACCGGCGCCAATGCCGGCACCGCCGCCCGTGGATCTAGCCCCGCCAACTCCAGACTTTTCCTTCCTACAGAGTTATCGAGACGCACCACCCGGTATTGGTGTTAGCAATCTAAACATCGGCGGTATTGATGGCAACGGCATTGCGTTTGCGGATGTGGAATTCAGTTGGCTATTGAACCACGAGGACCTTGAACTCCCGAGTACCACCAATATCGACACGGCAACTGCATCTGATCCCTTTTCGGACAGTAATCATGGGACCGCGGTGCTTGGCGAAATTGTCGGCGGTGATAACGGCTACGGGGTTATAGGAATAACGCCGGCGGCGTCGGCTTTCGTTGCACCGGCGAATACCGTAGAGTTCGGCGAGAATGAGGCACGGGCTATTAACTTGGCCGCGGCGACTCTGAACGCGGGTGATGCGATACAGATCGAACTACAAAATACAGTATGCGGGTTGAATAATGGTCCAATGGAGTGGTACCAACCCGAGTTTGATGCGATCGCGAATGCAACTGCCAATGGGATTGTTGTCGTCGAAGCGGCCGGGAATGGAGGCGTGAATTTAGACGATCCCAGTTGTGAATCGCGCTTTGACAGAGCAGTACGTGACTCCGGCGCGATCATCGTCGGCGCGGGTTTCCCAGCTACACATGAAAAATTAGACTTTTCCGATTACGGTAACCGCGTGGATGTTCAAGGGTGGGGGGTATTGGTGACCACTACCGGCTACGGCGACAAGTTCGATCCTGGTGATATTCGCCAACGCTACACGACTAATTTTACTGGAACATCGAGCGCGTCGCCCATGGTTACCGGTGCGATCCTGGCCATTCAAGGAGTACGTAAAGCGGCTGGATTAACCCTGCTATCCCCGGACCAACTGCGCCAGTTACTCGTTGATACCGGTACCCCTCAAGCCGGCAGCACACACATCGGCCCGTTACCGAATGTCAGCGCTGCGCTGGAACACGACAGCGATGGAGATGGTGCCGTAGATGTACTCGACAACTGTCCCGCGATCGCCAATGCGGGCCAGGGAGATACCGATGGGGACGGTGTGGGTGATGCTTGCGATAACTGCCTGGCAGTGGCCAATGCGGATCAGCGCGATACCGATGGCGACGGTTACGGCAACCGTTGCGACTGTGATTTCAACCAGGACAATTTCTGCGGTGGTCCGGACTTCACCCTGTTCATTGGCTGTTTCAATAAACCAACGGGCGGTAATCCGGTCTGCGAGGCAGCGGACATGAATGGCGACGGTTTTGTCGGTGGACCGGATTTCACCCTGTTCGTTGGCGGGTTCAATGGCCCGCCAGGGCCATCCGGGCTGTGAAAAATTGAATATAGGTCCGAAGCAAGCATGATTTAAGGGGCATCAAAAGCCGCGGATTACGTAATTTCCTTTTTATAGACAGTGAGTAACAGTCCTGAATCCAATAACAGCAGTTCAATGATTCCGGCGGAGTCATGAACTTGACGAGATAATTTGTAAACTGTATTGTTGCGAAAATTAATAATAACGATAGTTGCAGTTCTTGAATTACGGAGATCCTACTAACCGAAGTAAGAGGATCTTCAATAATGAACAAGTTCACTTGGTTTATCTTACGCCTTGTTGGTGGTGTCTGTGGGTGCATGTTCGCAGTTACCCAATCCCACGCTGTAACCATTGGTCTCACACTCACGAGCGACACGGATCCACTCACGGTAACTAACGGCGATACGATCACCTTTACGGTGGGAATGACCCCCCTGGAGGCGATTACCGGCTATACGCTGGATATCCGCTATGATTCCACGGAGCTAGATTTTCAGACAGCCACACAGTTGGTACCCTTCTTCGGCGGCGCCTTCGTTCCACCTTTTAACCTGGACCCGGCATCGACTGCGGGCGATTCGGGCAGCACCGGTTTGGCAACTTCAGACAGCGGTCGGGCTTCCGTCCTGCAGGTGAGTGATTCGCAGCCTGTAGGGGACCTTTTCAGTCTGACATTTACCGTGTTGACGCCTGTATCCGATGGTCTGTCCGATCTGACGGTCGGGCTGCTCAATTCCGGTGCGGATGATATCAACCCCGCCGTCGGGGGTGCCGCGTTCACCATCGATCCAGATACGGTCAGTGCATCGATCGGGGCTGTTCCTGTCCCCGCCGCCATCTGGCTTTTCGGCTCCGGACTGCTGGGGTTGATTGGAATAGCCAGAAGCAAAAAAGCGACTTAACAGTTTCAGACGTGATGACGTGATTGCGGCGGCCTGTCGGTCGCCGTATTTCTTTGATGGTGTAACTCTGAGTTTGGCCGATCCTGATGCCATGGTCAGATAACAGCCAAGAAATGAAAATAACAGCCCCTCGCCGGGCAGTTGCTTGGCCGGTCATTGGCGTTGTCCTCCTCGCGGATGCCCAGTTCCTCGTCATCCAGATAACAGGCCGGGTCCTCCCACCACGGGTCGCCGGTCAACTGGAAGGCGCGCACCCGCGTATTGCCACCGCGATGTCGCGGAAGCCGCGGACGCGGTAGCGACCGACTCGCCAATCTCAGTGGACTTTACGGAAAAGGGCTTTTATTCCTATACATGCCGGGCTTGTTTAACTGACCGCAGTCAGGACAAAAAAATTCAATACTAATACTAAGGAATCAGGCAAGGATGCCGGCCAGGCAGTAGCGGTAGGGATGACCTTTGCGTGTGAGTGAGGAAAGAAAGAAAACCGGCGAAAGGGAGACGTATTCAGATCGGATATGGGCCAGCAGCCGGGGGAGTCAGCCAGGTATTCAGGGGAAGAGGTCTGACGGATAGTGGCCTTTTTCGGTTGGAGTCATAGGGAATTGGTTGGCTATACTTTCATTGTGGACAACCTCATCGGGTCACAGGACATGACCACATCATGAAGCGGCGTATTTCACCATTGCTTCGCAGCCTGTGTCTGGCGTCGATCTTTCTGGCACCCCTCGCCATGGCGGAGATCGGGCCTGATCCACCCAAACTCTCTCCCGAAGGCAAACTCGGGATCATGGGCGACAGTCTGGCCTTGGGTATCCACGCCTCGGAAATGTGCGGCAATGCCGACGCCTATGAATGCGCGCAGCAGGCCCTTGGCGCCTCCAGTCCCGACTGGAGTTATGTGGCAGCCGACAAGAGCTGGTCGATTGCCAGCCTGCTCGGCTTTGACCAGGCGCATATCGTTGCGGCCTATGTTGGTGGCGCAGAATGGAAGGACGCGCTCAACCAGGCCGTGACCGTTATGGCCGATCCTCAGGTCGAGGCCGTCTTCATCGGCCTCGGGGCAAACAATGTCTGCGTGCCACAGGGTCATGATTACAGTGATGATCTTGCGACCATTGCCGGGCACATCGACGCGACCCTGACTTATCTCACGGATCACCTGCCCGCCGGGGGGCGTATCTACTGGAGCGGGGTGCTGGATGTCCTGCAGCTTCGCGAACTCATGCGCGGGCGCGACCACAATTACTGGTTTGAAACCTGCCAGGGTGCCTGGGACCTGGACGCGAACAAGATCAAGGACGGGGCGGCGAATGATGTGTGTGATCACATCTTCAATCACACCGCCTGCCAGCTTACCAGCGCCGTCGAGGAAGCCAAGGACGCGCTGACTGATCTACTGCTCAATACCTGGCGTGACCTCGAGGGCGTGGATGAGGGGCCCTGTGGCAAGATCCTGAGCAGCCGTTCGACCGACGCTGACCGGGAGGAGGCCCGACAATTCAACCTCGCGCTTAACCAACTGATGTCCGCCAAGGCGGCGGAATACGACGGCCGGAACGGCGTCGCGGTGTATTACAGTGACCGCATCTTCGAGGCATCGGCTAACCTCAGGCCCTATCATGTCTCCCGCCTGGACTGTTTTCACCCGAGCCGGGCCGGGCAGATATTCCTTGCCAATGAAACCTGGAGGGGATTTAACCCCCTCACCGAGTCGGCCGGCCGCTACTTTTTTGACGAATTTGACAGCCAGGACTATTGCGCCCAGGAATACACCACGTGGGGTTCATGCTGGACCGAGATCGGCGAGAATAACGGGCCCTCGGCCGGTGATATCCAGATCAACGTGCATGAGCTCCGGGTGCGGGACAAGGACAAGGGTATCATGCGCAGCCTCGACCTGGACGGCATGCAAGCCGCCTGGCTCCAGTTCAACTGGCGGCGCGACGGACTGGACAACAATGACGATTATGTCTCAATCGACGTGTCACCGGATGCCGGCATGACCTGGTTTCAACAGGACCGCATCAAGGGCGATGGCGATGACTACAATACCCACCGCGGCTACTACTATGACATCACCCCCTATGCCACGGGGAACACGCTGCTCCGTTTCAAGAGCTCGAGTGATCTGGGTGATCACGACGAGGTGTTCTTTGACAATATAACCGTCTTTGGCTGGGGTCCAATCGTGCAGACCCAGGACACCGACGGCGACGGGGTTCCCGATGCGAGCGACAACTGCATCAGCCAATCGAATGCCGACCAGCGCGACACGGACGGCGACGGCTACGGTAACCTTTGCGACTGTGATTTCAACCAGGACAATTTCTGCGGCGGTCCGGACTTCACTCTCTTCATCGGCTGTTTCAATAAACCAACAGGCGGTGATCCGGTCTGCGAGGCAGCGGATATGAATGGCGACGGTTTTGTCGGTGGGCCAGATTACACTTTGTTTGTTGGCGGGTTCAATGGCCCGCCGGGGCCATCCGGGCTGTGAAGAATCGAATACCTGTCCGATCGATGAGCTATCACGGGTAACCCGCTATTTTGACGGACCTGTAATCATCCAGAGTTTCCTTAACGGTCTGGGCGGGTGTGTCATCCTGGCTCATCCGGCGTGGCGGATGGTGCGGGTTGCGAGCCCGGCGGGTTCCGGGCGGTCGTCGGCATAGTCCGCCGCGCGGATGCCCAGTTCCTCGTCATCGAGGTAGCAGGCGGGGTCTTCCCACCAGGGGTCGCCGGTCAACTGGAAGGCGCGCACCCGGGTGTTGCCGCCGCAGATGTCGCGGAAGCCGCAGACGCGGCAGCGGCCCTTCAACGGCCGCGGGCTGGCCTTCAGGCCGGCCATGAGCGGGTCGCGGGTGTCCACCCAGATCTCCGAGAACGGGCGCTCCTTCACGTTGCCGAGGTTGTAGTTCCACCAGAAGGTGTCGGGATGCACGTTGCCCAGGTTGTCGATGTTGGCGATGTTGACGCCGGAGGAATTGCCGCCCCAGCGCACCAGGCGTTCGCGCAGCTCGTCGTAGCGTTCCGGCAGGCGGCGCTGCACCCACTGGAGCAGGTAGACGCCGTCGGCGTCGTTGTTGCCGGTGACGAACTCGCGCCGGCGGCCGGCCTGCACGTCGGCCCAGCAGGCGTCGAACAGCAGGTCCATCAGCCGGCGCGTCGTCTGGTGCACGACGTCGGATTTGCGGTTGCGGTTGCCGCGGCCGGCGTAGTTCAGGTGCGAGACGTAGAGCTTGTCGACCCGTTCGTCTTCCATGAGCTGGAGAATGAGCGGCAGCTCGTGGGCGTTGTCCTGGGTCGGGGTGAAGCGCATGCCCACCTTGATGCCGGCCTCGCGGCACAGGCGGATGGCCTGCAGCGAGGCGTCGAAGGCGCCCGCTTTCTGGCGGAAGCGGTCATGGGTGTCGCGGATGCCGTCGATGCTGATGCCGACGTAGTCATAGCCGACCGCGGCGATGTCCCCGATGCGGCCGGCATCGATGAGCGTGCCGTTGGTGGACAGGCCGACGTAGAAGCCGAGCGCCTTGGCGCGCCGGGAGATGTCGTAGATGTCCGGGCGCAGCAGCGGCTCGCCGCCGGAGAGGATCAGCACCGGCACCCCGAAGCCGCGCAGGTCGTCCATGACGGCGTAGACCTGGGCGGTGCTCAACTCGCCGGGGAAGTCGATATCGGCCGAGATCGAATAGCAGTGCTTGCAGGTCAGGTTGCAGCGGCGGATCAGGTTCCAGATGACCACCGGGCCGCTCGGCTTGCGCGCTGCCGGTTGCGCCGCGCTCCGGCGGCTGCGCGAGCGCCTGCAGATAGTGCGAAATGCGAAACATGTCAGCCTCCCAGGCGCAGCCCGGTTTTTTTCAGGATGCGCGTGCTGAACAGGATATCGTAGCCGCGCACGCGCTCGCCCAGTTGTTGCGCGATCCGAGCGACCTTCTGCCGGACCTCGTCCTGGCTGTGGCCGTGCACCATGGCGAACAGGTTGTAGGGCCAGTCGGGCAACTGCCGCGGGCGGTGATAGCAGTGGCTGACGATATCGAGCTCGCCGACCTCCTTGCCGACCGCCCGGATGAGATCGTCCGGCACGTCCCACACCGACATGCCGTTGGCGACATAGCCCAGGCGGTAATGGTTGGGCACCACGCCGATGCGGCGGATGCGCCCGTCGGCCAGCATGGCGTTGAAGCGCTCCATGATCCGTTCGGGCGTCTCCCCCAGTTCGCTCGCCACCCAGTGGTAGGGCCGCGGATCGAGCGGCAGCCCCGCCTGGGTGGCCAGCACGATGCGCCGGTCCAGTTCATCCAGGGTCTCGCGGCGGCGGAGTGGGGCGGTGTTGTGTGCGTCCTCAGACATGAATGGCACCGACCTTAAGGATATCGTCTGTCTATAAACCATAAACACCACTGATTCTCACCGCAAAGGACAGCAGATAGCCCGCGAAACGAGAAATAGGTTTGCTGCAAACGTACTAATAAACATCTTTCGCGAATCTGCTCCTGCGCCATTTGCGGTGAGTTTATTTCCGTGTATTCATACGCCATTTCTCTCAGACATGGAAATGCAGCCCGACATAGAATTCTTCCAGCTTGGGCAGGTTGAAAACCTGGAGACCGGTTTCCGCCTCGATGCGCGTGAGCGTCGCCTCCAGGGCCTGCGGCGTTTCGGTGGCCAGCACGAACCACATATTCATTTCATGATCGCGCTGGTAGTTGTGCGCGACCTCGGGAAAGGCGTTGACCTGCGCCGCGACCGCCTCGAAACGCTCCGGCGGCACGCGCATGGCGCACAGGCTCACGGCCCCGCCCAGGTGTTCGGCGTGAAACATCGGGCCGAAGCGCGTCAGCAGGCCGTCCTCGAGCATGCAGCCGAGGCGCGTGATCAGCTCGCTTTCGGTGCTGCCCAGCCGCTGCGCCACCTCGCGGAACGGGTACTCGCACACCGGGAAGCCGCCCTGCAGCTCGTTGATGAGGCGGCGGTCGAGCGCGTCCATCAGCGTCCCAGCCGGTAGCGCGCGCCGCGCTGCTTGAAGCGCCGGCCGCTGAACAGAACCGCGTGCGGTATGTCGCCGAGCCCGAGCGCCTCGACCAGGCGGGCGATGCAGGCGAGCACGTCGTCGCGGTCCTGGCCGTGCACCATGCAGAAGAGGTTGTAGGGCCAGTCCGGCAGGCGCCGCGGCCGCTGGTAGCAAAGCGTCACGCAGTCGATGTCGCCGAGCCGCCGGCCGATCCGCTCCACCCGCTCATCGGGCATGTCCCACACCACCATCGCATTGGCGCGGTAGCCCAGCTCGTGGTGGCGGACCACGACGCCGAGGCGCTTGATGATGCCGGCATCGATCATCCCGCGCAGCCGCTCGATCACGGCCTGCTCCGGCATCCCGAGGCGCGCGCCGATCGCCCGGTAGGGGCGCGCGATGAGCGGCAGGCCCGCCTGGATGGCCTCGATCAGATCCTCGGCATGGCCGCGCGCGGTATCACCCTCCGTTTCGTTCGCGGCAGTCGCGCTCGTCTCGCCGCCGTCAGGCAGCGGCTCACGCTCCGCCAGCGTCATGCGGAAACCGAGATCGATGTGATAATCGCGGACGAGCGGCAGGTACAGCACGGCATGGCCGGTCTGTTGTTCTATCCGCGCGAGCGTCTCCGCGAGCGCGGCCTGGTCCGCGGCCGTGACGACAAACCACAGGTTGTAGCGATGCTCGCGTTCGTAATTGTGATTCACCTCGGGAAAGCCGTTCACCACGGCGGCCACCCGTTCCAGTTCCGCCGCGGGGACGCGCATGGCGGCGAGGGTGCTGGCGCCGATGGTGTTGGGCCTGAACACCGGACCGACGCGGCTCACCGCGCCCTGGACCTGCAGTTCCCGCAGCCGCGCCAGCACCACCGCCGTGCTGGTGTTGAGGCGCCGCGCGATCTGCGCGAAGGGCGTGGGGCTCAGCGGGAAATCGTGCTGAAAGTCGTTGAGCAGTTTTTCGGTCAGCGGTTCCATGGTCACAGCCCGATGCGGTGGGCGCGGTCGGTGAAGAAGATGCCGCTCGGCTTGGCCGCCGGCAACTCGCCGGTCTTTTCCAGCGTGCGCGTGTCGTAGACATCGATGCGATCCTCGTCGCGCACCGACACCCAGACCTTCTCGCCGCGCGGCGTGAACTCCATGTGCAGCACCGCCTTGCCGGGCTTCAGCGTCTTGATGACGGCATGCGTTTCGGCGTCGATGACCTGCACGGTGTCGTTATCCGGATGCGCGAAGTTGACCCATATCTGCCGGCCGTCCGGGCGCGCCATGACGAACACCGGCTGGCCATGGACCGCGATGGCCGCCTCCTGCCGCCAGGTCGTGGTATCCACGACCAGCACCTTGTGTTCACCGACGGCGGGCAGGAAGGCCTGCGTTACCCGCGATCGCCCAGCCCTCGAGATGCGGCATCTTGTAGACGGGCAGCTTTTCATCGTGGGCCGCGTAGCCGGCGAGAATCCGGCGGGTGCCTTGTTCCGGGTGCCACAGGTCGAGCAGCGCCAGGCTGTCCTCGCCGAACAGTCCGGCGATGTAATAGCGTCCGTCGGGGGTGATCAGCGCGTCATAGGGCGCCCGGCCGATGTCCCGAAAGCGGGTGATCGCCGGCTTGTGGGGATCGTTCATGTCGGCGATCCAGATCTCGTCGGCGTCGTAGAGGCTGAAGACGAAGCGGTTACCCGGGGCGTCCACCAGCCCGACGACCTTCGAGAGCTTGCCCGGCTGGTATTCGGCCGGGATGTCGGCCACCGGTTCGAGCGTCTGCTGCGTCGAACACGCGCACGCCGCCGGGTTCGTAGTTGGAGACGGCGACCAGTGCGGCCGTCCTGGGAGATGGCGCCGCCGATGCTGTTGCCCGCCTGCAGGATGCGCTTGACGATGGTGCCGCTCAACAGGTCGACCTTGGTCAGGCCGCCGTCGCGGCCGAACACGTAGGCGTAACGCTCGTCGCGGGAGAACACCACCGAGGCGTGCGACAGGTCGCCGAGCCCGTCGACCTCCGCGAGCCGCGTGTCCGTGCTGTGCTCGACGATCAACAACTGCCCGCTGGCGCGCTCCACGACGACGCCGAGATCGCCCGTGCCGCGCGGCTCGGCCAAAGCGGGGAGGGCGGAGAGCAGCAGGAGTAAAGGCAGCAGGGATCTCACGGGCGCTTCTCCGTGCCGATCATATAATCCACCAGCCAGGCGATCTCGGTCTTGCTCAACAGCGGCTTCCAGGGCGGCATGGGGGTGCCGGGGCGACCTTCGCTCACCGTCGCAATCAGCAGCTCGCGCGGTTTGCCGTGCAGGGCCTCGGGCGTCAGCGCGGGTCCGAGGCCGCCGGTCAGGCGCATGCCGTGACAGGACCCGCAGTCCTGGTAGAGCAGGTGGCGCAGTTCGTCCTGGCGTTCGCTGGAGAGCGTCTCCGCCGCGGCGGAGTCAGCCAGCAGGCACGCGCACAACAGCAGGCAGGGACTACGCATGGCGTATGTGCATCTCCTCGATGTCGGGCAGCTTAATCCGCCGATAAAAGTAGGGTGCGCTTCGATGCGCTTACTTGCCGTAACCCGGCAAGCGTTGCCACGGCAACACACGGACGACACGGAAATTAACGACGTGCATGCCGTGCATTGCCGGTGCTTACCGTGGCCAATGGTGATTTGGCTAACGATACCGCTAAGTAGACCAGTCGGAACTGACTCCTTTATCCTGCAACGTTCGCCTCAATAGATGTCGTGCATGGTGTTGTAGACGTTGAACTTGCCGGTCGGGGTGACCAGGCGCTTGTCCTTGATGACCGTCTTCAGCTTGCGCGTCTTGTCATCCACCACGACGATGGCCGATTCCTGATCCTTGCCGCTCCACACCGAGAACCAGACCTCGTCGCCGGCCTTGTTGTACTCGGGCTGCACGACGCGCTTCGGTCCCTCGCCGAGGCCGGCCCACTCGGCGATCGGCAGCACCTCGAAGCCCTTGTCGAGATTCCTGATGTCATACACCGCGACGCCCTGGCTGATCTTGGTATCCGGATTGAGCGCGGTGTCCACCCACAGGTTGTTCGACTTGGGATGCGACTTGACGAACAGCGAACCGCCGCCCTGGCCCTTCAGCGTGCGCACCACCTTCCAGGCATTCTCCTTGTGGCCCTTCGGGTCGGTGCCGATCATGGTGACGTTTTCGTTGCCGAGCGCGCTGGTGACCCAGACCGGTCCGTAGACCGGGTCCTTGATGTTGGCGCCGCGGCCCGGGTGCGGGATCTCAGTGACATCGATCAGGGCAGCCAGCTTGTCCTCCTTGGAGTCGATGACCGCGATCTTGTTGGACTTGTTGGCCGCCGTCAGGAAGTAGCGCTGGGTGGAATCCCAGCCGCCGTCATGCAGGAAGCGCGCGGCGGGGATCTCGGTGATCTCGAGGTTGTTGATATCCTCGTAGTCCACCATCAGCACCTTGCCGGTCTCCTTCACGTTGACGATGAACTCGGGGTGCTCATGCGAGGCGACGATCGCGGCCACGCGCGGCTCCGGGTGGTATTCCTGGGTATCGACGGTCATGCCGCGGGTGGAGACGATCTTGAGCGGCTCCAGGGTGTCGCCGTCCATGATCACGAACTGCGGCGGCCAGTAGGAACCGGCGATGGCGTACTTGTCCTCCCAGCCCTTGTACTTGGAGGTCTCGACGGAACGCGCCTCCAGCCCGATCTTGAGCACCGCGACGTTGTCGGGCTTTTCCATCCACAGGTCGATCAGGTTGAGCAGGCCGTCGCGCCCGATCACGTACAGGTAGCGCCCCGAGGCGGAATAGCGCGAGATGTGCACCGCATAGCCGGTGTCCACGATATTGACGATCTGCTTGCTATCGCCATCGATCAGCGCGATCTGGCCGGCGTCACGCAGCGTCACGGAGAACAGGTTGTCGAGGTTGTACTTGTTCATCTTCTTCTTGGGGCGGTCTTCCGGCGGAACCAGCACCTTCCAGCTCGCCTTCATCTCCTTCATGCCGAACTCCGGCGGTTCCGGCGGCTCGTGCTGCAGAAAGCGCGCCATGATGTCCACATCCTGCTCGCTCAACTGGCCGGAGGTTCCCCAGTTCGGCATGCCGGCGGGGGAGCCGTAGTTGATGAACACCTTGAGATAATCGGTGCCTTTCTCGCGCGTGATGTCCGGGGTCAGCGGCTTGCCCGTGGCGCCCTTGCGCAGCACGCCGTGGCAGCCGGCGCAGCGCTCGAAGAAAATCTGCTTGGCGCGATCGAACTCCTCCTTGGTGAGGGAAGGCGCGCCGGGGGTGATGATCGTCTCGGCCTCACCCGGCTTGATGGGTACCGGCGCCCCCTTGTAGCGCATCTCCTCCTCCGGAGTCGACGGGTGCTCGGACGGCTTGGCGGCATACGTCGCCGCCGCGGCCAGCGAGAACAGGCCAAGCGCCACGGCGCGTGCGATTCGTGTCATTGTGGTGTTCTTCATCATTATTCCTCCTGGTCGGTGTCTCGTGTTGCGCGATACTACAAAGCGTTTGCCGCCCCACACCTTGATATAAGTCAAGATATAAATCAAGGCCGGAGATTCTCGACGACCCTTCAGGCATCCCTGCCGGCATCCGTCCGGGCGCTGCCCGGTCGATATCATGATGCGCTCGAGCGCCTGCCGGCTTTTCTCCCGGCGCACGCGCTTCTCGGCGAGCGGCGGGCAGCGGACGTCGTCCCAGTAGGTTACCTGGCATTCCAGGCAGTAGTGGCATTCATTGGGGTTGATCTCGCCGGTGGGGCGGATCGCCTGCACCTCGCACTGCTTCTCACAGATCTGGCAGGGGCGCCCGCACTCCTTGCGCCGGCGCAGCCAGTCGAAGATCCGCAGCGGGGCCGGAATCGCCAGGGCCGCCCCCAGGGGACACACGTATTTGCAGAAGAATTTGCGGTTGAAGACGGCGATGACGAGCAGGCCCAGGGCATAGGCCAGGTAGATCCCGTCCCGCTGGAAATGCAGCACGATGGCCGTCTTGAAGGGTTCCACCTCGGCGGCCTTGGCGGCATAGCCGATGGATTGCAGGGAGAGTCCGAACAGGGCGACGAAGATCACGTATTTCACGGCCGTCAGGCGTTCGTGGACCACGTCCGGAAAGCTGTAGGCCGGAATCTTCAAGCGCTGGGCCAATTGGTGGAGCAGTTCCTGCAGGGCGCCGAAGGGGCACAGCCAGCCGCAATAGACGCCGCGTCCCCACAGCAGCAGCGTCAGCGCCACGAAGACCCAGAGGATGAAGATCAGGGGATCGACCAGGAACGCTTCCCAGGAAAACTGGTGCAGGATGGCGTTGATGAACGTCAGCACATGGATGACCGACAACTGGGCCAGTGTGTACCAGCCGATGAAAAACAGGGTAAAGACCAGATAACCGGTTCGGATATATGTCAGCAGGTGGGGCCGGCGAGTGAGCCAGTCCTGAAACAGCAGTATCAGGGTCAGCACGAGCAGCGCGACCGCCAGCACGGCGATCTGCCAGGCGCGCTCGCGCCATACCGAGACCCAGAAGGGTTCGCTGCTGGCGCCCAGCCACCACAGCGGCGCCGACTGTCCTGTTGCCATCCCGGTGGGCGCTGGCTGCTGCTGCGGTGCCTGCGCCGCCGCCGGCCCGGTTGCCGTGCGCCCGCCTGGTCCCCGGCTATGCCCGTGGCCGGCACGCCGCGCGATTCGGCCACTTTTTGCACCGAGCGCATGACCGTGGCGTTCATGACCATGGCGGTGATGGTGGCGCCGGTGATGCCGTCGATGGTCACATAACCCTCGCGCTCCGCGCCGCCGATCTTCACCTTGTCGAGCACGGATACGCCGCGATACTGGTCGGCATAGTGTTTCAGGTCCTGTTCGGAGACGCCCACGACCAGGATCGGTTCGGCGTGCTTGACGATCTCCAAACCGGTGATTTTTCCCGCGAGATCAAAACCGACGAGCAGGGTGATGGGTTCCCCTGAGTAGGCCGGAATCCGCGAGATGTCCGTGGTGCGCAGCACATAGCCCAGCAGGCGATCCCCACGGTAGACCGCCGCGGCCAGGGGGTCGCCCTCGAAGTCGCCGACGCGGTCGGACTGCGGGAAAAACTGCCGGGCGAGATCGGGAACGGAATCGGCCCAGGCCGCGCCGAATGCTGCCGGCAAGCAGCAGCGCCGGCAACATCAGCCGGGAAAACATCCGCCGCAGCGTCTGCCTCTGAGCATGCGTCAGCTTGGCCCCGCTGATCTCTGGTCTGGTCATAAGCACTGCGATTGACTTCATGGGTAAACGGCCGGTCGTCGCCTGTAGCCGCAGATAATACCACTCGCCGGTCACGCGGGCCGCCTTCGCACCCCTACGACCAGCCAGGACTAGGCTTACTACGCCATCACGCAGTCTGTCAGCGAGCCTGTGACTGGCCAAGTGTGAATCACGATGGAACCGACTGCCAGGCTGGGAAACGGGGTAATGTAGGCTACCCGGCAACGTGGTTTTTGTAAGACTTCTCTTATTGTTCGCGATCCCGGCCGGTGATAGTCTCACACGAGATATGAAATCAACGATTCAATGGAATGAACGTCACTACGGGGAACAACAGATGATCAATGTGATGATAGTGGATGACCATGACCTGGTCCGTACCGGCCTCAAACGGATACTCGATGATGTGCAGGGCATAGATGTCATCGCCGAGGCGGGTAACGGGGAACAGGCCATCGAGGTTGCCCGCAGCAAGAGGCCCGATATCGTCCTCATGGATGTCAGCATGCCGGGTATCGGCGGGCTGGAAGCCACCCGCAGGATCACCAACTCGTTTCCCGCCATCCGTGTCATCGCAGTAACCGTACACGAGGAGATTCCTTTCCCGACATGCCTGCTTGAAGCCGGCGCTTCCGGTTATATCACCAAGGGAAGCGACGTCATGGAGATCATCAACGCCATCACAACGGTGCATCGTGGTCAGCAGTACCTTACCAGGGATGTCGCCGAGAAAGTTGCGTTTACCGCGATCAGGAATCGCAACCGCTCGCCGCTGGAACGGCTCTCGGACCGGGAAGCGGAAATCATGCTGATGATCATTCAGGGCATCAGGAACAAGGACATAGCCGAGATGCTCTGCCTTAGTCCTAAGACCACCAGCACGCTGCGCTACCGGCTGCATGAAAAGCTGGGCGTAGATAACGACGTGGAACTGACGCGCTATGCCATCCGCCACGGCATCATCAAGGAAACCGAGGTTCATTGATGTTGCCGGCAGACAGGCGAACGCCCCGTCGAACAGGGCAATCCACCCAACCTGCCGTCGCCAATTCCCGGCCATTAATCCGGAATACTGAGAACTTCATCAAGGAATTTATTGGATGGAGTGGCAAGCTATCGCCTGTCGTGCTTAATTATCAATAGTACGGCTGATCCAGTATCACCCCAAGGTGGCTTTTCCGATGGTTGCAAAGCAAAGTCACGCCCCGGAGTTTCCCGACCAGTTGCATTGGTTCAATGTGGACAAGCCGGTCAGACTGAGCGAACAAAGAGGCAGGGTTATCCTCCTTAACTTTGATGCGTATTGCTCGCTTCACTGCCTTCATGTGAACGCGGATCTCAACTATCTCGCCAACAAATTCCCGAACGAACTGGCTGTCATCGGTATCCATGGACCGCGGTACCCGGCCGAAAGAAGCACCGAGCACCTTCGGAATGCCAGCAGTCGCAATCACATCCGGCATCCGATTATCCACGATCCGAAATTCCGGCTGTGGCAACGCTATGGAATCCACACCGGTCCGACGCTGGTTGTCATTGATCGGCAGGGTGTCATCGTAGGCTCGATTTCAGGAGATGGGAATCGCCAAAAACTTGAGTGGATCATCACCACGCTGCTGACCAGGACGAGTGAATCGACCACCGGGCTGAATGCGCCTTACGCCCTGCAGCAGACGCCCGAGCCGGCGCGCCCCCTGTCGTTCCCTGACAAGATACTCGCCACCGAAACCCGGGTTTACATAGCCGACAGTGGCCACAATCGCATTCTGGCCACATCACCGCAGGGCCACATACTGCATCAGTATGGTGACGGCAACCCGGGATTCATGGATGGCAACGGTTTCGCCGCGGCGTTCGATGCTCCACAGGGTATGGTCATTGCCGACGAATTCCTCTATGTCGCCGACACCGGCAACCACGCCATACGCCGCATAAACATTCGCAACGATGACGTGGTGACGCTGGCCGGTAGCGGGGCGATGGGTCTGAAATCCAGCGGTGATTATTTTGGCAACCCACGCGAGGTGGACCTGAATTCCCCCAGCGGCCTGGCCTTCAAAACCAATGTGCTGTATATCGCCATGACCGGCCTGCACCAGATCTGGTCGCTGTCACTCGTCACGAATACGCTGGAAATCTTCGCGGGCAGCGGCGAGGAAGGACTCGTCGATGGCGCCTCGTGGAACGCCTGTTTTGCCCAACCCACGGCATTGAGCATCATCGGGCACACACTCTATGTGGTCGATACCGGGTCGTCAGCCATTCGCGCCATTGACCTGAATACGCGGCACGTGACGACATTGGTCGGGAGGAGGGTCCTTGACTATGGGGATACGGATGGCATCGGGTCGGCCGCCGGATTCCAGTATCCGCTCGACATCAAGGCCGACCAGACCCAGAAATCGCTATGGATCGCAGATACATATAACAACAAGATCAGGAAGTTGAGAGTCGATAATAAACTGGTTTCCAGTTTTCTGGTGAAGCGTGATCTGAATGAACCCAGTGGGCTGGCATTCGGCGGGAATAATCTATACATTGCCAATACCAACCGTCACGAAATCGTTCGCATCAACCTGCACAGCGGATCCACAGAAGCCCTGAATGTCAGCGATAAATACATCGGTCTTTAACCCCGACTGTAGAGACTGTCCCCGCTTAACCACGTTCCTCGATCAGACCGGCCAGAAACATCCCGACTACCATTGTGCTCCGGTCGCCCCCTTCGGTGATCCCGAGGCGCACCTACTGATTGTCGGACTCGCGCCGGGCATGCATGGCGCCAACGCCACCGGACGTCCGTTTACCGGTGACTATGCGGGCATCCTGCTCTACCGGACGCTTTTCGATTTCGGTTTCAGCAACAGGCCGGAGTCAAGAGAGCGCGATGATGGCCTGGAGCTGTTTGATTGCCGCATCACCAATGCCGTGAAATGCCTGCCGCCGCAAAACAAACCGCGGCCCGATGAAATCAGGCGGTGTAATGCCTATCTCAAACGCGAACTGGCGCACCTGTTCGACGGATCAGTCATCATCGGACTCGGAAGAATCGCCCACGATGCCGTGCTGCGGGCTATGGGGTTACGTCCCGCAACGTATCCCTTCGGGCATGGCCATACCCACCGTTTCGCAAACGGCAAACTGCTGATCGATTCCTACCATTGCAGCCGCTACAACACCCAGACACGCCGCCTGACGGCGGAGATGTTCACCGACATCTTCCGTCTCGCCCGCGAGCTGGTTGAATCGCGGCCAACCCGATTGCCCGAAGCGTCTGGATAGACGGATGTCCGGAAAGAGTGCCGTATTCGACGCCGGCGATTTTCTGAAAACCCTGACCCCTCGGCCCGGCGTCTACCGCATGCTCGATGATGAGGGTGCGGTGCTCTACGTCGGCAAGGCGCGCAATCTCAGGAAACGCGTGGCGAGTTATTTCCAGCGCACCGGTCTCAGCACCAAGACCCTCGCACTGGTGGCGCAGATCGCCGCCATCGAGATCACGGTCACGCATACCGAGAACGAGGCGCTGTTGCTGGAAAACAACCTGATCAAGACGTTTCAACCGCGCTACAACGTGCTTCTGCGCGATGACAAGAGTTACCCGTATATCTACCTGTCATCGGATGAGCAATACCCGCGGCTGGCCTTTCACCGTGGGGCAAAACGCGGCAAGGGAAGCTATTTCGGGCCTTATCCCAGCGCCGGTGCCGTAAGGGAAAGCCTCCGCCTCCTGCAGAAGCTCTTCAAGGTGCGCCAATGCGAGGACAGTTTTTTCAGGAACCGATCCCGGCCCTGCATGCAATACCAAATCAAGCGCTGCAACGCGCCCTGCGTCGGTTATATCAGCCCGGCAGAGTATGCCGAGGACGTGAGGAACACGGTGATGTTTCTGGAGGGCAAGGACAGCGCCGTGATCGACGCCCTGGCCGCGCGCATGGAAAAGGCCTCCGCCGCGCTTGATTATGAGAAAGCCGCCGGCTATCGCGACCAGATCGCGACCCTGCGCCGGGTGCAGGAAAAGCAATACGTCAGCAATGAACGCGGGGACCTCGATATCCTGGCCTGTGCCACAGACGGAGGCAATGCCTGTGTCCAGGTGTTCTTCATCCGCCATGGCCGCAATCTGGGCAATGCTATCTTCTACCCCAAGGTGCCGGATGATTCAGGCAATGAAGAGATCCTGTCGGCCTTTATCACCCAGTATTACCTGGGCCGGAACATTCCGGCCGAACTGCTGCTGAGCCACAAACCGGAGGATGCGGACTTGATTCAGAAGGTGCTAAGCGAGCAGGCGGGGCACAGGATCAAGCTTACCACCAGTGTACGCAACGAGCGGGCCCGCTGGCTCAGTCTCGCACTCAATAACGCCAAACAGGCGCTCAGCAGCTACCTCAATACGCGCAAAGGCTATCTGGGACGCCTGCATGAACTCAAGGCAGCACTCGGCCTGGAAGAACTGCCGGAACGCATGGAATGTTTCGATATCAGCCACACACAGGGGGAGTCGACGGTCGCCTCGTGCGTTGTGTTCGGGATGGAAGGGCCGTTAAAATCCGATTATCGCCGGTTCAATATCCAGGGCATCCAACCGGGCGATGATTACGCCGCCATGGAGCAGGCGCTGATGCGGCGCTACCTGCGGCTGATGAAGGGTGAAGGCAAGTTGCCCGAGCTGTTGTTCATCGATGGCGGGAAGGGCCAGATTGCAGCCGCCAAACGGGTAATGGAGGAATTGCAGGTGCCGGATGTTCGCATCATCGGCATCGCCAAGGGGCCGGAGAGGAAGCCCGGGCTGGAGACACTATATGTACCGGGACGAACTCAACCGATAAATCTTGCACCGGACTCGCCGGCTTTGCACTTGATCCAGCAAATCCGTGACGAAGCACACCGCTTTGCGATTACTGGCCACCGCCAGCGTCGCAGCAGGGCACGTAAGGTATCGCCGCTGGAGCAGATCGCCGGAATCGGCCCGAAACGTCGCCAGCAACTGCTGAGACAACTGGGTGGACTCAGGGAGGTCGCCAAGGCCGGGGTGGATGATCTACTGACAGTCAAAGGAATCAACCGCGCGCTCGCGCAGCAGATCTATGACGCCTTTCACGGCGAGTTGACATAGCATGACGACAATGAAATGGAATATTCCGAACCTACTCACCCTGCTGCGCATCATTCTGATACCGGTGTTCGTGCTCGTTTTTTACGCCCCGTACGAATGGTCAAACCTTCTCAGCACGGCGATCTTCGGCCTGGCTGCGGTGACGGACTGGCTCGATGGCTATTTCGCCCGTCGCCTGAAGCAGGCGTCCGTCTTCGGCGCATTCCTCGACCCGGTTGCCGACAAACTTATGGTCGCCGTCGCCCTGGTGGTGCTGGTCCAGGATAATCCGACCATGTTGTTCACGATACCCGCGGCCATTATCGTGGGACGCGAGATCGTAATTTCCGCGCTGCGTGAATGGATGTCCGAGATCGGGGCGAGAACCAGGGTGGCGGTGTCGGTGATCGGCAAGATAAAAACGGCGGCCCAGATGGTCGCCATCCTGCTGCTGCTCTACAACCATCCACTTGGCGCATTCCCCACCCATGATGTCGGGCTGATACTGATCTACGTCGCCGCCACGCTGACCCTGTGGTCCATGGTCGTTTATCTGAGGGCCGCCTGGCCCATCCTGATGGGCAAACCGGCGTCGAATCCACGGGATGATGCTTGACAGGCTATGAACCGACGATACAATGACCGTCTGTCAATGCGGGAATAGCTCAGCTGGTAGAGCACAACCTTGCCAAGGTTGGGGTCGCGAGTTCGAATCTCGTTTCCCGCTCCATAGTTGCAGTTGGAAGAACCCCGGAAAGCCATCCGGGGTTTTTACCGTCAGGCAGTGACCGTTGCGCAGCTTCAGCGGCTGAGTGGCAGAGTGGTTATGCAGCGGCCTGCAAAGCCGTGGACGCCGGTTCGATTCCGACCTCAGCCTCCAATTCTTCATCTACATCCTTAGCCCGTCTCTGTAAAATCCAACCTGCAGAGTTTCGCCCGGCAGGCGGAATTGGGAGACGCAAGGGACTCAAAATTCCCGATGGCAAAACCGTACCGGTTCGATTCCAATCCCGGGCACCATATTACCAACAGCAAATCCGCTGCTTGCCGGGATCGCCTCTCGATTGGTGGAATCAGACCGTGATCATGGTCACTACATTTCCGATGACAAGTGACGATATTAGGGGCACTACTCTATCTTGTCAGGAAATATGATACCTATGAACATAAAATATCTCGCTTTAGCGGTGGCGCTGGCGGTTGTTGAGGCAAATGCTGGTAATTCTACCCTGGACGCGGCAATTGGTGGCGGCGTTGGTGGCGCCGCCGGTGCTGCGATCGGCAATGAGATAGGTGGCCGCGATGGTGCGATTATTGGCGGTGGTCTGGGTGGAGCGGTCGGGGCAGCGGTCACTACCGGTGATGAATCACACCACTCATCATCGCATGAAGAAACGTATCATCATTACAATCCGCCGCCGGACGGATATCCTGCTCACCACTTCTGCCCACCCGGCCAGGCGAAGAAGGGTCGTTGCTAACCCCACTGACGCTTGGTTCCCTGGTGTACTTCAATTTACTGGCGAAATGCACTGAGCATCGTTATTGGCCAGGTAGGGGTGAAGCAAGATCTTGATCCTCTCACATCCCGGCTCGCCGGAATCCAGCCATAGCCCGTAATCCCCCTGGAGAGACGATGGCCTCAATGCGTACCTGTGACGGGCCTTTCGGCCCTCACTTGCCTTTTCAGCAAGACGAACACGGCAGTCGATAGTTGCGTTTCTTGAGTGCCTCGTGAAATCTCCAGATTGTCGTTGGCATGATGATCGTGTCACGCACACAATGTCTTCGATCGAGAAACAGCAACCAGAAACCAAACAGGAAGTTGTCAAGTGCGGAAAGAGTGGGTGCGCACCGTCGACGACTGCAGGGATGCACGACTGCATGCAGGAGGTAGGGTAAGGCAGGAGCAATTACCGAGGAGTTAGGGCAACGCATTGAGCAGTTGCCGAGATCGATTGATGACCAGGAGTTGCTGCTGGTTGGCATGGATGCGCCCAACGACGCCGAACGCGAGAGCGGGCTAAGGGTGAGTGATCAGCGTGAAGCGCGCAGGGATACAGCAGCCAGCGCGCTCGCGACCGCCGTCCTTCTGGTTGACCCTCGCGAAATGAGCGGGTTATGCTCCCGCTACTCGCATTACCGGCCACAGTCGGAAATCAGGGCGGTGCGGGATGTGCCCGCCGGGCATTGCCCTGGATCAAGAAAGGACCGCGCGAGCCTGTTGTAAACAGAGAAGCGAAACATCGACATCCAGCCATGAGGTTCCCATGTTCGCTTTCAGCACGGAAGAACTGCAAACGGTCCTGTTGCAATTGGATCAGACCATCTACAACCACGAGCAATGGTCCAAGGGGCTAGACCGGACGCTGATCTGCAAGTCTCACTGCGACCAGCGCGACGTGAGTCCGGAAGCGCACCGGCAATGCCAGTTCGGCCAGTGGTACTACACCTATGCCTCGGCCAAGCTGCAACAATTGCCGGCCTTCGTTGCGATCGAGGCGGAACATGCACGCATGCATCAACTGGCCGCGCGCCTGCTGATGGCGGTCGCGGCCGGTAAGACCATCTCGCCGTACGAGTACGACAATTTCGCCCAGACCCTGGAACGCCTGCGCCTGCAACTGCATTCCCTCAAAAGCGAACTGAACGAGCAGCTCTTCAACCGTGACCCGCTCACCGGCGCCAATACCCGTAACGGCCTGCTCACGGAACTGCGCGAACAGCATGAACTGGTGAAACGCCGGGTGCAGCCCTGCGGCCTGGTCATGATGGATCTGGATTATTTCAAGGCGGTCAACGACGGTCATGGCCACCCGGCCGGCGATCAGGTACTGGTCGAAACCGCGGCGTTTCTGATGGAGCACCTGCGATCTTACGACAAGATATTCCGCTACGGCGGCGAGGAGTTTCTCATCTGCCTGCCCAACATGGATGCGGCGGTCAGCGTGGGCGTGGTGGAGCGCCTACGCAAAGAACTTGCGCAAAAGGCCTACTCTCTCGCGGTTGGAACCACCATACAGGTTACGGCTTCCTTCGGCGTGGCGGAGCTGGATCCCAACCTGCCGGTGGAGGCGACACTGGACCGGGCCGACAAGGCGCTTTATGCGGCCAAGGGTGCCGGCCGGAATTGCACGCGGGCCTAGGATCCCGCGATGTGAACGAACCATGCAGGACCTGTCCGGGATCCGACCCCGCAGCGAGGATAGCGTTATAAAACGGTTTGCAGGCGTGCTCTTTGTGGGTCTCCATTTGCTATCACAGGGTGCGTACGCGGACGATACCATCATCGTGTTCGATGCCTCCGGGCCAATGTGGGGCCGGATCGAAGGCATGACCAGTATCGACATTGCACACGAGTTCATGGCCGGGCTTCTTGTGCGGCCGCCTGCCGACAAGCGTCTTGGACTCATGGCCTACGGCCATCGGCGCATGGGCGACTGCACCGACGCCGGTGAAGTCGCCTACCTAAGTTATGCCAATGCGCGCGACGGCAGTCCCGCCCGGCTGCAGTTACCGGCCGAACCCGGTGCCTACGAGTTTCGCTATGTGTTGCTTGGCAAGAAGGTGATTGCCCGCCGCCAGATCGAGGTGACGGCCCCTGTAAAATTTGCATGAAACGCAGGGACTTTCTCAGGTATGCGGCAATTACCCCCCTAGCGGCTCCCGTACTGTGTCAAGGGTTTGCGATGACGCCACAACCTGGTGAACAACAGGCTAACCACAGACCCGATGCGGTCACCCTGTTCGTCGCCGGCGACGTGATGACGGGGAGAGGTATCGACCAGGTGCTGCCCCATCCCGGTGACCCGCACATTTTCGAACCCTACAGCCGTTCGGCGCTGGATTATGTGAGACTCGCCGAGCGCACCACCGGCCCGATCCCCCGGGCGGTGGTCTACACGTATATCTGGGGTGACGCCCTGGCGGCGCTCGATGCAGCCGCTCCCGATCTGCGAATCATCAACCTGGAAACGGCGGTCACCCGCACCGGGACACCCTGGCCGGGCAAGGGCATCCAGTATCGCATGCACCCGGACAACATTCCCTGCCTGAGCGCGGCGCATATCGACTGCTGCGTGCTGGCCAACAACCATGTGCTGGACTGGGGTTACGCGGGATTCGAGGAGACCCTGGTGACCCTGTCAAAAGCCGGCTTGACGACGGTGGGGGCGGGCGCCGACCAGGCGCCGGCGGTGTTTCCACTGCCGGGGCAGGGACGGGTCCGGCTATCTTTGCCTGGGGGTTCCCCAAGCAGCGGATCCCGGCGACATGGGCGGCAAGCGCCGGCAAGCCGGGGCTCAACCTGTTGGAGGACCTTTCGAACCACACGGTAAATAGGATCGCCGCAACCGTGCACGCGCACCGGCGACCCGGTGACCGGGTGGTGGTTTCGCTGCACTGGGGAGGCAACTGGGGCTATGCGCTCCCGGAGGAGCACACCCGCTTCGCTCATGCGCTCGTCGATGAGGCGGGCGTGGATCTGGTTCACGGACATTCCTCGCACCACCCCTTGGGCATCGAAGTCTACCGGGGCAAACTGGTGCTCTATGGCTGTGGCGACCTGATCGATGACTACGAAGGCATCAGTGGCCATGCCCAGTACCGGGTCGATCTCGCGCTGCTCTACCTGGTGAGGCTGGACCGGTCAACGGGTGAACTGCGGCGTCTGGAGATGATCCCGATGCGCCGGCAGCGTTTCAGGCTCAACACCGCGCAAAGCGAGGACATCGACTGGCTGGGAACGACGCTGGACCGGGAGAGCCGGCGACTGGGAGCCAGGGTTATACGCTCCGATCGCGATACCCTGCGGCTGGACTGAACCGCCCCGGGTTTACCGGAGACTCCATTTCTTGAGAGGATGGGGTGATGAACACGTCAAAGAAATATTCACCGGAAGTTCGGGAGCGTGCGGTGCGGCTGGTGATTGAGCACGCAGGGTGAGCACGCGTCCCAGTGGGCGGCGATCGGTTCGATCGCGGGCAAGATGGGCTGCACGGCGGAGACGCTTGCGTAAATGGGTACGCCAGGCAGAGCGCGATCAAGGGCAGCCTGGCGGTTTGACCAGTTCGGAGCGGGAACGGGTCAAAGAGCTGGAGCGCGAGAACCGTGAGCTCGGCGGGCCAATGAGAATCTTGCGCAAGGCGGCGGCTTTTTTCGCCCAGGCGGGAACTCGACCGCCGAGCGAAGTGATGGTGGCGTTTATCGACGCGCACCGGGCCGAGTACGGGGTCGAGTCGATCTGTGCGCGAGCCTGCCGATCGCCCCATCCACCTACTACGAGCAGAAGGCCCGCGAGAGGGATCCGAACGCGGTTACCGCCGCGGGCGCGGCGCGATGATCGAACTCTCGGAGGAGATCCAGTAGGTTCTGGGACGAGAATTTCCGTGTCTACGGCGCAGAGAAGGTCTGGAAGCAACTAAACCGCGAACAGCATCGCCGTGGCGCGCTGCACGGTGGAGCGGCTGATGCGCGATCCTCGGCCTGCACGGGGTGGTTACGTGGCCGCTCTTGCAGGACCACGACGATGACCGATGAGGCCGCCCAGCGGCCGGTGGACCGGGTGAATCGGCAGTTCACGGCCACGCGGCCTAATCAGCTATGGGTAGCAGATTTTACCTACGTCGCCACCTGGGCGGGCCTCGTCTATGTGGCCTTTGTCATCGATGTCTTTGCGCGGCGCATTGTCGGCTGGCACGTCGCCAGTTCGATGCGCACGGGATCTGGTGCTGGATGCGCTGGAGCAGGCGCTGTGGTCGCGCACTGGGACGGACGATGTCTGGTGCATCACAGCGACCGGGGCAGTCAGTACCTGTCGATCCGCTATACGCGAGCGCCTGGCGGAAGCAGGCAATTGAGTCATCGGTTGGCAGCCTCGGTGATTCCTATGACAACGCCCTGGCCGAGACCGATCATAGGTCTGTACAAGACCGAGGTCATCCGTCACCGCGGCCCCTGGCGGCACATCGATGCGGTCGAGTACGCCACCCTGGAGTGGGTTGACTGGTTCAATCACCGTCGGTTACTGGAGCCATCGGTTACGTGCCACCAGCGGAGTTGGAACAGGCGTTTCTATTATCGTCAACTGGAAGAGTCGGCCATGGCGGCCTGACTCAAACAACCGAGTCTCCGGAATTCCCGGGGCGGTTCAGGACTGGACGTGAGCACCGTGAATGCTCATGCGCTCAAGTTAATTACCTCGCGCAGTCATGGAGAAGTCCTATGGAGGATGAGATAAAGCAGAACCTGCGCAATCGTGATACTTGGTGGCGCGCACTTTATATATTGCTGTTTATGGTTATCTATGGTGTTGCCGAGTTTGTCATCGGCGCGGTGGTGCTGTTCCAGCTCTACTCCGTGTTATTTACCGGCTATACCAATGAGAGACTGCTGACGCTGGGGCAGAATCTCACACGTACGTTTACCAGATTACGCTCTTTCTTACCTTTAACAGCGACGAGCACCCCTATCCGTTCGGAGATTGGCCAGACGGTCCGCCCACCGAATTCGACGATGAGCCTGTCTGAGCAAACTGTGCATACGAGCGGTGGGTGTTAAATGCTACGCAGAGTTGATCAGTTGGCTGGCTGGTCGCAATCTCTCGACTATACTTGCACCTAAGCTAGGGGGGCGGGGTTCTAGCCAGTTTCTGTGTGCGCAAAAACAAACTCTTGGCTAAGTTGCTTGGCGGTCAACCGCCGGCTTCATGCGCTGTTTCTCGGAAGCCGGTTTTCCGATTAATGATTGCCGGTGCGTCTGCCGGAGATATGGCGGTAAAGATACCCAGGGCAAGGACAGGATTCAGCTTTAGGTATCTTAATTTTTTCAGTGTTTAAACAACGAGGAGATTTCAACATGGAAAAACCAACAAAACTGATTCTGTCTGCCGTACTGGCAGTATCCCTGCCGGCCGCGGCGTTCGCTGCCGGACTACAGCAAGAAATGGAAAAAATGCCGCCGGATACGACACATCTCTACCCGACGCCAGCACAGATCGACACGAGCAGGCTGATCGAGGCGACGGCCACGGTAGAGGCCATAGACCTGGCCAATCCACTGGTCACCCTCAAGGGCCCCGAAGGCCGGATGGTTACCATCAGGGCAGGCGAAGAGGTGAAGAATCTTGCCCAGATTAAGGTCGGCGACAAGGTCAACATCAAGTACTATGAAGGCACGGCGCTTAATATCCACAAGCCCGGCGAGGCGCAACCCGAGTTGGGGACAACGGTTACCGGGGGAGTGACCCGGACCGCACCCCCCGGAGCGAAGCCCGCCGCGAAAGCCGAGAATGTGGTCACGAGAACCGTTGAAATCATGTGGGTCGACCCCTACAAGAAAACCATCTCCTTCGCGCACCCGACAAAGGGTACCGGACCGTCTCGGTGAAGGACACGCACCTGGAGCATTACCTCAAGGAATTGAAGGAAGGTGATGTCGTGGAGGTGGTCAGCACGGAGTCCCTGGCGATTGCGGTGGAACCGGCGAAGTAGCAGGCGAAGCACCGGCGCCCTGCCGGTAAGATAGGCACACAGGTGGCCTGCCGGTTGACAAACCGGTGGGCCACTTGTGACGTTCCCCGGCTGCTCATAGACACACGGGGCGTCCACAAAAGACTTGCCGGCGATCGCGGAGTGTTTGCGATCGGGTTTCGTCAGCGGTTGTGAGTGCGGCTGGCGGCAGCCGGCCTGGCTGCGTGCCGCCCTGGACAGCGAGGATCGCAGCATCCGGCTGTATAACCTCGCCACCGGCATGCTCGCACTCGAAAACCGTGAGGATCATCCCCATCTGCGCATTGACAGCGAGAGTGACAAAGGCCGCCGTTCCATTTTTTTTCGACTAACGGGTTCGCAACGGCGGCTTTGGTGGTCCTGCTGGGCGCCGGGCACACCCTGACTATGTTCAGCGATCCTGGCGGCACCGGCATGGCCTGGCGGGTGATGACGATCTCTTCATTGTGTCGAAGATCTGAGTAACGGCTGTTGCTTTCCAGAGGGCAGGTGTTACCGGTCCCTCAGGACCGAGCAGCGGCGTCGGAGAGACTATACTTGTTTAATTAAGGAATCTCCGAACAAGTCATCCCCGCGAAAGCGGGATCCAGTAACATACTGATCCTGGGCAGACTGGATTCCCGCTTTCGCGGGAATGACAGGCTTAATCAGAGTTACCTTGAAGGATTTCACAAACCTCCCTGCCGTGTCAGGGAATGTAATGACAAAGGAGAAAAACCCATGAAACTGCAATTACGTACTTATCTTGTTTTCCTGCTGCTGGCCGTACCCTTCGCCCAGGCCTGGGCGGACGAATACACTGACACAATCAAGGTCTTCAAGGACGCCGGCGAGAGCGGCAGCTTCTTCGCCAAGAGTTACGGCTACGCCGTGTTCCCCACCATCGGCAAGGGCGGCATCGTCGTCGGCGGGGCCTATGGCAAGGGCCGGGTCTACGCCAAAGGCAATTACGTCGGCGACACCTCGGTGACCCAGTTGAGCGTGGGTTTCCAACTGGGGGGTCAGGCCTACAGCCAGATCGTCTTCTTCGAGGACAAGCGCGCCTTCGATGAATTCACCAGCGGCAAATTCGAATTCGGCGCTCAGGCCTCGGCGGTGGCGATTACCGCGGGTGCTTCGGCCGAAGCCACGACCACCGGGAGTTCCGCCGGCGCCAGCGGCGGTAAACACGATGCGACCACGGTGGGCAAATACTACAAGGGCATGGCCGTCTTCACCGTGGCCAAGGGCGGGTTGATGTATGAAGCCAGCATAGGCGGACAGAAGTTCAGCTATACACCGAAATGACGGGTTGGCACCGGAGTGCGGCTTCCCGTGTTTCGGACGGGATGTCATTCGGAGAGCGCAGGCAGTCGTCCGTGTCACGGGAACCCCTACTCATCACCGGGAGGAGTGGGGTTCCCGCCGGCTACCGGGTTTGCGGGTGAGTTACGCGATCGGTAGAGGAAAGACAGCAATCCGCATGCGTCTTGCTGACCTGAAGCATCCCGGGTTTTACTGCCCGCGGGCCTTGCCCTCATCCTGGGTATTGGGTCTGCCGTCGTATTTCACCCCGCCTTCCAGAAAAAAATGCTGCTCGACCACGTCGGTCCGCTGGTCGACTCGCTGGAAATCGGTTACATCCTTACTCACGCCATGGTCACTGGACCTGAAGAATCTTTCCCTGGGGTATCGGGGCGGGCAGTTCTCGATCGGGGAAGGGACGTTCCGGTACTGCCTGTCGTCACTCCTTCTGTTGAATCTCAATATCAAGACCCTCGCACTCAAGGATGTCAACATCGACCTGGAGAAGTTCAAACCGCCCGAAACCGCGGAGACTAAAAGCGGTCCCTTTCCCGGTGTGCTGGCCTCACTGCAGCACGGACTCGGTTACACCCTGCAGGACATGATGATCAATGCCGCGGTTCGCCTCCCCGGGCAGCGCTCACTGACCGCGAGGATTTCAGGCGGTGGAATCAAACCGAAGACCAACGGCGCGATCACGGTCGCGTTTCGCTTCGACACGGGTAACAAGGATGATCATATCGATGTCGATGGCCGGCTAGTTCTGGATCAGCTCACGCGGGGGCGCTTCGCGAGAATGGAAACCGCGCTCGCCATCCAGACCACGCTGGCGCAACTGCCGGAGACGGAACGCGTCGATCTGAACCTGACCGTCACACCGGCACAGGCGGCTGCCGGCCGGCAGGAGGTGCCCACGCCCGCGGAGGATAGCAAGGTGCCGCACTACACACCCGAGGCGTTGCGCCTTGCACTGCAGCTTGATGACAGTAAAGGGGAGAACCGCTCGGCCCTGGAACTCGAGGGCAGCTATGACGGGAATAGCGGTGGTATTGATGGCGGCTACCGGATCACGGCGAATGAGCGGCTGGTGCAGCCGTAACTCAGGGATACCGTCATACCGCCAGCCGGAGAAGTGCGTCGGGGGAGTTCAAGTTCAACAGTGCAAGCCTGACCGGTGACATGACAATCACCAGCGACTTGCTGGTGAAGGACATCCGGGAGGTCCACGCCGACAAGAGGCTCCCCAGGATGTTGCGGCTCAGGAATAATTTTCGTGTGTCGCTGCTGCCCGGCAAGCAGTTGCGGGTCGAGACGCTGGATACGGACATGTTCGATGACGCCAACAATAAACCCCTGGCATCGAGACTTCACGGCGATCTCCATATTCCCATGGATGACATCGCCGCTTTCCTCCACCAGGAAAACACCCTGCTGGAATTCGAACTGCCCGGGGTGCCGCTGGCCTGGTTTGACGTGTTCCTGCCCGATTACGAAATCAGGGATGGAATCCTGAAAGCCGCCTTCGAGGTGACAACCGATGCCAGCGCCGCGATCCACATCAAGCCGGTCAAACCACTGGAGGTAACGGGGCTCACCGTCAAGCAACAGGATAGATCCCTCGTCGAGGGCCTCAATCTGTCAGTCCTGCCAAGCATAACCTATCGCGGCGATGCCCTCAGTGTCTCACTCAAAAAGCTGGTGGCTGATGCCGGCAAGGGCGCACTGGCCACCGCCGAGCTCGAAGCCACCATCCCGCTGTCGAAGCAGTCGCACGGTGACATCACCGCACAAGCCAATGCCGATCTGGATCTGCACCGGCTGGTGGAGTTTCTCGCCATCAAACCGGCGGGCCGGGAAACACTACCCCGGCATCTCAGCCTGGATTATGAGGCATCGCTACGGCGACAAGTCGGCTGCTGACCGTGAACAAACTGGATGCCAGCCTGTCACTGGAGCACAAGACCCGGTTGCTGCGGCTGCAAGTGCTGCAACCACTGGTCGTGGAAACCACGCAGACCGGCCGGAAACTCGGGGATACGCGCGGGCGAGCTGGCCACGCTCACCATCAGCGACATCCAACTGGACTGGTTTTCCGCCTTCGTGCCGGCGACCACGCTGAAAGGCAAGTTGTACCGCGCGGATCTGACTCTGGCTGCTGACGCTAAGGGCGCGGCCAGCGTTACCTGGGCAAGCCCGTCGAAATCAGCCATATCACTGTCGCCGGACCTGAGGGTCCGCTGCTCGAGGATCTCGGCATCAGCGTAAGGCCCACCGTCCGCATCGCACCGGAAGGCCGCATATCGACTACCAGGATCTCGGCGTTACCAGTCACAGGGCGCGGCTGGTTTCCGGCGGTGGCCAGATCACGCTGCCGGCATCGGCGGATAATCCCCTCGTGGCTGATGGTCACCTCAACGTCGACGTGCAGGCGCTTTCGCGGCAACCGCTCATCGCCACGGCTTTGCAGGCGGCGTTCGATGCACCGGTGCGGCTGGAGGCGGATTACAGTCTGGCGCTTGGCGATTCCGCGATTGATATCGATCGCCTTGCGGCCAGTATCTTCTATACCGCCCCGGAACCGCGGGTGTCGCTGCAGGCTGATTCGAAACTGCGGGTACGAACCCGGCTTGGCGGGAAGCAATCGGAACTCGGCCGCACCACCGGCAAGGTCACGCTCACGCTGGCGCACCTGACGCCGGAGCCGTTTGCGAAAGTACTCAAGGCGAAGGGCCTTGCCTTCGCGGATGCAACCGGCAAGGCCGTGCTCGTCTCGAATGGCAAGTCCCTGACTGTCGATACCATCGAACCCCTCAAGATAACGGGTATCGCCGTGAACAACACGGCCGGAGCCATGCTGAACCCGTTCACCCTGGCGGTGGATTCGGAAACGACCCTGCAGGGCGATACCTTGCAGGCAAGTCTGGGTGCGCTCAGCATCGCCTTCGATCGCGACAAAGGTGCGCATGCCCTCGATGCGCGCGCCGACCTGACGCTGAAAGCCGCCGGTGATGCCGTCAGGTTGGATGCCCTCAATGCCGATCTGTCGGCATTATTGCCGCAGTCCTCGATCAGCCCGCGATCCTGCCCGGCCACACCCTGACGGCCGGCAAGCTCACGGCAAACGTGCGGGTGGATACGAGCGGGAAGCTCACCGCGACCACCCGGATCCAGGATTTACAGGCCAAGAAAGAGCTGGCGCTGCGGACGCTTGAACTGGACGTCAACGGGCGGCTTGCCCCCGATGGCGGCTTTACCCTCTCGCGCCCCTCAAGGAACAGGGCAAGTCCGGTGACAGCGATATCCAGGTGAAGGCCGCGTATGCGCCCACGGGCGGCAGCAACAAGGTCGTGGATATCGCCATCGACAGCACGGTGTTCTATCTCAATGACATCCTAAACACGCTGAACGCCATCGCGGGGAAAAAGGCCGCCGCTCCTCCGGGGGAACAAAGCCGGCGGCCGCGGAGAACCCGGCGGAGCAGGCAGATGAGAAGCCGGCCCTCGACCTCAAGCCGGATGCGCGCGCCTTCTGGGACACGAGCGACTATGACGCGCGGGTGAAATTGAAACTCGATCGCCTCTTCTACACGGATTATCTCGAGTTCCGCGACATCCAGGGCCAAGCCACCCTGCTGCCCGACAAACTCGAATTCAATGGTTTTGCGGCGCATTTCCACGAGGGCCCGATGACGCTCGACGGGTGGATGAGCTTTACCCCCGGCGAGACACCCTACGGCCTGAAGTTTTGGGCCGGTGTGGAGCGGTTCGACCTGGCCAAGTTTTTCCGGGACTCATCCCCGGCTCCACGCCGCGCGCGGAAGGGCTCTTCGATGTTAGTCTCGATGCCTTCGGCGCCTCGCCCAACCTGCCCCAGTATCGCAACAACCTATACTTCGACATGCGCCTGCGAAGCCGCGATGGCGACTCCCGCCCGTTCAATCCGAACAGTGCGCTCTTCGCCACAAGTTCCGGCTTCGCGGGGGTATTCGGGGAGGGCGTGTCCAATCTTCCCACCGGCCTTTTCGGTCTGGGCGCCTTCTCGCGGCTGGTCAACTACATGAAGGAAATCCGGTACGACAAGATCGATATCCACCTGTCCGGGTAAATCGCGCGACGTGCAGATCAAGGAATACGCCGTCCAGAGTCCCAATATCCTGATGACCGCAACGGGCGGTATCACTTACCGGGAAGGCGTCGATATCGTCGACAGTCCCCTGTCCATGGAGGCCAGGCTCGATATCGCGCGCGCGGCGCGGCCATTCTCTACAGCCTGGGCCTGCTGCAGCCGGAACAGGACGACTACGGTTACTGGAAGGGCCCCGTCTTCAAGGTCTGGGGAAAGATCGCCAAATCGGAGTCAATCTCGACGACATCATCAGCGAGGCGGGCCGTGGCGCGGTGCTGGGCGGCATTACCCGCCCGGTTTCCGGGCTGTGGGGCAACCTCAAGTACTGGTGGTTCGACGGCGACAAGGCGCCGATCGAGTACAACAAATAGCGATTCTGAGTTTTCGGGCTAAGGCCTGCTCGCGGCCGGAATTAGCGTATTCCTTGGGCACATCCCGGGTCGCGGACTCGATATGAATTTCTTCCGCTTGGTTCAGCTCCATGGGTATAGCCTTACGCCGTCGATCGGGTATGCCGCGAGCGTAATAAGGTGGCAAACCCTGCTTGGTGGCCCTCACGCGCCTGTCTGGTTTTTTTCTTCGTTCCTTCATAGAGGTCATCTCATTTGTCCTCACTGCAATGCAGTCGATACCTTTCGAACAAGAAAAACGGGACCGTCTATTGAACGAAAGTCGTATACGGAATAAACCGGGACCCGATCAGCGACAAGCGAGCCTACACCGTAGCCAAAGGCGGGTTGACGTAGGAAGCAAAGCGCCATTGGCTCGATCTCCATAGCCTTATGGTTATCCAGAGGGTCTGTCATCAAACTGTAACATTAATGTCATATACATTGACCGATCCGGAATTCAACCGTGCCGGACAGAACAACGAATCACGGGGTCCGATCCCTGAAATGACCCGCCTGCCTGGAGGCCGGGGATCCGCAAACGCGGGGACATTTCGTCATCACTCATTCGGGGAAAAACATCATGAACACCGAGTCTGGACTCAAGAATACGCCCTCGGCCGGTAACACGGGGGGTTACGCGGGGAAAATCGGCGCAGCCGGCGCCGCAGTCAAATCAGGGATAGTCAACAGCCTGCGCGGCATAGACGAAATCGAGGCCGAGATCGTCAGCCTGGTGAGCGACACCATCTCTAATTCCATCAAGACCTCCGGGGCTCTGTCCGCCGAAACCGTCGCCATGGTGCACGATGTGGTGCAGGGCGCCATTTCCGCCACCGAAGAGGTCGGGGGAACAGGGACTGGTGCTCGCGACCAAGAGCCTGGCCAAGGGTGTGATCATGGGTGTCGGGGACGTGGGTGGCGATGTGATCATGGCCGCCCGGGAGACCGCCAGGGCGGCGGTGAGCAGCGCAGCCGAGGTGGGCGGTGACCTGGCCATGGTGGCGCGCCGCGCAGTGGATGGCGTGATCGAGGCGACCGCCAGGAGACCGGCGGTAACGCGGCCGAGATCGCCAAGGCCGCCGCCGGCGGCGCCGTGGAGGCCGCCGGCGCCATCCAGCAATACGGCGGTCGCGACTGTGCGGGATGTACTGGTAGGGATCGCGGGTGGCATCGAGGATGTCGTCGGCGCCGTGTTGCCCAAAACCATTAAACCGGGCGCCTAAAGAATCCTGAGTTGTTCATGACGCAGGATACGCCGAGGCCTGCGCCGCGGAGCGTTGCGCTTTTCCGGGAACGCCTTCCGTGGTGATGCGAGACGTGCCGAGACCGATGACATCTGACGACGTGTTGCCGAACAACAACCACGACACGGTCAAATGGCATTTGGTGAGAAGCATTCCGCGCGCGTGCCTCCCGATGAAAGCGTGGGCCTCAGCGCTCCCTGGCCTGGTGGGCAACGCCTTCGACTTCGCCGGCACGGCCGATGACCATTGGTCTGGGTTTCCCCTTGATCCTTTCCAGGCTGGGTAAAGATCCGGCCTTAGGCAGCGGCCCCCTCGCCACCATCATTCAGGACGTGCTCAGTCTGATCATCTATTTCACGGTGATCACGTTGCTGGTGTCGTAAACGCTGGCCTGGTCGGGTCTGTGCTAACCTAGTAACAACCTCGGCGCCAGGCGTTACTGCTCCCCGACAGATGCCAACCCGTCCCGACCGGTACCGACAGCCCCATGATCCAGCCGGGGCAATAACAGCAAACGCGCGGGCGTGGGTCTCGAGGTCGTGCATGTGCAGGTCGCAGGGACGCGCCCGCTTCCGTTCGCCGCAGTTGCGGGGGGCCGCCGGTATGGCGCGGCGGCTGCGAAACGCGGTTGCGGGCCATCCCGGTTTTCCAGGCCAGTCGGGTCAGTCATCTGACCGGCGGCGGTTCCTCCTCCTGTTCGATCCCGCCGTTCCCATGCGCACTGTCCGGGAGACCGTTTACCTGGAACTTGCCGAGGGTGTCGCGGCAGCGGGAACCGATGCCGCTGCGGCCCCTGTCCGTACCGAACGCCGATCGGATGCGCTCATTACGGCGACCCGCAGGGCTGAGCGACCACGCGGGCTGCCGTGTCCAGAAAGACCGCCTCGCACCACCGCCGTTCGCTGGCACTACGAGACCGTTCATTGCGTGCTGGAACTCACCAACAGCTCGCCGACAAGCGGGTTGGGCAAGGGGATGAGGCCGCCGGACGGCTGCTCCGGCGTGGAAAGAATAGCCTTGCGGTATCTGCGGGACGCTCCTCACTCGACATGATGTTATCCCAGATCACCTCCGTGCCCGTGCTATTGCTCGGCGCGTCCGCGGGGGTGGCGATACTCACCGGGGGACTGGCTGATGCCGCGGTCATCCTGGCGGTGGTAGTGGTCAACGCCGGTATCGGGTTCATTACCGAATCCTACGCGGAGAACACCATCAACGCCCTTACCCACGTCACCTCGGGTAACGCCGCGGTCGTGCGCGATGCGACAGTGCAAATCATTGCCGCGGAATTGGTCGTTCCCGGCGATATACTTGTGCTCTGGCCCGGCAACCGGGTGGCCAGGCCCAGATGCGCGTCTGGTGCGCACCCGGGATTGTTCGGTCGACGAATCGATGCTGACGGGGGAGAGTTTTTCCGGTCATCAAATCGGCCGAGGTAGTCGGAACAGCGGACACGCCGCTCGGTGACCGGCATTGCATGGTTTGGCGTGGGAACCCTGGTTACCGGCGGCAGCGGACTGGCGGTTGTTGTCGCTACGGGCCCGGTTACCGAGATCGGACAGATTCAGGACCTGGTGGGAGAGACCCGCGCGCCGCAAACGCCGATGCAGCGCCAGGGCTCGATCGGATGGGCCGGCGAGTTCGCCATCCTGAGTACCGCTGTCTGTGCGGGCGTATTCGGCATCGGGCTAGTACGCGGGTACGGGTGGCTTGAAATGCTCAAGTCCTCGATATCGCTTGCCGTCGCCGCCGTGCCCGAAGGGCTGCCCACGGTAGCCACGACCACGCTCGCGCTGGGCATGCGGCAATTGCGGCGCAAGGGCGTCCTGATCCGACAGCGACTGGACGCCGTTGAAACGCTCGAGCTGGGTCCCGGCCATCTGTCTGGACAAGACCGGCACATTGACCGAGAACCGCATGGCGGTCATCAACATCCACGCGGGAGAACACTCCATCGCAATAGCAGGGCGGAGAGTTCTTCGATGCCGGTACCCGCGTCGCTCCCGCGTCGCTGCAAGCCGTGCGCCAGGTGCTCGTTATCGGCGCTCTGTGCAACGAATCGGAGCCCGACCCCGGCATCGGAGTCTACAACGGCTCCGCCCAACCGAAAACGCCCTCCTCGAAGCGGCCTACCCTTGCCGGCATCGAACCTGCGGCGCTGCGCACGCATATGCCACGCCTGCAAATACAGTATCGCGATGAAAATCACCAATACATGAGCCACCTGCATGCCGCGCCCGAGGGCGGCTACCTCAGGGCCGTCAAGGGAAGTCCCGCCGAGGTCATCGGGCTGTGCCGCTGGAAACAGGTCGATAGCGCCTTAATCGAGCTCTCGGACGACGAACGAGCGACACTTCTCCGGGACAACGAGGCCCTGGCTGGCAATGCGCTGCGCGTGCTGGGCTCGCCTGCGCCAGCGCACCGACACCCGACAACCAGCGAGTTCGACGAACTCATCTGGTTGGGCATGGTGGGCATCGCCGACTGTTACCCGTCCCGGCATGCCGGAACTGATGCGATTGTTTCATCGGGCGGAGTATCGCACCCTCATGATTACCGGTGATAAAGACGCCACCGCCTATGCGATCCGGCAAGGAACTCAAGCTCGGCGACGGCGATCCCGTCCAGATCCTGACTAAAACGGCTGGATAAAGCATTTCGATCCCGAGCTGCTGGCCGGTCTGGTACAAGAAAACCCACGTATTCGCTCGCGTAAGCCCTACTCACAAGTTGCGTATCGTGCAGGCGCTGCAGCGCGCCGGCGGAGTGGTGGCGATGACGGGCGACGGCATTAACGACAGCCCAGCGCTACGCGCCGCCGATATCGGCATCGCCATGGGCGATGGCGGAACCGAGGCGGCCCGCACGGTGGCGGACGTGATCATCGAAGATAACAATCTCCACAGCATGGTGACCGCCGTT
>CAVYZN010000028.1:0-131116 GCA_963773065.1 uncultured Gammaproteobacteria bacterium
CTGGTCGACCAGCTTCTCGCCCAGACCCTCGATGTCCATGGCCCGGCGCGAGGCGAAGTGCCGGATGGCCTCGCGGCGCTGCGCGGGACAGAAGAGCCCGCCGGTACAGCGCGCCACCGCCTCCCCCTCGATGCGCTCGACCGCCGAGCCGCATTCGGGACAGCGCTCCGGCAGGTGAAATACCGGCGCGCCCTTCGCGGCGGTTCTCCTTGATGACGCTCACCACCTCGGGGATCACGTCGCCGGCGCGGCGGATGAGCACCGTGTCGCCGACCCGCACGTCCTTGCGGTGCACCTCGTCCTCGTTGTGCAGCGTGGCGTTGGTCACCGTCACGCCGCCGACGAACACCGGTTCGAGCCGCGCCACCGGAGTCAGCGCGCCGGTGCGTCCGACCTGGACGTCGATGGCGAGGACCCGGGTCTGCTCTTCCTGGGCGGGAAACTTGCGCGCGATGGCCCAGCGCGGCGCGCGCGCGACGAAACCCAGTTGTTCCTGCTGGTCCAGCCGGTCGACCTTGAACACGACGCCGTCGATATCGAAGGGCAGTGTGGCGCGCCGCGCCTCCATCGCGCGGTAAAAGGCGAGGCAGCCCTCCAGGCCCCGCACGCGTTCCACCCCTTCATAGACCCGCAGCCGCCAGTCGCGCAGTTGTTCCAGCACGTCGCTGTGCCGATCCGGCAGACTGCCCGCCCTCGACACGGCCCACGCCGTAGCAGTAGATATCGAGCGGGCGCCCGGCCGTGATCCTGGGGTCGAGCTGCCGGACGCTGCCGGCGGCCGCGTTGCGCGGATTGACGAAGGGTTTCTGGCCTTGCGCGAGCGCCTGCCGGTTGAGCCGCTCGAAACCCGCGTGGGAGATGATAGACCTCGCCGCGCACTTCCAGCCGCGCCGGGATGTCCCGCCCCGCCAGGCGCAGCGGCACGCTCGCGATGGTGCGGACATTGGCGGTGATGTCCTCGCCGGTCACCCCGTCGCCGCGGGTCGCGGCGCGGGTGAGCACGCCGTCCTCGTAGAGCAGGCTGACCGCCAGCCCGTCGAGCTTGGGCTCGGCGGCATAATCCACGACCTCGACGTCCAGGCGCTCGCGCACCCGCCGGTCGAAGTCGGCCAGTTCCTCATCGCTGAAGGCATTGTCGAGCGAGAGCATGCGGCACTTCATGGCGCACCTCGCCAAAGGACTTGAGCGGCGCCGCGCCGACGCGCTGGGTGGGGGAATCCGGGGTTACCAGCTCGGGCCAGGCGGACTCGAGCTCCTGCAGTTCGCGCAGCAGCCGGTCGTATTCGGCATCGGAGATGAGCGGGTCGTCGAGGACGTAGTAGCGGTAATTGTGCTCGTGTAGTTGTTCGTGCAGTTGCCGGGCGCGTTCGCGTTGCGCCTTCGGCACGCTCATGACGCCGTGCGGGCGACGCGTGCCTTAACTGGAAATCGATGATGTCCTCGCGCATGTGGCCGATGGTCTGGTTGGTCAGCACGCTGCGGGTGGCGTCACAGACGGTACCCTTGAGGCTGTTGGCCAGCGAGCGCGCCGCTACGACCATGGCATCGAATGCCCGCACGGCATCGAAGGGTCCGGGAAGCGTGAGGAACAGGACCAGGCCCGGCGTGGAGAATCCTTCAATGGCATCCGGATCGAAGGTGCCCGGTTCCACGATATTGGCCACGGAGAACAGCGTGCGCTTGCCGCCGTTATGCGCTTCCGTGCGGTGAAAGATCTGCATGTCGCCATAGTCCATCTTGGCATCGCTCATGGCTTCCATGATGAACGACCCGGGAAACGGAACGCCGCTCGGCGCCAGCACGAACAGGGTCACCACCTTGTCGGGCTGGATGTAATCGGGCGGCGGCGGAGCCGCCGGGGTCTCGCCAGGGTCCGGCGACTCGGCATCCCCGGCAATCAGCTTGCCGAGACTTTCCAGCTCGGCGTCCACGGCATCATGGTCCGGAGCATCATCGAACAGCACATCGACGGGGACCCGCTTGCCCCGGTCCCTCGCGTGGCTGGCCGCATGACCCGCGCGCCGCCGGTTTTGCCACGTGCTGAAGACATAGATGCCCAGGACGATGACGATCCCGATTAGCAATATCACCCAACGCATTGTGTCCATCGATCAGGGCCCGGCTGTCAAACCAGTGGTAATAATAACGGAAATCCGGCTACATCGCCGCCATCTTGACCGCGTCATCGAGATCCACGGCCACCAGACGGGAGACCCCGGGCTCATGCATGGTGACGCCGGTGAACTGCCTCGCCATCTCCATGGTGACCTTGTTGTGGGTGATGAAGATGAACTGCACGCGGTTCGACATTTCCCGCACCATGTCGCAATAGCGGCCGACATTGGCGTCATCGAGCGGGGCATCCACCTCATCGAGCATGCAGAACGGCGAGGGGTTGAGTTCGAAGATGGAAAACACCAGGGCGATCGCGGTCAGCGCCTTCTCCCCGCCGGAAAGCAGGTGTATGGTGCTGTTGCGCTTGCCGGGCGGGCGCGCCATCACGGTGACGCCGGTGTCCAGCAGGTCCTCGCCGGTCAGTTCCAGGTAGGCCTGCCCGCCGCCGAACAGGCGCGGGAAACGCGCCCGGAAACCGGCATCGACCTTGTCATAGGTATCCTTGAAACGCGCGCGCGTCTCCTTGTCGATCTTGGCGATGGCGCTCTCCAGCGTCTGCAGCGCCTCGGTCAGGTCCGCATGCTGGGCGTCGAGGTAAACCTTGCGCCTCGACTCCTCTTCATACTCCTCGATCGCCGCCAGGTTGATCGGTCCCAGCCGCTGGATGCGCTGGTCCAGTTGTTCCGCCCGCTCCGCCCAGACCTCGACGCTGGCTTGCGGGTCGATCGCATCGTGCAGCCTAGGGTAATCGAAGCCGGTCGCGGTGATCTGCTCGAGCAGAGTGTCGCTGCGCACCTTGATCTCCTGCCAGGCGAGGCGATCCTGCGCCAGCGTCATCGCGCCGGCTGCCGACGGCGCGCTCCTTGCGGAGGCGCTCCTGGTCCAGTTCCCGCACCCGGTGCTCGATATCCTCGACCTGCTGGCGCGCCGCGGCGAGCGCGGTTTCCGCTTCCCGGCGCCGTGACAGCATCACCTCGAGTTCCGCCTCGAGTGCCACGATGGGGTCATCACCCTGCGCGAGCGCGCCGGTGAGTTCATCGCGCCGGCCGGCGAGCTGCCCGGACTGCGCGCGCATGCGCGTGAGCCCTTCCTCGATCGCCGCCCTGCCCGTGCGCACGGACTCGGCCTGCAGCGCGAACTCGTGCACGGCCTGCTGGGCGCCGCGCGCCTGCTCCCGCGCCGCCTCCAGCGCACGGCCCAGGGCCTGCTGGCGATCGAGCCGCTCCCCGCGTTCCGCCGTCAGTGTTTCCAGGGCCGCCATGGCCTCCCGCAGGCGGCCCTGGGCCGCCGCGTATTCTTCCTGCCCGCCGGTTTTCTGCGTATGCAGTTCCCCGGTCTCCTTCCTGACATCGTGGCTGCGGGTCTGGTGATGCTCGATGCGCGACCTTACGGCGGCCAGGCTGGCCTGCAGTTCGCCGGCGCGCCGATGGGCCTGGTTGTACGCCTCCTGCAGCTCATCGCGTTCGCGCTCCGCCGCCACCAGCGCGGCCCGCGCCTCGCCCATGGCGTTGCGCAGCGATTCGATGCGGCCGATCTGCTCGCGGCTTTCTTCCCGGAGCTGCCCGATCTCCCGCTCCCGCTGCAGCACGCCGGCCTTCTCGTCGGCATCGCGCGCGACGCGCAACCAGCTCCGCCCGAGCCAGATGCCGTCGCGGGTCACGATGGACTCGTGGTCGGTGAGGGCGTCCTTGTGCGCGAGCGCCTCGGCCAGTGATTCCGCGGCAAACACACCGTCGAGCAGGGAAGCCATCGACCAGGGAGAACGGACCTTGCCGGAGAGCGGCGCCAGCGTGCCGCCGGCCTGCGCCGCAGCACCCGTCGCGCGGGTATCGAAGAGGGCGATGGCGCCTTGCCGAAGACCGGCCAGCAGGGCCTCGGCATCTTCCAGACCGTCGACGCACACCGCCTCGAGATAAAAACCCAGGGCCGTTTCGACGGCATGCTCCCAGCCCTTTTCGACGTCGATTTCCTGGGCGAGGCGCGGCGCGTCCTTCAGCCCCCGGGATTCCAGCCACCCGGACACCAGTTCGGAGCGTTGCCCCAGGGCGGCCTGCTGCAGCGTTTCCAGGGAGGACAGTTTCCCGCGCAGGTCATGGTGGGCGCTCTGCAGCGCCGCGACTTCCTGCTCGTGGCGCTCGCTGCCGGCGCGGATATCCGCGATGCGCCGGGTCGCCGCCAGCAGCAGCGACTGTTTCCCGGTGGCCAGCTCCTCCTGCTCCCGCGCCGCACCGGTCAACTGTTCGACTTCCTCCTCGAGCGTGGCGCCGTCCAGGTTCTGCTGTTCCTGGTGCAGGCGCTCAAGACGTCCATCGAGCTGCTGCAGGTGGCGTTCGAGATGGTCGATGCGCGTGCGCTCGACCTGGACGGACTGCGAACGCTCCGCGGTGTGCCGGTTGAACTCGTCCCATTCCGCCTGCCAGGCACGCATCGCCTGTTCGGCCTCCTGCAGGCGGCCGGCGGTCTCCTCGCCGTGCCGGCGCGCCCCGGCCAGCCCCGGTTCGATCCGGGCGATTTCCCGGGCCAGATCCTCGAGCCGTTTGACGTCGCGCTCGATATGTTCCCCGATTTCACCCAGGGTCTGCTCGGCGCGGGCCAGTTCCTGTTGCTGCTGCTGGCGGGATTCCCTGCCGTGCTTGATGGCCTGCTCGAGGCGGGCCACGTCGGCGCCCAGCTTGTAATAGCGGCCCTGCACGGTGTTGAAGGTCTCGTTCGCCCCGGCCAGGCCGGCGCGGGACTGCTCCAGTTCCGCCTCGATGGCGCGCTGGGCGGCGAGCTCCGCCTGCATTTCCAGTTCGCGTTCCTGTATCTGGCGTTCCCGGCTCGCGCACTTCTCGTGCAGATCGCCGTAGCGCAGGGCGAGCAGTTCCGCCTTGACCTGGCGCTCCTCCTCCTTGAGTTCCTTGAAGCGCTCGGCGGCGCGCGACTGGCGTTTCAGCTTTTCGAGCTGCTTCTCGATCTCCTCGAGCAAATCGTTCAGCCGGTCCAGGTTCTCCCGCGTATGGCGTATGCGGGTCTCGGTCTCGCGCCGGCGCTCCTTGTACTTGGAGATGCCGGCCGCCTCCTCGAGGAAGGCGCGCAAGTCTTCGGGCTTGGCCTCGATGAGACGGGAGATCATTCCCTGCTCGATGATCGAGTAACTGCGCGGCCCCAGGCCGGTGCCGAGGAAGATGTCGGTGATGTCGCGGCGGCGGCAGCGCACGCCGTTCAGGAAATAGGCGGAGGTTCCGTCGCGGGATACCTGGCGGCGCAGGGCGATTTCGCTATAGCCGGCGTACTGGCCGCCCACCGCGCCGTCGCTGTTGTCGAACACCAGCTCGATGCTGGCATGCCCCACCGGCTTGCGCGCCGTGGAACCGTTGAAGATGACATCCGCCATGGAATCGCCGCGCAGGTGCTTGGCCGAGGTCTCCCCCATGACCCAGCGCACGGCATCGATGATGTTGGATTTGCCGCAGCCGTTCGGGCCGACGATGCCGACCAGGTTGCTGGGGAAGTAGATCGTCGTCGGGTCGACAAAGGACTTGAAACCGGCGAGCTTGACCTTGGACAACTGCATGGGCCCGAAAGATACAAGATTTGGGACCGCGGATACAACATTTTTGTCGGGCCGTCGGGTCCGAACCCAGCATCTTGTATTTTCCGTCGCCGCAATCGCAAGTTGACGGGTCCGCCGCCGTGCTTATATTGTGCACCCCATGCCCACGACGCCAAGCAAAGCGCTGGAGACTTTCTCCAATCCCCATCCGGACCGCGACTACACCGTCCGCATCCGCATCCCGGAATTCACCTGCCTGTGCCCGAAAACCGGGCAGCCGGATTTCGCGACCCTGACGCTCGAATATGTCCCTGACCTGCTGTGCGTGGAACTCAAGTCCCTCAAGCTTTACATCTGGTCCTTCCGCGACGAAGGCGCCTTCCACGAAGATGTCACCAACCGCATCCTCAACGACCTGGTGGCGGCCTGCGCACCGCGGTTCATGCGCCTGCGCGCAAAATTCAATGTCCGCGGCGGAATTTATACCGACGTGGTCGTGGAACACCGCCAGCCCGGCTGGAAGCCGCAGCGCCGGGTTGAACTCGACTAGGCAGCGATCAGTTCGCGGCCAGGACCGCTAATCAGTGTTCGTCCATAAACACCCTTTTCACCGCAAAGGCGCAAAGAACGCAAAGGAATTTAATTGTTTATCCTGATTACGCCTGAATCTCTGCCTCGACGGAGAAGGGCGGCATCCGGTCAGCGACGCAAGACCGTCTGCCGCAGGGATGCGGCAGTCAAAACACGATAACTGGCTGAGGTCATTTCCCTCATCCTGGCGTTGTCCCGGTGTGTGCAGGAATCCCGTCAAACCGCACTACGTGGTATTCATGTCCTGCGGGTATGCAACCTCTCAAATTCATTTAATTCTGAGTTTCAGGCGTAATCGGGAATGTTTTGGGTGTGACATAGATTTGCTTTGCAAACTTTGCGCCTTTGCGGTGAGTTAATTTCGTTATGGACGGACGCTACCTCGGCATCGATGTCGGCACCTCGGGTTGCCGCGCCTGCGTCATCGACGCGGCGGCGCGCATCCAGGCCGAGGCTGCCGCACCCCTGCCTGCCCCGCGGCAAATCCACGGCGGGTTCGAACAGGATGCGGAGATCTGGTGGGCGGCGCTCGGCGCGGTCCTCGACCGGCTCGCCGCGAGGATAGCACTGGCCGGCGTTGACGCCATTGCCGTCGACGGCACCTCGGGCACCCTGCTGTGTTGCGACGCCGGGGGCACGCCGCTCGGGCCGGCCCTGATGTACCACGATGCGCGCGCCATCGAGGAGGCGCGGCAGATCGCCGCCCTTGCCCCGCCGAAGAGAGCGCCGCCCACGGCCCGACCTCGAGCCTCGCCAAGCTGCTTTACCTGCACGCCCGCGGGGCAGACACGCGGGGCCCGCCATGCCCTGCACCAGGCCGACTGGCTGGCGGGACGGCTGGCCGGCCGCCAGGGCATCAGCGACGAGAACAACGCCGCGAAACTGGGCTATGATGCGGTCAGGCGCGTCTGGCCGGCGTGGCTGGAGCGCCTGGGTATCCCGCGCGCCCTGTTGCCCGAGGTGGTCCCGTCTGGCCAGCCGATCGGGACGATCGACCCCGCCTTGCGCGGGCGCTGGGGTTTCTCCGCCGCGACCCGCATCGTCAGCGGGACCACCGACAGCACGGCCGGATTCATCGCGACGGGCGCCGGGCCCGGCGAGGCCGTCACCTCGCTCGGCAGCACGCTGGTGCTGAAGGTGTGCACCGCCCATCCGGTGTTCGCCCCGCGCTACGGCGTCTACAGCCACCGGCTGGGAGATCACTGGCTGGCGGGCGGGGCGTCGAACAGCGGCGGCGCGGTGCTGCGCCGCTACTTCTCGCCAGCGGAGATCGAACGGCTCTCGGCAGGCGTGCGGCCGGACAAACCCACCGGCCTGGACTACTATCCGTTGCCCGCGCCCGGTGAACGCTTTCCCGAGTACAATCCCCAACTGCCGCCGCGACTCGAGCCGCGCCCGGAAGATGATGCCGTGTTCTTTCAAGGCATCCTGGAAGGAATCGCGGCCATCGAACGGCGCGGCTACCGCCTGCTGGAGGAACTCGGCGCACCCTACCCGCGTGCGGGTCCACAGCGTTGGCGGCGGCGCGGCCAATAGCGCCTGGCGCTCGATCCGGGAGACGCTGCTCGGGGTTCCGGTCATCGCCGCCGAACACCAGAGCGCCGCCTACGGCGCGGCCCTGCTCGCCCGTCGCGGCGCGCAAGAACGAAATAGTGTTCATCCATAAACACCGTTTTCACCGCAAAGACGCACGACTGCAGGGAGAAGGTGGACCGGGAACGGTAGAGGCTGGCCGGGCCATGCAGGAGGTAGAGCAATGCAGGGAGCAATTGCCGAAAGTTCGCGAAGAAACTTATTAACAAGAGACAATTGAACCTCTTTGCGTTCTTCGCGTCTTTGCGGTGAGTTTAATTCTTTATGAACGGACGCGAGGTAGCTTATGAATGATGCGATCAAGGGCATCGGCTATGTGAGGGAGGGCCTGCGTCTGATGCGCCAGCCGGGCTTGCGCCGCTATGTGGCCATGCCGTTGCTCATCAGCGTGGTGATCTTCACCACGGCCATCCTGGCCGGCGTCCACTGGCTGGAGGTGCTGCTCTCCTGGCTGCTGGGCTGGCTGCCGGGCTGGCTCGACTGGCTGCGATACCTGCTGTGGCCGCTGTTCGCGCTCACCGGAGTGCTGCTGATCTTTTATACCTTCAGCCTGCTCACCAACCTGATCGCCGCGCCGTTCAACGGCCTGCTGGCCGAGGCCGTGGAGCGCCACCTGGACGGAGCGTCCATGGCGGACGCCGGCGGCTGGCGGGCGCTGCTCAAGGACATCCTGCCCAGCCTGTACTCGGAGTTGCGCAAGCTCCTCTACTTCGCCCTGCGCGCCCTGCCGCTCGCTCTGCTGTTCCTGATTCCGCCGGTGAACCTCGCCGCCCCCTTCCTGTGGGCGTTGTTCAGCGCCTGGATGCTGGCCATCGAGTATGTGGATTACCCGATGGCCAACCACCGGCTGCATTTCGCGGAACAGCGCAAACGGCTGCGGCGGCGCAGACTGCTGGCCTGGGGATTCGGCGGCGCGTCATTGCTGATGACCCTGATCCCGGTGGTGAACTTCCTCGCCATGCCGGCCTCCGTCGCCGGCGCCACGGCGATGTGGGTCCGGGAATTCAAGCAAAGCGGTCAGGGTAAACCTTAATTACATCTCACCGCAGAGACGCAGAGAACGCAAAGAAATCCTAGTGTTAAAAACAATTCGTGAAGAATTCACTTCGATATCGCTTACCATCTAGCATGTGAATGAACGTGATCTTCACTGTCATGGTTCTTGAATTAACTGTTACTTTGCGTTCTCTGCGTCTCTGCGGTGAATCATTTTTTATCGATGCGGCGCGCTGGGCTATGTCCCAGGTATTCCTTCAGGCGGCGCACGCCTTCCTCGAGATTCTCCAGGGAGGTGGTGTAGGCGAAGCGCACGTGCTGTTCGGGCCGGTGGTTGCCGAAATCGATCCCCGGGGTTATCGCCACGCCGGCCTCCTCCAGCAACCGCGCCGAGAATCCGTAGCTGTCGTCGGTGTAGCGGCTGCAGTCGGCATAGAGGTAAAAGGCGCCTTCCGGCGTGCCGGCGATTTCAAAACCGAGGGCGCGCAAGGCCGGCAGCAGGTAGTCGCGGCGCGCGCGGAATTCCAGCCGGCGCGCCTCGAGGATGGCGATGTTTTCCGGATCGAACGCCGTCAGCGCGGCGTACTGGGCCAGCGTCGGGGCCGCGAGATACAGGTTCTGCGCCAGCTTGTCGATCTCGGGCAGATACTCCCGCGGGGCCACCAGCCAGCCCAAGCGCCAGCCCGTCATGCCGAAGTACTTGGAGAAACTGTTGATGACGAAGATATCATCGGATATGGCAAGCGCGGTACTCGCCGCATCACCGTAGGTGAGGCCATGATAGATCTCGTCGACCACCAGGCGGCCGCCGTGTGACTGCGTCACCGCAAAAAGCGCGCGGATATCCCGCTCGGACAAGCAACGTGCCGGTCGGGTTGGAGGGCGAGGCCACCAGCAGCGCGGCCACGGACCCGGTCCAGGCGGCGTTGACCAAGGCGGCATGGGGCTGATAGTTGGTCGCGGCATCGACCGGCAAGCCGACCGGTACGCCGTTCAGCAGATGGACGAAATTGCGGTTGCACGGGTAGCCCGGGTCGGCCATCAATACCCGGTCACCCGGATCGACCAGAACCGCGAGCACCAGTTGCAGGGCGGCCGAGGCGCCGGGCGTTATCACGATACGCTCCGCTTCGACCTCGACGCCGTAACGCTCGCGGTAAAACCCGGAGAGTCGCCGGCGCAACGCCGTCAGGCCCACCGCCGGGGTGTAATGGGTCCGGCCCTCCCGCAACGCCCGGATGCCGGCGTCGATCACCGGTTGCGGCGTGATGAAATCCGGCTCGCCGATCTCCATGTGGATGATCGAACGTCCGCCGGCTTCCAGCTCCCGCGCGCGCGCCAGCAAGGCCATCACGTGGAAGGGCTGTATGCTCGCCATGCGGGTGGCCAGTCGTGACATTGAATCGCGCCCCTCCGCCCCGCCCGCCGCACGGCGTGCCGGCCTGGCGTGGGCGTGCACGCGGCGCAGGAAGGCGATATCGACCATCCCCCCGGGGTCCAGGCTCGCCGGCGAGCCGGTGACAGGGACTGTCTGGTCTCGCCCAGCCCGTCGAGCACGGCGGCGGCGCCGGCTGAAATCCTGGTCCCGGGTATAGCCGTTGACGGTGATGAGAACATCCACGCCCGCGCCTCGCGCCGAGAGCAGGCCGTTGGCCGAATCCTCGATGGCAAGACAACGTTCCGCCGGCAGGCCCAGCCGCTCCAGCGCATAGTGGTAAATATCCGGGGCGGGTTTCTTGGCGGGAACGGCATCACCCGCCGCGATGAGGGCAAACCAGCCCGCGACATCGCCGCTGAAACTGTGTTCGAGGAGACTGTCCACATTTTCCGGCGAGGTGGTGGTCACGATCGCCAGGCGCAGCCCCTGCGCCCGCGCTTCCCGGATCAGTCGCTCGACACCCGGGCGCAGCGGTACATCACCCAGCGAGAGCATCTGCACATAAAAGCGTGTCTTGTCGCGATGCAGGCCGGCGATAAACGCATCGAGATCACCCGCGGGCCGGAAGGATGGCGCATGGCGTTCAAGAAAATAACGAATGCGCTCCCGGCCACCCGTAATCCGCAGCAAATCCTGATAGAGCGCCTGGTCCCAGTACCAGTTAAGACCGGCGCCGGTGAAAGCCGCATTGAAAGCCAGGCGGTGCATTTCCTCGGTATCCGCGAGAGTACCGTCGACATCAAACAGCAGGGCCTCCAGCGCCGGCGTACTGCCAATGCATCGTGACACATGGTGAGTGGGTATTTATACCGGCCGGTTTAGCAGCCCGGGGCGAGCCCGCCAGACCGTTTCAGCGTCCAGTCCCCGTTCTTGACTAATGGCGAAAGAGGCGTATAAATAACGCCCCTGTAAAGTAATGCCTGCCGCTAGCCAGCATTTTTACAATGGCTTGAACCATCAATTACTTGAATGCGAAACAGTTAATCAAAGCTGCTGTTTCCGGAGATAGTTTACATGGCTGTCAAGAAGAAAGCAGCGATATCCAAGGCTACGGCAAAGAAGAAGACCGCGCCCAAGAAGCCGGTGGTCAAAAAGACAGTCAGCCGCCAGGCTCCGGGCAAGAAAGCCGCACCGAGTAAACCCGTGAAAAAGACCGCAGCCGTGAAAAAGACCACACCCGTGAAAAAAGCTGCGCCCGTGAAAAAGGCCGCGACCGGGAACAAGGTCGCCGCCAAAAAGAAACCCGCCCCGGCCAGAATCGACAAGGCCACATCGGGCAAGGTCGGACCCGTGCCGGGCATCGCCGCCTATACCGAAACCAAGGGCGAGGAGTACATGAACGAGGCACAGGTCGCCCACTTCAGGAACATCCTGCTGACCTGGAAAAAAGAACTGATGGAAGAGGTGGACCGCACGGTACACCACATGCAGGATGATGCCGCGAATTTCCCCGATCCGAATGACCGGGCGACGCAGGAATCGGAATTCAGCATGGAACTGCGCGCCCGCGACCGCGAACGCAAGCTGATCAAGAAAATCGATGAGGCGCTGGAAAACCTCGACAATAACGAATACGGTTATTGCGAGGCGTGCGGCGTTGAAATCGGGGTGAAGCGTCTCGAGGCGCGCCCGACCGCCAACCTGTGCATCGACTGCAAGATACTCGACGAGATCAGGGAAAAACAGATGGGATAGCCTTCCCGCCCGGATGTTTCATACGATAGCCGGCTCATGCCGGCTTCGTGTTCACGGTCTAACAGCAGCGATTTCGCCTGAGGAGCGCGGCTATCACAGGTTCGCGTGTAGGAGCGGGCTTGCCCGCAGCGGTTGTTGCATGGGCCTGGTTCGCGGCAAGCCCGTCCTACGAATAGCTTTGGCTCGAACGCTTACACTCCGACAGACGATGCCCGTCCGGAACACACACAAACCCTATCGGGGCCGCTTCGCGCCCTCGCCGACGGGCCCGCTGCATTTCGGCTCCCTGGTGGCGGCGGTCGGGAGCTACCTCGATGCGCGCCATCATCACGGCGAGTGGCGGCTGCGTATCGAGGATATCGACCCGCCGCGCGAGATGCCTGGCGCCGCCGACGAAATCCTGAGAACACTGGAACGCTTCGGCCTGGAATGGGATGGCCCGGTGTCATACCAAAGCAGGCGCAGAGACTGGTATGAGGCGGCACTCGAGCGGCTGCAACAGCGCGGATTTGTGTATGGCTGCGCCTGTACGCGCAAGGAAATCTCGGACAGCGACATGCCGGGCGATCGCGGCGGCGTGTATCCGGGCACCTGCCGCGGAGGATTGCCGGCGGGGCGTTAGGCGCGTGCACTGCGGGTACGCGTCGAGGACGGCGATATCGGCGTGAGGGATCGCCTGCAGGGTCACACCCGCCAGAGGCTGCGTGAAGAAGTGGGTGATTTCATCGTGCGCCGGGCGGACGGTTTCATCGCCTACCAGCTCGCCGTCGTGGTCGACGATGCCGGGCAGGGGATAACCCATATCGTGCGGGGCGTTGACCTGCTCGGTTCGACGCCGCGGCAGATCTACCTGCAGCGGCTGCTCGAATTACCAACCCCCGACTACCTGCACCTGCCGGTGGCCGTGAATGGCGCCGGTGAAAAACTCAGCAAACAGACGCATGCGCACGATGTCAACCCCGAGGATAACGGCAGCAGTCTGCGGGACGTGCTGCGCTTCCTGGACCAGGGGCTGCCGAATCGGCAGAGGATGCCAGCGCCGAGGAACTCGGCGGTGGGCAATTGAACACTGGGATGTCCGGTCCATACCCGCCGACCGCACGCTGCCGTCACCCGCGCAATACACCGGTTAATGGACTAATCTTCCGATGTTCCCGTTTTCAACGGACTCTGGCGCGCGCGCTATCCGCGGCTATAATGACGGACCTTCGCGTTCACCTTGCGTGAGCAGAATAATCGATTGGAGAGAGCTGCATGACTGACACTAAGAACTACGATATCTCGTAGTCCTTTGCTAAGAGCGCGCATCTGGATGAGGTGCCGGGCTTGCGCCGCTATGTGGCCATGCCGTTGCTGATCAGCGTGGTGATCTTCACCACGGCCATCCTGGCCGGCGTCCACTGGCTGGAGGTGCTGCTCTCCTGGCTGCTGGGCTGGCTACCGGACTGGCTCGACTGGCTGCGCTACCTGCTGTGGCCGCTGTTCGCGCTCACCGGGGTGCTGCTGATCTTCTATACCTTCAGCCTGCTCACCAACCTGATCGCCGCACCGTTCAACGGCCTGCTGGCCGAGGCCGTGGAACGCCACTTGGACGGAGCATCCATGGCTGACGCCGGCGGCTGGCGGGCGCTGCTCATGGACATACTGCCCAGCCTGTACTCGGAGTTGCGCAAGCTGCTCTACCTCGTCCTGCGCGCCCTGCCGCTCGGCCTGCTCTTCCTGATCCCGCCGGTGAATCTCGCCGCGCCCTTCCTGTGGGCGTTGTTCAGCGCCTGGATGCTGGCCATCGAGTATATGGATTACCCGATGGCCAACCACCGGCTGCATTTCGCGGAACAGCGCAAACGGCTGCGGCAGCGCAAATTGCTGGCCTGGGGATTTGGCGGTGCGTCATTGCTGATGACTCTGATCCCGGTAGTGAACTTCCTCGCCATGCCGGCCTCCGTCGCCGGCGCCACGGCGATGTGGGTCAGGGAATTCAAGCAACCCGCATAGCACTGCGGCCTATGTCCCCAGATATTCTTTCAGGCGTCGCACGCCTTCCTCAAGATTCTCCAGTGAAGTGGTGTAGGCAAAGCGCACGTGCCGTTCGGGCCGGTGGATGCCGAAATCGATCCCCGGAGTTATCGCCACGCCGGCCTCCTCCAGCAACCGCGCCGAGAATTCGTAGCTGTCGTCGGTGTAGCGGCTGCAGTCGGCATAGAGGTAAAAGGCGCCTGCCGGCGTGCCGGCGATTTCAAAGCCGAGGGCGCGCAACGCCGGCAGCAGGTAGTCGCGGCGCGCGCGAAATTCCAGGCGACGTCCCTCGAGGATGGCGATGTTTTCCGGATCGAACGCCGTCAGCGCGGCGTACTGGGCCAGCGTCGGGGCCGCGAGATACAGGTTCTGCGCCAGCTTATCGATCTCGGGCAGGTACTCCCGCGGGGCCACCAGCCAGCCCAAGCGCCAGCCCGTCATGCCGAAGTACTTGGAGAAACTGTTGATGACGAAGATATCATCGGATATGGCAAGCGCGGTACTCGCCGCATCACCGTAGGTGAGGCCATGGTAGATCTCGTCGACCACCAGGCGGCCACCGTGTGACTGCGTCACCGTAAAAAGCGCGCGGATATCCCGCTCGGATAAGAGCGTGCCGGTCGGGTTGGAGGGCGAGGCCACCAGCAGCGCGGCCACGGACCCGGTCCAGGCGGCGTTGACCAAGGCGGCATGGGGTTGATAGTTCGTCGCGGCGTCGACCGGCAATCCGACCGGTACGCCATTCAGCAGATGGACGAAATTGCGGTTGCACGGGTAGCCCGGGTCGGCCATCAATACCCGGTCACCCGGATCGACCAGAACCGAGAGCACCAGTTGCAGGGCGGCCGAGGCGCCGGGCGTTATCACAATACGCTCCGCTTCGACCTCGACGCCGTAACGCTCGCGGTAAAACCCGGAGAGTCGCCGGCGCAACGCCGTCAGGCCCGCCGCCGGGGTGTAATGGGTCTGGCCCTCGCGCAACGCCCGGATGCCGGCGTCGATCACCGGTTGTGGCGTGATGAAGTCCGGCTCGCCGATCTCCATGTGGACAATCGAACGTCCGCCGGCTTCCAGCTCCCGCGCGCGCGCCAGCAAGGCCATCACGTGGAAGGGCTGTATGCTCGCCATGCGGGCGGCCAGTCGTGACATTGAACGCCCTCCTCAGGTTCCGCCCGTCATCCGGCGTGCCGACCTGGCGTGGGCGTGCGCGCGGCGCAGGAACGCGATATCGACCATCCCCCCGGGGTCCAGGTCGCCGGCGAGCCGGTGACAGGGAATGTCTGGCTCGCCCAGCCCGTCGAGCACGGCGACGGCGCCGGTAAAATCCTGATCCCGGGTATAGCCGTTGACCGTGATGAGAACATCCACGCCCGCGCCTCGCGCCGAGAGCAGGCCGTTGGCCGAATCCTCGATGGCAAGACAGCGTTCCGCCGGCAGCCCCAGCCGCTCCAGCGCATAGTGGTAAATATCCGGGGCGGGCTTCTTGGCGGGAACGGCATCACCCGCCGCGATGATGGCAAACCAGCCCGCGACATCGCCGCTGAAACTGTGTTCGAGGAGACTGTCCACATTTTCCGGCGAGGTGGTGGTCACGATCGCCAGGCGCAGCCCCTGTGTCCGCGCTTCCCGGATCAGTCGCTCGACACCCGGGCACAGCGGTACATCACCCATCGAGAGCATCTGCACATAACAGCGTGTCTTGTCGCGATGCAGGCCGGCGATAAATGCATCGAGATCACCCGTAGGTCGGAAGGACGGTGCATGGCGTTCAAGAAAATAACGCAGGCGCTCCCGGCCACCCGTAATCCGCAGCAAGTCCTTATACAGCGCCTGGTCCCAGTACCAGTCGAGACCGGCGCCGGTGAAAGCCGCATTGAAAGCCAGGCGGTGCATCTCCTCGGTATCCGCCAGAGTACCGTCGACATCAAACAGCAGGGCCTCCAGCGCCGGCGTTGCCAAAGCATCGTGACACATAGTGAGTGTGTATTTATAGCAGCCGGTTTATCCGCCCGGGGCGAGCCCGCCAGACCGTTTCAGCGTCCAGTCCCCGTTCTTGACTAATGGCGAAAGAGGCGTATAAATAACGCCCCTGTAAAGTAATGCCTGCCGCTAGCCAGCATTTTTACAATGGCTTGAACCATCAATTACTTGAATGCGAAACAGTTAATCAAAGCTGCTGTTTCCGGAGATAGTTTACATGGCTGTCAAGAAGAAAGCAGCGATATCCAAGGCTACGGCAAAGAAGAAGACCGCGCCCAAAAAGCCGGTGGTCAAAAAGACAGTCAGCCGCCAGGCTCCGGGCAAAAAAGCCGCCCCAAGTAAACCCGTGAAAAAGACCGCAGCCGTGAAAAAGGCCACACCCGTGAAAAAACTCCCCGTGAAAAAGGCCGCGACCGGGAACAAGGTCGCCGCCAAGAAGAAACCCGCACCGGCCAGGATCGGCAAGGCCACATCGGGCAAGGTCGGACCCGTGCCGGGCATTGCCGCCTATACCGAAACCAAGGGCGAGGAGTACATGAACGAGGCTCAGGTCGCCCACTTCAGGAACATCCTGCTGACCTGGAAAAAAGAACTGATGGAAGAGGTGGACCGCACGGTACACCACATGCAGGATGATGCCGCGAATTTCCCCGACCCGAATGACCGGGCGACACAGGAATCCGAATTCAGCATGGAACTGCGCGCCCGCGACCGCGAACGCAAGCTGATCAAGAAAATCGATGAGGCGCTCGAAAACCTCGACAATAACGAATACGGTTATTGCGAGGCGTGCGGCGTTGAAATCGGGGTGAAGCGTCTCGAGGCGCGCCCGACCGCCAACCTGTGCATCGACTGCAAGATACTCGACGAGATCAGGGAAAAACAGATGGGATAGCCTTCCCTCCCGAAGATTTCATTTACGACAGCCGGCCCAAACCGGAATGGCGTGGTCACGCGCCTTACGCTTGCTTCATCATCCCCCCGTAGGTGCGAATTTATTCGCACGGTGGCCTCGTCGTTCAGTACGTGCGAATAAATTCGCACCTACACTGAATGTTTTCCGTGGGATTCCGTGGCTATGTACCAAGGTTGTAGGATGAAGTAAGCGCCATTCGGCTCATGCCGGCTTTATCGGTTACCTCTGACCGACGATGTCCCGTACAGAAACAGCCATCAAACCCTATCGGGGCCGCTTCGCGCCCTCGCCGACGGGCCCGCTGCATTTCGGCTCCCTGGTGGCGGCGGTCGGGAGCTACCTCGATGCGCGCCATCACCACGGCGAGTGGCGGCTGCGTATCGAGGATATCGACCCGCCGCGCGAGATCCCCGGCGCAGCCGCCGAAATCCTGAGAACACTCGAACGCTTCGGCCTGGAATGGGATGGCCCGGTGTCATACCAGAGCCGGCGCAGAGACTGGCATGACGCAGCACTCGAGCGGCTGCAACAGCTCGGCTTTGTGTATGGCTGCGCCTGTACGCGCAAGGAAATTTCAGACAGCGACCCGCAGGGCGATAGCGGCGGCGTTTATCCGGGCACCTGCCGCGGAGGGTTGCCGGCGGGGCGTTCGGCGCGCGCCCTGCGGGTACGCGTCGAGAGCGGCGATATCGGCGTGATGGATCGGCTGCAGGGCCATGTCCGCCAGTGTCTGCGTGAAGAAGTGGGTGATTTCATCGTGCGCCGGGCGGACGGTTTCATTGCCTACCAGCTCGCCGTCGTGGTCGACGATGCCGGGCAGGGCATGACCCATATCGTGCGTGGCGTTGACCTGCTCGGTTCCACGCCGCGGCAGATCTACCTGCAGCGGCTGCTTGGATTGCCAACCCCCGACTACCTGCACCTGCCGGTGGCCGTGAACGGCGCCGGTGAAAAACTCAGCAAACAGACGCATGCGCACGGTCTCAGCCCCGATCATGACGGCAGCAGTCTGCGGGACGTACTGCGCTTCCTGGGCCAGGGGCTGCCGGAGTCGGCTGAGGACGCCAGTCTCCAGGAACTCCGGCAGTGGGCGATTGAACACTGGTCAGTCCCGGCCATACCCGCCAGCCGCACGCTGCCATCACCCGCGCAATACGCCGGTTAATCCGGACTAAACATCTGATGTTCCCGTTTTCAACGGACTCTGGCGCGCGCGCCATCCGCGGCTATAATGACGGACCTTCGCGTTCACCTTGCGTGAGCAGAATAATCAACCGGAGAGAGCCGCATGACCGACACCAAGAACTACGATATCCCGAAGTCCTTTGCCAAGAGCGCGCATCTGGATGAGGCACAGTACCTTTCGATGTACCAGCGCTCCATCGATGATCCGTCGGCTTTCTGGGCGGAACAGGCAAAGGCCTTCCTGAGCTGGGACAAACCCTGGGATACGGTGCTCGACTGGGATTTCCACAAGGGTCACATACGCTGGTTTGAAGGGGGTAAACTCAACGCCTGCTACAACTGTGTGGACCGGCATCTCGAAACCCGCGGCGATCAGACCGCCCTGATCTGGGAGAGTGACGATCCCGCCAAAGATGCCAAAATCACCTACCGGGAACTGCATCGGCGCGTCTGCCGGCTGGCCAACGTCATCAAATCACGCGGCGTCAAGAAAGGCGACCGCGTCTGCATCTACATGCCCATGATTCCGGAAGCGGTCTATGCCATGCTGGCGTGCGCGCGCATCGGCGCCGTACACTCCGTCGTGTTCGGCGGTTTCTCGCCGGAATCCATCAAGGACCGCATACTGGATTCCGATTGCCGGATGGTGATCACGGCCGATGAAGGTCTCCGCGGCAGCAAGCATGTACCGTTAAAGGCCAATGTCGATACCGCCCTGAAATCCTGTCCCGATGTCCATACCGTGCTGACAATCCGGCAGGTCGGCGCGAAAATCAACTGGGTCGAGGGGCGTGACGTCTGGTACCACGAGGCGGTGGCGAAGGCGCCGGCCGAATGCCCCGTGGAGTCCATGGACGCCGAGGACCCGCTGTTCATCCTCTACACCTCCGGCTCCACCGGCAAGCCCAAGGGTGTGCTGCATACCATCGGCGGCTACCTGCTGTTTGCCGCCATCACCCACAAGTACGTGTTCGACCATCACGAGGGCGACATCTTCTGGTGTACGGCCGATATCGGCTGGATCACCGGCCATTCCTATATCGTCTACGGTCCGCTCACCAACGGGGCCATCTCCCTGGTGTTCGAGGGGGTCCCGACCTATCCGGACGCATCCCGCTTCTGGCAGGTCTGTGACAAGCACAAGGTCAACACCTTCTACACCGCACCCACGGCCCTGCGCGCATTGATGCGTGAAGGAGACGGACCGGTCAAGAAGACCTCCCGCAAGAGCCTGCGGCTGCTCGGCACCGTGGGTGAACCGATCAACCCCGAAGCCTGGGAATGGTATTACCGGGTGATAGGCGAGGAACGCTGTCCGATCGTCGACACCTGGTGGCAGACCGAGACCGGCGGCCACATGATCACGCCACTGCCCGGCGCGACACGCATGAAGCCCGGCTCGGCCACGCGTCCGTTCTTCGGCGTGCGGCCCGCCCTGGTGAACAACGAGGGCAAGTTTCTTGATGGCGCCGCCGAAGGCAATCTGGTCATCACCCATCCCTGGCCGGGAATGATGCGCACCGTTTACGGCGACCACCAGCGTTTCATCAATACCTATTTCACGACCTACCCGGACCTGTACTTCTCCGGCGACGGCGCGCGCCGCGACGAGGATGGCTTCTACTGGATCACCGGACGCGTGGACGATGTCCTGAACGTTTCCGGTCACCGCCTGGGCACCGCGGAACTGGAAAGTGCGCTGGTGCTGCACGATGCCGTGGCGGAGGCCGCGGTCGTCGGCTACCCGCACGACATCAAGGGCCAGGGCATCTACGCCTACGTCACCCTGGTAAAGGGGGTGGAACCGAGCGAGGCGTTGCGCAAGGAACTCGTCAAGCTGGTGCGCAGCGAGATCGGGCCGATTGCGACGCCGGATGTGATTCAATGGGCTCCCGGGCTGCCGAAAACCCGTTCCGGCAAGATCATGCGCCGTATCCTGCGCAAGATCGCCGCTAACGACATGGCCAATCTGGGTGACACGACGACGCTCGCCGATCCTTCCGTCGTCGATGACCTGATCCGCAACCGGGGTTCCTGAAACCCGGCGCGACCGGCCGGGCCATGGGATGATTGCAGCCAGCGCATTCCGCCCGGCCTGGTGGTTGCCGGGTCCGCATCTGCAGACCCTCTATCCGAGTCTGTTCCGGCGCCGCCGCCATCCCGCGCTGAAGCGGGAGCGGCTCGAGCTGCCGGACGGGGACTTCATCGACCTGGACTGGACGCGGAACGCCGGCAGGGCGCTGGTGCTGGTCCTGCACGGTCTGGAAGGCTCGCTCGAATCCCACTATACGGGCGGCATCCTCGAGGCCCTGGTGGCCCAGGGGTATCAGGCGGTGCTGATGTATTTCCGTGGTTGCAGCGGCGAGCCCAATCGCCTGGCGCGCAGCTACCACTCGGGGGATACCGCGGACCTGAATTACGTCATCGCGCGCCTGGCAGAGCGCGACGCTTCGACAGCGCTTGCGGTCATCGGTTACTCGCTGGGCGGCAACGTCCTGCTGAAATCGCTGGGTGAACGGGCGGGAACAAGCCCCATCCGCACGGCCGTCGCCGTATCCGTCCCGTTCGATCTGGATCGCGCCGCCCGGCGCCTCGAGCAGGGCTTTTCACGGATCTACCAGCGTTACCTGCTGGACAAACTGCGCCGCTCCTACCGGGCGAAGCTGCCCACCCACGCCATGCCGGTCAGCCTCGAGCGTCTCGATGCACTGGATACCTTCCGCAAATTCGACAATGAAGTCACGGCGCCGCTGCACGGGTTCCGCGACGTGGATGACTACTACGGCCGTTCGAGCAGTCGCCAGTATCTGCGTACGATCACCACGCCCACGCTCATCCTGCACGCCATGGACGATCCCTTCATTCCCGAGGCCGCGATTCCGGCGGACGGCGAACTCGGTCCCGGCGTGACCCTGGAACTGTCACGCCGCGGCGGCCACGTCGGCTTCGTCGGCGGCGGCCTGCCCTTCCGGGCGCGCTACTGGCTGGAAGCAGCGCATCTGCGCCCACCTGCGCGAACACCTCTGACCCGCCACCCGCGCCAGCGGGCCAAGAACCACTTGGCTATGCCTTGCGCTCTTGCCGTTGGGCGTAGCTGCGCACAGTCCAACCGACACAGCATGTCGGGTTACGGCCACTTTCGGTAATTCGTAACGCCTCAAATAACCGGCACAAATGGAGCGCCAGCGACATTTAGGTCCGAGTTGATTTGATTATTATGTATTTACCTCAAAATCCTCCAGCTCGCTAATAGTAATAAAAGGATTCTGCAGGGCCGCAAGCAAATTCCCAATATCTGTCATGTCTAAAATAGTCTCACCAAAGTCTAATTCCGCACGACCAACAAACTGGAACTCATCGGTTGTTTCCACTTCTACATAATGGTCATTAAGCGGCTTAATATAAAACTTGTCACGATCCAAATCGAACGATTCTGTATAGTAGACTGGATATTCATATGTCAAATTCTGCTTTTGCGCTGAAATAGACAACAAACAGTCCCACGCCAAAGTATTCAATGTCTCCCAGCTCAACCGAATGAGGAGTGCTTATCATCGAAACGTAGATCTCGCCATTTTCACCCGGCACCTTGTCTCCAGATATCATTCGATAATCATCAGATAGCAGGAGTTCTTCTACACCGGCTGTAATCTTATCTGTCTCTAACTTGGCTAAATTGTAAACATGCTCCAATATCTGCGGTTTGTTGTCGTCGAACAATTTACGTTTCAGACATTCTTGGGCATCATCTGACGCCAAGAACGACGAAAGTGATGCGAAAGACTTGATATCTTTTTCAACACATGCCTCCCTTAGGGCACCGTCTTCGACTATGACTTGCAAATGTTCGCGGTATTCTTCCTGTAGATCCAATATCGACTGGTAGATGAACGAATCAGGTATATCTTTGCGTACCTTCGGCTCTTTTAAAGGTGGATGACCATTGAAATAAGCCTCAAGCGCTTTGGCCGCTTGCTCTATAGTTAACAGATGTCTTTCGGAATGATTACTCTCAATCCAATCCAGAAATGATTTCGATCTTTCAGATACAATATTTTCAGTGTCTTCGTGAAGTTTCTCCAGAAGCTCTAAAAGAGCTGCCGTCTTCCTCCCTTTACCTTCAAAATTCACGGCACTATGGATCGATTTAGTGGCGCTGACGATTCTCTTTCGTTGCTCCTGTTCCAAGAACGTTGAAAACTCTCTTTCGACCACATATGGAACATGCAATCGAATACAACCATTTTTTGCCATATAGGACACCGACTTGAATTCGGGAGAATCAAGCCGAGGTGTCTTTCTGTAGATGTTTGTGTCCATGACTACGTGAATCATTTCGATGCATAACGTTGAAGTTGAGTGACCTCGCGTGACTTTACGCGCGAGGTCACTCGAACGACGGACGGGTTGGGCCTAGTGAATGCGACGGTAAGTCTTCCCACTCAACACCCTCGTAACTTGAAGTTCATTTAGAGCACCTACTTCGTTGGCTATCTTTGCGTCATCCCATCCGAGACCAGCAAGGGTGCGAATTTTTCTTACTTGATCCGCGGACAATGTCTTTTCCCGTGAAGAGATAACACGCAAATAGAAATCGTCATCTCTCCACAGTTCGGCGATGAATGGATTCGGTATCCCCTTTCTCGGGTTGCGACGAACGTACTCGGCAATTGCGTGCTCTCGTTCATCGAGAGATATATTCACTCTGTCGGTGACGCGATGCTCATACAGGAACTGCAGCCCCTTCAATCCACCTGGAATCATGTTCAGTCCCTTGGGGGTGAGTGTGAACTCATCAACAAACCATTCCTCCCAACTCATTGCGATATCATAGTTCGCGTTGATGTCGATTAGCTCTGACCCGTACATGATATTCTGAAGAGAAAGGCTGTCACGCCACGCTTGATGAAATAGCCTGCGACTGCCTGTTCGCATTTCGTAAAGGTGCTCGTCGAGCCTTTCAAGCCAACTTCTCTTAGTAATGCCCGCGTATGACAACTCGATATCGGAGTTCGTAATCGTATGTATGTAGCACTTGTAACCGTCATTGGCATCACCCCAGTTTTTCAGCAGACACTGAAGGGGCATCTTGTAACCCCACATAGTGCTGTTCTCGTATCTATGCCAGAACTGACCAACTACTCGTTGATCTTTTTCTGGCCGAGCAAGTTCCGGGTACTTGTAGTAGGGCTTCACCTTGTAATTGATCTTCCTGTTCCCAGGATCAATGGTGAATCCGATGTCCGCGTCGTACCTGTATAGTCGCTCCCATGCCCGCTTTCCTTGCGATTTTCGATTGCGCTCAACTAGCCGATCAATTAGCCCGAACTCTTCGGCATCTTCATTTACCTGACTTAGAAAACCATCGAACTGGTGAACCACGTGAATCAAGTTGTCGAGTCTTGGCATCAATGCCGTGCAGTTGTGAATGTCGAGATACTTAAGCTTCATTAGTAGTGTCTTGCGTGGAAGGAAAGGCCCTCCAGTGTATTAAGCGGATTACACAGTATTGGGTGATTGGCCGCTTCCGCCTATTGCAGTCACAGGTGCAGATTACTAGAAAATCGGACCCTGAGCCATCCTATGGCGAACGGCTCATGCGAGTCGAATGCAGACTCACGGATTTGGTAGGTAGAAATACGTATTCAAGGCAGGCTTGACTGGCACACATGAAGGTCCGGATCGACACAAAAATCAAGGGGTCAATGTACTTGATCCCGTCAACAGATTTTCAAGTACACTGACCCCTCTTGATCTGGTGTAATCTCTGCCAGAGATATGCATCGCAAGGAGCGTGTCATTTATGAAAAAGCGACTTAAGTCATTACCGAAATTCGCCAATGAGGACGAAGAGCGGCGCTTCTGGGAACAGCACGACTCTCGGAATATCTCGACTGGAGCCAGGCCCAACCGGTCGTTATGCCCAAGTTGAAGCCGACGACAAAGACGATCTCCCTTCGTCTGCCTCAGCATCTGCTGGATTCGATAAAGGCTGCGGCTAACGCCCGCGACGTACCCTATCAGTCGCTGATCAAGGTGTGGCTGCAAGAGAAATTACATAACCGTTAACCAGAAAAGGGGCCGGATACGATTACTCTAAATCGTATCCGGCCCCTTTATTGTGATTCTGGATTGTTAGACCCAAACATTTCCTACAGACATCCCGCCTTCTAGCCGATGTGGTAATACGTACATTTGAGCGACTGAGGCTATCATGTATAAATTAGAGCTTGACCCCGTCATCACTGAAGAAGAGATCTCAGAGATCGAGCGTATTAGTCAAGAGAATGCTAGGCAGATTTCTATGAACAGACGCATTGCCCTGACCATCTTGGCATATGATAAAGAACGGCTTTATAAGAGCGTTGCGGGCGATCCGGTGACCTACTCTTACTTAATAAAATCATTGGGAGATTGCATGGATAATCTCAAAGCCCAGATAAAGATATTGGAGACTGCAGAGACACGGTTGATGGTGCCTTTGGGTGAACACATGATCTTTAAAGGTAAGATGCACTAACGATAGCTGTAAACGATGAAGGGCTCATTCGGGTCGATGTTTGCCCATTGGCGCCATCCCGAACAATCACAAGTGGCTGATGGTCGATTACCGTCGCTGACGCGACTAAGCCAACCTCCCCTTTGCTCCCGGTTTGCCGGATCAGGGTTTGCGGTTCAACAGATCCTTGAGCCCGGAGAAGGGGCTGTGTTTCGCCGCCGGTTCTTTTTTTCCGTCCGCCGTTCCGCCTCCGGGCACGGGAGCATCCAGATAGCGGGCGTGCTCGTTGTCGTGGCAATAAAGACACAGCAATTCCCAGTTGCTGCCGTCCGGGGGGTTGTTGTCGTGATTATGATCGCGGTGATGGACCGTGAGTTCGTGAAGATTCGCGCGGGTGAATTCGCGGCTGCAGCGCCCGCAGATCCAGGGATAGAGCTTGAGCGCCTGTTCCCGGTAGCCCAGTTCGCGCTGCTCCCGCTCGCGCCGGGCCGCGGCGACGATCCCGTCCAGCTTGTCCGAATCGGGTGATGTCTTCTTCGCGGACATGCGCCAACCTACCGCGTACCGCCCGGCGCGAAGCCGGCCATCGCTATCAATGGTAACGACATGCCCGGCCGGCTACATGAGGCAGTCAACCGACAGGGCAATGCTAGGCTCTCAGCAGTGTCCATAGCCCGATCCCGATAAATCCGATGCCGGCAGTGTAATGTAATTGGCGTTCGCTGACATAGTCGGATATGACTCCGCCGGCCAGGACCCCGATCGCGGAGGTGAATACAAGCGCCAGCGATGCACCCAGAAAGACCGTGAGCTTGCTGACCTCCTTATCCGCCGCGAACAGCAGGGTCGCCAACTGGGTTTTGTCGCCCAACTCGGCGATGAACACCGCGGTAAAAACCATCAGCAATGTTTTCATATCCATGGACACTCTCCGATTCAGAAGCTTGCCACGACGCCGTCAACACGGCCCGCCAACCGCAGCGGGAGCAGTCGTTGAGATCTAGGGTAACGGGCGTGCCATAACAATCGGGACTTGCTACCCGCGCACCACGAAAATGAAAACGGTGATCCGTTTGTGTGCCGCCGCCCGGGTAGGAACACTGGCTAGGCGCCGGTTCCACCCACCGTCAGTTCATCGATCAGCAGGGTCGGCTGCCCGACGCCCACCGGTATGCTCTGACCGTCCTTGCCGCAGGTGCCGACGCCGGTATCGAGCTGCAGATCCCTGCCGACCATGGAGACGCGTTTCAGCACATCCGGTCCGTTGCCGATGAGGGTGGCGCCCTTGACCGGGCGTGTCACCCTGCCCTTCTCGATCAGATAGGCCTCGCTCGCGGTGAACACGAACTTGCCGGAAGTGATGTCGACCTGCCCGCCGCCGAAATTCACGGCATACAGGCCCTTGTCAACGGACTTGATGATGTCCTGCGGGTCATGCTCGCCGGCGAGCATGTAGGTATTGGTCATGCGCGGCAGCGGCAGATGCGCAAAGGATTCGCGGCGGCCGTTGCCGGTGGGCGCGACGCCCATCAGGCCCGCATTCAGCCGGTCCTGCAGGTAACCCTTGAGTATGCCCTTGTCGATCAGCACGGTCCGCTGGGTCTTGATGCCTTCATCATCGACATTGAGCGAACCGCGGCGGCCCGGCAGGGTGCCGTCATCCACGACCGTGCACAGGGGTGAGGCCACCCGTTGGCCGACCCGGCCGGCGAAGGCCGAGGTGCCCTTGCGGTTGAAATCGCCTTCCAGTCCGTGACCGATCGCCTCATGCAGCAGGATACCCGGCCAGCCCGGGCCCAGTACGACCGGCATGGCGCCGGCCGGCGCGGCAACCGCATCGAGGTTTACCAGCGCCTGGCGAACGGCTTCGCGGGCGTATCCCAGGGCCCGCCCTTCCTCGATGAAATAGGCATATTCAGTCCGTCCGCCGCCGCCGGCGCTGCCCTGCTCGCGGCGACCGTCCTGTTCGACGATGACGTTGACGTTGAAGCGGATCAGCGGACGCACATCGGCGGAGAGCGTGCCGTCACTGACCGCAACCATCATGACCTCGTGCACGCCGGCCAGACTGACGACCACTTCCCTGACCCGCGGGTCCTGGCGGCGCGCCTCGGCATCCACCTGCCTTAGCAGCGCCACCTTCTCATCCGCCGACATCCCATCGAGCGGATCGATCGCGGGATAGAGAATATTCCCATCGCCCCTGTGCCAGGCCTGCAGTCTGCCCGGACCGCCGTGGCCGGCAATGGCGCGCGCCGCCTGCGAGGCTTCGAGCAGGGCCGGCATCAGTATCTCGTCGGAATAAGCGAAGCCGGTCTTCTCACCGCTGATCGCCCTGACCCCGGCGCCCTGTTCGATACTGTACGTGCCTTCCTTGATAATGCCGTCCTCGAGCAGCCAGGACTCATAACGGGTCGACTGGAAATAGATGTCGCCCCCGTCAACCGCATGCCCCAGCAATTTGCCGAAGACCCGGTCGAGGTCCTGTTCGTCCAGCCCCGCGGGGGCCAGCAGGCGCTGGCGTGCAATATCAAGATTCGTCGCAGTCATGAAATTGTTACCGGGATGCTTACCGACACCGCAGACGGCGGTGCTGGATACTGGGGAAATTCCGGCGGGCGCTTTCGAGGCGGACAAGGTCAATGTCGGCACAGACGACGCCCGGTCCGCGCGCCAGACTGTCGAGCACGATTCCCCAGGGATCGACAATCATGCTGTGGCCATGCGTTTCACGCCCGCTCAGATGGTAGCCGCCCTGGGCGGCCGCGGCGACATAGCAGAGGTTCTCGATGGCGCGCGCCCTGACCAGCACCTCCCAGTGCGCGCGACCGGTAATCGCCGTGAACGCGGCAGGCAGTGTCAGGAATTCCATCCCTTGATCGAGCTGCTGGCGGAAAAGCTCCGGGAAGCGCAGATCGTAACAGACCGCCAGTCCCATGCGGCCGAACGGAGTATCCACGACCACGACTTTGTCATCGGGTTCGATGGTTTCGGATTCGGTATATTGCTCATGACTGTCAACGAGCTTCACATCGAACAGATGAATCTTGTCGTAGCGAGCGACCTGTTTGCCGCGCTCATCGAACACCAGGCAGGCGGCGCGCACCTTGTCGGCGCTGGTCGCGGCGAGCGGAATGGTTCCCCCGACGATCCAGATACCGTGCCGGGCGGCCTGCGCGGAAAGAAATGCCTGCATCGGCCCAGTTCCTTCCGGTTCGCGCACCGCCACCTTGTCGCGTTCCGAAATGCCCATGAGGGCAAAGTTTTCCGGCAATACCACCAGTTTCGCATTGCGGCTGACGGCCTGTTCTATCAGCCGTTCGGCCTCCAGCAGGTTGGCCCCGACGTTGGGCCCCGAGGCCATTTGGATACAGGCAAAAACAGTCATCGCTCGGTCTGCCCTGGGGGTTCATACGGCATGGATGCTTTCCTGAGACACCGTGTCAAGGCCGGTTGCGGTTACGCTGAACAGATGTCTATGGAAAAGCATACCATACCTGCGCGGCAGGCCATGCCGGCACACGGCTGGGAATACGGCAACATTCACTCAGCCTTCGCAGGGGTTTTATCCCCGGCTCCTTCAGGGGGGATTTCAATCTTGGTGTAGACAGGATCGGACCAGGGGCCGGTGACGGCGTAATGCGTGTGCGTAAACCAGGTCGCATTCTCGAGTTCATCACCCAGCAAGCGTTGTGCCACGTACAGCGCGGCCCCGATGGCCGGCCCGCCGGCGATGGCGCCCGCCAATGGCAGGCTTGAACTCATACTGGGTATCACCGTCACCAGCTCGTCGTAATCCGTGTTCGCCAGTCCGATACGCCCGGATATCTCTATCCTCGCCGCCGGCCCCTCGATCAGGAGGTCATTGGTATAGGCGTCGCCGTTATCGAGCACGAAATTGCCTTCGATACGGTCAAACGCAAAGCCTTTCTTGAACAGGTCGCTGAAATCGAGCGACAGCCGGCGCGGCAGGGTATGCAGGCTTACCAGACCGAACACCCGACCGGCGCCCGGCTCGACATCCAGCAGTTGACCATCCTTGATGAGCAGGTGGAGCTTGCCATTGACGCGCGCGGGTTTGAATTCCCAGGGCGCGCCCTGCCAGCTTGCGTGCAGTGAGCCGGAAAGATCGCCGCCCGTCATTTTTTCCCTGAAATTAAAAGCCTCAAGCAGTTTGGCCAGATTGCCCTCGGTGATATCGATGTCAAATTGCGACAGGTTCTGTCCGTTGACCGAATGCCAGTCACCCGCCGCCTGAAACGTGATCTTTTTCGAGGCGACAAGCAGTCTTTCGACATGAACCGTGTCGGCCTTTCGGTTCGCCTGCAACTGCACCTCGCCGAGGTTGACGCCGTCGTATTTGAACTTGCGTACCGTGATCTGCAATTCAGGAAACTCTTCGATCTTCGCGGACACATCCCCGTCGGCGCCGGATGAGGCGCGCGTCTCCAGGAACAGCCGGTCGAGGTTCATCATGACCTTCTCGATGCCGCTCCCGGTACGGGTAAGTTCGACCGTACCGGCGATGGCCGGTCCATCGAAGGTGTAAGTCTGCACCAGTCCCGCCTCTTGCGTGCGCACGGCGACATCGCGCGCGACATGCCGCATGGCCTCCAGCTCGTCGATCACCAGATCGAGCCTGACGGGGATAGCGGGACCGGCATGGAACCCTGCAAGCACCGGCTGCCAGCGGGTCAGTGAGAACGCCTGCATGTGACCGGAAACGAGCAGCGCCTTGACATCCGGCAAGACCGCCGCGCCTTCCCCGATGCGGATATTTCCGCGGCTCCAGGCAATTCCCTGCCCGTGTGTCCCTGAGTTCGAACACACCCTTCACCAGATCCGCGTAACTGAAGCGCAGTTCCTTGTCAGGCTTTGCAACCCGGCCAATCGCGATGTCAAGCCGCCGGCTTTCCTGTTTCGTTTTGCCAAGCGGCGCGGGCAGATCGATGGCGATACCCTCGAGGTTCGAGGAAAGACTGAGATCCACCCTGGGCAATTCATCCCGGCTTCTGAGACGGCCAATGGCAAGCAGCACGTTCCAGTCAGTCTTGCCCGACGCCAGCGCCGCCAGCCCCTGCTGTTCCTTGGCGGCAAGACCAACCAGATCCAGCGGCCCGTTCATGCTGATGCTGGTCACGCCCGCCGTGACGTCAGTCCCCACATCGACGCTGACCGGTGCGTCGAGCAAGTTCGCCTTCAATCCCTTGCCGCTGATTCCGTTCGAGGTAAAAGCCAGTTGACCCTCGATGTTTTCAAGGCCGGGCCCGTCAGGCATGACCTTGAGCGTATTGTCCTTCAGGATGATGTTGCCCTTGACGTCTATGTGCCGGTCATCGCCATGCAGCGGCACAACGATGGTCAGGTCCAGTCCGGCGCCGCCGCCGCTCATGACCCGATCAACGAACCCGCCATAGATATGGCCCAGGGGACTGCCGCCCAGCTCGGCCAGCATCACCGGCAATTCACCCTGCACCGTTCCCTCCAGCACAAGGTCCGGCTTGGCCAGATCCTTGATCCGCGCCTGCACCGCAACGAGAGAGGCCGTCCGGATTTTCCCCCGATGACTCTGTATCTCCATGCCGCGACCGGTGAAATCGACCTGGGCGTCGAGTTTCTCGATGGGCGTCCAGCCCGGACTGTACGCGAGGACCGCGTTGGTGACCGGCAGCCGGGCGAGCAACTGCCCTTGCCCGTTGTCAAAGGGTAGTTGATCGAGCCGTCCCCGCACGACCACGCTGCCCGCGGCGACGGCGCCGCTCACCAGACTGCGTTCCAGCCAGTTGACCCCCGTCTTGGACATGACGCGCGCCGGCAGGTAATGCCGGATACCGGCAAGCTCACAGCGGTTCACGGCGATCGTGAGATCGATGACCGGGGCCGGTTCGTCCGGGGAACGCGCGAGAGCCAGGCGCGCCGTGAGCGCGAGGTCGCCGTTTTCGATGTCGATATCCTTGCTGCTGAGATTGAAGCGACCATCCTCGAAGCGCCAGTCGGCCTCGCCCGTGACGGCATCGAAATGCAGGGGCTCGCGAAACAGCCTGTCGTCCTGATAGATAAGATCCTGGCTGTCGATCCAGAGCGTGCCGCCTTCCTGTGTGCCGGTGACGATGCCGGTCAAACCGCTGAACCCCGGGACGGCTTCGACCTGCCGGATACCAATATCCCTCAAGCTGGCATCGAACCAGAGTACCCGTGGCGGCGCATCCCCGGGGTCCTCGATGTTGATGGAGAGCTTTTCGATCACCCCTTCGGGGCGCAGCCGGGCGAACTGTTTGCGGTACCGGTCCTCGATGCCGGGCAGCAGTTCCACCAGCGGCTGCAAATCCGGCAGAGAAAGCCGGGTGACGTTGCCTGAAACATGGCCGGCACCCGCCTGGTTGCTGCGGGCGAGCGATACCTGCGTCGCCGGACGCCGGATGCCATCCTGGGTAATGACGATGTCCCGGGCCGCGAACTGCCAGCCCGATTCACGCCGCCGCCACCCGAGCAGCCCGCTGGCCTGATCCGCGACATAATCCGCCGCCCGGTCGGACCCCTGGTGGCGCAGGCGAAAGTTGCGCAGTTCAAGTTCAGCCGAGAGCGCCTGTAGGTGGGCGGCGCCAAAGTCCACCCAGCATCTGACATCCGCCACGCCCATGGCATCGATGCCGGGAGCGACGTCCTTCAGGACATCGGGCATGATCGACAAGGAGCGGCCGGTGGCGTACAGCCGGCCCTGCCATTCATCGATGCGTTCAAGCGGGCCGCTGAACTCGGCCTGAACGTCGATTCTGTGGCCCAGTTGTTCAGGCAGCGTGACGTCGCCGCGCAGGGTATGCGCGCCGCTGGAATTCTTCAGGGTGAGCGAAACGTCCGAAAAACGCAGCGCCGGCCGCCCGGTCTTGAGGTCGTGGAAGGTAATGTCTGATTTATGGATGGAGAGGCGTCCTATTTCCAGCAGGCCGGGGGCGACGGCGGCATCGCCGGAATCGCCTTGCAGCCGGTCGATGTAGACCTTTCCGTCCCTGTCCCTGATCACGCTGACAGCGGCGCCGATGACATCGATGCTGGCCAGCCGGATTTGCCCGTCATAGAGATAACGCCTGAGGTCGAGGCCGACCCATACCTGCTCCACGACGAGTCGATTGTCCCGGATTGCGGAACCGGAGACGGACACGCCCTTGAACTTGAGCACCGGGTTCAGACCGCGCCAGGTTGCCTCCATGCGCTCGATGCTGACCGGCCGGTGCAGCGCCTCGCTGGCCAGCCGCTCCGCTTCCAGGCGGTATTCACCCAGCGCGGGTACCCACAGGCGCGCCGCGGTGAGCGTGGCGGCGGTGAGACCCAGCAGGGCAACCAGCAGCAGCCACAGGGCATGGAACAGACGACCCGGCATAGTCAAGGCTATCGGTACGCTGGCAGGTTAGGAGTATCCATTGCGCCGGTCCGGCAGGCCCTACCTGGGAACAACGTCATATTGTTCCTGCGTATAGAGGGCCTCTACCTGGAACTTGATCGGTTTGCCGATGAAGGCCTCGAGTTCGGCCAGGCTGTCGGATTCCTCGTCGAGCAGCAGATCGACGACTTCCTGGGAGGCGAGCACCAGCAACTGCTGCGCGTCATACTGGCGTGATTCGCGCAGGATCTCCCGGAAGATCTCGTAGCAGACCGTCTCCGGGGTCTTCAGGGACGCCCTGCCGCCGCAGGTCGGACACTCCTCGCAGAGGATGTGCTCCAGGCTTTCGCGGGTACGCTTGCGCGTCATCTCGACCAGCCCCAGCGTGGACACCTCGCTGATGTGCGTCTTGGCATGGTCCTTTTCGAGGTATTTCTCGAAGGCGCGCAACACCTGGCGCTTGTGATCCTCCTGGGTCATGTCGATGAAATCGACGATGATGATGCCGCCGAGATTGCGCAGCCGCAACTGACGGGCGATGGCCTGCGCCGCTTCCAGGTTGGTCTTGAAAATCGTCTCCTCGAGATTGCGGTGCCCGACGTAGCCGCCGGTATTGACGTCGATGGTCGTCATCGATTCGGTCTGGTCGAAGATCAGGTAGCCGCCCGACTTGAGCTGTACTTTGCGATCCAGCGCCTTATGGATCTCGTCCTCCACGCCGTAGAGATCGAAGATCGGCCGTTCGCCCGGATAGTATTCGATCTCCACCGCGAGACCCGGCATGAACATCTCGGTGAAGCGCAGCACCCGCTGATAACTTTCGCGCGAATCGATGCGCACCTTCTCTACATGGGCATCCAGCACGTCACGCATGATGCGCACGTTGAGCGGCAGGTCCTCGTAGACGACGGATCCGGGCGCGGCGGTGCGTTCACGCTCGCAGATGGAAGCCCACAGCTTCCTCAGAAAGATCATGTCGGCGCGCAGGGCCTCAGCGCTTGCGCCTTCCGCTGCCGTGCGCACGATATAACCCCCCTCATCTTGTTCCGCCATGAACAACTGGATGATATCCCGCAGACGGATCCGCTCCGCCTCGTCCTCGATCTTCTGGGAGATGCCGACATTGGCCACTGTCGGGATGAACACCAGGTAACGCGACGGTAAGGTGCTCTGCGTGGTCAGGCGGGCGCCCTTGGTGCCGAGCGGGTCCTTGATCACCTGCACGGTAAGTTCCTGTCCCTCCTTCAGCAACTCGCTGATATCGATCTCGCCGCCGGCGACGGCCCCGCCTTCCGGATTCCGCGGCAGGATATCCGATGCGTGCAGGAAGGCGGCGCGGTCGAGCCCGATGTCCACGAAGGCGGCCTGCATCCCCGGCAGCACCCGGCACACCCGGCCCTTGTAGATGTTGCCGACCAGGCCGCGGCGGCGGGTGCGCTCGATCAGGACTTCCTGCAGGACGCCGTTCTCGATAAGCGCCACGCGCGTCTCGCGCGGTGTCACATTGATCAGGATTTCTTCGCTCATACACACTCCCTGCAACGGGTTGTCTGCGCCTTATGCATCGCGGGCCGTCCTTGCCGGGCTTATAGGACTCCGATGCCGAATTCCCGCAGCAATTCCGCGGTCTCGTACACGGGCAGCCCCATCACGCCCGAGTAGCTTCCCTCCAGCCGGGACACGAACACGGCCGCCCGGCCCTGGATCGCGTAGCCCCCCGCCTTGTCGATGGGCTCGCCGGTGTCCCAGTAGGCCACACATTGCGAGCGCGTCAGCGTGCGAAATGTCACGGAACTCGCATTCACCCGCACGGCCTCCCGCCCGGCCACCAGCGCCACGGCGCTCAGCACCTGATGACTCCTGCCGGAAAGCGCCTGCAGCATATCGATGCCGTCGTCGCGGTCACGCGGTTTACCCAGGATTCTGCCGTCGGCAACGACCGCCGTATCGGCGCCGAGCACCGGGAAGCCGGCCTGCCCGGCCAGCAGCGCCCAGCCGGCCCGCGCCTTCTCCAGCGCCAGGCGCCGGACATAGTCCTCGGCCGGCTCGCCCGGGCGCCGCGCCTCGTCGACCTCGGCGTGCAACAGGGTGTAGCCGATGCCGATCTGCGTCAACAACTCCTGCCGGCGCGGCGAGGCGGAGGCCAGGAAGATATGCGGTGATGCGCCCATAATGCCCTGATGAATGAAGTCCTGCCGCGAATGACTCACCGGGTAGCCGCGCCGCGATTCCAGTGCCCGGACCGCATGCGCGGCCGCTACCCTCCGACAGGCAAAACGCCGGGGCCGTGCACACCTTTAGCCCGATCATGGGCGATGATAGGGATGACCGCCGATGATTGTCCATGCCCGGTAGAGCTGCTCCGCGAGCACGACCCGCACCAGCGCATGCGGCAGGGTGAGCGCGGAGAGCGACCAGCGCAGATCGGCCCGTTGCCGGCAGTCCCCGGACAAGCCATCCGGCCCGCCGACCAGCAGTACGATATCACGCCCGGATAGCATCCACTCCTGCAACCGGGAAGCCAGTGTTTGCGTATCCCAGGACCGGCCCGTGACCTCCATGGCGACCACGAGGCAACGCTCCGGTATGGCGGCGAGCATCCGCCGGCCCTCCTCTTCAACCGCCTGTGCGGCCGGGTGCGTCTTGCTTCTTCTGCCGGGCGGGATTTCCACCAGCCGCAGGATGCATTCACGGGGCAGGCGCCGCGCATAGTCCTCATAGCCCGCCGTGACCCACGAGGGCATGCGCGTACCGACGGCGATCAGGTGTATCTGCATGCGGTCCGGTGAGCGGCTTTACCAAGGAACGAACTTTGCCTCATCTGATTATCTCCAGAGGCCTCATGCCGGCGTGAAGGGTTGTGACACTCGCAAAACATCGACCCGTAGGGCGGCCGTGCGCATCGGGATCTGCAGCACGCGCGTGCGCATGGCGCACCCTACAGGGATGTATCCGCAGCGGTCACGAAAGGACTTACCCGAGCATGAGTTGCAACTTAGCACCGGCATAGCATAACACCGGTCATAATCCGATACCGGTTCCGGCCGGGTCAGGGCAGGCCGGCGGCCTCGGCGCTGCCGACCGACCAGAGTTTTTCCAGCGCGTAGAATGCCCTGACCGGGGGCAGCATCACGTGGACGACCACATCCCCCAGGTCGATCAGCACCCACTCGGCCGCCTGTTCACCCTCGACCCCCAAGGGCGGATTACCGGCCTGCTTTGCCTTGAAGGCCACGTGATCGGCCAGCGCCTTCACATGGCGTGTCGAGGTGCCGCTGACGACCACCATCCGGTCGGTAATCGAAGTCAGTCCGGTGACATCCAGCACCTTGAGGTCAACGCCCTTGAGATCATCGAGCGCGTCGATGACGAGCGCAAGCAGCCGGTCCACCGGCATGGCGGGCGCCATGACCGGCCGTTGGTGTTTTTCCGTTCTCACTATATGCCTCATCTGCCTCGATACAGACCCTCACGGTTGATAATCTCGATGACCGCCTCCGGCATCAGGAAAGCCGGACTGCGGCCCGCGGCCAGCAGCTTGCGGACCTGCGATGCGGAAATCGCCAGCGGCGTCACCGGCTGGAACAGCAGCAGACCGGCCGGTTGGCGCCGCAGCCTGGCGGGTTCAGGCACCCGATGTTGCCCGATAAAATCGGCCAGTTCCCCGCGAGCCGGGACAGCGGCGCCCGGGCGGGTCATGACCACCAGATGGCACAGCCCGGTCAGCTCGCGCCAGCGATGCCATGTCGTCAGCTCCCCGAAGGCATCCATGCCCACCAGCAAACACAGGCCAACGCCGACCAGCTCCTCACGCAACGAGGCCAGGGTATCGAAGGTGTAGGACGGTCCGTCCCGCTCCAGCTCCCGCCGATCGACCCTGAAGGCGGGATAACTGCGCACGGCCGCCTCCAGCATGGTGAGACGCTGGTCGGCGGATGCTTGCGGCGGCGAGCGGTGCGGGGGAAGGCGGCAGGGAACCAGCCGGATCTCATCAAGCGCCAGCGTCTCGTGAATTTCCAGCGCCGGGCGCAGATGGCCGAAATGGACCGGATCGAAGGTTCCGCCCAGGATGCCGATCATGGGTGCCGGTGCGAACGGGGACAGCCGGTGGGCATACCGTATGACAAGCGTGTTCCCCGGCGGCCCTCAGGTGCGGATGTGTCCGTCGCCGATGACGATGAACTTCAGCGTGGTGAGCCCTTCCAGGCCGACCGGTCCGCGCGCATGCAGCTTGTCGGTGCTGATGCCGATCTCGGCGCCGAGCCCGTATTCAAAGCCGTCCGCGAAGCGGGTGGAGGCGTTGACCATGACCGAACTGGAGTCGACCTCGCGCAGGAAGCGCTGCGCCCGCGGCAGGGATTCCGTGACGATGGCGTCCGTGTGGCCGGACCCGTAGCGGGCGATGTGATCGATCGCGGCATCCAGGTCGGCGACGACGCGGATGGCGAGGATCGGCGCCAGGTATTCGGTTTCCCAGTCCGTTTCGCTGGCCGCATGGATCGCCGGCAGGATGGCGCGCGTCGCTTCGCAGCCGCGCAGCTCCACCCCGGCCTGCTGGTATTTTTCCGCCAGCACCGGCAGCACGCGCGCGGCGATCTCCTGCGCGACCAGCAGGGTTTCCATGGTATTGCAGGTGCCGTAACGCTGGGTCTTGGCATTGACGGCGACCCGCACCGCCTTGTCCATGTCCGCCATGCCGTCGATGTAGGTATGACAGATGCCGTGCAGGTGCTTGATGACCGGCACCCGCGCTTCCCGGCTGATCCGTTCGATCAGCCCCTTGCCGCCGCGCGGCACGATCACGTCCACGTATTTCTCCAGGCGCACCAGCTCGCCGACGGCGGCACGGTCGGTGGTCTCGATCACCTGCACCACGTCAGCCGGCAAGCCCGCGCTGTCCAGGCCCGCGTGGATGCAGGCGGCGATGGCCTGGTTGGAATGGATGGCTTCCGAACCGCCGCGCAGGATGGCGGCATTTCCCGATTTCAGGCACAGCCCGGCGGCATCCGCGGTCACGTTGGGACGGGATTCGTAAATGATGCCGATCACGCCCAGCGGCACCCGCATGCGCCCGACCTGGATCCCCGAAGGGCGGTAGTTCATGTCCGAGATGCCGCCGACCGGGTCCGGCAGGGCCGCTATCTCACGCAGGCCCTGCGCCATGGCGGCGATGCGCGCAGCGTTCAGTTCCAGACGGTCGAGCAGGGCGTCATCCAGTCCCTGCCGGCGGCCGGCGGCGAGATCCTTCCCGTTTTCCGATTCGAGGCGTTCCCTCGCCGCCTCGATGGCCGCGGCGATGGCCAGCAGTGCGGCATTCTTCTGCCGCGTTTCGGCCCGTCCGATCACCCGGGCCGCGGCACGGGCGCGCCGGCCCATGGCCTGCATGTAGGCGGGTATATCGATCGTCATGGCTTCGGCTTTCGTACTCATCGGTATCAGCGGTTCGTCATTGCGGCTCAGGTGGCAGCGCCGGTGGGGATGGCGTTCACACCCGCGAGCCACAGGGTCAATTGTAACAGTTCATCCCAGGCGTTGCCCGCCGCCTGGCCCTTGATCACCCGGTCGATCAGGGCGCAGCGGCGCAGCAGCCGGTTGCAGGCGGCGCCGGACAGGCGCTGCAGCGCCCGGCTGAAGGCCGTGTCGCGGGACTGCCAGACCTTGAAGCGGGCCAGCACCTGAGGGAGCGCCTGTCCCCCGGCCAGCACTCGCGCCATGAGCCGCGAGCTGGCGCAGGTCCCGCGCCAGCGCCCACAGCACCACCGCGGGCGCCACGCCCTCGCCCTGCAGCCCGTTCAGGATGCGCACGCCGCGCGCGCCGTCCCCCGCCAGGGCCGTGTCGACGAGGTCATAGACATCGAAGCGGGCGCTGTCGGCAACCGCGTTGGCGATATCCCGGGCATCGACCCGCCCAGCGCCCTGCAGCAGGTACAGCTTGTCGATTTCCTGCACACAGGCGAGCAGGTTGCCTTCCACCCGTTCCGCCAGCAGGGCGGCGGCCTCCGGCGTGGCCTCCAGTCCGCGCCGCTTAAGGCGCGTGCGCACCCAGGCGGGCAATTGCCGGCGATCCAGCGGCCAGACGAACACCACCACGCCGGCCTGATCGAGCGCCTGCACCCAGCGGCTCTTGCGCGCCGCGGGCTCGAGCTTGCCGGAAGTGATCAGCAGCAGCGTATCCTCGGGCGGCGCCTCGGCATAGGCGCGCAACGCCTTCGCCCCCGCCTCGCCGGGCTTGCCGCCCGGCAGGCGCAGGTCGAGCACGCGCCGCGGCGAAAAGAGCGACAGGCTGCCGGCCGCCGCCGCCAGGCTGTTCCAGTCGAAACCGGCGTTGACCGACAGCACCTCCCGCTCCTCGAAGCCCGCGGCGCGCGCCCGCGAGCGCACCGCGTCCGCCGCTTCCATCACGCGCAACGGTTCATCACCGCTGATGAAATAGACGGGCGCGAGCGCGCCGCGCAAGCGGGACTCCAACTGCTCGGGCTGGATCTGCACGTTATCGTTTGCCTGCCGCCACGATGCGCAGCATCGCCAGGTTGACGATATCGCGCTGCAGTTCCCTGCGGATCATCTCCGATTCGCGTTCCTTGCCCAGCAAGGTCTTACTGTTGAACTTGATTACCCGGCTCGCCGTGACGGACTGCCGGTCGACCAGCATATGGCCGTCCGCGGCAGCGACCTCGAAGTGAATGTTCTGGCGGATCCGGTACTCCAGGACCTTGCCGCCGAGATCCACCGTCAGCACGTCCTTGTCGGTGTTGTTCTCCAGGATGGTGAGGATCGCGGTGGCCTCGCCGCGGTCCTCCGTCACGCGGGCGCCGTGACTCTCCAGCGCCGTACGGAAGGCATCGTTCAGCGAGTCGAATTCGCTTGCGCCCTGGATATAGGTAACCGACATTTCCGCCGGCAGCGGCGCCGTCGCCGCGCAAATGAAAGCCGCAGGCGCCGAGCAGCAGCGCGGCGACCACCGCGCCCAAGCGCAGGATCCTCCCGAGGGCTGCGGATAAAGACGCACGGGTCCTCATCTCAGGCAACCACATTGACCAGTTTGCCCGGCACCACGATCACCTTTTTAATCGGTCTGCCCTGCAGGTGCTTCCTGCACATTCGGTTCCTCCAGCACCAGGGATTCGATCGCGCCCTGCGCCGCGCCGGCCGGCACGCTCACCTTGCCGCGCACCTTGCCGTTGACCTGGACGACGAGCGTGAGCTCCTCCTGCACCAGGGCGTCACGGTCGCACACCGGCCAGCGGCATTCAACCACGGCCGCCTCGCGCCCGAGCGCCTTCCACAGCGCATGGGTGATGTGCGGCACGATCGGGGCGAGCATCAGCACCACGGCCTCCAAGGCTTCCTGCATCAAGGCCCGTCCCTGCGCCGAGGCATCGCCGCTGCGGCCCAGTTCGTTCAGCAGTTCCATGCAGGCGGCAATCGCCGTGTTGAAGGTGTAGCGGCGGCCGATGTCGTCGCTCACCTTGGCGATGGTGGCATGCACGGCGCGGCGCAAGGCCTTCTGTGTTTCGGTGAGCGCGGCGATTGCAAGCGGCTGGGCCGGGCGGTCCCGGCCGGCGCCGACGTGATCGTGCACCTGCTTCCACAGGCGCTTGAGGAAACGGTAGGCGCCTTCCACGCCGGCGTCCGACCACTCGAGCGACTGCTCCGGCGGCGCGGCGAACATGGTGAACAGCCGCACGGTATCGGCGCCGTAGCGGTCGATCAGGCCCTGCGGGTCGACCGTATTGCCCTTGGACTTGGACATCTTGGCGCCGTCCTTCAGCACCATGCCCTGGGTCAGCAGGCAGGTGAACGGCTCATCCGGCTTCAGCAAGCCTTCGTCACGCAGCAACTTGTTGAAGAACCGCGCATAGAGCAGGTGCAGCACGGCATGCTCGATCCCGCCGATGTACTGGTCCACCGGCAGCCAGTAATCGACCCGCGCATCGAGCATCCCGTCCTCGAGGTCCGCACAGGCATAGCGGGCGAAATACCAGGACGATTCGAAGAAGGTATCGAAGGTATCGGTTTCCCGTTCCGCCTTGCCGCCGCAGCGCGGGCAGGTCGTGTCGATGAAGGCGGCCATTTTTTTGAGCGGCGAGCCGGAGGCATCGATCTCGACATCGGTCGGCAGTACCACCGGCAGGTCGGCGGCCGGCACCGGTACGGCGCCGCAGCACGCGCAATTGATGATCGGGATCGGGCAGCCCCAGTAGCGCTGGCGCGAAACGCCCCAGTCACGCAGGCGGTAATGAACCTGGCGCCGGCCCTTCCCGGCCCGCTCCAGCCAGTCCGCGATGGCCGCAAAGGCCGCCTCGGAGGTGAGGCCGCTGAATTCACCGGAATCACCGAGGACGCCCTTCGCGACGAACGCCGCCCGGGACAGATCCGCCTCCTGGCGCTGCGCTGGCGGGGTATATGACCTGCCGGATGGCGATGCCGTTCTTGCGGGCAAACTCGTAATCGCGCTGGTCATGCGCCGGCACCGCCATGACCGCGCCGTGGCCGTATTCCATCAGCACGAAATTGGCCGCCCAGATCGGCACCTGCTCGCCGCTGATCGGGTGCACCGCCTTGAGGCCGGTGTCGACGCCCCGTTTTTCGAGGGTGGCCATGTCGGCCTCGGCGACGCGGGTATTGCGGCACGAGTCGATGAAGTCCTGTACCGCGGGGTTGTCCGGCCGCCGCCTCGTGGGCGAGCGGATGCTCGGGCGCGACCGCCACGAAGGTCACGCCCATCACGGTATCCGGCCGGGTGGTGTAGATCGGCAGGGTCTCCGCGCGCCCGGCGATGCCGAACTGCATCTCGATGCCTTCGGAACGGCCGATCCAGTTGCGCTGCATGGTGCGCACCTGCTCCGGCCAGCCCGCGAGGGTGTCCAGGCCGGCGAGCAGTTCCTCGGCGTAGTCGGTGATCTTCAGGAACCACTGGGGTATTTCGCGCCGCTCCACCGGCGCCCCGGAACGCCAGCCCCGGCCATCGATGACCTGCTCGTTCGCGAGCACCGTCTGGTCGACCGGGTCCCAGTTCACCACGGCGGTCTTCTTGTAGACCAGGCCCTTCTCGAACAGGCGGGTGAAGAACCATTGCTCCCAGCGGTAGTACTCCGGCTCGCAGGTCGCGAGCTCGCGCTCCCAGTCGTAACCGAAGCCCAGTTGCTTGAGCTGGTTGCGCATGTAGTCGATGTTTTCCCGGGTCCAGCGGGCCGGCGGGACACGGTTCTGCAGCGCGGCGTTCTCGGCCGGCAGACCGAAGGCGTCCCAGCCCATGGGTTGCAGGACATTCCTGCCCTGCATGCGCTGGTAGCGGGCGATCACATCCCCGATGGTGTAATTGCGCACATGCCCCATGTGCAACCGCCCGCTCGGGTAGGGAAACATGGAGAGACAGTAGTATTTTTCCCGCCCCGGGTCCTCCGTGGCCCGGAACGACCGGTGCGTATCCCAGTATTGCCTGGCCTCGGCTTCGATACGGTCAGGCGCGTAGGTGATTTCCATACGGATGCATAGTCAAGGGCGCGGGTGAAGGCGGAAGAATACCGTAGGCGGGACGGCGCCCACAACCGGCAAGGGCCGAGGCACCCCACCCTTACCTGGCCGCTAGGCATCACCTGCTAAAGCCACCAGTAGCGAGCTCATCGTATGTAACGGGCCAAGAGCCGGAGGGGCCGGGCGAGACGTCGGCCGTAGGGATGCAGGCCGGCGAGCGCTCGCACGGCCTCAACCCTGCGGCCGACGGTCCCGCCCGGCCCCTCCGGCTCTACGCCACATGACTCATGTTTTACTTGACCTGGCAAGCTACACACCGGCGCCGCTTTGGTCCACACTTGTCACTCTGGCAGAACACGAGGCAGGCCCGATGACCGACGAGAAGTCCACCCGTGAGAAATGGCTGCGGGCCTACGATGACATGATGGTGCGGGTCAAAACGGCGATCGAGGAAGCGGAGGAACACACGTTCCCCGCCATCAAGCGCCATATCGCCAAGGCCCGCGACACGGCCGTCGAGCTGGAGGAACTGACCAGGGACGAGGCCGAGAAGATTGCCTACTTTCTTGAGCGGGACCTGGAGGATGCCGGCAAGCACATGGCCGAGAGCGGCCATGAACTGAGCGACTGGCTGCGTTTCGATATCGGTCTGATCGAGGACCGCCTGCTGGAGGTCCTGTTGAAGGTCGCCGACCATACCCGCCTCGACATGCTGCAGTTTGAACGCGACCTCAAGGAAGGGCCGCTCTACAACGCCGGCGAGGTCACCGGTCCCGGCACGCTGGTCTGCAACGCCTGCGGCGAGGTCATCCGCTTCCACTCAACCGGTTATATCCCGGAATGCCCCGCCTGCGGGCACACCGTCTACCATCGCAAGTCCGTCACGGACGAAATCTGAACCGGCGGTGACCGCACCACTGAAGAATGGATGGGGTCACCCCTTAGCCAGCCGGTGTTAACAGCGTAAGTAAAGCTCTGTTGAACATGTCAACATCATAAAACAACAATGCCATTGATACGGTCCTTTCGCACCCGCTTTTTCACTGAGCGTGATGTCGCGGCATAACCCTGCGCATCAGTCACCCCTCTGGATCAAGATCGAATCGATGGTCTGATTCAATCCCTGGTACCGTGGGTACCCCACAAAATACTCGGTACCGTCCAGCGTCCAAAAATGAGCATCACAGAATGTATGGCTGGCCCGAAGGCCTCCAACCCTTGGGTGGCTCGCTGGACGGGCGAAGGGCGTATTCAATGGCCGGCCGGGACCTCCAATCAGAATCTCATGGTTGTACCAACCCCATTGCCTGGCTGATCCCGGCCGCCAATCTTAACCGAACAGACGCGCGGCATCGTAATGGGTCTGATCGCGTAACATGCAGTAACTGGCGCGGGCCAATTTGTGCGCCACCGCCCGGATCGCGACGATACCGCTGGTCTGCGCGCGCTTGCGCTCAAAGAAGCGCTTGGCCCGCGCATCAAAGCGCACGGCGAAGTGGGCCGCTTCGGAGAACGCCCAGGACAGGTACTTGTTGCCGGCCTTGCGGTTGCCTTCGCCCTTCTTCTTGCCGTTGCTGAGGCGCTCGCTGTTGACGCAGCGGCAGTACGAGGCGTAATTGCCTGGGCTCTTGAAGCGGGTAATCTCGCCCGTCTCAAGCCAAATGGTCATGCCCAGAATCGGCCCCACGCCGGTGATGGTCTGCAAAATCTTAAAGGCCGGCGCCACCCGCGCCGCCGCCAACGCGGCCTGTTCCAGCTCGTCAATCTCCCGCTGGAGCGCCCGCTGCACGCTCAGCAGGCTCTGCGCCGCCAGCTGGTCGTGCCCGGGCGGTAACGGCACGGCAAACTCCGGCTTGCGTATCAGGCTTGCGCTGATCCGCTCTCCGGTAGAACGCCAGAGCTGGCTCTGAATGCTGATCAGGCGTCCCGCCGCGATCCGCACCAGTTGCATGCGCCGGCGCAGCAGATCGCGCACCGCGCGTTGCTCCTTGGGATAAATATACCCCGTCGGCAGTATCCCCAGGCGCATCAGGTGCGCCAGCCAGAACGCATCGTGAAGGTCATCGCTGTACTTCAGGCCCTCATACTGGCGCACCGCCGCGGTGTTGACCAACCGCAGCGGGTAGCCGGCATCCTGCAATCCATCCACCAGCCAGTACCAATTGAAGGTCGATTCCACGGCAACCCCCAGCAGCTCCGCCTTGAACGGCTGCAAGGCCTTCAGCGTCACCGCCAGATCATTGGGCAGCCGCCGTTCAAAAACCCGTTTGTCATCCTCATCAATCACCACAACGACGTGGTTGTTGGAATGCAGATCAATCCCGCAGTAAAGTGTCATAACAGCCTCCTGGGTTGTGTTGAGTGACCAACACCAGTGTATACACCGGTGCCAACCACTCAGGAGGCTGGCTAGAGGATTATCAGACTCGATTGATCGGATGCACGAAAAACCGTGGTCTGTCCCGATTTTCCCGAAGGGGACGCCACAAATCGCCAAGGAGATGAGAGATGACAGAACGATCCAAAACACTCGCGAAGCTGCCCGAAGGGTTCATCGGGGCGCTCCGCGCCGGGCTCCGGGGCCAGGTCCTGACCCAGGAAGATGCCGGATACGACGAGGCTCGCGCCGTGTACAACGCGATGATCCAGCGCAGGCCGGGTGCGATCGCGCGGGTCGCGGACGTGGCGGACGTCATCGCGTGCGTCAACGCCGCGCGCGAGGCGGGCGTGCTGGTCGCGGTGCGCGGGGGTGGCCACAACGCGGGCGGTCTCGGTGTCGTCGACGGCGGTCTCGTCGTCGACCTCTGCGGTCTACGCGGCATTCGCGTTGACCCGCGGGCCCGCACCGTCCGCGTGGAAGGCGGCGCCACGTGGGGCGAACGTCGACCACGCCACACATCCCTTCGGCCTGGCCACACCGTGCGGCTTCATCTCGACCACCGGCGTGGGCGGGCTGACACTCGGTGGCGGCACCGGCAATCTCACGCGAAGTTGCGGGCTGACGATCGACAATCTGATTTCCGCCGACGTGGTGCTTGCGGATGGGCGCATGGTTACGACAAGCGCCGACGAGCACCCCGACCTTTTTTGGGCGCTTCGCGGTGGCGGGGGCAACTTCGGCATCGTCACATCGTTCCTGTTCCGCGCCCATCCCGTGAGCATGGTCATCGGCGGCCCCACGTTCTGGGCGCTCGAGCAGGCCGAGGACGCCCTGCGCGGGTTTCAGAATCTGATCGAAAACGCACCGGAGGAGCTCGGCGGGTTCTTCGCGTTCCTCACCGTGCCGCCCGTACCGCCGTTCCCGGAGGACCTCCACGGCCGCAAGGTCGCTGGCGTCGTGTGGTGTTTCAACGGGCGCCAGGAGGCCTTCGACCGAACCGTCAACCCGCTCATCTCGGCCGTGCCGCCGTTACTCCACGCGCCTCACGAGCTCCCTTACCCGGCGCTCCAGTCGTTCTTCGACCCGCTCTATCCGGCTGGGCTCCAGTGGTACTGGCGCGCGGACTTCATGGGCAGGCTCTCGGACGACGCCATCCGCGAGCACGTGCGGCACGGGGCCACGCTGCCGACGGGGCACTCGACGGTACACCTCTACCCATTGAATGGCGCGGCCGCGCGCGTGGGCGCGGGCGACACGGCGTACCGCCACCGCGACGCGTTCTGGTCGCAGGTCATCGTGGGCGTCGACCCCGACCCAGGCAACGCCGACACCCTTCGCGACTGGACGGTCGGCTACTACGAGGCGCTCCACCCGTTCTCGACGGGCGCGGCCTACGTGAATTTCATGATGGACGAGGGCGCGGATCGCATCCGCGCGACCTATGGGGCGAACTACGATCGCCTCGCGAAGATCAAGCGGCAGTATGACCCCGACAACTTCTTCCGCGTGAACCAGAACGTGCCGCCGGCCGCGTAGCGTCCACCCAAGGAGATAATGGACATGCCACTCTATCTGGATCGTCACTACATTGAAAATATAACCCGCGAGGTCATTGCCGATGCTCATGAAAAAGATCTGGAGATCCAGGGGAAATATGGGGTTAATTTCCTGACGTATTGGATTGATGAGCCGCGATGTACCACTTTCTGCCTGGTGGACGCACCCAATAGGGAAGCAATCCGGAAAGCTCATGCGGAAGCGCACGGGGCCGTGCCCAGTGAAATCATCGAAGTCGAATCCAGTGAGGTCGAGGCCTTCCTGGGTAGAATCAAAGACCCGGTGCTGATAGAAGCGGGGGTAACGTGGGGCAGCGTACCCAGAGACTCGGCCTTTCGTGCGATCATGTTCACCGACTTGAAGGACTCAACCGCGATGACTACCCAGCTGGGTGACAAGAAGTCGCTGCACTTGCTCCACATTCACAATGCGGTCACCCGCAATGCACTCCGCGACTACGCGGGTCGAGAGGTGAAGCATCTAGGGGATGGCATCATGGCTTCCTTCGCGTCCATGACGCAGTCTGTCGAATGTGCCATAGCGATTCAGAGCGCGTTTGCAACGTATAACAGCGAGCACCCGGAGGCCCAATTGCATCTGCGGATTGGCCTGAGCGCCGGTGAACCGGTGGAAGAGGACCACGATTTGTTTGGGGCAACGGTCCAGTTGGCGGCCCGCCTCTGCGCTCATGCCGAGCCCGATCAGATTCTGGTGGCGCAAAATGTTGTGGAGAACTATTCGGGCGAGAAATCGCTGTTCTCTGAGGCAGGCCAGATCACGCTCAAAGGTTTTGATCAACCTGTGCACGTGTATGTTGTCAAATGGCGGTGAACGGAAAGGAAACGGATGGGAAACGGATGGGGTCAGACTCGATTGATCGGATGTGAATTTCCCTATTGGGAATGGATGGTGGATGGGAATCAATCGAAGGAAATGGGGGACAGACCACGTTTTGACTAAAAACGTGGTCTGTCCCCCATTTCGCCCCGGCTTTGCCGGTCTTCCCGCATTTCCGGGCATGACGCGTCGTTGCAGCATGCAGGAGACTTCTACCTTGAAGCGGTCGTTACCCAGGGCGTAATTGCCATTGGTGGCGGTACGAATTTCAGCGATCAGGTTAAGGTCAATGCCGGTGTCAAACAGACGCCGGTAATTGGCAAGACGCGATGCCTCCGTCTCGACGAGCGCCAGGTATTCGGCATGCGGCGTCAGCCCGTCTCGGCGCGAGCCCTGACCGTTGGCAGGGTAGCTTGACCAGCGGTATTCCGCCGGGTGTGTCGCCATGCCGGCGCGCACCGGGTTCATTTCGATATACCGGTAACAGGCGAGTACATAGGTGCTTTCCTGAACCAGGCAGGAACGGAAGCGGCCTTCCCAGAGAGTGCCGCTGCGCCGGTAGCTGCGGTTGATGTATTGGATATAACGCTGACCGAGGTGTTTCATCAATAGCGCGGCGCTATTATGTCGTTCCGGGGTGAGGAGCAGGTGTACATGATTTGTCATCTGGCAATAGGCATGTATCCTGCAGCCATAGTTAACAGCCTGCTGAGCCAGGGTATCGAGATAATAGTAGTGGTAATCGCTGTGGTCGTAGAAGCAGGCGGTGCGATTATTGCCACGCTGGATGATATGCCAAGGTATGCACGGTACGACCAGACGGGCACGACGCGGCATATGAGGTACCTGTATCAGGACAGATCGAGTGTCGTGATGGTGGACGCATGGACAAGGAGGGTCTGTCAGTCACGCGAGTACCGTCGCGTCAGGAAACCATGGAAACGTGGTCTGTCCCCCATTTGCCACACCAGCAGCAGGCACATCACGGTCAGGATCACGACGGGCGTATTGCCCAACAGCACATAAGGCGTCGCGCCCTGGCGGGGCGTGACGGTTCCCGTGACCACCGCCTCCTCGAACTGGCGGCTGCGGGCGATGACCCGGCCGTTCTCATCGATGATCGCGGATATGCCCGTATTGGTGGCTCGCAGCATGGGCCGGCCGGTTTCCTTGGACCGCAGCCGCGCCATTTCCAGGTGCTGGTGCGGCGCGAGCGAATCGCCAAACCAGCCATCGTTGCTCACGTTGACCAGCAAGGCGGCCTGCGGCAGTGCCCGACGGATCTCCTCGCCGAATACCACCTCGAAACAGATCGAGGTGGCCACGGGATAGCCGGCGGCCTCCAGCAGGGGTTGCGTCGCCTCCCCGCCGGAGAAATCCGCATTCGGCACCGCCAGGGCGTCCAGGCTGTCGCCCAGCACCCGGCGCAGCGGCAGGTACTCGCCGAACGGCACCAGGTGCTGCTTGTAGTAGAAGCGCCGTTCCCCGCCGATGGACACCACGCTGTTGTAGTAGCGCCAGGTGGCCTGGTCCAGCACCGGAATTCCGGTCAGCAGCACGGCGCCCGACTGGCGCAGCCCGGTTTCGATTTGCGGGATGAGGCTGTCCTGCACCTGGTCATAAAACGCGGGTATGGCGGTTTCGGGCCAGACCACCACATCCGTCGCCGGCAATTTGAAGGTGAGTTCCGTATAGCGCGTCAGGGTATGGGTCAGGTTTCCCGGCGCCCATTTGGTTTCCTGGGCGATGTTCCCCTGAACCAGCGCCACCTTGAGAGGCGCGCCGCGCGCTTCGGTCCATGCAACACGGTCGAGCAGGTAGCCGCCCGCCCAGATCACGCAGAGGACGATCAGACTCGGCAGGCGCGCCCGGTTTCGCACCAGCGCCACCAGCAAGGCGGCCGTCAGCGCCACGGCCAGCCCGACGCCATAGACTCCCGAGAGCGGCGCGTAGCCGGCCAGCGGGCCGTCAATCTGGCTGCTCCCGACAGTCAGCCAGGGAAAACCGGTGAACAGCCAGCCGCGCAGCCATTCACTCAGCACCCAGCCGGCCGGAAACGCGACCAGGAGCCGCCAGTCCGCAGCCGGCAGGCAGCGCTTGAGACAATAACCCAGCAAGGCGGGATACAGGCTCAGAAAGACCACCAGCGCCACCGTCACCAGCACGGCAGCCGGCGCGGGTACATGCCCGTAGGTATGCACGCTGACGTACACCCAGGAAACACCCGCGCCGAAGTACCCCAGTCCGAACAGGACACCGTGGCGCAAAGCCTGGCGCGGGCTATCCCGCAGCCACTGGTTGAACAGCACGGCGAGCGACAGAAACGCGAGCGGGTACCAGCCCAGGGGGGCGAAGGCGGTCACGCCCAGCGCGCCGGCAATCAGCACGAAGATCCCGCCGAAGCGGACAGTCAGGTTGGTCACAAGGCGACGGTTTCCCCGGTGTCTTTGTCCTCGTCCCCGGCCGTTTTGGGCAACAGGGTGAGCTGCAGCATATGCACGCGACGATTGTCGGCGCGCAGGATTCTGAAGAGGTGGTTATCGATGACGATACGCTCGCCGCGCCGCGGGAGATGGCCGAAACGGTGCACCACGAAGCCGCCGATGGTATCGAACTCTTCATCCGAATAATTCGTACCGAAATAGTCGTTGAAATCCTCGATCGGCGTCAGGGCCTTGACGGTGTAATGCACCGTGCTGTGTTTGCGGATGGTTGCTTCCTCCTCCACGTCATGCTCGTCCTCGATCTCGCCGACGATCTGCTCCAGCACGTCCTCGATGGTGACGATGCCGGCGACGCCGCCGTACTCATCCACGACGATGGCCATGTGATTGCGGTTGGAACGGAAGTCCTTCAACAACACATTGAGCCGCTTGCTTTCCGGGACAAACACGGCGGGACGCAGCAGTTCACGCACATTGAAGCGCTGGTCGGTGCGCTCGATGAAATGCAGCAGCAGATCCTTCGCCAGCAATATGCCCACCACCTCATCCCGGCTGTCGCCGATAACCGGGTAGCGCGAATGTCCGGTCTCGACGATGCTGCGCAGCAGTTGCTGCGGATTGGCGTCCCGCTCCAGCATGTCTACCTGGGAGCGGGGTATCATGATGTCACGCACCCGCATGTCATCGACCTGCAGCACGCCCTCGATCATGGCCAGCACATCGGGATCGAACAGGTTTCTGCGCTGCGCGGTGCGCAGCAGCTCGACCAGTTGCTCGCTGTCATCGGGAACCCATAGCAGGGAGCGCTTCAGCCGGGAAACCAGGGTGTGCGTCGGATGGGTGCTTAACGGACGTACCTTGTTCATTTATAATCAGTCAGTTGTGTAACCATTGTAACAATATTCTTACAACCTGGCGGAAGGCGGGAATGCCGTCTGCCCTTTAATTCTGGGACAGGCAAGGCCGATTTCCAAGGCGCGGCGGGAGCGTGTCATCGCCTTGCGATCCGCCTCACGCATAGGGGTCCGCAAATCCCAGGCCGGCCAGCAGCCGCGCTTCGAGCGTTTCCATGCGCCGTGCTTCGCTGTCGTCGTGATGATCATAGCCCTGCAGATGCAATACGCCATGCATCACCAGGTGCGCCCAGTGCGCTTCCAAAGACTTGCGCTGCCTTACGGCTTCCGCCGCCACCACCGGCGCGCAGATGACCACATCCCCGAGCAGGCCGGAAGTCACACCGGGCAGTGTTTCGTAGGGAAACGACAGCACATTGGTCACACCCGACTTGCCGCGATAGCGGTGATTGAGCGCGGTCATCTCCGCCACATCCACGATGCGCACCACCAGTTCCGCCGCCTCCGCTCCGCCCCGCAGGGCATGCGCCGCCCAGCGCCGTATGGCCTCGGCCGAGGGCAGCGAATCACCGGCGAGGGCAAACTGGACTTCGATAGCAGGCGCCCCCTCGGTCATGGCCGCTTCATGGTTTGACGGTGTTTGCCCTGTCATAGGCCTCGTACGCCGATATGATCCGCTGCACCAGCGGATGCCGCACCACGTCATGCGATGCAAAAAAGGTGAAGCTGATGCCAGTCTGCTGTCGGAGCACATCGGTGACCTGGCGCAGGCCAGACTGGGTTTGCTTGGGCAGATCGACCTGGGTAATGTCGCCCGTCACCACGGCCGTGGAACCGAAACCGATGCGGGTCAGGAACATCTTCATCTGTTCCACCGTGGTGTTCTGCGCCTCATCGAGAATGATGAACGAATCATTCAGGCTGCGCCCGCGCATAAAGGCCAGCGGCGCCACTTCGATGACGTTGCGCTCGATGAGTTTGGCGACACGGTCCAACCCGAACATTTCATAAAGCGCGTCATACAGCGGCCGCAGATAGGGATCCACCTTCTGCACCATGTCGCCAGGCAGGAATCCCAGCCGTTCACCCGCCTCCACGGCCGGGCGCACCAGCACCAGCCGGCTGATCTTTTCCTGTTCCAGCGCCTGCACGGCGCAGGCCACGGCCAAATAAGTCTTGCCGGTGCCCGCGGGCCCGATGCCGAAATTCAGATCGTGTCTCAGGATATTCTGCAGATAATGGCGCTGGTTTATGCCGCGCGGGGTGATAACGGAATGCGGGGTGCGGATCACGATGCCGCGATCATCCTTTGCCTCGCCGGCATTTTCCGCAGCGGCCTCCTCCTCCTTCAGGTAGAGGTGAATCTTCTCGGGTGTGAGCGATCCCTTCTTGGTTTCCGCGTACAGGCCTTCCAGTATCCTGGCCGCGCGCGCTACCGAGCCGGTATCGCCGATGATGCGGAACTGGGCGCCACGATTGTTGACCTCCACTCCGAGTCGCTGTTCGAGCTGATGCAGGTGCTGGTCAAATTGCCCGCACAACTCGGCCAGACGGTCATTGTCCACGGGATCGAGCGCCAAATCGACGGAGTGTATGGGGGAATCCAATAGCGTCTCAGGCGCCGACGGCGGCCATGCCGGTCTTGTTTGCCACGGCTTCCGTTGCAACAACGTCACCGCGCAGTGAATTCGGCAGGGCTTCGGTAATGCGCACCTCGACGAAGCGCCCGATCAGCGCGGGGTCGGCATCAAAGTTGACGACGCGATTGTTCTCGGTCCGGCCGCAGAGCTGGTCGGCGCGTTTGCGCGAGGCCCGTTCGACCAGGACACGTTCGATACGGCCCACCATGTTCCGGCTGATCTCGGCAGCCATGGCGTTAATGCGCGCCTGCAGGCGCGCCAGCCGCCGCTTCTTGACGGCCAGCGGCACATCATCCGGCAATTCGGCGGCCGGAGTACCGGGGCGCCGGCTGTAGACGAAGCTGAAGGAATGATCAAACCCGACCGCCTCGATCAGCGCCATGGTCTGTTCGAAGTCCGCCTCGGTTTCGCCCGGAAATCCGACGATGAAATCCGACGACAGGCTGATCCCGGGACGCGCCTCCCGCAGGCGACGGATGATCGAGCGGTATTCCAGCGCGGTGTGATTGCGCTTCATCAGCGCCAGCACGCGATCAGAGCCGCTCTGCACCGGAAGATGCAGGTGCCCGGCCAGTTCCGGCAACTCGGCATAGGCCTGGATCAGGCCGTCGCTCATCTCCAGCGGGTGCGAGGTCGTGTAGCGGATGCGGTCGATGCCATCGACGGCCGCAAGATAGGTAATCAGCAGCGCCAAGTCGGCGCTATCACCGTCATGCAGCGCCCCGCGGTAGGCGTTGACGTTCTGTCCCAGCAGGGTGATCTCGCGCACGCCCTGTTCGGCCAGCGCCACGCACTCGGCGATGATGTCGTCGAAGGGACGGCTGATTTCCTCACCGCGCGTGTAAGGTACCACGCAGAAACTGCAGTACTTGCTGCAGCCCTCCATGATGGAAACGAACGCCGTCGGACCCACGGCGCGCGGCGCCGGCAGGCAGTCGAACTTCTCGACCTCGGGAAAACTCACATCGATGACCGGTCGGTGCGCACGCCGCGCCTCGTCCAGCATCTGCGGCAGACGATGCAGCGTCTGCGGCCCGAATACCAGATCGACATAGGGCGCCCGGTCGCGAATGGCTTCCCCTTCCTGGCTGGCTACGCAGCCCCCGACACCGATCACCAGGGCCGGCTTGCGATCCTTCAGTTCCTTCCAGCGGCCCAGCTCGGAGAAGACCTTTTCCTGCGCCTTTTCGCGGATGGAGCAGGTATTGAGCAGTAATACATCCGCCAAGGCGGGATCATGCACCACCTCGAACTGGTGCGAGACCGCGAGCACGTCCGCCATCCGTGAGGAATCGTACTCGTTCATCTGGCAACCGTGGGTTTTGATATAGAGTTTGCGTGTCATTCAACTTAAGAAAGGTTTCGGAACTGCCTCAATATACTTTGTTCACTGGCCTATTTCCATGCGGGATATTCCCGCCGGCGAAACCGGATTGGCCATATAAACACACGGAAAAAATACGAACCCGACGCAATGAAGACATTATTATTCCGTGTGCTTCCGTAGCTGAATCAGTAGGGAGCCGGCCGGTAAGCCGGGTTCTGTCGTGGACAGCCATTCATCTGGGATGCACGTCACCGCGCACCTCAAGCAACCTACCCGGGAACCATGCGGGCCGCATGATCGTTCCCCTATTTGGTCTTGCTCCGGGTGGGGTTTTCCCTGCCACGTCTGTTGCCAGACGCGCGGTGCGCTCTTACCGCACCATTTCACCCTTACCGACACCAACGCGCCGGCGGTATATTTTCTGTGGCACTTTCCGTAGGCTCGCGCCTCCCAGGCGTTACCTGGCACCCTGCCCTGTGGAGCCCGGACTTTCCTCCAGGAAAATGGGGGCAGAGTCAATCTTGTTGGTGATAATCAATGCCGAAAACTGGCAAAATAATTGACTCTGACCCCATTTTCCCAGCGACTGTCTGGCCGACTCCCGGTGATGATTATAGATGAATGCACCGGATCCGACAGTGACGGCGACGGCTAAACATCATGTTTTAATCAAGAAAAGTGTCCTATCTATCTGTTCTCACTCATGTATGGATCAATCGGATGGGATGCGGCGTTACCGCTCCTCGTCCCGCCAGGGCTTGCGGCTGCCGCGGAACAGTTTACCGATAATCCGGTTGATGAAATTCTCGCGCCTGATCCCCGGGATCAGTACCTGTTTCTCACGCAGCCCGAATTCGCTCTTGAGATGCAGCAGCCCATTGTGGCTGGCATCGATGCTTAGCCCCCTGCGCAAAGCCGTGTAGGCGCTTTCCCGAAATCCCAGTCTGTGCTCGGCCACGGCAAGGTTGTAATACACCTCGACATCATAGCGCTCACCGACGGCGGCCTTGCGGCACAGCTTTACACCGTTCTTGTCTCCCAGACAGACGCGTGTCAGACCATGGAACGAGGTATAGCGGTTCTGGTAGATGTCATCCATCTCGGCCTGTTCGTCGGCGGTACGGAAAAAATTCAGCGCCCCTTCCCAGTCCTCATTCCTGAAGCACCTCAGGCCGCTGATGAAATCCTCACGCAAGCGTACCCGGCTGCCTGATTCCCAGGGATCGATTTGCGTCATCAGCATCTCCCGATTAATTCGTTTTCTGATAAAACGACACGCGTGCTAAAAACCCGGAACCGGCACACCGGCGCCCCGGCCGCAGGAGATTAAGGTCAGAGATTGAGTCTGTGCGCCATCCCCGCACCCCGGCGGTAATGATTAATAAAATCATGTAAAAACGCAACCGCGGGGTTGCTTGACGCCATCCCGGGCATGCTTCACCCTTGCGCCTTCCTCTTCAACCCGATTTCCCGGATGCCGACGTTAAGGTTACCGAGATGAAAATTCTGTTTGCCAGCAGTGAAGCCCACCCGCTGATCAAAACCGGCGGACTCGCCGACGTTTCCGGCAGCTTGCCCCGCGCCATTCTCAACCAGCGCCAGGACATCCGGCTCATCATCCCAGCCTATCGACAGGTACTTCAACAGGCCAGTCGTCTGGAGCTTGTCGCCCATCTCGAACTGCCGGATGTCGATGAACCGGTGCGCATCCTCTGCGGGCATTTACCCGGCAGCAAGGTCACACTCTACCTGGTCGACTCACCCGCTCATTTCGACCGTGAAGGCAATCCTTATACCATGGATGATGGCGATCCCTGGCCGGACAACGCCGAGCGTTTCAGCATATTCTGCCGCGCCATTTACGCCGTCGCCGTGGACGCGGCCGGGCTTGGCTGGCGGGCGGATATCGTGCATTGCAACGACTGGCAAACCGGGCTGGTTCCGCCCATGCTGGCCGAAACACCCGCTGCACCGGCATCCATTTTCACCATACACAACCTCGCCTACCAGGGCCAGTTCGACTGGGACACATTCGAATCCCTCAGGCTACCGCCACACTGGTGGTCGATGGAGGCAATGGAGTTTCATGACCACTTCTCGTTTATCAAGGGCGGTCTGGTGTTCGCCGACTGGCTCACGACCGTCAGCCCGACCTACGCGCAGGAGATCCGCACCCGGGCGTTCGGTTGTGGACTGGAGGGCCTGCTCAACCACCGCAAGGAAAATCTGACCGGTATCCTGAACGGCGTGGATTACACCATCTGGAATCCCGGCGGCGATCCGCAAATTCCGGTTCCGTACAACCGCCGTTCGCTGTTCCACAAAGCCGAAAACAAGCGCGCCCTGCAGGAGCGCTTTGGGTTGCCCGTGAATGACTCGGCCCCGTTGTTTGCCATCATCAGCCGTCTGGTCAACCAGAAAGGGATTGACCTGGTCCTGGATATCCTGCCGGATCTGATCCTGCAGGGGGCGCAACTGGTGGTGCTTGGCAGCGGCGACAAGCTGCTTGAAGCCGCCTTGCGCAAAGCAGGCAAACAAAACCCGGAAAACATCGGCCTTCATATCGGTTATGACGAACCCCTGGCGCACCATATCGAGGCCGGCGCGGATATTTTCCTGATGCCCTCGCGCTTTGAACCCTGCGGTCTGAACCAGATCTACAGTCTGCGCTATGGAACCGTACCGATCGTCCGCCAAACCGGTGGTCTGGCGGACACGGTCATCGATACCGCGGCGGAAACCCTGGCCAACAAGACCGCCACGGGCTTCTGTTTTGACATACCCTCGGCCGACGCCCTGTGGGGGGCCGTGGAACGTGCGCTCCACCACTACCGTGAACCCGAAGTCTGGCGGCAACTGGTCGAAACCGGCATGCGCCAGGATTTCAGTTGGAGGCGCAGCGCGGAACGCTATATCGAATTGTATGAGCGGGTGCTCACGCGTCGCCAGTACGGCAGCCCGCTGACATCAACTACAACTACAATGTCTTACTAAGACCCTCACAAACAATGCCACGAGGTCCGGGAGGGCCTTGTCGGAACACGCCGTGAATACGTCCCTGTAGGCTCGCGTACCGCCGTCCTGGACGGTACACGGTTTCCGGCAAGCCCCTCCCGGACCGCGCCCTTGTAAAGTGGCTCTTCTAACGAAGGTCTTAATGGAAAAACTATCTCCAGAGATTTACATATGCTGCATTTAACCGGGAAGCGACGATGCTGCGTATAATCCGCTACCCGGAAACCTTGAACAGTCCTCGCTCCGTCGTGCCCTGTTTGTGTCCATGACCCGACAGACCATTCCCGTATTCGACCAGCCCCGCGACCGGGAACTGCGCAGCCGGGTGCGTCTGTTTGACGACCTCCTCGGTGAAGTCCTGCAGGAGCAGACCGGCGCGCGGGTGCTGTCCGCCGTCGAGACTCTGCGCAAGGGTTATACCCGATTGCGCAAGCAGGAGAGTCACGCCTTGCGCACCCGCCTGAGCCGGCTTATCGAAGGCTTGCAGCCTGATGAACTGACTTATGTCATACGCGCCTTCAATATTTACTTCAGTCTGGTCAACATCGCCGAAGAGGCCTTTCAGCATCGGCAGCGCCGGCGGCTGGCGCGCCAGCAAGGCCCGCTGTGGTTCGGTTCCTTCACCCAGACCCTGCAGGAATTCCACGATGAAGGCGTGGAACCCTACCAACTGCAGATCCTGCTGAACCAGGCGCGCTACCTGCCCGTCTTTACCGCGCACCCGACCGAGGCCATACGCCGCACCGTCATGCTGGCATTGCGCCGCCTTTTTCTGACCAGCGAGAAGCTCGATGACAGGCGGCTGACCCGTGAGGAACGCGCCGACATCGTCCAGGAGCTGAAGCAACAGATACAGGTCCTGTGGAAGACCGATGAGGTGCGCCTGCACAAACCTACCGTCGAGGATGAAATCCGCAACGGCCTTTATTACTTCCGCGAAAGTCTGTTCGATGCCGTGCCGCAGACCTACCGCTACCTGGAAAAGGCGATTCGGCGCGTCTACTCATCGGACGACGGCAGGCCGGTCGTCACCGTCCCCGGCGGACTGCTGCGTTTCGGGTCGTGGATAGGCGGCGACCGCGACGGCAATCCCTACGTCACGCCGGCCACGACGGTGACCGCCCTGCGCATGCATAGGCGCGAGGTGCTGATCGCCTATCTGCGCCGGGTGGAGGAACTGGGCAAGCGCCTGACACATTCCGATCGGCTGTGCACCTTATCACCCTCGCTCATCGAGAGCATCAAGGCGGATGAGGCGAATTTCACCGCGGCCTACGCCGCTGCTCCCCGGCGCTACCTGCACGAGCCCTACCGGCGCAAACTCGGCTACATGCGCCATCGCCTGAAACTGAATCTGGCGGCCATCATCCGGCGGATGGACGATCCGGCCGCTGATCCGGCGGAATGGCGCACCGGCTATGCCGGCGAGCAGGAATTCCTGCAGGACCTGCAACTGATCCGTGATTCGCTCAATGCCAACAACGACGCCAGTCTCGCCGAAGGCCGGCTGAAAGACCTGATCCGCCAGGTGGAGACCTTCGGCTTTTTCCTCATGCACCTCGATATCCGCCAGGAGTCCACGCGCCATACCGCGGCCGTTATCGATATCTGCCGCCGCCTACCCGGTCAGCCTGATTATGCCGCGCTCGATGAACCTGCCCGCCAGGAATTCCTCACCCGGGCGCTGGAGTCGCCGCCGCCGGCGCTCAGCCGCGACAAACTCACCGCCGGGACACGGGAGACCCTGGAGGTGTTCGACGTCATGCGGCGCATGCAGAAGGAGGTCGGCGAAAACGCCTTCGGCAACTACGTCATCTCCATGACCCACACCGCCAGCCATATCCTCGAAGTCATGTACCTCGCCTGGCTGACCGGACTGGCTGGCCGGGAGGCGGATGCCTGGTTCTGCAAAATCCGCCTCAGCCCGCTGTTCGAGACCATCGGCGACCTCAAGCACATCGAAGATGTCCTGACGCAGTTGCTGGGCAACGCCACCTATCGGATATTGCTGAATTGCGCCTGCAAATGTCAGGAAATCATGCTGGGCTATTCCGACTCCTGCAAGGACGGCGGCATTCTCGCCTCCACCTGGAGCCTGTACGAGGCGCAGAAAAAGATCATCGCCATCGCCGACCGCTACCAGATCCAGGTGCGGCTGTTTCACGGGCGCGGCGGCACCATCAGCCGCGGCGGCGGACCCACCCATGAGTCGATCCTGGCCCAACCGCCGGGCACCGTGCGTGGCCAGATCAAGTTCACCGAACAGGGCGAGGTGCTGCGTTACAAGTACAGCAACGCCGAGACCGCGGTCTACGAACTGGCCATGGGACTCACCGGGCTGCTGAAGGCGAGCCTTATCGTGATCAAGCCGCACCGGGAGGACCGCCGCGACTACATGGGCATCATGGACGAACTGACCCGCCTCGGAGAAGCCGGCTATCGCGACCTGGTCGATCACACCGCGGGACTGTTCGACTACTTCTACGAAGCCACGCCGGTGACCGAGATCGGTCTGCTGAATATCGGCTCGCGTCCCTCGCACCGCCAGCAGCAGGACCGGTCCAAATCCTCCATCCGCGCCATACCATGGGTGTTCGGCTGGGCGCAATCGCGCCATACCCTGCCGGCATGGTATGGGCTCGGCACGGCGCTGGAGCAATGGCGCCAGGGCGACCCCGCCCGCCTGGCCACGCTGCAAACCATGTACCGGGGCTGGCCTTTTTTCGGTGCCCTGCTGAGCAATATCCAGATGGCGTTGTTCAAGGGCGAGATGAACATCGCACGGGAATACACCCGGCTCGCCGGCGACCAGGAGAGCGCGGAACGCATCTATGACAAGATACGCGAGGAGTACCGGCGCACCGTTACCCAGGTACTGAATGTCTGCGGCATACAGCTCCTGCTGGAGGAAAGCCAGTCGCTCGGGCTGTCGCTGTATCGGCGCAATCCCTACCTCGATCCGCTGAACAACATCCAGGTGACGCTGCTCTCGCGCTATCGCGATACCAGCCGCGGCGAGGTGGAGCGGGAGCGCTGGCTGCATCCCCTGCTGCGCTCCATCAACGCCATCGCCAGTGGCATGCGCAACACCGGCTGACGGCCCCGCCGGGGATGCTCTCAAGCGTTCGCGGAAGGTGCCGTCTATAGGTTATAGTATCCGCACCGCCACCGACCGGAGTCCCCTTGTCCATGGCAACCCGACTCGCACTCGTAGTCGATGATTCCAAAACCGCACGCGTGACCCTGCAACGCATGCTGGAAAAGCAGGGTCTGGACGTCGACGCGCTGGAGTCCGCGCAGGCTGCTTTGCATTACCTTATCAACAAGGTCCCGGATGTGATTTTCATGGATCACATGATGCCCGGCATGGACGGTTTCCAGGCGGTTGAAGCCATCAAGAACAATCCGGACACCGCCACCATCCCCATCATGATGTTCACCTCCAAAGGCGGCGACCTGTATGTCAGCCAGGCGCGCGCCCTCGGCGCAATCGGCATCCTGCCCAAGGAGGTCCAGCCGGCCGAGTTGTATCAGGTGCTCACCAATCTCGGTCTGGTGAAAGACCGGCGCACCAAGACGGTACCGGGCAAGAGCGCCTTCGTGCTGCTCGACACCCCTCCCGAGATTGCCGTCTCAGGGACCACCGAAGACATCCAGGAGATCGCCCGAAAGGCCGCCGAATCCGTATCAAGTAACAATGAATTACATGAACATATTGGTGTGCTGCTTGAGGATCATTACGGTGCTATCAGGCAGGAGATCCGGAATCTCCGGCACCGCATCGAGCAGGACGTTGTAGCCGAATCCGCCGACAACACGGCTAATGCCGCGCGACTGGCGATAGCGCGTACGGCCGGCCTGCTGATCGCCCTCGTGCTGGTCGGGATGATGCTGGTACCCTCGGTCTGGCTGTACCGTCATAACGACGAGACCCGTCTGGCGCTGAACGATGCACGACTCGAAATCGACCGCCTGCGCACTCTTCAGCAGGAGGAAAAAACCGCCATCGAGGAGCGTGCCTCGCTGCGCGCCCGGCTGGACAAACAAAGAAGCAATCGCGCCGCCACGAACCCCGAGTTGCTGTACAACAGCATCGTATGGGCCATCAACCAAAGCAGCCCCTACGACTTCCACGAAGAAGCCTTCAGCGACCGGCGGTTGGCGATGGTCTACGAACTGGTTTCACGCCTGCAGGCCGTCGGTTTCAAGGGTGTGGTACAACTCCACTCCTATCTGGGCGAGTTCTGTCTCGCCGGCAACGAGGTGGATGGTTACACGCTCGCCTCCCCTGATCTGCCGGTGCGTGAATGCGCCACCTTCGGACATCCCTTGCAGGGTCTCCCAGCGCTCGGGGAAAGGCAGTCGATCGCCTTTGCCAACTTCCTCGCCACCTCACCGCTGGTGAATGGCGGCGGCATCAGGATCCAGATCATTTCCCACCAGTTCAGCAAGCCGCAACTGGACTACCCATCCCGTGACTCCGACGTCACGGCCAATGAATGGAATCGAATCGCCGCGGCCAACAACCGGGTTGAAGTGGCGCTGGTGCCCGCGAAACCGTAAAGACCGGGAATCGATAGGCGGCCGCGCCGCCCCACGCAAGCAGCAGGGCGAGGCTTACCAGAATCAGCGCACCGGCGCGTCGAGGAACGGCGCAAGGAGCGCGGAACCTAATCCGTGATGTGGAACAGGCGGCCGTCGTAGCTCACGACATAGATCTCGCCGTTGTTCGCCTCACCGAAGGACGACATGTTCAGGCCGGTATCGAGACCGGTGGTCACTTCCAGCGTCGGCGCGGTGGTATTCGGAATGTTCCAGATTCTGCCGGTGCCGAAGTCGCCGAAGATGTAGCGGCCCCCCAGGGCCGGGTACGCGGAGCCGCGATACACGTAGCCACCCGTGACCGTGGTGCCGACCGTGCGCCCGTAGTCTACGATCGGCGCCTGCAGATTCGAGGGTGAGCCGCAGGCGAGTCCCGTATTGCGCGTGCCCTCGAAGCAGCGCCAGCCGTAATTGCCGCCGAGCGCGACGCGATCGACTTCCTCGCGCGCGCTTTGCCCCACGTCGCCGACCCAGAGCTCGCCCGTCTGCCGGTCGAAACTCCAGCGCCAGGGATTGCGGAATCCCCAGGCAAAGATTTCCGGGCAGTTCATGGTCCCGGAACCGTTGGCGCCGCAGGGCGGATTGGCGGCGAAGGGGTTGCCCGACGGGATCCGGTAGTTGAAGCCGCCCGCGCCCGCGGCGATGTCGATGCGCAGCATCTTGCCGAGCAGGGTGGTAAGCAACTGGGCGTTGCCAATGGCACCGTGCTGATCGTTGCCGCCGCCGCCATCGCCGATGCCAAGGTACAGGAATCCATCATCCGGCCCGAAGGCGATCCCGCCGCCGTTGTGATTGTCTTCCGGCTTGTCGATCGTGAGCAGAATCCGCTCCGAGGCTGGGTCGAGCGTGCCACCGCCATCGGGCGTCGTGAATTCCGCGAGCCGCGACACCAGGCCCGCTGACGCGTCGGAGTAGGAATAGAAGAGATACGCACGCGGATCGGTCGGGAAATTGGGATGGAAGGCCATGCCCAGCAGTCCCGTTTCGCCGGCGGAGGTCACCCGTGCCGAGATATCGATGAACGTAGAGGAGGTCGTGACCATTGAGTTGTTGTCGAACACGCGCACGCGCCCCGCCTGTTCGACGACGAACCAGCGCGTGCTATCGCCGGGCGCCTGCAACATGGCCACCGGGCTGCTGAATGAAAGGCCTGCGAATATCGGTTCGATCCCGACCGTCACGGTGGGTCGGCGGTGGCGACGATGTGCCGCCGCCCCCACCGGAGCTTCCGCCGCCGCAGCCACACAGGATGAGTGCGCCGCCCAGAACCACGATCCAGCGCCAGCGCAGCAGGTTGGTCATCAGGCGATCCTCGTGTAATGGAGTATAAGAACAATAAACGCCCTCTTCCCCCACGTCCACGGGTAGTTCGCGGGTAACGGGACACCGTTTTTCCTGCCATCGCCACGAATTCTTGACTCCATCCCGCTTCCCCGGCCGAAAAATCCTCCCGCATTACCTACACTTTGACGCCGATCCCGGCCGTCAGACCAACCGCTTCCCTCGGCAACTGCTCCATGCGTCGCCTAAGGCGCCTACTTTTGGTGCCCTACCTCCGCGGCAACTGCTCCCTACGTTACCCTACCTCCTACATCCCTGTAGTCGTGCATCCATGCAGTCGTGCCCTTGCATCAGGTTCGCAGCCATGCGAGTTGAGGAGTAGGTTTCCCGCGTGTCAGTCGAAGAGGCTCGCTCGCGGAGGGGCCCCGCAGAAATTTGAACATCGCTGGCCTGAACTTCGGTCGGAAGTATGCGTTCAGGTCGCTGGACCACCCAGGACGGGCTCGAATGGCAAAGTCTGTTAAGGGTTGTAAGATGCCTGCCCCCAGCCGCAGGCCTGTGAGGCTACACATGAACTCAACGGGCAGGCGTCTGACAACCCTTAACAATCTCTGACGTTGTCATACCCTGGTACGGTGCGGATCGCATCGCTACCTTAATAAACCGACTCCACAGCCATCCCCACCGAGCCTCACAGAACTGATTCCCACCATCTTCTCCTCTCCATCCCACGCAATAGGCGCGGGCATCGGCGGTAACAGCAGCCAGCCATTTAACCCGGCCGCTTTGGCCATGTCGTCCGTTTCGCTCAGCACACTATCCTCTCCGACAAGACGATCAGCCCGCCGGCCGGCCTATTCCGCCGGAGGAACCTTTTTATCCCCGCCCTTCCCGCCCGCCGCCGCGACCGGTTGGGCGCGCAGCAACTCCCGCCAGTTGACCAGGATGGAGGGCATGGCCTCGGGCGCATCGGCCAGTTGCGCCGCGGCCCAGGCGGCGGTCCGCCGCGCCGCTTGCGTATAGCGTTCATCCCCCGTCACCCGGCCGAGAGCGAGCAGCGCCTGGATGGCCACGCCATTGACCGACAGGCTCGCCCCGTCGTTCACCTCCTTTTCGCGCAGCCACAAGCCGCTGTCCGCCGTGGTTCGATAGAAGCCGCCGTGATCGACATCCTGGTAGCGTTCCAGCATGCCATCCGCCAGTCGGCGCGCCGTCGCCAGCCAGCGCGGCTCGCCGCTTGTCTCGTACAGCCCCAGCAATCCCGCGACGAGGGCCGCGTAATCCTCGCAGAAACCCGGCACACCGCGCACACCCTGGCGCCAATCGCGGTACAGCATACCCGTCCCATTATCGTATAGGTTCTCCAGGATGAAGCCGGCCGCGGCGCCGGCCGCGGCGGTGTAACGCGGCTCATCGAGCAGCCGCCCCGAGAGCGCCAGCGTGTCGATCAGGTAACCGTTCCAGACCGTGACGATCTTGTCATCGACCGGTACGGCGGGACGAAGTTGCCGGGCATTCAACAGTCGTCGCTCGACCTCGGCGGTGCGCTGCTTGGCCGTCTCGATATCCACCCCGAATTGCCGCGCGAGCGCCTCGGTGTCCATCGCCAGGTAGGGCACGTTCCTGCCCGCGAGTTCACCCAGCGGATCATCCTGCGCATTACCCGACTCGGTGAGGCCGTAACGCGCCGCCGCCCATTGGCGCAGTTCCCCTTCGCCGAGCGCCCCGGTGAGCTGTCGCCAGTTCCAGGTGTAATACGCCCCCTCCTGCGGTCGACCGGCTGGGTCCGACTCGGCCGGACTGTCGGCGCTCAAGGCGGACCAGAAGCCGCCGCCGGGGGCACGCAGATGCGCCAGCGTGGAATCGAGGGTCTTGCGCGCCACCTCGGCATACTTTTGTTCCCCGCTCCGGCGCCAGGCAATGAGGTAAGCGCGCGCGATCAATGCCTGGTCGTAGAGCATCTTCTCGAAATGCGGCACGCGCCATTCAAAATCCGTGGCATAGCGGTGGAAGCCGCCCCCCAGTTGATCATGGATACCGCCGGCGGCCATGTGATCCAGCGTGTGCAGGGCCATGGCCGCACTGGCCGGATCGTCGTCCTGCAGCAGGAAAAACAACCGCGCCGGCTGCGGAAACTTGGGCGCCGGGCCGAAGCCACCCTGCACCTCATCGTAGTCTGCCGCCATCTGCCGGCGCGCCTCGACCGGCAGCGCCTCGCTCAGCTTCACTGACGGAGCGGCCGAGGACTCCTGCTGGCGCAGCACGGCCACCGCCCGCTCCCCGGTCTCGCGCAGGCTCTTCGCCTCCGTGGCCCAGAGCCCGGCCAGCCGGGTCAGTAACTGTTTCATGCCAATACGGCCCATGGCGTCGTCCGGGGGAATATAGGTGCCGCCGAGAAACGGGTAGCCCTCCGGCGTCGCCCATACGGACAGCGGCCAGCCGCCCTGGCCGCGCGTGGCGATGACATAGGCCATGTAGGCGGCGTCCACGTCCGGGCGCTGCTCGCGGTCCACCTTGACGGCGACGAAATGCGCATTCAGCAGGGCGGCGATTTCCGGATTGCTAAATGATTCACGCGCCATGACATGGCACCAGTGACAGGTGAAATAGCCGATGGAGATGAACAGCGGCTTGTTTTCCCGGCGCGCCTTCGCGAAGGCTTCCTCGCCCCAGGGAAACCATTCGACCGGATTGTCCGCGTGCAGGCGCAGGTAGGGGCTCGACTCCTGCGCCAGCCGCCAGCCGCCGGTCTTCTCCGGCTGCGCCGCGGTGTCGGGCGCGGCCGTGGTGATAAACAGCAGCACCAGAGCCGCGGCGCGCGGCCAGTGAGGAAACCGGTGAAGGCGATGTGCGGGGTCATGGGTCGATGCGGCAGGCGGCTGCCCGCGAATTTCCAGGGTTCCGGTACGACGCGCTAACGCCGGAAAAACAGGTTGATGAGGATCGTCAGCACCACGCTGACGACGATCATCGAGGTGACCGGGAAGATGAACGTGCCGTTCTCCCGCTCGATGCGGATATCCCCTGGCAGGTGACCGAACCAGCCCAGCCAGCCCGGGGCGAAGGTGAGCACCAGGCCGAGCAGGACCAGCACCAGGCCAAGCAGCAGGATCAGCTTGCCGAACGCCATCGCCCCGGCCGCCGTGGTGATTCTCCGGCGGTCATCCTGTTCAGGCGTGGCCTCCCGCCCGGCATTGTTTCAGGAACGCCTGCAGGTGTTCCACCTCGAAGTCTTCCTTGCTCCAGGGCGTGCGCGTGAGTTGATCGCGCATGGCGTCCCTGATCACATAGGTCCAGGCCTGCAGCGGGTTGCCCTCCCCATCGGTCACGCATACCCGCACCCGCTCGTAGAGATCGCCCTCGAAGCGGTCCAGCTTCTTGAAGTGGACATCCCCGATGCCGGCATACACGACACCCGCGACACTGGCTTCGTGCTCGGGGGTGATGCCGGGATAGACCTTCCCCTTGAGGGTGTAACAGGCATAATCCTCCAGCACGGTCTTGTCGCCCTCTAGGTGGCAGCCCGTCACCGCCAGCAGGACCTCGGGAAACTGCAGGGTACCGTAAGAGAAGAGACGCATCGTGAGATCGTTTTTCAGGTCGACCGGAGCGGGGCAGCCGGGCTATAGGCCCTCCCATTATCCGGATTGCCCCGTGCGGCTGTCCAGCCCCAGCACGGCGCGTGCATTCGCGCTGGTCTGGCGGGCCAGTTCTTCCCGGCTCTCGCCGCGGGACTCCGCCAGCGCCGCCAGGCAATAGGGCAGATACTCCGGACTGTTGCGCATCCCCCGATGCTGGGCGACGGTGAGATCCGGCGCATCCGTCTCCAGTACGATGGCTTCCGCCGGCAGCTCCCGCGCCAGCAGGCGCAAGCGGCGGGAACGCTCGTAGGTCAGCATGCCGCCGAACCCCAGCTTGAAACCGAGATCGATATACTGCTGCGCCTGCTGCAGGCTGCCGTTGTAGGCGTGTGCGATTCCGCCCGGCACGCGGATGCGTCTGAGCGTGGCGAGCATCGCGTCATGCGCCTTGCGCACATGCAGGATGACCGGCAGGTCCGCCGCCCGCGCCATCTCGAGCTGGGCCTCGAACAGCGCCTGCTGGCGCCGCCGGTCAAGTCCTATGACGAAGTAGTCCAGCCCGATCTCACCCACGGCCACGGGTCGGTGCTCGGCCAGGAACTTCTCCAGCGCCGCGAGGTCACCTTCCTGATGCCGGTCGAGGTAGACCGGATGCAGGCCCAGCGCGGGATAGAGATCCGGTTCGCCGGTGCAGAACCGCCACAGATGGTCCCAGCCCGGCGCGAGCACCCCAGGAACGACGATCGCCGCTACCCCGTTCGCGCGCGCGCGCGCCAGCACCGCCTGCCGGTCCGGGTCGAACTCCGCCACATCGAGGTGGCAATGGGTATCGATGATCTCCACGGGCGGGATTGTATGACGATGACGCGCTCAAACCCAGCCGTTTTCTGGTATGTTCTGCGCCTGCGGCAATTCGGCTTTATCGATCGTATGAAGGCAACGGAACGGGAACAGAGCGGCGCCGCGGCGGACCTGGAGCGCCGCTTCGGCGGCGTCCGCCGCCTCTACGGGGAGCGCGCCCTGGAAAGATTCCGCGAGTCGCATGTCTGCGTCATCGGCATCGGCGGTGTCGGTTCCTGGGCGGCCGAGGCGCTCGCCCGCACCACCATCGGCCGCCTCACGCTGGTCGACCTCGACCACGTCGCCGAGTCCAACATCAACCGCCAGTTGCACGCCCTGACCGGCACGCTCGGCATGGCCAAGGTGCAGGTCATGGCGACGCGCATCCGGCAGATCAACCCCGCCTGCCGCGTCACGGCCATCGAGGACTTCATTACCCTCGAGAACTTCACGGCCCTGCTGCAGCCCGGCTATGACTATGTCATCGACTGCATCGACGGCTTTCGTATCAAGGCCGCGTTGATCGCCCATTGCCGGCGTCAGCGTATCCGCCTGGTCACGGTCGGCGGCGCGGGCGGACAGACCGACCCGACGCGGGTGCGCGTCGCCGACCTGAGCCGCACCGAGCACGATGCCCTGTTTTCCAAGACCCGCAAGCTCCTGCGCCAGGATTATGGTTTCCCGAAAAACCTGAAACGCCGCTTCGCTGTCCCCTGCGTCTATTCCGACGAACAGCCGCTGTTCCCCGCCGGGGACGGCGGCGTGTGCCATGTCAAACCGAACGGCGTCGACATCGGGCGCCTCAACTGTGCCGGCGGGCTGGGCTCGTCCATGGCCGTTACCGCCACCTTCGGCTTAGTGGCCGCGGCGCACGTGCTGAAAAAACTGGCTTCCGTGCAAGACGCTGTGGTTGACCCGTAACGATGGCCAGACGACACGAGGTCCTTATAAAATGCAGATCGAGCGCTAGCGGACATCCCAGGCAGGCGCGTAACGGGAAGAAATCGAGGTGAAGCGATCCGGTTATCGCCGCTCGCGACCGCCGATTACCGTGGAGTTCAACATCACCAGACGCCATTTCATCGCCGCCCTGCTCTGCGCCAGCTTGCCGATCACAGTCAGGGCAGGCGCTGGCCAGCCGGTTGCGTCCACACAGTGGTTAACCGCGACCATGAATTCGCTCGCGCCCCGGATCGAGGCGCTGGCGGCGCGCACCATGCCAGCCAACTGGCAACTGCTGCATGCCTGCCTCTACTATGCCCTCGCCGGCCAATATATACTGGCCCACCGGGGCCTCGTCACCCGCCTGGAAGGCGGGGCCGTCGTCTATGATCCGTTCTCCCCTGCCAGTCATGACATCAGACCCCATGTATGGCTGGAGACCGACACGCATTTCATCGACGGCTCAACTCTGCCGCGCTGGGGGTATATAACGGTCATTCCACGGCAACGGGTCGCCCACCGCCCCGGCGAGGTCATCCCCGGCTTTACCTGGGTATTGATACTGGAGCAGCGCAGTGACCCAGAATTCCTGAACTACATCGCCACCCACCGCGCCCGCTTCGAACGCGCTCTGCAAGGAGTGGAATCACGCCATGAGTGACTGGAGCGAGAGAGCCAGGGACGCCATGAAACGGCGCGGCATGACTCACCTGCATCTCGCCAGGGAACTGGGTGTCCACCAGGCTACCGTCGGCCGGTGGCTGAGCGGTCGCAGCACCCCCGGCGCCGGGACCATCCGCCACATCGGCAGCGTGCTGGGGATCAGACTGACGGAGCCCGGCAGCGCCGACGCCGGTGATATCCAGGAGCGCGAGCTGCTGGCCGCCTTTCACCGCATGACGGCGGCGGAACGCGCACTGCTGCTGCAATATCTCAGGGACAAGGAGGACCGCCCCGACAATAGTCAGGGGATATCTCGACTGCTGAAATGTGAATAGACACGCATGATCAAAATCAGCCTGTTACTGATCATCCTGGCGGTAATCGCCGGCATCGGGTGGCTGCTTCGCGTCCGGCACCACAGGCCGCGCACTCGTACTTCGAGACCCGAAGCCGTCATCAACACTTCGTCCCGGCAATTGGAAGCACTACGGGCGAACAAGAACTATTGGGGCGTGGAAATTCAATCATGCATATGCACGGTGGCGAAGACACTGGCCGGCAAACCGTTTCCTTTTAATGAAGCCCCGACCCTGCCACTCGGTGATTGTCCCGCAAACTGCTGCACCTGCAGTCTACGTGGGACTGAGGGAACGCCGCGTGAGGCATCAGCGCGTATCGCCGGACCGTAGACATCTGATCCGCTATCTGCATCATAATTCGGACCGGCGCTGCCACAAGGAACGCCGTAAGATCGACGTGTGGCGCACCCGGAGATGGTAGCCTCAATACCCGGCAGCAATCGTCACCTCCTGGCAAACCGGATGCAGCCCGCCCATGCCCGCAAGGCGGCGAATACGCTTGGATGGCTACGGATCCTGGAGAGAGTGGAAGATCTTGAGACGCTGGATAAAAAAATCCCCGGCCTCTCGGCTGGGGATGAATTTACGGAGACGAATACGGGGTATTCGTTGCAACCTTTTTACCACCTGGTTACCCACGGCTGACTCACGGATTCGATAATTGACAACAGCCCGGTTGGAGGCTGGATACCTACCTGCTCTCCCTTTACCCATCCCGCTTTCTGCCTGGTTGGGTTGGCTAGGTAAAAATACCGTCGGTATGGCATCAGGGATTGAAGCCGTCCGGCGAGGCCAGCCATTCGATTTCATCGGGCGTGCTCTCGCGACCAAGAATGGCATTGCGATGCGGGAAGCGGCCAAAGCGCCGCACGATGCCGCGATGGTGTTCGGCCCACCTGAGGTTCTCCGTGAGACCCGCCCGCTCGAACAGCTCGACCGAACGATCCTGGTCGACCAGCGCTTCGCTGTGCATGTAGGGCAGGTAGAGAAAAGCCTTTTGAATATCTGGCAAGGACTGATCGAGCCCACGCTCAATGGCGCGGCCCGCGACCTCGCGCGACTGCGCCTCGGTGCTGAAACTCTCTGGCTTTCCACGGAACATGTTAAGCGGCATCTGATCGAGCAGCACCACGAGCGCCAGCGCCCCCTCGGGCGTCTGCTCCCAGGCGGAGAGCCGGCCGTCACGCGCCTCTTCCCATGCCGGCTCGAATCGCGACTTGAGCTGCCGGTCATAGTCGGGCGTTGAGTTGAACCAGCGCTCCCGGGACGCCGCGGAGAACCAGAACGCGATGATCTCCTGCGGGCTCATCGAGTCATCGGCGGTGTGACATCCTATCGCCGGCGACCCTATCCGGAACCGGCCGGCGAAGAAAATAACGCCGCGGAGAATTTATCTCGTGACGGATAGCTAGATTCAGGATCCGTCCCGGGCGGCGCGGTGTTTTGTTTCCGGCCGGTACCGGGACAGCAAACCACATGGTGAAACCGCCGCTTACATCACGCTGCCGAAGCTGGAATTTTCACTGCCGGCGGGCGCTTCGAGGCCGGCGATCCGGCAACCCTGGGCGACCGGCCCGCGGGGAAACAGGGTGTAAAGATACTTAATGCCGCCCTTGGCGTGAAACTTCTCATCCAGCGCATCATGCAATTCGCGCGCATTGATGCCGGCATCCGCATTTCTGGCATAGTAATCCTGCAAGGCGCGCACCGCCGTCCAGTGATCGGTGCTGGTTTTCAATCCTTCTTTGGACGCGGTTTGCGCCGCGACATCGCGGGACCAGCCCGGGGGCGCATTGGGGAAATTGGGATCCGCGGCGTCGTTTTCCCTGGGGTGTAAAATGTCGTTCATCGTGTCCATCACTTTATTCTCCTTCAATCGCTGATTGATCATCGCCTGAGCCGTCTTTCCCTAGACTTTAGTCGGGTCGGTTGACTTCATCAAGCCCCATTCCCGCGGCGGTCGCAAGTCCTGGATCGGCCGATTTACTCGACCAACCTCACCGATATTGTCTCACAACCGACCCGCCTATGCTGATCGAGCAAGCCGCGCCATGCCGCCAGGCAAACACGATAACAGCAGGAAACCGGGCGTGCGCACGCTGAAGAGAAGTTCTTCCCACTGTCCGACCCACGAGCACCTCGGCCCTGAGGTCGGCGATACTGTTGTCCGGGTCTTCATAGCGGCATGACAGCCGCAGTTGGAAGACATGTTCCTTCATTATTCCACCCCTTTCGTTATCAATCTACCGCAGGCAGCCTCGGAGGGGCGACACGCTGCCGCCGCCTCGTCAGCTCAGCGCCGTAAGGCGTCTCTCAAGCAGCGACATCATGTGCGAACAGGCATCCTGCTGATCTCCCTCGAGCGCTTCGAACAGGCACTCCAGTTCATCCATGATGTCCATGATTTCCTCACGACACTGGTAGCTGTCCAGCCTGTGTGCAACTTCTACAATAAATGGGTCCATGACATGCCCCCGGATTGGTAAGTGCACGGAAGACCGTGCCCTGTTGAATGAAATCCGGCATGCCTGGCGCCGTTGGAAAAGCCGCATGCCTTGCAGAGTAATATAACCCTTTCCGGCGACCCCGCGTAAAATGCCTGGTCCTGGGCGTGCGCAGGCACGCCATAACGCTCGTCAGCGCGAGCCTCACCGGCACGACCTCACGCGCATAATGTGATACAGAACCCATTGCCGGTTTTTATGCATACCATCAATCAAAAAAACTTTAGCATTTCCCATGACACTCGGTTAAACTCACGTTGATTGCACATTATTCAGGTTTTTTCGGAAGTTCCTTGTAGTATCTGCTGTAAATTACCTTTTAATGATATGCAATTGGACACATGTTATTTTGATTTTCACGAGGTGATTTACATATGGCGACAGGTACCGTTAAATGGTTTAACGAATCCAAGGGCTTCGGTTTTATTGCTCCTTCCGACGGCGGCGAAGATGTCTTCGTGCATTTTTCCGCCATCGAAGGCGATGGCTTCAAGACCCTGGTCGAAGGTCAAGCGGTGAAGTTCGAAGTTCAGAAGGGACCGAAGGGATTGCAGGCGGCGCACGTTACACCCGCCTAGCCAACCGTTGTTTAAGCTAGCGTAGTACCGGAACCCCGCAGCCTGCTGCGGGGTTCTTTTTTGCCTACAGGGATGTAGGTACGTCGCGGAAGGCAGGGATGCCGGGAGCGACGCGATGCCGCCGAATCAGGAATTACTGAACATTGCGTGAAGAGCGGCGCTTGCGGCACCGGCTGCACCGCCCGCAAGTTCATTCAGCGGCGAGGTTAGCAGATTGACCTTGTCGCGGCGGCGCAGCTTCTTGATGGCCGCCTCCCGCTTGCCCGCGCTGCCGCGGGTATGCCCGCTTTCGAGGTAAACCACTTGCGCCGGGCGGCGCCCGCGGAAATACCTCGCGCCCCGGCGGCCGGCATGCTGCGAATAACGCCGGGCAAGGTCATTGGTGATCCCCGTGTAGAGCGTGGCATCGGAACAGAGAATGATGTAAACCTGCCAGTTCATCGCGCCTATGCTATCCCACCCGGGCGGGCGGGACTAACGTCTCCCCGTGATGGACAGCGGCTGTGCTAGTATGCTCCTCCCTTTGAAACCAGTCCTTCCCTTGCTTCGTATTGTTAGCCCTTCAGGTTCCCAATTTGCGGCATGGGTCGCGGGATTCCGTCATTACAGGAGCCAACGATGCAGATCGAAAAACACCGGGTCGTCACCCTCGCCTACACTCTGAAGGACAATGACGACAGAATCATCGACCAGTCCGATGACGGCAGCTTCTGCTATCTGCACGGCGCCAACAATATCATCCCCGGGCTGGAAAATGCCCTGACCGGCAAGGTGGCGGGCGATGAACTGTCGGTGTCGGTGCCACCCGAAGAGGGCTACGGGGTGCATGATGCCGGCAAGACCCAGGCGGTGCCGCGCGACATGTTCCCGGCCGATGAGGAGATCGAGGCCGGCATGCAGTTTCACGCCCAGGGACCCGAAGGACATGCGCTGGTGGTGACCGTCATCAAGGTGGAGGACGACCGGATCACCGTGGACGGCAACCACCCGCTCGCCGGCGTGCAACTCAATTTCGACGTGCAGGTGATGGAGGTACGCGCGGCGACCGGGGAGGAGATCGCGCACGGTCATGTGCACGGCCCGGGCGGACACCATCACCACTGAACGACGGCAGGACTGGCATCACTTCGGTTACGAATCATGAAGGCAAGCGAACTCAAGAAAGGCGTGGTACTCCTGGTAAACGGCCGGAATGTCATCATCAAAGGCGTGGAGGTCCAGTCTCCCTCATCCCGCAGCGGCAGCACCCTCTACAAGGTCCGCGGCCATGACGTGGTGAGCAGGCAGAAATTCGAGGCCAGCCTAAAGGGCGAGGAGGTGCTGCAGACCGTGGACTTCGAGCGCCGTCCGGTGCAGTTCCTCTACCAGGACACGGACACCTGCACATTCATGGACAATGAAACCTACGAACAGTACAGCCTGGACAAAGCCACGATCGAGGAGGAACGCCGCTACCTCGACGACGGCCTGGAAGGCATCACGGCCCTGGTGGCCGACGGTGCGGTGCTGGGCATCGAACTGCCCGCGACGGTCGCGCTCGAGGTCGTGGATACCGCCCCGGCCATGAAGGCGGCCTCCTCCTCCGCCCGCACCAAGCCCGCCACGCTCAAGACCGGTCTGGTGGTGCAGGTCCCCGAATACCTCACGCCCGGCGAACGCATCAAGATCAACACCGTCACCGGGGAGTTCATCTCGCGCGCCTGAGCAGATACCTGATGGCGTCATTCCCGCGCCGGCGAAAATACCGGGATCAATGGAGCTTCACCGGGGTGTCTGGAGACTCTTCACACGTCGCGACACACTGTGCCGGCATTATCCCGATTCAGTCTCCGGCCAATCATTATCAATTGACAGGCCGGCGGCCTTGATGGCGCGGACATGATAAAGCAGGTATTGATGCTTGATGACGATACCCCGCGAGAAGCTCAGGATATCCTGCATGATGACATTCATATCCAGCCAGTCTTCCGCCTGAGTCGATCGCGGCGTGAGGATAGATACAGCGCCGCGGTAGCTGAGGGTAAAGTCACAACCGGTCGGATGATGACGGGATGCTGGTAAATACATGATGCTCCTCCCACTGCCACATTTTGTCTGTTTATCTTTCAATAAATCACGCCGGAAGATTATTTTTCCCAGGACGCAACCTTCAAAATAGAACACGGTACGCTACGCCGCTATAAGTATCGCTACTTATTTACAGGTATAGGTAATCTATGCCTTATACCACCGCAAGAGAGGGGCCACGCCAGCCCCGGGTTACCTGCTGTTACGGGTATCAAGCCATTGAAATGGCGTTTCACACCGCGGCAGGGACGAAGTCGGGGTTGCGGCCCTTCAATTCACGAAGCCGTCGATTGTTCTTCCAGGATCCCCCAGCGTTCGTAGCAGGTCTCCAGTTCGCGGGCGAGCGCTTCGAGGCGTTCGAGGGTGGCGTTGATTTGATCCTCGGGCTGCTGATAGAAGCCGGCGTCGTTCACCGTCGCGTGCAGTTGCGCCTGCTCCGTCTCCAGCGCCTCGATGCGCGCCGGCAGGGCATCGAGTTCGCGCTGGTCCTTGTAGGAGAGCTTCTTCGATTTGCCGGCGGGGCTCAATGATGGCGGTGAGGGTTTCACCGGCCCCGCCTTCGCGGCGGGCTTCGCTTCACGCGCCGCCGCCTGCCGCTGGCGCAGCCAGTCGCTGTAGCCGCCGACGTACTCGCCGATGCGCCCGTCGTCGCCCTCGAACACCAGCGTGCTGGTGACCACGTTGTCGAGGAAGGCGCGGTCGTGGCTCACCAGCAGCAACGTGCCCTGGTAGTCGAGCAGCAGTTCCTCCAGCAATTCCAGCGTCTCCACGTCGAGGTCGTTGGTGGGCTCGTCCAGCACCAGCAGATTGGCGGGCTGCGCGAACAGCCGCGCCAACAGCAAGCGGTTGCGCTCGCCGCCCGAGAGGGTGCTGACCGGGGACTGCAGCCGCTCGGGGGGAAACAGGAAATCCTGCAGATAGCCGGCCACATGTCGGCTGCGGCCGTCGATGGTCACCGACAGGCGGCCATCGCCGACGCTCTCCATGAGCGTGGCCTGCGGCTTGAGCGGCGCGCGCTGCTGATCAAAATACGCCACCTCGAGGCGGGTGCCGCGCTCAACCCGCCCGCTGTCCGGCGGCAGTTCGCCCAGCAGCACCCGGATCAGGGTGGTCTTGCCGGCGCCGTTGGGACCGATGATGCCGACCCGGTCGCCGCGCAGGATGCTGCCCGAGAAGTCCCGGATCACCGTGCGGCCGTCGAAAGCGAGGTTGACGTGCTCGGCTTCGAGCACCCGTTTGCCGGAGAGGCTCCCCGGCTCCAGTCGCAGCTCGACCTTCCCCGAACGCTCCCGGCGCGCGCGGCGTTCCTCGCGCAGGGCCTTGAGCGCCCGCACCCGTCCCTCGTTGCGCGTGCGCCGCGCCTTGATGCCCTGGCGGATCCAGGCCTCCTCCTGGGAGAGTTTCTTGTCGAACAGGGCCTGGTGCCGCGCCTCGACCTCGAGCTGTTCGGCCTTCTTGCGCACATAGGCGTCATAATCTCCCGGCCAGGAGGTCAGCCGGCCGCGGTCCAGCTCGATCAGGCGCGTCGCCAGCCGGCGCACGAAGGCGCGGTCATGGCTGATGAACAGCAGCGCGCCGGCATACTCCAGCATGAACTCTTCCAGCCAGGTGATGGCCTCGATATCCAGGTGGTTGGTAGGCTCATCGAGCAGCAGCAGATCCGGATCGGCGACCAGCGCGCGGGCCAGCATGGCGCGCCGCCGCCAGCCGCCGGAGAGGGTATCGAAGCCGGCATCCCCCTCCAGGCCCAGGCGCGTGAGGATGGTCTCGATCCGCTGATCGAGCCGCCAGCCGCCCGCCGCCTCCAGCTCGTGTTGCAGCCTTGCCAGCCGCGTCGAGTCCGTCCGGCGTGGACGCCCGGGCAAGTTCGGAGACGGTGTGATGGTAGGCGGAAATCAGCCGGCCCAGCCCGGGCAGACCGGCGGCCACGACGTCGAACACGGACTCATGGCTGTCGAGCGCGACCTCCTGCGCCAGATGGGCCACGCGCGTGCCCGGACGGATCCAGACTATGCCGTCATCGGGCGCGGCCTCGCCGCTCACCAGGCGCAGCAGCGAGGACTTGCCCTCGCCGTTGCGCCCCACCAGGCAGACGCGCTCCCCGCGGGTGATCTCGAGTTCCGCCCGGTCCAGCAGGGCGTGGTGGCCGAAGGCCAGGGAAACCTTGTCGAGGCGCAGCAGGGGCATGGGCGGAGAGGTAGTGACACGGTCGTCGGCGGCGACGACCCGGAACATCCGGACCCCTGCATGCGTCCCGGGCTGATCTTCCGGGAGGGGTACATCGATGGGGATGGGGACGGGCAGAACGACTGCTCTTCACCCCCGCCGCACGCCTACCAGCATCCGGGCGGCATGCAGAGGGTAGGCACGATCATGGCCATGGCGATGGATACCCCGCGCAACCTGCTCGCCGAGTGCTACGCGTCCTGTGTGTCCTCCGACCCGGATGAGGAAGCCATCTGCAGGCTCACCTGCGAAAACACCGTCCACTACGAAATGGCCTCCTCCCCTTCGCGCATCATGTTCTTCGATGTCATCAACCCGGAGAATCCCGAGTTCAAGAGCCAATTCGTGCCGGTCCATTCGGACGGCAAGCCGCTCCATGACGCCGATGGTCTCGCCGTCACGCGGTTGCCGAATGGCCTTTACCTCATGGCGGTCGGCTCAGGCTTCCACGGCGACGAGCCGATCTATTTCGATCGGTCCTCGTCCAATGAGCTGGGGAGCAAGGACCTGACCTGGGAGCTCGTCGGCACGGTTCACGACATCAACGACCATGACGAGGACGCGCACCAGTCGCTGCACTTCCTCCGGGAAGGGAACATCGAGGGGCCGCTCTACCTGGCCGGCTCACGTGGTCACCCGGTGTTCGGTGCGATCACGACAAGCTCGATCTCTTTCAGGTTGACTGCGAGTTTGAGAACTGCCCGCCCGTGGGCTCGATCACCCTCACCGTCCGTTATCGCGGGCAGGCGATGGCCAGCTTCCCGAGCACCGGAGGCGACCGCATCGCCAATCTGGCGGCCGCGACCGGTTTCTACGAGAGCCCGAGCGACGAGTTGATCTTTTACGCCACCGAACACGACAACGACGGCCCGGACGAGACCGTCAAGATGGGCGAGTGGCGGCACAAGGACATCGTCCGGGACGGGAGCCCGACCTTGTTGCCGACGGTCGCCGTGCACGGTCCGTACGACGTCGACGAGGGGAGCAGCGTCGCCCTGGACGGGTCGGCAGGCTCTCCGACCACCCGGGCCTTCATCCAGCTATTCAATGGCGTGGACTATGGCGGTTTCTACCCCGTGGTCGACTTCGACGACTATGACCGCGACGATTTCGACGACTTCTCGGTGCTCGAGCCGTACCGTGGCGTGATCAACTTCGACTACAACGACCAGGCGGAGTCGTGGAAGTGGTACGCCCCGGTGGGTTGTTCGATCCAGGCCATCAATCATTTGTCCGAATCGGCGGACGAGATTCGGACCCTGGTCGGCACGGGTCTGGTGGAACGCGCTCCGGATCTCACGGACGTCTATAACGATGACGGGACTGCCAACATGAATCTCAAGACCGACACGGTCCGGTTCCTGGGCTGCGATACGTATTACGCGACACCGGTGGCGCTGCAGTGGGACCTCGACGCGAACGGCAGTTACGAGACGACGGGAACGGCGGTCACGTTCGACGCGGGTGCCCTGGACGGTCCGAGCTCTGTCCAGGTGCCGGCCCAGGCCCAGCACCCGTCCGGAGGCTCCGTCGGGCTCGCATCCGCGACCATCAACGTCAGGAATGTCGCGCCGGCTCTGTCCCAGTTCGACCTCGTCGACGGCGGGGGAAACCAGGTGAACACGGCCATCCCCTTCGTCCTTGTCGGGATGCCGGCCACGGCACATGCCCTTTTCGGCGATCCCGGCTTGCCGGACCACCAGACCGCGACCTTGAACTGGGGGGACGGTCAGGTCGATTCGCAATCTTCGTTCGCGCTGTTCGACGAGGCCTTCGGCGACGGAACCGGCGAGCTGAGCCAGACTCACCGATACACCCTTCCCGGGACGTTCGCGATAGCGCTCGCCGTGCAGGACGATGACGGCGGCGAGAGCAACCAGGCCGCTAACATCCGGGTCGTGACCCCCAAGCAGGCGGTCGAAGAAGTTCTGGCCTCGCTCGACGATCTGATCGCCCAGACAACCGATCCCGCGGTTCGCGCCATCCTTGAACACCGCTGAGAGCAGATAGATCTGGTTACCCGCGAGCGTGCGCGTAGGCACATACTCCAACTGGCTGTCGGTTTTCAGTTCCGCGAACACCCCTTCCTGCGAACCCGGCCGTTATGGAAGCTGAGGAGCTTGCCGGCCCGCACGCGCTTGTTGGTCACGATGACCTTGAAATAGTAGCCCAGGCGAAGGGGACGAAGAGGTCGAGCTGCACCGGTTCCTTGGATTGGACCTTGTTTCTCTGGCGAATGAACACAAAGCGGGCGCGCCGTGTCAGGTGCTGGGTTTCCACGCCGCTCAAAATAGGCGATCCGCCGTTGTGGCGCCACCACTGCCGGCGCGCCTCGATGGGCGCTTGAGTTTGGCGAAGCGCTCAAAGGGCACGCTGATGCTGTATGCACCTTGGGCCTCCAGCAAGCGGACGATGTCATCGCTGAAGAAGGCGCTGTCATGCGTGTTTCGATGAGCGCCTGGGGTGCACCGCGCGGATCGCCCGGATGCACCGAGGATGAACGCCGGGCACCGTGGAATAGCACATGAAGGGAGATGAAAAAAGATTGCGTTGAGACAGGGTGCAGAACAGCGGATAAAGCTGCGCTGGCCTCGAGGTAAAGCACGCGCCGGCAAAGCGACGGTGGAGAGCACCGACGTCAAGCCCGCAATGCCTGCAGTCAGACGTGCCAGACGCTACAGGACAGGCACGGCAGAGCGGCGCAGCTCTCGGCACTGCAGATCGGTGTTCGCGAGACGGCTCAGGGTCGAGGCTCCGGCAACGGGTAAGCCCAGCCTCGGCGCAACTGCGGGTCGTCCTGGTAGTAGCGGATAACACGCAGTTCCCGGTAGCTCAGCAGCAAATGCACCACCAGCAGCAACACATCACCCTATGGCCGAAGATCGGGGTGAGGCGCAGATGTTCAAAACAGCCGCTGAGCTGGCGCAAGTTGCAGACGAGCAAACAGCGCCTGGAAAATAATGAGACCCGAGAACGAGGTGAGCTGTGGTCTCAAAACTCAGCGCGGGAAGCGGTAGGTACGGTGGGCGGTCAATGACCAAGTGCAAAAAGGCGGCGAGCGCGAAGCGAAGCGGGAGTGAACAACCGGCGGGACGCGAAGCCAGGGAGAGAGGGGGGAGAAAGGAGAGGGAGAAAAGAAGAAAAGAAGGGAAGGAAGAGAGAGAGAAGGAGGGGAGAGAAGTAGAGAGAAGAGAAGGGGGAGAGGAAGGGAAGAGAAAAAAGGAGAGAGAGAGAGAGAGAGAAAAAGGGAAGAAGAGAAAGAAGGGAGAGAGAAAGAGGGGAAAGAAAGAGAGAAAGGAAGGAAGGAGGGAAGAAGAGAAAAGGGGAGCAAAGGAGAAAGCGGGAGGGGCGCGCGAGAGACGCCAGGCGGGCAAGTCGCCGCGAGAGGCGGGCGCGAACGACCGTCAGGGACGTCCCGCCGGCGGCCCGCGCGCGCGGGCGGCGCGGCAGACGAAGCGCAGCAGCAAAGGGGAAGAGGGGTGGCTTGAGCGGGTGTGGGTTCGTGAAACGGTGTAATTTTTCGTCACTGCCAGTCGGCGATGAAGATGTTGGTCTCCCCTTTCACCTTGCCGTTGCGGTTGGAGGCGAACACCAGGTGCTTGCCGTCGTGGGAAAACATGGGGAAGCCGTCGAAGCCTTCATAGTACGTGATGCGCTCGATCGCGCGGGTATCGATGTCGATCAGGTACAGGTCGAAGTTGCGCCCCTGCGGGTCATCCCTGTTGGAGGCGAAGATGATGTGGCGCCCGTCGGGGTGCCAGTAGGGACCGAAGTTGGCGGCGCCGTTGTCGGTGAGCCGGATCGGTTTGCGCGCGTCGAGGTTCATGATGTAGAGCTCGAGTTTGCCGGGGCGGATCAGACCCTGTCTGCAGCAGCGCCCGGTAATCCTCGAGATCCTGGCCCGTCGGCCGGGAGGCGCGCCACACGATCCACTTGCCGTCCAGGGAGAAAAACGCCCCGCCGTCGTAACCGGGGGTGTCGGTCAATTGCTCCACGCCGCTGCCGTCCGGGTTCATCAGGTACAACTCCAGGTCGCCGCTGCGCACCGAGGTGAAGAGGATCTTATCGCCCTGCGGTGAATACACGTCCTCGGCGTCGTAACCGTCGGTGGTGGTCAACGGGTACCGGGTGCTCGCCGTTCGGCCCCGCGCGGAAGATGTCGTAATCCTTGTACAGCGGCCAGACGTAACCCTGCGAGTAATCCGGCTTCGGCGGGCAGTGATCCTGGTGACCGGTGGGTCGAGGCATAGATGATCGACTGGTTGTCCGGTGCGATGAAGGAACAGGTGGTCACGCCGCGGCCGGAGGAGACCCGGCGCACGTTGCTGCCGTCGGCGTTCATGCGGAAGATGGCATCGCAAGCCAGCCCGTCGCGCGTCGACTGGAAGATCAGCTCCCGCCCGTCATGGGAAAAATACGCCTCCGCGTTCTCGCCGCCGAAGGTGAGCTGGCGCAGATTCTTGAAATGGGTCTCACCGGGCAAGACCAGGCCATCCGGGTCCGGCGGCGACGCGGCGTCGGCCCACCCACGGCCTGTTACGAAGAGCAGCACCAGGGCCGTGAGATAAAGGCGTCTGTTCATGGTCATTCGATAACTCCTGCCGGATACCCTCAACGTGCGATCACCCGGGTAGTGGTCTGGTATTCTTCGCCCTTGCGCCGATAGCGGATGCCGACCTCATCGCCCGGCTGCAGTTGCTTCAGTGCCTGAGCGTACTCGCGCAGGTTGTTGACCGGCGTCCCGTTCAGTTCGACGATGATATCGCCCGGCCGCAGACCGGCCTGCGCGGCCGGGGTGCCGGCCCGCACCCCGTCGAGGCGCACGCCCTCTCCGTTCCAGGTGTAGTCCGGCAGCGTCCCCAGACTCACCCGGCGCAGCGGCGTGGTATCGGGCGCGGCGGCGAGCGGTGGCCCGGCGAGCGTGGTCGCGGTGAGGGGCCGCGGGCGGTCGGCGAGATAGTCGACCGTCTCCTTCAGCACCTGCGCGACCTTGACCATGCCGGCCGTGTCGATCTTGTCCAGCGTATCACCGGGACGGTGGAAGTCCGCGTGCGCGCCGCTGAAGAACTGCACGGCCGGCACGCCGGCGGCGATGAAGCTGGTCTGGTCGCCGGAGCCGATGTCATCGGCCACCGCGTTGACTGCAACGCCGGTGACGTAGCCCGCCCCGCGCAGGATGTCCACCCATTCCTCCGCCGTGCCCGTGGCCAACACCGTCAGCGGACGCTCGCCCAGGCGCCCGACGGTATCCAGGTTGACCATGGCGATCATCCGCTCGAGCGGGTAGGCGCCGGCCTGCTGCAGGTAGTGCCGCGAACCCAGCCGCCCGGCTTCCTCGCCGGTGAAGGCGACGAAGACGAGGCTGCGCGGGTGAGGCTTGCCGGCCAGGGTCCGCGCCAGCTCCAGCAGCACCGCGACCCCGCTGGCGTTGTCATCGGCGCCGGGGTGGACCTGGCCGCGGTCCTCGGTCTGCCCCCCGTACTCGCCCAGGCCAAGGTGATCGTAGTGCGCGCCGATCACCAGACTTTCACCGGCCCGCCGCGGGTCGGTGCCGGGGAGCACGGCGATGACGTTGCGCAGGGTCACCGTCCTGTCCAGTTCCGCCACCCGCTCCTCCCAGGTCTGCAGGAAGGTGCCGCCGTCGCCGCCCGGCTGCAGGCCGGCGTCGCGAAAGCGGTCCGCGATGTACGCCGCGGCCCGGTCCAGTTCGGCCGTGCCCAGTCCGCGTCCCCGCATGGCCGGCGCCGCCAGCACGCCCAGGTCAGTCTGCAGGCGGCTGGTTGAAAACACGCTCGGCGGGGCGACCAGGGGGGCGCGCGGCGCGAGGCGCATTTCACCAGCCACGCCCGTCACACCCGTTTCCTGAACCAGCGTGACCGACAGGGGTGAGTGCACCACCGGCCATTGCCCCTTGAGCACATTGTCGGGTTCGTCACCGGTGAAGGCGAGATAGCTGTAGCGTCCGTAGTGCGGCAGCTTGCGGCCGAGTCCCGGCAGCGCCTCCGCCCGGTCGGCGGCCAGCCAGCCGAGCGCCTGATCGGGATTGGCGGGATGGCGCGCCATGACCACCACGGCATGGGTGGCGCGATCGAGCGGCGTGCCGGCGATCGTCACCGCATCGCCCTGGTCGCCGAAGGCATAGTCCGCGAGCGCCGCGTCGAATCCGGGGCCGGAAGCGGTTGCTCCAGCCGAACAGCCAGACCGCGCGGTCAGCCGGCAGCCGCTCAAGTTCATCGTCAGAGACGATGGTGAACCGGTCCGGGTTGCCCGCCTTCCAGTCCGCGGCCAGTTCGGCATAGGCGGCGCGCAGCGGTTCGGGGGCCGTTGAGGGCAGCACGATCATCACCTGCCCCGCGCCCAGCGCCTGGCTGATGGCCGGGGGGATCTCGTTGCGGTCCAGGCGCCGGAACACGTCGAACTCCGGGTCGACGATCAACCGCAGCGGCCGGGCCGGCAGCTTCAGTTCCAGTGCTTTCTGTTTACCCTCAAGCTCCACCACGCTCTGCCAGGCACTCCTCCCGGCCTTCCAACTGGACGGCAACCGGCACCCGCAGCGCGTAGGCTTCTCCCTCCTGCACCTGTTCGATCCGTGCGGCAAGCACATAGCCTTGACCCTCAGGCCGGAGCAGCGTACCTGGGCGACGCGCAACTGCGGCGCGCCGCCGCGCTTCACCCACTGATCGAAAAAGGCAGTGAGCGGCTGCCCGCTCACCCGGCTGAATACCGCCTCGACATCGGCAAAACCGGCGTCCCTGAAACGGTACTGCTCATACAGGGTCCGCAGTCCCTGGATGAAAGTCTCATCGCCCAGCCGCTGGCGCAGCATGTGGAACAGCATCAGCGCCTTGCCGTAACCGACGGCCTCGGTCGCGGCGCTGTGGCGGCTGTGAAACGCCGTGAGGGGAAAATCCTGCTGTTCACGCACGTAGTCGGCGTAGTTCTGCAACACGCCGCGCCGGTAGTCGGTTCCCTCGCCGCGCTGCTCCTTGATCAGGTGATCGGCCAGATAGCTGGTCAAGCCCTCGGACCAGTTGCCGCTGGCATAATCGACGTAGACGCCGTTGCCCCACCAGTTGTGCAGGATCTCGTGGGGATAGGAGGAATGCAGGATGAACGGCAGGCGGATGACCTTCGGCCCGAGCAGGGTGAACGAGGGCATGCCGTAGCCGGTCTCCCAGAAGTTTTCCACCAGGGCGAACTTCGCATAGGGGTAAGGCCCGATCAGTCCGCTGTAAAGGCGGATATACTCGGCGGTCGCATCGAGGTACGGCTGGGCCAGCGCCGCATCGGGTTCGCGCAACAGGACCATGGCCTGCACACCGTCCGTGGACTGCGCGTATTCGCTGAAGCGGCCGGCGATGAGGTAGATCTCTTCCTGGGGATGAGGGCAGCGCCACTGTTCCTGCGTGTGCGTTTCACCGGCTGCATGCGTCAGGCGCTCACCCTGGGTCATGCCGGTCCAGCCCGGCGGCAGGCTGAGATCGAGGTCGAAGGTCAGCCGTTCTCCCGCCACCTGCGGATACCAGTAACTCTCGGCGGCGAGAAACACGCCCTCCCCGTCGATCATGCCGGCGGTCTCGCGGAAGCCGCGCGCGTAGTCCTCGCCCTGCTGGCGCAGCGCATGTTGGATGCGGCCCCGGTAGCGCAGCACGAAGCGGTCCTGCCCGGCCGGCAACAGCACGCGGTAGCGGCGCGGCGTCACATCCGCGACTTCAGCCGCCGTATTCGAAGCCGGTTGTTTATCCGCGGCCGGCGCAGCCAACGCCTCCAGGCGCACCCCTTCGCCTACTATCTCGGGCGCCAGATCCGGATGCAGTTCGAATTCCAGCGTCGCGGAAGCGGCGGCCGGGCGGGTGATGGTGTCGATCACCTCGATGGCATGCTGCTCCGGCCGCACCACTACCTCCAGCGCGTGGTGCAGGTCCGCCCATGCCGGCAGCGGCAGCAACACCCGGAACAGCAGCGCCCACCGTGCGCAGCCGAGAGATATGCGATAAACGCCAGGTCGCCGGGATGATGCAGTTTTACTCATGCGTTGTGATTCAATCTTGCCCTGACAGATAGGGAATCCTCATTCAGAAGGACCGATTATATCCGGATCACGGCAGTGACGATCATTGGATTTCATGAAGGCTCGTGTAAAAAACGCGGATGGTGCAGCGTCCGCTCCCTGACCCTTATAAGTCAGGACAGGAATTGTTCCGGTGGACTGGAAGTCTATCTCCAGAAATCCTTCGAGAAGAGCAACAATAACGGGAATACCTCGAGACGCCCGAGGAGCATGGCCAGAGATAACATCCATGTCGCGGGATCGTTGAGCCCCCAAAGGTCGTGGCCGTCTCGCCCAGTCCCAGCCCCATATTGTTGAGGCACCCGGCTACGGAACCGAAGCGGTAACCAGGTCGAAATCCCGATACCAGATTCCCGGTGCAGAATCCGGCCCAGTAAGCGAGGTGTGGATACCCAAGCGAACACTCGTTTGCGACTAGGCATTCGAGTCAATGCGATGCTGCCGGCACCTGCGCGTCGATTGCCCGGAGACAGGTTGATTTGTTCTCAGCGTGTCATTCCCGCGCGGCGGGCCTGACCACGTGAAAACGTGGGCGGGAATCCGGAAATGCGAGGAAGCTTTCCCCTACTCCCGATTACTGCAGTCGTGCATCCCTGCTCTCGTACGCTTCTGCCGGAATGACAAATTATGCAGAAGTTTCTTGGGATCATACGCCAAGATACGCGCCAGGAATCGTGCAAACAGCCCCCTGTTGCACTGCGTCCCATCGGCGTTCCACCGGGTTAATGCCAGACTGATGTTATCCCCCTTGGGTCCACCGCGTTCCCTGGCCATTTCCACGAGATGCGTTGCATCATCTTTTTCGATAGGTAGTTTATCGAGACTCCCGACCACCTCTTCCGGTGCAACGCAGGCCCAGAACCCGTCGCTGCAGAGCATGAAGATGTCGTCCGCTTCCACCTCGGCGGCGCCAAAATCAGGTTCAGGGTTATCGTTCCCGCCCAGACGCATATAGAGTTGGTTCTGCAGCGCGCTAATGGCCACGTCCGTTTCCTGGATGCGTCCCTGCGCCACCATAAGCTGTGCAACGGAATGATCCCGAGTCCGGTTGAGTAGCATACCGTTACGGAAGTGGTACAGGCGGCTGTCCCCTACATGGGCCCAGTAGGCTTCCGGGCCGCTCAGATACAGCACTACACAGGTGCTCCCGGGAGAACGCTCCTCATTTCCTCCAAGCTCACTGATCGCCTGGTGGGACTCGAGACAAAGATCTTCAAGAAATGTCCGGGGATCGGAAATCGGGCCAGTGTTGAAATGGCGTTTGGCGGTCTCGATTACTGTCCGGGCCGCCAGGGCGCCGTCCCGGTGCCCCCCCATGCCATCGGCGACTACGACCAAATGAGTATGGCCGTCATCCGAACTCAGCCTTTCCATGCAGTCCTGTTGTTCGGTGCGCCCGCCTATGTCCGAGGCCATACTAAATTGCCATGGCATGATTTATCCTTCCTCGTCGCTTCTGATGCACTGTAGTCGCATTAAACCCTGAACAGGAACTCGATGTTGCCAGAGACCTGCACGGGGGCATCATTTGAATGCAGCGCTTTTTTGAAGTTCCAGCAGCCGTTTGTTTTGCGGATCCACCTTCAACCCGATATGCAGATAATCTTTCGCTTTCCCGTATTCGACCATGTCGAGCGCCCATACCACGAGATCAGCATAGATTTCACCTATCCTGGCCACCCCCTTCAGCGCTTCCTCGTTATCCGGATCCTCTTTCAGGACCAGTTGATAATAGTAATAAGCATTGTCGCGCTCCGGCTCTGTGTAACGAAGTTTTTCCAGCGCATGTTTGGCCTGCAGCAGGTACCCCTCAAGTTGCGGTGCTGATTCCTCCTTTAAATTCGGCGCAGCCTTCTGTTCCGTCATCCCTGAACCGGCTCCAATAAAAGTTTTCTCTACCGCCGTCATCATCAATGGCAATGTCTCGTGGAATACCAGGGCAATAACCAGCAGTATGGTCATCGCCGCCGCGATGCGCATGCTGTGCTCGTCAAGAAGTAGTGCATTGATCTTCTTGAACGCGAGTCGTGTGCCGCTTATGGCGTTTCCTAACACCGATTCCTTCGGCATGTGCACGTCATGCACGGCCCCCGTGATCTTGGCTGCCTTGGCAACCGCCGGTCCGCCATGCCGGAGTTCCTTGATATATTCGACCATCTCCCCGGCCGTGGCGAAGCGATCATCCGGATCCTTGGCGATCATCCGGTCGATGAGTTCCTGATAACGACTTAGCTCAGGCGGCAGGGAAGGAATGGGATCGGTCAGGTGCGCAATGATGATCTGAATGTCGGAGTCACCCTGATAGGGTTTTTTACCTGTAAGCATTTCATACAGGATGATGCCGAGCGAATAGATATCGGCACGTCCGTCCAGCGGCTTGCACTCGGCCTGTTCCGGGCTGATATAGTAGGGGCTGCCCAGCGCAGTGCCGTCCTTGGTCAGCCTGCTGTCAGCCTCGGTTTGCTTGGCCACGCCGAAATCGGTGAGCACCGGGGTTCCATTCCGGCGGAACAGGATGTTTGCCGGCTTGATGTCGCGGTGAATGATGTCTTTTCTGTGCACATATTCCAGGCAACCGCCGATCGCCTCCACCAGGTCGAGGGCCGTCTCAACGCTGATCCCCTTGTGAATCCGGTCCTCGAGATCGCCGCCCTCCAGATATTCCATGGTGAAGTAGTGTCGCTCGCCAAAGACGCCGATATCGTAGATGGTAATGATATTGTGATGATTCAGGGATGCGATAATCCGGCCCTCGTTGACAAAGCGGGCGGACTGGAAGACATCGGTGAACTTTTTTGGCAACTTCAGAACTACACGTCGTTCCAGGGATTCCTGAACGGCCAGATAGACGGAGGCCATGCCTCCCTCGGCAATAGGCCGCAGTATCTTGTAGCCTGGTATCCTCAACGTCATGGTTTATGACTTTTCTGCCGGTCGGTTTCTGCCGGTCGGTTATAGAACATCAGGGATAATCCACGCACGGTGAGTCTATCGCTATCCTCCAGTTTCATCGGCGCGGAGACAGGCATGCCGTTGACCCGGACTCTTCCGCGCATCTCAGGAATAATATAAAACCCATCGTTTTTACATACGACCCTGGCCGCCACACGCGGCGCAAACCAGCTCGAGGTATTAATATCGGAATCCTTGGCTTTTCCTATCTTGAAATTCAACTTGGTCAGTGGATACCGGGAACGTCTGTGCTCCACGCCCGTTAACAAAAGATAGGCTGCATACTTCGCCTGGCGTTGTTTGATCAACTCACCAAGATTGGATACGTCGACCGCCATGGTTGCGCCCTGAACCACTTGCTGGGTGTCATTGCTTGACGTATGTGGCGATGTCACCTGCGCGTCCGTGTTGGTGAGTTTCAGGATGTGCTTGGAGATCACCACCTCGTCACCATCGGACAGCAACTGGCGGGAAACACGCTTGCCGTTGACGAAGGTACCGTTCATGCTTGCGGTATCCTCGATTATAAAAACTTCCCCCTCCTTGACGATCTTCGCGTGATGCGCCGATACGCCCGCATTATCAATCTTGATATCGCTGTCGGTACTGCGTCCGATCGTGGTCACGTCGGAACGCAACTCCACTTCGTCCTTCAGCAAGTCTCTATAAAATACCTGGATGTGAGCCATCTCTAGTCCCCTGCCCGAAAGTCATGCCATGCATCAGCCTGGTAATACTGTTCCTGGATTACTCCTTCAACATCTTCGTCCCGGCGGAACCAATGCCAGGAATGCGGGCATCGCCATTGGACCGCCACGCAAGCCTATCCTGGATATTCATATCCTTGAAGTTCTACAAACCGGTCCGTAAATAAGTTTTCACCAACAATATCGACCGTGTTGTGGGCAACCTGAGTGATAGGGGCAACCCGATTGGGCTGTGGGCGGATATGTGCTCTGTCGGATCACTTCCGACCTGCTGCGACACAGACGCTGGCCAGGCCCTAACGCAGCATGATTTCGTAGCTCAACTCCTGCGGTGGCAGGAACCAGTGCTCGCGGCGAACCTTGATACTGATACGCTCACCCGGCCGCTTGTCCCAGGTCACGGCGCGCAGGTCCGCGAGATCGGCGACGGCCTCGCCATTGATGGCGACAATCAGGTCGCCGCGCCGCAATCCGGCCAGCATGCAGGGGCTGTCCGGGAGGCACTGGCCGATCAAGAGTTTGCCTTCATCCTCTTCAAGAAGCGCGCCGAACTTCCCGGCCGGTGGCAATGACTGCTCCTGCGGCAACAACAGGAAATCCGCCAGTCCCGGCTCCAGTTCGCCATCCCAGTCGTTGAGGACGATGGCGCTATCCGCATCGAGGCGGCGCGTGAGCCGCCGGGGTATGCCGCTGCCATAGGCGAGATGCTCCACGCCGGCGAGCACCACCATCATGTAGTCCGGATGGGTGCGCAGGTAATCCGCGGCGCGTTCCGCCATGCCCTCGTCCCAGAGGAGCTGCACCTCGATGAAATTTTCGAAGCCGTGCCCGTCCACACCGGGGTGATACTCGAACACCTTGCGCAGGCGCTCCGCATACGCCGCATCGGAACGATCGATTTCATCGGGCAGCCGCTCCCGCTCCGCCGCCGTCAGCCCCGTCACCCCCTCGCGCCCGACCTTGCTGGTCAGCTCGACCGGCAGGTTCAGAGCCACCACCGGCAAATGGTTCTCGCGCGCATACTCAAGGATCGGGGCGTAAAGGCGGAAATCATAGCGCCAGCGCCGGTAGTATTCGGTGCCGCGCAGCAGTTGTTTTTCGTCCACCCGGCCCGCGACATAGTCGTCAAGGATACCCTGGAAGGGTTGCTGGAAGGCCTCCATGCCGATCGCCAGACGCGGGTGCACGGCGTGCAGCCGGCGGATGATTTCCAGCTCCATCAGATGGTGGTCGTAGCGGTCGTGGGTCTCTCCCACCAGGACCACGCGCTTGCCGGCCAGCACGGGAATAATGCCCTCCAGATTCGTCGTGGCTTTGAGATCCAGCGCCGTGGTAAGCGCCGGCGGTTGCCGGACAGGCGGTGCCTCGGTTACCGGTGCAGCGGCGCCGTGTCCCGTCATGTGCGGCTCCACCTGGCCATGCGGCAGGCCGGTCGCGCAACCGGTTACGATGGCCGGCAACAGCAATACCGCAGCCCCCGGCGGAGACATGAAGCCGGACCATACGAGCGTGTGTGAGTCAATGGCTGCAACATAGTTCTGTATTTTCGGGCAAACCCTAGTTGATAGTGGACAATGCGCGAGTCAAGGAAGTTCGCCGGCACGAACCTGATTCACTCGCCGGAGGTACGAACTGGCGTACCGGCGGCCGGGAAATCCCCGGCGCCGCCGGCAGGCGACAGCAGCGGTTCCAGGTAAGCCCAGAGCGTATCGAGCAGGATCGGCTGCGCCTCGGCGCTCGGGTGGATGCCATCTTCTTGCATGAGACTCCGGTCTTCCGCGACCCCGGCCAGGAAAAACGGCACCAGCGGGATCCCCTGTTCCGCGGCGATCTGCTGGTAGACCTGGTGAAACTTACCGGCATAATAACTGCCATAATTGGGCGGCAGACGCATGCCCAGCAACAGCACCCGCGCGCCCTGCGCGCGGCTGGCGCTGACGAGGTGCGCGAGATTCTTCCGCATCTCATCGAGACTGATGCCGCGCAGGCCGTCGTTGCCGCCCAGGCCGACGATCACGATGGCGGGCCGGTAGTTCGCGAGCGATGCGTCCAGGCGCGCCACGGCCGCGCGGGTCGTCTCGCCGCTAATGCTCAGGTTGACAACACGGAATCGATAGGATTTGGCCCGCAGACGCTCATCCAGCAGCCGCACCCAACCCCGCTCCGTATCGATCCCGTAGGCCGCACTGAGACTGTCGCCCAAGACCAGGATCACCGGCGGTTCATCAGCGGTGAGGCGGCCCGTCAGACACAGCAGGAATAGCAGGAGTATCGTCTTCATGAAGACCGATTGTAACCCGATGCTGGTGCAGGCGCGTCAACTCAGCAAGTGGGTCATGGGACCCGAGGGACGGCTGGACATCCTGCGCGAGGTCAATCTCGAGATCGCGGCGCATGAGGCAGTGGCGATCCTCGGCGCCTCGGGGTCCGGCAAGTCCACCCTCCTCGGCCTGTTAGCCGGCCTGGACTCCGCCAGCGGCGGCGACGTCCGCCTGCTCGGCGTATCGCTGTCAGCCCTGGATGAAGATGCCCGGGCCGCCCTGCGAGCGGGTCGGGTCGGCTTCGTATTCCAGTCCTTCCAGTTGTTGCCGACCCTGACCGCGCTGGAGAACGTCCGCCTGGCGCTCGAACTCGCCGGCAGACGCGACCGGCAAACCAAAGCCGAGGAGGCCCTCGGTCTGGTCGGGCTGTCCCGGCGCCTGCGCCATTACCCGGCGCAACTCTCCGGCGGCGAGCAGCAGCGCGTGGCGATTGCCCGCGCTTTTGCGCCCCACCCCGAAGTGCTGTTCGCCGACGAACCCACCGGCAACCTCGACCAGTCGACCGGGGAACCGGTGATCGAGCTGCTGTTTACCCTGCGGGCCCGCTACGGCACCGCACTGGTGATGGTGACGCATGACGGCGCGCTCACGCGGCACTGCGAACGCCACTATCGGCTGGACAACGGAGCATTGGCCCCGGCATGACGCGGCGTTTCCCGCTCTGGTGCGCAGTTCCGGGACGCTACCTGCGCATCCCGGAACTGCGCGTCCTGGCGCTGGGCGTGATGCTGGCGGTGGCCGCGTTAACGTCCGTGGGCTTTTTCACCGACCGGGTGCAGCGCGCCATGTCGAGCCAGGCCACGGAGTTGCTGGGCGCGGACCTGGTGATCGCCTCATCCGGCGCACCGCGCGCCGCTTTGCGCCAGTCCGCCCGCGAGGCCGGTTTGCAGGTGGCGGAGACGGTGAGCTTCCCCAGCGTCGCACTCTACCAGGACAACACCCTGCTCACCGAAATCAAGGCCGTCAGCGCGAACTACCCGCTGCGCGGCCGGCTGCGCCTCGCCGCACAACCCTTGGGCGAGGAATTCGCCGCGCAGGGCATCCCGGCGCCGGGCGAGATCTGGGTGGAACCGCGGGTCCTCGAGCAACTCGGCGCGCGCATCGGGGACGCGATCCAACTGGGTGATCGCACCTTCACCGCGAGTCGCGTGCTGAGTTACGAACCGGACCGCGGCGGCGATCTGTTCCAGCTCGCGCCGCGCGTGCTGCTGAACGCCACCGACCTCCCTTCCACCGGTCTCATCACCCCCGCGAGCCGGGTGCGCTACCGCCTGCTGGTGGCAGGGCCGCAAGCGGCGCTAGCGCGTTACCGCAACACGCTGGAGCGGCGCCTGCAGCCGGGCGAGCACCTGCAGGATGTGCGCGACGCCCGGCCGGAACTGCGCGCGGCGCTCGATCGGGCGCGGCAGTTCCTCGGACTCGCCGCCGTCACCGCGGTGCTGCTGGCCGGGGCGGCCATCTCGGTGGCGGCGCGTCACTACGCGGAGCGGCAGGCCGACACCAGCGCGATCATGCGTTGTCTCGGCGCCAGCGGCCGCGAGGTGTTGCGCACCGTTGCCGGCCGGCTGCTGTGGCCGGTGCTGGGCGCGAGCCTCGCCGGTTGCCTGCTCGGCTTGCTCGCCCAGCAGGTGCTGGTGGTGCTGCTGGCGCACTGGTTCACCGCCGCGCCCCCGGCCGTCGCGGCGTGGCCGGTGCTGGTCGGCGCCGGCACCGGCCTGGTCACGGTGATGGGATTCGCGCTGCCGTACGTGCTCACGATTGCGCGGGTCCCGCCGCTGCGCGTCCTGCGCCGCGAACTGGCGGCGCCGTCCCCGTCGGCCTGGACGGTGCTGCTGCTGGGACTCTCGGCGCTCTCCGGGCTGCTGTTCCAAGTCGCCGGCGACCTCGAACTGGCGGGCTGGCTGCTGCTCGGGATCGGCGTGACCGGCCTGCTGCTGTGGCTGGCCGGGCTCGGGCTGATTCGCGTCCTGTCCGTGTTCTCCCGGCGCGGGCGCCTCACCTGGCGCTTCGGGCTGGCCAGTCTGGCGCGGCGGGGCCGCCTGGGCGGCCTGCAACTCGCGGCCTTTGGCCTGGGGATCATGGCCCTGCTGATCCTCGGCATCGTCCGCGTCGACCTGCTGCGCTCCTGGCAGGCGAACCTCCCGGTTGCCGCGCCGAATCAGTTCCTGATCAACGTGCAGGCGGATGAAGTCAAGCCACTGACAGACCTGTTGCGCGATGGCGGTATCACCCTGACCGGCTTCCATCCCATGGTGCGCGGGCGTCTGGTCGCCATCAATGACCGGGACGTGCGGCCGGAGGACTTCGAGGGCGCACGCGCCCGGCGCCTGATCGCGCGGGAATTCAACCTGTCCTGGGCGAGCGAATTGCAGGAGGACAACCGGATCGTCGCGGGCCGCTGGTGGCCCGGCGGCGCGGCGGGCGGTGATGGGCTGTCCCTCGAACAGGGGTTGGCGGAAACACTCGGCATCAGGCTCGGCGACCGCTTGCGGTTCACCATCGCCGGGAGGGAACTGACCGCCCGGGTCAGCAGCCTGCGCACCGTCGAGTGGGATTCGTTTCGGGTCAATTTCTTCGTCATCCTGCCGCCGGGCGTGCTGGAAGATTTTCCGGCCACCTACATCACCAGTTTTCATCTGCCGGACAACCGCGGCGCGCTGCTCACCGAACTGATCAAACAGTTCCCCAGCGTCACCGTGCTCGACGTTCGTGCCATCCTGCGCCAGGTTCGCGCGATCATGGACCGCGCCACCCTGGCGATCGAGTATGTCTTTCTGTTCACCCTGCTCTCGGGCCTGATGGTGCTCTACGCCGCGATCCAGGCGAGCCGCGAGGGACGCCGCCACGACACGGCTATCCTGCGCACCCTCGGCGCCAGCCGGCGCCAGGTGCTGGCGAGCCTGTTCATCGAGTTCACCACGCTCGGTCTTCTGGCCGGCCTGCTGGCCGCCGCCGGCGCCAGCGCCGTGGGTTATGTGCTTGCCGCCCGGGTGTTCGAACTGCCCTACCACCCCGATCCCCGGGTGTGGCTGATCGGCGCCCTCGGCGGCGCGCTCGGCGTGGGCCTGGCCGGCATGATGGGCACGCGCTCGGTCCTCGACCAGCCGCCGCTGCAGACGCTGCGCGACGGTTGAGCGCGCTTTAGATTTCGATCTGCGTACCCAGCTCGATCACCCGGTTGGTCGGCAGGTTGAAATACTCCACCGCGCTGCCGGCGTTGCGCGCCATCGCCGCGAACAGGCGATCGCGCCAGAGCGCCATGCCCTGGATGCGGATGCTCGGGATGATGGCCTCGCGGCTGAGGAAGAAGGAGGTTTCCAGAGGCCGGCATTCCAGTCCCTGGTGGCGGCAGACTTCCAGCGCCTGCATGATATCGGGCTGCTCCATGAAGCCGAACTTCAGCGTTATGCGGTAGCAATCATGCCCGAGCGAGTCGATCTCCACCCGTTCCGCCTCGGGCACCCATGGCACTTCCGCGACGATGACGGTAAGAAAAACGACACGCTCGTGCAGCACCTTGTTGTGCACCAGGTTGTGCAGCAGCGCATGCGGCACGGTGCCCGTCGCGGAGGTCAGAAACACCGCGGTCCCGGGCACGCGCACCGGAGGGTCGCAGTACAGCAGCTCGAGGAAGGTATCCAGCGCCACGGTTTGCTGTTTGAGTTGCTGGTACAGCAGCCTGCGGCCCTGCCGCCAGGTGGCCATCAGGGTAAACATCACCGCGCCCACCATCAGTGGATACCAGCCCCCGTCGTGAATCTTGTACAGGGTCGCCGAAAAGAACAACGCGTCCACGCAGACAAACAAGCCGGTGGCGAAACCGGCGATCAGCAGGCTGTACCCCCAGCCGTGACGCATCACGAAGAAGGTGAGGATGGTCGTGATCAGCATCGTGCCAGCCACGGCCACACCGTAGGCGGAGGCGAGCTTCGAGGAGGAGCCGAATGCCACCACCGTGAGGATCACGGCGATGAACAGGATACGGTTCAGTCCCGGCAGATAGACCTGGCCGATTTGCTTCGCGGAGGTGTGCATCACATCGAGGCGCGGCAGATAGCCCAGTTGGATGGCCTGCCGGCAGAGGGAGAACGCCCCCGAGATCGTTGCCTGCGAAGCGATCACGGTCGCCGCGGTAGCCAGTCCGATCATCGGGTACAGCGCCCAGTCCGGATAGGCGTGGTAAAAGGGATTTGCGATGGCGCCGGGCTCCGCGATCAGCAGCGCCCCCTGTCCAAAGTAATTGAGCACCAGCGACGGCAGCACCAGCCCGAACCAGGCGATGCGGATCGGGCGCTTGCCGAAATGTCCCATGTCGGCATACAGCGCCTCCGCGCCCGTCACCGCGAGAAAGATCGAACCGAGCACCACGAACGACAGGAAACCGTGAGCGGTCACGAAGTGCAACGCATGCACCGGATTTGTCGCCAGCAGCACCCCGGGGTAGCGCTCGATATTGTAGATTCCCGCCGCGGCGAGCGCGAGGAACCACAACAGGCAGATGGGGCCGAAGAACGAGCCGACGACCGCGGTGCCCTGGCGCTGCACAGCGAATAGCACCGTCAGCACGCTCACCGTGATCGGAATGACATAGGGTTTGAACATCAGGGTGCCGATCTCGAGCCCCTCCACCGCCGAGAGCACCGAGATGGCGGGGGTAAGGACGGCGTCGCCGAAGAACAGCGCGGCGCCGAACACGCCGAGCGTGAGGATCAAGGCTCGCAGGCGCCCCGAAGTGGGGTACTGCGAGGAGGCGAGCGCCAGCAGGGCCATGATGCCGCCCTCGCCCTTGTTGCTCGCCCGCATGATGAGGGTGACGTACTTGAGCGAAACAATGATCATCAGCGACCAGAAAATGGCCGAAAGCCCGCCGAGGATGTTCTCCGTGTCGAGGGGGATGCCGTGGCTGGAAGAAAATGTCTCCCTCACCGCGTAGAGCGGGCTCGTGCCGATATCGCCATAGACGACGCCGAGGGCGAGCAGAGTAAGCGCGGCCGTGGAGGACCGCGGCGGCGGCGCGGTGCTGACGTTCAGGGCTGCGTGCTGTTCCATGCAAAATCCGGTAACCGAAGGGGCCGATGGCGCACAAGCCGACTGTTTGCCCGCGCGGTGATAGAAATGTGGGCTAGTATATCCTCGCGCAGGGACTCAGGACGAGCCTTCTCCGCGGAATCAATTGTCGCGAACCCCCTTAAGTTATATTCTGTGGCACCGGTCTTTATGCTCAGGATGGGAACGAGATGGACTTGCGGTCGTTGCGCTGGCCCCGTGGCGGGTCGCTGGGTTACACCCTCCTGCTCCTGCTGCTTGCCGCCGGCGCCTGGTCGGCTATCTACACGGTGCCGAGCGATTCCGTCGCCGTGGTGCAGCGCTTCGGCAAATACCTGAAGGAAATCAACCCGGGGCTCCACTTCAAGCTGCCCTTCGGCATGGACGTCGCGACCATCGTGCCGGTCAAGCGCCAGCTCAAGCAGGAATTCGGCTTCGCCACGCCCGGCGCCACCAATCCCTACCAGATCCCGCAAGAACCCGAAAAGGAAACCCAGATGGTCACGGGCGACCTGAATACGGCCCTGGTGGAATGGGTGGTCCAGTACCGCGTCTCCGACCCGGAGAAGTTCCTGTTCAGGGTCCGCGAGCCCCACGAAACCCTGCGCGCGGTCTCCGAGTCCGTGATGCGCGAAGTCGTGGGTGATCGCACCGTGGACGAGGTGATCACCATCGGCCGCCAGGAGATCGAGGTGGAGGCGCTCGCCCGGATGCAGGCGCTCTCCACCAAGTACGAGATGGGCGTCAGCATCGACCAGGTGCAGTTGAAAAACATCAATCCACCTGGGCCGGTGCAGGCCTCCTTCAACGAGGTCAACCAGTCGCAGCAAGAGAAGGAAAAACTGATCAACGAGGCCAGGCGGGGTTACAACAAGGTGATACCGCTCGCCGAAGGGGAGAAGGACCAGCGCATCCGCGAGGCCGAGGGCTACCGGCTCAAGCGCATCAACGAGGCGGAGGGCGACGTCGCGCGCTTCAACGCCGTGCTGGCCGAATACCTCAAGGCGCCGGAGGTCACCCGGCGCCGCATCTACCTCGAGACCTTGCAGCAGGTCCTGCCGGGTCTGCGCTCCAAGATCATCGTCGATGACCAGGTGCGCGGCATCCTGCCGCTGCTCAACCTCGATGCGCAAAAGGAAGCACAGAAGGAAGCGCAGCCATGAACCTGGACAAGCCGCTCGTCCTCTTCATCGTGCTTGCCACGGCCGCGCTGGTCCTCACCGGGTCGCTCTACACCGTGAACGAGATCGAGCAGGTGATCATCACCCAGTTCGGCAAGCCGGTCGGCGACCCCGTCACCACCGCCGGCCTCAAGCTCAAGGCGCCCTTCATCCAGGAGGTCAACTCCATCGACAAGCGCATCCTGGAGTGGGACGGCAGTCCCACCGACATGCCCACCAAGGACAAGCTCTACATCTCCGTCGACCTGTTCGCGCGCTGGCGCATCACCGATCCCCTGCAGTACTTCCTGCGCCTGCGCGATGAACGCAGCGCCCAGTCCCGTCTCGACGACATCCTCGGCAGCGAGACCCGCAACGCCGTGGCCAAGCACGAACTCATCGAGATCATCCGCACCACGAAAGACCGGGTGCCGTTGCAGGACGCCACCCTCGCGGATCCCAACAACGCCGCCGTGGGCACGCTGGTGCCCATCCATAAGGGGCGCCAGCAGGTCGAGGCGGAGATCTTCGCGGCGGCGGCGCAGAAGGTCCAGGTGTTCGGCATCGAGCTGCTGGACATCCGCTTCAAGCGCATCAACTACAACACCAGCGTGCTGCCGAAGATTTATGACCGCATGATCAGCGAACGCCGGCAGATCGCCGAGCGCTTCCGCTCGGAAGGCAACGGCGAGGCCGCGCGCATCCTCGGCAACCGGGAGCGGGATCTGAACCGTATCCAGTCCGAGGCCTACCGGCGGGTCGAGGAGATCCGCGGCGAGGCGGACGCCAAGGCCACCGCGATCTACGCCGGCGCTTACAACCAGAGCCCGGCCGCGGTGCAGTTCTACGAGTTCACCCGGACCATGGAGGCCTATAAGTCCATCATCGCCGAGAACACCACCCTGATCCTGTCAACCAACAGTGAGCTCTTCAGGTTCCTGCAGGGCATGACGCACTGACGGCGCGGAGAGTGCCTTCCGGCGTATCTCAGCGAACGCGGATTTGCTAATGCCCCAGCCCTCGCCCCTTCCACATCAGATAGGCGGCCGGGATCACAGCGAGGGTAAGAACCGCGACGCTCAGCATGCCTCCGACCATGGGGGCAGCGATGCGCTGCATCGCCTCCGATCCCGTACCGGTCCCGAGCAGGATGGGCAGGAGCGCGGCGATAATTGCCACCTTCGTCATGGTGACCGGCCGCAGCCGTAGCAGCGCACCCTCCACCACGGCCTCCCTGACCTCTTCCCGCGTCAGTTCCGCACCCCCGCGCGCCGCGCGCAGGCGCGCCCGTGCGCGTTCGAGGTACAAGAGCATCACCACCCCGATCTCGACAGCCACACCGCCCAACGCGATGAAGCCGATGACGGATGCCACCGATAGATGGTAGCCAAGGAAATACATGAGCCAGACACCCCCCACCAGACCGAGTGGCAGCGTCCCCAGAATGATGAGGGTCGCCGTCAGGTTGCGGAAATTGAGGTATAGCAACACCAGGATGATCACCAGGGTAGAGGGCACAACCAGCCACAGCCGCGCCCTGGCCTGTTCCCAGTGCTCATACTCCCCCGACCAGGTGAGCGAATAGCCGGGCGGCAGCCTGACCTCGGCCGCCACCGCATGCCTGGCGCCGGTCACGTACGAGCCCACGTCCCGGTCTCGGAGGTCGATGTACACCCAGCCGTTCAGGCGCGCGTTCTCGGTGCGGATCATATCCGGTCCGTCCACGATCTCGACCCGCGCGATGTCGCCAAGCGGAACCTGGGTGCCACGGCTGTCCACGAGCAGGGGCAAGCGCTCAAGCTTCGTTACCGAGTCGCGCGTTTCGGCCGGGTAGCGCAGGTTCACCGGGTAGCGTTCCCGGCCCTCGACCACTTCCGTCAGGTTCATGCCACCCACCGCCGAGGCGATGATCTCCTGCAGATCCATCACGGTCAGGCCCACCATGCCCATGGCGAAGCGCTCGGGCGTGATCTTGACATACCTGCCCGCAGAGACGCGCTCGGCGAATACGGACGCGGTTCCGGGCAGGCGGGCGACGACCCGCTCGATCTGTTGCCCGATCTGCTGGATGACAGCGAGGTCGGGACCTGCGACCTTGATTCCGACCGGCGTCTTGATACCGGTGGAGAGCATTTGCAGGCGGGCATTGATGGGCATGAGCCAGGCGTTGGTCAGCCCGGGCAGATTCACGGTCCGCTCGAGCTCGGCCTTGATCCGCTCTATGCTCATCCCCGGCCGCCACTGCGCGCGGGGCTTGAGTCGAATGGTGGTCTCGATCATTTCCATGGGAGCCGGGTCCGTCGCCGTCTCGGCCCGCCCCACTTTTCCGAATACCCGTTCCACCTCCGGCACCGAGAGAATCAGGCGGTCGGTCTGCTGCAGAAGCTGGCGCGCCTTGTCGGGCGCGATGCCCGGGTGGGTGGTGGGCATGTACAGCAGGTCCCCCTCGTCCAGATCCGGCATGAACTCGGAGCCCAGGTGCAACGCCGGCCAGATCCCACTCAGGGTCAGCACGATTGCCGACACCGCCACGATTCGGGGCGAGCGCAGCACCCAGGCGAGAAGCGGGCGATAGGCGGCCAACAGTGCACGGTTGATGGGGTTCTCCTGCTCCTTGCGCACGTGACCGCGGACGAAGAGTCCCAGCAGTACCGGCACCAGCGTGATCGAGAGCAGCGCCGCGGCGGCCATGGCGTAGGTCTTGGTGTAGGCGAGCGGTGCGAACAGCCGCCCTTCCTCCCCCTGCAATGCAAGCACGGGGAGAAAGCTCAGGGTGATGATCAGCAGAGAGAGGAACAGCGCCGGCCCGACCTCCGTGGTGGCCTGGCGCACCACCGCCCAGCGGTTCGCAGCGGTCAGGGGTTCGCGCTCCATATGCTTGTGCAGGTTCTCAATCATGACGATGGCAGCGTCCACCATGGCGCCGATGGCGATGGCGATACCCCCCAGCGACATGATATTCGCGCTGATGCCCTGCCACTGCATGACGCTGAAGGCCCCGAGGATTGCGATCGGGAGGCTGAGGATCACCACGAGTGCGGACCGGACATGGAGCAGGAACAGGGCGCATACCAGGGCGACGATGACGAACTCCTCCACCAGTCGGCTGCTCAGCGTGTCGATGGCGCGGTGGATCAACCCGGAGCGGTCATACACCTCCACCAGTTCCACGCCGTCGGGCAAGCCCGACTCCAGATCGGCCAGCTTGGCCTTGACCGCGGCGATGGTCTCAAGCGCGTTGCTCCCGGGACGCATGAGCACGATGCCGCCCACCACCTCGCCCACACCATCGAGCTCGGCGATGCCCTCGCGCATCTGGGGACCCAGACGGACATCGGCGATGTCGCCCAGACGATACGCCGTACGCGCGGTCGGAGGGACCGCGGTCCCCCCTGATCCCGAACCCATCCCTCCGCCGACATTGATCTCCCGCGCAGAGAGCGGGACGTTGCGCAAATCCTCGATCCCAGTCAGGTAACCGGCCACGCGGATCATGTAGCGCGCCTCGGCCATTTCCAGCGCGCCGCCGCCTAATTCGGCGTTGGAACGGGTCACCGCCTGCATCAAAGTCGTCAGGGGCAGGTTGTAGCTGCGAAGCGCCTCAGGGTCGATCACCACCTGGTATTGCTTGACCATACCGCCAACGGTCGCGACCTCCGAGACGCCCGGCAGGGACTGCAACTCGTACTTCAGGAACCAGTCCTGCAGGCTGCGCAGTTGCGCCAGGTCGTGCCCCCCTGTGCGATCCACCAGGGCGTACTGATAGACCCAGCCGACCGCCGTAGCGTCGGGGCCGAGCGTGGGACGGGCGCCCGGCGGGAGGCCGATGGCCGCCTGGTTCAGCAGCTCCAACACCCGGGAGCGGGCCCAGTAGGGATCGGCGCCGTCCTTGAACACCACATAGACATAGGAATTGCCGTACATGGAGTAGCCGCGCACCGCCACCGCCCCGGTGACGGCCCGCAGCGCGGTGGCGACAGGATAGGTAACCTGGTCCTCTACTACCTGGGGCGCCTGGCCCGCGTAGGTGGTCTTGACGATGACCTGGACGTCGGAGAGATCCGGGATGGCGTCGAGGGGGATGTGATGCAGAGCGTAGAATCCCCACCCGACGATCAGCGCGGTGACCACAAGAACCAGGAAGCGGTTGCGCACCGAGCCGTGGATGATCCGCGCAATCACTCGGTGGACACCTCGGCACTGTCCTGGGATTCGGGATGCTCGCCGTTCAGGCGCATGAGCCCGGCCTGCACATTCGCTTCGGAGTCGAGCAGGAACTGGCCCGAGACCACCACCCGCTCGCCCTCCTGCAGCCCGGAGCGGATCACGATCTGGTCCTCGCCTATGTCCTCGGCGTCTACCTCCCGCGGCCGGAAGCGGCCGCCGCCCTGCGCGAGGATCACCCGCGCGCCTTTCCCGGTCACGATCACGGCGTCGCGAGGGACCAGGAGCACGTCTGCCACGGGGTCTGCCTCCACCGTCACCAAGGCGCTCATTCCAGCCGGGATGGAAACGCTCTCGGGGTCGATGGAGACGCGAAACTGCAACATGCGAGTCGCCTGGCTGACCTGACTCTCCAGACCGGTCACCGTCCCCTTCCATTCCCTCGCCCCGAGGCTCGGGAAGCGCACGCGCGCGGTCTGCCCCTCGCGCAGCAGGAGCGCCTCGCGCTCGAAGACCTGCGCCTGCACCAACAGCGCCGAGGCGGAGATTCCCGTGTCGTCCGCGCTGGCCTCCGGGCCCTTGTAGACGGGCCGATAGCCCCGCGCGGTGCTGCGGAGGAACACGCCGAAGCCTTCGATGTGACGAGTGAGCGTGCCACGGCGCACCTCCGCCGTACGCACGCCCAGTTGATTCACCACTGCAGCGGAGACGATGACCGCCGGGGTATCTTTAACCGCTGCGTGTCCGTGCTGGTCCGACGTCGCGGCCGCGGCCTTCTTCATGACCAGGTCCATTCCGCAGATCGGGCACCTGCCTGGCTCCGATTGCACCACCTGTGGGTGCATCGGGCACACGTAGATCGGGTCGAGGCGCTTCTCGGCGTATTCGAGCGCCGTCTCCTGCGGCGGGGATACCGCGGCAGGGTGGTCGACGGAGCGCCCGCACCCGGTCCGAGCAAGACCAGCGTGGCGCCGGCAACCGCGGCCAGCACTTGAAGGGCAAAACGTTTCAGGGGTGATCGGCATGAGTACATCATGGTGCGGAACACTTCCTTCAGGAAAGCCTGCGGGTACTGTTTGTGCGCGGTCCAATCCAGCGGCGGTAGCGGCGCGCCGTGTCACGTCGGCGGGAACGGTCATGAGGGGACAGAGACGGGGTGAGGCGATTTGCCAAAACAATCGAACCGTTCAATCCATCGGTATCTTCACGCCCTTATCGATCGGGCCTTCTGATCGCGGCGAGCTGGCTGGCTCTCCCGTCTGCTTCGGCCCTGGGCGACCCGGTCAGTCATTGTATCCGGCTCAGGGTCCCATTCCAAGCCGGACATGTAAACGGTTGAGGTTTCTTTAGAAGTCCGTTAAAACGAAATCACCCTGGGGCAGGCATAGCATCAAGCTCAGCTCAAAGGTCGAAGTAGCCACCTGGAACGAACTCAAGGCGCTTGCTTCCGAGACACACCAGAATGTCTACGGCTTGCTCACGGAGGCGATACGCGAATATGTTGCCAGAAAGCACGGTTAAGATGTAATCGGATCAATCGAGTCTGACCCTATTGGTCCACTGGAAGACTGAACTATCCAAGGTGAATTGCCCGACCTGCATCGACATCACAGAGTGTGTAATCTGCGTTTTCGATACATTTTCCACGCTTCTGGAAAATATTCCCGGCCCCAATGATTGTTGCGGTTCCGTTGCGGCGCACCCGGGTAGACTATCTACAAAAAACGGGGAAGGGATTGCTCCCTTCCCCGTCCAACAACTTCCTACTCAGTTAGTTTCTGGTCACCGTCACCGGCGTCGTCGGCGTCCATGCACTGGAGCCCAGGACATTGTTTGCCCGGACCTGCATGTAAACCAACGTGCCCGCGGTGCCAGCCACATTGATCTGCTGACCTGAGAGCACATTGTTGGCCTGGGTCGCCGGGGTCATCGTCAGGCTATTTGACCAGAGAACGCTGTAGCTGGTCGCGCCCGCCACCGCGGTCCAGGTCAGACCCGCCGTCCTTTGTCCGCCGGGTGTACCGTTGACCCCGGTCACGTTGGTCGGAGCTGCTGGGATGGCCACGGCTATGGGCGCCGAGGTCACGAAGGCAGACAAACCCTTGCCATTCACCGCCGCCACTCGATAAGTGTAGGTGTTACCCAGCACCACGGTGGGGTCAGGGAAGGTCACGTTCCCGGTGTTGGTGCGCGCCGGGGCAGTGCCGATCTGGATGAAGGTCCCGCCGTTCGAGGAACGTTGGATGACGAAGCCGTTCTCGTTGGTTGCGTTGTCCACCCAGGTCAGGTTGACCCGCGGCCCGGTCGCCAGGGAGGCGGTCAGGTTCGTCGGAGCTGCCGGCAGGGCAGCGTTGCCACTGTAGACGACAGGGGCGGACACCGACTGGACGCTCAGGCTCGGGAACTCACCACCGTAGCCAACGGTGTTGACCGCTGCCACGCGGTAGCCATAGACCGGTCCCGGGTTGCCACTCACCCCGCTGTTGTTCAGGGCGAGGAGGTCTCCCTTCGTGTTCGCACTATCGAGTGCCCTTGCAATCGGTGTTCCGACGTCCGTCCACGTCGTGCTGTCCGCGGTCCGTTGCAGATGGAACGAGGTCTCCGTGAGGGAATCGTCATTGAATGCCACCGTCACCGTGCTGCCGCTCTTCGAGAGGACCGGGTTGATCGGCGGTTTCGGCGGAAGCGCCAAAGAGACCGGCCGCATCATGTCCATTTCCTCATGGCTCAGGATATGGCAGTGCCAGACGTACTCCCAGCCGAAGTTGACGAGCTGGTTGGTGATCGGCGCCGTAGGGTTTCCGCCAGCGTCCGCGTTGTTGAAGCCGAAGTTAGACCCGATGGGCATGGCCGGGTTCAGCGTCCGGATGCTGTTAGGCACTTCCCACGGGACCTGCGGGATGACGGGCCTGAGGGCCACGATGGTGTCCTCGAGCGGGCTCACGCGCACGGTGTCCTTCCAGCCCAGCTCCGAGGCTTCCGGCGGGATGATGATGTTGTCCCACGTCACCCGGTTGAGCAACTGCACGTCGAACAGGTGAAAGTGGATCGGATGGGTATCCACGCCGTTGTGGGTGATCTTCCAGATCTGAGTCCCGTCGTCCGCCCTGGCGATCGGGGTCACATCCAGGTTGGCGGCCGGCAGGTTGGTGCCGTCGATGAGCTCCGTCTGCGGGTTGATGTAGGGGTACAGGACGATGTTCTGCGCCGCCGGGGTGGCCGGAACGGCCTCGAGGCCCATGTTCGCCGTCATCCGCCCGAACTCGTCGAAGGCCGCCGAGTTCATCTCGTCGTGGGTCGCCTTGGGTTGGAGCGGGATGTCCAGCTTGGCCGTGTTACCCGAGAGCAGGGTGTTAAAGCCGAACAGGTCCCCACCCTGATCCGAGATCCGGGCGAACCCGTCGCACAGATTGCCACCGCTGGGGCCGTTGCACCAACTGCTCGCGGCGAAGCCAGTGCCGTATGCCGAGTTGTAGGCCGCCTGCCCGACGATGATCGGGTGCTGGCCTTCCTCGAACACGCCGGTCCCGTCTGCTTTGTGCCGGAAGGCGGTTTGTAGTTTGCTCAGGTTGAACGGACCGGCCGGAGCGCCAACAACCTTGATCTGCATGATTGTGCGGGTGTTGGGGCCGTAGCCAGGCAGGATAGTCGGTGCGCCGACCGGGGACAGATCCGGTGCACCCGTGTAGTAGTCGTAGCTGGAGACCCGTGCCGGGAAGGCGGCAGGCGAGTCGTTATACAGGATCAGCGTCTTGCCCGCGTAGGCCGAGAAGTCGACGATCACGTCCGCCCGCTCGGCGGGCGCCAACAGCAGCGAGTGCTTGTCCACGTTCCCGACGTCGAAACGGGTCGGGTCGATGATCCAGGTGGTTGGCTGGGGAGGGACGACCGTGGGCGCGGGCAGGAAGCCGCCCTCGGTCCCGATCTGGATCCAACTCGGCCCGGGCGGGCTGACGCTGGTGTCCGGCGTCGGGACGATGTTCGGGTCGGTCTGGGCGGCCGCCAGTTCGGCTGGATTGAATGCGACCTCGCTGTCGATTCCTCCGTCGCTCGGATCGGCCACATACAGCGACAAGTTCCAGAAACGGTCGTTGGCCGCGTTCAGGACACGCAGGCGGTAAGACTTCGGCTGCACCGTGAGCGTGGGATAGGCGGTCCCGTTCACCAGCGGCGTGTCGTTGAACTGTTCCATCCCGGTGGAGATGTTGGGCGTGCCCGGGATGTACGCCGGCTCGCAGAACGGGTCGGTCTGATACTGCCAGGTGCTCGGGTTGTCCAGGTTGCAGGGCACCGCCAAGGCTGCTGAGAAGGGCGGAACCGCATTTGGGTCCATGTTGTAGTACGGGTTGGCGATGGGCCCGTACGGCGGCGTCGCCGGCGGCCAGAACCAGGGCCCGTACATCCAGCGACCGAAGGCGCTCATGCCCGACGGATCGCCCGGATTCTGGGCCGGCATGTAGACGTGGTGGTACCAGAAGTTGCCGTAGCCGCCCCAGCGAGCTGCGTCCCAGGTCGGGTCCGCCTCGGTGAGCTGCGCAACGTCAGGCACGAAGGTCCGGTCCTGAATGACGAGCGGGATCTGCTCCGCGGGGATGGTCCCGCTGCCGACCAGCTTCTGCTCGGTCGCGTCGGAGATCAGGAAGCCGGCGGCCTCGCCCAGGTACACGTTGAGGCGGGTCACACCAAAAGCGTGGTCGTGATAGAACAGCAACCGCGCGGATTCCTGGTTGGTGTAGTAGAACGTCTGGCAGCCGTCGGCTTCGCCCGAACAATCGGGCACGCCGGCGACGGCGGACATGTCAGGGACGCTCCCCACGGCATCGCCCTGGTGCCAAGGGGTCGGTGGTTTCGTCGGCCGGGGTGATCCACTGGTGCGGGGTACCGTCGCTGATCCAGGGGCTGGTCCCGCCGTGCAGGTGCAGCGTGGCGCGGTTGTCCTTGAAGCAGTTATCGCCCTTCGGGTACTCGGTGCACACCGGGTTGCGCACCTCATCCATGACGGTTTGGGAATTGACCGGCGCCGCCTCGGGGATCGGGCCAAAGCCCGCACCCATCAGCGTGGAGTCCGTGGGGATGTACAGGTCCCCACCGCTGCCGGTGGGCAGAAGGTTGTAGAACGTGATTCGGACCGGCCGGTTCTTCTGCGCCGCGATGACCGGGCCCAGGTAGTGCGGATCGTCCACGCCCAGGGCCTGGATTGCCGTTGATCATGACCGGGTCGCAGCCGGTGCCGTCGAGTCTCTCGTTACAGAGGGCGATGTGCTTGCTCCAGGAGGCATTGGCCGGGGTCTCGAGCTGCACGTATTCGCGCAGCAGGGTCCCTTCCAAAGGCAGCGAAGAACTCATCCGCTCGCGGTGCTGGACGACCGCGATCACGTAATAATCCGCGGCAGGCGTCGGCGGCGTCGTCGTGAGGTTCTCCGGGAACGTCGTGGTGTCGGGCACCGCCAGCGGGATGTACTGTCCCAGGTTGTTCGGGCAGCGGCGCAACTCCCTGCGACGGAGGGGTTGCACAGGCCCGGCAAGGTATCCTGGAACTTCTTGATGCCCCCGCGGTGATATAGCCGGAGCCCGGAGCGGTGAGGTTGATCGCGGTGACCAGGCCGGCGTTGAAGGTGGCCGTGGCCAACGCCCCGGCACCAATGCCGGGCGACGTGTCATTGATAGCTACCGACGGGGCGCTGGTGTAGCCGGCGCCGAAGGTATCCAAGGCGACGGTCTGGATTTCAAGCGTGGCCGTGGCGGCGGCGCCGGACCCGCCGGGGGCCGGGTCGTAAATCGTACCGTTACGGATCACGACGTTCGGCGCGTACGAGTAGCCGGAGCCCGGCTGGTCCACGACGATTGCGGTGATGGCGCCGGTCGGGCCACACACGGGGCCACCGTCACACAGGGCATGCGCTACGGCCTTCACGCCGTCCGCTCCATCCGGCATGTCGAAATCGACCGTTGGATTCGTGTAGCCGCTCCCTTGTGTGGCGAGCGGGACCGCGACCGCGTTGACGCCGCCGTACGCGGTTGCCGTGGCTTGCGTGGTCGCGCCGCCGCCCGAGATCGTGACCAGCGGGGCGGTGTAGCCCGCGCCGCCGGCAGCGACGGTGATGGCGGTGACTGCATTCGACGGGGTGACCACGGCGTCCGCCGTGGCGCCCGTGCCGGGGCCAGTGAAACCGACCGTCGCAGCCGTGTAGCCGCTGCCCGGATTCGTTATGGTGACGCCGGTCACGGCGCCGTTCGCACCGACCGTTGCCGAGGCCGTGGCGCCCGTACCGTCGCCAGTGATCGTCACGCCAACATCAGGAAGCGTGAACGGGCTATTCACCCAGTTCGGGAAGGGCCCGAAGTAGTGCGGGACCTTCGTTTGGTCCACGGGCGAGGTGGGCGCCGCCTGGGTAATGGCTGCGGCAGCAGCCTTTAGCGCGGCCTTCTTTCCGGACTTGGTGAGAACCGGCTTGTTCGGATTATCTCCTGGCGCCGCTACGCCCTGCCCTACTACTCCCACGCCAAACGCAATCATGGCCGCCAGTATCAGGTGCGTCCATCTCGGGCGCGTGCGCCGCGTCATGTTCGGTGGCAATTCGATCATCATCTTTATGGTCTTCATGGTATCTTGTCCTTTGTTTTCAGTATTCTGGATCAGCCGTTGGATTCGCCGAGGGGCCAGGCCGCCGCTACTCCCCAGGCTTACGTCGCTAAATTCTTTTCCATCTCTAGTGTTCATCCCAGTCAGTGGTTTGATTATTGGTTCGAAACTACTGACTACGTAAGCTTTGATAAAGTCGTGCAATACTCACGCCACTATTTATACCTGTATGAAAACAATTACTTATTAATATATACGTGAAAATACCTAGTAGCGATCTGTTAGGAAACTCGACATGATCAATTCATCAAGAATGCTATTTTAGATCAGTATTACAGATAGATAACTTCGGTTGCTTAGGTAATCAATCATGTAAACGATTCCGACACTATCTGAAATCGCTGACGTTATACTGCTTATGTCTGATTATGCCTGAATCGAAAAATCATCATCCTTAATATATAGCCTCCTGGCACTGGCCGAAGATTTATGACCGCTCGCACTGACGGCGCGGTGGTGAGGCGCACTGGCCAGGTGCGGACATGGCCGGATACGATACGTGCACGACGCCCCCGTCCTCTGCTAATCTTCCAGCAGGTATGATTTTTCGGAGCCGGTGGGATATCGGCCCGGCATCCTGGGAGGATTTCCAATGCAGACGATCAGGCAAGTACTGGAGGATAAAGGCTACGAAGTCTTTTCCATCGGCCCCGGGGCATCCGTTTACAGCGCGATCGAACTCATGGCCGAGAACGGGATCGGCGCCCTCATGGTCATCGAGGGGACCAGGACCGTGGGACTGATCTCGGAGCGGGACTATGCGCGCAAGGTGATACTCAAGGGGCGCTCATCGAAAGACACGGAGGTGAGGGAGGTCATGACCACACGCGTCGTCTGCGCCCACCCGGAGCAGACGGTCGAGGAATGCATGGCCCTGATGACGGAGAAACGGGTCAGGCACCTGCCGGTGATGGAAGACGACCGGCTGGTGGGCATAATCTCCATCGGAGATCTCGTCAGGTCCATCATCGCCGAACAACAATTCATCATCGAACAACTGGAACATTACATCAGCGGATAGCCCCAGGTTTATCATCGGCGCCTTGGCAGGCATGAATCATCTACCCCGACAGGCAGGAGGAGATGAAGCAATGAGCAAGACTACCCTCTATGAACGTCTTGGCGGCTATGACGCCATCTGTGCGGTCGCCAACGATCTGTTGCCGCGCCTGCAGGCGGATGCGCAACTGGCGCGCTTCTGGCGGCATCGCGGCGAGGATGGCCTAAAACGGGAAAAGCAGTTGCTGATCGATTTTCTCTGTAACAGCGCCGGTGGCCACTTGTACTACACCGGACGCGACATGAAGACCTCCCATCAGGGAATGAAAATCAGCGACGGCGATTGGTCGGCGTTTCTGGGGCACCTCAAAGCCACGCTGGAAACCTTTCGGGTTCCACCGGCCGAGCGTGACGAGGTCGTCGCATTCATACAAAGCACGAAATCCAACATCGTCGATGCCTAGCCCGCATTCGTTGTCATTACCGCTTCGGGGCGCGGCCGGTACGGCCTGACGGGCCAGGGTCGGACCATCATCGTCCCTCTGCAACGACCAGGTGGTTCATATAGTCGACCAACCGGTTGCGCGCATCCGGGTAGCCGGTCGTGCCGCCATGCGATCCATCGGGGAAGATCCAGATTGATTTCGGCTCTCGCGCCTGCTCATACAACAATCGGGCGTGGTGAACCGGAACCACCTGATCCTGCTCGCCGTGCATGATGAGCAGAGGTATGGGCGCCACTTCGCGCACGTCGGACAACGGACTGTACTCGTCGTCGATGGTCAGCGATAACGGCCACTGGAGCGGCCAGGTCAGCCAGAACCCGGCGAGTTTCTCGCGGGCAATCAACCGGTAGTCGGCAAATGCGCAATCCACGATGAGGCCCTTGATATGCGTCCGGTACGCGCTGTGAGCGACAGCCCCGATGGCCAGGGCGCCTCCCAGACTCTGCCCGAAAACGATGACCGGCTCTCCGTAGCGTTCGCGCTGTTGCACCATGAAGCCCAGCGCGGCCTCGACGTCGCTTAGCGCACCGGCGATACTCGGCACCCCTTCCGACTGTCCATAGCCCTGATAGTCGAATAGCAATACATTGAACCCGCGTTCCGGCAGCCAATAGACACTGCCGATATGGGTACTGATGTTCTCGGCGTTGCCGTGCAGAAACAACACCGTTGCCCTGGCATGCCCGACGGCAGGCAAATACCAACCGTGCAATTTCTGATTATTTCCGCCGGTAAAATAGACATCTTCATAGGCCAGCCCGATGTCGGCGGGAGTGCGTACCTGCTGTTTCATCGGGAAAAAGAACAACTGCGTGCAGCCCGCGATAGCCGCACACAACACCAGGATCAGGCAGCGCACCGTCAAAAGAAATAACTCCAGGAAAGCGAACCGGACCGGCGCGTTTCCGAGGCGGCCTGCTCACTCTTGAGCGCGAAGGCGAGCATGTTGCGGGGATTGAGGTAGAGGCGCTGTTCCAGCGCTACGGCACGCCATGTGTAGGTGTCACCGATGCCAAAGCGCAGGTAATCGCCCCGCAGGCCCAGACTCCAGGCGGGATTGAAATTCAGGGTGAGCCCGCCTTCCACTCCGGCGCCCGCGGCATAGCCTCTGTCAAGGTCGCCGTTGGCGTCCAGCGCGGCCTTGCCCAGTACAAATAACAGATTGCGCTCGCCCGGCTGTCTGGTGGCGCCGGCGCCTCCCTGGAGTTGAAATGTCAGCTCGCCGGTGTTGGCCGCCTGGGTCGTCGGGAGGCGCGCCCACCCCGCCCGCACCATCCATGAGGTGGGGCGGAAAAAACGGTCGCGCGGCGACAGCGAGAGGATGTCGACGAGCGTGGCGTCATCGACCACGAGGCGGTGGTTATCGGAAAAGTATTTGAGTGTCAGGTCCAGAAAATTGATCTGCGCGCCATCGACATACCCATCGGGCGAGTCCAGCAATTCGTGATAGGCGGGCCGCGCCCGGAACGATAAAAAGGGCCGGTTCGATTCCTTGCCGGCACCCACGGCGACCAACGCGGTGGGATGACCCTGATCGGGCCTGACCTCCGGGGTCGGGACGGGGCCGCCGGGGTCGGGCGCGGCAAACCGGCTGCGCGCCTGCAGCAATTGCAGCGACAAGGGCGCCGAGTCCTCACGCGTTCGCCTTCCCGCCAGATACTCATACTGGAGGTAATCATAGGCAACGTCGATGACACCGGCCGCTATCGGCATCCGTTAAGTCCGTAACCGCGGGTCTTCCAACGCCACGTTCCGATCCGCAAGCCCCTTTGCCAGCGGCTGCAGCGGGGATGCAAGGGATGACGCGCCGTGGCGCAGGCGCGTGCTGGCGGCCGGACGATACGTGACCTGTTCAACCAATCCGCGCTCCTTAATGACCCGGATCGTGTCAACCGGGATGACATACACCGTGAATTCCTCCGCCAGGCCGAGACTGGGTCGGGCGACATCCAGCAAGGTGAGCAGTTCATAGGAGCAGTTCTCGTCGAAGAAATAGTAATCGAAATGGATACCGCGCAATTCCCACACATGCATCAACAGACGCCGGACTTCCTCGGGACTCAGCCGCAACTGATATTCCCAGATATCCCGGTTCTCCAGATCGGAATACTCTCTTACCTTCTTGTAATAGGGTGAAATGGAATAATAACCCGGGTAAACGCCGGTAAGTCCCTTGACGGCGAACAGCAGCCCGCCATCGTTGCCGGTGGTGGCTCCGTAGTTGATGGCATAGGCCAGCAGACGTGTCTTCTCCGTCTGATCGGGTGCGTCAATTCGCATCAGGGTATGGCCGAACATCGAGGAAGGATTGTTCATGTAGGCCGTGGGAAAAATCAGCGTCACGCCAGCGGGGTTGATGCGCCGGTACCAGTTCCAGAAGCGCTCGCAGGGTTGCTGGGGCAGGCGTTGCGCGTCGAAATCCAGTTTCTCCTTCAACCAGGTCGTAGCGCGCCACGAACGCGCATTGCGGGTGTTCTTGCTTTGCGCTCGATACTTCCTCCGCAAAGAAGCCGGCGAGCGTCGCATCGAGTTCTCGCTGCGGGTCGACGGCTCCCCGCGGATCATTGAAAAACAGCGGATCATCCGCCTCGCTGGTGACGCCGGTTCCGAGTCTATCGACTCGATAATGCACCAGGGCATGCCACTGCGGGTCGTTGGAGAGGCCCAGCTCCCGGGCATGCGCCATCAATTCCGCCAGATAGGCGTCATCCCTTGCGTGGGCCGGCCAACTGATGATAACGGCCGCCAGAAATACCAGTATCGGCATCGATGAATAAGCCAATGGAGACTCAAAAAAAAACCCCCAACGGCGTAGCGTTGGAGGTTTTGTTATTTTACGGATTTGTCGTTTTATGTTCTTACATACTGCGCCAGTTTCTCATCCTTGGCCATGACCGTGTAAATCGAATTCAGGACATCGGCGGCAGTGACATTCGCGGATGGGAAGATGAGCGCATAATTTTCCTTCGTGACGGAGAAAAACCCGGCCTTGTCGGATTCCCTGATCCCCATGGCCGTGGCCAGTGACTCGAGGGACTCCCCCTGCCCCATGGCGATGTCATGCGCCAGCGAATCCAGATTCGCGCCGACGAACATGGGCACGCGCGCGGAGGCGACTACCGTTCCGTCCGGATCGCAACCCGAAGTCCCGGATGAAATGCCGAAAGTCTGGTTGCCAAAGGTACCGTTGGTGGTTGCCGCCAGAACCTGCGGAGCTACCCCGGATTGCTTGTCGAATACCTGCGATCCCAGGCCACAGCCAACGCTGTTCGGAGGATTTGCCAAGGCGGCGGATAACGGTGCAAGCAGGATCACGGTGAGTATCGTTTTCTTCATCAACTATCTCCCTATTGGTTTTTCCCAAGAAATACGCCACACAGTCGGCTCATACCATTCAAGGACAGATGCCCCGCATCGACTGCATTTCATCCCGTCCTTGACAGCCGGCCGAAGGCTAACACAAGTTGAGATCGCAGGGTATACGTTTTGTTGTGATAACCCTCGCTCGGCAAAGCCTATACAGACCAAGGACGACTCCCGACGAATTCTGCGATAATGCACACACGAACGACGAACCCTTGCCGGTTTATTGATCCATGCCCGAAAGCACGTCCCTTTTACTTCAGGATTCCACGGCCGTGACGCACCCGGAATCGCCGGCGACGGGTTACACCTGGCGCTGGGTGCTGGAGCGGGTACTGATCCACCGGCGCGAACTGCTGCTGGCCCATGGGGTGGCGGTGGCGGGAGTGATCGCCGCGGTGCCGATCCCCCTGGTGATGCCGCTGCTGGTCGATGAGGTGTTGCTGCACAAGCCGGGCGCGTTGGTGGGAACGATGAACGCGGTATTCCCGGCAGGCTGGCACGGACCGGTGCTCTATATCCTGACCGGCCTGGTGGCGACGCTGCTGCTGCGCGCCGCCTCGATCGTGCTCAGCGTCTGGCAGACGCGCGAGTTCGCCCTGATCGCCAAGGATGTGGTCTATAACATACGCCGGGCGCTGCTCATGCGCCTGTCGCGCATCTCCATGGCCGAATACGAGACGCTCGGCTCCGGCGCCGTGGCCTCGCGCTTCGTGACCGACCTCAACTCGGTCGATCAGTTCGTCGGCGCCTCGGTGAGCAAGACGCTGGTGGCGGCGCTGCTGCTGGTGGGCGTCAGCGTGGTGCTGCTGTGGATGCACTGGCAACTGGCGCTGGTGATCCTGTGCATGAACCCGCTGGTCATCTACTTCACCGTCGTGGTGGGCAAGAAGGTCAAGACGCTGAAGAAGCGCGAGAACAGCGCCTTCGAGCTCTTCCAGCAGGCGCTGGTGGAGACGCTCGACGGCATCCAGCAGATCCGCGCGGCGAACCGCGAACGCCACTATCTCCTGCGGGTGATCGACGCGGCGCGCGCCATCCGCACCCATTCCGCGGCGTACTCCTGGAAGAGCGATGCGGCCGGCCGCTTCTCCTTCGGCATCTTCCAGCTCGGCTTCGACAGCTTCCGCGCGGTCGCGATGCTGATGGTGGTGTTCTCCGATCTGACGGTCGGGCAGATGATGGCGGTGTTCGGCTATCTGTGGGTCATGCTCACGCCGGTGCAGGAGGTGCTGAACGTGCAGTACGCCTGGTACGCGGCCGGGGCGGCGCTCGCGCGCGTGAACGGCCTGCTCGCACTGCAACAGGAACCCCGTTATCCCCATGAGACCGATCCGTTCGCCGGCAAGACGACCGTGGGGGTGCGCGTGGAGCAGGTGAGCTTCGCCTACCGTGCGGGCGAACCCATCCTCAAGCAGGTCTCGCTCGACATCGCCCCCGGCGAGAAGGTGGCGCTGGTGGGCGCGAGCGGCGGCGGCAAATCCACGCTGGTGCAAGTCATGCTGGGTCTCTATCCGCCGACCGCGGGGCAGCTCTACTTCGATGACGTGCCGGTCACCCGCATCGGGCTTGATGTGGTGCGCGACAACGTCGCCGTGGTGCTGCAGCATCCGGCGCTGTTCAACGACAGCGTGCGCAACAACCTGACGCTCGGCGGCGAAGCGGCCGAGGCCGCGCTCTGGCAGGCGCTCGAGGTCGCGCAGCTCCGCGACGTCGTAGCGGCCATGCCGCAGGGGCTGGACACCGTCGTCGGTCGCGGCGGCGTGCGCCTCTCCGGCGGCCAGCAGCAGCGCCTCGCCATCGCGCGCATGCTGCTCACCGACCCAAAAGTGATCATCCTGGACGAGGCCACCTCGGCGCTCGACACCGAGACCGAGGCGCGGCTGCATGCGGCGCTGCGTCGCCATCTGGCCGGGCGCACCCTGCTCATCGTCGCGCACCGCCTCTCCGCCGTGCGGCAGGCCGATCGCGTGTACGTGTTCGAGGACGGGCAGATCGCCGAGGAAGGCAACCACGCGGAACTGATGCAGGCAACCTGACTTTCGCAACTCAAGCAGGATTTTGCTGATATTCGGTGTGATCGCGAGCGTAAGTGCTTGACCTGTAAGGTCTGTGATTTTAATTTTTGGTTGGGTACAGACCTTGGTGCTTGCAAGCTGCGCGAGAGCAGGTAGTCTTTCTGCATGTACCTGAAGTGTCATCGACGATTCAAGGACGGCAAGGAGCATCGCTACTTCAGCATTGCGGAGAAGCGACGGGTTGCGCGCGGAACGGTTGATCGACACATCTTGTATCTGGGTGAGATCAACGACTCGCAGCGCGCCGCGTGGCTGAAGCAGATTGAAGTGCTGGATGACCACGCGCAAACGCGCACGTTGGCGTTGTTTGCGGACGATGTCAGTGTGCCCCCGCATGCCGCAGCGTGCGGTGTGCAGGTGCGACTGGGTGAATTCCGGTTGCATCGACCACGGCAGTGGGGTGCGTGTTGGGCGTTTGTGCAGTTGTGGCGGCAACTGAAGTTGGATGAATTCTGGCGACCCCGGCTGGTGGAATCGCGCGAGGGCACGGATTGGCATCAGGTGTTGATGGTGCTGGTGGCGTATCGACTGATTGATCCGGGCAGCGAGTGGCGTCTGCATCGGGAGTGGTTTGAACGCAGCGCGATGGGCGATGTGTTGGGAGGAGACGCATCGCTGGCCGCGAAGGACACCTTGTATCGGTGCCTGGACAAGTTGCTGGTGCACAAGGATGAGCTGCAGGTGTTTTTGCAGCATCGCTGGCAGGATTTGTTCGGCGCCTCGTTCGATGTGCTGCTGTATGACTTGACGAGCACGTACTTTGAGAGCGATCCGCCGTTTGCCGAGGGCGACAAGCGCCGCTTCGGGTATTCGCGCGATCATCGGCCGGATTGCGTGCAAGTGGTGATCGCGCTGATTGTCACACCGGAAGGGTTTCCGCTCACCTACGAAGTGCTGGCGGGCAACACGGCGGACGCGACGACATTACCGCGGTTCCTGGAGCGCATTGAAGCGCTGTACGGCAAGGCGCGCCGTGTCTGGGTGATGGATCGGGGCATTCCCACGGAGGCGCACCTGGCGCTGATGCGTGAACGCGGTGCCCAGTATTTGGTGGGGACGCCGAAGGGGCGTCTGAATCGACTCGAAGCCGATCTTGCCGCCTGTGGCTGGCAGCAGGCACGCGAACAGGTGCAGGTAAAGCTCTTGGCGCAGGACGATGAACTCTACGTCTATGTGAAGAGTCAGGCGCGTGTGCACAAAGAGCGCGCCATGCGCCAGCAACGGCTGCGGCGCTACCTCGCGCGATTGCACGCGCTCAAGCAGCAACGCCCGCGCTACGACACGCTGCTCACCAAGCTCGGCGCTGCACAAGCACTTGCTGGGCGAGCGGCCAGTCTGGTCAAACTGCGCTTGCCCGAGGCGCCGGATAAACAGACCCGCACGCAACGTACCGATTTCGACTTTCGGCTGGATCGCGCCAGGCTGCGCACGGTGCGCAAGCGCGAAGGCCGCTACCTGCTACGCTCCAACCTCACCGCCACCGATCCGGCGCAATTGTGGCAGTTCTATTTGCAACTGGTGGAAGTCGAAGCGGCATTCAAGAATCTGAAAAGCGAATTGGCCATTCGGCCGATCTTCCATCAACGCGAGGATCGCATCGAAGCGCACATTTTTGTGTGCTTCCTCGCGTACTGCGTGCAAGTCACTCTGAGTCACCAACTCAAACAGCGAGCACCCGGACTTACCGCCCGGCAAGCACTCGACAAACTCGCTGCCATTCAGATGCTTGACGTGCACTTCCCCACCACCGATGGGCGCGAACTCATCTTCACCCGCCACACCGAGCCCGAAGCCGATCAACTACTCGTTCTCGCGCAACTGAAGTGGACACTGCCGCCACAGGCCCCGCCCAGGATTACCGCGAAGAACACGCTGGCGATGCAAAAATAAGTTGGCAAATGTAGGACAGACCTTTGAGGCTCCCCGCTCGAAATTTCAAGCACTTATCTGTCGCTGCATGGTTGAGTAGCGAAAGTCAGGCTAAGGGGCTGTACGCCAGCCTGTATCGCGGCGCCCAGCATTGACCGCCGCCATAGGCAATCGCAGTAAGCGTCCTACATGCCCGCGCCAGGCCACGGGGACGCCGTCCGGTTTTCAGGGGGATACGTCAACACCAATTTGGGTGCGCACGTCGAACAGCTCCGGAAAGAAGTTTGTTTCGGCGATCTTCCTCAGATAGTGGACGCCGGCGGAACCCCCGGTGCCGCGTTGGTAACCGATGATCCGTTCCACGGTTTTCATATGCCGGAAGCGCCACAACTGGAACTGCATTTGCAAATCCACCAGCTTTTCACACAGGGCATAAGCCTCCCAATTGCGTTCCGGATCGGCGTATATCCCCTTCAGCACGGCCACTATTTGCTCATTGCGTTCATGCGGCCGGCTCCAATCGCGTTCCACACAGGCATCCGGCACGGCATAGCCACGACGCGCCAGATGGCGCAGGAATTCATCATAGAGACTGGGGGTCAACAACGCCTCACTGACCTGCCGGTATAGCGCCGCGTCATGCTCAAACATCGCCAGCATGTCGGCGTCCTTGTTGCCCAGCAGGTATTCGATCATCCGGTACTGGGCCGACTGGAAACCCGAGGCGGTCCCCAGCACGTGGCGAAACTGCGCATACTCGCTCGGCAGCAGCGTCTCCAGCACCGCCCATTGTTCGAAAAGCTGCCGCTGGATCAGCCGGACGCGGGCCAGGATATTGAAACAGGGTTCCAACTCATCCGCGCGGATATAGCGGATGACCGCGCGCAGTTCGTGCAGGATCAATTTCATCCACAGTTCGCTGGTCTGATGCTGAATGATGAACAGCAGTTCATCATGGTGCGGTGGATCGCTCAACGGCCGCTGCGCGTTGAGCAATCGGTCGAGCCGCAGGTAACTGGAGTAGGTCACCTTATCCGCCGCCCCGGAGGGCGCCTGCCGTTCCGGCATGGGGGGTTTTTCCGCTGAATCCAACATTGTTTTCACGGTTTACGTTTGCATCCTGCGCCAAATCCCTTGACCGCTCGATCGGCTATAGTTCTATAAACTAGTTTAACGGTAATTTCAACTGCGGTGATGCGCCGCCATCACGGCGTATCAGACGCCGCGTAGCGACCCGCGCCGATGTGAGGACAGTGGCCAATGGAAGCAAGAGCGCATACCTGGTTTGAAAGTTCCGACACGGTGACGATGTTCCCGACGCATGTCTGGAGAACACAACTCGCACCGGAACGTCACCGGTTCATCGCCGCCGTGATGCTGGCGCTGCTTGAAGAGCAGCGGCGCGACCAGCGCCCGCTGGCGCCGGCTGAGGCCTGGCAGTCCGCACAGGCGCTGCACGAACTTCCGGAGCTTAAGCCGCTGGTTGGCTGCATCAATGCCGCCGCGGAAAACGTCCTGGAAATCCTCAGGATCGGCTATGACGCCTTCGAGATCACCGGCTGCTGGGCCAATATCTACGCGGTCGGCGCCAGCCACAGAATCCACAATCATCCGAATAACTTCCTGAGCGGCGTCTACTACGTCATGACCCAGCCCGGAGCGGATTCCATCAATTTTCATGACCCGAGGACACAGACCGGCATCATCCGCCCGCCGGTCACCGAACTGACCGCCGCTAATACCGATCAGGTCGTGCTCAGGGTGCGCAACGGCACACTGCTCCTGTTCCCCTCCTACCTGCAGCATTCCGTCGATCTCAACCGCAGCGACGCCCCGCGCATCAGCGTAAGTTTCAACATCATGTTTTCCGGATTCACCGCCGCCATGAGCAAACCGCTGTGGACGCCGACACCCGCTGCAAGCCGTGATCCGCACCGATGATCAGCTATCGCCTGCTTAAGGCAGGCGCCGAGGCGGTGGCGAACGGCTTGCAGCGACACGGGCTGCAGCCGGAAGAGACGGTCGTCCTCATGCTGCCGACGGGGAAAGCGTACTTTTTCAGTTTCTTCGGGGTGCTGATGGCGGGCGGCATCCCGGTGCACATCTACCCTCCCCTCCGGACGGAAGCCGATGCCGGCCGGCAGGCCACCGCCTGGCAAGCCGCGGTGGCGCTGCGCAACGGCGCGCACGCCTTTATTCTGCGCCACTGTGGTGAGCCGGATCTGGCCGGCGTGGATAAACATCCCGAATCCTCCCTGCGCTGAGCGTACGCGCATGGGTCCTGCCGGTACAGGAGATGCAGTGCAAATCGGAATCGAACGACACGGAGCGTAGCGGAGAGAACGGTGGGAGCCGGCATGAAGGGCAAGTCTCGGCCAACTCCTGCCATATATTAAACACCGATGAACGGCAGTTTCATGCTGAATGCGGGCATTGTGTAGGTTATTGATATAACCTAACCTGGTTTGATTGCCTTAAACAGCGCTCCAGTCGTATTGGTTGCAGTTCGATAACCCGTATAACCAGCCAGTTCCACATCGACAAATCCGGCCTTGGATAGCATTGATAGGAACGTGTCGGACTCCAGGGTACCGGATACACAATCGGCCCATGACTCTTCACCACTACAACAAGCGTCATCCTCAATGGACGGATGGCGTACCATATCAGCAATCTGTAAACGACCGCCAGGGCGCAGTACCCGGAACACTTCCTCCAGTACGGCGTCCTTGTCCTCAGCGAGATTGATTGCACCATTGGATATAACGGCATCGGCAGTACCATCCGGCAGTGGTAGTTTCGTCATCTCAGCCTCCTGAAATACCGCCTGCGGAAATCCGGATGCATTTGCATTTTCACTGGCCTTTGCAACCATCGCGGACGTGCAATCTATACCGAAAACCTTTCCCTTTTTCCCAACCAGCATCGCTGCGATACAAACATCGGCACCCGCGCCACAGCCAATGTCGACAACGGTTTCCCCTGCTTGAATTGGGCCCAGACTAAATGGATTACCAACCGCAGCGGCTGATTCCCAGACAATATCCGGTAAGCGATTCAGCCACTCCTCGTCATAGCCCAGGGTACGGGCATTCTCCTTGCCTTTCGCCCAGCCAAAATCCTTTTCTGGGTGTTGTGCCAACTCGGTGTATAACAAACGAACCTGTTCGAGTGGATTATCAGACGTGCAATTGTTGTCGCATTTACTCATAACTTTATTATGCGATGGCTTTTTTAAACCGGCTTGATCGCTTCAATGTACGCGGAGACAACGTAATCTTCCAGGCCGCTACCCGGTACCCAATCCCTGATGAATTCACGCGACTCATCTTTGGGAGTAATACGAATCTCGCTGAAGCCCACACCTTCAAGTATCGTCTGTAATTCATCAACACGGGCTGCTCCGGCAACACAGCAAGCATGGAGGTGAGGGTCTTCTCGTACCTCGTTGGGCAATTCGGCAGTGGCCACCACATCAGATATGGCCAACCGGCCGCGCGGCTTCAGCACCCTGAATGCCTCGCGGAAAACCTGGGTCTTGTCCGGGGAAAGGTTAATCACACAGTTTGAGATGATCACGTCCACGCAGCCGTCGGCGACTGGCAGGTACTCAATTTCTCCAAGTCGGAATTCCACATTTCTGAGGCCAGCCTTTTCGGCATTGCGCCTTGCCTTACTCACCATGGCGGGTGTCATATCCACGCCGATCACCTGGCCATGCTTTCCCACCTCGCGTGCAGCAAGAAATGCGTCAAAGCCGCCGCCGCTGCCCAAATCCAGAACTACCTCATCGGCTTGCAAACTGGCAATGGCGCGTGGGTTGCCGCAGCCAAGCCCCATATCAGCGCCATCCGGAATATTGTTGAGGTCATCCTCTGAATAGCCAAGACGTGTGGAATGCACCGAATTGATGTCGGCAGATACCCCGCAGCAACCGGATTCCACACCACAACCTTCACCAACGTCGCTGGCTTCAGCAACTTTGGCGTAGCTGTCTCGCACCGATTGCCGAATGTCATCTGCCTGTTTCTGGCTCATCTTTCCTCCTCGCCGATATGACGATGTTCCGCTTTGGTAATTTGCCTAAACAAGGTACCTTAATTAAAGCAGGCTTGTCATCGTTATTTGAACAACGGTCGGATTCAGACACTGGGGCGCGAATGTCTGATTAGACACACCTACAAGGCATTCAATGATGTTCATGATCTCAACGTATACGCCTTGACCGGAGTTTCGATCCCCTTCAATTGGTAAGTGCGGCCTTCTGACGCCGGGAAAAGGTCTGCCACCTGTCGATATACTTCTTCCGTAACGAGGATCTCCCCTGGTTTCGCTGCTCCCTGGATGCGCGAGGCCATATTCACCACAGGGCCTATAATCGTAAAATCTTTGTACGCCGTGCCAACCTCTCCAATGGAAGCGAGGCCAGTATGAATCCCCACACCAACACCGACGGGGCATGCGTTGCCATCCCCCTTGATCACCTTTAATTTCTTTTTCTCCGAACATTTTCTCTGTAGCTCTGTCGCTGCTAAAACAGCCTGCCGGACATGGTCTTCACGCATGATGGGCTGCACGGCGCGCGCCGATCGCGTCCTCCGTCACGAAGATCTCCTGCCCCTGCTCCGCCAGTCCCAGGGCGGTCTGCAGGATGCACACATGGGACTCGATGCCGGCCAGCACGACCTGCCCTCGCCTGTCGGCATCGAGGGCCTGGCGGAAAGCGGGCGCGGCCGCGGAGGAGAAACACGTCTTGTCGATCGGCGTCATGCCTTCCGGCAGGTGAGCGGCGATGGCCGCCACCGTAGCGCCCAGCCCTTGCGGGTGCTTCCTCGGTGGTTATGCTTTCTCACCTCAGTTTCTTGCGAATCCATGCGGGATTCCGCCGGCAATCGAGCACGGTATAAACCACCACTTGGTCTTTGGCGACTTTGTAATAAATCGCAAAGGGGAAACGTTTCGAGAGCATTCGATGGTATCCGCCGAAGTAGATGGGATGGACACCCGCGTTCAAAATCAATGAATCGATATCTGAGAACAGCGAATCCATGAAATAGGCGCCTATTCCCTCCGCTTGTTTCTCGTAGAACTCATAACCTTCGCGCAGGTCTTGAAGCGCGCTCGAAAGTATCCTGATTTTCATCAAGTATCTTTCTTGAGTGCTTTCTTTGCGACATCCCAATCGATGGTTTGTTCGATCCCTTCTTCTAATGCTTTATCGCGATCTTCGAGAATGCCCCTATGCCATTCCGGTGAGGGAACACTTTCAGCATGACTTACCAGGTCATCCCAGATTTCTTCCATTGTTTTAATTTTTTCCTCGATTGACATATCTTTTAATGGCAGACTTTGACCCATAATCCTACTCCTCTAATGTTCTTCAAAAAGAAAACGCCTTGCATCAGCCGACCGCTTGGAGCGGAAGCGAAGCCGTAGTGGAAAGTGGATCGGCTGCATGCATTTGTGTACACCCGGCATGGGCATGAACTGATGGGGTGAAAGTACCCTGTAGGATTACCTGATCATCACGAGTGAGTATAACCATGATGATGAAAACGACTGAACCATTCAAGTGTTCTGACCCTTTGATCGGCGTGAACGAACACCAGCCCGCTGCCTGGCACTATTCTCGTACCACAGTGGCCGGCGGGAGAACCGCGATGGCGCAAACCGACTTGTTCCAGGAAACCTTGCGACAAGGATTCCGCAGTACGGCCCAAGAAGGGGGACCGCTCCTTCAGTGAGTCCTGCGATTGGCAACGGAATGCGAGCATCGCCCGACATGGCCATGAGCGCTTCAGTGCTGATGATGACGGGTTACAAAGCAGCGGCGGACCTCCTGGTCGAGCGCGCAGTCCGATTCAGGGGTACGACCGCGATACGCTGGTCTTCCCCATCGTATTCAACTACCGCCATTTCATCGAGCTGTCGTTGAAGTACCCGATCGCTACTTACGGCCGCACCCGTCAACGTGGAGCCGAATTGGAACAGCCACGACCTCGCAGAGCTATGGCGCACTTTCAAACGCATTCTTAGGGAGTATGGCGACGACGATCCGGAGCAAATCGACCAAGCTATCGAACACATCATTGCGGTGTTCGCCAAGGTCGACCCGAATCATTCGCTTACAGGTATCCGGTAGATCGTGACGGGAATCTCCTTGAGCTCGGGCAGAGTGAGCTGGACCTGCAATCGCTCGCGGACGTCATGAAGGCGTTGAGTACTTCACCGGCTGCGACGGTTGGCTGGATGACCTGCAAAGCAATCAGCCTACTGAATTCTGAGAAGGACGTTCCGGGTACGCCTTATTGGTTCGGTGAGTTGTCGTCAGCGTGCAATTCTGCGATCCCGCAGTACCCGCAAAGGATGCGCAACACGAACCATAGTAATGACTGAGCTGGCCAGCAAGGAGAGCGTATAGGAAGCATAACCCCCCATTCTGATGAATGACAAGCTTGCCAAGTGCTGGTTGGTTTGGGCAGGTGGAGCAAAACTACCCAGATGTGGGCTGTATTTGGCGAACGTTGCGGTGGTTGAGCGAGGGGTATCTGTCATTTTCCAAGTCCCGGTCGAACGAAACCCTGCCGGGTCCGGGAACGGCAGCATCCGTGCGGGGAAGAGCGGGACGGTCAGAGGGTGTCGAACAGTCCCACCTGCGGGGGTGCCCGGGGTTCGGGTAACGCGTCGGGTTCGGTTGTTGGTGCGAGCCTGTCCAGGTGGTCGAGAATCCTGCGGATGACGCCGGGGTCCTCGATGCAGGCGAGAGCCTGCCCCGCGAGCGCAGCGAGTGCTTTGGGCATGATCTTGACGGCGCCGCCGCAGGCCTGACAGGTCTCGATATCGATGCTGAATACCCGCTTGAGCCGTTGAGCCCAAGTCATGGCGGCATGGCGCTCGGCCGGAGTTCGGGTTTCCTCCTGTTCGGTTACTTTGTGCTTTTGCCCTTTGCCGCGCCCGGCCGGGGTGATCAGTGCCCGATGTTGACTGTTGGGTGCGAACACGCCATGAAATCGGGTGAGATTGACGCGGGGCCTGGGTACCAGGGCCGCCAGCCGGGCGATGAAATCGAGTGACTCGAAGATCACGTGGGTAGTGCCATCACGCCAGGGGGTTTTGAGCGTGTAGCGGACGTTGCCGTGTTCAGTGAGTGAGAGGCGTTTTTCAGAGACTGCGGGTCGAGTGATGTATCGACACAGGCGTTCGAGCTTGTTGCGCTCGTGGGCCTTGGCTGCGACCCCGGCATGCAGCGAGAAACCGGCGACGTTGCCCGCCCGGGTGGTGAACGGTTCATCGATGGCGGGTAGTGATTGCAGGGTCAACACCTTGCGTCCTCGGCGGGAACCGGTGGCGATGCGGTAGGTGATGGAATGGCCGATCAGGGTATCCATGGGATCGTCACCCCCGGTGTCGGCGGTCAGATAGGCGGCCTCATCATCCCGCACCAACAGCCCTTGGCGCTCAAGGAAGCGGCCCACGCGCCGGGCGATGGTATGGCTCAGTTGCGTGAGTTCCGTACGGGTGGGCGCCTTGACCCAGCGAAAGCTGGGGCCTGCCCGGGCATCCACATAGACGCCATCGAGGGCCCAGGCCGCAGCGTCCGTCGGTGTGTCAAAGAATTGCAGTTTCATCGTTGGTCTCCTTGTTTCAGATTTGTTTGCGCGATTGCGGGACAGAACACAGCCGCCGGAAAACTACGGGACGCAAGGCGGCGTGCCAGCGAACTGAGCGGGTAGCGAAGCAACACGGGAGCGGCCAGCACGCCCTCGCCCCGGCCTTGCAGACCGGAGGACGGCGGCTAGAAGTCCGGCAAAAATGAGCGCGAACCTGAATAAGGAAAGCGATGACACGAACCTGACAGCGACGCGATGCGTTAAAGCCAAGCGGTAGTGAATGGAAACCCTCCACCAACGGCTGATCTTTACCTACATCTTTTCAGAGCACAAGGAAATCGAGGGCATGGTGGCAAATTTGATTTTAGATTTTCAGGTAGCCGCAGCCCCATGGTAGAGATCATACGCGCGTTCGATATCGGCCAATCGCGCCATGCCGCGCCAGAGTACTTCCGTGCCCGGATGACCATCGCCCCTGCGTCCGAGATGACCTCCGAGCTTGCCCAGCAGTCGCACGGCTTCATTCAGGTTTGGCGGCAACTCGGGCGGCGTTTTGGTTTTGTTCACGAAGGTGATCAACGCACGCCACTCCGAGTCGGTGAAGTACACGGTGCAGGGCACCTCGGGGGTGTGCTCGCCAAGCAGGGTCAGATAGAAGATGCGCCACGCCACGATGAGATCGATTGCCAGGCAGTTGCTCAGACGGTGGCTGTTCTCCAGTTGCCGCGCCTCGACGCGACAACCGCTCTTGAGGATACGGTGATAGACCTCGATGCCCCAGCGGCGCGCATACCAAGCCAGACGTTGGAACGCGTCGTCCTTGTGCTTCACCTCCACTGTGGTGAGCAGCATCCATTCCAGGGCGTCCACTCCATCCGGCGGATCGATCTCCTGGGCCAGCACCGCCCACACCGGCACCGGCGCCAGTTGGGGGCGGCGCGCCGGGGGCTTGAGGACAACAGCGGCCGCGCGCACCGCCAAGCGTGCCTGACGTGCCGCCCGTTTCTCATTCGGCGGGATCAGCAACTCGCGCTCGCCGATGACGGGTTGTTGCTCCAGCACCCGCCACAGCGGCTCATGGGTGTCTTCATCACCGAGGACTTGGCGGTTGCGCGAGCGCTCGGCGCGGATCAGCAACTGCGCCCCATGCGCCGTCCTGGCCTGCGCGGCGAACACTTCGTGGATATCCGCCTCGCGATCGGCCATCACCACCAGTACGGTGTTGCGGCAACGCTTCTGCACCGCCGAGACCGCCTGATAGCTCTCCACCCACTTGAAGCTCTCTTTGTCCTCGATGGGTTTGCTGTGGCGCTCATGACGGCTGCCAATTCCCGTGCGAGCCCAGCATTGCAGGTCCAGCAGCCTCAACGGCGTGCCCTCGGGGATGAACGCCAGCGTGTCGTGCACCATCAGCCCTCGCACCTGCTCGCTGTCGGTGCCGATCGGTCCCAGACCGTCGGTATGGGGATGGGTGCTGTAATTGAGTGTGGTGGTGTCCTGTGCCACCAGCACCAGAGGCGCCTCACGCACGCGCGCCTCGGTGGCCGCGTAATGCGACGTCAGGATCGCCGGCCACCGCACGTTTTCGTTGTCCAGAAACCGGTACGCCGCCTTGGCCGCCATCGCCGAGCCACAGGCCTGGGGAATGTTCGCCGTCGGCTTGTCGTAGAACATGCCGGTCATCCGCAGCAGTCTGGCGGTCAAACGCGCATCGCCCATGTTCGCTCCTCCCAGTTCCGCCTCTATCCAGTCACGCGGTGCGCGTGGCAATGGCGCGGACGCGACGCGCACCTGACCATCCGCCTCGCGACACAATTGGCTTTGCCAAGCCCGCGACAGCGGCAGGACATACACGTCCTTGATGCTCGCCCCCGTGCCTTGCCGGCCGCGCCCTGCGCTGGTTCCGACCCACGTCCAATTCGCCGCACGGTAACAGGTTCCGGCAAAACGGCCGCGCTCCACATACGTCTCCAGCAGCACCGGAGCATACCCATACACCTGCTCCCAGTCTTGCGCCAAGCGGGCTTGGGCGTGTGCCAGCACCCACGATGCCAGACACTTCACCTGGACGCTCGGCGCAATCAGAAAACGACTGTTGTTCACTACCAGCGGGTGATTGCGCTGGCGTGTCGCCTCGGTCCAACCGATCCAACGGTCGCGACAGTCCACGCGAAGCGCGCACGCGCTGTAGCTCAAGCCCCCGAGCCAGCCGTAACGGCTGCTACGCACCAGATAACGCAACTGCGCACCGCACAGCGGCCCACTCTTCAGGTAATGATGCGCATCGAGCATCCCGCGCCACAGCGCCGACAAGGCGTTCGAGGTGACGCGGATAATCTCCACCTCGCCCAACTCCGCCAGCGTGCAGTGCACCTCGGCGATGGGTGGGCATGCCAGCGCTTGCCGCGCCTCCTGGAAGGCGTAGCGACGCGTAAGTGCTGGCAACTTGACCGCGCCGCGCCGATGCAGTTCCAGCAAGCTCTTGCGGCAACTCATCTCCTGCGGTCGGCCGCTCGCGTTGCGCCACTCCATCCACTCGCACACGCGCAGCGACAGTTGCCGTCGCGAAATGTTTGGCTCCGCATTCACCGTCTCGGTGATGCGCGACAGAATGTCCGGCGAAAATGTCCGTCCAGCAATCGTGACCATGCCGCAACTCTACGATACAATACGCGTTGTGTTCAGTCATTGTTATGGGTAAAGGTCAGCCACCAACGGGGCGGGATTGAAGGGGCGGTGCAGATAACGGGGCTGAATAAAACTCCCCAGGCAACCTTGCGCGGACAATATAACGGTCATCACAAGGACGTCTATATGCCTATCTAATTGATTTATAGGAACAATAAGGTGAATCCAATGCAGACAAAACAGCGGACATGAAGCCGGACATTTACACGGACATTTTTCCGGTCATATACATCGTTATTTTAGATTAACAACGTAGTAATACTATGTTATATATAATGTAGTTTAACTACATAACCGCACATATAATCGGACATGGAAGAAGACATTTCAGAGGTCATAGACAGGGATGAAACGGTTTCGTTGATGGAGCCGGTGCTGATATCCGGCACCTCAAAATATCGTGGACCGCTGAGTGACCTGGCACTGGAACTGGCCGCTCAGTCCGCACGCTTACGGGGAAGCCTCCCCAAGTATGCCCAGCATTCCCTCGCCGATCTGGTCCGGGCCATGAACTGCTATTACAGCAACCTGATTGAAGGGCACGACACCCACCCGGTCGATATTGAGCGGGCGCTCAAAAACGATTACAGCACGAACACGAAACAACGTAATTTGCAGCTTGAAGCCAAAGCGCATATTACGGTTCAAGAATGGATTGATAAAGGCGGCCTCAAGGATCACGCAACGAGTGTGGAGGGCTTGCGCGAAATTCACAGACGCTTTTGCGAGCTGCTGCCAGAGGAACTGCGATGGGCAGAAAACCCGGAAAACGGTGAGCGCATGGAGATTGTACCGGGCGAACTGCGGCAGCGTGATGTGAAGGTCGGACGACACATCCCCATCAGCCCCGGTGCCCTGCCCCGTTTTATGGAACGCTTCGAGGACGCCTATCGCGGCCTTGGCAAAACAGAAACAATCTTTGCCTCTGCCACCGCGCATCACAGAATGCTGTGGATTCACCCGTTTCTTGACGGCAATGGCCGCGTGGCCCGCCTGATGTCCTATGCCATGCTCCTGGATGTTTTGGATACGGGCGGTATCTGGTCCATTGCGCGCGGCCTGGCCAGAAATGAAGGACTGTATAAGAACCATCTTACCGCGTGTGACCTGACACGCCGCAATGATCTGGATGGACGGGGCAACTTGAGCGAAGAATCTCTGGCCGATTTTACCCGATTCTTTCTTGAAATCTGCATCGATCAAGTCAAATTCATGGAAGAGCTGGTCGCCCCGGACAAACTTCGTACACGCATCCTTTCCTGGGCAAACGAAGAAATCCGCACCAAGGCCCTCCCACCGCAGTCGGCAACTATTCTGGAAAGGATTTTGTATCAGGGCGAGCTTGCGCGCGATGAGATCGCGCTGATGTTCGATGTTGGGGAGCGGCAAACAAGGCGCTATGTCGAGCCATTAGCCGAACTTGGCGTATTGGTTTCAGAGACGATACGCGCCCCCTATCATCTCGCCTTCCCGGCCACACTCGCACCGCAATGGATGCCGGGGCTGTTCCCGGAGAAACGCACATAACATCGTCCCTGGAATATCACCCTGTAGCCTTCGCAGCCGCCATCACCGGACGGCTACACTCAGTGCAGTATCCCCTCTAATCGTGCCTTTTCTATAACTTCTACCAGAACCGCACTTTCGCCCGCAGCGCCTCGACGGTGGTGTGGATATTGTCAGTTGAGAGGGCGATGTGCTGCACCCCTTCGCCATGGTAGAGGTTCAGGTATTCCTGAATCTGCGAGCGGCTGTCGGCCGGTGCGCATCCGCGCAGCGTCAGAGGCTGCGCCCGTCAAACGGCACCACCTTCAGGCCCGACACCTCGACGCCCTCCAGGCAACGCACGTTGATGGCCGCCATCGCCTTACCGGAGCCGTCCGCGCCCTCGCCGAACGGGGCGCACCCGCATACGGGGCAGAAATGATGGCTGATCGTGGCGGGTCCGAAACGGTAGGTGGTCAGGCTGGCCTCCGGGGTGGCAAGCTGCAGTTGCTGGCGCGGCATGAACCAGTGCAGCGAGCCGCGTTTGGCGCAGATCGAACAATTGCATTCCATCACCTGCTTTAGATCGCCCTCGACCTCGAAGGCGATGCGCCCGCAATGGCAGCTTCCCTTGTACTTCATCCGGTGGTTCCTCTGTTCAGGGCTCCTGGCCCTCTGACTGCCATTGCGCGGCGATCGTGATATGGACGAGCCCGGTCTGCCGCGCCGCGTCCATGGCCGTCACCACGGCCTGGGTCGGCGTCTTGGCGTCGGCGTTGATGACGACGATCATCTCTTTATCGCCCTGGGTAATCTTTTGCAGGGCGCGCTTGACGGTGTTGACCTCCCGGTTCACCACTTCCTGGCGGTCGACGTAGAAATTTCCCTCCTCGTCGATGGTGATGTCGAGCGTCTTGGCCTCCTGGTCCGGCAGTTTCTGCTGCGAGGCCTGCGGGAGATTGATGGAAATATCCGCCGTGTGCTTGAACGTCGTGGCCAGCATGAAAAAGATCAGCAGCATGAGCAGAATGTCGATGAGCGGGATCAGCATGATCTCGGGCTCATTGCGCAGGCGCAGGCGCGGGCGCAGGTTCATTTCTTGGCCGCCAGCGATTCGCGCAATGGCGATTGAGCCGAACCTTGCTTGTGGGCCGGCGCGGCTTCGCGTTCCCGCTCACCCTGCAACACTTCCACCATCTTGATCGCCTCCTGCTCCATCGACATGGCGATTTCATCGACCAAACCCTGGAAATAGCGATAGAAAATCAGCGAGGGGATCGCCACCGCCAGACCGGAGGCGGTCGCGATCATGATCTTCGAGATGCCGGCGCCGAGCGCCTGCGGATTGCCGACGCCGTGGGTGGTCATGCTGGAGAACACTTCCATCAGACCGACCACCGAGCCGAGCAGCCCGAGCAGCGGCGCCACCGCGGCGATGGTGCCAAGGGTATTGAGAAAGCGCTCCATCTCGTGCACTTCCATGCGCCCCGCCTCCTCGATACTTTCCTTCATCACGGTGCGGGTATGATGACGGTTCATCAGGCCGGCGGCGAGTACGCGCCCGAGCGGCGAGCTTTCCCGCAATACGCGGATCGACTCGTTCGTCAGTTCGTTCTTCTTGTACCAGTTCCAGATCTGCGCCACGACGTACTTGGGTAGGATTTTGCCGCGCCGCAGCGCCCAGAAGCGCTCGGTGATGATGGCGATGGAAATAACCGAACACAGGATGAGCGGCCACATGAGCCATCCACCCGCTTTTATGATTTCATACACGGCGCTGATCCTTAATTAATCGTCAGTGGGAGTCACGGAGGATGCGACAATGTAACAAACTCACCCCGGCGCGAAAAGCGGCCCGGCCGGTTGTTTATGGCAACCATCAGAACACATTGAAACAATGGAACAAATTATAAAGGGAACCGTCTGGTATGGCACTTACTCAAGGGAAACTCCGGAAAACCGTCATTCCGGCCGGAGCGCAGCGCAGAGCCGGAATCCAGAAATTCATGAACCTTCCTGGATTCCCGTTCCGCGGGAATGACGAAAAATTCGGACTCTTGCTTTATGTTAGTGCCATTTCACAATGTCCCCGTTTTCTCAGTTCGTCCCCAGCGCCTGGGTCAGGATCTCCTGCGCCTGGGCGACGATGGCCTCGAGGTGCGCCGCGTCCTTGAAGCTCTCGGCGTAGAGCTTGTAGACGTTCTCGGTGCCGGAGGGGCGCGCGGCGAACCAGCCGCCGGATGAGACCACCTTGAGTCCGCCGATGCCGGCGTCGTTGCCGGGGGCGCGGGTGAGCTTCGCGGTGATCGGGTCGCCCGCCAGCGTCGTGGCGCTCACGCGCTCGGGCGTCAGCTTGCGGAAGGCCGGCTTCTGTTCGGGGCTGGCGGGCGCGTCGATGCGGGTGTAGTACGGCGTGCCGAACCGGTCGGTGAGCGCGCGGTAGTGCACGCCGGGATCCTCGCCGGTCACGGCCCGGATCTCGGCGGCGAGCAGGCCGAGGATGATGCCGTCCTTGTCGGTGGTCCAGACGCGGCCGTCGCGGCGCAGGAAGCTCGCCCCGGCGCTCTCCTCGCCGCCGAAGCACAGCGTGCCCGGCGTACAGGCCGGGAGAAAACCATTTGAAACCGACCGGCACCTCATAGACTTGCCTCCCCAGCGCCGTCACCACGCGGTCGATGAGCGCGCTGCTCACCAGGGTCTTGCCCACCGTCGCCGTCGCGGGCCAGTGCGGGCGGTGGCGGATGAGGTAATCGATGGCCACGGCGAGATAATGATTGGGGTTCATCAACCCCGCGGCCGGCGTCACGATGCCGTGGCGGTCGGTGTCGGCATCGTTGCCCCAGGCGATGTCGAAGCGGTCCTTGAGTTTCACCAGGTTGGCCATGGCGTAGGGGCTCGAACAGTCCATGCGGATCTGGCCGTCGTGGTCGAGGGTCATGAAGCCGAAGGTCGGGTCCACCCTGGGGTTGACCACGGTGAGGTTAAGACCGTAGTGCGCGGCGATGCGCGGCCAGTAGGCCACGGCCGCGCCGCCGAGCGGATCGACGCCGATGGTAAGACCGGCGTCGCGCACCGCGTCCATGTCGATCACGGTATCGAGGTCGGCGACGTACGGCCCGACGAGGTCCTCCGGATGGATGTGCGCCGTCTGGATCGCGGCGGCATAGTCCATCCGCCTGACGCCGGCGTTGCCCGCGCCCAGCAGTTCGTTGGCGCGCGCCTCGATCCAGTCGGTGACGTCGGTGTCGGCCGGACCGCCGTGCGGCGGGTTGTACTTGATACCGCCGTCGGCCGGCGGATTGTGCGAGGGCGTCACCACGACGCCGTCCGCGCGGCCCTCGCTGCGCTCGCCGTGCTCGCGGTTGTACACCAGGATGGCGCGCGAGATGGCCGGCGTCGGCGTAAAGCCGTCATCGGCCTGGATCACCGTCTCCACGCCATTGGCGGCGAGCACCGCGAGCGCGTCGCGCTGCGCGGGCCCCGACAGCGCGTGGGTGTCCTTGCCGAGAAACAGCGGACCGCCGATGCCCTGGGCGCGGCGGTAGTCGCAGATCGCCTGGGTGATGGCGAGGATGTGGTCGCGGTTGAAGCTGCCGCGCAGCGCGCTGCCGCGGTGGCCGCTGGTGCCGAAGCTCACCCGCTGGTTGGGATCCTGCCGATCCGGCGTGCGCTCGCAATAGGCGCGCTCGAGCGCCGCGACGTCGATCAGGCTGCCGGCGGGTGCGGGCTGCCCCGCCTGGGGGTGTATCGCCATGTATTACCTCCTTGGTGTTGGCCTGAAAGCAATAAACTCACCGCAAAGGCGCAAAGTTCGCGAAGAAACTTGTTAACAAAAAACAATTAATTGGCTTTGCGTTCTTTGCGTCTTTGCGGTGAAAATGGTGTTTATGGATGGCCACTCTTCAGAAATTCCTTAGCGACATTTTCCGTTCAGCGTCAGGCGCCGGCGAGGCCGCCGATCTCGCCAAAGTCGCGCACCTGGGGGTGGGCGGCCTGCGGATCAAGCGCGCCGTCGCGCACCACCCACACGGTCCGCCAACCCGCGCCGGCGGCCGCGTCGAGTTCGCCCCGCACGTCCGAGAGGAACAGGATTTCCTGCGGGCGCGACGCCGATGTCCGCGGCGATGGCGCGATACGAGCCGGTCTCCAGCTTGCCCCCGACGTCGTGTCGAAGTAGTCGGTCGAACAGCGGCGTCAGGTCGCCGAACCCGTATAGGCGAACAGCAGTTGCTGCGCCTGCACCGAACCCGAGGAATAGACGTAGAGGGCGAGACCGCGCGCATGCCAGTCGCGCAGTGCCTGTTCCGCGTCCGCGTAGACGTGGCCCTCAAAGTCGCCGTTGC
>CAVYZN010000029.1:0-18399 GCA_963773065.1 uncultured Gammaproteobacteria bacterium
GGCCCCGACGATGGCGATACGCATGGTTATTCCCGCTTTGCTTCCGGAAAGATAGTACCCGTGTTCGCGGTCGTGGTGAAGGGCTACTACCGGCCGTCGGGCCAGGGACCGGTCACTCAACGGGACACAGCGATGCGAGCTTCATGCAGGCGCATCACGCGCGGCACCCTGCTGAATGCGTGAACGCCTACGATCGTACAGACCGCCTGCTACGGGGCTGGGGCGCTCTGCCGCTCTTCAGTAATCTCATCCGGTGTCCTGTGCGCGATGCCTTTGTGGCAGTCGATGCAGGTCTTGCCCTCCAGGGGTCCGGCGACATGCGCCTTGGAGGCCATTCCTTCCTGCTGCTCCAGTACAAAATGATCTTCGCTGTGGCAGTTGCGGCATTCGCGGGAATCGGTTTTTTTCACGTAGGCCCACACGTCCTCGGCCATGCGGTTCCTTCCTCATCCAGTATTGATACTCGCCGCGGCTGACCACTGCACAATGCCTGCATGGCGCATGGCATTATCATGCGATAGGTGAACGTTCAGCTTATCCAGACGGGAATTCGCATGGTTATCCCCGGCAACCCCTGTCAGCCGATGATTTGTACCACGCCGCTGCATTACTACAGGCGCCAGAGAGCGGAGACACTGATACGGATTGCCTGATTCCCGAGTCGAATAGCACATACATGCAGCCTGAAGTTGCTGTATATTCCAGTTCTAATCATGAAAATTCCGGTTTATACAGTCACACGCTATGTCCGTAAGTCCTGCTTGACGTTAATCATGTTGATGCCTAAATTAGCGACTGCTTGGATGGGATGGCCACATAACGAAATGTTTTTACCGGGAAATGATACCTAACAGAGCAATCTAACCCAGCAAACGTGGACAAGGAAAAACGACAAAACCCTCGGCTCGATGCAAAAATTCCGGGAAAAGTGCGTCTCTCGAATGGTGATTTTCTCTCTGCGTTGATAATCAATTTGTCACTAGGTGGGCTCAAATTCAGCTGCGGGCGTGATACTGCCGATCACATCCTGCCAAAAAACCAGAGAACACCAGGACAGGTCATGGGGGTCATGATCGAGATCCAGTTCGATCTGCAACCACCCTCGCAGCCCTTGCTGTCGATAGACGCCACCGCCAAGGTTATACACTCAGAACGGCTTGCTCAGGATATATTCCACGTCGGCGTACAATTCAGCAAAATCGATGCTGCTGCAGTCCAGACATTGAAAGCGTATATCGATGGACTCAGCAAACAACATCTGACATAGACAGGTCACCGTTCCAGGCGGTTGCTTCAGTGTCGTTCACGGCGATGTGGTCGGCGTTTTTCCTTCGCTGGCAGGGGTCCCTTTCCGAACCAATAACCACGGTAATCACGGCGGGATTGATAAAGAACCATCCCTGGCAGGAGTAGAAACTCCATCGGTCCGTCCCTGTGGTTTAAGCGGTCACTGATACCATGCCATGAAAAAATTGGCCCCGCGTCTAGGGGGGCCGAAATAGCCACGGCAGTGTATGGCTATGAGGAGAATATCTATGCCTCTACTCACACACCATCCCGGCGGCGAGCAAATTGATAGCAGCAAAACATATGCCAGAGCGAGGTAATCACATAGGTAACTGAAAACTAGGGAATGTCCCAACGCGACTCATTTACCAGGAGTCGCTGACTGCACTTTTATGGGGATACATTGCACCAGAATATCCGGCCATGTGGCCATGTCTGACTATCTTGAAGTCAATATCGCCCTGGTCTTCTCGGTCATAATAACATCCTAAGAGAGGTTTGGTTCCATTCATGTTGGGGCAGCAATACGCAAGGACTTTTACTTTTAATACAACGTCTTCACACGTGGATCTTGAGGCCTGAGCGGTTGGCATCAAGCTGTACGCGGAATTGATGGTTTTGTGGTACTTACCATAAATGGTGAAATCGTGGTCAGTGATATATGCTTTCACGCAATGTCATCAAGGATAGAGCGATAGCAACGGCGTTCGATCCGCCATTTTCATTTATACTCAGTTAAATCGCCATTGCATTGGTCGATACGGGCGATGAAATAAACCCAGTAATCGAAAATCATCGCAAATCCCTGTCATAGGCATGAACTATCAGAATATCTGGATGGGCATAATGCACTCAAAGCTATATGGGTTAATCGGTGGGTTTGCAATCGCATGGACCCTTTATCCGGGCACTGGACTGGCCTGCGACCCCAACATGGATGGTTGCCTGGGTTGCAGCGATGCAGATCTTCCCGTATGCGTGGAGAAAATTGCTATGGAGATATGCTCCAGCAGCGGTGGCTTTGAATACTGCGACAAGATGAGCGCCGAAGAAGAAATCGAGAGGCTGGTAATCAGAAATACCGGGTTACATATGTCCAGAGTACGAGCGCTGGTACGGGGCGCAAACCGATACCAGCATCCACACCCGCACTAATCCAGGCAAAGAATCTACTCCTTAATTTCCCCTTTCACTGTTACACAGTGAGAATATGGCGCACAGCGCAGCGCTCTGTTATGCGCGGACTTACATCACACGCAGTCGATCAAAATGCGCTCTGATTGAACAGATTGATTAATGTTGCACCATACTAGTGCATGATCCAGCATGCGACATCCCTGGGTTTCAGAATGTTTCCTCTAGATACATTGGGTTATATAACCCATCTTAGTGGCACAGTGGTTGCTTAATTTTTTATTGTTCATTATCTGAAACGCCTTAGATTCAACCTGGGCCAGATTGCTTGATAGAAAATTACTCGTACTCCATATGCGGATGGCGAGTAAAGAAGATGTGCGAGGAATTGCTGGATCGTTCTTGGATAGCACATTCGCTGCCGTTTCTGATCATAGACCTTGCAATGGCTGATTTTTCATCAGGTTTTGATTACTGGGAATATTTTTCCACCAATGCTCGAAGAAAAGTGTGCCATCGTCGCTTGTTAACTGTTTGCAACTCATAATTAAAACAACGAAGAGTGGCCGCAGTATTACGAGATTTGCTATGAGAGAAACAATTCGTGCCTTCCTGCTTGGTATCCTCATTCTCGCGGCAGCGTTAACACCCCCAGTCATTCTCCTGATGCAGCATTTCAGGCACTAATTTGGCCGAGTTGAAAGTATTGGTCATTGTATCCTTCAATAGCGGCGTGCAAACCGCCTGCGCACTATCTCAAACCTTCATGGTAATAAACACGTGAGTCTGACTTGAATCCAGATTGACAGGACAGTCTGAAGACACCGGGTAAGGGCGGGTTTCTCCAGGTGACGACCTCACAGGTTACCTCCCGCCATTGCCGCTTCACATGACCGGTAGGAGGAATTTTTCCTCCGAAAGAAAACTTGAGTCTTGATGCAAGCAGCTGTATCAAGACTTCCATTCAGGCACCAGTTGTTTCGCGCACACAAGACGAACCACCGATCGGTAGGGTCGTCGGCAAGTTTTCATTGATGTCCTGGAGAGTCCTGGAAAACATCAATGATTTCACCATGTTTTGGTAGACAGCCCGCATGGCTGAAAAATGACGATGCCGTCTCAAAGCATGAAATCCATGACTATTTATTTAATTATCATGCTACTATTCCGCACCTAAATATGGGGTAGGCATCATTGCCCGAACGTCGACTCCAGAAACTGTACGGGTGGCGTCGACCAGGGCTTCCCTGGTACCCGACATTTTCTAATTCACCCTGTCGATCTACTGAGGAACTGAAGATGAAAATAATAACGTTGCACACACTGAATGCGCTGATTGCATGTGCTTTCGCCGCCTCAACAGCAATGGCCTACGACGAGGTCTCAGGGGAGGTCGCCGCGAAGGCCGGCGGATTCCTCGGCCTCGGCATCAGCTACCGACCGGACTATGAGGGGTCTGACAACTATGAGGCGGGTATTGCCCCCTTCGGCCGCTACAATCTGGAAAGCGGCCGCTACGTCAGCCTGGGCGGCACCGCGGGCAGCGAGCGTGCCATGCGCCTCAAAATAAATATCCTGACGAAGGATACGGGCTGGGAAATCGGTCCGGTGGTGCAGTACCGTCTGAAGCGCGATGGTGATGTTGAAAACAACAAGGTTGCCCACATGCAGACGGTTCCCAAGGAAACGGAAGCAGGCGGTTTCCTTGGCTGGCATGCGGATCACCTGTCAGTCAGCTTAACCGGAGTCTACGATATATCAGGCGAAAGTGACGGCACCCTGTTTTATATCAATGGCGGCTACAAAATCCCGGTCAATGACAGCTTCGAGATGGCACTTGGTGCACAAACCACCTGGGCATCCAATGATTACATGGAAACCTATTTCGGCGTGTCCACCCCCAATGCCGCGAGCAGCGGTTTGCCGAGATTCAGCGCCAACAGCGGGATCAAGGATGCCGGGGTAAGCCTGACCGGGCACTACAAGTTCACTAAAACCTGGGGCATGCTTGGCAATGTGGGTTATACGCGGATGATGAATGATGCCAAAGACAGCCCCCTCGTTAAGAACGTGGGTGACGAAAACCAGTACACCGCGATACTCGCGGTTACTTACAACTTTTAGACCGGCGGGATACGCCCTGCTCGTTGCTGTTTCGACGGGACCGGCACGAGGAGGCAAGATCATCGTCTTGCCCGCTTTTTTATGGTTATACACTATCGCCGGAACAAAGCCGGTTGCGGAGGCAATTAACCCGGACGGCGTGTGCATCTCCCACGATTTGTCCATGAGCATGTTCAGCCTTCCGCGACGTAATCATCCGAGGCGCTACCCTCAAGGACAATCTCATGGTCTTCACCGAGGGCGAGATATATCTGCCGGTCCTCTTCGTTCTCAAAGTATATCTCGATACCATTATCACCATCGCCCTCGTAAAGGCAGGGTGCTGAGTCCAGGTTGGTTACTTCGTGCCAACTTATGGGATCCATCGTGCAACGGATGTTCATGTTGCTAACCTCCTCAACGCATAACAGCGTGACAATTATCTTCATCAAACTGCGGAATGACACTGTCTTTGACTGTGCTATACATGACACACCTCTGTCATCGATCACACGCTTTTCCCTGTAAAACCAGTATTGCCGTCTGACACCATCAACTCCCCTCTGAACGATGGACCCCGCTCTCAGGCATAGTTCACCAGCCTTACGGGTAAGCGCCTGCTTCCCCAGTTGCCATGCCGGGGCTCCAGAACGCCGGGGCAGGCCGCATGGCAGTAGGGGCAAAGGCCACTGTCCGTCAGATTCCATTCGGTAATGACATACCAGTCTCTTCCAATCAGCTTGCCGCCGCATTGGTAACAATAGGTACTGCCGCCCGCCTCATCGTGAACATTCCCCGTGTAGGAGTATCGGACACCGTTTTTCTGGGCTATGCGGCGTGCCCGACTCAGCGTTTCCGCCGGGGTGTGGGGTTTGTCGAGCATCTTCCAGTCGGGATGGAAGGCGGTAAAATGCATGGGAACATCCGGTCCCAGATTCTCCACCACCCATTGCGTCATTTCCTCCAGCTCCATGTCTGAGTCATTTTCATCGGGTATGAGTAAGTTGGTGATTTCAAACCAGACGTCGGTTTCCCGCTTCAGGAATGTCAGGGTATCCAACACCGGCTGCAGGTGACCGCCGCATATCTTCCAGTAAAACCGTTCGGTAAAGGCTTTCAGGTCCACGTTGGCCGCATCCATATAGCGGTAGAACTCCACGCGCGGTTCCTCGCACATATAGCCCGCCGTGACCGCTACCGCCTTGATGCCCACTTCATGACATGCCTGCGCCACTTCAATGGCGTACTCCAGAAAAACCACCGGATCGTTATAGGTATAGGCGGTGCTCCGGCAGCCCAGTTTGCGGGCCACGCGGGCGATTTTTTCGGGCGATGCCTGATCCGCCAGGGTGTCGATCTCGCGCGATTTGCTGATATCCCAGTTCTGACAAAACTTGCAGGCAAGATTACAACCGGCCGTACCGAATGACAGTACCGGCGTTCCGGGTAAGAAATGATTCAGGGGCTTCTTTTCAATGGGATCAACACAGAAGCCGCTGGAACGGCCGTAGCTGGTAAGCACGATCTGCGCGCCCTGGTTCGCCCTGACGAAACATAGACCCTGCTGATCTTCCTGTAATTTGCAGGCACGCGGGCAAACATCACATTGTACCCGCCCGTCATCCAGCCTGTGCCAGTAGTGTGTGGGAACAATGGAATTCTCAACGATGGCATGCACGGATATAACCCCGCTTTAAAAACGTATCATTCAACTCTTCCTTAAAATATAGCCCAACACCGCAGAGATGACCTACGAGCAGTTACCAAGACGTTCGTTAATTGAACAACTTTGAAACGACGCGGTCCGGTGTGTGCTTGTCGGGACCATGTGCCGTCAGGATGGCGCCTGACGCGTAATTTCCTGCCTCGGTGGTTCCTTTTGCAACGATGGCCTGGGTTACCGATATGTCAAACCTATTGGCATATTTCACCCGCCCCTCGTGGACAGGGTATCGCTCAGGCAACACCTATCGGGGCTGTTACCGCCCTGCAGTAACCAACCTAATTACTTGACTAATTTACTAGGTTATTATACTGTTAATTCACAGCATCGGATCGAGCATAGTTTATAATCTATATATTTATCAATGTGTTATTATTCTGTCTCTTCAGCAGGAGCAATTTATGGCGGCGGTAAATCAACATATCGATACCTTGATTAAAAGAGAATACCAGGCCGGTTTCGTAACCGACGTGGAAGCGGATAGCGTACCTCCCGGCCTCGATGAGGACATCATCCGGCAGATCTCCGACCGGAAGCAGGAGCCCGAGTTCATGCTGGAGTGGCGGCTTAAGGCTTTCCGCCACTGGTTGACCATGCAAGTCCCGACGTGGTCCAGCGTGCATTACCCCCCGATTGATTACCAGAGCATCGTCTATTACTCCGCGCCGAAGTCACGCGCGGAGGGGCTAGGCAGTCTCGCCGAGGTCGATCCGAAACTGCTAGAGACCTACAAGAAACTGGGTATCCCGCTGGAGGAACAGGAAATGCTTGCCGGCGTGGCCGTGGATGCGGTGTTTGACAGCGTATCGGTGGCGACCACGTTCAAGGATAAACTCGCGGAACACGGCATCATCTTCTGTTCCTTTTCGGAGGCCGTGCACACCCACCCCGACCTGGTCAAGCAGTATCTCGGCAGCGTGGTGCCCCATACCGATAATTTTTATGCCAGCCTGAACGCCGCAGTATTCACTGACGGCTCGTTTGTCTATGTCCCAAAGGGTATGCGCTGCCCGATGGAACTGTCCACCTACTTCCGTATCAATGCATTAAACACCGGGCAATTCGAGCGTACGCTCATCATCGCCGACGAAGGCAGTTATGTCAGTTATCTGGAAGGCTGTACCGCACCCATGCGCGACAAGAATCAATTGCACGCCGCTGTCGTGGAACTCATTGCGCACAAGGACGCACAGATCAAGTACTCAACTGTGCAGAACTGGTACCCGGGCGATGAACAGGGCCAGGGCGGAATTTACAACTTCGTCACCAAGCGTGGCGCCTGCCGCGGTGCGAATGCCAGGATTTCCTGGACTCAGGTGGAAACGGGATCGGCGATCACCTGGAAATATCCCAGTGTCATCCTGGAAGGCGACAACTCGGTTGGAGAGTTCTACTCAGTGGCCATGACGAACAATTACCAGCAGGCGGATACCGGCACCAAAATGATCCATATCGGGAAAAACACCCGCAGCACCATCATTTCCAAGGGCATCGCGGCCCGGCACGGGCAGAATGCCTATCGTGGCCTGGTGAAGGTGCTGAAGAGCGCGGAAGGCGCCAGAAACTATACCCAGTGCGATTCGCTCCTGATGGGCGATCGCTGCGGCGCCCACACCTTTCCCTACATCGAAGTGAAAAACAATACCGCGCGGGTCGAGCACGAGGCGACTACCTCCAGGATCGGCGAAGACCAGCTCTTCTACTGCCGGCAGCGCGGGCTGTCTGACGAAGACGCCGTGACGCTGATCGTCAATGGTTTCTGCAAGCAGGTCCTAAACGAGCTGCCGATGGAATTCGCCGTCGAGGCGCAGAAACTTCTGGGCGTCAGCCTGGAAGGCGCCATCGGATGATAGTCACAGGAGGTCCGCTATGCTCTCGATAAGAAACCTGCATGCATCGGTCGATGACACGCCGATACTCCATGGCATCAACCTGGAGGTGAAGGCGGGCGAGGTGCACGCCATCATGGGACCGAACGGGTCCGGCAAGAGCACCTTTGCGAACGTGCTTGCCGGGCGTGAACAGTACGCAGTCACGCAAGGCGAGGTGCATTACAAGGGTCAGGACCTGCTCGCCATGAGTCCTGAAGATCGGGCGAGGGCTGGCGTTTTTCTCGCCTTTCAGTATCCCGTTGAAATTCCCGGTGTCAGCAATATCTATTTCCTTAAGGCGGCGCTCAATGCCATCCGCAAGTACCGCGGACTGGAAGAGCTTGATGCCATGGATTTCATTTCCCTGGTGAAGGAAAAGGTGGAGATGGTGAAAATGGATGAGGCGCTGATTTACCGCTCCGTCAACGAGGGCTTCTCCGGCGGGGAGAAAAAGCGTAACGAGATATTGCAGATGATGGTGCTCGAACCGGCACTGGCCATCCTTGATGAAACGGATTCAGGACTGGATATCGATGCCCTGAAAACGGTAGCCGATGGCGTCAATCAGCTACGCAGTGATACGCGCGCATTTATTATTGTCACCCATTATCAGCGCTTGTTGCACTATATCCAGCCGGACTATGTTCATGTGCTCGCGAGTGGAAGCATCGTCAGGTCAGGCGGCCCCGAACTGGCGCTCGAACTGGAAGCGCGCGGCTATGGATGGCTGAATGAGATAACCGCAGGCGCCGCATGATGAATCTTGCACATACCGTCTACAGCGATGAATTCCGGGGAACGGCGAACACCCTGCCGGGATCGCATGCACCCTGGGTCCGGGCGCTGCGCGCGGATGCCATGGAGATTTTTCTGGATAAGGGTTTCCCGGACATGCGCATGGAAGAATGGAAATATACCGATATACGCACCCTGACAAGGCATCACTTCACACCGAGTCCCCGATCAGCAGCGGATATCAATGAGTCATGGCTTAGGACCCGACTGCTCACTAATGAACCGGCTCACCGACTGGTGTTTGTCGATGGTCATTTTGCGCCTGAAATGTGTCCGTTCAACACCTTGTTGACCGGAGTTACGATAACCAGCCTGGCTTACGCACTGGACAACAGGCCTGAGGAACTCGAGGCCTGGCTGGGGCACAATACCGATCTGTATAAACCGGGCTTCAATGCCCTCAACACCGCCTTCATGAGCGACGGCGCCTATATCAACCTAGCACCTGATGTGGTGCTCGAACAACCGATTCATTTGTTGTTTATTGCCACCGGGAGACCGGACACGGTAGCGACACTGAGGAATATCATCGTTGCCGGTGCAAGAAGCAAGGCGCGGATCGTGGAATCCTATATTGCCCTGAATGATGCCGCCTATCTGACCAACACGGTCACGGAAATCATCACCGGCGATAGCGCCGACATCGAACATTACAAACTGGAACAGGAAAGTGAATCCGCTTACCACATGGCGGGCATTTATGTAAAACAGGAACGTGACAGCCGTTACACCTCCCACAATATCGCACTCGGCGGTTGGCTGGTAAGAAATGATCTTCATGTAGCCCTTAATGACTCGGGTGCCGACTGTACGTTAAACGGCTTGTATATCACCCGGGGACGCCAGCATGTGGACAACCACACATGGATTGATCACAACAAGCCGCAGACAACCAGCAACCAATGGTACAAGGGGGTGCTGGACGGACGTTCCCGGGCAGTTTTCAACGGCCGCGTGGTGGTGCACAAGGACGCGCAAAAAACCACCGCGCAACAGAGCAACCACAACCTGCTGTTGTCCGGCAATGCCGAGGTGGATGCCAAACCGCAACTTGAGATCTATGCCGATGATGTTAAATGCGCGCACGGTTGCACCGTCGGGCAACTCGATGCCGAGGCGCTGTTCTATCTCCGTTCCCGTGCCGTGGATGCCGCGACAGCGCGGAGTATTCTTGTTTATGCCTTTGCAGCCGACGTGCTGGAGCGCATTCAATTGCGTCCTGTCCGCCAACTACTGGAGCAGGAACTCGCTGTCCGTCTGATGGATACAGAAACATTGAGACTGCATCAGGAACTGGTGGTTCATTGAGTGAACACCCGGGAAGCCAGAACGATGTCATACCTTCGCCAGCTCTATGAGGAAATGATCCTCGATCACAATCGCAATCCGCGCAACTATCTCAAGGTGCCGGAGGCTGCCAACCGTCATGCGCGTGGTTTTAACCCGATCTGTAATGACGAGTTTACCGTCCATCTAAGGGTGAAAGACGGTATTGTAGAAGATGTCGGCTTTGAGGGTTCCGGTTGTGCCATTTCTACCGCCTCGGCATCGATGATGACGGAAAGTATCAAGGGGAAAACGGAAGCGGAGGTGCGCGCCCTTTTCCATGGTGTACATAACCTGCTGACCGAAGAAGGTCCGGCCGAGGGCGTGGGCAAGCTGGAGGTACTGGCCGGCGTACACGAATTCCCGATGCGCATCAAGTGCGCCACCCTGCCCTGGCATACCCTGCATGCGGCGCTCGATGAAAACCGTCAAATCGTTTGTACCGAGGCCCGATGAACCGCACAGACAAAAGTCTCATGCACAACATCCTGGAGGAACAGGTCATCCATGCCCTGCGGGAGATTTATGATCCGGAGCTACCGGTCAATATCTATGACCTCGGCCTGATTTACGATATCGAGATCGATGCGGCGTCAGGTACGGTAGACATCAAAATGACACTGACGGCGCCCGGCTGCCCGGTCGCCCAGACCTTCCCGGCCACGGTGGAGTGCGCGCTGTGCAAGGTACCCGGCATCAGGGAGGCAAGAGTCGCGTTGGTATGGGATCCACCCTGGAGCAGGGAGCGCATGTCCGAGGAAGCGCGCCTGCTGCTGGACATGTATTGAAGCGTCCGGGGGATCCATGGCCGACTGGGTTGATGTGGCCGCCGTCGATGAGATTGAACCAGGCGTCGTGACCGTGGTCGATGTCGGCGGCGCCGAGGTCGCGGTGTTCAACATCGACGGTGAGTTCTACGCGCTGGCGGATGTCTGCACCCATGATGGCGGCACCCTGGCCGACGGCACCGTGGAAGACCACGAGATCGAATGCCCGCGCCATGGCGCCCGCTTCGATATCCGCACCGGCAAGGTCATGGCACCGCCCGCCTACGAAGATGTCACCACCTACCCGGTACGGGTATTCAACGGCATGGTGCAGGTCAGGGACGACTCCGAGGACTGAGCCCATCGGCCAACAGTTATCAAGCAGCCATGGCAGAGCGTTACCTTCCACTCGCACACAATGACTCCACCGCCGCTCAAGCCGTCGGGACGCCCCTAACCTGTTTGTCCTTGCTCAGGGAGGTCCGGCCCTAAACCCGGTGGACTGTTCCCTACCGCTCCAGCAATTTCTCCAGCATGATGTCGATCTTTGCCATGCGTGCATCCAGCCGGTCCAGACGCCCGATCAGCTCGCGGTATTGTTGCTGAGTCACACCGGCCTGGCCCCTGCAGCCGCCCATCATGCCGCCTTTACCCATGTCGCCGCCCGGGCCGCCATGCATCATGCCCATCTTACCGCCTTTACCCATGTGGCAGCCCTCCTTGCCTGCCCCCTGCATGCCGGGCTCCATCGCCATGCCCTGGCTTTTATCGCCAGCGCCCGGGGCGCCCATCATCATCCCGGGTCCGCCCATCATCCCGGGTTCACCCATTTTCATTTCGCCCGCCGGACCGGCCGTCTCCTGCGACTGTCCGGTCTCCGCCGCCGCGGCCGGCACCCCCGCTTCGGTCTCGCTCTGCGCTGGCTGACCCGCCGTTTCCTCGGCCAGCACCAGCGGACATGAGAACAGCAGGCTGATCAGGGCAACTGGTATTAATCTCTTCATGAACATTTGGATATCTCCTCGCTCTCTGGTTTCCCGATTGGAAAATGTGGTTGCGTATCCCGGGGCTAGTTCCGATACAGTGACCTCCCGTCTTCGAAGGTACCCGGCTTACCGGACGTTGCAATCCGGCTTCCCTTTCCGATGCAACGCTCCGGTATTTCCTTGGACTGCCGCTTTGCCCGCGAGTTTCAACCCGGCTGCGATTCCCTGGCAGTCGCCAGGACCCGACCGCCGGCAACTGGAATCATTGATTTCATAGCATATCGCGACGGGTATAGGATAGCGAAATTCCATGCAGCAACAAGTGAACACTCCACCATCGACCAGGTGAATCGGCGTCCCGCATCGTTCCCGCCTTTCTTCGGTGGATCATCGTATTGCCGCGGCAGTACAATTCTCCCTTTCGTCAACCGCAGGCTTTATATCCCCGCCATGGCAACCCGCAAAAAGAAACGCCCGAAACCAGATAACAGCACCCAACACAAACCCAGCTTTCAGGGCTGGCTCACCAGCGATGAAGACGAGATCGAGCGCCGCCGCCTGCGCGGGCGGAATGAGGCCATCCGTATCGAAGCCCTGGAGCCGGACCAGGAATTCTTCGGCACCTTCCTCGCGCGTTCCGACAACCGCAAATCCTACCAAGTGGAAATCCGTTCCCTCGCTGAACACAGCAATTCCTGTGATTGCCCCGACCACCGCATCAATGGCCTGGGCACCTGCAAACACATCGAGGCGACCCTCGGCCGGCTCGAAAAAGGGCGCAAGCGCCGCTTCCGGGAAGCCGCAACTCAGGGCAGCCCGCGCATCGAGATCTACCTGGACCGGCGCGACGGCAAGATCAGGATACACTGGCCCCGGGGCAGCCGGTCCAATTCCCGCGCGCGCGATCTGTTTTCCCCTTTCGTTTCCGAAGACGGTGTGTTGCTCGCCGCTCCCCTCGATGCCCTTCCGGCGATCACACGCACTCTCGCCAAGGCGCCCGCTCAGGTAAAGGCGCAAATACGCCAGTCACGGCTGCTGGATGACTGGCTGGAAGACCTGGGCCGGCGCGCCGTACAGCAACATGCCCGGCAGACCTTCGAAAGCGACGTGGCGAATGGCAAGCGCAGCCTTGATATGGTCAATGTGCCGCTCTACCCCTACCAGCAAGAGGGCATGCTGCACTTGGCCTTCAGCGGGCGTGCCCTGCTGGCCGACGAGATGGGTCTGGGCAAGACGGTGCAAGCCATTGCCGCCTGCGAACTGCTGCGCCGCCTGCACGATATCCGGCGGGTGCTGGTGGTGGCGCCCGCCTCGCTCAAGGCCGAATGGGAGGAGCAAATCGCCAAGTTCACCGGTCTGCCCGCGCTGATCATCCAGGGCACGCGTGCCGCCCGCCTGCGGCAATACCGCGAACCGGCCTTCTTTTACCTCGTCAACTACGAGCAGATCGGCCCCGACGGCCGCGAGATCAACGAGATCCTGGCGCCGGATGTGGTCATCCTGGACGAGGCGCAGCGCATCAAGAACTGGAAGACGAGGACCGCCGGCGCGGTGAAACGGCTCGCCAGCCGCTACGCCTTCGTGCTCACCGGTACACCCATCGAGAACCGCATCGACGAGATCTACTCCATCGTCGAATTCCTGGACCCGCAGCTCTTCGGCCCCCTGTTCCGTTTCAACCGCGACTTTTACCAGTTGGATGAACGCGGTCGCCCCATAGGCTACAAGAACCTGGATGAATTGCACCGCCGCCTGCGTCCCGTGATGTTGCGCCGGCGCAAGGAAGAGGTGGAAGGCGAACTGCCCGGACTTACGGTCAACACCTACTTCGTCGGCATGGCGCAGGAACAGGCCGACCGCTACGACGAATATAAGGCCCGGGTGGCGCGCCTGACCGCTATGGCAAAAAGACGCCCCTTGACCAAGGAAGAAATGGACAAGCTGCAGCGCTGGCTGGCGTGCATGCGCATGCTCTGCGACACCCCCTATATCCTGGACCGCAATTGCCGCCTCTCCCCCAAGCTCAAGGAGCTGGAAAACATCCTCGAGGAACTGCTGGAGGACGGCGATCACAAGATCATCATCTTTTCCGAATGGGAACGCATGCTGGAACTGGTGCGGGAAAAAACCGCCAGCCTGGGCATCGGACACGCCTGGCACACCGGCAGTGTTCCACAACCCAAACGCCGTGCCGAGATCCGCCGCTTCAAGGACGATCCGCGCTGCCGTCTGTTCCTGTCCACCGATTCCGGCAGTGTCGGGCTCAACTGCAAGCGGCCGACGTGGTGATCAATCTCGATCTGCCCTGGAACCCGGCCAAACTGGAGCAGCGCATCGCCCGCGCCTGGCGCAAGCACCAGAAGCGGCCGGTGCAGGTCATCAACCTGGTGTGCGAGCACTCCATAGAACAGCGCATGCTGCACCTGCTGGACCAGAAACGCACCCTGGCGCAAGGCATCGTGGACGGCAAAGGCGCGCTCCGGGAGATGGCCATACCGTCAGGACGCGCCGCCTTCCTGGAGCAGCTTGGGAACCTCTTGGGGCAGACTCCGGCGGCCGCGACGCCGGCGGCGAAACAAGCAGCGGCCGACCCCGTGCAACACCTGCGGGAAGATCTCCTGGCCCGCTGGAGCGAACGCCTCGAGCTGCTGGAGGTGCATGGCGAGGGCGCCGCACGCACCCTGCTGGTCGTGGCCGACCGCCTGGACGATACCCTGAATGCCTCCCTGAGAGAGGCCGTGGTGGAACACTTCCCGGCCCCCACGCCGCGTATGGAACTCCTCGATCGTGCCACGTTCGAAACGCTCCAGCGCCTGATCGAGGCCGGCATATTGAGCGCCGGCCCGAATGCGGTACACAGCCTGCACCGGTCCCCCGCCCTGGCGTCACAACGGGCCGGCAGGGACGAACGGCGACTGCTGGATGCGCGCAAGCTCTTCGCGCAGGCCGAACGCAAGCAACGAATGGCTAGGGTACTGGCCGACGGCGGTTTCACCGTCGAGGCCATTTCTCCCCTGAAAGAGGGCGTGGAAACCGCTTTGCAGTCCCTCGTTCACCTGCTGGGTGAAGCTCACGGCGAGCCCATCCCCCTCGGCCTCATCGAATCACGCCTGGTGAACGAGAACCTGCTGCCGGCGGAAACGGTCTCACTGGTAACCCGGCTGCGCGCGAATGGCAGCACCGGCAGCGACGTAGAGACTCCGAACCTGCTGAGGCAGGGTGCCGCCCTGTTCAAGCATGCCGCCGAGGTCCTGGACCGGGCGGCGCTCGAATAATCTCGATATGTGCGACGTGATGACGGCATGGACACGCCGGCGGAAGCGGATGGGAGCAGGGATTGAACTCGCCGCTCACTCGTGGATTCGACAGGTAATACCAGCAGGTGAGGTGATGGGTTATCAGTGCAAAGGCGCTACGTTCTGGATACTTGCCTGAGACCTGACTCAGGGCATCCACGTGTTGCGGCTATTTCTGTTCGATTCATGCCATCCCTATCACGACTTCCCTGCTCTTTCATACGCCGACCTACTCAAGGTGACACTCTCCGTAGATTTTTTTCTCTGTTGCTTGTAACCGCTGGACGACATGCAATCCCCTGCTTTTTCAGCTAGCGCTGTTGGAGGCCGTCTGCACCTCGTAGCCAGCCGAATGAAGGCGCAGGGACAGCAGCCGAAGCAAATCGGGATCATCGTCCACGAGGAGAACCCTGCAACGGCGGCTGCTCATAGGACATGCCAGGGTCTGCTTAACTGAGATATAGTCTGCTCGGGGTTGTTCCGGCTACCCCGCAGAAAATCCTCCTCCCTGACTATCAAGTGTGAACCGTATGACATTGCCGAACAGGTTTTCATGAACCTTTCACCCTGCCCCTATCGATCCGCACGTGAACATCCGCCGAGGAGTCTTGGCGTATACCTTCGGCGATTAAACCGCACTCGGAGAATATAACGACTTGTGGAAATGAGCTGTTGACGGCATGTTTCCACTGGCGTACTGATTTGGTAATAGCCTAGCAGATCCTCGAGATTCTGCCGCAAATCGCCAGCATTGTTACTCAGGAACTCGACGATCTCTACCTGCTGTGCGGGTAAAGCTTACCCCTGGTCACCATTCCCCGTCCCTATTCACAGAAGTCTACGGCTTCCGCAACCCAAGGGAGACCTGTCCAAGGTCCGGACACACCCTGGCGTCACTGCCGTGCGGAGAGTCTGTCGAACAGTTTCCAGGCAGAGATATAGCGACATCATCTACGGGAGCGCACCTCATAACTGTAGCTGTATACGGCCCTTCATTTATGCCGTATATGCCGTGTACACACTAGCCGCCGTTCTGGTGGTTGCGCTGTGCGAGCCGATCGGTAAGCGTGTCGATGCCGCCTTGCTGGATCTCGGCGGCAAAGTTGCTCCGGTTGCTCGTCACCAGACTGACGCCATCGATTGTTATATCGTAGACTTTCCAATCGCCATCCTTGAGATGCATGCGGTAGTCGATGGGTATCGGTAGCCCGTTTTGCTGTTGCACCTCGGTATTCACCACCACCTCATCGGCAGCGGCGGGCGCGTGCAAGGGCTTGTAATCAATCTTCTGATCCTTGTATTTCGCCAGCGACACGGCATAGAAGTGCACCAGATGCGTGCGGAACTCCTCAATGAAGCGTTGCTGTTGTTGCGGATTCGCGGCACGCCAGTAATGGCCCAGCACCAACCTCGCCGTGGCATCGAAGTCGAAATGCGGCGCCACGATCTGATTCAACAGATTGTAAATGGAGTTGGGATCACGCTGCGCCACGTCCGGTTCTTTCTTGAGAGCTTGGATACCTGGTTCGAGACGTCGACCACCAACTGTTGCGCGGAGTCAGCCGCGCCACCGGCCACACCGGTAACGAACAGCGCCGTCGCCAACAATAACGCCAGTCGTTTCATCATTTGATACGCTCCATCACCCGTTTGCGGGGTCGGTAAAAAAATTCACCCCGTTGCCGGCAGCCTGGCCGGCAGCGGTACTCGGCGTCTCATAGACCGCACGGCACGTGGGCGATCACAGCCCACGCCAACTTACATCGGGCCTCCGGACCCTCCGCTCGGCGACGCTTTGCTCGGTTCCTCTCCGGACTTCTCGGGATTCCCTCGCAGGCTCTCGAAAGCGCTGAACTCGGTGCGACTAATTGCTCCGTCCTTATCCGTATCGACGGTGCTCCACATCTTGGTCACCTCGATGTCTTTGCCTGCCTCGACGGCGCTCACCTTTCCGTCTTTGTTCGCATCGAGTTGCTGAAAGGTGGCACTCGTGGCCAGTCCACTGCCGCCGGCCGCGGTGATAAATATCAGCGTCGCGAGCACATTATACCTTGTATTCATATATAGCCCTCCTTGTTAACTGCCGAACTTCTCAATCAGAGAAATGGCCGGCGGTATCAAAGCCGTAGCCAGGATTAACACCCCATATAAGAAAGCACGAAATGTTTCAATCATCGCAGCCCCCAATAAGGTCACTCGCTAGATAAAAGAAACCCCTCTGTGAAGTATGGCATCCGCTATCGCATTACTCGCTGGAACCATTGACACAAGTTCTTCCGAGCAGATAGATGCCAACTTTCGGCAAGCCGCATATTTTCAAAGAGATACACAGCATAACCCGCTCCAGCAGGAGTTGTTTGGAGAGCGATCCTGTCGTGCCACGGCGACGCTCAAACAGACTCCAGGGTTAGGTGATTGAAAGGATAGGAGTTTGGCTGTCTTTCTGCGGCGTCAGGCGACTGCAGGGATGCAGGAGGTAGGACAATGCAGGAGCAATTGCCGATTATGCGGAAACGAGCTGACGCTCGAGGCCGGTTCCTCACACGGTCCTTTTACCCATGTATGACCAGGGGGATTTCTCCATGAAAATGCTCGTGTCGATTCCAGTAGCCTTGACCGGGTTTCTGTTCATGGCGAGTGCGACCGTCATGGCAGGTAAATTCGATGCCAAGATTCCCATGTCCGTCGGGACCGCCACGACCTATTATGTCCAAGGCCGGTTTGGCAACCTGGAAACCACTGAATTCATGGTAGACACAGGCTCGGGTTTCCTGACCATCAACAGACCCACGCTCGACGAACTCCTCGAACGAGCTTTGGCGACCTATAAGCGGGATTTGCCCGGCGTTATGGCCGATGGTACCGAAGTAGTGGTTCCTGTCTATCAGGTGGCGCAATTCAGCATCGGTCCCTGTCTGCTACAGAATGTGGAGGCGGCGGTGTTTCCATCAACGAAACGTCAGATCCTCGGTCTGAATGTCCTGAACCGGTCCGCCCCTTTCATCTTTTCCGTGAATCCGCCCGAGCTGGTTCTAAGCCATTGCACCTAGGATGGACTGGCGGAGGCCGAGGTCTCTTCCTTAGCCAACTAGTGTCCGTCCCCAAAATAAG
>CAVYZN010000030.1:0-27659 GCA_963773065.1 uncultured Gammaproteobacteria bacterium
CATGGTTTTACCCGCGATGACTCTCCGGGTGGATGGTACCCGTGAACACGGCAGTGGTGAAGTGAACGGTAACGGATCAGGTCAGATCTGCCTTGTCGGGGATCTTCACCCGTTGAGGTCAGAACCGGTAGCGTACCGACATCATCACGGCGTGTACGTTATAGTCGGGCGAGTCTTCGCCAAAGCTGATGACGTTGGGGATGGTACCGGGATCGACGCCATCCAGCATCCAGTCCTTCGAATTGTAGTGCTCGAACCAGTACGCCGCATGCAGCGTCAGGTTCTCCTTCAGGTGGTAGTCGCTATACAGCTTCACCGAATCGAGATCCGTTTTCAGGTCGGGGAAATCCCCACCAGGCGCACCTGTATCGACGTTGACCTTGCCGGTCGAACGTGACAGGACGTAATCGGCGCCGACATCGAGCTTGTCCTTGATCAGCTGGTGCTTCACGCCGATGCCGTAGCTATCGAAGGTGTCATTGTTTTTCGAAGACCAGTCAGGGGTCGAGAAAGTCTGGCTGCCGGCCTGATTGGATTTTATCCGCTGCCAGCTCGCGAAGACATGCAGGGTGGTCACATCCGTGAGGATCACCGAGGCGTCGGTGTTATATGAGGCTTCGCGACTCTTTGTCAGGCCCAGCGGCGAGTTCGAATAGTCGTCCTGCGCAAGGTCGACGCTCATCCCGATGTTGATCCGCTCATGTGGAATGAACCCGGCATTGAGACTGGCGCTATCGCGCTGGCGGTCTGCCATGTTGTATTTTCTCATCAGCGGGTTCTCCGGCGGTTGCGTTTCGTCAACCGTGTTATAGTCCGAGTTGCTGCGGTTGGCATGTGCCGCCTTGAATGCAAAGTCGATGTTGTCGCGGGCGCGCACACTGGCCTTGCCCCAGAAGGTGTTCTCCTTCGTACGGTTGACCTCCTGGTGGGTACGATCCTTTTGCTCAAAATCGTAGCCGGCGTCGACCTTGGTCACCTTGTCGATCCGGTACTCGCCCCCCAGGTTAACCGTGTTGTCCGTAAAACTGTACGGCAGGTTTTTGCGTGCCGTCGAGGTGAAGGCATCGGTCGTGACCCAGTCCCAAACCTCGCTTGGCGTCTTGTTCTCCCGGTTATTGTAGCGATAGGCCGCATTCAGGCGCAGCTTGTTGGTCACCGCGGAGTCGGCTTTCAGGTCGGCGGTCAGGGTGTTCACCTGTGCATGCGCCGAGGATTCGGGCAAGGCCACCGAGAGATTCGGGTTGATGGTAGCCGCGAGCAGGTCCGCATTCTGTTCCATGCGGCCAAGGGCGATATCGCCACTGACCCGGGTGCGCTCGCTCAGCTGGTAACCGGATGACAGTAGAACCTGGTTGAACTGGTTGTCGGGCGGCAGGGCGAGCTGGCCGGCATCCTGCCCGGGGACAATCGGGTTGTAGGCATTTTGCCAGGTCAGGGAATCGTTATGGTTGTTGAAAAATGAGCCGTAATAGGCCAGCTTGGATTGCCATTTCCGCGTGGTATAGGTGGCGGATGCCTCCACCTCGTCGGTGACATAGTCGACCGGCTCGGCCAGTTGGGCCGCGTTGAAGAAAAAGGACCCGGCGGTAGCCTTCTGCCCGTCCTGAACCTCATGACGGACATTGACGGCAGTTTCCCATTTCCTCCCCGGCTGTGAAATTTTCAATGCCAACCCAACCGCTTGCGCTTCGTTTCCAGATCGACATCCTGCAGGCTTGGCGTCCATTACCGTCATGCCGGCAGTCGAGCCGGCGGTGACCCAGTTGGACGGCAACCGCAGCGGAGGGGTGCCCCGGTAGGGCGTCCTTGCCGTGTCGGAGATGTAGTGTGCGATCTCGTCGTCGGTCAGGAACAATCGATAGCTGCCCTGCCGACCACCCATCATGCCAACCGAGCGGTTATCAAAGAGGACCGGACCCGCAGATCGAGGTAATCGGCATTTTCATGGCGGGAATAGTGGCATACCCGACTGGGTAAGCACCATTGTCGTTGAGACCATTGTACTCACCGAACTTGAAGGAATTGTTAGATACATACCCGACACCGCCCTCTACCTCACCGCTTAAACCCTGCTCGAACTCACAGTACTTGCAGACCCAACTGGAGATATCCACGCCTGCCGGTATTTCCGCCTCCGTGGTATGGGCGAGCCCCCGCTGGAGAATGGCAAGCGCGGTATCACCAGCAGCCATCGCCCGCCGGTGGTCGTCATGTTCATATCGCGCGTTATCATGGCCTCCTCCGTTACGCGTGTGAACAACCCGTTACCGCAAATTACGCTAGCGCATCAGCTTGACCCAGGAAGGGTGGTTCGAATCCGTGCACCTGTGAATGACAGTTCATGCATGATCCTGCCAGCAGGAATCCGGAAGGATTCGCATCCGGCAGGCCCTGCGTCGTCCACGCGACGCTCGGATGCCCGATCTGTGAATGGCACTGCTGGCACGGCAAACGGCGGCCCGTTTGGTCGGTCAACGCCGGGTGGAGTGAGCAGTGCGGCGTTATGGCACAGGGTGCAATCTTCGGACGCGGGTGGGTGCTCCCACAGGAACGGTCCACGTTTATCCGCGTGGCAGGTGTAACAGGTTTCATTCAGCGTCGGGCGGATCAGCAATGTGGATGTGCCGGCCCCGTGATAACTTCCTGGAGCAATCACTGCGCCAGTCCATATTTGGCCGAACCGCACCGGATGGCTGGAGGGTTTGAAAAACTCAGCACGTTCCTTCAGGTGGCACTTGTAACACACCTCCGGCTGGGTCACCTTGTCGAGCGCGGGATCATGCGCCGTATGGATCGTGTGACAATTGAGCACACGGCGGCCTCGCCAGCCTCGTGCGCACTGCCCCGCCAGGCGATGGTGTTATCTTCCTGTTCGTGGCATTGGAGGCACATGCGGTTCTGCAATTCCACGGGCTCGTATGCGACTTGACGCCGAAATTCAGGATGGGTGGGCGCTTTCTCCTGGTCGGACTTGCCGATGTGGCTGCCCGCCTTCTGGGCCTGCCCCATGAACGCCATGTCCTTGACACCGGGTCCGTGACAAGCCTCGCACTGCAGTCCGGCAAACGGCGTACGTGAATCCGCCTTCATGGCAAAATGGTATTGAAGATATCGAAAACCAGAATATTGCGAATCCTGAGTCGTGGCATTTGATACAGGTGTCGGCGCCCTTCTTCGAGTATTCCACGGCGCTGACGGATGCCGGCGCGGGTCCGGAACTTTGCTTCCGGTGCTTGCCGGTTCCCCGGTTGGGCTGCCTGCCCGGCATGACTGATCATAATGGTCAGGAGGCACCAGAGGAGCAGCGGAATGGAGAGCGGCACGCGTCTGATTTTTCTCATAGGCATCAACTGGTGCGGGTTACCCCGAACGGGCGTGGTAGTTGCGGCGCAGACGCTCCGGCAATTGGTAAAGATATGCTTGGACGGGTATAATTACCCGTGTGAACTGGCGCATCCGCCGCACATCGTTTTCAGGAACGAAACCGAAACCTGCTCGAAATGCTTCATGGGCATTGCAGGTCCCGGTTCAGCAATTCGAGACAGGTTCGCACCGATTACGGAATGAATTCCCCGAGGAATTCCGCGAAGGCCGCGTCGTGCACCAGTTACGTCGCCACCTGCCCGGGGCCGTGACGCGCCGGGCAGGCCTCGACGTTGCCCCCCTGCGTCACCTGGTCGGCGCCGAACAGTGCGCCATTATAGTCCATGTGCACGCGCGGCAATGTGCCGTCGTGACAGGCGGAACACACCGAGGCGATGAGAGACATATTTCAGGTCATCCGACTGATCGGCCAGCTTTGCGGCGAAGTCCGAACCGTCCGGCGCCGCGGTCGGGTAAGAGTCCACCGTGCTGCCGCGGATACCGTTCTGCGTCGGCAACTGCCGCCGTTGGCCGAGCGGTCTCAAGCGTATAGGTGTCCTGCAGGTGGCAGGTCTCGCATTCGACAGCACACCGGGGAAGCGGACATTGCTGAAGTCATTGTCATTGCCGCCAAACCCGAGATCACCAGCCCCTGTTTGCGGAAGCCGTGGGCATTGGTGCCATCGAAATTCGTCTCCAGGCGGCGTGAATACCGTGGATCAGGCGCTTGAAGTCGATCGATTCCTCCGTCTTGCCGTCCAGTGGGGAGACAAGCGGCAGGCCCGTGACCGTGTCCTTCGGGCGCTGCGCGACATCGGTATTGCTCGGGTTGTGGCAGAGCACGCACAGTTGACCGTTGTTGTTGCGGTTGTTACCGTGCACATTCAGTACATCATGGCAGCGGTCGCACTTGGTCGGCACGTCCACCACCTGGCGCCGCGGTTTCGGCGTGGTGTCGGTGATCCCGAAATAGGCGACCTCGCTGTTGACCGGCACCTGTACGGTGAATGCACCCGTGCCGTCGTCGGCCGCCGGGTGACCTTCCAGGGCAATGGTCCCGGTGCCCGTTGCGGTAGCGGGAATCACCTCGGGACCCGGGGTGACCAGTGCACCATTGAGTGTGAAGGTGCCGTCCCCATGTCGGTCACGGCCGTCGAAGTACGCAGGTTCACTGAGTCCGCCCGGGATGGGCGCGTCCCGATACCGCCGTCGTTCGTATAGTCACGGGTATCCCAGGCGATAAGCACGTTCAGGGACACAACGCTCGAACTGAACTCCTGGTGGTGCTCGTCGAACGGACATTGTAGGCATTGCCATACTGGTGTGTCATCGCGCCCGTGGGATCGGTGACGGAGAACTTCACGGTCGGGTTGGTCGTGGGTGGACAGGCCGGATTCGAGCCAACAGCCGTGCCACAAATCTCCAGAATATTGAACTGGAAGAAGGCGCGCGCGACCTTGCCGGGGATGGTATGCGATTCCGCGACGCTGCCGGCTATGCGATTTTCCGCGTGGCAGGTAATGCACTCGCTGTTGTCCGTCACGATGCCGCCCGGATGGCCGGTCGGGTCTACCGGTGGATTACCCGAACCATCCTTGGAGAAATCGATATCGTCATGGCAGGAACCACACGCCGCCATATTCGGCAGCTGCCAGTTGTCACCCTGCGGGGTGTCCGGATCACTGCCGTCATGGCACTTGGTGCAGTTGCGGATATCCTGCGGGAACACGATATCGGAAAAATCATGAGAGCCGACGGCATAGCTGCCGCCAGTTTCGACGCTGGGCAGATTTTCGCCCTGGTGGATCTTGTGGATCATGACCTTGAAGTCAACTGTGGTGTCGCTATCAGCCCAGGAACCCGGGTTGTGACATGTTACGCACAACTTCATCTCGAAGCGGGAACCGTGCGCCGTGATCTTGTCGTGACACTCGTTGCAGTTGGCGGTCTTGACGATCTCGCGGCTGGTTCCGGCGCTGCCGTTCGGTACGAAATCGTACAGGGCATTGGCAAGTGGCAGGTCACTGTTGCCCTGCTGGATGCCGACACGGTGCGTCAGGCCGGGCTGATAGGAGACGTTCAATGCGTTGCCATCGGCGTCCGTGCACGGCGCGGGGCAGGGCGCATTGCTAATGTCGGTGGCAAAGGTGTAGGTGTAGGTGCCGTCTCCGTGGTTAACCAGTACTCCCCAGGGATATCCGCTGCGCAGGCGTTCCTGCGAACCCTGCATGGCCCCGTCGCTGGCGCGGACAATGTAGTTCTGCCACTGGCTGGGATCGCCATTGACGCCGGGCATCAACTTGGCGATATTGAAACGCAGGTCGCTGTCGGTGAGGCCGGTAAACCCTACGCCATCCTCGTTGGTCACGGTGAACTCGACGACCGGGGGGCTGGCGATTGTGACGCTGTCGATGGTGATATTCAGCTCCGTCGCTGACGTAGAAGTGCTTGGCGGCGGGGGCGTTCCCTGGTCGCCGTCACTTCCACCCCCACCGCCGCCGCCACCACCACCACACCCCGACAGGACCAGGAGCACTAATGAACACTCCAGCGTCCACCTGCACCACAGCCCCAACGTTTTTGACCGCGTCATCTTCTCCTCCACAGGGCGTTCGTCAAGCCGCCGCCCTTCTTGCTGTACCGGCCTGTCGTGTACGTGTTCCCGTCATCGACAAGCCTGCCCCCGGGGCCGCTTTGAAGGTTCGCACAATTACGTGCTACTGTATAGTCCCCTGTATTTATTGCACAGATCAGCCGTAAACTGCGGCTATATTTGCGAACCTCACTAACCGGCACACGGAGGGAAAATATGAAAAGCAACAGTCGTAATCTGGTATTCCTTTGCCTGGGCGCCCTGTTTTCCGGCCCGCTCATCAACGATGTCGTAGCCGCGGATATCGCCACGCTCACAGCTCCGTGCGAGGACTGTCACGGCAAGGACGGTGTCAGCCAGGAACCGAAGATACCGATCATCGCGGGTTCTTCATCCACGTACATTGTCTACGCCATGGATGCCTTCCGGGATAAAACCTGGCCATGCGAGGACATCAAGTATCCGGCCGGGGCACACAAAGGTGAAACCACCAATATGTGCAAGGCCGTGAAAAACCTGTCGGAAGAAGACACAAAACTCATTGCCGACCACTATGCCGGCAAACCGTTCGTGCGCGCCAAACAGAGCTTCGATGCCGATCTGGCCAAGACCGGCAAGGGTATCCATGAACTCAATTGCAGGAAATGCCACGAGGACGGCGGCAGTTCACCGGATGACGATGCCGGCATCCTCGCTGGACAATGGATGCCGTACCTGGAAGAACAGTTAGAAGAATTTGTTTCCGGCAAGCGCCCGATGCCTGAAAAGAAGATACCGAAAATAGAAAAACTGACCCAAGACGATATCAAGGCCTTGGTCAATTATTACGGCAGTTTCCACTAAATCGCGGCAACTGGCCCGGCCCGCGGCGGCACGCGTACATCAGACTGGGGGAACCGGTCGCATGCCACAAAACGACAATAACGCCGGGAAGGGTCTCTGGCGACGGCCAAGGTTCTGGTTCCTGCTGGGCATACCGCTGGGCGGTTTCCTGATGTTCTTTGCGGGCGCCATCGCTCTCGGCGCCTTCAACACCGTCATGGAATACAGCAATACCCTCGGATTCTGCACCTCCTGCCACGAAATGCGGGATTTCGTATACGAGGAATACAAAAAGAGTGTGCACTACCAGAATGCCAGTGGTGTACGGGCGGTATGTCCAGACTGCCACGTTCCCAAACCCTGGGGCGCGAAACTCATGCGCAAGATCCAGGCAAGCTTCAATGAGCTGCCCCACAAGGTTCTGGGTACAATCGACACCAAAGAGAAATTCGAGGCCAAGCGACTCGAACTCGCGCAAGACGTCTGGGCAGGCATGAAGGCGAACGACTCCCGGGAGTGCCGCAACTGCCACACCCTGGAGTCCATGGAACTTGCCAAGCAGGACAAGAGTGCGCAGAAAAAACACACCCTGGAGCGCAAGCTTGAAAAAGGTGAAACCTGTATTGATTGTCACAAGGGCATCGCGCATAAATTGCCGGAGGGCTACGAAGGCTGAAATCCGCGGGTGACCGGTGACTGGGGCGGTTCAGAGACTGGTTGATGACCTCTTCCGGCGACCGGCACACCGGCTGACCGCCTCCTCATCCTTCACCCGGGCTGCAATGCGCTACCACGCACTGATCCGCCTGTAGACACTGGCCAGCAATGATCCAGACCCACTCCGGGAGAGCGGTATCCCATGCCGGACTTGCATGATTACAGAGCTTGAGTGACCTCAACTAACCTGCTGCAACACATCAACAAAATTACGAAGCAAGCGGGCCATTTTACCTTGTAAGATTGACTCTGATTTTGGGAACCAGTGCCGCTAGGCGGACAATGAAATCCAGTGACTCGATCACCACATGCGTGGTGCCGCCGCGGTACGGGGTCTTGAGCTGGTAACGCAACCGGCCCTGGGCAGTAAGTGACAACCGGTGCTCGGCCATGGCCGGACGGGTGATGTAACGACACAGCCGATCGAGCTTTTGCCGCTCATGCGCCGCGGCGGCCGGTCCGGCATGCCGCGGAAAACCTGGCGCTTTCGCCACCCGGGGGGCGCTGTTCTCTTCCAGGCAACCCTGCAGCGGCAGGGTCTGCAGGCTGAAAGCCCTGCGGCCTTGTTGCGGACCGGTCGCGATGCAATTGGTAATTGAACTGCCACGTTGTTTTTTAAACCTGGATATTTCACAAAATACCCAAGTTAGGCACACCGAATTATTTTCTTTTCAAGGTTCCCCAAACATCGGGAGCAACGGACTCAGGCAGATAGGCATGACAGGCATTGCAAGAGTCCTTCATATTTTCTAAAGCCTCGTTAAGCCCCTCACGATTATCTTCTTCCATAGCATCATGGGCAGCAAGAACCAGATCTTTCAAAGCATTTCTACTGCGCCTTTCAAGTTTCTCAAACATCTCAACATCCATATTCGAATTGGAGGCATTTTTATTCATAACCTTGGCAGAATTTGCTGCATGCCAATCCATGGGGCCCAGTAATCCGAAGGTTTGTTGAATGGCAATAGCATGTCGGACCAGATTATCTGAGTACTTTATTTTGTGTTCCGTCAAATTATGTATTGCATCGGCGTGAATTCGCAGTACAGTAATCACTGACTCTACGTAAGATTCCCGATTAAACTCGCCAGCTCGAACAACTATGATCCAAGATAGGCAGAGAGTTGTAATCATAAGCGTCACAAATATCTTTCTTTTCATAATGGCCTCGTGGTACACATTTTTAGAATAACAAAACAGGCGCAGTCTACTCCCCCTGACACCGAGATTACGAATCACCTCAAAGCGTTCCCAACGCGCGAAGGGATTATCCCGGTCGTCGATCCATCCGGAACCTCGAACTGTGGCCCATATGACCGAGCTATTCTTGCAAATAATCAAGAAAAGGGATCGGGGTAGTTCGCCGCAGCGCCGTGGCATCGGCCCGGCGCCATTTTGGGACGTGGCGGAGTTATTCGAAAAATGTGCGCTCGAATTTCGCCTCGACAGTCCGTGTCGCCCCCGGCCTCTTTATGCGCAAGGTGATGCGGTAGGAAGTCCCGGGTTGCGGCTTCACATAGTTTCCGTAACTTCCGCCGAGCATCATCGGCTCCAGTTCAACAGGGATGCTGTCCAGACCGGGCCAATCGAACTGCATGTGTACTTGCGCGTTGTTGATTGGTGCTCGACTCTTTTCGTCAAATAGCGATACGTTGACATGGTAATAGCCAGAACCCTTCGGAATGCCGCCATGCATGGTTCGCTCAGGAGAATCCTTCGGAAATGCGTGTATGTTCCCCGCCGGCATCAAGCCCAGATAGATTTCGATTCCGTCCACGGACTGGTGGTTAGGATCCGTAACTGTCGTCGGACCCGGCTTCGCGGCGCCGGCTGAGGACGACTTGGCAGACATCACAGCCGGATTGTACATATAGAGTATTGCTGAACGGAGCTCTGCATCGGAGAGATTGGCCTGACCACCCCGCGGCGGCATCCCACCGTGCCCATGGATAGCGGAGTTGACCAGGTACGGAAGCCCGTGTTTCATTCGCTGCACCCAGGCTTGCAGATCGCCGATTTTCGGCGCCCCACCGACACCCTCCGCGTGGCATTTGGCGCACTGTGCCTTGACGACTTGCTCACCGCTTCGTTCTGTGGCCAAGTCCTTCGCGCTTGCGGGCTCGACCCAATTGCCGCCCGACAGATTGACCATATAGGTTACTGCGCGCGCGATCTCCAGATCGCTGAGTTTCGGGTCGCCGCCGTGCGCAGGCATGTTGCGTATGCCATCGAGAGCGTGCAACGTCAGGTTGGAGAGACCCTGAGAGGCGCGACTGCTCCAGGCGTCCTTGTCGCCAATCTTCGGCGCACCGTTCACGCCCGTTGCATGGCACGCGGCACAGACCGTATCGACCACCTCCTTGCCATTGCGCTCGTCACCCTGCGTGCGCATCGGTGATAACGCTAGTGCCATAGGCAGCGCGAGGAAAAGATACGCCGCCCTGCACTTATGCGCCGCGAAGACTCTTGGCAGGCCTTCGATTCGCGTGTTTTTTTTCATGCCGCTACTCCCGATTACCCGACGAACCCTTCGCATATGCGACACCATTGTTGATGGCGTCGTATTAATGCATGTATAAAAATAATAGAAGGCATCTGCCAAAAGTCCACGGTTATTGAACAGCCGTTCGCCTCCTTTTTCGCACCGACCAAAGCGCCCACGAAGCCAAATCACCTATCATGGGTGATGTTTACAAGAAAGCTTATAGGGTAAGTGGGAACCGAAAATATGGACATACCTGCTGCGTCCTAACAAAATATAAACTTTTGATTAGTACCTCGTTTCCTGTTGGTTTGGCGACGATAGCCACTCACATAGGGTATTTAATGTCCGCTCAGGATCAGTGGTTATTCGTGGCTCAAGTAAAAAAGGCGGCCCTCAACCGAAGGCCGACACGATGAGATTAATTTCCGCTTTTAACATCTACCGAACAGGAGGGCCCCAATCGCCATAATCAGGCTTATAGCTACCACGATCGTACCAGTCGCCATAACCCGGACCCCAGTAGCCTGGACCTCCACGACCCAATCCTGGGCCGTAAGTCGGGGGCTGATCAGGCAGAGAGAGACCCATTGACTCGTCCCGTTTCTTCATTGCTTCATGATGTTCAGCGCGATAAGTCTCTCGTTCGCTCGGCGGAGGGATGTGGCGGTCCCTGGATACAAACACCATCAGCGGAAATTCCATGGGACACCCCGGGCGCCGATCCCCAACTGTCTCTTGATCATTACCCATTATCGCGACCTTTAAGTGAAGTATCGAAACGCATGTTTTAAATGCAAGCCGCGGTTGCGAGATTTGATTTGGTTTTCCCCGGCAACCCCTGTCAGCCGATGATTTGTACCACGCCGCTGCATCACTGCAGGCGCCGAGAGCGTAGGCACTGATACGGATTGTCTGATTCCCGAGTCGAATAGCACATACATGCAGCCTGAAGTTGCTGTATATTCCAGTTCTAATCATGAAAAATTCCGGTTTATACAGTCACACGCTATGCCCGTAAGTCCTGCTTGACGTTAATCATGTTGATGCCTAAATTAGCGACTGCTTGTATGGGATGGCCACATAACGAAATGTTTTTACCGGGAAATGATACCTAACAGAGCAATCTAACCCAACAAACGTGGACAAGGAAAAACGACAACACCCTCGGCTCGATGCAAAAATTCCGGGAAAAGTGCGTCTCTCGAGTGGTGATTTTCTCTCTGCGCTGATAATCAATTTGTCACTAGGTGGGCTCAAATTCAGCTGCGGGCGTGATACTGCCGACCACATCCTGCCGAAAAACCAGAGAACACCAGGCCAGGTCATGGGTGTCATGATCGAGATCCAGTTCGATCTGCAACCACCCTCGCAGCCCTTGCTGTCGATAGACGCCACCGCCAGGGTTATACACTCAGAACGGCTTGCCCAGGATATATTCCACGTCGGCGTACAATTCAGCAAAATCGATGCTGCTGCAGTCCAGACATTGAAAGCGTATATCGATGGACTCAGCAAACAACAGCTGACATAGACAGGTCATCGTTCCAGGCGGTTGCTTCAGTGTCGTACACGGCCATCTGGTCGGCGTTTTTCCTTCGCTGGCAAGTGTCCCTTGTCGGACCAATAACCACGGTAATCATGGCGGGATTGATAAAGAGCCATCCCTGGCAGGAGTCGAAACTCCATCGGTCCGTCCCTGTGGTTTAAGCGGTCACTGATACCATGCCATGAAAAAATTGGCCCCGCGTCTAGGGGGGCCGAAATAGCCACGGCAGTGTATGGCTATGAGGAGAATATCTATGCGTCTACTCACACACCATCCCGGCTGCGAGCAAATTGTAAGCAGCAAAACATATGCCAGAGCGAGGTAATCACATAGGTAACTGAAAACTAGGGAATGTCCCAACGCGACTCATTTACCAGGAGTCGCTGACTGCACTTTTATGGGGATACATTGCACCAGAATATCCGGCCATGTGGCAATGTCTGACTATCTTGAAGTCAATCATCGCCCTTGTCTCCTCGATCATAATAACATCCTAAGAGAGGTTTGGTTCCATTGATGTTGGGTCAGCAATACGCAAGGACTTTTACTTTTAATACAACGTCTTCGCACGTGGATCTTGAATCCTGAGCGGTTGGCAACAAGCTGTACGCGGAATTGATGGTTTTGTGGTACTTACATAATGGTGAAATCGTGGTCAGTGATATATGCTTTCACGCGATGTCATCAAGGATAGAGCGATAGCAACGGCGTTCAATCCGCCATTTTCATTTATACTTCAGTTAAATCGCCATTGCATTGGTCGATATGGGCGATGAAATAAACCCAAGTAATCGAAAATCATCGCAAATCCCACAGGCATGAACTATCAGAATATATGGATGATATATGGATGGGCATTATGCACTCAAAGCTATATGCGTTAATCGGTGGGTTTGCAATTGCATGGACCCTTTATCCGGGCACTGGACTGGCCTGCGACCCCAACATGGATGGTTGCCTGGGTTGCAGCGATGCAGATCTTCCCGTATGCGTGGAGAAAATTGCTATGGAGATATGCTCCAGCAGCGGTGGCTTTGAATACTGCGACAAGATGAGCGCCGAAGAAGAAATCGAGAGGCTGGTAATCAGAAATACCGGGTTGCATATGTCCAGAGTACGAGCGCTGGTACGGGGCGCAAACCGATACCAGCATCCACACCCGCACTAATCCAGGCAAAGCATCCACTCCTCCACTTTAAGCCCAAGAAAAAGAAACAAAAAAACCTTACTAAACATCGCCCCTTCCAGAAACACAGCCTCACCCCCCCCTATTAAATAATCAAGCGACCACTCTATACCACCCCCCTCCTGCTCCCGTCGAAGAACGCTTTCCCTTCCCCCCCAAGCGCCCCCCTCCTCCCCCGCCCCGGGAACCCCCACCCCCGGGAACCCCCCCCCCCGCCCCCCCACCCCCCCCCCCCCCCCCCCCCCCCCCCGCTCCCGTCCCTCAAACCCCCAAACCCACTTCCACTTCACTTCTACTGTTACACAGTGAGAATATGGTGCACAGCGCAGCGCTCTGTTATGCGCGGACTTACATCACACGCAGTCGATCAAAATGCGCTCTGATTGAACAGATTGATTAATGTTGCACCATACTAGTTCATGATCCAGCATGCGACAACCCTGGGTTTCAGAATGTTTCCTCTAAATACAGTGAGTTATATAACCCATCTTGGTGGCACAGTGGTTGCTTAATTTTTTATTGTTCATTATCTGAAACGCCTTAGATTCAACCTGGGCCAGATTGCTTGATAGAAAATTACTCGTACTCCATATGCGGATGGCGAGTAAAGAAGATGTGCGAGGAATTGCTGGATCGTTCTTGGATAGCACATTCGCTGCCGTTTCTGATCATAGACCTTGCAATGGCTGATTTTTCATCAGGTTTTGATTACTGGGAATATTTTTCCACCAATGCTCGAAGATAAAGTGTGCCATCGTCGCTTGTTAACTGTTTGCAACCCATAATTAAAACAACGAAGAGTGGCCGCAGTATTACGAGATTTGCTATGAGAGAAACAATTCGTGCCTTCCTGCTTGGTATCCTCATTCTCGCGGCAGCGTTAACACCCCCAGTCATTCTCCTGATGCAGCATTTCAGGCACTAATTTGGCCGAGTTGAATGTATTGGTCATTGTATCCTTCAATAACGGCGGGCAAACCGCCTGCGCACTATCTCAAACCTCCATGGTAAAAAACACGTGAGTCTGACTTGAATCCAGATTGACAGGACAGTCTGAAGACACCGGGTAAGGGCGGGTTTCTCCAGGTGACGACCTCACAGGTTACCTCCCGCCCTTGCCGCTTCACATGACCGGTAGGAGGAATTTTTCCTCCGAAAGAAAACTTGAGTCTTGATGCAAAGAGCTGTATCAAGACTTCCATTCAGGCACCAGTTGTTTCGCGCACACAAGACGAACCACCGATCGGTAGGGTCGTCGGCAAGTATTCATTGATGTCCTGGAGAGTCCTGGGAAACATCAATGATTTCACCATGTTTTGGTAGACAGCCCGCATGGCCGAAAAATGACGATGCCGTGTCAAGGCATGAAATCCATGCCTATTTGTTTAATTATCATGCTACTATTCCGCACCTAAATTATGGGGTGGGGATTATTGCCCGAACGTCGACTCCAGAAACTGTACGGGTGGCGTCGACCAGGGCTTCCCTGGTACCCGACATTTTCTAATTCACCATGTCGATCTACTGAGGAACTGAAGATGAAAATAATAACGTTGCACACACTGAATGCGCTGATTGCATGTGCTTTCGCCGCCTCAACAGCAATGGCCTACGACGAGGTCTCAGGGGAGGTCGCCGCGAAGGCCGGCGGATTCCTCGGCCTCGGCATCAGCTACCGACCGGACTATGAGGGGTCTGACAACTATGAGGCGGGTATTGTCCCCTTCGGCCGCTACAATCTGGAAAGCGGCCGCTATGTCAGCCTTGGCGGCACCGCGGGCAGCGAGCGTGCCATGCGCCTCAAAATAAATATCCTGACGAAGGAGACGGGCTGGGAAATCGGTCCGGTGGTGCAGTACCGTCTGAAGCGCGATGGTGATGTTGAAAACAACAAGGTTGCCCACATGCAGACCGTTCCCAAGGAAACGGAGGCAGGCGGTTTCCTTGGCTGGCATGCGGATCGCCTGTCAGCCAGCCTGACCGGAGTCTACGACATATCAGGTGAAAGTAACGGCACCCTGTTTTATCTCAACGGCGGCTACAAGATCCCGGTCAATGACCGCTTCGAGATGGCGCTTGGTGCACAAACCACCTGGGCATCTGATGATTACATGCAAGCCTATTTCGGCGTGTCCAGCCCAAATGCCGCGAACAGCGGTTTGCCGCGATACACCGCCGGCAACGGCATCAAGGATGCCGGGGTAAGTCTGACCGGACACTACAAGTTCACGAAGACCTGGGGCATGCTTGGCAATGTGGGTTATACGCGGATGATGAATGACGCCGAAGACAGCCCCCTCGTTAAGAACGTGGGTGACGAAAACCAGTACACCGCGATACTCGCGGTTACCTACAACTTTTAAACCGGCGGGATACGCCTCTGCTCGATGCTGTTTCGACGGGACCGGCACTGGAGAGGCAAAGTGGTGAGGAAATAGGGAAAAGGGTGGGGCAGGCCATGAGCAATTAACCCGGACGGCTGTGCATCTCCCACGATTTGTCCATGAGCATGTTCAGCCTTCCGCGACGTAATCATCCGAGGCGCTACCCTCAAGGACAATCTCATGGTCTTCACCGAGGGCGAGATATATCTGCCGGTCCTCTTCGTTCTCAAAGTATATCTCGATACCATTATCACCATCGCCCTCGTAAAGGCAGGGTGCTGAGTCCAGGTTGGTTACTTCGTGCCAACTGATGGGATCCATCGTGCAACGGATGTTCATGTTGCTAACCTCCTCAACGCATAACAGCGTGACAATTATCTTCATCAAACTGCGGAATGACACTGTCTTTGACTGTGCTATACATGACACACCTCTGTCATCGATCCACGCTTTTCCCTGTAAAACCAGTATTGCCGTCTGACTCCATCAACTCCCTCTGAACGATGGACCCCGCTCTCAGGCATAGTTCACCAGCCTTACGGGTAAGCGCCTGCTTCCCCAGTTGCCATGCCGGGGCTCCAGAACGCCGGGGCAGGCCGCATGGCAGTAGGGGCAAAGGCCACTGTCCGTCAGATTCCATTCGGTAATGACATACCAGTCTCTTCCAATCAGCTTGCCGCCGCATTGGTAGCAATAGGTACTGCCGCCCGCCTCATCGTGAACATTTCCCGTGTAGGAGTAACGGACACCGTTTTTCTGGGCTATGCGGCGTGCCCGACTCAGCGTTTCCGCCGGGGTGTGGGGTTTGTCGAGCATCTTCCAGTCGGGATGGAAGGCGGTAAAATGCATGGGAACATCCGGTCCCAGATTCTCCACCACCCATTGCGTCATTTCCTCCAGCTCCATGTCTGAGTCATTTTCATCGGGTATGAGTAAGTTGGTGATTTCAAACCAGACGTCGGTTTCCCGCTTCAGGAATGTCAGGGTATCCAACACCGGCTGCAGGTGACCGCCGCATATCTTCCAGTAAAACCGTTCGGTAAAGGCTTTCAGGTCCACGTTGGCCGCATCCATATAGCGGTAGAACTCCACGCGCGGTTCCTCGCACATATAGCCCGCCGTGACCGCTACCGCCTTGATGCCCACTTCATGACATGCCTGCGCCACTTCAATGGCGTACTCCAGAAAAACCACCGGATCGTTATAGGTATAGGCGGTGCTCCGGCAGCCCAGTTTGCGGGCCACGCGGGCGATTTTTTCGGGCGATGCCTGATCCGCCAGGGTGTCGATCTCGCGCGATTTGCTGATATCCCAGTTCTGACAAAACTTGCAGGCAAGATTACAACCGGCCGTACCGAATGACAGTACCGGCGTTCCGGGTAAGAAATGATTCAGGGGCTTCTTTTCAATGGGATCAACACAGAAGCCGCTGGAACGGCCGTAGCTGGTAAGCACGATCTGCGCGCCCTGGTTCGCCCTGACGAAACATAGACCCTGCTGATCTTCCTGTAATTTGCAGGCACGCGGGCAAACATCACATTGTACCCGCCCGTCATCCAGACTGTGCCAGTAGTGTGTGGGAACAATGGAATTCTCAACGATGGCATGCACGGATATAACCCCGCTTTAAAAACGTATCATTCAACTCTTTCTTAAAATATAGCCCAACACCGCAGAGATGACCTACGAGCAGTTACCAAGACGTTCGTTAATTGAACAACTTTGAAACGACGCGGTCCGGTGTGTGCTTGTCGGGACCATGTGCCGTCAGGATGGCGCCTGACGCGTAATTTCCTGCCTCGGTGGTTCCTTTTGCAACGATGGCCTGGGTTACCGATATGTCAAACCTATTGGCATATTTCCCGCCCCTCGTGGACAGGGTATCGCTCAGGCAACACCTATCGGGGCTGTTACCGCCCTGCGGTAACCAACCAATTACTTGACTAATTTACTAGGTTATTATACTGTTTAATTCACAGCATCGGATCGAGCATAGTTTATAATCTATATATTTATCAATGTGTTATGATTTTGTCTCTTCAGCAGGAGCAATTTATGGCGGCGGTAAATCAACATATCGATACCTTGATTAAAAGAGAATACCAGGCCGGTTTCGTAACCGACGTGGAAGCGGATAGCGTACCTCCCGGCCTCGATGAGGACATCATCCGGCAGATCTCCGGCCGGAAGCAGGAGCCCGAGTTCATGCTGGAGTGGCGGCTTAAGGCTTTCCGCCACTGGTTGACCATGCAAGTCCCGACGTGGTCCAGCGTGCATTACCCCCGATTGATTACCAGAGCATCGTCTATTACTCCGCGCCGAAGTCACGCGCGGAGGGGCTAGGCAGTCTTGCCGAGGTCGATCCGAAACTGCTAGAGACCTACAAGAAACTGGGTATCCCGCTGGAGGAACAGGAAATGCTTGCCGGCGTGGCCGTGGATGCGGTGTTTGACAGCGTATCGGTGGCGACCACGTTCAAGGATAAACTCGCGGAACACGGCATCATCTTCTGTTCCTTTTCGGAGGCCGTGCAAAACCACCCCGACCTGGTCAAGCAGTATCTCGGCAGCGTGGTGCCCCATACCGATAATTTTTATGCCAGCCTGAACGCCGCAGTATTCACTGACGGCTCGTTTGTCTATGTCCCGAAGGGTGTGCGTTGCCCGATGGAACTGTCCACCTACTTCCGTATCAATGCATTAAATACCGGGCAATTCGAGCGCACGCTGATCATTGCCGACGAAGGCAGTTATGTCAGTTATCTGGAAGGCTGTACCGCACCCATGCGCGACAAGAATCAGTTGCACGCCGCCGTCGTGGAACTATTGCGCACAAGGACGCACAGATCAAGTACTCGACTGTGCAGAACTGGTACCCGGGCGATGAACAGGGCCAGGGCGGAATTTACAATTTCGTCACCAAGCGCGGCGCCTGCCGCGGCGCGAATGCCAGGATTTCCTGGACCCAGGTGGAAACGGGGTCGGCGATCACCTGGAAATATCCCAGTGTCATCCTGAAAGGCGACACTCGGTCGGAGAGTTCTACTCGGTGGCCATGACGAACAATTACCAGCAGGCGGATACCGGCACCAAAATGATCCATATCGGGAAAAACACCCGCAGCACCATCATCTCCAAGGGCATCGCGGCCCGGCACGGGCAGAACGCCTATCGTGGCCTGGTGAAGGTGCTGAAGAGCGCGGAGGGTGCCAGAAACTATACCCAGTGCGATTCGCTCCTGATGGGTGACCGCTGCGGCGCCCACACCTTTCCCTACATCGAAGTGAAAAACAATACCGCGCGGGTCGAGCACGAGGCGACGACCTCCAGGATCGGCGAAGACCAGCTCTTCTACTGCCGGCAGCGCGGGCTGTCCACGAAGACGCCGTGACACTGATCGTCAATGGTTTCTGCAAGCAGGTCCTAAACGAGCTGCCGATGGAATTCGCCGTCGAGGCGCAAAAACTTCTGGGCGTCAGCCTGGAAGGCGCCATCGGATGATAGTCACAGGAGTCCGAATGCTCTCGATAAGAAACCTGCATGCATCGGTCGATGACACGCCGATACTCCATGGCATCGACCTGGAGGTAAAGGCGGGCGAGGTGCACGCCATCATGGGACCGAACGGCTCTGGCAAGAGCACCTTCGCAAACGTGCTCGCCGGGCGGGAACAGTACGCAGTCACGCAAGGCGAGGTGCATTACAAGGGTCAGGACCTGCTCGCCATGAGTCCTAAGATCGGCGAGGGCCGGCGTTTTTCTCGCCTTTCAGTATCCCGTTGAAATTCCCGGTGTCAGCAATATCTATTTCCTTAAGGCGGCGCTCAATGCCATCCGCAAGTACCGCGGACTGGAAGAGCTGGATGCCATGGATTTCATTTCCCTGGTCAAGGAAAAGGTGGAGATGGTGAAAATGGATGAGGCGCTGATTTACCGCTCCGTCAACGAGGGCTTCTCCGGCGGGGAGAAAAAGCGTAACGAGATATTGCAGATGATGGTGCTCGAACCGGCGCTGGCCATCCTTGATGAAACGGATTCAGGACTGGATATCGATGCCCTGAAAACGGTAGCCGATGGCGTCAATCAGCTACGCAGTGATACGCGCGCATTTATTATTGTCACCCATTATCAGCGCTTGTTGCACTACATCCAGCCTGACTATGTCCATGTGCTTGCGAGTGGAGCATCGTCAGAGTCAGGCGGCCCCGAACTGGCGCTCGAACTGGAAGCGCGCGGCTATGGATGGCTGAATGAGATAACCGCAGGCGCCGCAAGATGAATCTTGCACATACCGTCTACAGCGATGAATTCCGGGAACGGCGAACACCCTGCCGGGATCGCATGCACCCTGGGTCCGGGCGCTGCGCGCGGATGCCATGGAGATTTTTCTGGAAAAGGGTTTCCCGGACATGCGCATGGAAGAATGGAAATATACCGATATACGCACCCTGACAAGACATCACTTCACACCGAGTCCCGGATCAGCGGATATCCATGAGTCATCGCTTGCAGACCCGGCTGCTCAATAATGAACCGGCGCACCGACTGGTGTTTGTCGATGGTCATTTTGCGCCTGAAATGTGTCCGTTCAACACCTTGTTGACACGGAGTTACGATCACCAGTCTGGCTTACGCACTGGACAACAGGCCGGAGGAACTCGAGGCCTGGCTGGGTCACAATGCCGATTTGTATAAACCGGGCTTCAATGCCCTCAACACCGCCTTCATGAGCGACGGCGCCTATATCAACCTAGCGCCTGATGTGGTGCTCGAACAACCGATTCATTTGTTGTTTATTGCCACCGGGAGACCGGACACGGTAGCGACACTGAGGAATATCATCGTTGCCGGTGCAAGAAGCAAGGCACGGATCGTGGAATCCTATATTGCCCTGAATGATGCCGCCTATCTACCAACACGGTCACGGAAATCATCACCGGCGACAGCGCCGACATCGAACATTACAAACTGGAACAGGAAAGTGAATCCGCTTACCACATGGCGGGCATTTATGTAAAACAGGAACGTGACAGCCACTACACCTCCCACAATATTGCACTCCGCGGTTTGCTGGTAAGAAATGATCTTCATGTAGCCCTTAACGAATTCTGGTGCCGACTGTACGTTAAACGGCCTGTATATCACCCGGGGACGCCAGCATGTGGACAACCACACATGGATTGATCACAACAAGCCGCAGACAACCAGCAACCAATGGTACAAGGGGGTGCTGGACGACGTTCCCGGGCTGTTTTCAACGGCCGCGTGGTGGTGCACAAGGACGCGCAAAAAACCACCGCCCGGCAGAGCAACCACAACCTGCCGTTGTCCGGCGAATGCCGAGGTGGATGCCAAACCGCAACTTGAGATCTATGCCGATGACGTCAAGTGCGCGCACGGTTGTACCGTCGGCCAACTCGATGCGAGGCGCTGTTCTATCTCCGTTCCCGCGCCGTGGATGCCGCGACAGCGCGGAGTATTCCTTGTTTATGCCTTTGCAGCCGACGTGCTGGAGCGCATTCAATTGCGTCCTGTCCGCCAACTACTGGAGCAGGAACTCGACTGTCCGTCTGCATGGATACAGAAACATTCAGGAGACTGCATCAGGAACAGGTGGTTCATTGAATGAACACCAGGGAAGCCAGAACGATGTCATACCTTCGCCAGCTCTATGAGGAAATGATCCTCGATCACAATCGCAATCCGCGCAACTATCTCAAGGTGCCGGAGGCTGCCAACCGTCATGCGCGTGGTTTTAACCCGATCTGTAATGACGAGTTTACCGTCCATCTCAGGGTGAAAGACGGTATTGTCGAAGATGTCGGCTTCGAGGGTTCCGGTTGTGCCATTTCTACCGCCTCGGCATCGATGATGACGGAAAGTATCAAGGGGAAAACGGAAGCGGAGGTGCGGGCCCTTTTCCATGGCGTACATAACCTGCTGACCGAAGAAGGACCGGCCGGGGACGTGGGCAAACTGTAGGTACTGGCCGGCGTCCACGAATACCCGATGCGCATCAAGTGCGCCACCCTGCCCTTGGCATACCCTGCATGCGGCGCTGAATGAAGAAAGATAAAATCGGTCTCCACGGAAACCCGATGAACCGCACAGAGAAAAAGTCTCATGCACAACCTCCTCGAGGAACAGGTCATCCAGGCCCTGCGGGAGATTTATGATCCGGAGCTGCCGGTCAATATCTATGACCTCGGCCTGATTTACGACCTCGAGCTCGATGCGGCGTCAGGTACGGTAGAATCAAAATGACATTGACGGCACCGGCCTGACCGTCGCCCAGTCCTTCCCCGCCACGGTCGATGCGCGGTGCGCCAGGTTCCCGGCATCCGGGAAGCCAGGGTCGAGCTGGTCTGGGATCCCCCCTGGAGCCGGGAGCGCATGTCCGAGGCAGCGCGCCTGACACTGGGAATGTATTAAAGCAGGACCGGAGGGGTGTATGTCCGACTGGGTTGATGTCGCGGCCGTCGACGAGCTCGAAGCCGGCGGCGTGATCGTGGTCGATGTCAACGGGGCCGAGGTCGCCGTGTTCAATATCGACGGCGAGTTCCATGCACTGGCGGATATTTGCACCCATGACGGGGGCACGCTGGCCGACGGCACCGTGGAAGGCCACGAGATCGAATGCCCGCGACACGGGGCCCGGTTCGATATCCGCACCGGCAAGGTCACGGCATCGCCCGCCTACGAAAGATGTCACCACCTACCCGGTGCGGGTATTCAACGGCATGGTGCAGGTCAGGGATGTTTACCCGGACTGAAATCCGGGACACCCATAACAGTCAGCCAGATTTTTTTTTTAAAAAAAAAAAAAAAAAAAAAAAAAAAAAAAAAAAAAAAAAAAAAAAAAAAAAAAAAAAAAAAAAAAAAAAAAATACCAAACCTACCGGCGTGCATTTCCCTTACCGCTCCAGCAAGCGCTCCAGCATGGCGTCAATCTTGGCCATGCGCGCATCCAACACGTCCAGGCGTCCGATCAGCTCGCGGTACTGTTCCTGCGTGATGCTGGAGTGTCCCATGCAGCAGCCCATTTTGCCGCCTTTACCCATGCCGCCATGCATCATGCCCTGCATGCCGCCCTTGCCCATGCGGCAACCCTCCTGGACGGGTCCCCGCATGCCAGGCTCCATCGCCATTCCCTCGTTCTTGTCGGCGGTACCCTGTTCGCCCATCGTCATCCCCGGGCCGACACCCATCTCCATCCCGCTGGTCGGGGCGGCTGTCTCCTGAGATGGTACAGGCTCCACCACTTCTGTCGCTACCTTTGACCGCGCTTCCGAGTCCTGGCTCCTCCGGCTGCGCAGCCGTTTCCTCGGATAGCACCGGGGTAACTGACGAACAACAGGCCAGCCAGGGCAACTGGTATAAATCTCTTCATAACCATTGGGATAACTCCTTACTGTCTGGTATCCCGGATATAAAAATGTGGTTGCGTATCCCGGGGCTAATTTCGATACGGTGACCTTCCGTTTTCGACGGTACCCGGCTTACCGGCCGTTGCTTTAGAGCTGCAGCTTTGCCCGCGAGTTGCAACCTGGCTGTGGTTCTGCGGCGAGGCCAGTACCCGACCGCCAGCATCTGGAATCATTGATTTCATAACATATCGCGACGGATAAGAGGGTAGTGGAATTCCATGCAGTAACAGGTGAACACCCAGTGACACTCTTCCATAGATTTTATTTTCTATGTTGCTTGTAACCGCGGGACGACAGGCAATCCCCTGCTTTTTCAGCTAGCTGGCAGAAACAGCGGTGAATCGGCGCTGCAGAACGACAAATACGGTCCCGAGAAACCCTAACTGTTGACCGTGTTAGTCGGATAAGTATTGGATAATGCGCGACTAACTCGACGTCGCACGTGATATGCCAGTAGCTATCATGTCGATGGCGTGAGGAGACACTCCCCAGGAGGTAACTCACCGATGTTTACCTTGACGAAACCGGCAAGACGGCAGAAGACACTACTTGCCCTGCTTGCCGTTGGCACACTGGCGGCGGTGAAATCCAACCGCGACCCTCGCGTACCGCCGGGTCCGACGGTATGAGAGGTGAACCAACGCCGTAAGGCAGGAGGTTGTTATGAACATCAAGTACCGTAAATCATTACTTGTAGGCGCGATCGCGACGCTGATGGCTTCGCCTGGCTGGCTCGCCGCGCAGCAACTGCAGGCGCCGCAACCCGACAGTGAGCGCCATGAGCAACAGATGGGCGACTCGGCAGCGCCATCCGGGGAACCCATCCAGTCAGAGCCAGCAGCGTGGAACCCGCGACGAACTCTGCAGGCGCGGCAACTCAGGGGGATCAACCTGTTGTCCGCCTTGACGCCCCACCACCTGAAGCATATGGACGTGGTCGACGCTTCAGGGGAGAAGTCGGTAAGATCGACGACGTGGTTCGCAGCCGCGAAGACGGGCTTATCTATGCGGTAGTCTCCTACGGCGGGATACTGGGAATCGGCGCGAAGGAAATCCCCATTACCCTGCAAAAGTTGCAGGTGCACGGTGACAAACTGCGTATCGGCGCCACGGAGGAAGATATACGAAGCTGGGCAGAGTACCAGGAAGATCAGTTTGTCGAACTGAAACCCTCGAATCAGCCGATCAGCGATTTCGCCGCATTCGAGGTGACTCCTCCTAAAGGGATCGAAAAAGTTCCTGAGCCGAAGAAGCTGCCCGAGGAACGGTGAGTACGGTGGAAATCCTGCCGCCACGACTGCACCGCGTGTGCAGTCGTGGCGGCGGTGTCAATCGGCCGGCGGGTGTGACGGATCGTCTCAAGTGCCCGGTCGCAGGCGCGTGCCCCGTTGACTCACGCCAGCGATATTGACGAACGCCATCACCATCACAGGTCAGTCGCCACCTTTGAACATGGCGGGGGAGAGATGGTACCGCTGCAAGAGCCGGTAAAATTCAGTGCGGTTGCGACCGGCGAGCCGAGCCGCGTCGGTCACCTGGCCGTTGGTGATCTTCAACAATTGGATGAGGTAGTCGCGCTCAAAGCGTTGCTTCGCGTCCGCGTAGGTGAGGTTATCCATGGGCATTTCGCGCAATGCGCGGGACACCAGACTCGCGGGGATGAGGGGTGCGGTACTCAGGGCGCAGCACTGCTCCACCACATTCATGAGCTGGCGCACGTTTCCGGGCCAATCGCAGGCGGTGAGCATCTCCATGGCGTCGGGCGTGAAGCCGTTCACGGTGCGTCCATGTTTCTCACACAGGGTCTTGAGGAAATGGTGTGCGAGCGGGGGTATATCCTCTCGACGCTCCCGCAGCGGCGGTATGGCGCAGCTAACCACGTTGAGACGGTAGTACAGATCTTCACGGAAAGCACCCTCGGCAATCGCCTGCTCCAGAACCTGGTGCGTGGCGGAAATGATCCGCACGTCCACCGCCATGGATTGGCTAGACCCCAACGGTCGAACCTCCTTGTCTTCGAGCACCCTTAGCAATTTGGCCTGTAGCGCCAAAGGCATGTCGCCGATTTCGTCCAGAAAGATCGTACCGCCGGTGGCGGATTGGAACAGTCCCTTGTAGGCCTTGACGGCACCCGTGTAGGCCCCTTTGGCGTGACCGAACAGCTCCGACTCCAAAAGCTGCTCCGGTATGGCCGCGCAGTTGATGGCAACGAACGGAGCATGGGAGCGCGCGCTGGCTTGATGGATGGCCCGAGCCAGGATCTCCTTGCCGGTACCGGACTCGCCCTGAATCAGCACGCTTGCCTCAGTTGGCGCGACCAGATGCAGCTCCGCCAGCAGGGCCTCCATCGAGGGGCTGACCGAGATGATGCCGGCGCGCCAGGTCTCGTCGCGGCGCACCGGCTCCATCACCTGCTCGGGACGCAGGGCGACCGCCCGCTCGAGCAAGGCCAGCAGCTCCCCGGCATCGAAGGGCTTGGTCAAATAGCCGAACACACCCTGCTGGGTGGCTTTCACCGCGTCCGGGATGGTGCCATGGGCTGTCAGCACGATCACCGGTAGTGCCTGGTCTTGACTATGGATATGCTGAAACAGCGCCATCCCGTCCATGCCTTCCATGCGCAGATCGGTGATCACGGCCTGAGGGCGTGACACACCCATCATAGACAGGGCTTCACCGCCGCTGGAGGCCGTCTGCACCTCGTAGCCGGCCGACTGGAGGCGCAGGGACAGCAGCCGAAGCAAATCGGGATCATCGTCCACGAGGAGAACCCTGCAACGGCGGCTGTTCATAGGACGTGCCCGGGCATCCTCAACTGAGATATTGTCTGCTCGGGGGTGTTCCGGCTACCCGCAGAAAACCTCATCCCTGACGCTCAGAGGTTCCTTCTTGTCTTCAAACCCTCGGGTTTCCGTTTATTGCCATTCAGCCGATCGATTTTTTGTGGCCGACCCTGCGTGTATTCGCGCTCCTGTCCACCAAACCGTTGCTTGAGCATTATGACGATTACCTCGGGAGTGAACCGTTGGCGGCATATTCCAGCTGGCGTACTGCATGTTGATAGCCTAGCAGATCCTCGAGGCATTGACGCAAATCACAAGCACTGTGACTCAGGAAACCACACTACCGGATGATCGATCTACAAATGCACTCCCGCCGAGATCGGGGGGCGGGGGCGAATCCGCTAAGCTGGGCTAACTGCCTTTCTGGTGGTTGCGCTCAGCGAGCCGATCGGTAAGCGTGTCGATGCCGCCTTGCGGATCTCGGCGGCAAAGCTGCTCCGGTTGCTGGCCACCATACTGACGCCCTCGATTGTCACATCGTAGACTTTCCACTCGCCGCCCTTGAGATGCATGCGGTAGTCGATGGGTATCGGTGGCCCATTCTGCTGTTGCACCTCGGTATTCACCACCACCTCATCGGCAGCGGCGGGCGCGTGCAGGGGCTTGTAATCAATCTGCTGATCCTTGTATTTCGCCAGCGACACGGCATAGAAGCGCACCAGATGCGTGCGGAACTCCTGGATGAAGCGTTGCTGTTGTTGCGGATTCGTATCACGCCAATAATGGCCCAGCACCAGCTTCGCCGTGGCATCGAAATCGAAGTGCGGCGCCACGATTCGGTTCACCAGATTGTAGATATAGGTGGTGTCACGCTGCGCAAGGTCCGGCTCTTTCTTGAGAGACTGGATTACCTGGTTCGAGACGTCGACCACCAACTGTTGCGCGGAGTCCGCCGCGCCACCGGCCACACCGGTGACAAACAGCGCGGTCGCCAACAATAACGCCTGTCGTTTCATCTGATACGCTCCTTACTCACTGGAACCATTGACACACAGTATAACCAGCAGATAGGATGCCAACACTCGGCAAACCGCATATTTTCAAAGAGATACACTGCATAACCCCGCTCCGGCAGGCGTTGTTGGGACAGGGATCTTGTCGTGCCGCGGCGACGCTTTAGCAGGCATTACGATTAGGCGATTGAAAGGATAGGAGTTTGCCTGTCTTTCTGCGGCGTCAGATCTAAGCACAAACGACCTGACAATCGAGGCCGGTTCCTCGGATGATCCTTTAATCCGTGTATGACGAAGGGGATTTCACTATGAAGAAGTTCATGTCGATTCCAGTAACTTTGGCCGGTTTCTGTTCATGGCGAATGCGGCCGTCATGGCGGGTAAATTCGATGCCAAGATTCCCATGTCCGTCGGGACCGCCACGACCTATTATGTCCAGGGCCGGTTTGGCAACCTGGAAGCCACTGACTTCATGGTAGACACAGGCTCGGGTTTTCTGACCATCAACAAACCCACGCTCGACGAACTGCTCGAACGAGGTTTGGCGACCTACAAGCGGGATCTACCCGGCGTTATGGCCGATGGCACCGAAGTAGTGGTTCCTGTCTATCAGGTGGCACAATTCAGCATCGGTCCCTGTCTGCTACAGAATGTGGAGGCGGCGGTATTCCCATCCACGAAACGTCAGATCCTCGGTCTGAATGTCCTGAACCGGTCCGCCCCTTTCATCTTTTCCGTGAATCCACCCGAGCTGGTACTAAGCCATTGCACCGAGGAAGGCTGGCGAGGCCAGGTCTCTTCCTTAGCCAATTAGTGTCCGTCCCGAATGGCACTTACTTAGGCGATTCCATCATCGATGATGGGTTAGACACGCCGTTGTGCCGTAACCCACTGGGTCTGCCGCCAGGCACTCACTAAAAGATGCGTTGTGTTGCCGCGCAACGCTTGATGGGTTACGCAAAAAACGCTAACCCATACCCTACTTTTCGGCTTATGTAAGCGCCATTCGATGCCAACCCGGGTTAGACGCGACGATACCTCCGGTTCGGGCTGCTAAACTAACAAGAAAAGCCACTTCCGTATCATTCGCTGCGTGATCCCGGCAGAGGAAGTGTGCATCGGCGACCTTAGCGCTGTCGGCGGTCCTTTGTATTCCGTGTAAACCTGGAAGCTTGCAAGGGGACAGGATGAAGGGCAGGAGCATTAGCACGTGACGAACGGCGCCACGCCACAGCCACAGGCCCGGCCCTTCATTGTCAAGGACTGCGCCCTCATCGCGCTGGCGACCGGACAGAAGGCGCGAACCTGAAAGAGCTCCGCGATAACCTGCAGCGCGTGGAAA
>CAVYZN010000031.1:0-81306 GCA_963773065.1 uncultured Gammaproteobacteria bacterium
TGTTCTCCTGGGCAATCTGGCTGCCCTGGTGAGGGACGCGCGCACCGGCAGCGGGAACCGGGTTGGTGATCTCTATTTCCACCAGACCATCACGCAAGCGACCAGCGACGCGGATCGTCCCCCCCATCGGCAGCTGCTCGATGCCATGGTAAATGGCGTTCTCCAGCAGGGGCTGCAGCATCAGCGGCGCCACTTTCACGTCCAGCGGCAGCGCGTCCATGTCCCACGCCACCGCCAGCCGGTCGCCGAGGCGCAGTGACTCGATATTCAGATAGCGCCGCGCCAGTGCCAGCTCATCGCCCAGGGTGGTCCGGTCATCCGCCTGACCGAGAGAGGCGCGGAACAGATCGGACAAGTCCTCGATGGCCGCCTCGGCGACCACCGGCTGGGAACGCGTCAACGCGGCAATCGTATTCATGCTGTTGAAAAGGAAATGCGGGCGTATCCGCGCCTGCAGCGCCTGGATCCGCGCCCGCGCCTCCGCCTGCAACTGCTGGCGCCACTGGTGCTGCACATACAGGTAGCGCAGAATGACGGCGGCGATAACGGTGCTGATGGTCAGGTTGCGCAACAAGAATACCGCATGCTCCCCGGCATCGACTGGGATTATCATCGTAACCGACTCCTGCAGCCGGAAGGCCATTTCACTCACCGCTGCGGTAACCAGCAACACCAGCAGATAACTGGCCAGCGCGGCCGCGATGTTACCCAGGCGGTACAACAACGGCCGCGCCAGGCAGAGAACGGCCGCGCTGGTCAGCGCAATCCATTGCATAAACAGGGAAATCAAACCCAGACCGCTCCAGGGATCTCCCAGCAAACCGGGACTGACCAGCACCAGTACAAAGGCCAGCAACTCGGTCATGACGATCACCGCGAACACGATGCGCACACCGCAGAAGCTGGGCAGGAAAAACGGCTCATCCGGCACGACCTTTGCGTTTTCGGGAAGCGTCGTCTGGATCATGCCAGCAGTTTCATCATAATCGCGTCATGCCGCAAGCAGGGAGGCTGGCCGGGAACCACAAATACCCTGTGGATTGGTTATACTGCGCTGATACAGGTTTGCTGGTTTGGATCATGATGGAAAATAACTCCTCGGAAAAACCCTGGGGCGGCCGGTTTACCGAGTCGACCGACGCCTTTGTCGAGGCCTACACGGCCTCGATCGGTTTCGATCACCGCTTGTACCGCTTCGACATCGCCGGGTCGATCGCCCACGCCCGCATGCTGGCCCATGTCGGCATCATATCCGAAACGGAGGGTAGGAAGATCGTGGACGGGCTTGAGGCCATACGCCTGGATATCGAACAGGGCAATTTCGCCTGGTCGGTTGCTCTCGAAGACGTTCACATGAATATCGAGGCCCGCCTGATCGACCGGATCGGGGAGACCGGCAAAAAACTGCACACCGGCCGCTCGCGCAATGATCAGGTGGCCACCGACCTGCGGCTGTATCTGCGCGAGGAGATCGATGTCCTGTGTGTTGAGTTGACCCGCCTGCAGGCGGGTCTGCTGGAACTCGCCGAGCGGGAAGTCGATACCATCCTGCCCGGATTTACCCACCTGCAGGTCGCCATGCCGGTCAGCTTCGGGCATCACCTGCTCGCCTGGATTGAAATGCTGGAGCGGGACCATCAGCGGCTGCTGGAGTGCCGGCGGCGTGTCAATATCATGCCGCTGGGTGCGGCGGCGCTGGCGGGTACGAGTTTTCCGATCGACCGGGCCTATACGGCGCGGTTGCTGGGCTTTGACTCCCCGGCAGCCAACTCGCTCGACGCCGTCAGCGACCGGGATTTTGCCATTGAATTCTGCAGCGCGGCTGCCCTGGTTATGGTACATCTATCGCGGTTCTCGGAAGAACTGATACTCTGGTCATCGGCACAATTCAACTTTATTGAACTGCCCGACCGTTTCTGCACAGGCTCCAGCATCATGCCACAGAAAAAAAATCCCGATGTCCCGGAACTGGTGCGCGGCAAGAGCGGCCGGGTAACCGGCAATCTGGTCAGCCTGCTCGTCCTCATGAAGGGACAGCCGCTGGCGTATAACAAGGACAACCAGGAAGACAAGGAACCCCTATTCGACAGCGTGGACACCCTGAAGGGTTCGCTGCGGGTTTTTGCCGACATGATGCCCGCCCTGCGGGTGAACCGGACACGCATGACCGCGGCGGCCCGGCAGGGCTTTTCAACCGCGACCGACCTTGCCGACTACCTGGTGCGCAAGGGAATCGCCTTCCGTGATGCCCACGAGATCGTCGGCCGCGCGGTTCTCTATGGCGTGAACAACGCCAAGGACCTGTCCGAAATGACGCTGCAGGAACTGCGGACGTTTTCCGGGGTGATAGACGAGGACATATTTCAGGTGCTGAGCCTGGAAGGTTCCGTCGCGGCCCGCAATCATCCCGGGGGGACCGCGCCGCAACAGGTGCGCGGCGCCATCGCCCTGGTCAAATCGCGTCTTGCCGAACGGCGGGGCTGAAGCGGCGGCATCGATACCCATTAGCCATTCCAGTCAGATTGCATAACCAGGTAAGTAACCAGCTTGCATGTTGAACACCCTCACACTTGAAGAAGCCGCCGCCCTGCTGGATGCCTGTCCGCTGGCCATCCTGCTGCTCGATCGGGCCGGTCGCGTACGCGCCTACAACCGCGCCTTCGCCAGCCTCGCGGGCGATGCAGCCGGCGCAATGCTCGCCTTGCCGGAAAACCTGCGGAAAGAGGAACTGCTGGGGCCCTTGCTGGGCCGGGGCGCGCTGGTCAACTGGATCATGCCGGATGGCGATGAACGCTGGCTCGCGGTGGAATCCCTGTCCCTGGCGGGCAACGCCGGAGGCACGGCGCGTTTCTACCTCGATGTCACCGAAAAGCTGCGTCTGCGCAAGGAACGTGATGAACTCGCCGCCGCCTTGCAAGAACACTCATTCAAGGATGAAATCCTGACCAGCCTGATGAACCGGCGTGGCATCCTGCACTCGCTGGAACCCCTGGTGGCGCGCAGCCGGCGTTACGACAGCCCGTTGTCCGTCATCGCGATGGGGATCGAGGCGCAACCGAGAGGCGCGAGAAACTGCTGGTCAGGATCAGTCATCTGTTGAAGGATCAGACCCGCTGGGCCGACCTGGTCGGCTGTAACGACGGTCATGACTTCCTCCTCATCCTGCAGGATACCACGCGGGAATCCGCGCTACGGCTGGTCGAAAAGCTGAGCGTCCACCTGGAGCGACTTGCGCACGAGTGTGGCCTTCGCCGTTGAACGCTTGCTATGGCGTCACCCACTGCCTGCGCGATGACGATGCCAAAACACTGCTGGAACGGGCCGAGGCCGCCCTGGGCACCGCCCGCGAACAACAGAACGGCACGGTGATCACCCTGTGACGCAATGGCCAGCAGGGTGTAAATAGACCGTATTTAAAGCGCTTTCACAGGGGCCGGGCTAGACGATCGGGAGTCAATCGCTTCGCCAGCCAGTCGCGTATGTCCCGTATTTCCTGCGGATACACGGCATGGGGCATCGGATAGGAATACCAGTCAACCAGGTAGCCGAGCTGCCGCAGCTGATCACGTGATTGTTCCGCCAGCGACAGCGGGATCAGCGGATCGGTCACCCCGTGCGCCATCATGATCGGTACCGGGCGGCTCGCCGCGCAGCTCTCCCGGGCCAGCGATTCAGCCAGCGGCAGGTAGCAGGACAATGCCAGGATGCCGGCAAGCCGCCGGGGATAACGCACGCCGGTATGCAAGGCCATGGCGCCACCCTGGGAAAACCCCGCGAGCACGATGCGCTCCGCCGGTATCCCGTTCGCCACCTCCCTCTCGATCAGGGCCAGCAACTGCTGTTCCGATTGCCGTATGCCGCGGCTGTCCTCGGCGATACCTGAAATCGGGCGAGAGGACATCATACCAGGCCCGCATGACCATGCCGCCATTGATCGTGACGGGACGCGGCGGCGCGTGTGGCAGGACGACGCGCACGCCGATCTCGTCGACGATGCGCAGTTCCGGGATCAGCGGTTCGAAATCATGCCCATCCGCGCCCAGGCCGTGCAGCCAGATGAGGCAGGCTGCGGTTTTGCGCCGGGTTGATCTCCACGGCATCGAGCCATCGGGTCGTCATGCCCGCTAGTATGCCTCAGAGCCTGTGAAAATATCGACGGCCGTCGCGAGGGCGTCGATTGGCGTGCGAGGCAAGGCGCGCTGCGCGAAAACAAGGGAGTTTGGCGAGCCAAATGACCGAAGTTTTCGCGTGGCGCAACGCCGCCGCAGCCGCAAAGCGGCGTCCGCAGCAGGCTGGCGATATTTTCACAGGCTCTCAGTCCGATGGTCCGGCATTGGGTTTGTTGCAGGTCACGCCGTATACTGGCGGCTCTTCACTGGAGCATGCCATGAAAAACCGCCTGCACTGCCCGTCTCTTGTGGCTGGTGCTGGTCATCGCCGGCACGGTCTTGCCGGATGCGGGCAGAAAGGTCCGCTCTATCTGCCGGATGAGACGGCCGCAAAAAAAGCACGGTTGACGCACCCGCATTCGACCGCAAATTCACATCATGGACCATTTCACCTACCAGGATGGCCGCCTGCTGGGCGGAGGACATCGACCTCGGGGACATCGTGCGCCGCGTGGGAACCCCCTGTTACGTCTATTCACGCGCCGCCCTGGAACGTCATTGGCGGGTCTTCGACGCGGCGCTCGTCGGCCATGCCCACCTCATCTGCTACGCGGTCAAGGCGAACTCCAACCTGGCCGTTCTGCAGGTGCTGGCGCGCCTGGGGTCGGTTTCGACATCGTCTCGGTCGGCGAACTGCAGCGCGTCCTGCAGGCCGGCGGGGACCCGTCGCGCGTGGTGTTTTCCGGAGTCGGCAAGCGCGCCGATGAAATGCGCCAGGCGCTGCAAGCCGGCATCCGCTGCTTCAACGTCGAGTCGGAGAGCGAGCTGCGGCGGCTGAATGAAGCGGCCGGCCAGTGCGGACATTGCCGCCCCCGTGTCGCTGCGCGTCAATCCGGACGTGGATGCCGGCACGCACCCCTACATCTCCACCGGCCTGCGGGAAAACAAGTTCGGCATCGCCGTCGACACGGCCCTGGAGACTTACCGGCAGGCCGCCGCCCTGCCGCACCTGCGCGTCACGGGCATCGACTGTCACATCGGCTCACAACTGACCGATACCCGCCCGTTCGTCGATGCACTGGAGCGTGTCCTGCGTCTGGTCGGCAAACTGCAGGAGCGAGGGCATCCGGCTGCAGCACATCGACCTGGGCGGCGGTCTCGGCATCCGTTACCAGGCGCAGGACAACGCCCCCGTCACCGGACGCCTATGTTCGTGCGCTGCTGGAAAAGCTGGGTGACAGCCGGCTGGAGATTCTGCTGGAGCCGGGGCGCGCCATCGTCGGCAACGCCGGCATCCTGCTGACGCGCGTGGAATACCTGAAACATACGGCTCGACCGGCATTTCGCCATCGTGGACGCGGCCATGAACGATCTGCAGCGCCCGGCGCTCTATGACGCCTGGCATGACATCATTCCGGTGCAGCCGCGGCAGGGCGAGCCGACACTGTGCTATGACGTGGTCGGTCCGGTCTGTGAAACCGGCGATTTTCTCGGCAAGCAGCGTGAACTGGCGCTCGCGGCCGGCGATATCCTGGCCGTACGCTCCGCCGGCGCCTACGGCTTCTCGATGAGCTCCAACTACAATTCGCGGCCGCGCGCGGCCGAGGTCATGGTGGACGGCAACCGCCTGCACATCATCCGCGAGCGGGAAACCCTCGAAGACCTGTATCGCGGCGAACACCTGCTGCCGGAATGAACAGCAATGATTCACCGCAGAGGCGCAGAGAACACAAGGGCAGAACGAGAACCGGAAAAATGAATGGCCTGCCTTGGAATCGTGTATGGAACCATGCAGAAAAATGCCTCGGAGAGCCTGATGGAACAGGCGGGACCGTCGGCCGCAGGGACGGATTTACGGCGAATCCCGCCTGATCCATCAGGCTCTTGGCCCGTTAGATAGTATTCGTCAATAAACACCATTTTCACCGCAAAGACGCAAAGTACGCAGAGAAGTTCTTCAATGAAGACAAATAAACGACTTCGCGAACTTTGCGTCTCTGCGGTGAGTTTATTATTTATCGACGGACACTAGGAGATGACATTGCTACTGATGGACTTCGTAACGCCATGATGCTGGAATTCTCGAAAATGCACGGCCTCGGCAACGACTTCGTGGTGATCGACGCGGTCAACCAGAGCCGTTGCCCTGTCCCCGGAACAGGTACGCCGGCTGGCCGACCGGCATCGGGGCATCGGCTGCGACCAGTTGCTGCTGGTCGAGCGGCCCGGCGGCGCGCAAGCCGATTTCCGCTACCGCATCTTCAACGCGGACGGCGGCGAGGTGTCCCAGTGCGGCAACGGGGCGCGCTGTTTCATGCGCTTCGTGCATGACCGGGGCCTGTCGGACAAGCGCGAACTGCGCGTCGAGACGGCGAGCGGACTGCTGTTGCTGGTCCTGGAAGACGATGGCCAGATCACCGTCAACATGGGCGAACCCCGCCTCGAACCGAGGGATATCCCGTTTGACGCACCGGCTCGCGCACCGACCTACACACTGGAGGTCGCGGGTGAACGACTGGAGATCGCCGCCGTGTCCATGGGCAATCCGCACGCGGTAACCCTGGTGAAGAATGTCGAAACGGCCCCGGTGGAGCGCCTTGGACCGGCGATCGAACGCCACCCGCGATTTCCCGCAAGGGGTCAATGCGGGGTTCATGCAAATCATCGATTTTGAGCACATACGCCTGCGTGTCTATCGAACGCGGCGCCGGTGAAACACTGGCGTGCGGCAGCGGCGCCTGTGCCGCCGTGGTCGCGGGCCGGTTATGGGATCAGCTGGCGGCCCGGGTCAAAGTTGCCCTTCGCGGCGGCGATCTTGTGGTAAGCTGGGCGGGCAGGGGCTACCCGGTGTACATGACCGGGCCTGCAACGCATGTCTTCAGGGGGCGCATCGACATATGACGACATCTCAGCAAACCCAGACCGAGACGCAGCCACTTGAAGAAAGAACGGTCGCCGATTACCTGCGTGACAACCCGGATTTTTTTCAGAACAACGCCAGCCTGCTGGCCATGCTGAAAATCCCGCATACCTGCGGCACGGCGGTCTCGCTGGTCGAGCATCAGGTCAAGGTGCTGCGCGACCAGAACCGACAGCTGAAACGCAAACTGATGGATCTCGTCCAGGTCGCGCGCGATAACAACCGTCTCACCGAGCGCATGCACCAGTTGACGCTCGGGCTGGTCGAGCGCCGGCACGCTGGAAGCCCTGCTGGATACCCTGCGGGAACACCTGCAGGGAGAGTTCAACGCGGATACCGTTACCATCCGTCTGGCGGGACTTGCAGGAAGCCGCGCCCGTGAGTGCGGAGCGGAGCCGTTCACGCCCGGGGCGCCGGAACTGGAATACTTCGAATCCTTCTACAAGACCTGCAAGCCACAATGCGGGCGTTTCAAACTGGAACAGCTCTCCTATTTATTCGGTGACCAGGCGCCCGCTGTCGGCTCCGCCGCCGTGATTCCCCTGGGCAGTAACGGCGCCACCGGTCTGCTGGCCATCGGCAGCCAGGAAACCAACCGTTTCCTCCCGGGTATGGGCACCCTGTTTCTCACGCATCTCGGTGAACTGCTGGATATCCTGCTGAGCGATCACCTGGATCTATAGCGGCGGCATGCCTGCCCCGCATGCCCTGCTCCCCACACCGCCATCCTGACGCACCGTGCCGACTGCGCCGCCACAATGGATCGATCTCTATCTGCGCCATTTGCAGACGGAACGCCGCCTCTCCGCGCATACCCGCAAACACTACCGGCGTGACCTGATGGAACTGCTTGCGTTCTGCCAGGAGTATGGGATTGGGAGGTGGTGCGATCTGAACACGCATCACGTCAGGCAATTCGCGGCGCAGGCGCACCGCCGCGGGCTGAGCGGGCGCAGCATCCAGCGCCGCCTATCGGCCATACGCGGCTTCTACAACTATCTCCTGCGCGAACGGGAGGTCACCCACAATCCCGGGCACGATGTGAGCGCCCCCAAGACGGCCCGGCGCCTGCCCGACACCCTGAGTGTCGACGATCTGTCACACCTGCTGACCGCGGAGGCGGAAGATAGTCTGGCCGTGCGTGATCTGGCCATCCTCGAGCTGATGTACTCATCGGGCCTGCGTCTGAGCGAACTGGTATCACTCGACATCAACGATATGGACCTGGAGGAACGCCTGCTGCGGGTAACCGGCAAGGGCAACAAGACGCGCGTTGTCCCGATTGGCCGCAAGGCCGTCACGGCGCTGCGGGACTGGCTGCGGCTGCGCACGGCGCAGTTGGCCGAGGGAGTAACGGCGGTTTTTACCGGCCGATCCGGTCAACGTCTCGGGGCGCGTGCCGTTCAACGGCGCGTGCATCGCTGGGCACAGCGCCGGGGACTGCCGGGCGCTATCCATCCGCATACCCTGCGCCATTCCTTTGCCAGTCACCTGCTGGAATCGAGCGGCGATCTGCGCGCCGTGCAGGAATTGCTTGGGCACGCGGATATCAGCACCACCCAGATCTATACTCACCTGGATTTCCAGCACCTCGCCCGGGTCTACGACAAGGCGCACCCGCGGGCCAGAAAATCATCCAAAAGGGAACCGGATTGAATCTATACAGGCGGTTGCCCCGGTTGCATGGTGTACAATCATACGCCCTTCGATCTGGAGTCGGCAGGGTGGAGCAATTTCGCGGCACAACCATACTCTCGGTCCGCCGTAACGGCTGCGTGGTAATCGGTGGCGACGGCCAGGTTTCGCTGGGTAATACCGTGATGAAGGGCAACGCCCGCAAGGTACGTCGCCTGTATCAGGACCGGGTGCTCGCCGGCTTCGCCGGCGGCACGGCCGATGCTTTTACCCTGTTCGAACTGTTCGAGGCCAAGCTGGATAAGCACAGCGGCCACCTGACCCGTGCCGCCGTCGAACTGGCCAAGGATTGGCGCACCGACAGGATTCTGCGCCGGCTGGAAGCCCTGCTGGCCGTCGCCGATCATGCGACTTCGCTCATCATCAGCGGCAACGGCGATGTCATCGAACCCGAGCACTCGCTCATGGCCATCGGCTCAGGCGGGGTTTATGCCCAGGCTGCGGCCCGCGCCTTGCTGGAAAATACCGCCATGGATGCCCGTTCGATCACACAGAAGTCACTGGAGATCGCCGCGGACATCTGTATCTACACCAACCGCAACCTGCTATTCGAGGAGTTGCACTACCAAGGCGCGTAATTTTACCAATGCCTATTTTTAGGTTACTGACTGGTATTAAAAATAACTAATTGTGAAATATAGAAATGTCTGAAATGACCCCGCGCGAGATTGTCCAGGAGCTGGACAAGCACATCATCGGGCAACAGGCCGCCAAACGCGCCGTGGCCATCGCCTTGCGCAATCGCTGGCGGCGCATGCAGGTTGAAGAACCGCTGCGCAGTGAAATCACGCCCAAGAACATCCTGATGATCGGCCCGACAGGGGTCGGCAAGACCGAGATCGCACGCCGCCTGGCGCGGCTGGCAAGGGCGCCGTTCATCAAGATCGAGGCGACCAAGTTTACCGAGATCGGCTACGTCGGCCGCGATGTGGAATCCATCGTCCGCGACCTGGCGGATGCGGCCGTCAAGATGGCGCGGGAAGAAGCCATGTCCAAGGTTCGCCATCGTGCGGAGGATGCCGCCGAGGAACGGATGCTGGATGCCTTACTGCCCCGCGCCAGAAGCCTGGCCGCCGATGACGACCATACCTCAGGCGCGGAATCCGATACCCGCCAGAAGCTGCGCAAGCGCCTGCGCGAGGGTGGTCTGGATGAGCGCGAGATTGAAATAGAAGTCGCCGCCGCACCTTTCGGCGTCGAAATCATGGCACCGCCGGGCATGGAGGAAATGTCCAGGCAGTTGCAGGGCATGTTCCAGAACATGGCCGGCAGCCGCACCCGCGCGCGCAAACTGCGCATCCGCGACGCGCGTAAACTGCTGTGCGATGAGGAAGCGGCGAAATTGATCAACGACGAGGAAATCAAACAAAAGGCCATCGAAAACACCGAACAGAACGGCATCGTCTTTCTTGATGAAATCGATAAGGTGACCCGGCGCGGCGAATCCAGCGGGCCGGATGTCTCGCGCGAAGGCGTGCAGCGCGACCTGCTGCCGCTGGTGGAAGGCAGTACCGTATCGACCAAGCACGGCATGGTCAGAACCGATCACATCCTGTTCATCGCCTCCGGCGCCTTCCACCTCTCCAAGCCATCCGACCTGATACCGGAACTGCAGGGCCGCCTGCCGATCCGCGTGGAGCTCGATGCCCTGGGCGTGGATGAATTTGTGCGGATACTCACCGAACCGGATGCCTCGCTGACCGAGCAGTACGCCGCCCTCATGGCAACCGAGACGGTCACCCTGGAGTTCTCCCCGGACGGCATCAAGCGCATCGCGGAAATCGCCAGCGACATCAACCGGCGCACGGAAAACATCGGCGCGCGGCGCCTGCACACCGTCATGGAGCGCCTGCTGGAGACCGTCTCCTTCGAAGCAACGGACCGCTCCGGCAGCCGCGTCTTGATCGATGCCGCGTATGTGAATGAACATCTCGAACAGTTGGCGAAGGATGAAGACCTGAGCCGGTATATACTCTAGTCAGACCAGACAACCCGGAAGCCACCATGACCAGCACGCCCAAGCCCACTGAAATCAGCCTGCACCAGAAATCGCGTAAACTGGAAATCGCCTTCGAGGACGGCGCCCGGTTTGAATTGCCCTATGAATACCTGCGGGTCTATTCACCCTCCGCCGAGGTCCAGGGCCATGGTCCCGGGCAGGGGGTGCTGCAAATCGGCAAGGAAGACGTCACCATCACCCACGTCGATCCGATCGGCAGCTATGCCATCCAGCCGCATTTCGATGACGGTCACGACACCGGCATCTACTCCTGGGAAACGCTCTACAAGCTGGGCAGGAATCGGGATAAATACTGGGCCGAGTATCTGGGCAGACTGGAAGCGGCGGGGCACAAGCGCAAGGTCACCGGCCTGAGGGGCCGTGGCGTCAATAACCTTGCGGATGACACGGCCGTAACCTTCACCACAGTCGTGTCACTGAATAAATAACAGCGGGCTAACCACTGCGTTCTTTGCGTCTCGGCGTTAATTTCATCGAATGTTCGAGCTAGAGGCCTGTATGTCAGAAAAGACCACCCATTTCGGATTCCAGCAGGTACCGGTGGAAAAAAAGGCGCAGCGGGTACGGGGCGTGTTCGATTCGGTCGCCCTGGATTACGATCTGATGAACGATGTGATGTCACTGGGCATCCATCGACTCTGGAAGCGGCTGGCCATCGGCATGGCGAACATCCAGCCGGGCCAGCGGGTTCTCGACCTTGCCGGCGGGACCGGCGACCTGACCCGGTTGATTGCCGCGCAGCTCGGCCCCCAGGGCCGGGTCGTACTGTCCGACATCAACAACGCCATGATACAGACCGGCCGTGCCCGCCTGCTGGACGAAGGCATTGCCGGCAACGTGGAGTACGTGCAGGCCGATGCCGAGCAACTGCCGTTTCCTGACAACAGCTTTGATTGCATCACCATGGGTTTTGGCCTGCGTAACGTCACCCACAAGCAAACCGCGCTGGATTCCATGTACCGGGTGCTCAAGCCGGGTGGCCGGCTGCTGATCCTGGAATTTTCACAACCGGTCGCCGTGCTGAAACCGGCGTATGACTTCTATTCCTTCTCGATCCTGCCGCGGCTGGGACAGCCTGATTGCCAAGGATGCCGAGAGTTACCGCTATCTCGCCGAATCCATCCGCATGCATCCGGACCAGAAGACACTCGTCGGGATGCTCGAAACAGCCGGATTCGAGGCTTGTGACTATCACAACCTGACGGGGGGGATAGTCGCCATACACCGCGGTTACAAATTTTGAACATGACTGAAGTCGAATACGCCGGTCTGGGACGGCGCCTGGCGGCTCTGCTGATCGATATCATCCTGGTTGCCACCGTCATGGCCTTCGGTCTGCTGGCTGGATGACGTTTACGGATGCCGTGCCCGACATGGGTTCGCGCGCGTTTCATGCCTTTGTCGGCATCGGCGGCCTGCTCGCCCTGGTCGTCAAGGTGTTGCTGGATGCCTGGCTGCAGGGAACACCGGGACTGCGCCTGATGGACTGCCGCCTCGTCGATGCCCGCAGCGGCTATGGCATCGGCATCGGCCGGTCGGTGAAGCGCGCCCTGGCGCTGGTGGTGGCGGTGTTGCCGGGAATGCTCGGTCTGCTGTGGATCGCCTGGAACAAACGCCGGCAGGGATGGCACGACCTGCTCGCCGGCAGCGTCGTCATTCGCGAGGACGAGGCGCTCAAGTCCCTGCAGCCAGCTGGCGCGTGAAGCGCGATGAAACTCCCCACCGGCATTGCCCGCAGCCTTGTATACGTCATCAACCGCTACCTGGGCATGGATCCGGCGGTACCTACCCGGCTGGCCGGTCTTGATGGCCGGGTGATCGCCCTGGAATTCCGCGGGCTCGACTTGACGGTTGTTGTTCGCGTGCAAGGTCAGGGCATTGAGTTCATCGATGAGCCCGAACACAAGCCCGATACGGTATTGCGCGGCACCCCGCTCGGCATCGCCAGGCTGGGGCTCGGCCGCGGTAATGCCACAGGCACGCTCTTCTCCGGCGCCGTGGAAATCAATGGCGATGTAGAGACCGGACAGAGCTTCAAGGCGATCCTTGACGGAATCGACATCGACTGGGAGGAACAACTCGCCCGGGTCAGCGGCGATGTGCTGGCACATCAGTTGGGTAATGCGGCACGCGCCACGGGCAGGTGGCTGCGGCAGGGACGCGCCACGCTTGAACAGGATCTGTCTGAATACCTGCAGGAAGAACTGCGCCTGGTGCCGACCCGTATCGAGATCGAGAATTTCATCGAGGATGTCAGCCGGCTCGGCATGGATGCCGACCGTCTTGAGGCGCGCACCAAGCGTCTGCTGGCCAAGCGGGGTGATGCGTGATACGTCCGGCGCAGATCCTGCGGCTGGCGCACATCAACTTCGTCCTGGTACGCCATGGCCTGGACGAGATCATCCTGGCAACCCATCTGTTCAGGTTCTTTCGTTTCCTCTATTACCTCGCACCCTGGAACTGGGTGCCGCGCCGGCGCGAGCCGCGCGCCGTGCGCATCCGCAAGGCGCTGGAAGATCTCGGCCCTATCTATGTCAAGTTCGGACAGATACTCTCCACCCGCCGCGACCTGCTGCCGGACGATATCGCGGAAGAACTCGCCCGGCTCCAGGACCGGGTGCCACCCTTTCCCGGCGCACGCGCCAAAGCCATGATCGAGGCCGCCCAGGGGCAGCCCGTCAGCGAGGTATTCAACGCGTTTGATGAAACGCCGCTCGCCTCCGCCTCGATCGCCCAGGTCCATGCCGCACGCCTGCATGACGGTACCGAGGTGGTGGTGAAGGTCCTGCGCCCCAACATCCGCCAGTACATCAGGCGGGATGTCAGCCTGCTGCGCACGATTGCACGGCATGGCCGAACGCTACTGGAAGGAAAGCCGGCGGCTGCGGCCCTGCGAGGTCATCGCCGAATTCGAAAAAACCCTGTATGACGAACTCGACTTGTTACGCGAGGCGGCCAATGCCTCGCAGCTGCGGCGCAATTTCAAGGACTCCGACATGCTCTATGTTCCGGAAGTCTACTGGTCCTATTGCCGTCCCAATGTCATGGTCATGGAACGCATCTCCGGTATTTCGGTCAGCAATATCGCCGCGTTGCGCGCGAGCGGCATCGATCTGAAGGCGCTTTCCGAACGCGGTGTCGAGCTGTTTTTCACCCAGGTCTTTCAGCACAATTTCTTTCACGCCGACATGCATCCCGGCAATATCTTCGTCTCCCCCGCCGGGCGGTACATGGCGGTCGATTTCGGCATCATGGGAACACTAAATCCTGTCGATCAGCGCTATATCGCCGAAAACTTCCTGGCCTTCTTCCGGCGTGACTACCGGCGCGTGGCGGAACTGCACGTTGAATCGGAATGGGTGCCCAGCGGCACACGGGTGGATGAATTCGAATCCGCGATCCGCACCGTCTGTGAACCGATCTTCGAGAAACCGCTGAAAGAGATCTCCTTCGGGAACGTGTTGCTGCGTCTTTTCCAGACGGCGCGCCGCTTCAACATGGAAATCCAGCCGCAACTGGTGTTGTTGCAAAAAACGCTGCTCAACATCGAGGGCCTGGGCCGGCAGTTGTACCCCGATCTCGACCTCTGGCAGACCGCAAAACCGTTCCTCGAGCGATCCATGAGCGAACAACTGGGAGCACGCGCCCTGTTGCGCAATCTCAAGGAAAGCGTCCCGGACTTGAGCGAAACCCTGCCGGAGATCCCGCTATTGGCGCACAAGCTCCTGGAGCAGGCTACCACCGGTAAACTGCGGCTGGAATGGACATCGGCCGAGCTGCGCCGCTTGCGCGGGGAAATCAATCGTGCCAATCGCCGCACCATCAACGCCATTGTGGGCACCGGCCTGCTACTAGGCGCCGCGATCATCTATGGCCTGGACGGCCATGCACCGACGGTCATTTTCGGCGCACCGCTGCTGAGCTGGATTTGTGGAGGCTTGGGACTGGTCATGCTGGTCCTTAACAGGCCGGAAAACAGGGACCGCTAGCGGCGGTTACTTGTTGGTGCCGGAGTGCGGCGGCAGACAGCCGTGCTGCGCCCGGCGTGTCTTACTGCCCGCCAGCGCGACTGCAATTGTCAGCGACCGGCAGATGCGGCGCCTGCCGGTCGGAAACGGCTTTGGGTGGTTTCAGTGTCCGACGCGTTGCAGCCCCGCCTCGACTTCCCGGCGCTTCTGCGCCCCGGCGAGCACCTCGATCAACTGCAGGGCAAAATCCATCGCCGTCCCCGGTCCGCGCGAGGTGATCACCTTGCCGTCGGTGACCACGGGAGCATCCACGTAGTTCAGTCCTGGCACGGAATCCGGCTCCAGGGCTCCGGGATAACTGGTGGCGCGCCGGCCATCGAGCAAACCGCCCTGCGCCAGCACCCGGGGTGCGGCACAGATCGCCGCGGTATATTTTCCGTCTCGCGCCATCCGCTGCAACAAACCGGTCACGCGCTCGTCCTTGCCCAGGTTGGTGGCGCCCGGCTGGCCACCCGGCAGGACGATCATGTCGAATTCCTGTCTGAGTGCATCGGTCAGGGTCACGTCCGGGATCAGGACCATACCCCTGGAAGCGCGCACCGGCTGGTCATCGAGGCCGGCCGTCACGACACTGATGCCGGCACGGCGCAGCAGGTCCACCACGGTGACCGCTTCCAGCTCTTCGCAACCCTGTGCCAGCGGAACAAGGACACTTGCCATAATCCATTTTTCCCGTGTTCGATCTCAATCAGGCGGCTGACTGGTCCCATTGGATTATAGTCATCAAGTCCAGCAGCAGAATCCACGAGGAGCATTTAAATTGCAATACACGGGTGACCCGAGGGTTCACACCGTCCATGATTCACTGCATGCGTTCCTGCAGGATAACCAGACCTTTCAGCAGGTTCAGCGCTTCATACAGCTGGTAGTCATCATGCACCAGCGATTCAGGACGCGCCTCGCCACCTTCCTTGGCGTCATGTTTCGGAGTGGCGTGGCCATTCCCGTTTTGTAGGTGTCCGGAAAGGTCGGATTCCTTGAGCGGCTCGATGCTCTTTTCCACCTCGGCGACCTCCAGGGATTGCAACTCGATGTCCGGCTTGATGCCTTCCGCCTGGATGGAGCGCCCGGAAGGTGTGTAGTAACGTGCCGTGGTTAATTTCAATGCCGTACCACCACTCAGTGGCAGTATGGTCTGCACCGAACCCTTGCCGAAGGTCTGTTCGCCGATAATGATCGCACGCTTGTGGTCCTGCAAGGCACCGGCCACGATCTCCGAGGCGGACGCGGACCCCTGGTTTACCAGCACCACCATCGGTGCGCTGTTGATGACGTCATCCGGCGTGGCATTGAAACGCAGGCTGGAATCTTCTATGCGTCCCTCGGTATATACAATCAGTCCATTGGTCAGGAAGGCATCCGATACGGCTACCGCGCCGTTGAGTACGCCGCCCGGGTTGTTTCTGAGATCCAGTATCAGGCCCTTCAGCGTGCCGCCATTCTCCTTCTTCAGGTTTTCGATCGCATCCGTCATGTAATCGGCCGTCTTGGACTGGAACTGCGAGATACGCAGGTATCCGTAGCCCGGCGCCAGGGTGCGACTCTTGACGCTCTTGACCTTGATGATGTCACGCGTGATCTTTATCTGAAGCGGCTTGTCCAACCCTTCGCGCACAATCGTGAGTTCGATATCGGTGCCGGGTTTGCCGCGCATGATCTTGACGGCATCGTTGAGCGTCATGCCCTTGACCGGCGTATCGTCCAGGCGAATCACCAGGTCACCCGCCTTGATACCGGCACGTGCCGCGGGTGTGTCATCAATCGGTGCAATGACCTTGACGAACCCATTTTCCATGCCGACCTCGATGCCAAGGCCCCCGAACTGGCCGGTCGTCCCGACCTGCAGTTCCTTGAACTCTTCGGCATCAAGATAGGCGGAATGCGGGTCGAGGCCGGTCAACATGCCGCGGATGGCATTCTCCAGCAGTACCTTGTCTTCCACTGATTCGACATAGTCATTCTTAATGCGGCCGAACACGTCACTGAATGTGCGCAACTCTTCCACCGGCAACGTTGCCTGTGCGGCTTCACGCTCGGCAAAAACGCCGTGGCCTATCGATACCAGTACGCCCACAACCAGGCCCGTTAACAGCAGCAGGGAATTCTGTGTTTTTGCTTTCATATACATTTCCATCAGGCGATCGTGTCGCCGCAAGGCCAACCGGCTTGCGCGGCAGGCTCTGAATTTCATTTAAGACGGGACAATATCACAGGGTCAGTGTTTGCGGTATCGGCTGCAAGGTAAAAAAGCTTTTGATTAACCGGTATTTCACCCTGCCGATGACCATCAGACCGTGACGATACCCAAAGATTCATTTACCCGACGACGGCATGGTCCTTACTGGTGTGACAACAATCCGGGCATCTCAGTCACCTGCACGCAGGGCCGCCGGCTTGCCGGTAAACCACGGTGACGGATCGAACGGGCGGCCGTCCTTGCGCAGTTCAAGGTACAGGCCCATGCGGTGTCGCCCGCCACTGTCCCCCACTGCGGCGATCACCTCGCCCGCCTCGACCTGGTCGCCGACTTCCTTGAAAAGACTGCGGTTATAGCCATACAAGGACATGTATCCCTTACCATGATCAAGAATCAGCAACAAGCCGAAACCACGCAACCAGTCCGCAAAAACAACCCGCCCTTTGGCGATGGCATGCACATCCGTGCCTTCGGATGCAGCGACAAGCACACCGCGTGAGCGGAGTTTTCCATCCGCCTGCAGTGCACCGAAAGACATGCCGATGCGCCCGGCCACCGGCCAGGCAAGCTTGCCCTTCAGGGAGCTGAGCGATTTGTATGGAATTGTCGCTGTCGGAATATCCCTGAGCGCTTTCCGCAGCGACTCCACCAGCAGCTGCAGGTGTTGTTCATCATGTTCCAGCGTGGTCAGCTCGGCTGATTTTTTCTGGAGATCGGTCTGCAATTTGGCCAGCACTTCCTTTCTCTGCGCCTGCGTCTGTTCGATCCGGCGTGATACTTCAATTTGTTCTGCCCTTAGTTTTTCAAGATCTGATTTCTGCTCGCTGACTTCCTGCTCAATCATGTCCAGTTCATCCAGGGTTGCCTTTATCCCCTGGATGCGATCGGCGCGTGCCCGGGTGAAATAACCATGATAGGCCATGAGTCGGGCGATCGTAGTGGGGTCTTCCTGATTAAGCAGCAGTTTCATCTGTTGCTGTTTACCCATGAGGTAGGCGGAACGCATATCACGGGCCAGAATGGCCCGCATCGCCTGCAGCTTCCGCCGCTTATCCTCACGCTCATGTCCCAGATCCTCAAGCCTTGCCTGTGACTGGCTTATTTTCTGATCCAGCTGGCGCGAGGCGGCAGCGGTTGTACCGAGTTCCTTTTCCGTTTTTTCAAGCTCGGCGTCCAGGGCATTCTTTTGTCCGCGCATCGAACCCAGCTCGTTCCTCAGTTCGCCTATGCGCGCGCGCAGCTGTTTCAGCCGCGCCTCCTGCTCGGCTGCCTGATCAGTGACCCCAGCAAGACTCTGGCAGAAAGGAAATGTCGCCAATACCAGCAGGATCAACAGGCGTGTTGCAAACATGCTTACGGCTTCACCTACCGGAATTCACATCCCGGCAAACAACACGGACGCGGCAAGGGCTGGCATGGCGGATATTCAGCCATGCAACTTGGCTGGCGCGCTCGCCGGCTCTTCAACACAGCCGCTACCGGATACAAGGGCAACCAGCGGCGTACCGCTCATCTCGGGTGGAACTTCAATGTTCATCAGATGCAGCATACTGGGTACGATATCACACAAGGACCCACGCTCGGCCATTTGCGCCGGCCTGCCTGCGGAAACCAGCGGCACCGGATTGGTTGTATACGCTGTGTGCACCTGGTCGGTTTCATCGGTACATATTCCCGTTCAAAACCGTCTAACCCAGGTTCTATGCAAGGACGGGTGATATGCCGGATCTTGATGGCTCGGCTGATCCGGGTGAACTCCTGGTATACGATCTGGCTAGCAGGCCAACTACGAAACCCGAGGTTCGTATCAGGGTAAGGGGAAAGCGCCCCGCAAACGGTCCCCTATCGGGGTTTTTCCTCGGCGATGGCGTTGTGTTGCAAAGACTCGCTATAAAAAACCCCAGCCATCCAGGATGATCAGCACCATGCGCCGCGCTGGCGTGGTTAATGTACCGGATTGCCCCTGTTATTTGTTCATAATAACTGGAATAAATCCATTTGATACTGCCACGACAATACCGCTACACGCCACATAGGGCACATGAATCCAAATCATGGTGAAAAGCAGCCAAGAGGAGCAAGATTGGCTGTAACCCGAAAGGCTTATTATTGTATAATGTTTTGTTAATGAATGCAGTAACATAAATAACTTATCGCATTATTAAGGAAGGCACCGATGGTGGTAACCAGCAACGTTAACTTGATTTCCCGCGACGAAGACATCGTCCGCGCTTCTCGGTCCCTCAAGGCGATGTCCCACCCTTTGCGGCTTAAAATTCTCTGCACCCTTGGCGATCAGGAAGTCAGCGTTCAGGATATAGTCGAAAGTGTCGGGACATCACAAAGCAATATCTCCCAGCATCTGGCCATATTGCGCGACAAGGGCATACTCGCCTCCCGCAAGGATGCCAACCGGGTTTATTACCGTGTGGGAGATTCACGCACCCTGCGCCTGATCAGTATGATGCAGGAAGTTTTCTGTTCTCAGGCTCGCTAGTTCGGACAGGTCACCGAAAACCCCTACTGCACCTCCTTAACTGAAATGATTGACTCACCACGCATCTCCGTGATGTCTTGACGTGTGATCGAATTTGCCATGGATATAAACCAGCTCAGTGAATTTGTAATCAATCATCTTCTTCTGGTTACCGCGATGGTTGTAATTATCGCCATGCTGGCAGGTGGAGAACTGCGGCATCGCTTCAGCAAGGTCAAGGATATCGAGCCAGGTGAGGCGACCCGCTTGATCAACCGTGAAAATGCCGTCGTGGTTGATATGCGCAATGACAAGGACTATCGTGACGGCCATATCGTGAATGCCATACATGTTCCCTCGGACAAGAACGACGCCGCCAGCAAACTAGAAAAATTCCGCGACCGCCCGCTCATCGTGTGCTGCCGCAGCGGACATCAATCTGCCAAACTGAGTACAGAGTTGAGCAAGAAAGAATTTACTTCGGTGTACAACCTGAAGGGCGGGCTGCCCGCCTGGACGCAGGCAGGACTGCCCTTAGCCAAGGGCAAGTAGATCATGCTGGCAGTTGGAATGGCAATATGCCGGCCATCCTAATACCTTGACGGAAAAATTTCATGAATGAAGAAAATCGCAATGCAGTGATGGCGGAGGAGGAGGACAATAAAATTGCTCGCCCACAAAAAATATATTTGAAGGATGTCTCCTTTGAATCACCCAACTCGCCGGATATATTCACCCAGGGATGGAAACCGAATTTAGCGGTAGAGATAGACAGCCATGCCAGTCTGATTGCGGACGACTCCTACGATGTGGTGATGAAAATCACGGCAACAGTGACAGTTGAAGGAAATACGGCGTTTCTTGCAGAAGTCCACCAGGCGGGAATTTTTATACTAAAGGGGTTTGAAAACGATCAACTGCAGCGGTTGCATCATGTTTATTGCCTGAGGACCCTCTACCCCTATGCATCCGCCGCCCTCTCTGATCTCATTACCAAGGGTGGCTTCCCGTCTTTAATGCTGGCACCAATGAACTTTGCAGCAATCTATGCCCAGCGCTTAAAGCAGGCACAATCCAAGGGTGATAACACAGACGCAACGCAGCATTAAATTCCCAGATTGCTTGCGGGCGTGAAGATACCACTGTCAATCGCGTGTAACTGCCGGGACACATGAGCACTGATTCGATCACGGTCCTCGGAGCCGGTTCCTGGGGTACGGCACTGGCCATCCGGCTGGCCACCAACAGCAAGGACGTTTGTCTCTGGGGACACGAGCCGGCCTTCATGGAAAGACTCGCCCGGGAGAGGCAAAATCGCCATTTCCTTCCCAACGTCCATTTCCCCGACAAATTAAGCGTTGCAACCGACCTCGCACGCGCCATACAGCACAGCCGCGATCTGCTGGTCGTCGTTCCAAGCCATGCCTTTCGTGAAGTCCTGAGCAAGGCGTCACCGTCACTTACTGCGCGTACACGCATTGCCTGGGCGACAAAAGGGCTGGAGACCGGCAGCGGAAAATTCATGCATGAGGTGCAGGAAGAAGTGCTGGGCACGCGCTTTCCGTCCGCCGTGCTGTCCGGACCAACCTTTGCACAGGAGGTCGCTGCCGGCCTGCCAACGGCATTGACGGTTGCCTCGACCAATCCCTCATTCGCAAACGACCTTGCAACCTGCCTGCAGGCTGACGTCATGCGCGTCTATACCAGCGATGATGTGATCGGCGTGGAACTGGGGGGTACGGTCAAGAACGTGCTGGCGATCGCCGCGGGTATCGCCGATGGGCTGGAACTGGGCGCCAATTCCCGAGCCGCTCTGATCACGCGCGGACTGGCGGAAATCATACGCCTCGGTGATGCCATGGGCGCCAGACGGGAAACCCTGATGGGTCTGTCCGGTGTCGGTGATCTGATCCTCACCTGCACCGACAACCAGTCGCGCAACCGACGGCTGGGCCTCGCGCTTGGCAAGGGTCGGCCGATGCAGATCGCTGTACAGGAGATTGGTCAGGTGGTGGAAGGCGTCAATACCGCACGCGAAATCGTGCAACTGGCGCGCCAGTATAAGGTAGACATGCCGATTTCAGAACAGGTCTACCGGGTCCTTTATGACAGGTTACCGCCGGCCAAGGCGGTGCATAACTTGCTGGCACGTGAAGCAAGGGTTGAATCGACTTAACTGGACGCGCCTTCATATCCCCGTTGCCGCCAGGCCTCGTAAATAACCACCGCCACGGTATTCGACAGATTCAGGCTGCGGCTGTTGGCAACCATCGGCAAGCGCAGTACCGCAGCCTCGCCAACCATACTGCAGTACCTCATGCGGCAGACCGCGTGTTTCCGGGCCAAACAAAAAGGCGTCACCCTCCTGGTAACTGACCTGCGCAAATGATCGCGCGCCCTTGGTCGATAAGGCCCACAGTCGTGCCGGTTGCACGGCGGCCTGAAATGCCGCCAGCGATTCGTGTTCCCGCAGCGTGGCCCACTCCCGGTAATCCAGGCCGGCACGCCGCAGCTTGCGGTCATCGAGATCGAATCCGAGCGGTCCTACCAGATGCAGGACACTGCCGGTATTGGCGCAAAGGCGTATGATATTGCCGGTATTCGGAGGTATCTCCGGTTGATACAGCACCACGTGAAACATGCACGCACCCATGGCAATCAGCACCTGTGACCCCACTGACTGAAGCCGAGCAGCAACTATTGAGGGTGGATTTTTGCGGCCTGCCGTTTGCCACGCCACTGGTGCTGCTATCCGGCTGTGTCGGTTTCGGCGAAGAATACACCCGCATCGCGGGTTTCTCCCACGGGGAGGTCGGTGCCGTGTGTCTCAAGGGAACAACCCTCGCGCCGCGCCTCGGCAATCCGCCCCACCGTATTGCCGAAACCCCCATGGGCATGCTGAACGCCATCGGGCTGCAAAACCCCGGCGTCGATCATGTCGTCAACGTGATCCTGCCGACGCTCGATTTTACCGAGACACGTTTTATCGCCAACGTCTCCGGCTCAACGGTTGAGGAATATACCGAGGTGACGGCTCGCTTTGACGATTCACCCATCGACGCCATCGAGATCAACATCTCCTGCCCGAACGTCAAGGAAGGCGGCGTCGCCTTCGGCAATGACCCGAACATGTCCGCACGCGTGGTCAAAGCCTGCCGTAAGGTCACACAAAAACCCCTGATCACCAAGCTTTCGCCCAATCAAACCGACATCGCCGAAAACGCCCGGCGGTGCCTCGAGGCCGGCAGCGATGCCTTCGCCGTCATCAACACGCTGATGGGTATGGCCATCGACATCAAAACCCGCAAGCCGGTCATCGGCAACAACCAGGGCGGCCTCTCCGGCCCCGCCATCAAACCCATCGCCGTGCTTAAGGTGCACCAGGTCCACCAGGTCTGCAAGCCGCACGGTATCCCTATCATCGGTCAAGGAGGCATCACCAGCGCCGAGGACGCCATCGAGTTTCTCATTGCCGGTGCCAGCGCGGTCGGTGTCGGCACGGCGCTGTTCTACGACCCGCTGATGTGCAACAGCATCAACCAGGGCATCTCGACTTACCTGCATGAACATGGAACTCCGGCACGTCAGTGAGCTGAGCGGCAGCCTGTCACTGAACGGCAGCAGGTCGGCCCTTGCACCTGCTGGTACGGGGTAATCAGGTGTCGTAGACAGATCTGCCCAGATTACCAGCCTTCCGAGCGGTACTGGATCACAAGCACGGCGTTGATCGGTGTTAAACAAGTTGTATGAGAGGCTCGATTTATTCAGTTTTTCACCCCGCGCTATGGCAACGGCAAATCCTCAACCGCCAGTGTCAGGTCATGTTTTCCTGCGGCTATGTGTTCGAACCTGTAGCGGCCATCACCGTCGGTAGTGGCGACATAGCGCTTGTCCAGATAGACAACAACGTCCCTGACCACCGACTCGCCTGCCTGGCGTATGCCATCGCCGTTCCCATCATAAAACACCAGGCCCGTGATATCCCCATAGCCATGCGCAGCGGTCTGCTGACCAAGCAATACGTATGGCCGGCCGCGTGATTCACTGTAGCGTACACTGAACAACAGGGTTTTCTCATCATCAGAGAAATCTGTTCCGATATTGTCGGCACCGGTGTCAAACTGATTCATCGTTACACGCAAACTGGCGTCCCAGTCCCGGAGAAAACGCCAGTACATCGCGAGCGAGGCAAACAGGTTGTTTTGTGTATTCTGCTCTCTACTGTTTACACGAACATAGGAAATATCCGCATCCCAGTTCAGGCTGGAGCTGATTTCATGACGCAGGAGCAAGGCGGCGGAACTGCGGCTTTCCTGATTATCGATCCCGGTTTCATTCTCACGAGAAAACGAGCTGGACAATGACAGATCCTGCCGCAGGTTCCAGTCCTGGTCCCATATGACGCCGTAGCCATTCCCCGTGTCATTCCCTTGTTCAAGACGGGAGGCGGAAATCTGCAAGCGGGAGGTTCCGATGGAAAAACCCCGGGAGATATAACCTGACACAACATAGTTGCGGCTTTCATCATCTGCGGAATTATCGCGTGGGCTGCTGCCGCGCACTGTCAGCGTGGAGCCGATGGTGGTTTTGTAAGTCACGCGCCAGGAGTCGTCTAGGAAGCCGTTGTACAGATAGTTATCCGGGCGTGTGGATGTGTTGTCTAGATTGGTGTCCACAAAGTCCAGTCCCGTGGTGAAGGCATTGCGCAGGCTTCGTGTTTCCGAACGGATATAAGCCCCCTGTTGATCGTTGGTCAGCGCCGTGTCAGCCCACAACAGATCGGGTTCGAGTCGGAACACGCCATAGCGGTTACGCCAGCGGTTGACACGCGTATCCCCATCGAGCCAGGCGCCGTTCTGCCCCTTGCTGTCAAACAGGAGGTGCGCCTTGTAGCGTTGCTGCTCATCAGGACTCTGGTATTCCACTGCTGAAGCAATGCTCTGATGGTCAGGAACATCAGCCGCATCTTCGAGATCCAGTGCATAAGTACCGATGCGCCACTGGCGGCCCAGGTCGCGATTATAGCCCAGGGAAAAGAGTTTCCCGTCGCTGGTATCAAAACCCTCTATCTGGCCGGTGCCCAGCCGGCCGATGCGCCCGGAACTGATATCGATGATTGAGTCCTGGCCGGATATCCGGGTTTTGGCGCCAAGCAGCAGAGCCGACGGCAGGTTCATCCGGAAGCTGCTGCTTATCATGGAATCGGCATTGCTGCGCAGCACACCGGCCGTATTATCCATGATCTGGTGTTCATTCAGTGCGAAGTCGTACTGTCGCAGAGTAAATTGGGCGTTACCGGAATCATCCGTGAAGGATTGCTGATTGCCCTTGTGCAGGGTGCCGGCAAGATCAAACTCCCCGTAGTTCAGGGTTTCACGACGCCAGTTGAGCAGTACACCGTTCTCCCAGTCATCGTATGGATCGCGTTTATCGCGGTAATACTGGTATTCAACGCTGAGAAAGCGGCGTCCCTCGGGTTCGGCCTCTTCTTCCATCAGTTCACTGTCGAACAGCCTGCTGTCCTGCCCGGGTTCGATTAGCTGATCCACATAGTTATCTGCAGCCGCGACATCACCGGCGGCTTGCTCTGCTTGAGGTTGCGTTCCCTGCGTAACATCTGTTTGCGCAGCTACGGGCGGCGCCTCCTCTGCATGGCCCTGGGGAGGCATCCAGATTGCAGGCAATGACAGTAACAGCAGCGTTACGCCGGTTAGACCGTTCTGATTACGCGTGCGATCAGAGCGCATTGAGCCCAAAGCATCCCGAGCCGTTTGACTTTTGGAAACACTTATGCCGGCTCAGTGCAATGTCTTTCGGGTGCCGGTACCAGCACTGCTGGCACGGCGATTGAAACACACCGGATTAAATGCGTCTACAAAAAACGCGGGTGGTATGGCTGTGGCGATACTGCGAGTGGTTGGCGGCTCAGGCAGTTTCCTGCAGACCGAATTCCTTCAGCTTGCGGGTCAGAGTATTGCGGCCCCAACCCAGCAGGCGTGCCGCCTCCTGGCGCCGCCCGCTGGTGTGTTGCAGTGCCGTTTCAATCATGATGCGCTCAAATGCGGGCGTGGCCTCATCCAGCAGATGCTCGCGACCTTCCACAAGTTGCTGACGGGCCCATTTACGCAACTGAGGTTGCCAGTCCCCTTCCGCTGTCGCCATATGGCGGGATTGGGTGGTCAGTTCATCTGGCAGATCCTCAGCCCGTATTTCCTGTCCCGGCGCCATCACTGTCAGCCAGCGGCACAGGTTCTCCAACTGGCGGACATTTCCCGGCCAGTCCAGTTGCATTAGGATTTTCTCGACGTCCTGACTGACTTGTTTTGCCTCAACCTCGAGCTCCTTTGCCGCCAACCCCAGAAAATGGCGCATCAGCACCGGGATATCCTCGCGACGCTCACGCAACGGGGGTATATGGATGCGGATCACATTCAGGCGGTGAAACAGGTCTTCCCGGAAATAGCCGTCTTTCACGCGCTTTTCCAAGTCTTGGTGCGTGGCGGCAATAATGCGCACATTAACCTTCTTCGGCGTATGCGCGCCAACGGGATAAAATTCACCATCCGCCAGCACCCGCAGCAAGCGGGTTTGCAGTTCCGCCGGCATGTCGCCAATCTCGTCCAGCATCAGGGTTCCGCCATCGGCCTGCTCGAAACGGCCGGTACGGCGGCTTTGCGCGCCGGTAAACGCGCCACGCTCATGCCCGAACAACTCGGACTCCAGCAGGTCACGCGGTATGGCTGCCATGTTGAGCGCCACAAACGGTTTATCTGCTCGCAAGCTATGCCGATGCAGCGCCAATGCGACCAGTTCCTTGCCGGTGCCTGACTCCCCGTTGATCAGGACTGTTGCATTGGAATGCGCCAGTCGCCCGATGGCGCGAAACACTTCCTGCATGGCCGGGGCCCGGCCGACAATCTCGGGTGCATGCTGTTTGCTATCGATGATGACCTCTGCCTGTTGCTTCTCCCGCACTTTCAGGGCGCGGCGCGCCAGTGCTATGGCATCATCGACATCAAACGGTTTCGGCAGATATTCAAAGGCGCCGCCTTTGTAGGCGGAAACCGCACTGTCTAAATCGGAATGTGCGGTCATGATGATAACCGGCAGTTTCGGATATGAAGTGCCAATCCGTTCCAGGAGTTCCAGTCCGTCTATGTCAGGCATGCGGATATCTGAAATTATCACGGCCGGCTCTTCCTTCTCCAGCGCTTGCATCGCCTTGGTACCGGAATCAAAACTGGCTACATTCATCCCGGCCTTCTCCAGCGCCTTTTCCAGTACCCAGCGTATCGAATTGTCGTCGTCAATAATCCAGATTATCTGGCTATGGCTCATTGTTTGTTATCCAGTGGAAGTAAAATGGTGAACACGGTTTTACCTGGTCTGCTGCTGCATTCAATGAGACCCTGATGCCGGCTGATCAGTGACTGCGCGATGGAAAGTCCGAGGCCGGTACCGTCGCTGCGGGTCGTTATCATGGGGTAGAAAATCTTTTCACGCAGTTCCTCATCGATGCCCGGACCGTTGTCGATCACCTGTACGCAGGCCACCAGCCGGTGTCGCCGGCTGCCGATGTTGAACTGTCGTCTTACACGGGTACGCAGGGTAATCTCACCTTCGCCACCCAATGCCTGGACGGCGTTACGGACGATATTCAACACGGCCTGAACCAGCAGGTCCGGGTCAGCCTGCAATTCAGGCAGGCTAGGATCATAATCCTTGGTGATTTTCAGACCGGTGTTTACTTCGATCAGGACGAGATCGCTTACGCGTTCCAGGATATGGTGAATATTCACGGCCTGTATGCTGGGTATATTCTTCGGCCATAACATTCGATCGATGAGGTTTTGCAGGCGGTCCGCCTCACGAATGATGATCTGCGTATATTCCTTCAGCTCATCGCCCTCAACCTCCCTCTCCAGCAACTGTGCAGCACCCCGCAGCCCGCCGAGCGGATTCTTGATTTCATGGGCAAGACCTCGCAGGAGTGCATGTGTGGCTTCCTGCTGTATCATCAGGTGTTCTTCCTGCTCGATGCGCATGAGATGATCAACCTTGCGCAGTTCCAGCATCACCCCGGCAAATTCTCCCGGAATGCTAACCGGCGTGTGCGTGCAATTGACAATCAACGGGGCATGTCCATTATGTAAATCCAGCCGGCACCCGCGTTGCATGACTACTTGCCTTGTTTCCAGCGTACCGATCAAGTGCTGGGTAATCATATCCGCATTGGTGATGAGTTCCTGGAGTGACTTGCCACGGGCATGGCGTACACTCTGCGCCAACATCACCTCGCCTGCGGGATTGATGTAGCGCAACCGTAACTGGTCATCAAACAATAAAACGGCTGTATTCAGGTATTCGAGCAGTCGTTCAGGGTGGAATTCAGGAAAAGGTTGACTGCCTGACATAGTAGGTTTTAATGCAAAAACCAAACCAGATTCTGCCAATCATTGCGCTTTGTGAATAGTTTTAAAAAACTTCTATTAATCAACTTGTTTCAAAGAGCCACATCATCTTTATTTATTTATAGAATAATATCCAAAAATGAATTTTGCACCATAACGGGGCGCAATGCCATAGTATAGAGACGCCTTGCATTTGCATCCGAAACACTAAGTTGGTGCGAATCCTATCGAATGCCAGGCATCGGTTGAGGTTTTGGCTGGGGTTTCGGTACGGGTTTGGACGGGTTTCGGCTGGGGTATTGGCTTGACGTTAAGTGGATTGTTGGGGTTCAGAATGGATTCCCGATGGAGGTGGAAAGCTACCGGATCACTAGTCATCACCGAATCACCCTTGGCATCAAGGATGCTCGCTGACAGGGTATAGGAACCGCGATCAAGATTGCTGAAGCTGATTGAGGTGTTACTTACCGGTATGCCTTTGGGTTCACCATTGAGGTAGAACTGGATCTTGTGACCCTGTTTGGTCATGAGGGGAGGTGCCAGCAAGATTCGAACCCGAACCACACCCTGATTATCCCGTATGGTGGCATCGTTCTCGGGTTCGAGTATCTTCATGCTCTCGTAGAGACTCGGTACCGGTGTGCTCTCGGGTGTACTCGACAACTGGGGCAGTGGGGGTGCCGTGTAGGTAGGCAGTTCCGGTAATTTCATCCGTTCCGCTTTCGGCATCGGCTGATCACTGTAAGTGACTTCACCCCTGTCATTGACAGACTTGTAGACGTCCGCCTGGGCAATTCCAGCCAGCAGCATCAGTAATAGAGGTAAACGTTTCATAAACTCACCATAATCTGGGTACCTTATCGATACAATACAGATTATCAGCAATTCTTACCAATTAGTCGGTACACCGTCTAATAACAACAAAAAAGCGCCCCGGAAAGGGGCGCTTCCACTCGATACAACTAAAATAACTATAGACTGTAGTACATATCGTACTCGACCGGATGAGTGGTCATGCGCAGGCGTGTGACTTCGCCCATCTTCAGATCGATATAACCGTCAATCATATCGTCAGAGAACACGCCGCCTGTCGTCAGAAATTTGCGATCGTTGTCGAGCGCATCAAGAGCCTGATCCAGTGCATGACAGACTTTCGGGATCTTTTTCTCTTCTTCCGGCGGCAGATCGTACAGGTCCTTGTCCATGGCATCACCCGGATCGATCTTGTTCTTGATACCATCCAGACCGGCCATCATCATCGCTGCAAAGGCAAAGTATGGATTGGCGCCTGGATCCGGGAAGCGTACCTCGATCCGTCGTGCCTGGGGATTGGAGTCGAATGGAATACGGATGGATGCGGAACGGTTACGGGCTGAATAGGCGAGCATGACCGGCGCCTCGAAACCCGGCACTAGCCGCTTGTAACTGTTGGTGCCAGGGTTGGTGAAGGCATTCAGCGCACGCGCGTGCTTGAAGATACCGCCGATATAATACAGGGCCTGCTGCGACAACCCGCCATACTTGGTACCGGTGAAAATATTCTTCCCGTCCTTCGACAGCGACTGGTGCACATGCATGCCGCTGCCATTATCACCTACCAGCGGCTTGGGCATGAAGGTCGCTGTCTTGCCGTAGCCGTGGGCCACGTTCATTACTACATACTTGAGTATCAGGACTTCATCAGCCTTGCGCACCATAGTGTTGAAACGCGTGCCGATTTCGCACTGTCCGGCAGTCGCCACCTCATGATGATGCACCTCCACGGGAACACCCATCTCTTCCAGAGCTAGGCACATGGCGCTCCGAATGTCATGCAGCGAATCAACCGGAGGAACCGGGAAATAGCCACCCTTGTTGGTAGGGCGATGCCCGATATTACCGTCCTCGTAGACACGCTCCGAATTCCAGGCAGCCTCGTCAGAATCCACCTTGTAGAAGGCGCCGCTGATATCGGCACCCCAGCGTACATCGTCGAGTATGAAAAACTCCGGCTCGGGACCGAAATAGGCGACATCGGCAATCTTGGTGGACTTGAGATATTCCTCGGCACGCCGAGCAATCGAACGCGGGTCGCGCTCATAACCCTTCATGGTTGTAGGTTCGAGAATATCGCAGCGAAGAATCAAGGTGGTTTCGTCACTGAACAAATCCATGACGGCAGTTGATGTATCGGGCATCAGCACCATGTCTGACTCGTTGATTCCCTTCCATCCTGCAATGCTGGAACCATCGAACATTTTCCCATCCTTGAAAAACTCGGGCTTGATGATACCCGCGGGCAGAGTGACATGCTGTTCCTTGCCCCGGGTATCGGCAAAGCGCAGATCAACATACTTGACCTCATTATCCTTCAACATCTTCAATACTTTGGTGGCAGACATTACAACTCCTCCAGATTAAAACACTTCGAATTCACACACCGAGGTCATAGTGACAGCGGCTCTCTCGACAAATCTTGCGATACTCCATCCAAACAAGGCAGGAATTATGCCATGGAAAGGTTTAGAGGCAATTGCCAGTTTTTTCACGACATTAGGCGTCCTACGCCCGAAACGATTGCACTGTACTGGTGCATAAATTCAGACCAAGCACCACGATTGTGCGACCAGGCTGCGAAGATACACCGGAACCTCCCCGATGTCTTGCGCCAGTTGATTGGTATGGATGCTGGCGTTAATACCCCGGCTGGCATCGGCCATGGGGAGAAAGACGTCCACGTTCCTCCGGATCGATGTGCATGGTCATGCAGGAAACATCGTCGATCAGATCAATGAGCTTGGCGGCACCGAGTCCCCGATCCATTGGTCTTCTGACACGCTTGTCGACAAGTGATCCGATCAGCGTTACCTCATGCACAACCCGATAACGAGCCCTCCAGTTTTGGATATCATCTGTACTTTCCACGCTTTGCTTATTTGGTGTCACCCAGGCGAATGGTGATCTCGATCTCGTCAGCTGTCTGCTGATCTCACACACCTTGTGGCCATGCACCCTGCACCAGGACGGAATGCCATAAATGACACACGGATCGGTGCAAAACACACGTACAACATCGCCTGTGCGCAGTCGTGCAACACTATCCTGAGTGCGGATTACGGGCAGCGGACAGAGCAGATATCTAGCATCAACGGTCTCGCTACTAACAGATTCCACTCTGAAGGGATCTGCTCTGATGGCAAGGGTGTTACCTGGTAATTCCGGGAAGCGCCATTTTTTTCTGTCTCCTCCATGGTGGCCTTCGCGGCATCACGGCGCTTATAATATCGTGCGGGAATACGCACAGCCAATTCAAGATCATCTGGACGTGCTTCACCGTCATGCATCACCAGCGGCCCCCGTATAGTTGACTGGGGCCATGCGCACAAAACGCCTGCGGTAGCCTTCAAGATAGCGGTTTTCATCTTCCTCGCATCCTACAATTAGCTTGAAATAGGATCGCGATTACAGATGTCGCCCTACTTTGAGGAGAATAATGTTATCCGGTTCATAGTGTGTTCCACATGCGTTTCACACAGGTCTGCTAGTTTGCGAAAATACTGTCTGTCAATGAGTAAGCACCAGCCTCCCGCCGGCTGCGCGAATCCTCAATGCCATAGTGCCGCGCAAGGGCCATCTGCGGCTTGTGCGAACGGCCGTTTAAATCATGCATTTTCCCACGGTTCAAACAACCTGCCCGTTCCTGAAGCGTCGGCGTCAGGTTCCTTGAACACAGCGCGCGCACCAGGCGGTCGTGCGCACCGGAATCACGCGCGACCACCGGCATGTTGACGCGCCGTTGTGACTAGGGACACTGCCCGATAACTTCATCGGTGACGATGAAAGCAAATCGGCGCTCATTCATCCATGCATGCGCCTTTATGGCCATGAAGATCTTGCAATCCAGACAGAGGTTCAGGTTGGCGCCATAACCATGTTACGGTTGATAACGACCTGTTTAGATTCATCGATGATTTGCAGCCTGATGCCCAGTTGCTCCGCCACCCACAGGGCATTATTGCGGTTGGGCCGCGGCTTTAAATTGTTTGCTCATGACAGCATTGGATCGAGGTTTTTTCTGATTCAATCGTTCACAGCGATAAGCTTGAATACACGACAGATCCCATCCATGAAAAATATGCATGCTGCGGCTTTAACACGAAGAATCATAACTGCCACTGCGCCTGAGGTGGGAGCGAGAATCAGATGCTTCATGCTTTTACTCCGCTTGAGCCATGGTAACCTGATCGACATCCCGAAAGGATGCTTTAGCCCCCCCGCGTGGTGATGCCCGCTAACATGCCAGTTCACTGAAGGTTTGCCATAATGACATGGAGATCAACCGTCAGCTGAAAAAATTCCAGGCTCACTTGGGTCAGTGGGGAATTTTGCCGCACTGCACGTTATACTCCCCGCTCTGCGACTCCGTTTAAACCAACCATGATCAGTTTGAACCTTACCCGTGTCTGATAAGCCCAAAACATTCCAGGACCTGATTCTTGCGATCCAGAGCTACTGGGGACGCCAGGGTTGTGCCTTGCTGCAGCCCTACGATATGGAAGTGGGAGCTGGCACCTTTCACCCGGCAACCTTCCTACGGGCAATCGGGCCCGAGCCCTGGCGTGCGGCCTATGTACAACCATCTCGGCGGCCTACCGACGGACGCTACGGTGAGAACCCGAACCGTTTGCAGCACTATTATCAGTACCAGGTGGTGATGAAACCCTCGCCACTGGATATCCAGGAGATCTATCTCGGCTCCCTGCGAGAACTCGGCATCGACCCACTAGTGCATGATATCCGCTTCGTCGAGGACAACTGGGAATCTCCGACACTGGGTGCCTGGGGTCTGGGCTGGGAGGTCTGGCTCAACGGCATGGAGGTCACGCAATTCACCTATTTCCAGCAGATCGGCGGCCTGGAATGCCGGCCGGTCACCGGTGAAATCACCTATGGCCTGGAACGTATCGCCATGTACCTTCAGGAAGTCGAAAGCGTTTTCGATCTGGTCTGGACCGTGAGTGCGAATGGGCCTGTGACTTACCGGGACGTTTTCCACCAGAACGAAGTTGAGATGTCGGCGTACAACTTCGAGCAGGCGGATATCGAATCATTACTGTCCTGGTTCGATGTCTGTGAGCGCGAAAGCGGCCGCCTGATCAAGGCAGGGCTGCCATTGCCAGCCTACGAAATGGTGCTTAAGGCATCGCACACCTTCAACCTGCTGGATGCGCGCAGCGCCATTTCTGTCACCGAACGGCAGCGTTATATCCTGCGTGTGCGCACCCTGGCGCGCCGGGTTGCCGAGGCCTACTACGAACGTCGTGAATCCTTCGGATTCCCCATGCTGGCGCCTGCGGGCAAACCCTCATGACTGATCAACATGACCTGCTGATCGAGATCGGCACCGAAGAGCTGCCGCCCCTGTCGTTGCGTACACTGGCCGATGCCTTTAAATCCGCGCTGAGCGATTTACTGGATGAGTACCATCTGGCGCACGGTGCCAGTCATGCCTACGCTTCGCCCCGTAGGCTTGCGGTCCATATCGAGCAGATACCGTCGCATCAACCCGACCGGGAAGTGATACGTCGCGGCCCGGCCCTGACCGTTTCCTTTGATGAGGACGGCAAACCGACCCAACCTGCGGAAGGGTTCGCGCGCTCCTGCGGTGTTACGGTTGCGGAACTCGATCAACTGGAAACCGGCAAGGGCAGTTGGCTATCTTGGCGCATGCGTGAAACCGGCAAGGCGTCAACGGAGGTCATTCCGGAACTCATTGAACTTGCCCTCAAGGCTCTGCCGGCACCCAAGCGCATGCGCTGGGCTGACCGGGACGAGGAGTTCGTACGCCCCGTCCACTGGATCCTGTTATTGTTCGGCAGGGATCCTGTCAAGTCGAAGATACTTGGCTTGACGGCTGACCGTTACACACGTGGTCATCGTTTTCACTGTAACGAAAAGATTAACGTCGCTGAACCCGCCGTGTATGTGGAAACACTGGAGAAAGTTGGCCGTGTGCTCGTGGACATGGATCGGCGCCGTGAGACAATACGCCGCCAGGTGATGGACGCCGGAAAGGCATTGGGTGGCAAAGCACTCATCGACGAGGAGCTGCTTCAAGAAGTCACCGCACTGGTGGAATGGCCGGTGGCGATTGCCGGCGATTTTGAGCACCGTTTTCTCGAAGTTCCCGCAGAAGCGTTGATCTCGAGCATGCAAGACCATCAGAAGTTTTTTCCGGTCGTCGACGGCAACGGTAATTTGATGCCGCACTTCATAACCGTCGCCAACATCGAGAGCAAGGATCCGGCACAGGTAAAGGCCGGCAATGAACGCGTCATTCGACCGAGATTGGAAGATTCCGTGTTTTTCTGGAACCAGGACCGCAAGCAACCACTGGAATACCGTGCCGGGCAACTGGACGCAGTGACCTTTCAGCAGCAACTCGGCTCACTGGGTGACAAACAAAGGCGCATCGAGGTCATCGCGACATTCATTGCCGGTTCGCTCGGTTCCAATACCGAACTTGCACAACGCGCAGCGGCTCTCTGCAAATGCGATCTGTTGACCAGCATGGTGTTCGAGTTCCCTGAATTACAGGGCGTGATGGGGCGTTACTATGCTGTACACGACGGTGAACATCCCGAGGTAGCGGCCGCACTGGATGAGCAATACCAGCCACGCTTCGCCGGTGACACCTTGCCAAGCACACACACCGGCCAGGCGCTGGCCATCGCCGACCGGCTGGACACACTGGTAGGCATCTTCGCCATCGGTCATCCACCCACGGGTGACAAGGATCCGTTTGGACTGCGCCGGGCTGCGCTTGGTGTATTGCGCATCATGATCGAACACAAACTTGACCTTGACCTGCATGAAATGATCGCTATTGCAGCTGCGATCATGCCGGCGCAGGTAAAGGCTAGCAGGATCACAGTTGACCTGTTTGCCTTCATGATGGAGCGCCTTCGCGCCTACTACCTTGATGCAGGTTACGATGGCGATGTTTTCGAGGCCGTTCTGGCATGTCAGCCGGTACGGCCATTGGATTTTGACCAGCGCATGCACGCGGTTAAGTCTTTTCGCAACCTGCGGGAGTCGGAAAGCCTGGCTGCCGCCAACAAGCGTATCCGTAACATACTACGCAAGTCCGGAACAAAGATACCTGCTGTCTATGACAGCGATCTGCTGCAGGAAAGCGCTGAACGGACGCTCGCAAAAGCGGTTCGTGATCTTGATGCAATCGTCACTCCGTTATTTGAAAAGCGTGCCTACACCGAGGCACTTTGCAAGCTCGCCGCCCTGCAGGACCCGGTGGATCGATTCTTTGACTCGGTCATGGTCATGGCGGACGACCCGATAATGCGCAACAATCGACTGGCCCTGCTTAGTGTGTTGTCTGATCTATTCTTGCGGGTCGCAGACATCTCGCGTCTGCAGGGATAGTTAAATTACTCATTGCAGTGCCACTACGATCGTAAAGTGAACATCCTCGGTGAGAAATATGCATATGATAATCCATTGCCATGCATTGACTATTTTTTCATCAAGCATGCATGCCGCTGTGTCACTCTGTTTCCTTGACGTGTTTGTGGTGAACTTGGAGTTCAGCATGAAATATCACCTTCAAAAGTCCATCTATGACAGATAGTGATTCCTTTAGTGCGATGCTGGCTGCCGTACAGTCATTCCACGACAAACATAATTTCAAGAATACCGGTGGTGAGGAACTGGCCTACCGTGTTGCCCTGATGACCGAGGAATTGGGGGAGATCTCCTCCTGCATCACCAAGGGCAAGGATATCCATAAGCTATCTGAAGAATGTGCCGATCTCTTTATTCTCTTGATCGGTACCGCCATAGCGGCGGATTTCGATATGAAGGAGGCGTTCTGGACAAAGATGAAGAAGCTTGAGAATCGTGAATCCCGCGTCATCAACGGACGCATTCGGGTATCCGAGTTCCGTGACATGTGATTTGCAATTATGCAGGCTCTTTTACTCGTTATGCGTTCCAGTATTAATTTCGTATCATCTGATACCGAATCATAGTCGCACAAGAATGTGTACTTCCATGCAGCTTGTCATTCTCGATCGCGATGGTGTTATCAATATAGACTCAGATGATTACGTCAAGTCACCGGCTGAATGGATACCAATCCCCGGCAGTCTTGAAGCCATAGCCCGCCTTCATCGTGCCGATTGGCACGTTATTGTAGTTACCAACCAGTCTGGTATCGCTAGAAGGCTTATTGATCTGGACATACTCGTACGCATACATGAAAAAATGCATCGTAGCGTCTCCGAAGCTGGCGGATTAATAGATGCCGTTTTTTTTTGCCCACATGGCCCGAATGACAACTGCAACTGTCGTAAACCCAAGCCCGGTCTGTTTCTGGACATCGCCCGCCGGCTTCGCATCAACCTTTATGGTGTCCCAGCAATTGGCGATTCGTTACATGATCTGCAGGCAGCCCAGGCTGCGGGCGCATCCCCCATTTTGGTCAAAACAGGCAAGGGATCCTCTACCCTAAACAATCCCGAAATCACGATCGATGTACCGGTATTCAGCAGTCTTGCCGGTGCAGTGGACGCACTGTTGGTCACCAATCCGAAGGATAATTCGAGTAGCCAATGAACCAAGCATCTGCTCATCAATTCCAGTGGTTCGTACTCTATCTGCGTGCACTGGCTTTCTGGCTGGTCTTTGCCACCACCACCGTGCTTGCGGCCGTACTGGTCCTGCTAATGTTCCCCCTGAAGCTACGACAACGGCAAAGATTTGTTACCTGGTGGGTAGGATTTATCCTCTGGTGGCTTGAGGTAACATGCCAACTTCGTTATGAGATCAGCGGACAGGAAAACATTCCTACCGGACCCGCCATTGTCTTTGCCAAACATCAATCCACTTGGGAAACACTCGCCCTGCAACACATATTCCCGTCACAGATATGGGTAGCCAAGCGCGAGTTGCTCTGGATACCGTTTTTTGGCTGGGGCCTGGCGCTAATGAAACCAATTGCCATTAAACGCGGCACCGGTCGTGCAGCCGTAATGCAGTTGATCCGGCAGGGAAAGGAACGTCTGAAGGAAGGTTTTTGGGTGATAATCTTCCCCGAGGGAACCCGTGTCCCACCGGGCCAGAAGGGTCGTTACCGGATTGGCGGTGCTGTGTTGGCTGAGCATTCGGGTTACCCAGTTATTCCTGTTGCACACAATGCAGGTGAATTCTGGCCTCGCCACAGCTTTATCAAGCGACCGGGAATTATCCAGGTACACATTGGTCGCACCATCTCACCTGCTGGTAAGTCGGCGCAGGAAATCATGCATGTTGCAGAAAACTGGATTGAATCCGTTATAGCTAATATAAAAACAACTAACTGATATACAATAGCTACGTAATGCCATCATATATACTTAGACGTCAAGGTTCGATACTGCCAGTGCATTCTGCTCGATGAAATCCCGGCGGGGCTCTACCTGATCACCCATCAGAATGGTAAAGATTTCATCGGAACCGACAGCATCCTCGATTTGCACCTGTAGCAAACGCCGGGTATTCGGGTTCATTGTGGTTTCCCATAACTGCTCGGGATTCATCTCACCCAGCCCCTTGTAGCGCTGAATGAGCTGACCACGCTTGGCTTCTTCAAGCAACCATGTCAGTGCCTGCTTGAAGGAATTTACGGGTTCCCGACGATCGCCTCGTTGTACAAAGGCGCCTTCTCCGATCAATCCATCCAGTTGAGTTCCCAAGGCGGTGATGCGTTCGTAATCAAGAGAGATGAAAAAATCAGCCGTAAAAATTTGCTCGGATGTGATAATGCCGTGAGTCCATCTGCCGATATTTGCGAAAAAGCTTCTTATATCAGCGTCTTGGACAACATTACATTTATAATATCGTTCAGCAGGCAAACTGGTGTTCAAACGCTCTTCCAGTTCCTTGAACCATGCTGTCACCACATTGAAATCTTCACGCTTGGTTACCTGCATAACCGGCATATAGATCATCTTTTCAAGGATTTCAGGATCATAGCGGCGCGACAGCCGCTGAATGCCGGCCATCACGGCCATATACTGCGTCGCAAGATTCTCCAATGCCGGGCCACTGAGTGGCGGTGCTTCGGGATTCACGAACAATTGTGCATTGTCGCTAGCACCACGCAAGAGTAAGGCGCTCAGGGCGGGGTCATCCTTAACATATTGTTCTTGCTTACCTTTTTTAACTTTATACAGTGGGGGCTGGGCGATATATATATGTCCACGTTCTATCAACTCGGGCATTTGACGGTAGAAAAACGTCAGCAGCAACGTACGAATATGAGATCCATCAACGTCAGCATCCGTCATGATGATAATGCGGTGGTATCGAAGCTTGTCGGGGTCAAATTCTTCCCGTCCGATTCCGCAGCCCATGGCGGTGATCAGGGTACCTACTTCTGCGGATGACAGCATCTTGTCAAAACGTGCCTTTTCAACGTTAAGGATTTTGCCTTTAAGTGGCAAAATGGCCTGTGACTTGCGGTCACGTCCCTGTTTGGCTGAACCGCCCGCAGAATCGCCCTCAACAAGAAACAATTCAGACAATGCCGGATCGCGCTCCTGGCAGTCAGCCAGCTTGCCGGGCAGTCCTGCAATATCAAGTGCTCCCTTACGCCGGGTCATCTCCCGCGCCTTACGCGCCGCCTCGCGTGCCCTTGCAGCTTCGATGATTTTAGCCGTAATTGCCTTGGCGTCGGTCGGATTTTCCATCAGGTAGTTCTGAAACTGCTCACTCACCATTGATTCGACTACACCCTTAATCTCCGATGAAACTAGCTTGTCCTTGGTTTGGGAAGAAAACTTGGGATCGTGTACCTTAACAGACAGGACAGCGGTCAACCCTTCGCGCGCGTCATCGCCGGTTGCGGATACCTTGGCTTTACGCAACACACCTTCCCGCTCCATATAGAGATTTAGTGTACGTGTCAGAGCACTACGGAATCCTGCCAGGTGGGTACCGCCATCGCGTTGCGGTATATTATTGGTAAAACAAAAGATATTTTCCTGATAGGAATCATTCCACTGCATTGCGACTTCCAATCCGATGTTATCCTTGTCGCCGTTGAAATAGAAAACAGTTGCATGCAATGGCGTCTTTTTACGATTTAAATGCTCAACAAATGCCCTGATCCCGCCTTGATACTCGAATATATCTTGTTTATTATTACGCTCATCAGCAAGTTTAATGCGGATACCCGGATTCAAAAATGACAGTTCTCTCAATCGCTTAACAAGAATATCGTAGTGAAATTCAGTATTAGTAAAAATTCTGCTACTGGGCTTGAAACGAATCTCCGTACCTGTGCGCTGCGTGTCACCCGTAGCCTCGATAGGTTTCTTGGGTACCCCTAGTTCGTATTCCTGGCTATAGCTGTGGCCATCTCGATAAATCGTCAGGCGTAGATTTTCCGAGAGGGCGTTTACGACAGAAACCCCTACGCCATGTAAACCACCCGATACCTTATAAGAATCATCATCGAACTTACCTCCCGAGTGCAGTAACGTCATGATGACTTCTGCCGCAGACCGACCTTCTTCCGGGTGTATATCCACAGGGATTCCACGACCATCATCCGTGACAGTCACAGAATCGTCGTTGTGCAACGTTACTGTAATTTCTTTACAGTATCCCGCCAGTGCTTCATCAATCGAATTATCCACAACTTCAAAGACCATGTGGTGCAGACCTGTGCCATCATCCGTATCTCCAATGTACATCCCTGGGCGTTTACGGACAGCGTCCAAGCCTTTTAGCACCTTAATATTGGAAGATGTATAGCTATTTTTCTCGGTCATGAAACAATCCTTTGATCAAGCGAGGCATTATAGCACCTCATGAATCACGCCATGTTCCACGTGGAACCTTTTTATTGCGGACCACGCTGCCAGGTTAATGGTGTGCGTATCAATAACTGTCACAAAGATCTGGATTCCAATTTCCTGTAGACAGCTGAGAATGCGTAACTGGTATTCCTCATCCAATTCACTGCCGAGATCATCGAGTAAAAACGCCCCTCGTGGCGCATTCAAGGAACATTGCAGCTTCATCTGGCCCATCAGTAAAGCCAATGTAATTGCCTTTTGCTGACCACGCGAGTAATTCGACTTTACATGCCTGCCATCTACCAGCAATGCAATATCAGCTCGATGCGGGCCACAGTGGGAATAACCCTGGGCAAGATCCTTATGGAGTGTTTTTTTCATTGCAGCATGTAACGCGACATCTTTTTGCCATCCAGATATATAGCGAATAGTCAGCGTCCTGCCGGGTAGTAGACTCTCCAATTCAGTCTGGATATGCGGTTCCAAGTTAACGAGATAATTCCGTCGCATCTGGTCTAGGCTCTCAGCCGCATCCACGAGTTCCCTGTCCCATGCAATTACCTGTATTGATGGCGCATTGGATCTCAATGCAGCATTACGCTGCCGAAGGGCACGGGCGTAACGTTGCCAAACGTTTCGGTAACCATGTTCCACGTGGAACAATGCCCAGTCGAGGGACTGGCGTCGCCAACGTGGTCCACCATTCAGAAAGTTTGCGGTATCTCCAGCCATAATCGTGACCGGGAAACATCCCGCTAATTCCGAAAGCTTTTGCACGTTTTGACCAGCAATGTGAATCCGGTAGCGACCATGACAACGTTCCATCCCGATCGGGACCGCTCGCTCTCCCGTCAAACCAATCCGGCCAACGAGTTGGTAGGCAGGCTGTCCTTCCCGGACAAGGTTGTTTCCATCGAGGGTACGAAATGAACGCACACGGCCTAAACAATAAATGGCCTCCAGGAGGTTGGTTTTCCCAGCCGCATTAGACCCCGAAATCAGGTTGAGACCATGTGAAAATGACAAACTTGCGCTCTCAATATTGCGAAAATTGCCAATATCTAGCGAAAGCAGTCCCGTGGTTGTTGCTGACAAGGATTCTTAAGTTAACAGGATGGAGTGGGTACGGCAGAGACGGAATATAATTACAAGCGCATCGGCATGATCACATAACGGCAGTCACTAATCCCGGGTTTATAGATAAGTGCACTGCTATTGGCATCTGCCAACATAATTTCAACATCATCGGTATTAATTGCAGTCAACACATCCAGTAGATAGGTAACATTAAATCCAATCAACAGTGGTTCATTCTCATAGTCGACCTCAATTTCCTCGACTGCCTCTTCTTGTTCAGGATTATGTGCTTGAATTTTAATATTATTTCTTGATAAATCCATGCGGATTCCACGGTACTTTTCGTTGGAAAGAATTGAGGTGCGCGACAGGGCCTGGCGCAACACCTCCCGTTTAACCAATAAGCGCTTATCAGCACTCTTTGGTATGACGCGGTGGTAGTCGGGAAAGCGTCCATCAATCAATTTTGAAGTAAAACGCAATTCATCCGTGGTAATACGAATGTGATTTGTGCCGATTTCCACCTGTATTGGTTTCTTATTTTCTTCCAGCAAGCGGTGCAATTCCTGCACCCCCTTACGTGGGACAATCACCTGTTGCACTTCACCGTCGCCGACGTCCACGGCAAATTCACACAGGGCCATACGATGCCCATCAGTTGCAACAGCGCGCAATATACCACTGGATGGTTCCAACATGAGGCCGTTTAAGTAGTAACGTACATCCTGCTGAGCCATGGAAAATGCGGTGCGTTCGATCAATCGGCGCAGGTCATCCTGTGGTACTTGGAATGAGCGTGCGCTTTTTATCTTTTCCACGACTGGGAAATCACTGGCCGGCATGGTGGTCAGTGTAAAGCGACTCTTGCCCGAACGGATCTGGGCACGATCTTCGCTGATGGTTATATCGATTTCATTGCCTTCCGGTAGAGAACGGCAGATTTCGAGCAGCTTGCGTGCCGAGAGTGTGATATCACCCACTTCAGTGATTGTTATACTGACCTGTGTTTGCAGTTCCACTTCAAGGTCAGTTGCAGTCAGCTTCAAGCCTTTCTTGGTTGCGTTGAGTAGTACATTACCCAGTATAGGTAACGTCTGGCGTCGTTCCACGACACCGGCTACCTGTTGGAGTGGTTTCAGAAGTGTTTCACGCTGAATGGTAAGTTTCATAATTGATTAAATTAAGATTTAAAAATATGATTGTTTATATTATTACAAGCATTGGGTTACTGTTGGTAAGTATAAAAAATCAATGGTATTCAATTTCATGCATCAACTACAACCCCACCTAAAACTCCGTAGCTCAGTGTGTATAAGCTGTGGATAATCAGGGATAAATATCACTCCGAATAGTTGTCCACAAGTTATCAACTTCATGTGGTCAGAGTTCTCAACAAGTTGTTGTAGTCTTCATTGATGCGCGCATCCAAGTCCCTGAGTTCAATAACCTTGCGGCAGGCATGTATCACAGTGGTATGGTCCCGTCCACCGAAGGCATCCCCGATTTCGGGCAGGCTGTGCGTGGTCAGTTCCTTCGCCAACGCCATCGCGATTTGGCGGGGACGGGTAATGGTTCGACTGCGCCGAGGTGAGAGCAGGTCGGCCACCCGTATCTTGTAATACTCCGCGACCGTCTTCTGGATATTTGCCGTGGTAACCAGCTTGTCCTGCAAAGCCAGCAGATCGCGCAAGGCTTCTTTGGTAAATTCAAGCGTTATTGGCTGACCAGTAAAACGTGCACTCGCGATGACGCGACGCAGGGCACCTTCCAGTTCACGGATGTTGGACTGGATGCGTTTGGCGATAAAGAACGCGACATCGTCCGGTAAGTTGATATTGCTCTGAGTTGCCTTGTTCATGAGGATCGCCACGCGGGTTTCCAGCTCAGCCGGCTCTATGGCTGCCGTAAGCCCCCAGCCGAAGCGCGATTTTAGGCGTTCTTCCAGACCCTGGACCTCCTTGGGATAACGGTCACAGGTCAGGATGACCTGCTGTTGGCCTTCTAGCAAGGCATTGAATGTATGGAAAAACTCCTCTTGAGACCGCTCCTTGCCGGCAAAGAACTGGATATCGTCTATGAGCAATGCATCGACGTTTCGGTAGAAGCGTTTGAAGTCGTTGATGGCATTGTGCTGCAACGCCTTGACCATGTCTGCGACAAAACGTTCTGAATGCAGGTAGATGACGCGGGCAGTCGGATTGCGCTCATGAATTAGGTTGCCAACGGCATGCATAAGGTGGGTTTTGCCCAGCCCGACACCGCCATAGATGAACAGCGGGTTATAGGCGCCCCCAGGGTTCTCCCCAACCTGCATGGAGGCGGCGCGTGCCAATTGGTTGGATTTGCCGCCAACGAAAGTCGCGAATGAGAAATCGGGGTTGAGATTGCTTTTGTACTGACCTGGAATCGGCTTGTCCGTCGCCGGGCTGCGCAGCGTCAGCGCAGGTAATGCCGCTGCGGGTTCACTGCCCCGCTTGGTACTGCCGATATCGAGTAGTACTTGGGTTTCAGCCTCGGGGTTGATGTCATGCAGGGTGCGTGAGATGGTATCGAAATGGTGTTTACTGACCCAGTCGAGCACGAACTGGTTAGGTGCCAGGAGGCGCAGACTTTCCGGGGTTTCGATGGCATGCAACGGACGTATCCAGGTATTGAATTGTTGTTCGGGAAGTTCATTTTCCAGGCGAACCAAACACTTTTGCCAAAGCGACACTTCCACCAGACAAGCCTCCCTTTTTGTTGTGAGCAGTGCGATGCCAGGTGGGGAAGTCTATACCTGTCATTACAAGTTATCCACACTCACTCCGTTCGCGCCGGCGGAATACTTTCAGGTTGACAGCCTGTCCGCTAAAACAGTACCCTTTGCGACCTTTTCACGCCGCAAATTTGGTGTGGATGATATCGTAGTAATTTATTTGGGACCTGGCGTGTCATGAAAAGAACTTTTCAACCCAGCAACTTGAAGCGTAAACGCACGCACGGGTTTCGTGCGCGCATGAGTACCAAAAGCGGCCGAGCAGTTATCAACGCACGTCGTGCCAAGGGCCGGGCGCGGCTGTCCGTCTGAACCCTTACTCTTGCGTTCCAGCCTGGCGCATTTTCCACGGCAGGCTCGACTGACGCAGCCCGTCGAGTATCGGCGGGTATTCGACCACAGCCGTTGCAAGGCAAGTAATCGCTGGATGACAGTACTAGCCACCCATAATTCCCGGCATGGGTCTCGTCTTGGTTTGGTGATATCCCGCAAGTCAGTGCGTACCGCTGTAGCCCGTAACCGCATCAAACGCCAAGTAAGGGAAAGTTTCCGCCATTGGCAGGTGCAACTGGGAAGTCTTGACATCGTAGTCATCGGCCGCGTGGGTATTGCAATGCAACCAAACAGGGTTCTTGCAGAGGCACTCGAAAAAATCTGGAAACAGTTGATGGATTCATGCGCTTGTTCTTAATACAACTCATCAAGGCTTATCGGTTTCTGCTGAGCCCTTGGCTTGGCGGACACTGCCGGTTTCATCCGACCTGCTCCTGTTATGCGATCATCGCCATCGAACGTTACGGCGCCCTGCGCGGGAGCGGAATGGCATTGCGCCGTCTATTACGCTGTCATCCCTGGCACCCCGGCGGTATCGATGAAGTTCCGGACAAGGAAGTGACCTGCCATCATGGATAACCAGCGCCTGTTCCTGTTTGTCGCCCTCTCCTTCGTGGTCCTGCTGTTGTGGCAGGCCTGGATAAAGGACTACGGTCCTGTGACGCAGACGCAGCCTGCACCGGCTGAGACGGAACAGCCGATCACCGGTACCGCGCCCGGTGAGGACGTGCCGCCAGTAACCGGCGTCGTACCCGCGGCTAAAGAAGGCCTCATGCCGGAAGAAATCGTACTGAATACAGGTCAACAGATACACGTGGAAACCGATACCTTGAGCGCGGTGATCGATACAGTCGGTGGTGATTTGCGCCGCGCCGATCTGCTTACTTATCCCATAACAATGAAGCCGGATTCCCCGCCGTTTCGCCTGCTGAACGACACCATGCCGGATTTGTTCGTGGTCCAGTCGGGTTTGCGCACGCCGGACGGCGCTGAACCCACCCACCATGCCGAGTACCATGCCGATCAGAATTACTACCGGTTAGATGCCGCTGCCGACACCCTGCAGGTCCCTCTACACTGGCGCAGTCCTGAAGGGGTTGAAGTTACCAAACTCTACACCTTTCACCGCAGCGGCTACGTTGTGAATATTGACTACCAGGTCAAAAATGGCAGCGCTGCCGACTGGCGCGGGCGCGAGTATCGCCAGTTGCAGCGCAGCCCGCTGGCGGCGGCCAGTCAGTCTAAGTTTATCCGCACTTACACCGGCGCCGTACTCTACAGTCCGGATGACAAGTACCAGAAAGTCTCGTTCGCGGACATGGACAAGAGCGCGCTGGATCGCAACATAACCGATGGGTGGGCAGCCATGATCCAGCATTATTTCCTGGTGGCGCTGATTCCGGAGCGCGGTGATAACGATCGCTATTACACTAAGACCCTGAGTGGTCCGCGTTACGTAATCGGCCTGATCTCCCCGGAGCGGACGATTCCTGCCGGCGGCACCACGACGTTCCACACCCGCCTGTATGCGGGTCCCAAGCTTCAGGATCACCTGGCGGAGGTGGCGCCCGGACTGGAGCTGACGGTGGATTACGGTCGGCTCACCGTATTGGCCCAGCCGCTATTCTGGCTGCTGAAGACCATACACAAGCTGGTCGGCAACTGGGGTTGGTCCATCGTGTTGCTTACGCTGCTGATCAAGCTGGCGTTCTACAAGCTGTCGGAAACCAGTTACCGTTCCATGGCCAACATGCGTAAGCTGGCGCCGCGGCTGCAATCGCTCAAGGAACGCTACGGCGACGACCGCCAGCGCCTCAACCAGGCCATGATGGAGCTCTACAAGAAGGAGAAGATAAACCCGCTCGGTGGCTGCCTGCCGATCGTTGTGCAGATACCGGTGTTCATCGCGCTTTACTGGGTGTTGCTGGAGAGCGTGGAAATGCGCCAGGCGCCGTTCATGCTGTGGATCAACAATCTATCCTCGCCCGACCCCTACTACGTGTTGCCGCTGCTGATGGGCGCAACTATGCTGATCCAGCAAAAGCTCAATCCGGCCCCGATGGATCCGATCCAGGCAAAGGTCATGATGGCGCTGCCGGTGGTGTTCACCGTATTTTTCGCCTTTTTCCCGTCCGGACTGGTGCTCTACTGGGTGGTCAACAATACCCTCTCCATCGCCCAGCAGTATGTGATCACGCGTCGCATCGAGCGCGGCGCTAAAAAATAAACCCCCCGCTTGCGGCGGTCGTCCCGTGGCCCCGAACACCGACACCATCGCCGCCATCGCGACCCCGCACGGCCGGGGCGGTATCGGCATCGTGCGCATCTCCGGACCGGAGGTACCGACCATCGCCCGGCAGTTGCTGGGGCGTCTGCCAAAGGCGCGTTATGCCGAATTGCACGACTTCCGTGATGCCGACGGGACACGGATCGACGCCGGCCTGGCGCTCTATTTCCCGGCGCCCGCCTCGTTCACCGGTGAGCATGTGCTGGAACTGCACGGCCATGGCGGCCCCGTGATCATGGATCTGCTGCTGCAGCGCGTGCTATCGCTAGGCGCGCGCTCGGCACGCCCTGGCGAATTCACCGAACGCGCATTCCTCAATGACAAGATGGATCTCGCCCAGGCCGAGGCCATCGCCGACCTCATCGACAGCGGCACGGCCCAGGCGGCGCGGGCGGCGGTGCGTTCCCTGCAAGGTATGTTTTCAGAGCGGATCCATGTTCTGCTGCAACAGCTCATCGCGCTGCGTTCCTGGGTCGAGGCCGCCATGGATTTTCCGGACGAGGAGATCGATCTGCTCTCCGATGAACGGCTCGGTGAACAGATCAGCGCATTGAGCCATGCCATCGATCGGGTACTGGAAGGCGCGCACCAGGGCCAGCTGCTGCACGACGGTATGACGCTGGTCATCGCCGGGCGGCCGAACGCCGGCAAGTCCAGCCTGCTAAATGCACTAGCGGGGCATGACGCCGCAATCGTAACCGACATACCCGGCACCACGCGCGATGTGCTGCGTGAGCACATCCAGATCGACGGCATGCCGCTGCACATTATTGATACCGCCGGACTGCACGAGAGCACTGATCCCGTGGAACAGGCGGGCATGCAACGGGCACGGCGCGCCATGGAAAGCGCCGATCGCGTCCTACTGGTGGTTGATGACCAGCAGGGTTACACCGCGGCCGATGCCGCCATCCTCAAGGAGCTGCCGGCCGGCATCCCCCATACTCGCATCCGCAGCAAGATCGATATTACCGGCCGTCCGCCCGGTATCAGCGGTATAGACGCTCCGGTGGAAATCGCGCTCTCGGCCCATACCGGCGGAGGGATGGACGACTTGCGGCGCCATCTCAAGCACTGCGTCGGTTTCCAGGAAGAGGCCGAGGGCGGGTTCAGTGCGCGCCGCCGGCATCTCGATGCCCTGCGACGGGCACGCACCCATGTCGAGGAAGGAAAGCACCTGCTGCAGAAGCGCTACGCCGCGGAACTTCTGGCGGAGGAATTGCGCGATGCGCAGCAGGATCTCGACGAGATCACCGGCGCCTTCACCAATGAGGACCTGCTGGACAGGATTTTCAGCAGCTTCTGCATAGGAAAATAGCCGGTTCGGAATCGACGAAGCCGCATTATGCCGGGAATCCGCTGTCCCCGCCTTCGCCAGCTATCTTGAGGACCTGAATGCAGAGGACCGGGTCTCACTCTGGGTTCATGGCCATGTGCACGAGCCGTTCTATTACGCGATATGTGGTACCCGGGTGTTCTGCAACTCGCGCGGTTATGCGCCGCATGCTCTGGTACCGGGATTCCGTCCATGAGCGCTGGTGGAGATTTAGAGAAACTGGGGACATTCATATTCAGCAGATTCGGCTTATTCATGCCGGCTGGAATAACGAAAAATCGGAATTTCCTTAATCAGTCATCCCCTGATATACCCATGCAAAAGCCCGAAAAACCGCGATGTCCTGACTTTCTCGCAGTTCATCGTCATCCATCCAGCGTTGCATGACTGAACACACCGCGTGATTGATCTCGTTTGCATTCCTCTCCGGCACCCCGGCGGAGAAATGCAGACTAGAATTTAATGATCCGATGACGGTTGGGGCGACTGTCGTGCAGCCTGCGGTAAATCAGGGGTGTGATGGCTTGATAATATCAGTCAGGAGGCAGGCAACGTCGATGCCGCCTTACCCGTAAGAGATCGCGCCGCGAATCGGATCACATCCCTTCAACATTTGGCAAGGAGATATCAGATGATCGAATCATTCGACAAAGGAGCCGTGGTGAGGCACCTCAACAAAATTCTCGAGCTGGAACTCGCCGGCTTGGTGCGCTACACGCATTATGCCCTGATGGTCTATGGCTACAACCGTATTCCGATCGTTTCCTGGATGCAGGAACAGGCGGACGAGTCACTGGGACATGCCCGGGAGGCCGGGGAACTGGTTACCCAACTGGGCGAACACCCGTCGCTGGCCATCGGCCCCCTGCTGGAAACCCATAAACATGATATCGGTGACATCCTGCGCGAATCCCTGGAACATGAGCGCGCGGCGCTGGCGGTCTACAAAGAACTGTTGGCGGAGGTGGCAGGCAAATCGGTGCTGCTGGAAGAGTATGCACGCCGGCTGATCGCCGCGGAAGAGGTGCACCAGGGTAATGTGGACAAGATGCTGCGTCGCCCCGGTGATGTAGGTACTTACTCCGGTTGAGGTGAAAGCGGGTATTTCCGGTACCTCGTCATGATAGCTGACAGCCTGAGTAATCTCCGCTCCGCCTGACGAGGGTCTCGAAGTGCTTGCAACACTGCCGGTCGCAACGCCTTCGTGCAGGCAATTTCATACCGGCGTACCCACACTGGCCAATTTTGTATTTGCATGAATTAATGGAAATAATTAAATTTAATCGTGTCGTCATGAAATATAAGGTACGATTAAACTAACTCAATAACTCCCTTATAATCAATGAAAAAGATAAAGCGACCTGCATATTGTCAGGGAGTAAAAGCCACATGGCGTCGTGCGGTCGGAGGATAGGGGAGCCGTGCTCGTGCGGTGATCAGGCATGTATAACGGCTGTGATCTAACCGTCGCTGCCTGAGGGTGCAAACCTATCAACTTCAATATTAAGGAAAAATAATTTTAATTGGGTTTATCTATAAACTTACGGTAAAAATCAGATATGACGACATCACCCCGATTTTCGCTACGTGAGCGGAAATTTGCGCGTACCCGGCTTGCGCTGGCCGAGGTCGTTACTCACCACCTCGAAAATGCCCCTCTGGAAGCGCTCTCGGTCAAGTCATTGTGCGAGCGGGCCCAGATTTCCGAGGCAACCTTCTTCAATTATTTCCCGAAGAAGGAAGCTATCGTGGTGTATCTGGACAAGCTCTGGTCGCTGGAGTTGAACTGGTACGGGCTACAGGTGGCGGGGCAGCAGAAAGGCCTGCCTGTCATTGAAGCCCTGTTTCGCTATGCAGCAATCCAAATTCAGAAAAAGCCGGGACTGATGGGAGAAATCATCGCATACCAAGCCAGGGAACGGACGCGTTCACCCCGGCCGGATATCACTCCGGCTGAACGCGCCATGGCCTTCCGCGACCTGACTGGTATTGCGGAAACCGATCAGGACAGTCTGGAAATGGTGCTCAGAAAGGCATTGCAGCAGGCAGTGGATCAGGGAGATTTACCGCAAAATACCTTGATAACGGCGGCCATGGTGGGTCTGGTCTCGATATTCTACGGTGTACCCCTGGCTATCCAGCATACGAACCCGGCAAATATCGGGCCTATGTATCGGCAACAACTTGCCTTGTTATGGGCTGGTCTACGCGCGGTCGCCACCGGAGCCGTACGCCAGTCAGATCAGGCGAGTAATTGACCCCTCTTAACGGCGGGCCTTCTCGAGCGATTCTTTCCAGGCGCTGGCTAGTTGCGGCCACCACTCGGGCTGGACCTCCTGCCACCAGCGGTGGGCAATTCTCAGCAGCCAGGCGCCGATTACCGGCAGATCCTCGCGCCAGAACCGGATGGCGCGCGTTCTGAGTAGTATTTTCAGGGGCGGCTTATCGAGCGCCTCCAACAGGCGAGATTCACGCGAGCGGGCCGCAACCAGTTCCTGCTCCAGGCTATTTTCCAGGCGGTTCATGCGTTCCCGCAGCATATTTAAATCCCTGACTGTCGTCAGCTTCTCCGTCTTGCTTGACTGATCCTGCAGGCGTCTTTCCAGGAAACCGATGCGCTGTTGCAGCTGTTCGAGATCAATCGGTATGCGGCGCACTAGCTTGCGTATGGCGGTGCCCTGAATCGGATGGGCGTCGCTGCGGCCATTTAGGGATGTCGCCGTGGTACTTGGTATTGACTGGTCGGATGGGCTTGCCTGGGTGATAGGGGCGGGAGATTCGCGCTTTCGTGAACGCGCTTTCGAGCGTTGCGGTTTCGTACCCCCTTCGTCCTTGGTGAATTCAAGGAGTCTCATATATCACCCTTATCTAGTATAGATAAACGTAGTCTAACACAATATATATGAATTATTGTATCTAATTGCAGGGATCGGCACATGCATCGCCGCCTACCCGTACGCAACGGGCGCATTGCCCTGCTTTTGGCTCGCGGCGTAGTATTCCCTTCTATTTTTTCAGTTACAGAAACATGACCGTGTTGGACAGAACCTTTGATGTGATTGTCGTCGGCGGCGGTCATGCCGGAACCGAGGCCGCGCTCGCGGCCGCGCGCCTGGGCGTCCGCACCCTGCTGCTGACCCACAATGTCGAGACCCTCGGTCAGATGAGCTGCAACCCGGCCATTGGCGGTATCGGCAAAAGTCATCTGGTCAAGGAGATCGATGCGCTTGGCGGCCTGATGGCGCATGCCGCCGATCACGCCGGCATCCAGTTCCGCGTACTCAACGCCAGCAAGGGGCCGGCCGTACGTGCCACGCGGGCGCAGGCGGATCGCCTGTTATACAAACAGGCCGTGCGCCGTGCGCTGGAAAACCAGCCGAACCTGCATATTTTTCAGCAGGCGGTCGACGATCTGCTCCTCACTGGCGAGCGTGTCACCGGTGTCATCACACAGATGGGACTCAGGTTTCATGCCGCCGCCGTGGTCCTGACGGTGGGGACTTTCCTCGCGGGGCGCATCCATATCGGACCGAATAACCATGCGGGTGGCCGCGCGGGCGATCCTCCCGCCAACGCCCTGGCCGCCCGGCTGCGCGAATTGCCCCTGCGGGTGGGTCGCCTGAAGACCGGTACACCGCCGCGCCTCGACGGCCGTACCATCGACTACAGCCGTTTATCGGAACAGCGGGGCGACGAGCCGGTGCCGGTGATGTCATACCTTGGCTCACCGGGTGATCACCCGCGCCAGGTTTCCTGCCATCTCACCCACACCAATGAACGCACCCATGACATCATCCGGGACGGCCTCTCGGAGTCACCGATGTATTCGGGCGCCATACAGGGGACGGGACCGCGTTACTGCCCCTCGATCGAAGACAAGGTGGTGCGCTTCGCCGACAAGACGTCGCATCAAATCTTCGTGGAACCGGAAGGACTGAATACGCACGAGATCTATCCCAACGGCATCTCCACCAGCCTGTCCTATGCGGTGCAGGAGGCCCTGGTGCGATCCATTGCCGGGTTTGAATGCGCACACATCACCCGCCCGGGCTATGCCATCGAATACGACTTCTTCGATCCACGCGATTTGCAGGGATCCCTGGAGACCAAGGTGATCGAGGGACTCTTCTTTGCGGGCCAGATCAACGGCACGACCGGCTATGAAGAGGCGGCCGCACAGGGCCTGATGGCCGGATTGAACGCGGCGCGCAAGGTACAGGGCAATCCACCGTGGACCCCACGGCGCGATGAGGCCTACATCGGGGTATTGATCGACGACCTGATCACACGCGGAACCAGCGAGCCGTACCGGATGTTCACCAGCCGCGCCGAATACCGCTTGCTGCTGCGCGAGGACAACGCCGATCTGCGGCTCACGCCACGCGGGCGGGAGCTGGGTCTGGTTGATGCACACCGCTGGCGGATCTTCAGTGAAAAGCATGCCGCGATCGTCAATGAGCAGCAGCGTTTGCAAATGCTGCTGCTGCGTCCCGACAGCGGGCCGGGCGCAGCCCTCTCCGTCCTGCTGGAGAAGCCGCTCGCGCGCGAGCAGCGGGCGCATGAACTGTTGCGACGCCCTGACGTTTGCTATGCCGACCTGATGGCCGTTGCCGGCATCGGTCCAGGTGTGGCGGATGCACAGGTAGCCGAGCAGGTCGAGATCCAGGCCAGGTATTCCGGCTACCTCGAGCGCCAGCAGGCGGAGATCAACCGGCAGCATCGCCAACAGGAACAAGCCCTGCCGGCGGATTTCGATTACAATGCGGTCCGGGGGCTTTCCAACGAGGTATGCGAAAAATTGCTTGCGGTGCGTCCGCAGACCATCGGACAGGCGTCACGAATTCCGGGCATCACACCCGCGGCCGTGTCACTGTTGCTGATACACCTCAGGAGATGGGACCGCGCCGAACGCCACATCACCTGATGCGATCGAGTTCATGACAGAGATGCATACCCGCGGATACACCGGCAAGGGACAACAGGGAAAATTCCTGCAACCGGAAGAGTTGCTCGATGATGGCATCTACGAACTCGGGCTGGAAGAACGCTTGGCCGGGGACGAGCGGTTGATGGAGTTCATCACCGAATTGATGAACTGGAACCGCATATATAACTTGACGTCGGTGCGCAAACCGACCGAGATCGTCACCCGGCATATACTCGACAGCCTGTCCATCCTCCCCTATCTCGAGGGCGAGCGAGTGCTGGATATCGGGACTGGCGCGGGACTGCCGGGCATCCCGCTGGCGATCGCCTGCCCGGAACGGGAATTCGTCCTGCTGGACAGCAGCGGCAAGAAACTGCGCTTCGTGCAGCAGACCCTGGCCATACTGAAACTGGACAATGTCCTGCTTGAACACACGCGCATCGAGGATTACCACCCGCAGGAGCGTTTCAGCAGCGTTATCTGCCGCGCGTTCTCGGAGCTGCGTGAAGTTTACCGGTATGCGGCACACCTGTGCGCCAGCGAGGGACGGATACTGGCCATGAAGGGTGTCTATCCGATAGCCGAGATCGAAGGACTGGACAACAGGGCAGTGATCGACAAGGTGGTCTCCCTGAGTGTTCCGGGACTCGATGCGGAGCGCCACCTGGTGTGCATGCATGCCGCGGCGCGTTAGCGGTCAACGGCTTACAGAGGCAGCATGGGAAAAATACTGGCAGTAACCAATCAAAAAGGCGGCGTCGGCAAGACCACCACCAGTGTGAATTTTGCCGCCTCCCTATCCCAGACCGGGCGGCGTGTCCTGCTGGTCGATCTGGATGCGCAGGGCAATGCCACGATGGGCAGCGGCTGCGACAAGCATGCCGCAATCAAGACCGGTTACGACCTGTTGCTTGGCCATGCGGCCATTCGCGATATCATCGTCTATGCAGCGGAGGCCGGCTACGACCTGCTGCCGGGCAATGGCGACCTGACGGCCGCCGAGGTCGAGCTGCTGGCCCGGGATGACCGGGAACGCCGGCTGCGTTCTGCGCTCACCTATGTGCAGAACGAGTACGACGTCATCATCATCGACTGCCCCCCCTCCCTGAGCATGCTGACCATCAACGCGCTGGCCGCCGCGCACAGCGTCATCATCCCGATACAGTGCGAATACTATGCATTGGAAGGGTTGTCCGCGCTGCTGGAGACAGTCGAACAGGTGCGCGTCAGCGTCAATCCCGAACTGGAAATCGAGGGACTGCTGCGCACCATGTACGACGCGCGCAACAATCTCGCCAATGACGTCTCGGCGCAGTTGCAGCAGCACTTCGGAGACAAGGTGTACCGCACGATCATCCCACGCAACGTGCGGCTCGCCGAGGCCCCCAGTCACGGTCTGCCGGTGCTGCGCTATGATAGTACCTCGCGCGGGGCGGCTGCCTATCTGGCGCTGGCCGGCGAGTACCTGCGCCGAAATCAGGCGACGGAATCTTCGCTGCCGGTACTGCAGACTCCCGAACCCGAACGAACCGGAACAGAACCGACACATTTCTGATCGCTGCAAACACCAACGGTAGACATCATGGCATCAAAAAAGCGCGGACTTGGCCGTGGACTGGACGCATTGCTGGGACCGTCGGTACGCGCCCCACAGCCTGAAAGCACACTGGAGCACGCCCCGGGACCCCGGGCGGTGGTAGCCGTGGCTACACCCGCCGCCGACACCCGCGATGTCGACGGAGCCCTGCGCACCCTGCCCGTTGATGTCATCCAGCGCGGCCGCTACCAGCCGCGCGTCGACATGCACCCCGAATCCCTGCAGGACCTGGCCGATTCCATCAGCGAGCAGGGCGTGGTGCAACCGATCGTGGTGCGCGGCATCGGCGACGGGCGTTACGAGATCATCGCCGGTGAACGCCGCTGGCGCGCCGCACAGCTTGCCGGACTGCACGAGATACCGGCGGTTATTCGCGATGTCGATGATCGCGCCGCCATCGCCATCGCGCTGATTGAAAATATCCAGCGGGAAAACCTCAACCCCCTGGAAGAGGCGCGTGCCCTGAAACGTCTGATCGACGAGTTTGACATGACCCACGAACAGGCCGCCCAGGCCGTGGGGCGTTCGCGGGTGGCCGTGTCCAACCTCTTGCGGCTGCTGGATCTCGATGACGCGGTCAAGGGCATGGTCGAGCGCGGCGAGCTGGAGATGGGGCATGCGCGTGCCCTACTGGCATTGAACGGCGTCCAGCAGGTGGAGGCCGCGCGCCAAGTCATCGCCAGGGGGCTCACGGTACGCGCCACCGAACGCCTGGTGCAGGAGTTGCAGCGGTCCCACGGCCATCGCCCGTCGGCTTCTCCATCGAGGGATCCGGATATCCAGCGTTTGGAAGCCAGATTGTCGGATCGGCTGGGCGCCAGCGTGCTGATCCATCACGGCGCCGGAGGCAAGGGCCGGCTGGAGATTCGCTATAACAGCCTGGATGAGCTGGACGGGATCCTCGAGCATATAAAATAGCCTGGTTCACCAGGCTTTATTGACCCCTCGCATCAGGCGTCTTTATAATCCCCCGCTGCCCATGGGCCGGTGGATGCCATCAAGATCGCGGGTGGCGCCGGTAGTTTGGCGACGGACAAAATGTAACTAACTGAGTTTACGACGGATTACCTGGGTCTTTGTTAAGCCGGATCCGCATGGTTTTATTAACCCAGCTGATGCTGGTGTTCCTAACCTCAGTCGTATTTCTCTTGGTATTCGGGGGCTTTCAGGCGGGTTCCACATGCTTCGGCGGGGCGATGGCGCTTGTCAATGTCCTGCTGCTTGAATGGCGACGTTATCAATCTGATAAAGGACGCGTCATCAACGCACGGCAGAGTCTCCTGGTGTTATATCGCAGTGCCTTGGAACGCATGCTGCTGGTCGCCCTGCTGTTTGCGCTGGGCCTGGGTGTCTTGTCGCTCGACCCGCTGGCGCTGCTGAGTGGATTCATTGTGGGCCAGATGGCCCTGTTACTGACAGGAATAAAAAGGACTGATTGACGGGCATGTCTACCGAGACTCTCACCTCAGCGGAGTATATCCGGCATCACCTGCAGAATCTCACCTTCGGCCAGCATCCGGACGGCTCATGGGGCATTGCCCATGGGTTCGAGGAGGCGAAGGCGATGGGATTCTGGGCCCTGCACCTCGATACCATGGGATTTTCCATCGGTCTCGGCGTGCTCTTCCTGTATTTCTTTCACAAGGCAGCCCGGCAGGCCACGGCGGATGTGCCGGGTGGACTGCAGAACTTCGTCGAGTGGGTCGTCGAGTTCGTCGAAAACAGCGTCAAGGGTTCCTTCAGCGGCAAGAATATCATCATCGCACCGCTGGCCCTGACGATCTTCATGTGGATCTTCCTGATGAACTTCATGGATCTCATCGCGGTCGATTTTTTCCCGCAGCTTGCCCATCTGATGGGGATACCCTACCTCAAGTCGGTGCCGACCACCGATCCCAATGCGACCTTCGGCATGGCCTTCGGCGTGTTCTTCTTGATTCTCTATTACAGCATCAAGATCAAGGGCGTGGGCGGCTTCGCCGGTGAACTGGCGTTCCAGCCGTTCGGCAAGCTGGGCGCCCCGGTAAACCTGCTGCTGGAAGGCGTCAATCTCATAGCGAAGCCGATTTCACTGGCGCTGCGTCTGTTCGGCAACATGTATGCCGGGGAGATGATCTTCATCCTGATCGCCATCATGTACGGGGCGGGCTGGATGCTGGGTGTCTTCGGGGGGCTGCTGCAGATCGGCTGGGCGATATTCCATATCCTGATCATCACCCTGCAGGCGTTCATCTTCATGACGCTGACCATCGTGTACCTGGACATGGCGCATCAGGAACATCATTAAGATTTCATATTTTTGAACAGCAAGTTACTTAGGAGAGAAACATGGAAAACGCTTTACTCTATATCGCAGGCGCTATCATGATGGGCCTCGGTGCGCTGGGTGCGGCGATCGGTATCGGCCTCCTCGGCGGCCGCTTCCTGGAAGGCGCCGCCCGCCAGCCGGAACTGATACCGATGCTGCGCACGCAGTTCTTCATCGTCATGGGTCTGGTCGATGCCGTGCCGATGATCGCCGTGGGTATCGCCCTCTACATCCTGTTTGCCGTGGTCGGTGGTTAACGGCATTTCATTGTTCAAGCCAGCAGAGGTTCTGACATGAATATCAATGCCACCCTGATTGGTCAGGCGATCGCCTTTTTCCTGTTCGTCATGTTCTGCATGAAATACGTGTGGCCGCCCATCATGCACGCCCTGCAGGAGCGGAAGAAGAAAATTGCCGACGGTCTGGCGGCGGCCGAACGCGGCAAGCACGAGAAGCATCTGGCCGAGGAGCGTGCCAAGGAAATACTCCGTGATAGCCAAGGAACAGGCCGGTGAGATTATCAAACGGGCGGAGAAGCGCGCGAATGAAATCATCGACGAAGCCAAGGGCGATGCCCGGGAAGAAGGCGGCCGCCTGCTGACGGCGGCGCGCGCCGAGATCAACCAGGAGATCAATCGGGCCAAGGAAGAACTGCGCGCACAGGTGGTCACCCTGGCAGTGCTGGGCGCCGGCAAGGTGCTGGAGCGTGAAGTGGACGAGACGGTGCATGCCGAACTGCTCGCCAAACTGGCCGCAGAGATCTAGGAAGCGCCACCATGGCTGAAATACTCACCATCGCGCGTCCCTACGCCCAGGCGGCGTTTCTGTTCGCCGACTCGCATCAGGCCCTGAAGGCGTGGTCCGGCATGCTGGAGTTCCTCGCGATCGTCGCCGCCGATCCGGAAATGACCGCCCTGATTGAAAATCCGCGCATGACGGAGGCACAGCTCGCCGAGCTTTTCATCGGCATCGGCGCCGACCGGCTCGATGACAACTGCCACAATTTCATCCGCCTGCTGGCGGAGAACCGGCGCCTGAAACTGCTGCCGGAGATCGCGGCCCTGTTCGAGATCCAGCGCCGTGAAGCCGAGAAGTCCATCAGCGCCGAACTGATCACGGCGTTTCCCGCCACCGCAGCGCAGCAGGCGGCGGTCATGGCCGCGCTGAAACAGCGCCTGGGGCGCGACATCGAACTCGAATGTACAACGGATGCAGCGCTGCTGGGCGGCGCCATCATCCGGGCCGGTGACCTGGTTATCGACGGCTCGGTACGCGGCAAGCTCGAACGCTTGGGCAATACACTGAGCCATTAAGAGGAATACACGCTATGCAACTCAATCCCACTGAAATCAGTGATCTCATCAAGCGCCGCATCGAGCAGTTCGAAGCCGTCTCCGAGGCGCGTACCGAGGGGACCGTCGTCAGCCTGACGGACGGCATCGTCCGCATCCACGGACTGGCCGATGTCATGCAGGGTGAAATGCTCGAGTTCCCCGGTAATATCTTCGGCATGGCGCTCAACCTCGAGCGCGATTCCGTCGGTGCGGTGATCCTGGGTGAATACAGAACAATCTCCGAAGGCGACAGCGTCAAGTGCACCGGCCGCATTCTGGAGGTGCCGGTAGGCGAGGCGCTGCTCGGACGCGTGGTCGACTCGCTCGGCAATCCGATCGACGGCAAGGGTCCGATCGGGGCCACGCTGACCTCCCCGATCGAAAAGATCGCCCCCGGCGTGATCGCGCGCCAGTCCGTCTCCCAGCCCGTGCAGACCGGGCTCAAGTCGATCGACGCCATGGTGCCGATCGGGCGCGGCCAGCGCGAACTGATCATCGGCGACCGCCAGACCGGCAAGTCCGCGGTAGCGATCGACACCATCATCAACCAGAAGGGCACGGGGATCAAATGCATCTACGTGGCCATCGGCCAGAAGAATTCCTCCATCGCCACGGTGGTGCGCAAGCTGGAGGAGCATGGGGCGATGGAACACACCATTGTCGTTGCCGCCGCCGCGGCGGAATCGGCCGCCATGCAGTACATCGCGCCCTACGCCGGTTGCGCCATGGGGGAATATTTCCGCGACCGCGGCGAAGACGCCCTGATCATCTATGACGATCTCACCAAACAGGCCTGGGCCTACCGCCAGGTTTCGCTGCTGCTGCGCCGTCCGCCGGGGCGCGAGGCCTATCCGGGTGACGTGTTCTACCTGCATTCACGCCTGCTGGAGCGCGCCTCGCGCATCAACGCCCATGAAGTGGAAAAGTTGACCAACGGCCAGGTGAAGGGCAGGACCGGCTCGTTGACCGCTCTGCCCATCATCGAAACGCAGGCCGGTGACGTGTCCGCGTTCGTCCCCACCAACGTGATCTCGATCACCGACGGGCAGATCTTCCTCGAATCGGATTTGTTCAACGCCGGCATCCGTCCGGCCATCAACGCCGGATCTGTCGGTGTCGCGCGTCGGCGGTGCGGCCCAGACCAAGATCATCAAGAAACTGGGAGGCGGGGTGCGACTGGCGCTGGCCCAGTACCGGGAACTGGCCGCGTTCTCACAGTTTGCCTCCGATCTCGACGAGACCACCCGCAAGCAACTGGAGCGCGGGCAGCGCGTTACCGAACTGATGAAGCAGAAGCAGTACAGCCCGCTGTCCGTCGCCGAAATGGCCGTATCGCTGTTTGCGGCGGACCAGGGTTATCTCGATGATGTCGAGATAAAAAAAGTCGTCGAGTTCGAACATGCCCTGCATGGCTACCTGCGCGCCAGCCAGAAGGCCCTGATGGACAAGATCAACGCAACGCCTGACTACAACGACGAGATCGCGGCCGGGTTACGCGCGGCCATCGTAGATTTCAAGTCCAACAACACCTGGTAGCAGTTACCGGAACGAAAACAGAAAGGTCTAGCCATGTCCGGCGCGAAGGAAATACGCACCAAGATCGCCAGTATCAAGAATACGCAGAAGATCACCAAGGCCATGCAAATGGTGGCGGCGAGCAAGATGCGCAGGGCGCAGGAGCGCATGCGTTCCACACGGCCCTATGCCGAGAAGATCCAGAACGTCATCTCGCATCTGGCGCATGCGCATCCCGAGTATCACCATCCTTTTCTGGCCGAGCGGGATGCCAGGCGTGTCGGGGTGATCATCATTTCCACGGACCGTGGTCTGTGCGGCGGCCTGAACATCAACCTGTTCAAGCAGGTGATAACGGCCATGAAACACTGGCACACCGAGGGCATCGAGATCGACCTGACGCTGATCGGCAGCAAGAGCAACGCCTTTTTCAAGCGCCTCGGCGGGAACGTGGTCGCCACGGCCGTCAGTCTGGGTGATGCGCCGTCGATCATCGAGCTGATCGGGACCGTCAAGGTGATGCTGGATGCCTATGCGGAGGCGCGCATCGACCGCCTCTACGTGGCCTACAACAAGTTCATCAACACCATGTCCCAGCAGCCGATACTGGAGCAACTGATGCCGGTACAGGGCAGCGAGGACAAGGCGCTTGAATCACACTGGGACTATATCTACGAGCCGGATTCCAAGCCGGTGATGGATGCGCTGATGATTCGCTATATCGAGTCGCTGGTCTACCAGGGCGTGGTGGAAAACCTCGCCTGCGAGCAGGCGGCGCGCATGGTCGCCATGAAGTCGGCAACGGATAATGCGGGCAACCTGATCGACGAGCTGCAGCTGGTCTACAACAAGGCGCGGCAGGCCGCCATTACCCAGGAGATCTCCGAGATAGTCGGCGGCGCGGCCGCGGTCTGATTGCAGGGGGACGGATTTTAAATCCGTCCCCGGACAAAATATCAGTTAGAGGAAAACATCATGAGTGCTGGCAATATTGTTCAAATCATCGGAGCCGTGGTCGACGTGGAGTTCCCCCGCAACAGCGTGCCGAAGGTGTACGACGCGCTGAAGGTCGATGACGCGGGACTTACCCTGGAGGTGCAGCAGCAGCTCGGCGACGGCATCGTGCGCACCATCGCCATGGGCTCAACCGATGGCCTGCGGCGCGGCCTGTCGGCCAGCAATACCGGCGCGCCGATCTCGGTACCGGTCGGCGCGAAGACCCTGGGACGCATCATGAACGTGCTGGGTGAACCGGTGGACGAAAAGGGCGACATCGGCGCCGATACGCGCTGGCCGATACACCGTCCGGCGCCCACCTTCGCCGAGCAGGCGGCGGGGATCGAGATCCTCGAAACCGGGATCAAGGTCATCGACCTGATCTGCCCGTTCGCCAAGGGCGGCAAGGTCGGCCTGTTCGGCGGCGCCGGCGTGGGCAAGACCGTGGCGCTGATGGAACTGATCCGCAACATCGCCGTCGAGCACAGCGGCTACTCGGTGTTCGCCGGCGTCGGGGAGCGTACCCGCGAGGGTAACGACTTCTATCATGAAATGACCGAAGGCGGGGTCATCGACAAGGTCTCGCTGGTCTATGGCCAGATGAACGAGCCGCCCGGCAACCGCCTGCGCGTGGGGCTGACCGGCCTGACCATGGCGGAGTATTTCCGTGATGAAGGCCGCGACGTGCTGTTCTTCGTCGACAATATCTACCGTTACACCCTGGCGGGCACCGAAGTCTCCGCGCTGCTCGGGCGCATGCCATCCGCCGTGGGTTACCAGCCGACGCTGGCGGAGGAAATGGGCAAGCTGCAGGAGCGCATCACCTCGACCAAGACCGGCTCCATCACCTCGATCCAGGCCGTGTACGTGCCGGCCGATGACCTGACCGATCCGTCGCCCGCGACCACCTTCGCGCACCTCGACGCCACGCTGGTGCTCTCGCGCCAGATCGCCGAGCTGGGTATCTACCCCGCGGTGGATCCGCTGGATTCCACCAGCCGCCAGCTCGACCCGCTGGTGGTCGGTCAGGATCACTATGACGTGACCCGCTCGGTGCAGGGGACACTGCAGCGTTACAAGGAACTCAAGGACATTATCGCGATTCTCGGCATGGACGAACTGTCCGAGGACGACAAGCTGGTGGTGTCGCGCGCGCGCAAGATTCAGCGCTTCCTGTCGCAGCCGTTCTTCGTGGCCGAGACCTTCACCGGCACCGCCGGCAAGTACGTGTCCCTGAAGGACTCCATCACCGGCTTCAAGGGCATCATCAACGGCGAATACGACCACCTGCCGGAGCAGGCCTTTTACATGGTCGGCGGCATTGAAGAAGTGACTGAAAAGGCGAAAACACTCTAACGGATACCGACAATGGCAATGACCCTGCATGTTGACATCGTCAGCGCCGAAGCCGAAATCTTTTCGGGCACGGTGACGATGGTCTTCGCACCGGCGGAAATGGGCGAGGTCGGCATCGCGCCGCGCCATGCGCCGCTGCTGACACGGCTCAAGCCCGGCGAGGTGCGGGTGCAGCTAACCGATGGTAGCGAGCAGTCCTTCTTCGTGTCCGGCGGCATGCTGGAGGTCCAGCCCCATGTGGTGACGGTGCTGGCGGACACCGCCATACGCGCCCATGATCTCGACGAAGCGGCCGCCGTTCAGGCCAAGGAGCGCGCCGAGCGCATGCTGGCCGACAAGCACGCCGACATCGATTATGCCAAAGCGCAGGCCGAACTGGCACAGTCCATTGCACAGCTGCGCGCCATCCAGAAGCTGCGCCACAAGCGCTAGCCCGGTTTCGAATTTTCGCCATGCATGATCAGTTTGTTGGCCGCAACAAGGTGGTGACCTTTACCTATGCCATTCAGGACGAGGCGGGCGATGTGCTCGAGCAATCCGATCTCCCGATCTGTTACGTCCATGGCGGCAGGCACGACCTGTTCGAGAAAGTCGAGGCGGCGATGGAAGGATGCGTGGTGGGCGACACCGTGGAGGTGTCGTTGGCGCCGGAGGAGGGCTTTGGCCCGCACGATGAGAGCCTTACCTATACCGATGACATCGAGAATGTTCCGCCTGAGTTCCGGCGCATCGGCGCCGAGGTGGAGATGATGAACGACCAGGGCGATGCCCGGAAATTCGTTGTCACCCGCATCGTAAACGGCAAGCTGACGGTGGACGGTAATCACCCGATGGCCGGCAAGATCATTACCTTCTTTATCAAGGTGGTCGATATCCGCGACGCCAGCGCGGAGGAGATCTGCAACGGCGTGCCGCCCATGGCCATGCCGGTGCTGCACTGACGGCGCTGCGTCTCCACCGGTGGCCATGTTATGATCGCCACGGTGTAACGATCGCAAGTTTGGCTTGGTTCTACCGCTAACCGTGTGTGTTGATTTGACTGTTCTTCCTGTATGCATCTGAGCATTATTGTCCTGGCCGCGGGCCAGGGGACACGCATGCGCTCCGATCTTCCCAAGGTGTTGCATCCGCTGGGGGGGCGGCCCCTGCTGGCACACGCCCTCGAAACGGCACGCCGTTTTGAGGATGCGGCCATCCACGTCGTCATCGGCCATGGCGCCGAGCGAGTGCGCCGGACTTTTGTACAGGCCGAGGTGCGCTGGGTGATACAGGACCGGCAGCTCGGAACGGGTCATGCAGTCGCCCAGGTATTGCCTGATGTGCCGGATAACGATACGGTGTTGGTCATGTACGGAGACGTGCCATTGATCAGGCCGGCCACGCTGGAGAGACTGGTCGGCATCGCCGGACTGGGCGATCTCGCCCTGCTGACCGCCGAACTGGACGACCCCGCCGGTTATGGCCGTATCCTGCATGATGACGGCGGCAACATCCGCGCCATCATCGAGGAGAAGGATGCTACCGCCGAGCAGCGCCGCATCCGTGAAATCAATAGCGGTTTCCTTGCCGCGCCCGCCGGACGTCTGCGCGCCTGGGTGCAGACGCTGGATAACAACAACGCGCAGGGCGAATTCTACCTGACCGACGTGGTCGCACAGGCCGTGCGCGAGGGGGTGCCCGTGCGCGGTGTTACCACCGGGGACGCGCATGAGATCCTCGGCGTGAATGACCGGGCGCAGCTGGCAACGCTGGAGCGCAGCTTCCAGCAGCGCCAGGCGCAGGCCTGTCTGCAGGCAGGGGTGACGCTGATCGATCCGGCGCGCTTCGACCTGCGCGGCCAGTTGACGGCCGGTCAGGATGTGGTGATCGACGTGAACGCGATCCTGGAAGGAACGGTCAGGCTCGGCAACCGGGTCACGGTCGGACCGAACGTCATCATGTGCAATGCCACCGTCGGCGACGACGTCACCATCCTCGCCAACTGCGTCATCGAGGACGCCGCCATCGGTGACGGGGCGCGCATCGGCCCGTTCGCCCGCATCCGTCCCGAGACGGTGCTGGCGGCGCACAGTCACGTCGGCAATTTCGTGGAAATCAAGAAATCGCAGATCGGCGAGGGTTCGAAGATCAATCACCTGAGCTATATCGGCGATACCAGCGTGGGACGCAATGTCAACATCGGGGCTGGCACGATCACTTGCAACTACGACGGCGCCCACAAGCATCGCACCGTCATCGGCGACGATGTCTTCATCGGTTCCGATACCCAGCTTGTTGCACCGGTCGAGGTCGGGGACGGGGCTACCATCGGCGCCGGCTCGACCATCACGCGTGATGCGCCGGCGGGTGAGTTGACGCTGAGCCGTGCGCCCCAGCAAACGCGAGCCGGCTGGAAGCGTCCGGTAAAGATACAAGGATGAGGCGGATATGTGCGGCATAGTCGGAGTCGTCGCCAGGCAGAACGTCGTCCCGGTGTTGCTGGACGGCTTGCGGCGGCTGGAATACCGGGGTTATGACTCGGCCGGCATCGTCGTCCAGAACGGCCAGGCCGAACTCGAGCGGGTGCGCCGGGTCGGCAAGGTCGCCGAACTGGCGAAGGCCCTGGAAGCTGTCCCGATCAACGGACTGACTGGAATCGCCCATACACGCTGGGCGACGCATGGCGAGCCCAGCGAGAAAAACGCCCATCCCCACATCTGCAACGCGCAGGTGGCGCTGGTACATAACGGCATCATCGAAAATCACGATGTCCTGCGTGAACAGCAGAAACACGCCGGCTACCGCTTTACCTCGCAGACGGATACCGAGGTGATCGTGCACCAGGTTCACCGTTACTTGGAACAGGGTCAGGATCTGCTCGCGGCGGTGCAGTCGACGGTGAAGGATCTCGAGGGCGCCTTTGCCCTTGGCGTCATCAGCCGGGATGAGCCCGGGCGGTTGATTGCCGCGCGGCGCGGCAGCCCGCTGGTCATCGGTTTGGCCGATGACGAGGTGCTGATCGCCTCGGATGTCGCCGCCCTGGTCTCGCGAACCCGGCGTTTTGTCTTCCTTGAAGACGGCGATGTGGCCGATATCTCGCTACAGTCCACCCGCATTTATGACCAGACCGGCAACCTGGCCGAGCGGCCGGTCAAGACTTCCAGCGTCACGGCGGATGCCACCTTCAAGGGCGGGTATCGCCACTACATGCTCAAGGAGATCCACGAGCAGCCGCGCGCCATTGCCGAGACACTGGAAGGACGTATTGGTGTCGACCATGTGCTGGAGGCGGCCTTCGGCACCGGTGCGGGCCGCATCTTCGATGAGGTGAAGGGTGTGCACATCATCGCCTGCGGCTCCAGCTACCATGCGGGCATGGTGGGACGCTATTGGCTCGAATCTCTGGCCGGCATTCCCTGCAGCGTCGAAGTGGCCAGTGAATTTCGCTACCGCCACCCGGTGGTGCGCAAGAATTCCCTGATTGTGACCCTGTCACAGTCCGGGGAAACCGCCGACACCCTGGCCGGGCTGCGTGAAGCGCGGCGGCTGGGTTTCGGCCATGCGCTCTCCATCTGCAATGTGCCGGAAAGCTCGCTGGTGCGCGAATCCGACCTGGTGCTGATGACGCACGCCGGGCCGGAGATCGGCGTTGCCTCTACCAAGGCATTTACCACCCAACTGGTCGCCATGCTGCTGCTGACCATCGTGCTGGGACGGCGCCATGGCATGACCGCGCAGACCGAGTCACGCCTCGTGAATGAACTGCGCAGTGTCCCGGGCAAGGTGGAGTATGCCCTGACGCTGAACGAGCAGATCATGACGCTGGCGAGGGAGCATTTCGGCGACAAGCACAACGCGCTCTTTCTGGGCCGCGGTGCACAGTTTCCCGTGGCCATGGAGGGGGCGCTCAAACTCAAGGAGATTTCCTATATTCATGCCGAGGCCTACCCGGCCGGCGAGCTCAAGCATGGCCCGCTGGCGCTGGTGGATGCCAGCATGCCGGTCATCGCCGTGGCGCCCAATAACGAATTGCTGGAAAAGCTGAAATCCAACCTCCAGGAGGTGCGTGCCCGCGGCGGCGAACTGATCGTATTCGCCGACGCCAAGGTGGGCATGATCAGCTCCCCTGGGGTGACAGTGCTGCCGGTGGCGCCTACCGAAGACAGTATTTCACCCATCATCTTTTCCATCCCGCTGCAGTTGCTGGCCTACCACGTGGCGGTACTCAAGGGTACGGATATCGACCAGCCGCGTAACCTCGCCAAGTCGGTGACGGTTGAATAATTTCCGTGGTTGCGGGTCAAGTGCTAAGCATTTGAAATACAAGCTTGAGTTTGATTTCTCCTTACTCCGATGGTATAGTCTGCCGCTTGTTTGAAGCGCGTATCTCCGCACCCGCCTGCGGATATCATGGGAGTAGAGAAAGTGAGTATGGATTCGATGTTTTTTTGCATTCCCCAGAAAGCCTACCTGAGTATCACCACCTGTAAGAATCTGCGGGAACGTCCGGTCGGCAAGGCACCGGCGGGCGCCCCGCCCCGGTTGATCGCCTGCGAGAAATGCACCATGCACCCCCTGGTCGATCGGGACCAGGTGCCCACGGTGACACTGGACGCCTATCTCGGCGGTTCCAAGCCGAAAACCGCTAACCTGAATTCACCCAAGTACCGGAAATTGCTGGCTGAGGTTGCCTGACCAGGTTACCTCCGGTCGGCCCGGTCGCGCCGGGATGGGTTAAAGATCATGACCGCGCCACTTCTCGCCACGCCGACGCTCCTTGCGCGAGCGTCGGTCTGGTTTGTCGGGATCAAACCGGAGATTATCGCGGCGATCGTGTTGCCGCCGTTGCTGTTCGCGTTTTTCCTTCAGCCCGATATACGCACAACTGCACATGGCGGCGCTACAGTCCTCCAGGGGTAAGGCCGGTGCTTCTTCAAAGTTAAATTCCTGACCGGTGAGCCTGCGCGCCGCTGCGCACCCGGCTTGCTTGATTCCCACACCCCAGAAGATCTTGTTTTGGCGTAATTTCTCCAGTTCCACGGCCTTCAGATTGCCATCGGGGGCCGGATCAGTAGTCGACGGCGATTTCGCTGCCGGGATGGGGTGGCGCCTGGGTTTTTGCTGGCCAAGCAATAGCCAGATCAGGCCAGCAAGGACACCGATGATGAGCAGCAGGAGGATTATTTTTACCATGATGGGGTGTCCCTTACTTGCCTTGATAATGGTTTGGTTCAGGCCAGTACACGCCTGCCTGCGGCCGTCGGGTAACGAACCAGCTACGCAACAATATTTGGCGAATCAATCGGTTGGTTCTTTCCAGGTTTTATGCTGACGGCGGCGTTCCCGAATCGAGCGGCGCTCGGCATGTTCTTCGTCAAACCGGACAGCATTTCTGCGATCCTTACGGGTGCGCCTTTCCTCACGGCGGCGTTCCGGCACCCCGATATAGGTACACGAACAGCGCCAAGCCTTGCAGTCTGGTAATGGTAAAACGGGAGCTTCTTCGAAGGTGAAACGTCTGCCGACAAAATGGCGAATGGCGGCGCATTTGCCCGGTTGTATCCTGACTCCCCAGTAGTGCCCGCTGCCGCGTAGTTTGTGCAAGTCACCGCTTTTATCGTGGCGCCGTGTCCATCGGCTCGTACCCGACAACCCCATCATGAACAGAATACCGATGGCAATGACGGTGACGACCAGCAGGCTATTCTCGGGCACGTGGTTCTATTCCAGGGTTAATGTGTTGTAAGGATGTCAATACCCGCAAGACGTGGCCTGCTGCAGCCAGGGTTCAAAACCATTTTTGCCGTACCACTTCATGACGGGCGCGCGCAAGGTTTCGTTATTCCAGGCTGTAATGGACCGTGCCCAGCATAGGGATGCTAACCGTCGTCGACCGTCATCGTGTTAGCGCCCCAGTCGGTCCACTAGACCGTTTAATTAGCAGAGTCTTTGCGGCAACGCAAGCCGATGTCGGCAAGACCTATTGCCGATTAAACCACAACGTATGGAAATCATGAACAGCGTCATGCCGATTAGGCGATTTTGCACAGATGATTTGCCGCGATTTGCTACAATCGCCGCCCATGGATGTTTCCCGGATCATCGACTCCCTCAACGACGCTCAGCGTGAGGCCGTTTGTGCCTCACCGGGTCCGTTACTGGTGCTGGCCGGTGCCGGCAGCGGCAAGACCCGCGTGCTGGTGCACCGTATCGCATGGCTGATCAATGCCGAAGGCTTGTCGCCCTACTCGATTCTTGCCGTTACCTTTACCAACAAGGCGGCCGGGGAGATGAAGGTGCGTATCGAGCGGCTGATCGATGTCTCGGCGTCCGGTATGTGGGTAGGCACCTTCCACGGCCTGGCGCATCGCCTGCTGCGCCGGCACTGGCAGGAGACAGGGCTGCCGCAGGAGTTCCAGATCCTGGACGCGCAGGACCAGCAGCGCCTGATCCGCCGGGTCCTCAAGGCTATGGATCTGGACGAGGCAAAATGGCCGCCGAAACAGTTGCAGTGGTTTATCAACAGTTGCAAGGATGAAGGGCGTAGGCCGCAGCACATCGAACACAGCAACGATCCCTATACGCAGCGTCAGGTGAAGGTATACGAAGCCTACGAGGCGCTTTGCCGCCGCTCCGGTCTGGTGGACTTCGCCGAACTGCTGCTGCGCTCACATGAACTCTGGTTGCAGCGGCCCGATCTACTCGACCACTATCGCCAGCGGTTCACACATATCCTGGTCGATGAGTTCCAGGACACCAATGCAGTGCAATATGCCTGGTTGCGAATGCTGGCGGGCGAGCATGGCAGCATTACCGTGGTCGGTGACGATGACCAGTCCATCTATGGCTGGCGCGGCGCGCGGGTGGAAAACATTCAGCGTTTCGAGAAGGATTTTCCCGGTACGCAAGTATACCGGCTCGAACAGAATTACCGCTCAACCGGCACCATACTCAAGGCGGCGAATGCGGTGATTGGCAATAATGCGAAGCGCCTGGGCAAGCAACTGTGGACCCAGGGCCACGAGGGCGATCCGATCCAACTGTATACGGCCTATAACGACCTGGATGAGGCGCGCTTTGTCGTCGAGCGCATCCAGTCCTGGGTGAATGGGGGAGGACGGCGCAGTGACATCGGCGTGCTCTACCGCTCCAACGCCCAGTCGCGCGCGTTCGAGGAGCGCCTGATTCAATGCGCAATACCCTACCGGGTATACGGCGGCCTGCGTTTTTTTGAACGCGCCGAGATCAAGGATGCCTTGGCCTACCTGCGACTGGCCAGGAACCGCGACGATGACACCTCGTTCGATCGCGTGGTCAACCATCCGCCACGCGGCATCGGTGAGCGTACCCTGTCTATCGTGCGCCAGCATGCCCGCGAGAATCGTATTTCCTTCTGGCAGGCCGCGCAGGCGGTGACCGGCGGGCAGTTGGTACCGGCGCGCGCCGGCAATGCCCTGCTGGCGTTTCTCACCCTGGTCGAGTCGCTCTCGCAAGGCATGGGGGCTCTGCCGCTCGGTGAGCAGGTGGAGCACATTCTGGAAACCAGCGGACTGCTCGATTATTTTGCGAAGGATAAGGGCGAGATCGGACAGGCACGCATCGAGAACCTGCGCGAGCTGGTCAATGCGGCGCGCGAATACGAGGTGGACGGCGAGAGTGGCGTGGGCCCCTTGTCGGACTTCCTCTCGCACGCCGCGCTGGAGGCCGGGGAGGGCCAAGCCGATGACTGGGAGGACTGCGTGCAGCTCATGACGCTGCATTCCGCCAAGGGACTGGAGTTTCCGTTGATCTTTCTGTGCGGTATGGAGGAAGGACTGTTTCCAAACCAGCGCTCCGTGAATGAGCCTGGCCGTCTGGAAGAGGAGCGCCGGCTTTGCTATGTGGGCATTACCCGTGCCCGCAGGCAGGTGATCCTGACCTGCGCCGAGCGCCGCCGCCTGTACGGCTCCGAGACCTGTACCGTGCCGTCACGCTTCATCCGGGAGATTCCCGCTGCCTTGCTGGAGGAGATTCGACCGAGGGTGAGTATCAGTCAGCCTTACCGGAGCGTCACTGCCGGGGGCGATATCGGTGCGGCTGGTTGCGCCGGCGGCGTTAAAGCTGGGCCAGCAGGTACGCCACCGGAAATTCGGCGAGGGCGTGATCCTCAATTATGAGGGGCAGGGCGGCAGCGCCCGCGTGCAGGTGAATTTCGCGAGTGCCGGCACCAAATGGCTGGTGGTCTCCTATGCCAACCTGGAAAGCATCGGCGCCTGAACCAGCCATGCGGGTAACGTTGCGTGATACGCGGAAAGAGACCTGATGTCAGTATCGGCCTCGCCCTGGGCAGCGGGTCATCCCGTGGCTGGTCACATATCGGCATACTGCGCGCCCTGGCCGAAATCGGCATAGAGCCGGATCTGGTATGCGGTAGTTCGGTCGGCGCCATCGTCGGCGCCTCTTATGCCGCCGGAAATCTGGACAGGCTGGAGCGCTGGGTTGGATCCCTGACGCGTACCGCTGTCGCCAGATTCCTTGATCTGAACCTATCTTTGAGCGGCTTTGTCGATGCGCCGCGCCTGCGGTCGTTTTTCGCTGAATGTGTGTGCGCTGAAGATGTCCGGATTGAACAACTCGCCAAGCCCTTCGCGACAGTATCGACTGATCTGGAAACCGGAAGGGAGATCTGGTTCACCGAGGGTTCGGTGCTCGATGCCGTGTGGGCGTCGATTTCCCTGCCCGGACTGTTTCCTCCAATCCGTAACCAGGGGAAATGGCTGGTTGACGGCGGTTTGGTCAATCCGGTGCCGGTGTCGATTTGTCGGGCGCTGGGTGCGGATGTCGTGATCGCGGTAAACCTTAACGGTGCGATCGTCGGCAGGCATTTTATTCACCGGGACAAGAGCACTGCAGATGATACGCAGGCCGTCAGCCTTATCTCGACGGTCAGGAAGACCGTGAGAAGCTACTCCGCATCGCTGTTCGGCAGCAGCGGGGCGGATGATGCGGCACCCGGCCTGTTTGATGCCATAACTGGCTCAATCAATATCGTCCAGGACAGAATCACCCGCAGCAGAATGGCGGGGGATCCGCCGGATATCATACTGGCGCCGAGGTTGTCGCATATCGGCTTGATGGAGTTTTACCGCGCGCGGGAAGCCATCCAGGAAGGCAGGGAATGCGTGCGAAGAATGCATCCGGAAATCCGTCATCTCGTAGAACCGCCCTGATCATACCGGGAACGCATGACGCCCCGGTCAGTCGGGTGTGTGGCGCCGCCCAGCACCATCGGCACAGGTTGCGTGATACACGGCAGGTCCTCGCGGGGACGGCCGATATGATTGCCCTGGGCGCAGTCGACACCCATTTGTTTCAATATCTGCAGGGTTTTTTCGTCCTCCACGCATTCCGCGATAGTTATTTTCCCAAGTGCATGGGCGACCTGGTTCATGGATTCCACCATGGCCTGATCCACGGAACTGTGCGCCATGCCCTTGACGAAACCGCCGTCGATCTTGAGTTTGTCAACCTGCAGGTGTTTGAGGTAGGCAAAGGAAGAAAATCCCGACCCGAAGTCATCCAGTGAAAACTGGCAACCGATATCCTTCAGGGCGGTGATGAATTCTTCCGCGGCGACCAGGTTCTCGATGGCCGCGGTTTCGGTTATCTCGAAGGTGACCCAGATGGGATCGAGGCCGGTACTGGATAGCATTTCCTGAATCAGCGGCAGCAGCGTGGTGTCTTCGAAGGCCTTGCCAGAAAGGTTGATGGAGAAGCTGGTCTTGTGGCCTTGTTCATGCAGGCGACTGAGTTGTCTGATGGCGCGCCGGACGATCCAGCGGTCCACGCTGTGGATCAGGCCAAAGCGTTCCGCCGCCGGTATGAAGCCTCCCGGCAGGATGATCTGGCCGTCATCGCATATCATGCGCACCAGAACCTCGTAGTCTTTTATATGACCGGTTACGGTTGAAACGATCGGCTGATACACCAGCTGGAAGCGGTCATGCTCAAGCATTTCCCGCACGCGCGCGGCCCAGCCCATGTCGGCGGCCATTCCGGCCTTGTCACTGTCGGCCGGGTTGTAGATGTTGGCGCGGTTGCGGCCTTGCTGCTTGGCGATGTTGCAGGCGAGATCCGCGTGTGACAGCACCTCCTCGGCGGAGGTAGTCAGGTGGTCGATCATGGCCACACCGATACAGCTGGTGATGTTGTAGGGTTTGCCTCCCTCCATGAACTTGTAATCGACACACAGCGCGCGAAAGTTTTCAGCCGCACCCAGCACGTCGCGCTTGTCGATGTTGTAGAGCAACAGTGTGAATTCATCACCGCCGAATCGCGCCAGCAGATCACCGTCACGGACATGCGATGAGAGCAGTGATGCTACGTCGACCAGCAGGCGGTCGCCGGCGGCATGACCCAGCGTGTCATTGATGTATTTGAACTGATCAAGGTCGAAATAAAACAGTGCGCAATCCGATTCGTTGCGCGCCACGCGTGCCACCGTGCGTTCGAGTTCCTGCTGGAAATAATTCCTGTTGAACAGCCCGGTCAGCGTATCGTGTTCGGCATGGTAGGAGATCTGGTGCTGGAATGCCTTCTGTTCCGTAATATCGCGCGTTGTGCCGCTGATCTGGACGACTTTTCCGTCGGCATCCTTGTGGGACTTGGCGCTGAAGCTAAGGAAATGGGGCTTGCCTTCGGCGTCCAGGTGCACGGTTTCGAACTTGACGTGTTCCCTGCCCCGGCGCAGTTCCTCGATGGCTTCCTGGTCGACGGGCGGATGATCGGGCGACCTGAATTCGTGGAATGGGTGCCGCTGCATGTCTTCGGGCTCGTAGCCGTAGATAGTCAGGCAGGCGCGATTAATATAGGTCAGTGAACCCCCGGCATCCATCGTCCAAACGAGATCGTGCGCGGTTTCGACCAGATCACGATAGCGGCTCTCTGCGTCTTTCAGTTGCGCTTCCGTGGCCTTGCGCCGGGTGATGTCGGCGACCAGACAGGTATACATGCACTGCCCGTCGATGTGCATGGCGCTGAGGCGTACGGACATGTGCATGGCGGTGCCATTGCGGTGATAGCCTTCGACCTCGCACTCTTCATCTACCGAACACAGCTTGTTCTCGTCATCGATCAGCTCCGGCAGCAGCCATTTGAACGGACGCTGGCATATTTCCGTTGAGAGGTAACCGAACAGCTTTTCCGCCGCGTGATTGAAGGTTTCGACCAGGCCATTGCTGTTAACCACGATAATCCCTTCGGCGGCCGTTTCTACCACGGCGCGCATGTGAGTTTCCTGTTCACCGAGACGGCGGAATAGCTTACCGAGGGTCTGGGTTATGAAACCGATTTCATCCGTTGACTGGGGGATCAATCGCGCCATGTCGGTATGCATCGACGCACCGCTGCGCATGAATATATCCCGTACCGGCGCCAGCGCCTTGGCCACACTACGAATGGAAAACAGCGTTATCATGCCGGTGATGACGACCAGGGTAAGCCAGAGGACAATATCTCCGTATGTCAAGGAGCCGGTCTGCTGATAGTGATAGTTCATCAGCACCGAAGAGGACAGCAACGGCACAAGACCGCCCAGCAGCATGATCTTGGACTTCAGGCTGACCTGGATTTTGTGCAAACTGAGCTGCCCAGCCAGTTTTCCGAGCAGATCCAGGGCTAGTTGGTAGGTGGGCAGGCCGACCAGGGCCGTGACCGAGAGCTGCAGAAGCAGCAATTGCAGAAACTGGGCCGGTGCCGTGGCGATGGGTTTCTGTAACGCGATGAAAAGAAGCGCCGGTGTTGCCAGGGCATGGAGCAGGAAGAAGGCCCAGTAATCGCGGCTGAAGTACGCCAGGCACCGCTGCTGGCGAATTGTCAGACAGGTGCCTGGATGGTGCCGGGACCAGTCACTCAAGGGACTGAAATATTGATAGAAATAAGTGAATGCCCAGAGGACGGTACCCATCACGAAGGCTGGGAGGATGGTGAGCGTACGAAGGTTATGTAATTCAGGCGCTCTGATCAGCCCGAAGAGCAGGGCGCTGGCCAGACCCACCAGCGGTGCGAACAGGAGACCGGTGATGATGAGAGCAGTGAAGCGGGTGCGAATGATTTTAAGTTCACTCAACATGACCCTGTCCTCGACCTCCCTACACGCCGGTATCATTATTGATGTGTCGGTTGGCCCCGTGAGCGCTGAAAAATTATATTTTTATAATTAGTCCAGTAGACTTGATAGTGTAAGCATTCGCTGAATACTATTGCATAACTACCCGTAATTACAAGACTACCTGTCGTTTTTTGTGTTTTTTGTGCGTCATTTATATGACGAATCCCTTGGTGGCATCAATTCATTTTGATTTTCACGCATCATTGCAACGGGTGGGTTCGGGTGGGTTTAGGAAACAAGGCGATTTTTCCGGCAAGGCGGGAGATCGGGCATTGCATGATGGGGGCTTTTCAGCGGGTTAGGCAGAGTTGAACCACAGTTTTCCGGTAGCGACTGTTGGCAAATAGTCCGCCAATGGAAAATATTTACTACTTAAATGGGGTTACTTACTGGAAGTTGTAACCAAAACTCAACAGGTGCATCTTGAGGCCGTCGTTCGGCTGCTTTATGCCGCCATTGGTGAGGTATTGGTAATGATAGGTCAGTTCATAACTTCCTTTATTACCGAAGCCGAGGCCCAGGCCGAGTTGGGGACAGAATTGAAGTTTCGTGGCCAGGTCACGCTCGCCAATTTTATTGTCGCTGAGCAGGTGTCCGCCGACACCGATTTCAGAAAACGGCGTTACGCCACTGGAGAGTTCTGCATCTCGCTGCAGGCGCAGCATCGGCGTCAGGCTGAGATCGTACAGGTCGCTGTTTTCTTTGATATTGGATTTCATATATGCGAGGGTGGTATCCCAGTAACCCCCCACGAACCAGGCGCCCTCGTTGAACCATGTCCGGTTCCATTTGTTCTGCATGCCTAACTGAAATGCCTTGGTCTTATTGTAATTATTATCCTTGCCCAGTGCGGTGGTTACCGAGTCGATCCAGCGGCTCTCTGCGCCCTGTGCCAGTGTGAGATGTACTAGTAAAAGAACCGAGACAATCAGGATTCGTGCGAATGTCGTCATTACGAACCTCGTATGCATTACCTGCTGCAGCATACGCCACTGGTCAATATTGTCTAGCCATTGCCATTGCCATGCCGTGTGGTTGTCAGTTGCCGTACACGGGTTGCAGCATCCGGCTGGAAGATTTTGTGGAAAGGTGCCAGATCTACCACCGATAGATCATCCACCGTGGCACCACAAGATTTGGTTCAAGCGTGTTATAGCGTGATTCAAGTGAACCATCGCCATCCCCATCAACCAGGTAGTAGGGGTAACCGATGCGCGGCACGATCTTGACCATATAGAGCTGATTATTTATCCGGTATTCGTAAATGATGTCCTCCTCGCGTTTGATGATTTTTACCTCCGGCTGGAGTTCCTCTTCCCCATTCAGACCGGTAGGGGGAGGTGGCGTGATATCGGGCGGGGACTCGATCGGAGGCGGGTTCTCGGCGCGTACCGCAAGGGGGAGCAGCATCAGCAACGCCAGTAGTGGAAGTCTGATCATGATTTATTCCGGCTGTCGATTCGTGTTACGCAAGTTTCTTCATTTTCCTATTCAAAAGGTTCGGAACCAATGCGCTTATCATAATCAAGGATAGCATTCATGATACCTCGAGAGGTGTCCGGTGCCGGATAGAGAGTTGAGACTTACTCAGAAATTACGCCTTCCCTAGCAAGATTCACGGGGCAACTGCGTCGCGTTCACGGGCCGCCCCGCCCGGCTGTTCAAGCGGTAATGTTCGGCCAGAGCCTTTGACGCGTGTCTTCCTTATAAGGTCATAATAACCACAGTAAAAGGACTAGAGTGACTTTGATGATACCATGTTCGCCTATCCTAAACGGTTACCGGCGGCAATACATTACTGACCTGAATGTAGCCTTCGCAGATGAACGCTAAAGCAGCTAATTTATTTTTACTGGTTGATGGATCGTCTTACTTGTACCGGGCCTTTCATGCTCTGCCGCCGTTGACCAGTTCACGCGGCGAGCCGACCGGTGCGGTCTATGGTGTCATTAATATGTTGCGCAGCTTGGTGGCGGAATACCAACCCCAGTATCTTGCCGTGGTTTTTGACGCACGCGGCAAGACCTTTCGGGATGACCTGTTCGCCGAATACAAGGCCAATCGTCCTCCGATGCCAGATGAACTGGCCGCGCAGGTCGAACCCCTGCATGCCCTGGTGCAGGCGCTTGGTCTGCCGCTACTGCGGGTCCCGGGTGTGGAAGCGGATGATGTCATCGGCACGCTCGCTATGCAGGCCGCCGTGCATGGCATGGAGACGGTGATCTCAACTGGTGACAAGGACATGGCGCAGTTGGTGGGCCCGCATATTACTCTGGTGAATACCATGTCGCACACCGTGCTCGACCGGGAGGGCGTCAAGGACAAGTTTGGCGTGCCTCCGGAGCGCATCGTGGATTTACTGGCGCTCATGGGGGACAGTTCCGACAACATACCCGGCATTCCCAAGGTAGGGCCGAAAACCGCTGCCAAGTGGCTGAACAGTTACGGTTCGCTGGATGCCCTGATTGCACCGGGCTGATGAGATCAAGGGCAAGGTGGGTGAGAGCCTGCGCGCCAACCTCAATACCCTGGCCTTGTCTCGCCGGTTGGCGACGATCCGCTGCGACATCGAGCTGGACGTTCGGCCATATGATCTGCGGCCGGCCCAGGCGGATGTCGAGCAATTGCGCGATTGGTACACACGGCTGGAATTCTCGCGCTGGCTCGGTGAACTGGACACACGCAAGCCGGTTATGTCCTTACCGCCGCCTGGCTTTAAAAACGCGTCGGCTGACTATGAAACGGTATTCACGGAAGCCCAGCTCGAATCCTGGCTGTTACGTCTGCATGCGGCGGAGCTGTTTGCCTTCGATACCGAAACCACCAGCCTTAACTACATAGCCGCGCGTATCGTCGGGGTATCGTTCGCTGTCAAGGCGGGGGAAGCCGCCTATGTCCCGCATGGCGCATGATTATCCCGACGCCCCGGATCAGCTGGATCGGGATTCGGTACTGGCGCGCCTGCGACCGCTGCTGGAAAACCCGCGTTGCTATAAAGTTGGGCATCACATCAAGTACGACCGCAACGTGCTGGCCAACCACGGCATCACGCTGGACGGAATCCGTTTTGACACTATGCTGGAGTCTTACGTACTCGACAGCACGGCAACACGCCATGATATGGATTCGGTGGCGCGAAAGTACCTGGCCCACACGAACATCACCTACGAAGATGTGGCCGGCAAGGGCGTACACCAGATCGATTTTAACCAGGTTCTGATCGAGCAGGCGGCGCCCTATGCCGCGGAGGATGCGGATATCACCCTGCGCTTGCATGAAGCCATGTGGCCGATGCTGGTGGAGACGGCAGCGTTGCAGAAAATCTATACCGGGATTGAAATGCCGCTGGTGACGGTACTGTCAGATATGGAACAGGCTGGGGTGGCTGTCGACATGGACATGCTGGCACGACAAAGCGCCGAACTGGCAAAACGAATCGTCGCTCTCGAACAGGAGGCGCACCTCGAAGCCGGACAGCCTTTCAATCTGGGTTCGCCAAAGCAGATTCAGGAGATTCTGTACGACAAGTTACATCTGCCGGTACTCGCCAAGACCCCGAAAGGCGTTCCATCAACGGCGGAATCAGTGCTGCAGGATCTGGCGCTCGATTACCCGTTGCCGCGCCTAATCCTGGAACACCGTTCCCTCAGCAAGCTGAAATCCACCTATACGGATCGGTTGCCGGAACAGATAGATCCCGGGACCGGGCGTGTGCATACCTCCTACCACCAGGCAGTCGCCGCCACCGGGCGCCTGTCCTCGTCCGATCCCAACCTGCAGAACATCCCGGTACGCACCGAAGAAGGGCGGCGTATCCGCCAGGCCTTCGTCGCAAGGCCGGGATATGTATTGCTGGCGGCTGATTATTCGCAGATCGAATTACGCATCATGGCCCACCTGTCATCGGACGAGGGTCTTGTTACAAGCATTTGCAGCCGGTGCCGACATTCATCGAGCCACGGCAGCCGAAGTCTTTGGCGTGGCGCCGGAAGCGGTCAGCGCCGATCAACGCCGCTCCGCCAAGGCGATCAATTTCGGACTGATCTACGGCATGTCCTCCTTCGGACTGGCGCGGCAACTCGGTATCGCGCGGGGCGCCGCCCAGGAATATATAGATCTTTATTTCGCACGCTATCCGGGTGTCTGGAACTATATGGAAGCGACCCGTCGACAGGCGCGCGAGCAGGGTTATGTCGAAACGGTGTTCGGGCGCCGCTTGTATCTTCCCGATATCAAGGCAAGCAATGCACAACGCCGTTCGGCCGCGGAACGCACTGCGATTAATGCGCCCATGCAGGGGACGGCGGCGGACATCATCAAGCGCGCCATGATCCGGCTGCATGGTTGGATAAAGGCCCAGCACGATATGGATATCACCATGATCATGCAGGTACATGATGAACTGGTCTTCGAGGTGGCAGAGATGCAGGTGGTGGAAGCGGAGATTCGGGTCAGGGACTCCATGGTTGGAGCGGCTAACCTAAAGTTGCCGCTGGTAGTGGATGTCGGTGCGGGCAAAAACTGGGATGAAGCCCACTGAAACGACACGTGACCCAGGACAGCGATCTAGCCAGATGCATGTTAGTACACGTTTCAAAGAACATGTGGTTATGGCTACTGTAATTGACCAAATGTCATGCTATTCAATGGATAATTGTCTAACTTTAAGATACTGTATTTAAATATTATTTATATTATTTAAACTTTATTTATACATATATGTATATTTGTATATTAATTACATATTATAGTTGTGTAAAATTGTAATGATGATGCAAGTTTCTAATTTGAAGATTGGACCCTCCGGATGACCCAGGTACTGGTGATGACTCTCCCGTGCCGAATTATTTGTGAACCTTTTCTGCACTTGTTGGTCGTATGTTACGAGCATTACTATGCTCGCCCGCTTCCCTCCCTGAGCGGGTGTTCCTCCTACCCGGTACAACAACCGGGTTATTGTTACCCCGGCTTTCCCCCCTTGCCGGGGTTCTTTTTTTCTCCGTTACTGATGTGCTGGTTCCCCTCTAAGTTGGAGTATGGTTTTAAGATCATTTAATGATTGCGAATTTCATTGATCAACCATTTAGTAATGCCTCGGATGTACCTTCATGTAGCAGCGGGGGAAAAACCCAGCCACTGGTCCAGCATTGCGCGTGCTTCTTCGGCGCCTGCCGGTGTGTGGGCGGAAAAGAGTTGCACAGTTGCGTGCGAATGCAGGTCTGGTAGTTCCCTGCGGACCTGAATTTGAACCGCCTTGGCGGGGCCACGCTTGAGCTTATCAGCTTTGGTGAGCAATATGTGGGTGGGCAGGCCGGCGGCAAAGCACCAAGCAAGCACCTGCCGGTCGAAGTCCTTCAGCGGGTGGCGGATATCCATCAGCAGGATCACGCCTTTGAGTGAACGCCGAGTTTCCAGGTAACGAGCGATAGCTCGATGCCAGCGGACTTTCACATCCTTGGACACCTTTGCATATCCATAGCCAGGCAGATCGACCAATCGGCGATCATCATCCACGGTAAAAAAATTGATCAGTTGTGTGCGCCCCGGTGTTTTGCTGGTGCGAGCCAGAGACTTCTGGTCGGTGATGACATTCAGCGCGCTAGACTTGCCTGCGTTGGAGCGACCGGCAATGGCCACCTCCATACCCACATCGGGCGGTGCGTGTCCGGAGTGCGGGGCGGCGAGTTGAAAGCAGGTGTGCCGATAGTGGTTTTTCATCATGAGGCAATGACCAGGTCTGGGATGCTTATATTCAAGGAATATCTGAATAATAATACTAACCACCAAGGTGCATACCGATGCAGGATACGGTCCGTCGTAGTTGACCACCTGGCCTTTGACTGGTATACAAGGTTCCCTTTTTTATCGGCAAGATGGCGGATGATGCGCCCGTCACGGCCCGGAACGTTCAACCGGCCATGAGCCGGCCTTGAAGCGGAGACAGGAGTAGGTCTGCCATGAAGAACTGGGTTGTTTTAACAATTGGATTAGTATCAACATTTCTGTACAACGCCTGCTATGCCGTGGGCGATGCCGAAGCCGGCAAGGCGAAATCAGCCAGTTGTGCCGCCTGTCATGGAGCTGACGGCAACAGCGTCAATCCCGAGTGGCCTAAGCTGGCCGGTCAGCACGAAAGCTATCTCGTCAAACAGCTGACTTACTTCAAGGACGGTGAACGGGTTAACGAGACGATGAAAGGTATGGCCTCGAATCTGAGCGAGCAGGATCGTGAAGATCTGGCGGCTTATTTTTCCAGCCAAAAGGCCACGATCGGTGCCGCCGATCCGACGCTGGTGGAATTTGGCCAGAAGATCTACCGCAGCGGCAATTCCTCCAGTGGCGTGGCACCCTGTATGGGCTGCCACGGCCCGAACGGTGCTGGTAATCCCGCCGCCAACTACCCGGCATTGCGGGGACAGAATGCCCAGTATATCGAGAACCAGTTGCGCGGCTTCGCCAGCGGGCAGCGTCACAATGAAAATGCTAAGAAGATGATGCAGATCTTGGCATCGAGAATGACGGAGCGCGAAATCCGCGCCGTCGCTTCCTATATCCAGGGGCTGCACTGAACAGTTAACTATTCTGAGCCGCTCAGTGTGATGCGCGGTTCTTTCTAACTGCCGGCGTAGGTGAACGTGCCGAGGCTAAAGCAATTGTTACCCAGTTTGCCTGTCGGCGCGTTACTATATTTTTTGTCAGGGTTGCATTCCTGAGAGAATCCGAGTTAGACCAGCAGAAACCATCATTCCGGAGTTGCCAATGAAGATCATAACTAAATGGCTGTCTGCCTTATCTCTGACGTTCGCCCTGTCTGTTGCCTGGGCCGCGGCCGATTTCGTTGAAGGCACTCAATATATGCGACTGTCGACACCGCAGCCGACATCCGTTCCCGGCAAGATCGAAGTAGTGGAGCTGTTCTCGTATGCTTGTCCGCATTGTTTCTATCTTGAACCGTACGTCAGCAAATGGCTGGCATCGAAGCCCGACGATGTGGTGTTCGTGCGTCTGCCCGTGGTTTTTAGACCACCGTGGGAACTGCTGGCGAAGGCCTATTTCACCGCCGAGTTGCTCGGGGTAGTGGACAAGACGCATGCGGCACTGTTCGATGCTATTCATGTAAAAAACCAGAAATTCGAGGATGAGGCGGCGTTTCAGGCCTTTTTCGCCAGCCAGGGTGTGCCCGTGGATGATTTCAGGAATACCTTCAATTCCTTTGCCGTCGCCGTGAAGGTGAACAATGCGAAACTCATGTCCCGGCGTTATGCCATCACCGGCGTCCCGACATTCATAGTGAACGGCAAGTTCAGTACCAGCGCCTCCCTGGCGGGCAGCAACGAAAAAACGCTCAACGAAAAAGAGCTCAACGAAAAAACACTCAAGGTGATCGATTATCTGATAGAGCAGGAACGCGCAGCAGTCAAGCCGGCCTCGAACGCCACGAAATCGCACTGAGCTGGATCGCCTGACACGCCCTTCTTTGCCGCCGGAAGTATCCAGCATCCCGCATCACCATGAAGGCCGCTGAACTGTTCGTTCGCTGCCTTGAAAACGAAGGTGTTGAATACATATTCGGCATACCCGGCGAGGAAAACCTGGATGTGATGGATGCCTTGCTGGATACATCCATCCGCTTTATCACCACCCGCCATGAACAGGGTGCCG
>CAVYZN010000032.1:0-379525 GCA_963773065.1 uncultured Gammaproteobacteria bacterium
CATTCATGGCAGATGTTTACGGCCGCTTGACCGGCCGCTCCGGTGTGTGCCTTGCCACACTGGGACCGGGCGCAACCAATCTGATGACCGGCGTGGCCGATGCCAACCTCGACCATGCGCCGCTGGTAGCGATCGCCGGTCAGGCCGGGACCACGCGCCTGCACAAGGAATCTCACCAGGTCCTCGATCTGGAGAAGCTGTTCCACTCGATCACCAAGTATTCGGCGAGCCTGCTGGAACCCGAGATCATCCCGGAGGTGGTGCGCAAGGCGTTCAAACTGGCGCAGTCGGAGAAGATGGGTGCCACCTTCATCGAGTTTCCCGAAAATATCGCCGAGATGACCGTCGACCAGGAAGTGCTGCCGGTGATCCGACCGCTGGATCCCGAACCCCCGGCGGAAAATGTCGATCAGGCCGCGCGCTTGATCGGCGCGGCCCGCAATCCGATTATCCTGGCCGGTAATGGCGTGGTGCGGGCCGGCGCTTGCCAGCAACTGGCGGATTTTGCTGGCAGGTTGAATATCCCGGTGGCCAATACCTTTATGGCCAAAGGCGTGATTCCCTTCAAGCACCCCTGCGCCCTCGGCAGCGCCGGCCTGCAGGCCAACGACTATGTGAGCTGCGGATTCAGCCGGGCGGATGTGATCATCTGCGTGGGCTACGACCTGGTCGAATACCACCCCTATCTGTGGCACCCGACGCGCGACCGTACCATCATCCATATCGACCGCTCGCCGGCCGAGGTCGATGCCTACTATCCGGTCAAGGTTGCCGTCACCGGGGATTTGAAGCATGCCCTGGTGCGCATCGCCGAGCTCGCGACGCCGCACCAGGGTCATCACATGCGCCCGTTGCGCGATGCGCTGATCGGGGAGATGAACCAGCATCGCGATGACACGGAATATCCGGTCAAGCCCCAGAAGATCATCTGGGACCTGCGCACGGTTCTGGGTATCGAGGACATCGTCATCTGCGATGTCGGCGCGCACAAAATGTGGATGGCGCGTATGTTCCGCTGCGAATATCCGAATACCTGCCTGATATCAAACGGTTTTGCCAGCATGGGGATAGCCGTGCCCGGCGCTGTCGCCGCCCGGCTGGTGTATCCGCAGCGCCATATCGTCGCCGTCACCGGCGATGCTGGGTTCCTGATGAACTCCCAGGAGATCGAAACGGCGATGCGCTGCAGGCTGCCGATCGTTATACTGATCTGGAACGATAGCAGTTACGGACTGATCGAGTGGAAGCAGATCAACCAGTTCGGGCGCATCTCGCATGTGCATTTCACCAACCCCGACTTCGTGAAATACGCCCAATCATTTGGTGGCAAGGGTTACCGGGTCGAGAGGACGCAAGACCTGCAGGGCATACTCAGGGAGGCCTTGGCCAACGATACGGTAAGCATCATCGACTGCCCGGTCGATTATCGGGAAAACATCAAACTCACGGAGCAAATGGGCAAACTGGTATGTCCGATTTAGCCACAACGGCCAAGCAGCACAAGGACAAGCCTATCCCGGGTGATGACAACTCCGACGCTGCCGGACAGCGCATCCGTTTACTCAGTTACAACATACAGACCGGCATCCGGACGACGCGCTACAGCCATTACGTCACGCACAGTTGGAAGCATGTTCTGCCGCATGCCCAGCGTTTCAGCAACCTGGACCGGGTCGCCAGCCAGATCAGGGACTATGACATCGTCGGCCTGCAGGAGGTCGATGCCGGCAGTCTGCGCAGCGGCTATATCAACCTGACCCAGTACCTGGGCGAGAAGGCACAGTTCCCGTTCTGGTATGACCAGACCAACCGTCGTCTGGGCCGCTTTGCTAGAAACAGCACCGGTCTGCTGAGTCGTTATCATCCCGCCGAAATCAGTGAACATCGCCTACCGGGACGCATACCCGGACGGGGCGCCTTGCTGATCCGCTATGGTACCCGCCAGGATTCCCTGGTGGTGCTGATCCTGCATCTGGCGCTCGGGCGGCGCGCGCGCCTGCGCCAGCTCGGCTATATCAGTGAACTCGTCAACGAATACCGCCACGTTATCCTGATGGGTGACCTGAACTGCCACTCGCAAAGTGTGGAGATGAATTACCTGATCAACCGCACCATGATGCAGGAACCCTGTCACGGCCTGCCTACCTTCCCGAGCTGGTGCCCGCAGCGCAATATCGATCACATCCTGGTGACACCGACGCTCCAGGTCGATCGTATCAAGGTGCTGAACTACTCGCTCTCCGATCACCTGCCGGTATCGATGGACCTTACCCTGCCGGAATCCATCCACCTCACCCGTTGAACAGCGGCTTGCCGTCGGCGGGATTTTTAAGCGTGGATTAATCCTGGCTTTCCATACTATTCCCTTACCATCAGATAAGGAGCAAGACTATGGAACAGGGTGAAATCAGGGTCTGGGACCCCTTCGTGCGAATCTTTCACTGGACGCTGGTCATGCTGTTTACGCTCGCCTATGTCACCGGGGAGGAACCGCTGAGCCTGCATGTCTACGCGGGTTACGCCGTGTTCGGCCTGATCCTGTTGCGCGTGCTGTGGGGTCTCGTTGGGACAACGCATGCCCGTTTCAGCGATTTTGTGTATCGCCCGTCGCGGGTGCTGGCGTACCTGAAGGACACGCTGGGTCTGCGCGCCAGACGTTATCTCGGCCACAACCCGGCCGGTGGCGCCATGATCCTGCTGATACTGGTGAGCCTGCTGCTGGTTTCCGTGTCCGGCTTTGTGGTTTATGGGCTGGAAAAAGGCGCAGGCCCGCTTGCCATGCTGGGCGGATCGCCTGAATCGATCGAGGGCGTGTTCGAGGAAGTGCATGAATTTTTCGCCAACCTCACGGTGCTGCTGGTGGCGGTCCACATCGCCGGCGTCGTGGTGGAAAGCCTGATCCATCGGGAGAATCTGGTGAAGGCCATGCTGACTGGCCGCAAGCGCGCCCAGGATGATGAATGAGATCCGGTGAGGGGTGAAGCATGAACAGCAAGGCAGCCATCTTCAGCGCCATCGCGATCCTCGCAACCGCCTGGCTGTTATGGGCCGGCTACCAGGGCACGAGTACCACACAGCGGGAACACGAGGAAGCCGATGAGCCGGAACAGGTCGAGGAACAGCCGGCGATGCGCGAACACGATGTGGTTCGCGCCATCAAGCAGCGCGGTGATATCCTTTCACTGGAGCGGATTCTGCAGGACGCGGACGCGCAGCATGCCGGTCCCGGAGGTGGCCGTGGGTGAAACGCAGATAGGCTACATCACCGGGCCGCAGCAGCAGCCGCTGCTGCTCTGGTCGCGCGGCTATCAAAAACTGGGCAGGGTGGTGCGGATCGCCGTTGCCGAGGACCTGCTGGCGCTCAAGGCGGGCATTGCGCAGTTTCGCTGGCGACTGGCCGCCTGGTCGCTGGCGCTGGTCCTCATCCTGCTGCTCATCCAGCAGTACATCGTCATCCGTTCATTGCGCCCGGTCTCCGCCACTGCCGCCGATATCGAGCGCCTGGAGCAGGGCGAGATCGGCGTCTTATGCGAGCAGGTCCCGGATGAAGTGCGACCGCTGGTGCAGGCCATCAACAAGCTGCTCAAGCGCAAGCAGCAGCGCCTGCTGCGTTCCCGGGAGGCGCTCGGCAACCTGGCGCACACGATCAAAACACCGCTGACGCTGCTGCAGCAACTGGCCCGGGAAAAGGTGGCGGGCGCCGATTCCGCCACGTATGAACAACTGGATCACTACAGCCGGCGGATCGACGAACTGGTGGATCAGTCACTGCGCCGAGCGCGGCTGGCCGGTGACAGCCTCGGCGCCGGCCGGTTCGACCTGCGGCAGGATCTGCCGGTGCTGGTCGATACCCTTAACCGCCTGCACCGGGACCATGTCATTACCTTCCAGTCTCGGCTGAATGGCATCACGCAGTTGCCGCTCGAACAGCAGGACGGCATGGAGCTGCTGGGCAATCTGCTGGACAATGCCTGGAAATGGGCCGCTTCCACGGTGCGCCTCTCGGTCAGCGGGCCGGCGCCGCTCACGCTCATCGTCGAGGACGACGGGCAGGGTGTCGATGCGTCGGCGCTGCAGTCACTGGCGCAGCGCGGCGTGCGCCAGGATGAGAACCTGCCGGGCCACGGCATCGGTCTGTCGATCGCCAGGAACCTGGTGGATGAACTCGGCGGGGAGATGGCGTTTACCGCCTCGGAAACGCTGGGCGGACTGCAGGTGAAAATACAGTTCGGCGGCCGTCGATAAAAAAATGCCGGGAGGCAAACGCGCTCCCGGCTAAGGGGGATGATGCAAGCAACTGCGCGGCTAACTTTGGCCGCCGCCCGGCCCGGCCCATTTCCCTGTCGCCGGGTCAGTCCCCGTGCAGGGGTTCCTGGCGCCTATGCCGGTGCAGTTGCGAGCCTGTCAAACAGTATAGACCGTCTGGCTTAAATGAAACTTAAATTCGGGGCTACCCAGGTGGTGTTGTCGGCCGCCATTCAGCCGCGGACATAGACGTCCGTCTGCCAGGCATAGGTCCGCTTGCCGTAGCGACGCTGAAAACCGCCGGCCGTGATCCAGCCTTCGATGGCCGCGGGGCTGTGGACATAGGGGCGGAAGCTGGAGCCGGCGAGCCGCAGCAGGGCGGCCATCAGCGCGACGCCGCTACGGGTGACGACACGATCGCGCGGATACGTGAGGGCCAGCACCCGCCGCGTTTTCTCCAGGGCCGCCGCCAGCAGCCGCTCGGGATCCGGGTAGCAGCAGACTACTTTGTCCAGGATGGCGATATCCGCCGGTGGAATGTCAGCCACCAGCGCGACAAAATCACCCTGTAGGTAGTCGGTGCGCGCGGCCAGCCCCGCCTGTTGCGCCTGTCGCCGCGCCTCCTCCAGCAGGCGCGCGGACAGATCGACGCCGACGGCATGCCGTGCCCCCGATTGCAGCAGCGCCTGGTGAAGATGACCGGCGCCGCAGCCGATTTCGAGCAGTGTGGCCTCTGCGAGGCCGGCCTGCCGGATGCCGGCAAGCAATTGTCGCTGGGTCTTTTCGAAACCGAACACGCGAAACCGCCAGCGGTAAGGCGCGCCAGCCGCGAGAAGAAGCGGCTGGTGTCGGTGCAGGGTAGGGAACAGCAGGCCATGGGATGCGATTCTTCCGATATTCACAACGGGTATAAAGATGCCAGCAGAGCCGGCGTCTTGACACCAGTTTAGACCGGTTGTAATTAGTCTGCGACCGATTACGTTGTCACCAGTCGGATTCCATCACAACAAGCGACAGCACCCGCCGTGGCGATGACCGGTGCGGTAGGTTTTGTGTCGAGGTCTGCGTTGTAGCCGGTTACCCTGAATCGATGGCTTTACGCACCGCGCTGTGACACCAAGGCAAACCAGGGTGAGTGAGCAATCATGAAGCGACGGATTTTTTGCCTGACTTTGCTCAGTCTGTCATTGTCGGGAACAGCGGCGCAGGCCGACAGTTGATCCCCGAAGCCTGGCTTGAACCCACAGCCCCTCCTCGGCTTCGAGTTCCAACAGACGGTCCGTGGGTTATTTCCCCTGCCATATCGCACCGATGGGTCGGCGCAGATAGGCTGACAACTGTTAAGAAAGACATCTGACATTGTTCCTCAACAGACCATGCTAAGATACCTCACAGTCCGTTCATGGACACGACGAACTCAAAGTCATGTTAATCCACAACCGGATTGCTGAATAGATTGCTAAATTGCTAATAAGAGGGGCGTTGAAGTTCCTATCCTTTCAGGACGCATTGATAATGACTGGAAACACAGACATGTGAAAACTCTTTCGACGTGGCGGCAGCTACACGCGAGCCTGCCTGATGTCGATCGAAAAGAATTACAGCATTCAATTCGTAGCCAAGCTTGCACTCCGCGAGAAACAGATCCAACAGAACTACCGCCCCATCATCGCCGTTCACAAATGGTTCGCACGCCGTCCTGGAACACTATTCCGTGGATTGCTGCTTTCCGAGTTTGGTGGAAAGCCGGTCGAAGAGAGCTACTACAGAGCGAATGGCTTCGAGGGCATCACCATCGCAGACCCTTTTATGGGAGGCGGGACGCCGTTGCTGGAAGCAAACAGGCTCGGCTGCAACGTCATCGGCACCGACATCAATCCGATGGCCGCCTGGATTGTCCGCGAAGAGATTTATGCACTTGATCTCAAAGCCTATGCGAATATGTCCGAGAGACTCCTCGATCATCTCTCCCGTGAGATTGGCCATTTCTACAAGACGCGTTGCCCAATCACCGGCAGGAAGGACGCCAACGTCAAGTATTTTCTCTGGGTCAAAACGGGAGTTTGCCAGAAGTGTCTGGAAAAGTTCGACCTGTTTCCGGGCTACGTCCTCGCGGAAAACGCCAGGCACACGTCCCATGTGCTGGTCTGCCCTGCGTGTGGAGACCTCAACGAGGTAGATGATCCTCATCATCCAGGTTTCTGCCGGTGTAGCGCCGCGCTGATGAAAGAAGGGCCGGTGCGCCGGAACAAGTGTGCCTGTCCTCACTGCGGGCACATCAACAGCGCTCCCTTTCATGGAGAGGGATCGCCGTCGCATCGACTCTTTGCGATCGAGTACCACAACCCGGATCTCAAAGACCGGCCCGGCCGCCTTTTTAAGAAACCTGATGCGGACGATCTGGCGCGGGTTGAAGCGGCTAATGCCGCCTGGAGAGCACTAACACCGCTGTTCGTGCCGGAGGATATCGATACCCGCAGGCGATGAGTCCTCACGGCTCCACAGATGGGGATATGAGCGCTTCCGTGAACTTTTTAACGTGCGTCAGTTGCTTGGCCTGGAGACGAGTGCCCGCTTCATTGCGGGTATAAAAGATCTCCGGCTGCGTCGAGCATTGGCAACGAACCTGTCGGATCTCTTGCGATATCAGAACATGTTGTGCCGCTATGACACGAAAGCGCTTAAATCGCTCGACATATTCTCGATCCACGGCTTTCCCGTCGGATATGTTCAGGTCGAATCCAACCTGCTGGGCATGCGTAATGGCAACGCGCTCCCGGTTGGCTCTGGAGGGTGGATCAACATCATTGAGAAGTATCTGAAGGCGAAGCGCTATTGCACGGAGCCTTTCGAGGTTTCGTTCGAGGGCAAGAAAAAGATCACGCACATGATCCGCGGTGAATGGATCGGCGAGAATAACCCGGAACGCTCAGAGAAACACGAGAGACGGATTGACATCCGTTGCGCGTCGGCGACGGAGATATGTCTTCCGCCGTCAAGCCTCGATGCGGTGTTCACCGATCCGCCATATTTCGGCATGGTCCAGTACGGCGAGCTCATGCATTTCTGCTACATCTGGCTGCGGAAACTCATGGGAGCAAACTTCCCGGGCCTCGAACAGGATACGACCAGGCATGCGGGCGAGCTCACTGGCAACGAGACGGCAGAGCGCGATCTTGCGCACTTTGCCGAAGGGCTTGCGAGTGTTTATACGCGCATGGCGCGGGCACTGAAACCAGGTGCGCCTCTTGTGTTCACCTATCACCACAATCAGCAGGATGCGTATCTGGCAGTCGGGATGGCAATCCTCGATGCAGGGCTCACCTGCTCGGCATCGTTGCCGTGTCCGGCCGAGATGGGAGGGTCGATTCACATTCACGGAACGGGATCATCGATCGTTGACACGGTGTTCGTGTGCAGGGATCGGGGCAAAATGCCGCGAGCTTGGCTTTTCGAAAACGCCGAGGGACTTGCGAAAATCATGTCAGAAGAAATGTCCGAACTACGGGCAGCCGGTATGAAACCGACGGCAGGAGATATCCGGTGTATCGCATACGGACACATTACCAGGGTGACGATCTGGTATCTCAAGCCCTCATGGGATGCAGTACTTCCCACCGAAAGGAAACTCTCGATATTCCGTGATGCGATGAACGCGACCGCAACCCTCCAAGACGTCAAGATGTGGATTGATAGAATGGAGATGCGGCCACGGGCCAGCTTGGATAGTCTCTTTGTCCGAGAAGAAGCAAGGGAGTTGCTCGATGCCGTTGCGTTTTGAGGCCGACTATAGCGACTCTTCGCTTGCCTTTGATCCTCTGGTTGATGAGGTGTTTGCGGAGCTGAAGTCCAGTTTCCTGGAGATGCCGCGTGGTGAGGGTTTTATCGATTACGCCACGTTCGAGCAAGGCTACCAGGCTCTCAAACGCTCGACGCAAGCCTTCGCTAACGTGAAGGCGGCAACTATCGAGGCGGCTGTTGCAGAGGCTCCAATCGCTTTCATTGTTTTTCGGTCTATTCTGGGTTTTACGCCGCCGGAATGGGCCTATGTCACGACGGAAATGACAGGCGTCACGGTAAATCAGGGCGCTGCCCGCTCGATCGACCGGAACATGCGGCTGCAGCCGCTAACACCACGTCCCCCCGGGACATCGATTACCGACCGACGGATTTCCGCAATGATCGACGCCGGCGTAAAGACTTTTCACGCCGGCGCAAACACTGCTGTCGCTACCGTCCTTCATCGTCTCGACAAAGCTGATACAAGGGAAGGAATAAAGAGTCTTCAGCCTGCCGCCGATCTCGGGATTCCTTATCCTGTCCTTCTCTACGAACGCTTTCTCGGGCGTCCATTCGCGTCACACAGGGATTCGGTCAGCGAGCTCGTGGGCGAGGTGGTCGAAGGCGCGATCAAAGATGTTCTTACCGCCGCGAAGGTCAGTTTCCGTGAGACAAAACGGGCCGAGCGTATTACCGGGTTCGATCAGGCACCGGACTTCATCATTCCGGATGAATTCAATCCGGCCGCACTGATCGAGGCGAAGCTCACCGAGGATGACGGCACGGCCCGAGACAAAGTCGCCCGTGTTCAGCGCTTGCGGACTCTTCGTGATGAGGCCGGCGGTGCCTACGACGTGATTGCCTGCATCGCGGGCCGGGGATTCAAGGTTCGCCGCGAGGATATGCGTCGGCTCTTGCAAGCGACTGACGGAAAGGTGTTTACGCTCTCGACCATGCATCTGCTTATCGAGCAGACGCGTATCCGGGAGTACCGGTCCAGATGAGAGCCCCTATGTCACGGATCGATAAACTGGATGCCCGCCTTGACGGCGTTGGTCACCTGCTCGCTGATCGGTACATCGTTGTCCCGCCATATCAACGCGCTTATTCCTGGACGGATGAACAGATCACGGATCTTCTGCGAGACCTCTCAGACGCAATACGGAGCAAGGATTCTGAATATTTCCTCGGAACCATTGTTCTTACCAAGAACAACGAGGGCTCTCACTTTGTGATCGACGGCCAACAAAGGCTGGCGACCGTAAGCATTCTTATCTGCGCCATCCGAAATTACTTCTATACTATTGGCGACAAAGAACGCGGCGATTTGCTTCATCAAGGATACCTTGCGAAAAAGGACCTCCGGGAGCTGACAGAGACAGCGCACTTGAAGCTGATCGCCGCGGACAACGGGTTCTATGAAAGTGCGATCCTGTCGAGGTCGCACTCTGCTCCACCCGCCCGGAAAGCATCACGAAAGAAGCAAGGCCCGGCATCGCATACACGTCTCGAACAGGCGCTGCGCCTCGCGACGGAACACGTCAACGCCATCGTCAATCAAACGCACGATCCTACCCGGTTTCTTCTCGAATGGAACGACTATCTGAAGGAGAAGGCAAAAGTCATCGTTGTGGAGGTCAATGACGAGGCGGCAGCTTACACGATTTTCGAGGTTCTTAATGATCGCGGGTTGGAGCTTTCCGTCTCGGATCTCTTGAAGAATTTCATCTTTCGTGTTGCAGATGACAGGGTGAATGAGGCGCAACAACATTGGACAACGATGGTAGGGATCTTGGAGGGATCAGGCGCGGAAGAAAAGGACTTGAGAACATTCATCCGCCATGTCTGGGCCTCGCGCCACGGACTGACCAGGGAAAAAGAGCTTTACGACCGTATCCGGACTTCTGTTACCAGCAAGCAGCGTGCGGTCGATTTGGCGGGAGACCTCAGTCAGCAGGCGAGGATATACGCCGCGCTGGAGAATCCTAGCGATGAGTTCTGGAAGCCGTATGGGTCCACCGTCCGGGATTCCGTCGATGCCCTCCTTCTTCTTAAAGCAATCCAAATCCGACCCTTGGTCCTCGCTGTGTTGAAGACAGTTTAAGGAGAAGGAGGTCAGACGGGCGCTTCCCGATGCTTGTTTGCTGGACTGTTCGATTTCTCATCGTCGGGAAAGTTGGCAGCGGCGCATTGGAGAGCGGATATTCGGAGCGGGCGAAAGAGGTAAGTAACGGAACGCTTGAGACGGCAACAGCGCTTTACGAGGCAAGCAAAAACTACCTGGCTGGCGACGATGAATTCGAGCAGGCATTCAGAACGGCTCGGGTCTCGGCTCATTAACTGGCGCGGTTCTACCTCCGGATTCTTGAGCACTCTGCGAGCCTTCCCAGAAGCAAAGAGTTGGTTTTCAATCCAAGCGAGCTTGCTGTCACGCTTGAACATATCATGCCACAGACGCAAGAACCGCACTGGACGCATATCACCGAGGACCAGCATAAATCCTATGTGAACAGGCTCGGTAATCTTGAACTCCTCGACAAGGACCTCAATGAGAAGGCAGGAAATCTCGCATTTTCCGAGAAGGCAGAAACCTTCGCCAAATCGCAGATCGAGTTGACGCGCAGAATCTCAGCCGCACCCACATGGGACCTGAAGGCGATCGAAGCCAGACAGGATGAACTTGCAATACTTGCTGTGAAAGCGTGGCCGCTCAAGCCACGATAGCCAAGCGCATCAACTTGGGTCTTGACTTTCTGGGCGGCGAGCCTTCACCTGTCAACCGCGTCGAAGAAGAGGAACCGCTCAGCGGCGGGTCGCTGTACATCTACCGTGTCGTGGCGGTACCGCGCCGCTTCCACAGCAGATACACCGCCGGGATCACCACCAGCGTCAGCAGTGAGACGCTGAGCATGCCGCCCACCATGGGGGCGGCGATGCGGCGCATGACCTCCGCGCCGGTGCCGCCGCCCAGCATGATCGGCAGCAGGCCGGCGATGATGGCCGCCTTGGTCATCATAACGGGGCGCACGCGCAGCAGGGCGCCGTCGATGACGGCATGGCGCACATCGGCCGCCGTCAGCACGCGTTGTTCCCGTTGCGCCTGTTCGCGCTGGCGCTGCATCGCCTGGTTGAGATACACCAGCATCACCACGCCGATCTCCACCGCGACGCCGGCGAGCGCGATGAAGCCGACGCCGGCCGCCACCGACAGGTTGTAATCCAGCCAGTAGAGCAGCCAGAAGCCGCCCACCAGCGCCAGCGGCAGGGTGCCGATGATGATCAGCACTTCGGCGAACTGGCGGAAATTGAGATACAGCAGCAGCACGATGATAGCCAGGGTGATGGGCGCGACCAGCGCCAGCCGCTGCTTGGCGCGCACCAGGTATTCGTATTGTCCCGACCAGGCGAGCGAATAGCCCGGTGGCAGTTGCACCTGTTCATTGACGGCGCGCCCGGCCTCGGCCACGTAGGAGCCGAGGTCGCGGCCCTCGATGTAGATGAACGTCCAGCCGTTGAGACGGGCATTCTCGGTCTTGATCATGCCGGGACCGTCATCGATGCGGATCTCGGCCACCTCGGCCAGCGGGATATTCGCACCGGCGGGGGTGACGATGGGCAGGTTGCGCAGCTTCTCGAGCGAGTCGCGCACGTCGCGCGGGTAGCGGATGTTGATCGGGTAACGCTCCAGCCCTTCCACGGTCTGCGCCACCTGCATGCCGCCGATCGCGGTGCGCACCACCTCCTGGACATCGGCGATGTTGAGCGCGAAGCGCGCCGCCGCCAGCCGGTCGATGTCGATGGTCACGTAGCGATCCCCGACGACCCGTTCCGAATAGGCCGATACCGTGCCCGGGACGGTCTTGACCACCTCCTCGATGCGCTTGCCGATGGCCTCGATGACGTTCAGATCGGGGCCGGCGACCTTCACGCCGACCGGGGTCTTGATCCCCGTCGCCAGCATGTCGATACGGTTTTTGATCGGCGGCACCCAGGCATTGGCGAGACTCGGGATCTGCACCACCCGGTTCAGCTCCTTCTTGAGCGCCTCCAGGGTCATGCCCGGCCGCCATTGCTCGCGCGGTTTGAGCAGAACGGTGGTCTCGACCATGGTGAGCGGCGCCGGATCGGTCGCCGTCTCGGCCCGGCCGATCTTGCCGAACACGCGCCTCACCTCCGGGACCGTGCGGATGAGTTTGTCGGTTTGCTGCAGCAACTGCTGGGCCTTGCCGATGGACAGGGCCGGAAACGTCGTCGGCATGTACAGCAGGTCGCCTTCATCGAGGTCCGGCATGAATTCGGTGCCGAGCCTGGCCGCGGGCCACAAGCCGGTCACCACCAGCACCAGCGAGACCAGCAGCACGCCCCCGGGTCTGTTCAGCACCAGGTTGAGCAGCGGGCGGTAACCCGCGATCATGAGGCGGTCGATGGGGTTGCGCGACTCCGGGATGATGCGCCCGCGGATGAAATAACCCATGAGCACCGGCACCAGGGTGACCGACAAGCCGGCGGCCGCGGCCATGGCGAAGGTCTTGGTATAGGCCAGCGGGGCGAACAAACGGCCTTCCTGCGCCTGCAGGGAAAATACCGGCAGGAAGCTCAGCGTGATGATGAGCAGCGAAAAGAACAGCGGCGGCCCCACCTCCGTGGATGCCTGGCGCATGATCTCCCAGCGATTGTCTCGCGTGACGGTTTCCCTTTCCAGATGCTTGTGCACGTTCTCGATCATGACGATGGCCGCATCGACCATGGCGCCGATCGCGATCGCGATGCCGCCGAGCGACATGATGTTGGCATTGATGCCCAGGCGTTCCATGACGATGAAGGCGGTGAGTATGCCGAGCGGCAGGGAGATGACGATGACCAGCGCCGAGCGCAGGTGAAACAGGAAAACCGCGCACACCAGTGCGACCACGACGAACTCCTCGATCAGCTTGTGGTTGAGCGTGGCCACGGCGCGCTCGATCAGCGCCGAGCGGTCGTAGGTCTCGACGATCTCGACGCCCGCAGGCAGCCCCTTGCGCAGCTCGGCGAGCTTCGCCTTGACGCCCTCGATGGTCTTGAGCGCGTTTTCGCCGTAACGCATCACGATGATGCCGCCCACCACTTCGCCCTCGCCGTCGAGCTCGGCGATGCCGCGGCGCATCTGCGGGCCGATGCGGATCTCGGCGACGTCCTCGAGCAGGATGGGCGCGCCCCGTTCGTTCACGCCGAGCGGGATGTGCCGCAAGTCATCGAGTTCATTCACGTAGCCGGTGGCGCGCAGCATGTACTCGGCCTCGGCCAGCTCGATGACCGAACCGCCGACCTCCTGGTTGCCCTCGATGATGGCATTGCGCACCCGGGCGAGCGGCAGCTTGTAGGCGCGCAGCTTGTCGGGATCGAGCACCACCTGGTACTGCTTCACCATGCCGCCGACGGTGGCGACCTCGGACACCCCGTGCACGGTCTTCAGTTCGTATTTCAGGAACCAGTCCTGCAGGCTGCGCAACTGGGCGAGATCATGCCGGCCGCTGCGATCGACGAGGGCGTACTCGTACACCCAGCCGACGCCGGTCGCGTCCGGGCCCAGTTCGAGGCGCGCCTCGGGCGGCAGCTTGCCGGATGCCTGGCTCAGGTATTCGAGCACACGGCTGCGCGCCCAGTAGGGGTCGGTGCCGTCCTCGAAGATCACGTACACGTAGGAATCCCCGAAAAAGGAATAACCGCGCACGTTCACCGCCTTGGGCACCGACAGCATGGCCGTGGTGAGCGGGTAGGTGATCTGGTCCTCCACCACCTGCGGCGCCTGTCCGGGGTAGCTGGTGCGGATGATGACCTGGACGTCCGAGAGATCGGGTATCGCATCGACCGGTGTCTGCTTGAGCGCGTAGATGCCCCAGCCGGTCAGGAACACCGTCAGCAGGAGGATCAGGAAGCGGTTGTGAATAGACCAGTCGATCAGGCGCGCGATCATGGCGCCGCCCCGCCGTCCTTGCGGATGGCCGCGTCGTCAGGCGGCGTCATGCGCCGGTCGCTGGCCTTGAGGCTGGCCTCGGAATCGATCAGGAACTGGCCGGAAACCACCACGTCTTCGCCGGCGTCGATGCCGGCCGCTATCTCGACCCAGTCACCGCTTTCGATGCCGGCCGTCACTTTGCGGCTGGCGAAGCGACCCCCGCCGAGGGCGACCACCACCCGTTGCTCGCGGCCGGTGCGGATCAGCGCTTCCACCGGAATGACGATGATGTCCTCCTTGGGACCGCCGAAGATCTTCACGTTGGCGTACATGTTGGGCTTGAGGATCTCCTCGGGGTTCTCGAAGCGCAGCCGCGCCTTGAGGGTGCGCGTCACCGGATCCAGGCTGGGATAGATATATTCGACCCGGCCCTCCCATTGGCGTACCGGCAGATACGACAGCCGCACCTCGGCGGCTTGTCCGACCTTGACCCAGTCCGCCTGGCGTTCGAACACCTCCGCCAGCAGCCAGACGCTGGAGAGATCGGCCAGGCTCATCACGGTCGCTTCCGGTTTGACATACATGCCTTCGCGCACCGGCAGCGAGGCGATCACCCCGTCCTGCGGGGCATAGAAGCTGATGGTGTGCTGTACACGCTGATCCAGTTGCAGTTGCCGGATCTGGTTCGCGGATATGCCGAGCGCCGCCAGCCGGTCCCGGGAGGCCTGCACCAGGCCCTGGTTGCCCGCCTTCAGCGCCTGGATGAATTCCTCCTGGGCGTTGACCAGTTCCGGCGCATAGAGATCGAATACGCGTTCGCCCTTGCGCACCCGCTCGCCTTCGGACTTAAAGTACAGGTGCTCGATCCAGCCTTCGGTGCGCAGGTGGATATGGCCCAGTTTGGATTCATCGTAATCGACATAGCCGACGGTATCGATGTCGCGCCAAAGGCGGGATCGTTCCGCCTTGGCGGTACGCACCCCCAGGTTCTGCACGACCTCCGGGGCGATGGTCACGCTGGCGACGCCCGGTGGTGCCTCCGCCTCGGTATAGACCGGCACCAGCTCCATGCCCATGGGGGATTTGCCGGGCTTGTCGCTGCGGTAGTCCGGGAGCATGGGATCGGTCCAGTAGAGGATTTTTTTCTCACCCGTGTCCCCGGTCGCCTGGGCATGGGGCGTGATAACAGGGCGGTGAGCAGGCAGGCGCCGATCAGGTAGGCAAGATGACGCGTGTTCATCGGTCTTCTCCGGATAGGTAGAGCAGGCGGGCCTGCGCCTGGGCGCGTTCCACCTGCAGCCGCAGGTCATCGAGACGCACATCCAAGTCGGTGATGCGGGCGCGCATCAAGGTGGCGAAGTCGGTCACGCCGCTCTGATAGGCGTTCAGCGCGGCATCGGCGTTGGCGCCGGCCTCGGGCAGCAGCCGGGATTCATACAGCGCGGCGCGCTCTCCCAGGCGCTGCCAGTTGGCGTACTCCGATTCGAGCATCTCCTTCAGTTCCCGCAGGCGGTCGGCGCGGGTGAGCCGGGCCGCTTCGGCATCCTGAAGGCTGGCGGCGAGCCGGCGGTCCTGGCGCTTCGCGGGAAACAGCGGCAGATCGACGCTTACCATGGCGGTTAGCATGTCGGGACGGGATGCGCCGCTCGCATCCTCGCCGTAGCGCTGGCCATATTCCAGGCCGACACTCCAGCCGGGTTTGTATTGTTCGCGCGCGATCTGGACGCCCTGGCTTTCGGATTCGATGCGCGCGGTCTCAACCAGAATCGCCGGGTGCTCCGGCAGCGCGGTCTCCAGCCGCGCCTTCGCCGGCAGCGCCGGCAGTTCCGGAAAGCCCGCGTCGATCGGCCGGGAGACGGCCTCGCCCAGCCATTTTCCCAGGCTGGCGCGGTCGTTCTCCGCCTCGTTCTGAATACGCGTGGCGCGGTCATCCAGGCGCGCGAGTTCCAGTGACGCGCTGAGCACATCCTGTTGACTGGCGCGACCGGTGGCATACTGGGCCTGGGTGATGTCGACGAGCCGGGCGAACAGGTCGCGGCTTTCCGCCACGATCCGTCCCGCCCGCACCTGGTAATAGAGTTCCAGGTAACGGGTGCGGACATCGCGGCGGAGCTTGCGGGTGTTGTCCTGGGCGCTGGCCTGCTCGGCGGCGGACTGCCATTCGCCCTGGCGCCGGCGGTAGCGCAGGGTATCCCCGGGCGGGAAGGACTGCTCCACGCCCACGACCAGTTGCGTCATGTCTTCCTGGTTTAACTTGAAGGTATCCAGCGGCAGATTGGCGACGCCCGCCTTCAGGCGGGGATCGGGCAGTTGTCCCTCGGCCACCGCGTCCTCGTTCAGGGCCTGCGCGCGCGCGCGATCGGCGGCGATCACGGGATCGGCGCCGATGGCGATCTGTTCCGCCTCGGTGAGCGTCAGCACCCCGCCAGCCTGCGCCGGCGCGGCCGCCAGGGTGAGCAGCGCGCACAGCAGGACGGCCGGCCGCGCCTGCGCGCCGCGCGGGTAAAACCGGTCGTTTTCACACGGCGGGGAAAACCGGCGCGATAACCGCAGGGTCGTTTGTATGTGCCACATGGCGAGTCTCCCTAGCCCTATCCAATGAATACCATACGGCAGACGCGAAGCGCCTGCCGCAAGCGACGGCGGCATCGGTTCAATGCCGATCAGATCGGGCAGGAGACGGGAGGTCGAAAGGGTGGTGGCAGGGAGCGCTGGCTGAAACCCGGGAAGATCGCGATATGCCGCGTTGCCTCGGGTGTGAATGACGCTGACCGCGGGGAGGCGCTGATGGCCGGTGCGGCTTGTGCGCAGGCACACGCACTGCCACAACAGGCTCCGCCACAGTCCCGGGTGCAGCCATGGCCGCCGTCGTGCGCGCCAGACCTGTCCGCCGTGTGTTGCGACGGGTGCGCGTCATAGTGCAGGTGCTGGCAGCCATGCGTCGAAGCCGTCGTGGACACGGCGCCCAGGGCGAGCGCGCCACGCAACGGCGCCACCGCCAGTGCGATGGCAAGCAGGTACAGCGACAGCCGGTGGCAAGTGTCCGCCATGGGAGGGAAGAGTAGCGCTTATTCCGCAAGACAATCAAGGCCAGGGCAGTTTGCCGTGCGTCGGGAAAGACGAGGCTTTGATTTTTACACACGGGTAAGCCGCGGTTTCGCGCGGGCGCCGGTTTGGCAACCACCCTGAGGGAGTGATTGTTATCCGCCGGGATATTACGGCATAGTACCCGGTAACCGGCATAGGCAAACGAGATGATCAGGCGATGAGTGGATGCGGAGATTGTTGTGGCAGTGATTTGGCCCGCGCGACGGCCGCCGAACGGCGCACGCTCGTTATTGTCCTGCTCCTCAATGCGGTCATGTTCGTGGCCGAGTTTTCCGCCGGCCTGTTAGCCGGTTCCACGGCGCTGCTGGCGGATTCCCTGGACATGTTGGCCGACGCCATGGTCTACGCACTCGGCCTCTTTGCCCTGGGGCGCGCGGCGCACTGGCGCGCCCGCGCCGCCCTCACCAGCGGCATGTTCCAGCTCGCGCTGGGGCTGGGTGTCGGCGTCGAGGCCGGGGTGAAGGTGTTCGTCGACGGCCTCCCCGATACGGCTACCATGGGGGTGTTCGGCGTCATCGCCCTGCTGGTCAATTCGATCTGTTTTCTGCTGCTCTCGCGCTACCGCGACGGGGATATCAACCTGCGCGCAACCTGGATCTGCTCGCGCAACGACATGCTCGGCAACGTCGGGGTGCTGGTCGCGGCCGGTCTGGTCGGCTGGCTGGGTTCGATGTGGCCCGACATCGTGATCGGCCTCATGATCGCGGCGCTCGTAATCCGCTCCGCCGTGCGGGTTGTGCGCGAGGCGCGCGGCGAGTTGCGCGGCGAGAAAACGAGGAACGGCTTCGGCCGGTGAGCGACAAATCGAGGAAAGACTGCTTCGTGCCATTGAAAACAGGAGAAAAAAACCATGACACAATACCAGTTGAAACCCTTCAGCCCACTGTTTCTGTCAGCCGCATTGCTGGCTGGTGGCTGCACCACCTATTACCAGATCAAGGATCCCGACACGGGATATGTTTACTATGCCGATGATCTGAAGACGCTCAAAGGCGGTGCCGTGAGATTCACCGACGCACGCACCGGAAACGAAGTGACTGTCCAGGACTCCGATATCAAGGAGATTCCTAAGGACGGAATTCAACATTCGCCGCTATGAGCAGGCACCGCCTTCAGGAGCCGACCGAGGAAGCGAAATAGCCACGGCGAACACCGATCGATCAACTTAAGGAATCTGAAACAAGTCATCCCCGCGAAAGGGGGATCGAGTAACCCACTGATCCTGGATCAGGACTGGATTCCCGCTTTCGCGGGAACGACAGGCTTAATCAGAACTTTCTTAAGGAATCCTGCCCGGGAAATGCGGATTCCCTTGCATCAGAACGACCGCCCCGGCTGGCAAGGCGACTCTCCGCCGCTGCCGCCCGGGTTTCTTCCACGCGAATAACTGTGGCACCATTCCTCCATGACAAAGCAACGGCTACTCATCATCGAGGATGATGAAGACATACGCGAGCTGCTCGTCTACAACCTGGAAAAGAATGGCTATGCGGCGCAGGCCGTGGAAACGGGGGAAGACGGCCTTGCCAGCGCCGGCAGGCATAACCCCGACCTGATACTGCTCGATCTCATGCTGCCCGGCATGGACGGGCTGTCGGTCTGCCGGCAGCTCAAGGGCAACAAGGCGACACGCGAAATACCCATCATCATCGTGTCCGCCAAGGGCGAGGAGGCCGACATCATTACCGGGCTGGAGCTGGGGGCGGATGATTATCTGGCCAAACCGTTCAGCCCGAATATCCTGCTGTCACGGGTGCGCGCGGTGCTGCGGCGCATCGGCCAGGCCCTGCCCGACGAGGCCGCCATCCTGAAGGTGCACGAGCTGGTCATCGACCCGAAAAAGTTCAAGGCCACGCTGGCCGGTGAGACCCTGGACCTGACCGCGAGCGAGTTCCGCATCCTCTACTACCTGGCGTCCCACCAGGGCTGGGTGTTCACCCGCTACCAGATCATGGACGCCATCCGCGGCGAGGGCTATGTCGTCACCGAGCGGGCCATCGATGTCCAGATCGCCGGTTTGCGCAAGAAACTGGGCGATCACTCCGACTACATAGAAACCGTTCGCGGCGTCGGTTATCGCTGCCTCGAGTGAAGACGGGAAAAATTCCCCGCAAGCATTTCCTCTGGCTGTACTGCGGTCTGTCGGTCGCGATCGCCGTGGCGGCGCTGCTCTCCGTCACCTGGTATGTGGCGGACCGATTCCGGGATTTTTTCATCGATCAGATCAAAACCACCCTCGAGGCCAGGGCGCGGGGGATCGCCGACGACATGCACCGGGATGGCCTGAAAACCGCTCGGCTCACCCCACGCTGCCTCTCCCTGAAGCGCATCGATCCGACGATCCGCGTTACCCTGATCGATGATCGGGGCGTCGTGTTATGCGACTCGGATGCCGACCCGGCCGGCCTGGAGAATCACCGCCAGCGCCCGGAAATCATCCAGGCCCTGAACGGCCAGACCGGTTCGAACATCCGCTTCAGCCAGTCCGTGCACGCCGTATTGCTCTATGTGGCAGTGCCGCTGGATATCGATCATTCCCGATGGGTGGTGCGCACCGCCTTGTCGCTGTCCTCGATCAATCAGCTTCTCAATGAGCTCTTTAACAAGCTGCTCCTCCTGCTGCTGGCGCTAATCACCCTCATTTTCGGCGTCGGCGTCTATGTCTACCGGAAAATCAACCCGCCGCTGGAGGAGATCCGGCATGGCGCCGAACGCTTCGCGCACGGCCGTTTCGCCGCGAAGCTTCCTGATTACCAGGTGAGGGAAATCGCCGGGCTGGCCACCGCGCTGAACCAGATGGCAACCCAGCTCGACAGCCTGGAAAATCTGCGCCGCGAGTTCGTCGCCAACGTTTCGCACGAACTGAAGACGCCGGTGACCACCATCCATGGATACGCCGAGACCCTGCTGGAAGGCGCCAAGAACAACCCGGAAGACCTCGAGCGGTTCCTGCGGATCATCGCCAGGCAGTCCGGCCGGCTGGCCGACATCATCGATGACCTGCTCACCCTGTCGCGACTGGAAAGCGCGCCGCTCGACGAGCTGCTGGCCATCGATCGCTACGCGCTGTGCGACATACTGGAATCCTCCCGGGAAGCCTGCCGCAGCCGGGCGGAAGACAAGGACATCGCGGTCATCATCGACTGCCCCGGCTCGATCGCGGTCATGGTCGACCGCTCGCTGCTCACCCAGGCGGTCATCAATCTCATCGAAAACGCCGTCAAGTACAGCCCCGAGCACACCACGGTCACGGTCACCGGCTCGCGGGACGGGCAGCGGGTGCGCATCGCCGTTACGGATCAGGGGCCGGGGATTCCGGAGTACCACGTACCACGCCTATTCGAGCGCTTCTACCGCGCCGACAAGGCGCGCAGCCGCAAGCTCGGCGGTACCGGTCTCGGGCTGGCCATCGTCAAGCACATCGCCAGCGTGCACCAAGGGGAGGTGGATGTGGTGACCCGGATCGGCCAGGGAAGCACCTTCATCATTCTCCTGCCCGGAGAGTGGTAACGGTCCGGCGGCCCTCTCGCGGAATCCTGAAGCGCGCCTAACACAACGCTAACAATAGTCCTCCATCCTGCGCGTGAACGAAGGATATCAAACCATACAAAGCCGGAGGGTCTATGTCAGTAACACGCGGTAAAGCCATTGTCTCGTTTTCTTCCCTTGCGCTGCTGCTGAGCGCCCTGCAGCCCGCCGCCGCCCTGGCGAGGGACCAGATCCAGATCGTCGGCTCATCGACGGTCTACCCCTTTGCCACGATCGTCGCGGAGCGCTTCGGCAACAAGGGCAATTTCAAGACACCGGTCATCGAGAGCACCGGAACCGGCGGCGGCATGAAACTGTTCTGCCAGGGTGTGGGCGAGGGCAATCCGGATATCACCAACGCCTCGCGCGCGATCAAGGCATCGGAATGGGAGGATTGCCAGAAGAACGGTGTAAAAGACATCGTCGAGGTGACGATCGGCAACGATGGCATCGCCTTCGCCAATAGCGTCAAGGGCCCCAAGTTGAATCTGACCCGCAAGCAGCTCTGGATGGCGCTCGCCGAACACGGGCCGAAACCGAAAAACTGGAAAGAGATCGACCCGTCGCTGCCGAATGCGAAGATATCCGTGCTGATACCGCCGCCGACGTCGGGAACGCGCGATGCCTGGAACGCACTGGTCATGGAGAAGGGCTGCCCGGCCGAGGTAGCGGAAAAAGAAAAGAAGGATTGTGAGGTCATACGCGAAGACGGCGCCGCGATCGAAGCGGGTGAAAACGACACGCTGATCGTGCAGAAGCTGGAAGCCGATCCCAAGGCCTTCGGCATCTTCGGTTTCAGCTACCTGGAGAGCAACCAGGACAAGATCCAGGCGGCCGCCATCGAGGGCGTCAAGATCACCATCGACTCCATCCAGGACTACAGCTACCCGATTTCCCGGCCCCTGTTCTTCTACATCAAGAAGGCGCACATCGGCGTCATTCCCGGTCTGAAGGAGTATGTGGAGGAATTTGTCGGTGAAGATGCCATTGGCGATGAAGGCTACCTGATCGATGCCGGCTTGGTGCCGCTGCCGCAAGCCAAGCGCGCCGCGGTGAGGGAGAACGCCAAGAACCTCACCCTCATGACAAAATAGTTATTCGATTAAACTGTGGTTAATGCCGCGACCCCGTCGGCCCTGCGCAGGGCCGACGGGGTCGTCTGACTTGCAGAGGTTATGTTTCCCCACCTAGTCATCGTTTTTTTCATTCTGGTGCTGTCCTCGTGGCTACTCGGCCGGCGCAGAATCCGCGTTCCGCAACTGGCGGGAGGCCCGCGGCCGCGTTCGCGCGCCGTCTATCACGGTTTCTATAACGCCTTATGGTGCGCCCTGCCGATGCTGGCGATCGCGCTCGCCTGGCTGGCGGTGGAGCCATGGATCATCCGTCCGGCCATCCTGCATGCGCTTAGCTCCGGCAATGACCTGGCGGGCGCGAACGATGCCTTCCGCTTCGTTGAAATCAAGAACCTGGCCAATGGGGTTCTGCCGAGCGAATCCGTCGAGGAACCGCTGCTGCAGGCGGTCGAGTACTACAAGCAGCTCAGCCGGCAATCCAGTGTCGCCTTGGCGGTGCTGCTGATCGGCTCCGGGCTGGCCGGTCTCGCCATGGGATACAAGCGCATCCATCACGCCTTCCCGGCCCGCGAGAAAGTCGAGGTTTTTGTCAGGGTTTTTCTGGTTACCTGTTCATCGATCGCGATTCTGACCACCATCAGCATTATCCTGGCGCTGCTCATGGAGACCCTGCGCTTTTTCCAGCATGTACCGCTGACGGACTTTCTCTTCGGCCTGCGGTGGAATCCGCAGATCGCCCTACGCGCCGATCAGGTCGGCAGTTCCGGCACCTTCGGCGCCGTGCCGCTGTTTACCGGGACCCTGCTGATCGCGCTGATCGCCATGCTGGTCGCCGTTCCGATCGGACTGTTCTCGGCCATCTACCTGGCGGAGTATGCGCGGCCCGCCGTGCGCCATCTCGCCAAGCCGCTGCTGGAGATCCTGGCCGGCATACCGACCGTGGTCTACGGGTTCTTCGCCGCGTTGACGGTTGCGCCCCTGATCGTCAAATTCAGCGGCCTGCTCGGCCTGGAAGCCTCTTCAGAGAGCGCGCTGGCCGCCGGCCTGGTGATGGGGATCATGATCATTCCGTTCATCTCCTCGCTTTCAGATGACGTCATCACGGCCGTGCCCTACTCCTTGCGCGATGCCTCGCTGGCGCTGGGCGCGACGAAATCGGAGACCATCAGGAAAGTCCTCCTGCCCGCGGCCTTGCCGGGCATCGCGGGGGCCTTGCTGCTCGCCGTATCGCGCGCCATCGGCGAGACCATGATCGTCGTCATGGCCGCCGGACTGGCGGCCAACCTGACGGCCAATCCCCTGGAAAGCGTCACCACCGTGACGACCCAGATCGTCACCAACCTGGTCGGCGACCAGGAATTCGACAACCCGAAGACGCTGGCGGCCTTCGCGCTCGGCCTGACGCTGTTCTTCATCACCCTGGCGCTGAATTTTCTGGCGCTGCATATCGTCAGAAAATACCGCGAGCAATACGATTAGGAAGACCCGGAATGTCTGTTAACCCTGACAATGTTCGCCGCCGCCTGTGGGCCGAACGGCGTTTCCACTCCTACGGGGTTCTAGCGTTGCTGATTGCGAGCAGCGCCCTGGTGTTTCTGCTCTGGACCATTGTGTCCACGGGTCATACGGCGTTTTACCGCACCCTACTAAGACTCGACCTGGATCTCGATCCCCAGCGGCTGGGCATTCAGACGCCGTACACCGAGGAAAATCTGAAGGATGGCCAGTATTACACGGCCGTCAAGCGCGCCTTGTATGATTTGTTTCCCGAGGTGAGCGGACGCCCCGAGAAACGGGAACTCGCCAAGATACTCAGTCCGGGCGCCGAGCTCGACCTGCGGCAATACGTCCTGGAACATCCCGGGCAAATCGGGCAAACCCTGTCGATGGATCTGCCGGTCGCCGCGGATTTCGACCAGCTCTACAAGGGGAACCTGCCACGCACCGGCCAGGGTACCATGCTGAGCGAGGCGCAAATGAAGTGGTTCGACAGCCTCGCCGGTCGCGGGCTGATCGACTATCGTTTCAATCCCGGCTTTTTCTTCGGGTCCGATTCCCGCTACCCGGAACTGGCCGGAATCGGCGGCGCGATCGTCGGCTCCTTTTATTCATTGCTGGTGTGTTTTCTGCTGTCCTTTCCGATGGGTATCGCCGCGGCGCTGTATCTGGAGGAGTTTGCCGGGGACAACCGCCTGACCCGAATTATCGAAGCCAATATCAACAACCTCGCCGCGGTCCCGTCGGTCATCTTCGGACTGCTGGGGCTGGCGGTCCTGTTGAATTTCTTTGGGCTGCCGCGCGGGACGCCCCTGGTCGGCGGTATGGTGCTGGCCTTGATGATCCTGCCGACGATCATCATCGCCTGCCGTTCATCCATACGCGCCGTATCCCCGGGTATACGCCAGGGCGCCATGGCCTTAGGCGCGTCTCCCGTGCAGGTGGTTTTCCACCAGGTGCTTCCCGCCGCCATGCCGGGTACGCTGACCGGCGCGATCATCGGGCTGGCGCACGCGCTGGGAGAAACCGCGCCGCTGCTGATGATCGGCATGGTCGCGTTTATCGCCAGCGTACCCGCCACGCCCATGGATTCATCCGCCGGCCTGCCGGTGCAGATTTATCTGTGGGCCGAGAGCGCCGAGCGTGGCTTCGTCGAAAAGACGGCCGCGGCCATCATCGTGATCATGTCGTTTCTGATCCTGATGAATATCCTCGCCGTCATCATCCGCTCCAGAACACAGACCAAGGTAGAATAGAGGTTCAAGCCATGAACAGGGCCTATTTCATGAACGATACGACGACGGTCAACGGAGTGCTGGACAAGGGTGATATCCTGACCACGATCCGCGCCGGCCACTCCCCCAAGGTGGCCGCTCGAAACGTCAACGTGTTCTACGGGGAGAAACAGGCGCTGATGGATGTCTCCATCGACATCTACTGCCACCAGGTCACGGCGCTGATCGGACCCTCCGGCTGTGGCAAGACCACTTTCCTGCGCTGCCTCAACCGCATGAACGATGTGGTGGACGGCTGCCGGGTAAGCGGGACGATTCTGCTCGATGGCGGGGATATCTACGCGCCGCAGGTCGATGTCGTGTCGTTGCGCAGCCGGGTTGGGATGGTATTCCAGAAACCCAATCCGTTTCCCAAGTCGATCTTCGATAACATCGCCTACGGCCCCAAGATCCATGGCCTGGCCGAGCATCGCACCGATCTGGAGGAGATCGTCGTCAACAGCCTGCACAAGGCGGGATTGTTCGACGAGGTCAAGGATCGTCTGCACGATTCGGCCACGGGTCTTTCCGGCGGACAGCAGCAGCGCCTGTGTATAGCGCGCGCCATCGCCATCAACCCGGAGATCCTGTTGATGGACGAGCCCTGTTCGGCGCTCGATCCCATCGCCACCAGCCGGATCGAGGACCTGATGTGGGAGCTGAAGGAAAACTACTCCATCATCATCGTCACCCATTCCATGCAGCAGGCCGCGCGCGTATCGCAGCGTACCGGTTTTTTTCATCTCGGCTTCCTCGTGGAGGTTGGCAAAACCGAGCAGATATTCCAGAATCCGGTGGACGCGCGCACGCGTGACTACATCACCGGGCGCTTTGGCTGACGGAAATCCGGGAGAGTCGCCGTGACTATGCATTTTCAAAGGGAAATGGATCGCTTGAACCAGCATTTGGTCGCGATCGCCAAACGGGTCGAAGACCAGGTGAACACGGCATTCAATGCGGTCGTGCAGGTGGATGTGGCGGCCGCCAGAAGGGTGATCAAGGGCGACGCGGAAGTCGACAATGTCGAGGTGGAGATGGAGGAGGAGTGCCTGAAACTGCTGGCGCTCTACCAGCCGGTCGCCAATGACCTGCGCCTGATCGTGGCGGTGCTGAAGATCAACAATGACCTGGAACGCATCGGCGATCACGCCAAGAACATGGCCGAGGTCGTGCTGCACATGGCCGAAGGAGTACCCCTGAAAATCCCCGAGAGGATGCTCGTCATTTTTGAGAAGACCAAACTGATGCTGCGCAAGGTGCTGCTCGCTTTCGTGGAACTCGACCTCAAACTCGCGGAAGCCGTGCTGGCCATGGACGACGAGGTGGACGCCCTGTGTAAGTCCGAATTACCCCTGCAGATCGAGTTGATGCAACACGAACCCAACCTCGTCGAGCAACGCATCATGCTGTTGTCGGTATGCCGCCAACTGGAACGCATCGGCGACCATGCCTCCAACATCGCGGAGGACATCGTCTACCTGCTGTCCGGCGAAATCATCCGGCACAGCATCAGCGGCTCCTTGTCTCGCGCCTCTTCCTGCTGAACGCCGCCGCCGGCCCCGGCGTAAGAGAAACGCCTGGCGGATTCCTGCCCGGCCTGAAGCGCGCGATCCTGTTCCGGCCGGGTCAGCCGGCGGTGCCGAAGGCTCCCTGACGATCGAAGTATTCAAGGATCAGCCCGACGGGGAGGTCGGCGCCGGAGATATACACCTCCTTATGGCCCGTTCGGCTCAGCAGGCAGTCGAGGAAGATCAGGCCGGATAACACTTCGGCCATGTTGCCGCTGCTGTTCTTCAGCGCGTCGAATTCCGGTTGGAGCAGCCCCTGCACCTCATCGAGCTTGGCGGCCACCGCCGCCGCGGACAGGCTGGTTTCTCTGACGCGATCCTCGCTCAGGCCGGTGATGAACGCGGCGCAGGCCGTCGCCGACAGCGCGATGAGCTGCTCCGTCCCGTGGGCAGGCAGGCGGACATGCCGTTTCAGGAAATCCCGGTAGGTATCGGTGGCCTCGCCGATGCTGGATGCTTTCAGTATGAAGTCCTCGTAGGCTTTGACGTAGCCGGTATCGAGATAGATCGTGGTCGTAACGCCGGCGTCTGCCTGCCAGGCAACCTGGCAACTGTGACTGCGCAGTTTGCAGACCAGCCGGTTGGGTTTTCCCCGGGTCGCGGCGAGGTAGCCGAGCTCGCCTTCGCGTTGTGCGTCCGCGAGTTCCATCGCGATGTCGTTGGCCCGGCCGAGGGCAAGCAATTCCCGGGCATCGGCCGCGCGTCCGACGGCCGCCGTGGCCGCCGCGATAATCCGGGTGACTCCGAGGTGGGTGGCACAACTGCGGAAATCGGCCAGCACCGCCCCGATTTCTGCCAGCTTCCCGGCGCCGATCCGGCCGTTGTTTCGGGCAATATGCACGCCCAGGTCCAGCGGCGCATGGCAGATGGGTTTGGTGACGATGCGATCGTCGAGCCGGTAGCCGCAAACCAGCGTGAAGACCCTGCTACCCATGTCGATGGCGCACACGGCGTCGGAATCGGCGACGGGAAGTTTGCGCAGCGGCTCGGTGATTTCCAGATACGACATGCACGGCCCTAGAAAATAGTTCAGGCTACCCGGCGATTGTTAGGCGATGATTAAACGCCTAAGCTTCCGCGTCCTGCTTACGCTGCTTGCCTACATCGTGTAGGCAAAGCTTCCGTATGACCCACAAGATTCAGAGGCTCCCTAATTCAGAACGCTTTTCTAGGCGCTTTTGGCGGTTCGGTGTTGGCACTACCTTCGCGCCGTCCTCGACGGTGCGTTCATACCACGGACGGGTGGCGTTCACTATTCGCACCACCGACAGCATGACCGGCACCTCGACCAGCACACCCACGACCGTTGCCAGCGCCGCACCGGATTCCAGTCCGTACAGGCTGATGGCGGCCGCCACCGCCAGTTCGAAGAAATTGCTGGCGCCGATCAGCGCCGAAGGGGCCGCCACGCTGTGCGCGACACCCAGCCGGCGGTTGAGCAGATAGGCCAGCCCCGAGTTGAAATAGACCTGCACCAGGATGGGGATCGCCAGCAACAGGATGATCAAGGGCTGGTCGAGGATCTGTTTACCCTGGAAGCCAAACAGTAACACCAGTGTCGTGAGCAACGCCAACAGTGACAGCGGCTGCAGGCGGCGCAGCCGCCGCGATAGCCGCGCGACGCCGTGTTCATGCCGCAGCAGCCCGCGCCGCCACAGTCCGGCGACGATGACGGGCAGCACGATGTAGAGCACGACCGACAGGACCAACGTGTCCCAGGGCACCTCGATCGAGGCCATGCCAAGCAACAGGGCGACGATCGGTGCAAAGGCGAACACCATGATGACATCGTTAAGCGCGACCTGCGACAGGGTGAAGCCGGGATGGCCGTTGCTCAGGTTGCTCCACACGAACACCATGGCGGTGCAGGGCGCGGCGGCGAGCAGTATCAGACCGGCGATGTAACCATCGATCTGTTCCGCGGGCAGCCAGGCGGCGAACAGCACGCGAAGAAACAGCCAGCCCAGCAGGGCCATGGAAAATGGCTTGACAGCCCAGTTCACGAACAGGGTGACGCCAACGCCCTTCCAGTGCTTCCTGACTTCATGCAGGGCGTGAAAGTCGATCTTCAGCAGCATGGGCAGGATCATCAACCAGACCAGGACGGCGACCGGCAGGTTGACCCGCGCGACCTCCATGGCGCCGATGACCTCGAACACGGGCGGAAACCAGCGCCCCAGCCCGATCCCGGCCACGATGCAGAAAAACACCCAGACACTCAGATAGCGTTCAAAGAAGCCCATACTCTCTACTCATGTGTAACATTGTTCACCGCAGAGAGCAAATAGAGATTTTTTTTAATTTAAAGAATTTTAGTATGGATTTGTTTTATTATGTTTTATTTTTTAGTTAATTTTTTAGTAGTTTTAAAAATTTGTTTTTGTATTGATATTTTTTTTGAGTTATTTGCGACTGCGGTGAAATGATTTATTCTACAAACCCGCCAGCAACTCCTGCACGCGGCGTTTGATGTCGTCGCGGCTGGCGCGAAACACCTGCATGACCTGCGCTTCGCCGCCGCTGGCCTTCGCCGGATCCTCCAGCGGCCAGTGCCGCTTGCGGGTACCGGAGGGCAATACCGGGCAGTGTTCGTCGGCATGACCGCAGACGGTGACGACCAGGTCGGCCCACGCCAGCATCTCGCCCGTCAGTGCCGTCGACTCCTGAGCCCCGATATCGACACCGGCCTCCTGCATCACGGCGATGGCGCGCGGGTTTTTGCCATGCGCCTCGATGCCGGCCGAACGGAACGCATGTTCCTCGCCGGCCAGATACCGTCCCCAGCCCTCGGCCATCTGGGAGCGGCAGGAATTGCCGGTGCAGAGGAAGAGAATGTTCATTCCCTGATTTTCCAGCCCATGGAGTCGAGATTCGGCGCACAGCAGCCAAACACCGCCGGTTCGCTGGTGTCATCGTCGAAGGTCGGAATCGGATACAGCGAGTGGAAGGCTTCCCAGGCGATGCCCTGCGGGTCCAGGGTCCAGTGCTTGTTGGAGCGTTCGTAGCAGCAGGCGGCCGCCTGCTGCGACTGGCCGGCGATGCCGGCCGTCGCCAGGCGCGCCTGTAATGCTTCCAGCTCCGCATCGGTGTCGGTCTGGATGCCGACGTGATCGAGGCCGGGGATGTGTCCGCGCGAGGTGATCACGAAATTGATGCGCGGGTCCTCCAGCGCCCACTTGATGTAATCATCCTTGACGCAGGTCGGCGCTGCGCCGAACAGCGCCGTATAAAACCGCGTGCTGACGCCGAGATCCTCGACAACGACATGCATATGAAAACGCGACATGGACAATGCTCCTAGATTCGTGAACCGGTATCCATGTACATCATACAGGCAGCGTTCCATGCCCTTTAGAGATGATCGTGGGAACTCACGCGCAGCAGCGTGCGCCCGGGCGGTTCGGCATGCCGCGCAGCGCGGCATGGTCAGCCGCAAAGGGCGTCTCGCGCCGCACCCCGACGGCGGTGGCATCGATGACCGCCCGTGCCCAGTCGGGCAGGGCGGGATTCAACCGGTAATACACCCACTGACCGGCGCGGCGGTCGAGCACGATGCCTTCCTCGCGCAGGATGGCCAGGTGCCGCGAAATCTTGGGCTGGATGGTCTCCAGGGCATGGGTCAGTTCGCAGACGCATAACTCACCTTCGCGCTGCATGAGTAGGATCGCGCGCAGGCGCGTGGCGTCGGCCAGGGTGCGGAACAGGCTATCGGGTGTGAGAGTCATGCTGTACATATACGACAATACGGATATATGTTCAAGCATATATTTAATACGTCAAATGCTCTATCCCGTCATTCGCTCAAGGCCATCAGCACGACTGCAGGGATGCAGGAGATAAGAGATAGGGCAATGCAGGAGCAATTGCCGACGACTGCAGGGATGCACGACTACAGATCAAACTAGGGTCAGGCCAGAATGGCACTTAATTTAAGGATCAGTGAGGGACGTAGCATAGTCTAATGGTTTGAAACGGAAAGAGAAGGTTGGCTGGGGATGGGTAAGATGTTTGTTGCGAAACATCGACCCCACCAGCCCTGAGGCCAACCTTCATGAGTCACTGTAACCGTCCGTTGCTGTCACAACAACGTCGTCTTGCCAAACAGGTTCAGAAAATCGATGCCAATCATTTCTTCAACCTGCTTACCGGCCTGCGGTTACTGGAGGTGGTGGAGGCGCAGCTCCCCGAGCACCGGGAACGGCACTATCCACCGACGCTGACGTTATCGATGTTTTTAGGGCAATGCAGGAGTGCCGACGACTCCTGTCAGAACACGGTGAATGAAGCGCTGGTCAATCGCCTGCTGAGCGGGATGTCTGTGGGCAGCGCCAACACCGGCGGCTATTGCATCGCGCGCCAGCGCTTGCCGCAGGAGATGGTGAGCACGCTGGCCCGCCAAACCGGGGCGTTGCTTGGCGTGTACACGCCCACGGGGTGGTTGTGGGGCGGGCGGCACGTGAAACTGGTGGATGGCACGACGGTATCGATGCCGGACACCGAGGAGAATCAGGCGCGCTTTCCCCAACCGGGGGGCACAAGCCCCTGGCGTGGGCTTTCCGCTGGCGCGGCTGGTCGGGGTGATTTCCCTGTCCAACGGCGCGGTGCTCGATGCCGCCATGGGGCCGTACCAGGGTAAGGGCACGGGTGAACATGGTCTGTTTCGAGGTCTCAAGGGGGCGTTTGTCGAAGGCGATATCATGCTGGCCGACAGCTATTATTGCAGTTATTTCCTGATCGCCGACCTGCAGGGGCGCGGGGTGGACGTGCTGTTCGAGCAGCATGGCGCGCGCCATACGGATTTTCGCCGGGAGAGCAACTTGGCGCACGGGATCATTTGGTGCAGTGGTCCGGCCTGCCCGGCCGGAGTGGATGAGCCGGGAGGAATACCACAGCTATCCGAAGCAGATCACGGTGCGCGAAGCGAACATCGGCAAGAAAGTGCTGGTGACCCCCCTGCTCTCGCCACGCAAAACCGCCAAGGCCGAGCTGGAAGCGTTGTTCCTGCAGCGCTGGCATGTGGAGCTGGATCTGCGCAACATCAAGACCACCCTCGGCATGGAAGCGTTAAGTTGCAAGAGCCCAGCGATGGGCGAGAAGGAAATGTGGGTCTACCTCCTGGCGTACAACTTGATTCGGCTGCTGATGGCCGAGGCTGCGCTGCAGGCCAAGGTGGCGCCGCGCCAGTTGAGCTTCAAACATACGCTGCAGATTTGGGTGGCCTGGAGTCAACGGCAGTTTCTCTCAAGCACCAAAGAAGACACGGCGACCTTGTTCCTGCTCATTGCCCAAATACGGGTAGGAGAACGACCCGGCCGGGTTGAACCGCGGGCGGTCAAGCGCAGGCCCAAGCCTTATCCACACTTGAACAAACCTCGCTGGAAAGCCCGTCAGGACATCAGAAAACATGGGCATGCAAGGAAGCTTGAGCTTAATTAAGTGCCATTCGGGTCAGGCCATATTCCTGAATCAGGATATGTCCTTGTCATCTGCCGCGACTTCGGGTTTAAGAATGCTATGCTTTCGGTAGCGGGCTTGTTTCAAATTACGACAAGAGGGCCTGGCGGGGAAAAGTATGACTGACACGTCCAAAGAAGCCGGCGTCATCATGGCGCTGCATGAGCGGTTCGAGAAGCAGAGATTGCCGAGACTCCTGGTACTCAAGGAAAAGGTTGACGAAGGCGAGGTGCTTGATGATCTGGAGATCGAATTCCTGGAACAAGTCATCAGCGATGCCAGGCAAAGCAAACCCCTGTTAGACCGGCATCCGGAATGGCAGAACTTTTGCGCCGATGTCATCCATCTCTACGAGGAGATCACCGCAAAAGCGCTCAAGAACGAAGAGGGACGCTAGCTTCCCGAATCCCTGGGCCGCCACGTCCGCTGCCATGGCCGATCTCGGCCATGCGGAATTATACCGGTATGCTCTGTGTGAGTGGAGACCACCAACGCTGGTCCCGATGCGGTGCGTATCAACCCCGGGGAAAACTATCGGCTCGTGGCAAGCTATTCCATCGAGCGGGATTGAAAATCGTCGGGAAAATTCCTCGCGTCTGACCCTTGGATAGCTCCTAAGGATTCCCGGCAAACACGGCCGGGCCGTAGAGCGCAGTGCGGTCGTTGAGGATCACCCGCACCGGCATTTGTTCTAGCAGACCCTGCATGCGGCCCTTGGCGCGGAAGGCGGTCATGAAGGCGCCGCTCTCCAGTTGGGTGAGGATCTTCGGGGCAATGCCGCCGCCGACATACACACCGCCGCTCGCCATCATTTTGAGCGCGAGGTTGCCGGCCTCGACGCCGTAGAGGTGGACGAAGAGTTCCAGCGCCTCCACGCACAGCGCATCGCGCCCGCCCTGCGCGGCGCGGGAGATGGCGGCGGCCGGGTCGGCTCCTTGCATGTCGTCCTTCAACCAGCCCGCCACGGCGTGCTTGCGGTAGCGAACCAGGAAGTCGTGGATGTTTACCAGCCCCGGACCCGACACCAGGCGCTCCCAGCTCACATGCCCGTAACGCGCCATCAGGAAGCGCAGCAGCTCGATCTCCAGTTCGTTGCCGGGGCTGAAACCGGTATGGCCGCCCTCGGTGGCGAAGGGGCGGTAGCGCTCGCCATCCCGGAAGAGGCCGGCCTCGCCCAGCCCGGTGCCGGCCGCGATGATGGCGGCGTTGCCGGCGGGATTTTCGATCCCCTCGTTGAGGGTGTGAAAGTCCATTTCACCGAGGGCGCGCAGGCCCCAGGCGTTGGCTTCCAGGTCATTCAGCAGCGCGACCCGGCGGATATGAAAACGCGCGGCGATTTCCGCGGCGCTGATCCGCCACGGCAGGTTGGTCACATCCACCACGTCGTCGCGCACCGGCCCGGCGACGCCGAAACAGGCGGCGTCCGGCCGCATGTCCCCGGCGCCGAGGAAGTCCTCGATGATGTCGTTCAGCGCGGCATAGTCCCGGCTGGGGTAGCTGCGCTCGGCCATGCCGTCGAGGTGCGCGCCCGCCACATCGAACACGGCCAGCCGCGTTTTCGTTCCGCCGATGTCGCCCGAGAGTACCCGTAGCGTGTTGTTCGCCATGCCGCTAATCTCCGTTGCGCTGCACTGGATCAGGAAGCCGGGATTGTGACACATCGGTGTCGTTCCGGTAATTCGCTATGACCATTGCGCCGCTTGGTCGCGATTGGCTTCCCGCCATCAATGGCTCCCGACGTCCACGTCGGCGCCTTCCTTACGCAGGCGCTCGGCGCGCGCCGAGAGAAAGCGCTGGAAACTGGGCTCCGTCAGGTAGGCCTCCTGCAGGACATAGTCGAACACGGACTGGACGTGGAAGTTCTTGAGGAAGGCGTCGATGCGCATGACCTCCTGGCCGCGCCGGTCGAAAAAGACGATGGACGGGGCATAGCCCAGGTCGAGGTCGCGCGCCCACGCGCTCGCGGTGGTGCGCTCATCCCCGGGAGTGATGACGGGGGTATCGGCCTGCCTGTCGAGCTGCACGGTCTCGAAGCGTTCGACCAGTGCGCGTGTTGCCGGGTCGGCGAGGATCTGCTCATGCAGTCTGTCGCAGTCCACGCAGTTCGCCTGCTCGAAGAACACGGCCAGCGGCCGGTCGGCGGGGACTCTGTTTCGCGCCAGGGCGTACGGGGGTTTCATGAAGAACGGTTCCGGATGGAGTGCGCCGTCCCGCGCGGCGGCAAGCCGCGAGCCGAGGTAATCGTGGAAGCTCAGTTGCGTTTCCTTGTGACCGGCGACATAGTCGAGCGCGAGGCGAAAGCGCTCCGGCGGGTAATAGCCGTTGAGGCGCAGGGCGACCTTGCCCTGTTCATCGAGGAAGATAAGCGTCGGTGTGTAATTCACCTTGAGCGCGACTGCCAGCGACTTCTCGGTATGGCTCTGGCCATCCGTGGCGACCACCTCGCGGTCCCCCCACATGTCGACGGCAATGGACTCCAGGTTGTTCCGCATCGCGGCGGCGATGTCGGGCTGCGTGAAGTTTTTCTTCACCAGCAGGCTGCAGTAGGGGCAGTGAGCCTGATGGAAATAGAGCATGACGCGCTTGTGGTTCGCAGCCGCTTCCCGCACGTCCTCGGCTAAATCGAGGAAGCTTTCCTTGAACCAGGCGGGCGGTTCGGATTCCTCGGCCCCTAGGAAGCGGCCGTTCTCATTCGCCGAGACTCCCATTACCGTCAGGAGGGGCAGGAAAAGGACCAGGACGACCCGGATCCGCAAGGGGTGAGTTGACTGCATGGCTGCCGCTCCTGCCGGTGGATTCGGCATGCGTCTGTTGTATTCAGTGTAAACCGCGTGGGGGCGGTTTTCACCGCTGAAATCCAGCGGGAAATCCCTGCGATTGGTTGTTTGTTAGGAAATGGTATCCGCTGATTCGATTGGTGCTGATGATTCGGACGTAGGCCATCTGCCTGATTACATTCAAGTGTCCCTGGTGGCCTTGGTAGTGCACTCCGTCTGAATTCAGTATGACTAGTTGATCGTGTATTTGGCCTTGCCATCATTTGCTTTACCATGCCCGGCATCAATATCCTCAATCTCGAAGTTCGTATTACCAGCGGGTTCGGAGATAAAATATCCCTGTGCGAGATTGACTCCCAACTCCCACAGGATTGCAAGGCAAACCGGACTCTCAACGCCTTCGGCGATTGTTATTAAATTGTTATTTCTCGCCATATTTATGATCTCAGTGACTTTGGCGAGGCACTGACCCTTGCTGCTGATATTCTGGACCAGTCCGCTGTCGATTTTTATGTAATCGGCATGGATGTGCTGGAGGTGCTGCGGTTGTGTTGCCAGCCGGTAATGTTCAATGGCTATCTTGCAGCCAATTTTATTCAGTGCGTTGGACAGCATGGACAGGTTCTTCAGTTCACTTTCCAATACGCGCTCCGCTACCTCGAAAACGAGCTGCCCGGGGTTGATGCTGTATTCCTTGATCTTGCCCATGATCCACAGGGGAAGGTCATGGTCGGACACTGACTGCCTGGTCAGTTTGATAAACAGTTTCATGTCCAGGTTCGGTTTTTCGGCCAGCGTTCTCATCATACTTTCTATGACATAGCGGTCTACCTCCTTTGCCTTTCCTGTATTGACCGCCATGGAGAAAAACTCGCCGGGAAGAATAATGTCGCTGTTTTCATCGACGACCCTGGTCAGCACCTCGAAGCAGTTGATCGAGTTGTCCTTGAGGTTGGAAATCGGCTGGTAGTAGATCTTTATGCGATTTTCGGCGAGAACCCTGTCGACTATTTCAGCATGCTTAATGTTGCTTTCAGGCAGGCACAACTCGTCGGCTACCGGACTGTTAACCAGTACCTGGTTCCCACCGGTTAAACGCGCAGATTCACATGCCAGATCCGCTCTCGCAATCACATGCTCGGCGCTGGAGTCGCTGCCACGGACCGCGCAGACACCGATGCTTGTCGATATGACTAGTGTGCGACCGGCGGCTTCAAAGATATGATTCTCGACAGTCGAGCGTATCCGTTCCGCCTTTTTCTGCGTATCGTCAGTGCTTGCGTCACGGCATAGTACGGCAAAGGTGCAGTAACCGAATTGCGTAATCATATCGTTCCCGTCACAATGTGATTCGATGATTCCGGAAATCTGGTCAACTACCTGCTCACTGTTCATGACGCCGATTTCGTCCCTGACGCGGATGAAATTATCGAGTAATACATACATGACGGTATGCTTTGCGCCGGTGCCATCCGGTTCGGCCAGCAGGTTGTCGAGGTGTGAGATAAATCGGTCGCGGTCGGTGATTAATGGAGAAGGACCCGTGTCTTGATTTTGTGCGGGTAATCCGCTGGCGTTAGGTTGTCGGGATGTTTCCGGCGGCTCAGCCTGCAACTGCTCGCACCTCTCACCGGATGCAGACGGCTCCGCCTTGAGTCTTTCAACCCCGTCACGCAATGACACGACTGTCACATTGAGATCGGATCGCTCTCCCGGAGAGCGGTCTGCATCTTCGACGGCCACTCTGAGGCGCTCGACCCCTTGGTCCGATCTTGCTTTTTCCAGTGCGGATTCAAGGTCGACCACCTGCGCTTCAAGCTCATCAGCTTTTTTTGCACGTTCTGCGAACATCCGGAGCCTGTGATTCGGATTCCTTCAGCCTTGTTTCCAGATCAACCAATGCGGCTCGCAATGCGTTCTCGGCGCCATTGTCAACCATGAGAATATCCTGTGTCCGGTTGACGGCTTCGAGCTTTGCCTTCAGCGTGGCGATGGCGGCATCTTTCTCACCCACGATCTTCTTGTGCACGCCATTTTCCGATATCGACGACTCATGCAGCGCACGGTTGAGAGTCTCCAGTCTTTCCGCATGAGCCACCAGCTCATTGTGGATTGCCTGCAGGGATCCATAGTCGCTGGAGATACTGGATAGCTTGTCGTTGAGTTCCGCACACTCCCTGGCGTGGGACTCGGCCTCCACGCGCTTCATTTGGGACTGTGCATCGAGTTCATTCTTGAGTTCGCCGATGTGATCGTGCAACGACGCAATTTCCTTATTCCTGGAATCCAGTTCGTGGCTGCTTTTCTGAAGCTGTCCTTCCTTCGCCCGAAGTGCGTCGTTCAGCGCCTGGATTTCCGTGTGTTGCCTGCTTGACTCTTCCCTGTGCGCCTCTTCCTGTTGTTTTCCGGCCTCGGTCAGGGATGCGACCTCCGTAGAAAGAGTGTCAACCTGCCTCGAAAACTCGGCAATTATGCTATTGCGCTCCTGCAGTTCCGCGTGAAGTACTTTGAGCTGCTCAGAGGTAGAATCATATTTTTCCTGCGCTACCTCGAGCTTATTGTTGAATTCCCCTCTCTCCCGTGCATACTCCTCTGCCGCGCGCAGGCTATCGGCCTTGTGCTGTTCCAGCGTCGTGGTCAGTTCCGCCACGCGAGAAGCCAGGAGACTGATTTCACCTGCATGCTCATTGAGTGATTTCTCCTGTTCAGCGGTCTGCTGCTGGAGGCGGTTCCGTTCGGAGTCCAGTTCACGGATTCTTTGGCCGAGCGCTTCCGTTTCACGTGCGTGTGTTTCGTCCATCCTGTGGGTCTTGCTGGTCTCCTCATCGAACGCAGCATTTAATGACTTGATCGATTCATTGAGTTCATCAATCCGAGCTGAACGCTCCTTCAGGAGCTTGCGGGATGATTCAAGCTCATATAATGCCGTATTGAACGCGGCATTGAATTCTTCAGCAACGGCCAACAAATCACCGATTGTGGGTCCGTCCTTTCCGGTATCACCGGCCTGGACAGGGACTTCCAGCACCGGTTCTTCGTTCAGGTTGCTGTACTGTTCTGATTTCACGCCGTTGCCTGTCTGCATAGTGTCTTTTCCGGTTCTTGTGCTTAACTGACTGGCCACTGTATCCCTCATTTCACGTAGCCTCGTAATCATCCTGCTCACTGTATTGCTCTCCTGAAGCGGAATTGTCCGCTGGGTGACAGGACGCCCCGATAGCTATCGGCGTGGCCCCGGTAATATTTATTTAATGTTCCTGACAACGGTGACAGGCAATCACCGGGGCTCGATGGCTTTGTTACGGAGTCCGCGGTTTTCGCAGACTGGCAGGCAATCAATGACTGTCATGCGAGTTGAGGCGGTGAGGTCGAACCTTGTTTGGTGCTGGCAAGGCGATATACAAAATATCTTTGTAGCAATATGTTAAATGAACACACCCGCACGGTGACCGCATGTGGTCAGTGCCAATCCGTGCTAGTCTCCTGCACAATCACCGTCTCCAGGTGACAGCGCCTCCCCGCCGCAACCCTGGAGTCGCTCGCGGATGCCCTGCAAGTTGCTATATGTGCATGACGCCGCAGAACTCGTGGACTTGCGAGTGCCACCGGGGAATCGGCTAGAGGCGCTAAAAGGGAAGCTCGCAGTATTTTACTCGATCCGAATCAACGATCAGTGGCGCATCGTTTTTCGGTGGAAAGGCAGCAACGCCAAAGATGTTCAGGTCATTGATTACCACTGAATCAGATGTGTAGGAGTATTTGGTTATGAAGCAGCCCAAGAATCCGTATCACCCGGGCGAAATCCTCCTGGAGGAGTTTCTCAAACCAGCTGGCATCACCCAGATGGCGTTCGCCCAAAAGCTTGGCTGGACAAGGGCTCGTCTGAATGAGCTAATCAAGGGTAAACGCGGTATCACGGCCGAAGCGGCATTGGACCTGGCAGAGGCATTGGGTACGTCCGCGAAGCTTTGGATGAACTTGCAAGCGACGTATGACCTCGATCAGGCGATGAAACGACGCAACGCTGCGTGAGTTCAGCACGGAAACAGTACAACGTATACCGGATCGACGGGAGAAGCTGGCGAGTGAGCTTGCGACTGGCTATACAGTAAGAGCGTAGCATCGAGCTTCAGGGAAAGCTGGCCCGTGCCCGTGCGGAACTCCTCAGTAGGGAGCCGGATTTATTTTTTCCAGCCCGCGGCAGGGGGGTATGAACGGCCGTGACACAACCGGTTGTTTGCTGAAGTTTGGGTGGCCGATCAGCCGAGGTATTGGATTTCCCGCGCGTCGCGGTAGATCTTGTGCGACAACTGGGAGGCGAGATTCACCAGCAGCTTCGTCTTCACCGCGTCATCCAGGTCATCGAAATTCACCTCCAGGCATTCCGTGTCGCGGGTGGCCTTCACATCGGCCGCACGGCGCCGCTCGTTCAGCAGGGCAACCTCGCCGAAGGCGGTGCCGCTGCCGAGTGTGGCCAGACGGATCGCACGGTTTATACCCGCGTTCACGGTGACGTCCACCTGGCCGTCGAGGATAAAGTAGAATGAATCGGCGGATTCCCCGGCGCAGAAGACGGTCTCCCCGTTGGCGAAGCGGGCCATCCTGCCGACCGACAGCACCTGGCTGATTTCCTCCTCCGTCATGTTCTGGCACAGGTACTGGTCGCGGATGTCGATGCCCGACGTGCCCACCCTGGCATCGGCGCGCTGGATGATGCGGTTCTCGCACCACTCCAGCGCCCGGTCGGTGTCCTCGAAGCGGAGCAGTTCGCCGCCGGCTTCGGGATAGTGCTTCGCGAGGTATTTGCAAAACGGGTAGTGGTCATGCGTATTCGTGAAGAACACCTGCCGGTCGTCCCGGTGCAGGGCGCGCGCCAGGCGGGTGAATATCTGGCTCGCGGCGCGGTCTAGGTCGGAGACCTTTTTAAGATCGACGATGAGGAACTCGAATTCGGCCTCCTGCGAGATGATCTGCTGGACGACGGATTCCGCCGAGCCGAACTTGAGCTCTCCCTGCAGCTCGATGACATGGATGCGTCCGCCTTCGGCATCCAGGATGCGGTTCTCCTCCATGCCGCGCCAGCGACGCGAACGGATCTTGGCGCCGTCGTAATGCACGCGGATCACCGAGGCGGAGGTCGAGCGCACGACGTTGAAGAGGTGGAGTTGCAGGTCCTCGGAGATTCTCCGGCAGGCCGCGATGCCGCGCACGCTGTTGCCCTTGGCATCGAGCGGCGGGGAGAATACGCCTAGCCCGAACTGCCCGGGCAGCACCGCCATGATGCCGCCGCCCACGCCGCTCTTGGCGGGCAGACCGACATCGTGCAGCCACGAGCCCGAGTAGTCATACATGCCGCAGGAACTCATCACGCTCAGCACCTTTTCGACGTACTTGCCGCTGATAGCCGTGACGCCGGTGACCGGGTTGACGCCGTTGTTCGCCAGGCAGGCGCCGATGAGGGCGAGGTCGCGCGCCGTCACCAGGATCGAGCATTGCCTGAAATAGATGTCCAGCACCTCTTCCGGCGTCCGGTCCAGTATTCCGTAGCCGTAGAGGAGATGCGCGATGGCGCGGTTGCGGTGGCCGGTCTCGCTCTCGGAGCGGTAGACCTTCTCGTCGATCGCCATGCCATGACCGGCATAGCGTTCGAAGCAGGCCATGATCCGCTGCATCGGGCCTTTGTCCTGCTCGCCGTGGATCAGGCCCGAGGTGGCGATGGCGCCGGCATTGATCATCGGATTCAGCGGCCGGCCAGTCTGCGCCTCCAGGCTGATCGAGTTGAACGCCTCCCCTGACGGTTCCACGCCCACCTTGGCCTGCGCCCGGGCGAGCCCGTTATCCTCCAGGGCGAGGCCGTAGGTGATGGCCTTGGAGATCGACTGGATGGTGAACGGCAGTTGGGTGTCGCCGACCTGATAGACATGTCCGTCCACCGTGGCGATGGCGATGCCGAACCAGTCGGGGTTCGCACGGGAAAGTTCCGGGATATAGCTCGCGACATCCCCGCTGCGCACCGCGGCCAACTCGGCGCAAAGTTCCTGCAGGTATTCCTGTAGGGGTGAGGCGATCTGAATCATGGGCTGCTGTCCGGTTGCCGCTGCACCGGTAGCGGCATGAAAGAAGCGTGCCAGTGCCACCCTGTCCCGCTGCAATGTTCCGGCACGGCCGGCCGGGTGAACGCCGGTACCGCTCTCCAAGCGATTGATCCGGTGGCCGTGTCGCCGGTGCGGGAAGAGCTTACGGCACCTGGTCCGGTGGCCCGCCACGGTGATCGTCCTGCTTCACTACCGACCCGCGGTGGTGCGGGATGACTCGTATTGGTGCAAACACCGCGCCGCGCCTCAGTCATTGCGCCCGCCCGCCGCTGTCGTATTGTCACAATTTTCGAGCGTCTATTTGCTACACTCCGGGCTTTGCGGTAGTGGCGATCAGCCGGACCGCGACGGCAAGGGGGGAGAACAATGGCGAACAATCACGCCGATGAACAGTCCGCGGCGGCGACGGCGGCCATGAACCGGGTGCTCGCGGCGGAACGCGAGGCCGAACAGGCCGTTGCCGACTGTGAACGGCAGGCGCAGGCGCTACTCCAGGCGGCCTATGCGCGCGCCCAACGGATTGCCGGCCGTGCCGATCAGCGCATTTCACTTCTGCGCATGCGCTGCGGCGACCGGGTGTCGCGGCAGATCGAAGCCATGGAGCGCGACGAGCGGGCGGCGCCGCAGGCGTCATCACCGGACTACCCGGATGCCGCGCGCCTTGCCGCCATCGTCGAGCAGCTCGCCGCCGAGCTGAGCGGCGATGCCCCGTCGACGGCGCAATCCAGGGACGACGGTGAATGAGCGATGTCGCGCGTTTCGCCTATGTCCAGGCGCGACTGCAGGCGCGCCATGGCGCGCGCCCGGACGAGGGCGTTTGGCGGCGGCTGGAAACGGTCGGTGAACTCGGCAATTATCTCCAGGTCGCGCGGAACACGGCGCTTCGACCCTGGGTGGGCGGCCTGCAGGTCAGCCATGGCGCGCATGACATCGAGCTGTCGCTGCGCCAGCAGTATCGCCGCTATATCGATGAAGTGGCTCACTGGATGCCGGGACGCTGGCGCGGCTCCGTGCGCTGGGTCAGGCGCCTGCTCGATCTGCCCGCCCTGCAGTATCTGTTGACGGGCGCCGCCGCGCCCGCCTGGATGCGGGAGGATCCCGAGCTGCGAGGCTTCGTCGCCGCCGATACCGCCCTGCGGGTGCAGTCCGTGCGGTCATCCGACTGCGCCGTCCTGCTCGATGGCTGGCAGGGCGGCGATCCCCTCTACGCGGCCTGGCTCGATCACTGGCGTGATCTCTGGCCGGGGTCGTCCCGCCAGGCGGTGGGACTGGAGTCTCTCGCGCGGTTGTTGCGCCGGCATATCGGGGCTCTGCATCTGTATCCCGTGGCGTCGAGCGCGCCGCTGCGCGAGGGCCTCTTGCAGCGGCTCAATTCCAGCTTTCGCCGTTACAGTTTTCAACCGGCGGCCGCCTTCGCCCATCTGGGCCTGGTCGCGCTGGATCTGGAGAAATTGCGGGGTCAATTGCTGCGGCGGGTGTTGTTTGCCGGCGTTCCGGAGCCGCCGTCATGATGATGCGCCCGGTGCGCACCCGCTGGTTCGAACTGCTGAGCGCGCGTGAGGATCTCCCGCTGGCCATCGAGACCCTGGCGCGTACCGGTCAGATCGAACTTGAAACCCGCCAGGATGCGCGCCCGCGCATCGATCTGCAGGACCTGCGGGAGGGGCTGCTGGAATTCAACCGGCTGGCGCGCCGCTATCAGCCTTACTGGCCGGCCGGGGAGCCGGCTGCCCGCCGCGCCGCGGTTGGCCCGCAACAGATCCTCGAGCGCGCCCTGCGGCGCCTGCTGGCCTGGGAAAAAGCCGCCGCGCCCGTCATTCACCAGGTGGAATCCCGCGTGAGTGAGCAGTCCGAGCTGCGGCTGTTCGAGGAGCTGCTGCGGCATGCCGGCGCCGCGGCGCCCGATTTCGCCCTGCTGGCGGCGGCAGGACCAGTGCTGCAATCCCGCGTGTTCGTGCTGCCGTCGCGAGCGCGCATCGACCCGGTACCCGGGCCGGTCCTGCGGGCGCGCATCCGCTCGACGACACATGATTTTTTGCTCGCCGTCGGGCGGCCCGCCGATCTCGACGCCCTGGCTTTGGCCCTGGCGGAGCACAAGGCGCGGGTGCTGCGCCTGCCGGCGCCGTTGCCGGAAACACCCGCCGCCGTCATCGTGAAGGTCGGCAAGCGGCTCACGCGGCTCGGCCGGGAGATCGAGCGGTTGGGCCGGCGGATCGAGGCGCTTTCCCAGTCGCATGACCTCGCCAGGACCCTGGGCGAGCTGCAGCGCCTGGAATGGTTTCTGACCCATGTGGGCAGCGTGCCGGTTTCGGAAAATTTCGCCTGGGTGACCGGATGGACCGACGATACCGGCGGCGCGCGGTTGTCCGCGGTGCTGGAGAAGGCAGAGCTCGACGCCATGATGCATTTCCCGCGGCCGCCGCCGAAGGTGGCGGTGCCCCTGGTGCTGCGCAATCCCTGGTGGGCGCAACCGTTCGAGGTGTTCGCGCGCCTGCTGGGGACGCCCGCCGCCGAGGAAGCCGATCCGAGCCCGATCCTGGCGGTGCTGGCGCCGCTGCTGTTCGGCTACATGTTCGGCGATGTGGGCCAGGGGCTGGTGCTGCTGGCGGCGGGCGTGGCGCTGCGGCGGCGCTGGCCGTTGCTGCGGATACTCATTGCCAACGGGCTGGCGGCGATGCTGTTCGGGGTGGTGTTCGGCAGCGTGTTCGGACAGGACGGTCTGATTGCGCCGCTCTGGGTGAACCCGGTGGAAGAGCCGCTGCCCGTGCTGCTGGTGCCGCTCGCCGGCGGTGTGGCCATCCTGTTGCTGGGACTCCTGCTCGATGCGATACAGGCTGGCTGGCGCGGTGAACTGCGCCGCTGGGTTCGGATCGAGGCGGCCGTGCCGGTGCTATACGCGGCGCTGCTCGCCGCCGTGTTCGTGCCCGCGGCCCTGTGGGTCGCGCCCGCCGCCGTGGCATGGTTTTTCGCCGGCCGCATCGCCGTCACACACGGCAGGCGCTGGTCGAGCGCGGCGGCCGCAGCCGGTACCCTGCTCGAACGCGTCCTGGAATTGCTGCTCAATACCGTCTCGTTCGTGCGCGTCGGCGCCTTCGCGCTGGCGCACGGGAGTCTGTCGCTGGCCTTCACCATCATGGCGGCGGCGACGGACAGCCACGTGTTTGGGCCATTGATCCTGTTGCTTGGCAACCTGATCGTTATAATGCTTGAGGGCCTGGTCGTGTCCGTACAAACGACCCGCCTGATACTGTTCGAGTTCTTTATCCGTTTTTTGCGCGGCACGGGGCGCACCTTCCGCCCGCTGGCCGCGCCCGAACCCGAGGTTGCGACAAGGAGAACAACATGACACTACGCATCAAGGCGGCGGCGTTCTGGCTGGCTGGGGCTGCGGCCATCGGTCTGGCGGCGACCCTGTTGTTCTGGTGGTTGCCTGCCACCGCCGCGGAGGCCGGGAGCCGCCGGGACGGCGCTGTCCGAGAGCGCCCTGCAGTGGGGGTTCATCGCGGCGGCGCTGGCGACCGGGCTCTCCTCGCTCGGCGCCGGCTTCGCCGTGGCCAGCGTCGGCAGCGCGGCGATCGGCGCCATGGCCGAGAAGCCCGAACTGCTGGGGCGCGCCCTGATCATGGTGGGGCTGGCCGAGGGCATCGCCATCTATGGCCTCATCATCTCGATCCTGATCCTGAACCGGATACTCTAGTCAGGGTCGAGCATGTCCCTGCCCGTCTACATCGGTGATGAAGTCAGCGCCGCCGGCTATCGCCTGGCGGGGCTGGAGGTCCATGTGCCGCGCCGGGACGAACTCCTGGCGCTGATCCGCTCCGCCTGCGAGCGGGCCCCGCTGGTGCTGATCGGCGCCGCGACCGCGCGGGATATCGCCCAGGCGGAGCTCGACCGGCTGCTTGCCGCCGTCACCCCGCCGGTGGTCATCGTCCCGGATGTGCGCGACCGCGTGGCGCTGCCGGACCTGGCGACGCGCCTGCGCCGGCAACTCGGCGTGCTGGAATGAGTTCGCCCGGGAATGCAGTCGAGGCGCAGGTGCGGCAGTTGCTGCAGGTCGTCGCGCGACATCGCGACGCGCGCTGCGACGAGCTGCTGGGGCAGGCCCGGCGCGAGGCCGGGCAGGTGATCCGCCAGGCCCATGCCGAGGCGCGCTCGCGCCTGCACCAGAGTGTCCAGGATATCAGGGAAGAGCGGCGGCAGCGTTTCGCCGCGGCCGAGGCGCAACGGCAGACGCACCGGCGGCGCCGGCGCCAGGCGGCGGATCTGTTGCTGCTGGCTGCGGCTTGGCAGCCCTTGCGCCAGGCGTTGCTGGCGCGTTGGACGCAGGAGGCGGTGCGCCGGCGATGGGTCGAGTTCCTGGTGCGCCAGGCGAGCGCCATTCTGGTCGCGACCGATTGGCGGATCGAGCACCCCCGCGACTGGCCGGAGCAGGAACGCGCGGCGCTGCAGGAAGAGCTTGCCGGGCGGCTTGGCCGGCGCCCGGATTTTATCCCGCGGGAAGCAATCCCCGCCGGCTTGCGCATCTGCGCCGATGGCGCCTGCGTGGATGCCACGATCGAGGGCCTGCTGCGCGCCCAGACCCGCATCGAGTCTCTGCTGCTGGCCAGGTTCAATGCCGGCGTTGCGGTTGACGTCTGAACGCGGCAATCGATTTCACCGATGACGGACGCCACCATCACCTGGATCAGCGGCCCCGTGCTGCGGGCCGCGACCCAACACCCTTTTCGGGTGAATGAGGCGGCGCTGGTCGGCCGTCAACGCCTGCTGGGCGAGGTGATCCGCCTGGACGGCGCGGACGTGGTCATCCAGGTCTATGAAGACACCACCGGGCTGCGACCGGGCGATCCCATCAGCGCGACCGGCGCGGCGCTCTCGGTGCGGCTCGGTCCCGGATTGTTGGGCCATATCTTCGACGGCCTGTTGCGTCCGCTCACCGGGCAGGGGCGGTACGTGCGGCCCGGTATCAACCCATCGGACAGTCGGCAGACCTACCCGTTCAAACCCTCGGTCAAGCCCGGCGAGCACGTGCAGGCGGGCGGCGTATTCGGCACGGTGCAGCGCGCGGACGCCAGGACGCAGCGTGCTCTGGTGCCGCCGGGCTGCGCTGGTGTGGTTACCATGATCGCACCCGCGGGTGACTATTCCGAGGACCGGGCGGTGTGTATCCTGCGCGATGATCAGGGCGCGAGCCATGACATCGCCCTGAGTCATCACTGGTCGGTCCGGCGTCCGCGGCCGGTGGCGGCGCGCCTTCCTGTCAAAGACCCGCTGTTCACCGGGCAGCGTATGCTGGACAGCCTCTTCCCGCTGGCCTGCGGCGGGCGGGCGGCGATGCCGGGCGGCTTCGGCACCGGCAAGACCGTGCTGCAGGAGACGCTGGCCAAGTGGTGCGATGCCGATGTGATCGTCTATGTCGGCTGCGGTGAACGCGGCAATGAAATGGCCGGGGTGCTGCACGAGTTCCCCGCGCTCGATGACCCGCGCACCGGGCGAGCGCTGATGGAACGCACCGTCATCATCGCCAATACCTCCAACATGCCGGTCGCGGCGCGCGAGGCGAGCATCTACACCGGCGTAACCGTGGGTGAGTATTTCCGCGACCAGGGCATGCATGTCGCCCTCATGGCCGATTCCACCAGCCGCTGGGCCGAGGCGCTGCGCGAGATCTCGGGCCGCCTCGGGGAACTGCCGAGCGAGGCGGGTTACCCGGCCTACTTGAGCAGCCGCCTGGCGGATTTCTATGAACGCGCCGCCCATGTGCGCACCCTGAGCGGGCAGATTGGTTCGCTCAGCATCATCGGTGCGGTCAGCCCCCCTTCGGCGGATTTCTCCGAGCCGGTGACCACGCATACCAAGCGCTACGTGCGCTGCTTCTGGGCGCTGGATGCCGGCCGGGCCCAGGCCCGTTTCTATCCGGCCATCCACCCTCTGCAGTCCTACTCGGTGGATGTCGAGGCGATCTCTGCGTTCTGGAGCCAGTGCGGCAATCCGCACTGGCCGGAGCAGCGGCGGCGCTTCCTTTACCTGCTGGCCCAGCAGGCCAGCCTGGAACGGATGGCGCGCATCGTCGGCAAGGATGCGCTGCCGCCGCGCCAGCAGCAGGTGCTGCTGTGCGCCGAACTGATCAACGAGGCCTTTCTGCGCCAGTCGGCCTATTCCGACAACGGCCGTTACTGTTCCGCGGCGCGGCAGATGGCGATGATGCAGATCCTCACTCACTTCATCGATCTGACGGAGGCGGCCCTCGCCCAGCAGGCGAGCGTCGAGGCCATCAGCCGGCTGCCGGTGATGCGCCGACTGCGCCGCATGGGCGAGGACATCGGCGATGATAGTCTGGAGGAGTTCGGGGAGCTGCGGCAGCGCCTGGATGCCGAGATGGCGGAAGTGACGCGCAGGGCCGCCGATGCGCGCTGATGTCTATGCCAGCGGCGCCGCCACCCGCATCGAGGGGCCGCTGCTGTTTCTCAAACGCACGGTCAACGCCGGCCTGAACGAGGCCGTCGAGATCGAGGATGCCGAGGGCCGGGTGCGCCTGGGACGCATCGCGGCTCTCGATTACGACACCCTGACCGTTGAGGTGCTGGAATCCACCGCCGGGCTGAGCCTCGCCGAGACGCGCGTGCGCTTTCCGGGCGAACCGCTGCACTTTGCCGTGGGCCCGGACATCCTGGGCCGCGTGTTCGACGGCGTGGGACGGGTGATCGACGGGGGGCCGCCCGTTTCGGCGCAGCGGAACCTGCGCATCGACGGGCTGGCGATCAACCCCGCCGAGCGTGCCATGCCCACCGCCTTCATCGAGACAGGCATCTCGGCGATTGATCTCCTGAACAGCCTGGTGCGCGGCCAGAAGCTGCCGATCTTCTCCGGCGCCGGCCTGCCGCACGATCGCCTGGCGATCGAGATCGCCCGTTATGCCCGCCTGCGCGGCCAGGCTGCGGGCGATTTCGTGGTGGTGTTTGCCGCCATCGGCGTGCCCTATGACACCGCCGAGCGCTTCCGCGCCGCCATGGAGAACAGCGGCGCGCTCGAGCATACCGTGCTGTTTCTCAACCTGGCCTCGGACTCCAGTACGCAGCGCCTGCTCTGCCCGCGCTTTGCCCTGACCGCAGCGGAATACCTCGCCTTCGTGGCAGGCAAGCACGTCCTGGTCGTGATGACCGACATGACCAATTACTGCGAGGCGCTGCGCGAGGTCTCCGCGAGTCATGGCGAGGTGCCGAGCCGCAAGGGTTTCCCGGGCTATCTCTATTCCGACCTCGCCACGCTGTATGAACGGGCCGGCAGCCTCAAGGGCGCGCCGGGCTCGCTCACCCAAGTGCCGATCCTCACCATGCCCGCGGACGACATCACCCATCCGATACCCGACCTGACCGGCTACATCACCGAAGGCCAGATCGTGCTCGACCGGGAACTCGACCGCGCCGACATCTTCCCCCCTATCAAGGTGCTGCCCTCGCTCTCGCGCCTGATGAAGGACGGCACCGGCAAGGGCTATACCCATGAGGACCACCCGACGCTCGCCAATCAGCTCTATGCCGCCTACGCGCGCGCCGTGCACATGCGCGTGCTGGCGAGCGTGGTCGGCCGCGACGGCCTGTCGGCCAACGACCGGCAGTTCCTCGATTTCGGCGAGCGCTTCGAGCGGGAGCTGGTGCAGCAACAGGGGTCGAGAACCCTCGAACAAAGCATGGCGATCGGCTGGCAGTTGCTGCGCACCCTGCCCAAGACGGAACTGCACCGTCTCAGCGACCGGCAGATCGCGCAATATATCGAGACGGAAGCGCCGGCATGACGGCAATGGAACAGACACCGACGCGCGCCGCCCTTCTGGCGCTCCGGGAGGAGCGGGTGGTGTTCGGTGAAGCCTACGATTTCCTCGATGAGAAGCGGCTGTTGCTCGCCGCGGAACTGCTGCGCCAGCTCGAGGCGTACGAGCGCCTGAGCGTCCGGCTTGAGACGCTCGCGCGCAGCGCCGGCCAGCATCTTGCCGCCGCCGTCGGCCACCATGGATTGCAGGGCCTGAGCGTCTATCCTGCCACGGCGATCGAGGGTGCGGGTATCGCGATGACGCGGAGCAATTTCATGGGCGTGACCCTGGTGGAAACGCAACTGGAGGCGCCGCCAGCGGAACCGGCGGGGCGGCGCGCGGCCGCCAACCCGTCACCGGAAGCCGAGCGCTGCCGGGCGGACTTCGCGGACCTGCTGCGGCAGAGCGCCCTGCTCGCCGGTGTCTCCGGCAACCTCTACCGCCTGCTGGTCGAGTACCGGCTGACGGAGCGGCGCGCCCGCGCGCTCGAAAACGTGATTCTCCCCGAGATCGAGCAGGCGCTTAACGTGATGGGCACGCACCTGGAGGAACTGGACTTCGAGGATGCCGTGCGGGTGCGCCTGCAGGCGCGGCGCGGGCATCCGGCGGACGGATAAAACGGCCCGCCTGCGCAGGTAGTTTCGGCAGGGTGATTGAATCAGACAGGTGTTTTTCTCAATGATGCAGGGATTAATACGCACAGGAGGTGCACATGAAAAAGCGGGTTGGCATTACCTTGGGTCTTCTCCTCAGCGTGCCGGCCGCCGCCGGCGGTGTCTATAAATGGATGGATGAACTTGGTCAGGTGCATTTCGGCGACCGGCCGCCGGCCGGTGCGCAGGCGGAGAATGCGCAGGTAATCCCCGCAACCGGTGGCGAGCCGGCGGCCGACGGCGGCTTGAGATCCGGAGAGCGCGCGCGGCTGAGCGGGATCGAAAAGCAGGAAAGAATGAAAGCAACAGAAAAAAGGCGCCAGGACAAGCGGGCGGCGGCCGAGGCAGATCGGCGGGAACATCGGGCCGAGCAGGATGCAGGAAGCTGCGCGAGCTATAAACAGAAGATCCGGGATTATGAACGCCGGCTGCGGGCCGGCTGTCGTGTATCACGGTGTAATTCCTACAACGAATCACTCATCCGGTATAAAGGCAAGGCCGCACTCGTTTGTCATTAGGCAACCCGAACCATTCGGTTACCAAGGCAAACGCCAACCTTGCCTCATCGGTGTAGTCGTCTCATGCCGGGTAAACCCTTGCGTGACACGCGGTGAATACGTCCCTGTACGCTCGCCGGCCGCAGTCGCTCCGGGCATCTTCGGTAACTGTTCCCCGGCCGACGGTCACTACAGGACTTACCCGGCATGAGCCTTCGTTAACGTAGTTATTGATATTTCATCTTGATGATGCCACAGGCGGCCCTTGCCCCGCCGGCACACCCCTTGACGTCGCCCTCGGGACAATAGGTATCGGGATCCGTGTGTATGATGATCGCGCTGCCGTCCGCGTCGAACAGACTCAACGGGCCGGGAGACAGGGTCACTCGGGTGGTGCTGGTATGCAGGACTCCCGCTCCTCCCGCATTAACCTCGAGATTGACCAGGTCACCGGAATGGAAGGGGTGATTGCCGTCGGGCGCAGTGAACCCATGGGGACCGGGGTCAAAATGCCCCTTGGCCTCACCGCAGGGCGTGCAGTTGCCGGTCTCGTGGATATGGACCGCATGCTTGCCGGGTTTCAGTCCTCTGACCCGGATGGTTACATCCACCAGCTTTATGCCCTCATCGGAAGGTCTCTCGATGAGATCCGCGGACCCCGAAACCGCCGCATCATCACAGCCCGTGATATCGGCGATCGCATGGGCGGGGCCGGCTGCCGCCGCACCCGTTCCCAGGCTCGCTGCCGCCATACCGCAGAGTATCATTGCTATGGCTTGTTTCGTTTTCTTATGCATGATCCGCCTCCTCTGGCGACTGAATGGATCGGCCGGATGAGCTAATTCACCGGACCTGGATTAAAGCATGGCATAGGGTTTCCAGGAAACAAGGTGTTCCGATACGCGCCGCTTGCATGGCGCGCGGATCACTCGAGCGGCAGGTGACGCTGCGTGCCCGTCAGGGCGCGCAGAAAGGCGACGAGGTCGCTACGTTCGGCATCGCTCAGCCCGAGCGGTTTAAGCAGCGGGCTTTTGTGCGGATCATCGCCGCCGCCCCGGTTGTAGAACGCGACCACGTCGGCAAGCGTCGCCAGCGCACCGTTGTGCATATAGGGCGGGGAGTTCTCGATGTTACGCAGTCCCATGGTGCGGAACTTGCCCCGGTCGGCCGGGTCTTTGCTCACCAGCTCGCGGCCCGGATCCCGGGTGAGTTGCGCCCAATCCGGCAATCCCATGCGCTGCGCATCGAAGCGGATCGCGGCCAGGATCTTCGGATTATCGACTATCGGCTGGTCCGGGACGGCGAGATCGTGGAACTGGTTGTCGGTGAGGTTGGGACCCCGATGGCACTGGATGCATTGCGCCTTGCCGAGGAACAGGGTGAGACCGCGTTGCTGCGCCGCGTCGAGCGCCGCCGGGTCGCCATCCATGTAGCGGTCGAGCGGACTGTCATCGAACACCAGCGTGCGCTCGAAGCTGGCGAGGGCGGCGGCGATCCGAGCGGCATCGATGCCGGCGTCACCGTAGGCCTTGCGGAACGCCTCCGGGTAGTCGCCATCCGCCTTTAATTGCTCCACCAGCAGATCGACGTCGTTGTTCATGTGCAGGATGTTCTTGACCGGGCCGAGCGCCTGCTTGTCGAGGTCAGGCGCGCGCCCGTCCCAGATCAGCGGCTGGTTATACGCCACGTTGATGAGCGCGGGTGAATTGCGGCGTTCCTGCTGGCTGGGATAGGCCGGTCCAAGCGCCTGGGGCGTTGCATAGCCATGGTCCGGCAGGTGGCAGGTCTGACACGAGAGGCTGCCGTCGCCCGACAGCCGGGTATCGGTGAAGAGCTTCTTGCCGAGCGCCACCTTGGCCGCGCTGAGCGGGTTGCCCGGCGGCACGGGAACCGGACCCAAATGGCCAATGGCGGCCTTGACCTGCTCCGGCGTGGGCACCGGCTCGACGGCCTGCGCCTTCCCGCCGAGCAGCAGTGTCAGCAGCACGACCCCGCCGGCGATGACTGGCTTCGAAGACATCATCATTGGGCATCTCCCGAGAAGTGATTGCAGGATATCCTGCGGGTCATCCCTGTTTCCGCGACCCGGTCCGTTGTTCCTGTGCCCCTATAAGTGTAGCCGGTCGTAAGAGGGTGCGCGTGTGCTTTCCGCCTGACATACCCGTCTAAGCAGCGGGCCGATCGCAGGGAGGCATGATAAAGAGCACCGCTTAACGCCAGCCAACTTGTGATGCTGAATGTCCACTCGATGGAGGGTGTTTCGGTGGCCTGTTTGGATTCGAACCTGTGACCCCTGCCTTCGGAGGGCAGTACTCTATCAACGAGCTACGGGCGCTGATGTTGCTGCTACCGTCCCTGGCGATGCTGCGGCAGGTTATTTAAACCCGGCCTTGCCTTCCCTGGCAAGGCGCTCGCCGAGGAAATTGTTCACGGGATCAATTTCATATTCCAACTGAGCTACGGGCGCTGATTGTTACTGCTGCCGTCCCTGGCGATGCGACGGCGGTTTTTTAAACCCCGGCCTTGCCTTCGCCTGATGGTGCGGGTGCACAGGATAACGCTATCCATGAGGCAGGTCCATGACTGAAGAAGACTGATATTTCAGTCGTTCCCGTTAATTACCCGTACCGGGTGTTTGCAGTATAATTCCCGCCCATTCATTATTATGACGGGCAACCGACTGGCTGTCGGATTGAACAGGGGTCCAGTCAGTCGCCGGCTGCGAAATTCACGGGCATCGGCCTAATCAGGAGAAGACATTGAGTCACGATAAACAGTTTTTTACAACCTTCGCCGCGGTATTGATCGGTCTGGGCGTGCTGGCGGTTATCCTGTACTTCATCGCCGGCTACCTGACCAGCGACGTGTCCAACGAGCCTAAAGAAGTCATGCTGGAAAACATCAAGCCTGTCGGCCAGGTTAATATCGCCGGCCAGCCCGGTACGCAAGAGGCCGCAGCGGCTGAACCGGCTGCCGCGGCCGCCGCGCCGAAGTCCGGTGAACAGGTTTACCAGACCAACTGCATTGCCTGTCATGGAACCGGAGCGGCTGGCGCGCCCAAGATGGGCGATGCCGCCGCCTGGGCGCCGCGTATCGCGAAGGGTATTGATGCCCTGCTGAAGAGCGCGACCAACGGTCTGAAAGCCATGCCGCCGAAAGGACTGTGCATGGCCTGCTCGGAGGATGAGCTGAAAGGCGCGATCCAGTACATGGTGAGCAAGAGCCAGTAGGGCCGGTTTGACGAAACCCGAAATGGGCTGCAGCGCAGGGCGGCGCGGGGGCGATGATACGTCCCGTCAGGAGGCGATGCGTGCCCTGCCGTCCTGGAAATTGTATTCCCTGAGCAGCATCCCGGCCTCATCGTGCGGTACGGGCGGGCTGATCAGGAAACCCTGGATTTCGTCGCAGCGCAGATTGCGCAGAAAAGCGAGCTGCGCCTCCGTCTCGACCCCTTCCGCGACCACCCTGAGTTCCATATCATGCGCCATGGCGATGATGGCCTTGATGATGCCCGCGTCGTCCGAATCGGTCGTGATGTCGCGGATGAATGACCGGTCAATTTTTACGCCGCTGATCGGGAAGCGTTTGAGGTGATTGAGCGAACAGTAGCCGGTGCCGAAATCATCGATGGAGATTTTCATGCCCGCCTTGTGCAGGACGCGCGAGGCGGCGGAGGCCGCTTCGATATCATCCATGATCGTGCTCTCGGTTATCTCCAGCTCGAGATGCCGCGGCGCGACGCCCGTCTCGTCGAGTATCGTGCTGATTTGCAGCAGCAGATCCTTCTGGCGGAATTGGTCGGCGGAGAGATTGACGGCGATGGCGATGTCGGTGGACCCGCTTTGCTGCCATGCGCCGAGCTGTCGACACGCCGTGCGCAGGATCCACTCGCCGATGGAAGCGATGAGGCCGGTGCTCTCCGCCACCGGAAGGAATCGCGCCGGAGGTATCATGCCCAGTTCGGGGTGGCGCCAGCGCAGCAGCGCCTCCATGCAGATGATCCTGCCGGATTCCAGGTCGATCTTGGGCTGGTAATGCAGCTCAAGTTCATTCCTCGCGGTGGCATGCCGCAAATCGTTTTCAAGCGTGAAATTCTCGACCGATGACCTGCTCAGGTCTTCGTTGTAGAACAGGTAGCAGTTATGTCCCCGGCACTTGGCGTAATAAAGTGCGATGGCGGCGCTCTTCAGCAATGAATCCGCATCGCCGCCGTCTCCGGGATACAGGCTGATGCCGGCGCTGCAGGTCAGGTTGATCTCATGTGCACCGATATTGATCCCCCTGGTCAGCGACTCGATGATGCGAGTCACGATCTGGGCCGTGAATTCCGTGTATTCCATGCCGGTCAGCAGGATGCCGAATTCATCGCCACCGAGCCGGTAAATCGAAGTCTCGGGTTCGTCGCCGCCAAAACGTATGACGGTGTCCGTGCTGCGTAATGAATCCACCAGGCGGCGGCCGACTTCCCTGAGCAGCTCATCGCCGACGGAAAACCCGAGTGCATTGTTGATGCGCCTGAACATGTCGAGGTCCAGCATCACCAGGGAGAAATATAACTGGTCCTCCCGGCAGGACTCGATGGCCTCGACTATCCGGTTGTGAAACAGCCTGCGGTCGGGCAGGCCGGTCAGGCTGTCGTGTCCCGGCCGGGATTCCCCGGTATCCGCTTGGTGGTCAGCGGCGCTGACCGGGGGGTGGCTGGCAGGTTCGAAGCTATCCGCGGGCACATCCCGCCGGGTGGTGTCGAGGGTCGCACCGGGCACGAAGGTCGCCGGAACTATCGGCATGCCGTTACCGGTTTCGCTATCCCATACGGATACGCGGTTGCGCCCGGTGTGCTTGGAGTGGTAGAGCGCCTGGTCTGCCCGGTCGATGAACTGGGCAAAATCCACAACCTCCCGGTCCATGGCGGTGATGCCGAAACTGGCCGTGATGCTGAGAAACGAGTTGGCGGACAGGCCGGAGAGATTCATCGAGGCGATATTTTCACGTGCGCGCAGCGCCGTGGCGACCGCCTGATCGAGATTCATGCCCGGCAGCACCATGCAGAACTCCTCCCCCCCGTAGCGGCAGACGGTGTCGGCTGAACGCAGCGACTCGCGCAGGCATTGCGCGACCATCCTGATGACCTCGTCACCCATGGCATGGCCGTAGCGGTCATTGATCGTCTTGAAGTGGTCGATGTCCACCATGATGCAGGCAAGCCGCTGTCCATTGCGCTGCGCGGTTGCGAAGACGGTTTCATACTTATCGAAAAACGAGCGGCGATTGAGGCAGTCCGTCAATGGGTCACGCGTGGCAAGGATCAGCAGTTCACTGTTCTGGCGGCGTATCTCGTCGCGAGATTTCTTGAGCATGTCAAGCATGTCTTCCAGTTGATCGTTTTTTTCTTCCAGCCGGGTGACGTCATCAAAGGTGGCCATGACGCCACGGCATTGCCCGCCATCCTTGACGGGGGCGGTGTTGACCATGAAGGTCCGTGTGTGCCCCGAAGGGCATCTCAGCCGCAGTTGCCTGCCGGTCTGTGTCACGCCGAGCCGCAGCGCGGCATCCCATGGGAACTCGTCTTCGAAGGTCCTGCCGAATTCCCACTTGAGGTCTGAAGCCCTTCTCCCGAGTAATGCCCCCGGCTTTTTGCCCACGATGCCCGCAAACGCGGCATTGGCGAGGATGATGCGGCCCTGCTCATCGAGCAGGAGTACCCCCTCGGCAAGCGCATCCAGGGCCGACTTGACCTGGTAGGGCACGCCCGCTGGGGACGCGATCCGTTGGTATCGGATTCCGCTGACCAGCAGGAAACCACTAAGCGGGAAAACAATGAGCAGTGCGATCACGCCCACCAGCGGGTTGTCGTGGAAACCGGCCGTACCCGGATTGCGCGCCGGGGAAAATCGCACGTCAACCGTTCCCCACAAGATGCCGTCACGGTACACCGGGGCCTGCAGGTGTGCCGGTAAGGACGGCCTGGCGGAGCGGTTCTTGCGCAGGAGCACGTTGTTTTCGGCACTCGCCAGCAGCTTTCCGTCGGCGCCGCGCAGGGCGATGGACTGTATTCCGGCGTTTTGTTCTACCAGCAGGCGCATACTTTCCTCGATGCCGGACAGATCCCCATGCTTCACGGCGGCGGCACACTGGAGCGCCAGTGAGTCGGTAAGGATCCTGTGTTCCGCATCGATTGCCCTGGCTTGATCGGGAATTACCCCGCTCAGGCTGCCGAGGACCAGCAGACCCGGCAGGGTGAGCAACAGCCCCAGCACGATGCGCACCATCGGTGAGATATTGATCATCTGCCCCGCGCCATTGCCTTCCATGAACACGCGGCCGGTGGCCTTGCCGACTTCCCCGCCCGCGCCCAGCCGCCATTGCGAATTCTCGCGACGGGTGACCCTAGGTCTGTGAGGGCAGCGCCTGGTGTATGATCGTGTTTCCCATAACTGACTGAAAGTGAATGTTTTAGGATAACGGCCGGCCCGGATGCACGAATCATGCTGCTGTCTCGAGACGTCGTTCGGGCTAGGGCGCGGGTTATCCGGTGATTCTTTCTGGTATCGGCAGGAAGCGCTGATACCCAAGGCTATTTCTGGATGTCCGGGCATGTCCGGCAGCGTGCCGGCGCGCACGAACAGCGGTACCGGCCGGCCCCGTACCGAAGCTGAAGTATCGGGCGCTGACAGCGATAGCCTGCCGGTAGCGTTTACACCGGGTGCGTTCCCATGTTTACGTCCGATTTAGGCTAGACTTATCTGGCAATGAGCAGGCCACTGATGAGAACGTTGCAACGATCATCCCTCCTGGATGGCGGCAATGTTGCCTATCTCGAAGCCCTCTACGAGACCTGGCTGAAAGACCCGGACGCCGTCGCGCCGCACTGGCGCCAGTACTTCGAGGCGTTGCCGCGCGTCAACGGTTACCCGGCCGCCGATGTATCCCATGCCGACATCAGGGAAGAGTTTTCGCGTCTGACCGGGCGACTGCACGGGCAGCGCATCGCGCGTCTGACCGATACCCGTCTGGAGCATGAGGAGAAGCAGGTCCGGGTGCTGCAGTTGATCAATGCCTACCGTTTCCGCGGCCACCAGCACGCCCGCACGGATCCGCTGCAGCACCACGAGCCGGATCCCATAGCCGAACTCGAACTCGAATATCACAACCTCTCCGAAGCCGATTTCGAAACCGTATTCCATACCGGCTCGCTGGTTGGTCCCCCGGAGTCGAGCCTCAGGGGGATCCTGTTTGCCCTCAACCGCACCTATTGTGAAACCGTCGGCGCGGAATACATGCACATCGCCGAGACGGCCGAAAAACGCTGGATCCAGCAGCGTCTGGAAGGCGTGCAGTCCCACCCCGCCCTGACCAACGAAAAGCGCCGCTGGCTGCTCGCCCGGCTGACGGCGGCGGAGGGCATCGAGCGCTACCTGCATGCAAAATATGTGGGGCAGAAACGCTTTTCGCTGGAAGGCAGCGAGAGCCTGATACCGCTGGTCGGCGAGCTGATCGATCGCGCCGGCGCGCAGGGCGTCCGAGAGATCGTCATTGGCATGTCGCACCGGGGGCGGCTGAACATGCTCGTGAATATACTCGGCAAGTCACCGGCGGATCTGTTCCAGGAGTTCGAAGGCCGCTATGCGAGCCGCCTCTCCAGCGGGGACGTGAAATACCATCAGGGATTCTCCTCGGATATCCAGACCAGCGGCGGACGGGTGCACCTGGCGCTGGCCTTCAACCCGTCCCACCTGGAGATCGTCTCGCCGGTGGTGCAGGGCTCGGTGCGCGCCCGCCAGCAGCGTTACGGCGACCGCGAGGGCCATGAGGCGATGGCGGTGGTGATCCATGGCGATTCGTCCTTTGCCGGGCAGGGCGTGGTCATGGAAACCTTCAACATGTCCGGCCTGCGCGGCTACCGCACGCAGGGCACCGTGCACATCATCGTCAATAACCAGATCGGCTTCACCACCAGCCATGTCAAGGACGCCCGTTCGACGCTGTACTGCACGGACGTCGCCAAGATGGTCAATGCGCCTATTTTCCACGTCAACGGGGATGACCCCGAGGCGGTGTTATTCGTCACCCAGTTGGCGCTCGACTACCGCATGGAATTCGGCAAGGACGTGGTCATCGACCTCGTCTGCTACCGCCGGCACGGACACAATGAAGCCGACGAGCCCTCGGCCACCCAGCCGGTGATGTACCGCGAGATCCGCTCCATGCCGACGACGCGCGAACTCTATGTCGAGCGGCTGGCCGCATTGAACCTCATCGCGGCGGCGGCGGAGGCCGATGAAATGGTGCGCGAGTACCGTGACCGGCTGGATGCCGGCAGCAGCGTGACTCAGGGCGTGGTGGTGAACAATCATGAAGGCCGCGGCCGCGGCGTCGACTGGACGCCTTACATGGGACGCGAGTGGGATGAGCCCGTCGACACGCGCGTGAACCCGGAAACTTTGCGCACGCTCTCCGAGCGTCTGCAGGGGCTGCCGGCGGGCTTCGAGCTGCACCCCAGGGTCGCCAAGATCATGGATGACCGGCGCAAGATGGCGGCGGGCGCCTTACCGGTGGACTGGGGTTATGCGGAGTCGCTCGCGTTCGCGACCCTGCTTGATGACGGCTATCCCATCCGCCTGTCCGGGCAGGACACCGAGCGCGGCACCTTCTTTCATCGCCATGCGGTGCTGCACAACCAGATCGATGGCGGTATCTGGGTGCCGTTGCAGAACCTCTCGGAGCGTCAGCCGAATTTCCTGGTGATCGACTCCCTGCTCTCCGAGGAGGCGGTGCTCGCCTTCGAATACGGCTACGCCTCGGCCGATCCGGGGGCGCTGGTGATCTGGGAAGCGCAATACGGCGATTTCGCCAACGTCGCGCAGGTCGTCATCGACCAGTTCATCACCTCGGGCGAGGCCAAGTGGGGGCGGCTGTGCGGGCTGACGCTGTTTCTGCCGCACGGCTACGAAGGGCAGGGCCCCGAACATTCATCGGCGCGTCTGGAGCGCTTTCTGCAGTTATGCGCCGGTCACAACATCCAGGTGTGTATCCCGTCGACCCCGGCGCAGCTCTTTCACATGCTGCGCCGCCAGATGCTGCGCCCGCTGCGCCGGCCGCTGATCGTGATGACGCCAAAGAGCCTGCTGCGTCACAAGCTGGCCACCTCCAGTCTGGATGAACTCACGGGAGGCGGTTTTCTCCCGGTCATCGGCGACGCCGATGTCCGGGACAAGGCGGCCGTGCGGCGGGTTGTCATGTGCAGCGGCAAGGTCTACTACGACCTGCTGGAGCACAAGCGCGAAACCGGGCTCGATGAGGTGGCCATCATCCGCATCGAACAGCTCTATCCCTTCCCCTCGCGCCTCATGCGCGAGGAACTCGCCGGCTATGCCGGTCTGTCCGATTACTACTGGTGTCAGGAGGAACCGCGGAACCAGGGCGCCTGGTACGCCATGCGCCACAAGCTGCAGGCGGTCATTGGCGAGCAAAACCGGCTTCATTATACTGGCCGCGTTGCCTCCGCCGCGCCGGCGGTCGGTTATCCGGGCCTGCATGTCAAGCAGCAGGCGGCGCTGGTTGCCGTTGCCCTGGGCCTGAAGGATTAGGGACATTGGCCGGGCCGGCGGAATCACGGCGTAGCCGGAGGCTACTGGCAAGGCATATTCTTCGACAAGGACAACAGGATGAGCATTGAAGTCAGGGCGCCGGCGTTCCCCGAATCCATCAGCGACGGAGTGGTGGCCGGCTGGCACAAGCAGCCGGGCGAGCCGGTCCGCCGCGATGAAGCCCTGGTCGACATCGAGACGGACAAGGTCATGCTGGAAGTGCCGGCCCCCGATGACGGCATACTGGAGAAGATCCTGTTGGAGCGCGGCGCGACGGTCGTCGCCGACCAGGTCATCGGCCTGCTGCGCCCGGGACTGGCCGCGGCGCAGGAACCGCCGAAGGGCGAAGCCCGCCCCGCGCAGACACCGCCGCACCCTCCGCAAGCGACCGCCTCCATGGGGCCGGCGGCGCGCAAACTGGTTGCCGATAACCGGTTCGATGCCAGCCGGATCAGCGGCAGCGGCCGGGACGGCCGCATCACCAAGGCGGATGTGCTCGATTTCATGGACCGTCAGCCGGCCGAGGCAAGGCCCGAGGAAACCCGGCCGGCCGAGCCCCCGCTGGTGACTCCCGGACTGCCCGAGGTCGAGGAGGACCGCCCGCAGAAGCGCGTGCCCATGACGCGGCTGCGCGCGCGCATCGCCGAGCGCCTGCTGCACGCGACCCAGACCACCGCGATGCTGACGACGTTCAACGAGCTCAACATGCAGCCGGTCATGGACCTGCGCGCCAGACACCGGGACGAATTCGAGCGGCGTCACGGCGTGCGGCTGGGTTTCATGTCGTTTTTCGTGCGCGCCTCCGCCGAGGCGCTCAAACACCAGCCGGACATCAACGCCTCGATCGACGGCGCCGACATCGTCTACCACGGGTTTTGCGACATCGGGGTCGCCATCAGTTCCGATCGCGGGCTGGTCGTGCCGATCCTGCGCAACGCCGAATACCTGAGCCTGGCGGAGATCGAGCGGGGTATCCTCGAATTTTCCAACAAGGCGCGCGAGGGCAAGCTGGCGATGGAGGAGATCACCGGCGGAACCTTCACCATCTCCAATGGCGGCGTCTTCGGTTCCATGCTGTCCACGCCGATCCTCAATCCACCGCAAAGCGCCATCCTCGGCATGCATGCCATCCAGGAGCGGCCGGTGGTCGAGGCGGGTCAGATCGTCATCCGGCCGATCATGTATTTGGCGCTGACCTATGATCACCGCCTCGTGGACGGCAAGAGCGCCGTGACGTTTCTCAAAACCATCAAGGAACTGCTGGAAGATCCGGCCAGCATGCTGCTGGATCTCTGAGCGAGGCAAGCACACTGGACAACGACTACGAAGTGATTGTGATCGGGGCCGGACCGGCCGGCTACGTCGCCGCGATCCGTTGCGCGCAGCTCGGCATGAAGACCGCCTGCGTCGATGAGTGGCTGGATAGGCGGGGTGCGCCGGCGCTGGGGGGGACCTGCCTCAATGCCGGCTGCATTCCCTCCAAGGCCCTGCTGGAGAGTTCCGAGTTCTACGCCCGGGTGCGCCAGGGCGCGGCGAGCCACGGGATCATCGCCAGGGACGTGTCGCTCGATGTCGCGGCGATGATGGAGCGCAAGGACAAGGTCGTCCATGATCTCACCGACGGCGTCGCGACCCTGTTCCGCTCGAACGGCATCGACTGGATCAAGGGTCACGGCCAACTGCTGCCGGAGCGCAAGGTTCATGTTGCCCCGCACACGGGAGAGCAGCGCACCCTGGCGGCCGGATACGTGATTCTTGCCACCGGCTCGGCGCCGGTCAAGCTCGATGCGGCCCCCCTGCATGCGGACCGGATCGCGGACTCCGCCGGCGCACTCGAGTGGACCAGCGTGCCGCAACGCCTCGGCATCATCGGCGCCGGTGTCATCGGCCTGGAGTTGGGCAGCGTCTGGCGCAGACTGGGCGCCGAGGTCACCCTGCTCGAGGCGCAGACGGTGTTTCTTGCCATGGCCGATCAGCAACTGGCCAGGGGGGCGCTGGGACTGTTCCGCAAACAGGGTCTGGATATACACCTCGGCGCGCTGGTGAAATCCACGCGACTGGCCGACGCCGGCGTCGTGATCGATTACCAGGACGAGGACGGCATGCATACCCTGACCGTGGATCGTCTGGTCGTCGCGGTGGGGCGCAGCCCCTACACACAAGGACTCGCCAGCGCGGAAGCCGGCCTGCTGCTCGATGAGGGCGGGTTCATCCATGTCGATGAGCACTGCGCCACCAATCTACCCGGTGTCTACGCCATCGGCGATGCGGTGCGCGGTCCCATGCTCGCGCACAAGGGCTCGGAGGAGGGCATCGCGGTCGCGGAGCGCATCGCCGGCCAGTTCCCGGAAGTCAACTACGAGCTCATCGCTTCAGTGATCTACACCCAGCCCGAGATCGCCTGGGTGGGCAGGACCGAGGAGGCGCTCCGGCAGTCGGGCGTCGATTACCGCAGCGGCGTGTTCCCGTTTTTAGCCAGCGGTCGGGCGCGCGCCATACAGGAGACCGACGGCATGGTGAAGGTGCTGAGCGACGCCGCGACGGACCGCGTGCTGAGTGTCCATATCCTGGGCAGTCACGCCTCCGAGCTGATCGGCCAGGCGGTGATGGCCATGGAGTTCGACGCCAGCAGCGAGGACATCGCGCGCACGGTGTTCGCCCACCCGACCCTGTCCGAGGCGCTGCACGAAGCCGCGCTCGCCGTCGGCAAGCGCGCCCTGCACCTCCTCAAGCCGCGGAAGTGATGATCGGTTCTGCCGCCCGGCCTCTGCTGGGTCATCCGATATACAGCTGCAGCTTATTTGTAGGTTCGAATTCATTCGAACAGAACGCGCGATCACACTCCGCTGTGCGAATAAATTCGCACCTACACATCCGCCCCCCTTTGAGGATGCCGTTCTGGGCGACACGCTACTACAGGGAATAACTATGCTGAAGTCGCGGCATCTCCACGCGGGTGTTGGTGAGCAGGCGCGCGAAGGCGCCCATGCTGTCCGGTTCGCCGTGCACCAGGAAGGCGGCGGCCTAAAGCATACCTTGAAACGGCCGGATTGCCGCCCTGAAGTCTGCCGGAATTAGGTAACATAGGGCCAACAACGCCAACGAAAGCCGCGTCTCACCGATGAGCAAACTCGAAGACCTCCAACCCAACGCCGCCGTGCGCGGCATCCTGCCGGACGCGCTGGTCACGGTCGTCAGCGTGCAGTGGTTCGGCTCCGAGGCGCTGGAGCTCACCTACAAGACGCCCGACCGGCAAGGTGGCGAACGAGCTGCTCTACCGCCACGACGAGCCGCGGCTCGAGGTCGTCGAGCAGGGCCGGCCGTGGAGCTTCGACGGCGACGGCGCGCTGTTCCGCCTGGTCTCCGAGGCGCAGCGCATCCGCCTGGCGCATCTGTTCGACCCGGTGCTGGCCGTCCACACCTCGGTCGTCGAGCCGCTGCCGCACCAGATCACGGCCGTCTACGAGGCGATGCTGCCGCGCCAGCCGCTGCGCTTCCTGCTCGCCGACGACCCGGCGCCGGCAAGACGATCATGGCCGGGCTGCTCATCAAGGAGCTGATCGCCCGCGGCGACCTGCAGCGCTGCCTGATCGTCTGCCCCGGCAGCCTGGCCGAGCAGTGGCAGGACGAGCTCTACCGCCGCTTCCACCTGCCGTTCGAGATCCTGACCAACGACAAGCTCGAGGCCGCCCGCACCGGCAACTGGTTCCTCGAGACCAACCTGGTCATCGCCCGCCTCGACAAGCTCTCGCGCAACGAGGACGTGCAGCAGAAGCTCCAGGCGCCCGACTGCCGCTGGGACCTCATCGTCTGCGACGAGGCGCACAAGATGTCGGCCACCTTCTTCGGCGGCGAGATCAAGTACACCAAGCGCTACCGGCTCGGCCAGCTGCTCTCGACGCTGACGCGGCACTTCCTGCTGATGACGGCGACGCCGCACAACGGCAAGGAAGAGGACTTCCAGCTCTTCATGGCGCTGCTCGACGGCGACCGCTTCGAGGGCCGGTTCCGCGACGGCGTCCACACGGCCGACGTCTCCGACCTGATGCGCCGGATGGTCAAGGAGAACCTGCTCAAGTTCGACGGCACGCCGCTGTTCCCCGAGCGCATCGCCTACACCGTGCCCTACAAGCTCTCGGACGCCGAGGCGCAGCTCTACAAGGCGGTCACCGACTACGTGCGCGAGGAGTTCAACCGCGCCGAGGCGCTGCAGAACGACAAGCGCGCCGGCACCGTCGGCTTCGCGCTGACCATCCTGCAGCGGCGGCTCGCCTCGTCGCCCGAGGCGATCTACCAGTCGCTGCGCCGCCGCCGCGAGCGGCTGGAGAAGCCGGCTGCGCGAGCTGGAAGCTGCTCCAGCGCGGCGGCCAGGCTGCGCCGATCTGCGCTGGCCGATCGCTCCCGCGCTCGACGCCGAGGACGTCGAGGACCTGGAGGACGCGCCCGGACGAACGAGGTCGAGGCCGCCGAGGAGGAGATCCTCGACCAGGCGACCGCGGCGCGCACGATCGCCGAGCTGAAGCTCGAGATCGACACGCTGAAGCGGCCTGGAGGCGCTCGCCGCTGGCGTGCGCCGCAGCGGCACAGGACACCAAGTGGCGCGAGCTGGCGAGCCTGCTCGGCGAGATCTTCACGCCGGCGGCCATCGCCGGACCATGTCGGCGAGCCGCCGTGCCGTATGGCGCCGGTGCGATCCCGCCGCCCGATGCCCTCGCCGCACCAGAAGCTCGTCCTCTTCACCGAGCACCGCGACACGCTGAACTACCTGCGAGCAGCCGCATCACCACGCTGCTCGGCCGCACGGAGGCCGTGGTCATCATCCACGGCGGCATGGGCCGCGAGGAGCGGCTGAAGGCGCAGGAGTCGTTCAAGCACGACCCCGAGGTGCAGGTGCTGCTCGCCACCGACGCCGCCGGCGAGGGCATCAACCTCCAGCGCGCCCACCTGATGGTGAACTACGACCTGCCGTGGAACCCGAACCGCCTCGAGCAGCGCTTCGGCCGCATCCACCGCATCGGCCAGACCGAGGTCTGCCACCTGTGGAACCTGGTGGCCGAGGAGACCCGCGAGGGCGACGTCTATCGCAAGCTGCTGGAGAAGCTCGAAGAGGCGCGCCAGGCGCTGGGCGGCCAGGTCTTCGACGTGCTCGGCAAGCTCCAGTTCGAGGGCACGGCCGCTGCGCGAGCTGCTGATCGAGGCCATCCGCTACGGCGACCAGCCCGAGGTGCGCGCCCGCCTCACGCACGGTGCTCGACACACGCGCTCGACCGCGGCCAGCTCCAGGACCTGCTCGAAGAGCGGGCGCTCGCCCACGACGCGATGGACGCCAGCCGCGTGCACCGCATCCGCGAGGACATGGAGCGCGCCGAGGCCCGCCGGCTGCAGCCGCACTACATCGAGTCCTTCTTCCTCGAAGCCTTCCAGCGCCTGGGCGGCACGGCCAAGCAGCGCGAGCCGCGCCGCTACGAGGTCACCCACGTCCCGGCGCCGGTGCGCAACCGCGACCGGCTGATCGGCATCGGCGAGCCGGTGCTGCCGCGCTACGAGCGCATCGCCTTCGAGAAGGCGCTGGTCGCGCCGCAGGGCCAGCCGCTGGCCGCCTTCGTCTGCCCGGGCCATCCGCTGCTCGACGCCGTCATCGACCTCACGCTCGAACGCCACCGCGACCTGCTGCAAGCGCGGCACGGTGCTGGTGGACGAGCGCGACCCGGGCACGCAGCCGCGCGTGCTGTTCTACCTCGAGCACGCCATCCAGGACGCGAGCCTCACCCGCGCCGGCGAGCGCCGCGTCGTCTCCAAGCGGATGCTCTACGTCGAGCTCGACGCCGACGGCACCGCCCGCCACCTGCACTACGCGCCCTACCTCGACTACCGGCCGCTGGCCGAGGACGAGCCCGGCGTCGACGCGCTCCTCGCCCGGCCCGAGTGCGCCTGGATCACCCGCGAGCTGGAGCAGAAGGCGCAGGGCCACGCCATCGCCCAGGTCGTGCCCGAGCACCTGGCCGAGGTGCGCGACGCGCAAGCTGGAGCTGATCGCCAAGACCGAGGCCGCGGTGAAGGACCGGCTGACCAAGGAGATCACCTACTGGGACCACCGCGCCGAGCAGCTCAAGCTCCAGGAGCAGGCCGGCAAGGCCAACGCCCGGCTCAACTCCGGCGAGGCCCGCAAGCGCGCCGACGACCTGCAGGCGCGGCTCGCAGAAGCGCCTGGAGGAGCTGAAGCTCGAAGCCCAGATCTCGCCGCTGCCGCCGGTGGTGCTGGGCGGGCTGCTGGTCGTGCCGCTGGGCCTGATCGCCGCGATGACCGGGCACGCCGCTGCCGACCGCCGCAGCGCCCGTCGACACCCAGGCCTCCGCCGCCCGGGCGCGCGCCGATCGTCATGGAGATCGAGCGCAGCCTCGGCTTCGAGCCGACCGACCGCGAGTTCGAGAAGCTCGGCTACGACATCGAGAGCCGCGTCCCCGGCACCGGCAAGCTGCGCTTCATCGAGGTGAAGGGCCGCGTCACAGGCGCGGACACCATCACCGTCACGCAAGAACGAGATCCTCTACTCGCTCAACAAGCCCGACGACTTCATCCTCGCGATCGTCGAGTTCCTTCGACGACACGCACCGGGTCCACTACCTGCGCCAGCCGTTCAGCGCGAGCCGGACTTCGGGGTGACGAGCGTGAACTACGAGCTGTCAGAATTGATCGATAGGTCATCGACAGCAAACTAACATTCAAAGCCTATCTAAACTGTGAAATTGCCTATATACTGCAAATATTACTATTTAAACGGTATATAGGCCCTCTTTATGCGTATAGACTTCAGGCTCACCAACTTCGGCTCGTTCCACGAAACCTAAACCTTGAGCATGGTTGGCGCTGCCGGCAAAGAGCACGAGGAAACTCATCTGTTTGCTTCGGGCACGACGCTGGCGCCACGGCTGTTGCGGTCCACTCATCGTGTACGGCCGAAACGCCGGTGGCAAGACGAATCTCGTACGCGCGTTTCAGTTTATGCAGGCCATGGTCTTGCAGTCGGCGACGCAAATTCAGGAAGGCTGCAGAAATTCAATGTGCAACCCTTCCTTTTTGGATCGGAAGAGAGCAAACAGCCGACTCAATTTGAAGTGAACTTCATTGAAGACGGCGATGATAGGCGAGATTCGATACCAGTACGGCTGCAGCCTGACGCCCGAGCGGATTACGCAGGAATGGCCTTTCGCCGCGCCGAAGGGACGCAGCAAGCGACAATTCCATCGTGAGTACAAACCGGAACACAGGCAAGTACCAATGGGACTGGGGCGCATCGTTTGTTGGCCGCAGGAAGATTTGCGCGACAAAACGCGCGCCAACGGCTTGTTCTCGTCGACCGCCGTCCTGTTCAACAACGAGCAGCTACGCCCGTTTTTCAGATGGTTCCAGAATCGACTGGCCATCATTCCGGCAGACGCACTGATCAACCTGGAGCACACGTTGGGGATGTGCACCACGGATACCGGCAAGGCCGACGTCATCGCCTTTCTCTCGGCGCGGACCTCTCCATCACTGACGTTGGTTTGGAAAAACAGCCGGTCAAAATGACGACCATCGTTTTCGATCTTATTGGTGCTCCGCAGCCGCCGAAGACCACGGAAGAAGAGGCCACGCGCGTGCGATTTCGTCATCGTTCGCGCGACGGACTTTCAGAACTCGAACTCGCTTCGAAGAAGAGTCGTCAGGGACGCAAAAACTTTTTGCATTGGACGGAACCATGGCTGGATGTCATGCGCAATCGGCGCGTGTTGGTGCTGGACGAGCTGGATCGCAGTTTACATCCACTGATCTGACGGCATCTGATCGAACGCTTCAACAATGATCGAACCAATCTGCTGAATGCGCAGCTCATTGCCAGCGCCGCACGATACCAGTCTGTTGGATAGGCACCGCTGCGGCGCGACCAGGTGCTGGTTCATCGAAAAAAACCGTCAGGAGGCGTCGCATCTATATTCGCTGGTCGAGTTCAGCCCGCGCAAGGAAATCTCTCTTGAGCGCGGCTATTTAATGAGACGTTACGGTGCCTTACCCATCGTTGGCAATCTGGATTTCTGAGGCGTTATGGCGCGCAGACTTGCGCGAAGCATCGGATGACACGGCAGTCGATTTCCGGCGACGGATTCGACAACGCGAACTCTACGACCGCCTGCTGATTGTCTGCGAGGGACTTACGGAGAATTTTACTTCGATGGCCTTGTTTTCTTTCTGGGTCGTCCAGCGCCAACATTCGAAGCAGCCAGAGCCGAAAAACGGACCGGTAGAAGTTGTTCGCTACGGCATCGGCTTAGCCGGGAAGCGCACGAAACGGGCGACGCTTACCAGACGGCTTTACTGCGTTTTCGATCTGACCGCCCCATCAGAACGCCCTTGATCTGGCGGCTGCAACTCATCTGCGCAGAACCTCTTTGACCCGGTCACCAGCAGCCGCTGTTTCGAAATCTGGTTGCGCCTGCACTTCGGCTACACCGACTGCGGATTTACCGCCGTCGGCAAGAAAACGGCCTGCGAAGTGGTGGAAGAAGATTTACGCAAGCACGAGCCCCGCTACCGCAAGGGCGCTGAAGGGCTGTTCGGCCTATTGTGCAACGGGTGCCCGATGCCGCAACCAACAGCCGCATGCTGGAGGTCAGTAACCAACGCACGGGCAGCAATAACCCGAGTTGCAACGTACATAACCTGGTGGATGATCTGATGACGCTGAAAGCGGACGTACCAAAGTGACCAGAAGAAACTCATCGAAGTCGCCCTGCCGCTGGAAGCCATCAACAAGGCCAGCGCGCGCGAGAAGTCGATCCGCCACGGGCACCCGCGCACGCTGCACCTGTGGTGGGCGCGGCGGCCGCTGGCGGCGGCGCGGGCGGTGATCTTCGCGCAGATGGTGGATGACCCGTCGGCGCATCCGGACCTGTTCCCGACCGAGAAGGCGCAGGAGAAGGAGCGGCAGCGGCTGTTCCGCATCATCGAGGACCTGGTGCTGTGGGAGAACACCACCAACGAGACGGTGCTGCAGCAGGCGCGCGACGAGATCTGGCAGAGCTGGCGCTGCACCTGCGCCGAGAACGCCGACCATCCGCGCGCGAAGGAGCTGTTCGACCGCAACAAGCTGCCCGCCTTCCACGATCCCTTCGCCGGCGGCGGGGCGCTGCCGCTGGAGGCGCAGCGGCTCGGGCTGGAGAGCTACGCCAGCGACCTGAACCCGGTGGCGGTGCTGATCAACAAGGCGATGATCGAGATCCCGCCGAAGTTCGCGGGCAAGCCGCCGGTGAACCCGCGAGGCGCGCAAGCGAGAAGGCAGCTGCTTCGCGACAGGAGTGGAAGGGCGCGCAGGGCCTGGCCGAGGACGTGCGCTACTACGGCCAGTGGATGCGCGACGAGGCCGAGAAGCGCATCGGCCACCTCTACCCGAAGGTCGAGGTCACGGCGGAGATGGCGAAGGAGCGGCCCGACCTGAAGCCGTACGTCGGCCAGAAGCTCACCGTGATCGCCTGGCTCTGGGCGCGCACGGTGAAGAGCCCGAACCCGGCCTTCGCGCAGGTGGACGTGCCGCTCGCCTCGACCTTCATGCTCTCCACCAAGGCGGGCAAGGAAGCCTATGTCGAGCCGGTGATCGAGAGCGGCGGCTACCGCTTCACGGTGAAGGTGGGCAAGCCGAAGGATGCGGAGGCGGCGAAGAACGGCACCAAGCTGGCGCGCGGCGCGAACTTCCGGTGCCTGATGTCGGGCACGCCGATCGCCGTGCGACTACATCAACGGCGAGGGCAAGGCCGGGCGCATGGGCGCGCGGCTGATGGCGATCGTCGCCGAGGGTGAACGCGGGCGGGTCTATCTCGCGCCGACGCCGGAGATGGAGGCCATCGCGCTGACGGCGCAGCCGGAGTGGAAGCCGGAAGTCGACGATGCCCGAGAACCCGCGCTGGCTTCACGCCGTCGCATCTACGGACTGACGACGTTCGGCGACCTCTTCACCCCCCGCCAACTCGTGGCGCTGACGACCTTCTCCGACCTGGTGCAGGAAGCGCGCGAGCGGGTGAAGCGCGACGCCCTCGCCGCCGGCCTGCCCGACGACGACAAGCCCGCTTGCGACGCCGGCGGCACCGGCGCGACGGCCTATGCGGATGCGGTGGCGTGTATTTGGCGCTTGCGCATGTCGAGCAGAGCTGGCTGACTACGCAATCACGTCGCTGTGCACATTGGATGTCCGACACGCGAGATGCACTTGCGCAACACGTTTGGCCGGCAAGCGATTCCGATGGTCTGGGACTATCGCGGAAGCAAATCCATTCGCTGACTCGGCGGGAACTGGATCGAGTGCGTGTTGACTGGGTCGCGAAGGCATTGATGCACGTTGCCCGGTGCGGCTCACGGGCATGCGCATCCAAGCGGATGCGCAGACGCAGACCATCAGTCGCAGGACAAGGTTGTCTCCACCGACCCGCCCTACTACGACAACATCGGCTACGCCGACCTGTCGGACTTCTTCTACGTCTGGCTGCGCCGCTCGCTGAAGCCCGTCTTCCCCGACCTCTTCGCCACGCTCGCCGTGCCCAAGGCCGAGGAACTGGTGGCCACGCCCTACCGCCACGGCAGCAAGGAGAAGGCCGAGGCCTTCTTCCTCGACGGCATGACGCAGGCGATGCACCGCCTCGCCGAGCAGGCGCATCCGGCCTTCCCGGTCACCATCTACTACGCCTTCAAGCAGGCCGAGAGCGACGGCGACGACGGCACGCGAGCACCGGCTGGGACACCTTCCTCGACGCGGTGATCGAGCCGGCTTCGCCATCAGCGGCACCTGGCCGATGCGCACCGAACTGGGCAACCGCATCGATCGGCATCGGGCACCAACGCCCTCGCCTCCAGCATCGTCCTCGTCTGCCGCCAGCGCGCCGCCGATGCGCCCACCGCCACGCGCCGCGAGTTCGTCGCCGCGCTCAAGGCCGAACTGCCCGCGGCGCTCGCCCACCTGCAGCGCGGCAACATCGCGCCGGTGGACCTGGCGCAGGCGGCCATCGGCCCCGGCATGGCGGTCTACACCCGCTACGCCAAGGTGCTCGACGCCGAGGGCAAGCCGCTCCCGGTGCGCGACGCGCTGGCGCTCATCAACCAGACCCTCGACGAGGCGCTGGCCGAGCAGGAGGGCGACTTCGACGCCGACAGCCGCTGGGCGCTCACCTGGTTCGAGCAGACCGGCTTTGCCGAGGGCGAGTACGGCGTCGCCGAGACAGCTCTCCAAGTCCAAGAACACCAGCGTTGCCGGCCTGGCCGAGGCCGGCATCCTGGTGTCCAAGGCGCGGCAAGGTGCGCCTGCTGAAACCCGACGAACTGCCCGCCGACTGGGACCCGACCACCGACCCGCGCCTCACCGTCTGGGAGATGGTGCATCAACTGATCCGCGTGCTCGAAGCCGGCGGCGAAGGCGCGGCGGCGGCGCTGGTCGCGAAGCTCGGCAGCCAAGGCCGAAACCGCCCGCGAACTCTGCTACCGCCTCTACACCCTGTGCGAGCGCAAGAAGCGCGCGGCCGAGGCGCTGGCCTACAACGGCCTGGTGCAGAGCTGGCCGGAGATCACGCGGCTGGCACGGGAAACGCCGCGCGCTGCCGCAACCGGCACCGATGATCTATTCGACCGGGAATGAATCAACGAGGAGCACGCATCCATGCACAATGCCCTGAAACTGGATGAATCGACCCTGGCCCGCTTTTGCGAGCGGCACCACATTTTTCGCCTGGCGCTGTTTGGCTCGCAACTGAAGGGCACCGCAGGACCGGACAGCGACATCGACCTGCTGGTGGAGTTCGAGCCGGAACATATCCCGGGCCTGCTGGGCATCGCCGGGATGGAGCTGGAGCTGTCGGAGATGTTGGGAGGCAGGAAGGTCGATCTGCGCACGGCGGGCGACCTGTCGCGCTATTTCCGTGACGAGGTGGTGCGCACGGCGGAGGTGCAGTATGCGCGTAGAGGATAGCGTACGTGTCCGCCACATGGTCGAGGCGTGCGAAGCGGCGATCGGGTTTGTGGCCGGCCGCAGTCGTGCGGAACTGGACACGGACCTGATGCTGCTGTTTGCCATCGTTCGCGCGGTCGAAGTCATCGGTGAAGCCGCCGGCAGGATCTCGGAGGAGACTCGAGCGGCCCACGGCGACATTCCGTGGAACGCGATCATCGGCATGCGTAACCGTTTGGTGCATGCCTATTTCGAGATCGACAGAGACATCGTCTGGGTAGCAGTGACCGAGGAAATCCCCGCGTTGCTGGCCCAATTGCGGCCGCTGGCCGCTAACCAATAGGGAATTCGCATGGCCATCACCAACCACGAGCGCGTCGGCAAGGCGCTGGATCTTCTGAAAGCCGGGCTCGGGCCATTCGTCGAGCGAGAGTTAAAGGCGAAATACGGTGACGGCTGGGCTTTCGAGGTGAAGGATGTGTTGTCCGACACCCGCTTAGGTGCTGGGAAAAAAGAATCGCTCAATGATGTCGCCGCCTTGCTGGTGGTCATGGATCGCAAATGGGGCGACGTGTTTCGCCAGATTCTCGGCAAGACCGAGCGCAGTCTGGTGAACGAGATTATTAGCGTGCGCAACCGATGGGCGCATCAGGAGCCCTTTTCCAGCGACGACGCCTACCGCGCCCTCGATTCCGTCGGGCGGCTGCTCACCGCCGTCTCCGCCACTCAGGCGGACGAGTCGAGAAGATGAAGATGGAACTGCTGCGCGTGCGCTTCGACGAGCAGGCGCGCGGCGAGAAGCGCAAGACGGCCGGCACTGCTATCGAGAGCGGCGTGACCGGCAGCCTCAAGCCCTGGCGCGAAGTGGTGACGCCGCACGACGACGTGGCCAGCGGCCGCTACCAACAGGCCGAGTTCGCCGCCGACCTGTGGCAGGTGCATCTGGGCGAGGGCACGGACGAGTACCGCGACCCGGTGGAGTTCTTCCGCCGCACCTATCTGACCGAAAGCCTGAAGGAGATGCTGGTCGGTGCGGTGCGGCGTCTCGACGGTCGAGGGCGGCGACCCGGTGGTGCAGTTGCAGACCAACTTCGGCGGCGGCAAGACGCACTCGATGCTGGCGCTGTATCACCTGTTTTCCGGCATCGCGCCGACGCGAACTGGCCGGCATCGACGCCGTCATGCAGGCAGTCGGGAGCGAGCAAGGTGCCGACGGCCCGGCGCGTGGTGCTGGTGGGCAACAAGATTTCGCCGGGCAACCCCTCCACCAAGCCCGACGGCACGGTGGTGCACACGCTGTGGGGTGAACTCGCCTGGCAACTGGGCGGCAAGAAGGCCTACGCCCGCATCAAGGCCGACGACGAGAAGGCCACCAGCCCCGGCGACGTGCTGCGCGAGCTGTTCAATGAGTACGGCCCCTGCCTGATCCTGATCGACGAATGGGTGGCCTATGCGCGCCAACTGCACGACCAGAGCGATCTGCCGGCCGGCGGCTTCGAGACGCAATTCACCTTCGCCCAGGTGCTGACCGAATCGGCCAAGCTGGCCAAGAACTGCCTGCTGGTGATCAGCCTGCCGGCCTCGGACACTACGGCTCGCCGCACACGCAGGCCGATGACGTGGAAGTGGGCGGTACGCGCGGGCGTGAGGCGCTGGACCGGCTGCGCAACGTGGTGGGGCGGGTGGAATCCTCCTGGCGTCCGGCCAGCGCCGAAGAGGGCTTCGAGATCGTGCGCCGGCGGCTTGTTCCAGCCGCTGTCTGACCCGGCGCAGTTCAAGGACCGCGACGTGGTGGCGCGTGCCTTCGCCGACTTCTACCGCACCCAGCAGGCGGAGTTTCCGCCGGAGTGCCGCGAATGCCGACTACGAGACAGCGCATCAAGGCGGCGTATCCGATCCACCCGGAAATCTTCGACCGGCTCTACACCGACTGGTCCACGCTGGTGAAATTCCAGCGCACGCGCGGCGTGTTGCGCCTGATGGCGGCGGTGATCCACAGCCTGTGGGAGAAGGGCGACCGCAATCCCCTCATCCTGCCCGCCAACGTGTCCATCGACGATCCGCGCGTGCAGTCCGAATTGACGCGCTACCTCTCGGACAACTGGGTGCCGGTGATCGAGAAGGATGTGGATGGGCCGAACTCGCTTGCCGCTGCAAGCTGGACCGCGAGTCTGCCCAATCTCGGCAAGTTTTCCGCCTGCCGGCGCGTGGCGCGCGCCATCTACCTGGGCTCGGCGCCGACCACGGCCGCCGCGCACAAGGGCATCGAGGACCGGCGCGTGAAGCTCGGCTGCGTGATGCCGGGCGAATCTCCGGCCGTGTTTGGCGATGCGCTGCGCCGCATGGCCGGCGCGGCGACTTACCTGTATCAGGACGGCCCACATTACTGGTACTCGACTCAGCCCACGGTGACCAAGCTGGCCGAAGATCGCGCCGAGCAGTTGAAGCGCGAGCCGGACAAGGTGGTGCATGAGCTGGAGCAGCGCCTGCGCAAGGACCTGGCGCGCGCCGGTGACTTCAGCCGTATCCACCCGATGCCGCAGAGTCGGCGCCGACGTGCCCGACGATCTGGACGCGCGGCTGGTGGTCCTGGACGTTGACGCATCCCTACAGCAAGGAAGCCGGCAACCCGGCCGAGCTGGCGGCCAAGGCGATTCTGGAAACACGCGGCAACACGCCGCGTCTCTACCGCAACACGCTGGTCTTTCTGGCGGCGGACAAGACCCGCTTGCAGGACCTCGACGAGGCGGCGCGCAAATATCTGGCGTGGGAGTCGATCCTGGCCGAGCAGAAGAACCTTAATCTCTCGCCGTTTCAGGTGACCCAGGCCGAAACCCAGAGAACCGCCGCCGACAGCGCGGTGACGGCGCGGCTGCCGGAAACCTATCAATGGCTGCTGGTGCCGGTGCAGGCCACGCCGCAGGCCGCCATCACCTGGGAGGCGCTGCGGCTGTCCGGGACCGATGCGCTGGCGGTACGCGCCAGCAAGAAGCTGCGCACGGATGAGCTCTACCTGACCAGCTTCGCGCCAACGCGCATAAAGATGGAACTGGACCGCGTGCCGCTCTGGCGCGGCGATCATGTGGCGGTCAAACAACTGGTCGAGGACTTCGCGCGCTACCTCTACCTGCCGCGCCTCAAGGATTCGACGGTGCTGCTCCATGCGATCAGTGATGGGGTGAGTCTGCTGACCTGGGCGCAGGACAGTTTCGGTTACGCCGACAGCTTCGACGAGACCGCTGGCCGCTACAAGGGTTTGCGCGGTGGGCAAATGGTGGCGCTGACCGATGCCCATGCGCCGGGGCTGGTGGTGAAGCCGGACGTTGCAAGCAGGCAGATGGATGCCGAGCAGGCAGCTCCGCCCCAGGTGGTTTGCTGGGCAAACTGCCTGGGGATGACACCGGGCAAACGCTTACCCCGCCGAGCGGAAAACAGTCAGGTGCCCCCCAACCAGCGGCAGCACAGCCTAAACGCTTCCACGGCACGGCAGTTCTCGACGCGACCCGTGTGGGCCGCGATGCCAGCCGAATTGCCGATGAAGTCATCGCTCACCTCGCCGGCCTGGTTGGTGCGGCGGTGACGGTGACCATCGAAATAGAAGCCGAGATGCCGGATGGCGCACCCGACCATGTGGTGCGGACGGTTACCGAAAACGCGCGAACCCTGAAGTTCACGAGCCAAGGTTTCGAGGTGGATTGACGGCAGTCGGGTTCATTTTGGCCGAAGTAACGGCCGCTCAATACATGCGGTGCCGGAACAGCCAGCCGGCGAGGGTCAGGCTGGTGAGACCGATCACCGCCATGGGCCAGTACTGGTGGATGAGCAGCGCGTAGGAGCTCCCCTCGAGGAACACCCCGCGCAGCACGATCATGAAATAGCGCAGCGGATCGAGGTAGGTCAGCAGTTGCACCGCCTGCGGCATGTTTTCGATCGGAGTGGCGAAACCGGACAGAATGACGGCGGGCACCAGGAACAGGAAGGCGCCGAGCAGTCCCTGCTGCTGGGTGATGGAGAGCGAGGAGATCATCAGCCCGACGCCGATGGCGGAGAGCAGGAACAATCCGAGGCCGAGATAGAGCGCGCCGACGCTGCCGCGCAGGGGGATTTCAAACCAGAGCATGGCCACCAGGATGATAATGCTGCCCTCGATGAGCCCGATGAGCAGCCCCGGCAGGGACTTGCCGATCAGGATCTCCACCGGGCGCAGCGGCGTCACCAGCAACTGGTCGAAGGTGCCGGCCTCGCGCTCGCGCGCCACCGACAGGGCGGTGACCACCAGGGTGACCACCAGCGTCAGCAGTCCCACGATGCCGGGGATGATGAACCAGCGCGATGAGAGCGTCGGATTGAACCAGGCGCGCATTTCGAGACTGGCCGGGGCTGCCGCCGCCTGTCCGTGGCGCGCGGCCCAGTCCGCGTTGAAATCGATGACGATGCTGCGGGCATAGTTCAGCGCCAGCATCGCCGTGTTGGAGTTGCGCCCGTCCAGAATGATCTGCGCGGCGGCGCTGTCGCCGCGGGCGAGGTCGGCGCTGAAGCGCGAGTCGAGGCGCAGCACCATCAGGGCCTGCCGGTTATCGATCAGCGGCGTAATCTCCCCGTCGTGATCCAATGTGGCGATGACGTGAAAGTGCGGCGAACCCTCGAACCGGCTGATGAACTGCCGCGAGGCGCCGCCGCCGTCCTCATTGTAGACCGCTAGCGCGATATCGTTCAGGTCGAAGGTCGCCGCATAGCCGAAGATCACCAACTGGATGATCGGCGGCCCGATCAGCACGAAGCGGCTGCGCTTGTCGCGCAGCACGGCCAGCAGTTCCTTGAGGGCGAGAGCCAGGATGCGCTTGAACATCGCCGGCTTCTCTCAGAGCCTGTGAAAATATCGACGGCCGTCGCGAGGGCGTCGATTGGCGTGCGAGGCAAGGCGCGCTGCGCGAAAACAAGGGAGTTTGGCGAGCCAAATGACCGACGTTTTCGCGTGGCGCAACGCCGCCGCAGCCGCAAAGCGGCGTCCACAGCAGGCTGGCGATATTTTCACAGGCTCTCAGTCCAGCCGCTTGCGCGCCTGGCGCCGCACCAGGGCGAAAAACACCAGCGCCATCAGCGCCAGGGCCGCGGCGTTCGGCAGCAGCACCGGCCAGATGTTCCCCGCCAGGAACAGGCTCTGCACGATGGCGACGAAATAGCGCGCCGGCACCAGGTGGGTGATGATCTGCACCGCGGCCGGCATGGAGCCGATGTCGAAGATGAAGCCGGAGAGGATGAAGGCCGGCAGGAAGGTCACGATGATGGCGATCTGGCCGGCCACGAACTGGTTTTTCGCCACGATCGAGATCAACAGCCCCATGCCGAGCGCGACCAGCATGAACAGCGCCGAGGCGAGGAGCAGCAGCAGGAAGGAGCCGCGCAGCGGCACCTCAAACTGCCAGCGGGCCAGCGCCACGGTGAGCAGCATGCCACCCATGCCGAGGATGAAATAGGGGATGAGCTTGCCGAGCAGAATTTCCCGGATGCGGATCGGCGTGACCATCAGCGCCTCCATGGTGCCCCGTTCCCATTCGCGGGCGATGACCAGCGAGGTCAGCAGCGCCCCGATCAGCGTCATGATGACAGCGATCAGTCCGGGCACCAGGAAATGGCGGCTGTAGAGATCCGGGTTGAACCACACGCGCGGCTCGACCATCACCGGCGCCTCAAGTTCGCGACCGCGGGCGGCGGCGTACTGCTCCAGCCAGCTCTGCCACACTCCCTGGATGTAACCCTCGGTGATGCGCGCCTGGTTGGCGTTGACGCCATTGACGATGACCCCGATCGGCGCGTCGGCAAAGGCGAGCAGGCGGCGGCTGAAATCCTCGCGCAGCCACACGATGCCTTCGACCTGCTGCGTGCGCAGCGCCTGCATAGCCGTCTGGATGTCCGGGTAGCGATAGGGGGTGAAATAGTCCGAGTGTTCGAAGGAACGCAGCAGTCCGCTGGTGTTGGTGTCCGGGTGATCGGCGACCAGGGCCACCGGAACGTGTTTGGCGTCGAGTGACACGCCATAACCGAACAGGAACAGCAGCACCACCGGCATCACGAAGGCGATGGCGATGCTGGAGGGGTCGCGCAGTATCTGCAGAAATTCCTTGCGCACCATGCCGCGCAGCCGCCGGCTTGCGCCGCCGCGAGGCTCAGGCCGCCGGTTCATGGTGCACGGCCCGCGCTTCGATGAGCCCGATGAAGGCATCTTCCATGGTGGGATGCGGATGTGCGGGCGTGCGGAAGCGCCGTTTCATTTCCGCCGGCGTGCCCAGCGCCAGCACCTCGCCCTCCGCCATGATGACCAAGCGGTCGCAATAATTGGCCTCGTCCATGAAATGGGTGGTGACCAGCACGGTGACGCCGGACTCCGCCAGCGCATTGGTGCGTTCCCAGAACTCGCGCCGCGCGAGCGGGTCGACGCCGGAGGTGGGCTCGTCGAGAAACAGGATGTCCGGTTCGTGCATCAGGGCGGCGGCGAAGGCCAGGCGCTGCTTGAACCCGAGCGGCAGGTCGCCGCTGTTGCCCTCGGCATAGGGCTCCAGTTCGAAGGTATGCAGTGCCCAGCGCAGGCGCTCGGCGCGGGCGTCGCCGTCGAGGCCATAGGCGCTGGCGAAGAAGCGCAGGTTCTCCGCGACGGTCAGGTTGGCGTACAGGGAAAAGCGCTGCGCCATGTAGCCGAGCCGGCCGCGGGCCTGCGCAGCGGCATGGCGCAGGTCATGGCCGGCGACGGTGAGTTTCCCGGCGCTCGCCGGCAGCAGCCCGCAGAGCATGCGAAAGGTGGTGGACTTGCCCGCGCCGTTGGCGCCCAGCAGCCCGAAGATCTCGCCGCGGCGCACCGAAAAACTGACGCCTTTCACCGCAAGGAAGTCCCCGAAGCGGCGGTACACGTCCTGTACCTCGATGACCGTGTCATCGCCCGCCAGGACCGGCGGCCGGGCCTGGGGTAACGCCGCCACGCGGCCCGCCTCCCGGGGTGATTTGAGCCGCGCGATGAACGCGTCCTCGAAGCGCGGCGGCACGGCTTCGACCGGCTGGCCTTCGCTACCGAGCCGCAGGAACTCGGGCGGCTCGGCGGCGGGTTGCTCCAACACCACGCGCACCGCCTCCCCGTCGATGAGGGCATCGACCACGCCGGGCGTCTGGCCGATGCGATGCTGCAGGCGGCGCTTGCCGGCGCCCGTGGCCGCGATCCGCCAGGTCCGGCCCTGCATCGGTTCGCTGAACGCGGCGGGCGGGCCCTGGCCGAGCAGTTTCCCCCGGTGCAGCAGTATCACCTCATCGCAGCGCTCCGCCTCGTCCAGATAAGCCGTGCTGAGCAGCACGCTCATGCGCTCCTCGCGCACCAGGCGGTAGACGATCTGCCAGAGTTCGCGGCGGGAAACGGGGTCCACCCCGACCGTGGGTTCATCGAGCAGCAGCAGGCGCGGCGGGTTGACCAGGGTGCAGGCCAAACCGAGCTTTTGTTTCATGCCGCCGGAGAGCCGGCCGGCCAGACGCCGGGTGAAGGGACCCAGGCCGGTCATGCGCATCAATTGCTCGTAGCGCTCCGGCCGCCGCACCTCGGGGAGGCCCTGCAGGTCGGCGTAGAAATCCAGGTTTTCCTGCACGCTGAGATCCTCGTACAGGCCGAAGCGCTGCGGCATGTAACCGAGGGCGGACTGGGCCGCGAGGGGTTGCGCGACGACATCGATGCCGAGCGCGCGTATCGCCCCGCGATCCGGCAGCAGCAGCCCGGCGGCGAGGCGCATCAGCGTGGTTTTGCCGGCGCCGTCGGGACCGATCAGGCCGGTGACCGTGGCCGCGTGGATCCGCAGATCGAGCGCGTCGAGCGCGGTAACCGTGCGGCTGCCGATGCGAAAGGTCCGCGTCACGCCGGACAGGGACAGGGCCGGCGTAGCGTCACCGGGTGCGCCCACGTCAGTTCTCTCCGCAGCGGTCTTTGTCCGGCGGTGCGCCGGCGGCCGGCTGGTCGAGCGCGATGGCGACCGTGACCGGCATGCCCAGACGCAGTTCGGCGGCGGGATTGCAGGCATAGATGCGGAGCTGATAGACCAGGCGCGTGCGCAGTTCCGGGGATTCGACGTTTTTCGGAGTGAATTCGGCCGTGGGCGAGATATAGCCGACCCAGCCGGCGTAGGTCTTTGCGGGGTAGCTGTCGGAGCGGATCTCCGCCTTCATGCCTGGGGCGATCTTGCCCAGGTCGGGCTCGGGCAGCCAGGCGCGCACCCAGACCGGGTCGATGAGCGCCAGCGTGAGCACCGGCGTCTGCGGCGTTGCCATGTCGCCGGGTTCGAGTATCCGGTCGCGCACGATGCCCTCGGCCGGTGCGTACAGGACGGTGTCGGCCAGCCGTTCTTCCGCCAGCGACAGGGCGGCGCGGCGCGCTTCGAGTTCGGCCCGGGCCTGTTCGATGTCCTCGCGCCGCGGCCCGGCCAGCGCCAGCGCCAGCGTGGCCTCGACGGCGCTCGCCTGCGCCGCGGCGGAATCGGCCGCCGCCCGCGCCAGGTCCACGGATTCCGGCGAAGTGAGTTTTTTCGCGAGCAACGCCCGCTGCCGCGCATGCGTGTCGCGCGCGGCCTGCGCCTGCGCCTTGGAGGCCGCGACATCGGCGCGCGCCTTGGCGATTTCCTCCGGCCGGCTGCCGGCCTCGAGCCTTGCCAGGGCCTGTGCCTGCGCCGCCGCCATGGCCTGGGCCTCATTCACCGCCGCCTTGAGGCGCGGCTGGTGCAAACGCGCCACGACCTGGCCCCGGCCGACCTGGTCGCCTTCCCGCACCTGGATCGCTTCGATGTGCTCGCTCTCGTTGAAGGCGAGTTGCACCTCGCGGATATCCACGTTGCCATACAGCGTTATCCGGTTGGCGGCCGACTCTTCGGTGCCGTTCAGCCACCACCAATAGGCGCCAGCACCGGCCGCGAGGATGACCAGCACCAGCGGGATGAGTTTTTTATTCCTGTTCATGGGAGCGGGCTGCGTTGCCTGGGTTCACAAGGGTTTTCTGGCAGTTGATGGACAGGCACTATTAAAAAGTGGTTATAGTGCACCACTCCATGGAACCTCGCCATAGAAACCTATTTAAGTCCATGACGGCCGGGCGCAATAACGCCGGCGTATTGCGCCGCAGGGAACGTCACCTGCGGCGAATTTCACTTTCGCTGATTCGCCCTCTGATATGAATGGCACTTACTTAAGCCGAAATGTTGGGAGAGCAGCGGCCGTAAAATGCGTGCGAGCTAACGGCCTTGTCAGGGCTGGCTGACTGGCGGCTGATAACTGACATTCTCATTCTCAATCACGACATACTGCCGCTGGCGCAATTGCTCGATCAGGCTCATCAACTCAGGTTCTCCAAGCGTTTTCATAAACAGCGCGTTGATCGTATTGGCCAGGGTTTTGACCTTGCGCGGCCGGGAGTGGCCACGGGCGGAAAGGCTTTTTTCGATAGCGGCAATCTTCTCTTCGGATGATGTGGCGTTCGAGATTCTCAGCAAAGGTATTTCGGATAGATCCCTTACCCGCTGGGCAACTATCTTTCTTGCTTTTAGATGCTTGATGAGCGGATCGAAGCCGGTATCTTTCGAGATGATATGGAAGCAGGCATTGGGTTCACGTTCCGCCAACTGGCCGACATAGAATGCGATGTGAAAATCCAGGGCATTGGAACCATTGCCGCCGATTTTCACGTACTCGGCATTACTGCCCAGCACTTGCAGCGATGCGGCGAGATCCAACGGCACCTTCGATTGACTGGCGCCGACGAAAACCAGCACCTTGAAGGGATGACCATTGAGAAGAGTCAGGTTCTTTGGCTGGACATTCTCGAAATCAATCAGGATGTAGTTGGTGTTCAAGCGGTATCCTCTTTTTCTTTTCCAAGCGTTCGTAAAATAAATCTGTCCACATTTCATCTCTTTTCTTCTATTTGTTGTGGCCACGCCTGGCCAGTACTTCCAGAGTACAACAAAAGTGATGTAGTGCGTCACCAGCAACGCAGGAACCCAGAACGCGGGTATCCAATAGGCCGGACCCATATACGCCGACGCTCCATAGAGCGTAGCCAGCGTTATAGCGGCGATCAGGTCTACCGTTCCCTCCACGTTGAAAATCCATACGAGCAGCCGGGCGCCGCGGGCATTTCTGATCACGACCGGTATCGCGGCCAAGGCCAGCAGGGCGGCAAGCAGGTCTCCGAATGCCGCCGGATAGGCGAATCGCGGAGGGATACCCGCGTAGGTGGCACCAGGCGCGAGAAACATCAGTCCGAGGTGTCGAAACGCATGGAGCAGGAGAATCGGCGGTAGAACGACCTGCGGCTTGAGTTCCGGCAGTTTCGGCAGGAGGTAGATCCTGGCGGCAAGCCAGAACACGAATGTACTGAATAGAAGATTGACAGTGAGAATGTTCATCGAATAGCCCTTGCAGCGTTATTCACGCTTGAAAAGTGATCTGATCGGGGTAGCGGATGCCTCGCAACAACCCAGCCTGGTATAGCTCGCACGCAACGCATCGGATCAAACCAGAGCCTGGGTGTCGCACTCGCTGCGCTCGCAAGACCGCTCGCGCGCATGCTTCATCGCATTCGCATACCACTCGAGTTCGGTCAGAAACCGGCTCGCGCGCCGCGGATAGTTGGCATCGACCGGTGTCCCGTCGTCCCCGAAGGCATCTTGTACGGCCGGAATCGGCAGGATGGAAGGAATACTCGCCATCCCCATCTCCGCCAGCATGGCGCGCAGCGTCATCGCCGCGCGCACGCCACCGAAAGGACCCGCCGAATAGCAGACGATCGCCGAAGGTTTCCAGAAGTATTCCTCGAGAAAATGGTCCATAAGATTCGTGAGCGCCGGGGGCACGGTATGGTTGTACTCCCCCGAGACGACGATGTAGGCGTCCGCCGGAATGATGATGCGCGCCAGACTTTGCAGCACCTGGGGAGCCTCGTGCGGATCGTATTCCTTGTACATCTTGTCGAGCAGTGGCAAGGGATACTGCAGTGGATCGATCAAGGTGACTTCGTGCCCGCGTTCGCGGCATTGGTTGACGATGAATCGCGCCGCTTTTATACCCTGTCGCGCCGAGCGAACGGAGCCGTAGAAGACGACGATGTTCAGGGGCATATTCGTGACTCCTGCATGGAGGATTGAAGCATACTCCTCTTGCGTTCCGGTTCAATCGGAGTGTGGGGGCGGCGCCAAGGCTCGTTTATTTTCCGAGTGTTGAGAAAATAAATCTGTCACCTATTCCGGTTGTCAGATACCGGCTACTTGTCGCCGGTAATCGTTTGTTCTACTGACGGATCGGCCCATGGAGTGCCTTGGAGTCGAGACTGGTAGAAACGCTGACAGTTCGCCAGGAATTCCTCTCGAACGGGGAGCGTGTCGTGAGGGTACGTCGGCTCTTCTTCGACCAATCGCCATAGCGCAACATCATTAAGCCAGCATAATGAATGTCCTGTCTGCGACCGATGGTCGCGTATACCGTCTCGTAGCCGCTGCACTTCTTTTGCCAGGCGGGATATGACTGACACATCGCTGGAACAGTACTCCGCAAGCTCGGAGTCGGCGATATAATCGTCTTTGTTTTGCGTCATGACGCCTTCCGTTCCTGTTTGAAAAACCCGGGCCAGAGAAGAATGGTACTTACTTAAGGCAAGAGTCCGAATTTTTCGTCATTCCCGCGGAAGCGGGAATCCAGGAGGTTTCATGAATGTCTGGATTCCGGCTCTGCGCTGCGCTCCGGCCGGAATGACGGTTATGCAGAAGTTCCCCTTAAGTAAGTGCCATTCCTCTCTGATCCGGCTTTATACTCGCCCGGGATGGGACCATACGTTGATGAGCTGAACCAGAGTTGTCCGTTCATCGTTGTGCTGCCCAGCGTTCGACGCGATGCGTCCGCAACGGCTTGCCGTCGTGTGTCGCCTCGACGGAGGGTGCAGGCGTCATAATCGATTCGGTTCTCACCGCACGACCCGGTACGTGATGTGAGTGACGAGCGGTGAGCTGCTGGCGCCCACTTGCTCCAGCCTGAAGCTGGCCGGATCGAGGTGATCCAGCAACCGAATGCCGGTGCCGAGCAGTACCGGAGCAATGTGCAGGGTGAATTCATCGATGAGGCCGGCTTCGATGAACTGCCGGATGGTTTCGGCGCCTCCCGAGACCCGCACATCCTTGCCGCCGGCGGCGGCTCGGGCCTGATCGAGGGCGCTCGCGATGCCGTCGGTGACGAAGAAGAAGGTCGTTCCGCCCTTCCTTGGCCAGGGTTCGCGCGCGGAGTGCGTGAGGACAAACACGGGTGCGCGGAACGGCGGGTTCTCGGGCCAGCCGACTTCTCCCTCGTCGAACATGCGACTGCCCATCACATACGCGCCCGCGCGCTCGAAAACCTCCCTGACAAGCGCATCATCGGGTGAAGTCTCCCCGCCCGACAAACCGATGCGTTCCAGAAAGCTCGCCGTCTGGAACATCCACTCGTGAATGCGGGTGCCCCCATCCCCCAGCGGGTTACCCGGACCCCGGTTTGTGCCGGCGAGATAACCGTCCAGCGAAACGCCAACGTCGAAGAAGACATTGCTCATGTTTTCGCTCCTGTTGATTGACGGAGTGCCGGCCTCTGTGCGTGACGCTTACCTCCGCTCTTGAGACGCGGTAATAATAACCGGGTCAGAGTACAAATAAGGCTAATATTAGCGAATATTGTTCTATGAACCAGGTTTTTCTGCTATATGCCGCAACACTTTTTAAACTTCCTTCCGCTTCCACAGGGGCAGGGGTCATTCCGCCCAATCGATTCTTCCACTCGATAGGGTTCGGATGGATTCAGCAGTCGCTAGACATTACTGATGTCTTCCGGTGCATCAGGTTCAATTCCGGCGATCACCTGCCAGCCATTTGCAGTGCAGATGGCCACGATTTCCTCGGCCCTTTCCTGGGTGGCGACTCTAACCACGGCCGGATGTTTCCTTGTCCCGAGTTTCGCCATGCTCTTGGTTCTCTGTCATTACTGCCAATGACAGCGCTAAGCCGCGCCGCTTTTTGGCGGCGGCTTGAGCGTATAGTTGGGGCACAGTTGCTGGTAAAGGAACTCCGGCGCGAAGTCCGCCCCGTTGGGCCAGACAATGGTTTCAAGTTCCTCATCCAGAAACAACTCCGCGAATAGCGCCTTATCATTCAATGGCTGGAACATTTCACCCCACAGTTCGTCTTCAAGGTCGACTTCGCCTTCCACTCCATCTGCAAACCTTAACCAGATACGGTAGTCACCTTGATACCTGGCTTCTCGCAATTTCGGCAACATGGCATTACTCCAGCGGTTCAATTTTCTTCAAGGCTTTTCTGTCTCGGGCCAAATTCCAATCTTCGGTCAGCTCGGTTTTGTGATATTCGCGCCACTCTTGCACCAGACCCAAAACACGGGGAGGCAAACGGCCCTCGATTACCTCACCCGTATCTATCGCAATGACTGCTACAAAATCCCCATACTTCGCATGAAAGTGAGGAGGATTATAATCGTTGAAGTACATGGCGATAATGATGCCAAGGAATCTACTGATTACCGGCAAGATATCTCTCCATGTCTATACAGCCCTCATCGATTCAACATACGCGACTGGTTCAAGATGCTCGGCCTCCGCGGCAGGATGAAAGTAATAGCTCATCTAAGCAAGGCCTGTGCTTTCTTTCTGACCTCTTCCGCAGGGATGGGTTGCACAATGCCTTCGTCGAGTTCTCTGGCTCGACGGTGTGCTTCAATCAACCAATCTTCTTCTATTTCATCCATATTTTGCGCATCAAGACTCAATAGGAGTTTCTGTGTCAACTCTGCTCTTTCTTCCTCTGATAGATGAAGAGCTTCATCTTCAATTTGCTTTAGGTTCATGTCTTTCTCCTGAATCAGTGATTGGGACAGAAATATTTTCCATGTGTTCGGAAAATAAATCTGTCACCATTTCTGTCCTAAAATAAACCTGTCCCCATTTCATGTCACCGAACTCATGGCGCACTAGGCCTTACTTGTTCTGGCCCGCCTCGACGAATGCCGCGAGTTTGTCGAGTGCCATCCGCCAACCGGTTTCGTTGTCAGCGGTCGACAGGCCAGGCGGCAGGTTGTCGTGTACGGCGAGCACATCCGTGCCGCCGTCCGCCTCAGTGAGCGTGAACGTGACCATCATCTCGCCGCGCATCGCGGCATCGGCCGTCTCGAACTCCATCACTTCGACCACCTGCTCATTGGGTACGAGCTTGACGAAGTGGCCGTGGTAGGTGTCGGTGTGCGCGGTCGTCTTGCCGGTCCCGGTCGGCTCGTCGTATGTGAGCGAGATTCTGAACAAACCACCTTCGCGAGCGTCAAACACATGCACGTGGCTGGTCATGCCAGTCGGCACCATCCATGTCGCGACCGCTCGCGCATCGAGAAGCGCGCCATAGACGTTTGCGCGAGGCGCGTTCACATGGCGACGGGTGCGCGTAGAGGTGGTGGCCATAAGTTGAATCCCCCACGGCGGATTGTGACGCCTGACGCCGCGGTTCAGGCTCGACCCGGCCGAGCGAAGCGAGGCTGGGACGTCTCCTGGAACCGCTTGTTGGCCGACACACGGCTCATCTCAGGCTCCGGAACGCCCAAACGCAGAGGCTGCCGGTGACGGCCGCCGCTATCCATGATGCCCACACGGGCACCTCGAAACTTCCGACGTGCACGGGCAACTGACTGAGTGCGCGCCATGTTTGAGCTACGGCAACAAAACCGAAGATCAGGCCTGAAACCACAACATATTTGTTGGACATGACTGCCTCCGAATCGAGGAGCCATGATACTTGAAACCAATCGAGGGGTCAGAATACTTGAAAAACTGTTCAAATACTCTGACCCCTCGATTACGTCGTAGGCTCGATGGGCTTATTGGTACGTTTTACCGTCATGCATTAACCAGCCATCGATATGTCGATTACCTGGGTCATGGTGTGTCCAGTGGATAACTCCACCTTTCGGATTCCACTCGTATTCACCATAGAACGCTACGGTATCCCCGGTGCTCAATCCGCTGACCCTGGGCGCCAGATCGATGTTATGAGTCACCAACACTGTTTGCCCGGTATCGAGCCTTAGAATGAACCGTTGGTGCCTCGATCCATCAACATCATCAGCCAACAGCTTCGTGACAATGCCTTCTCCCTGTACCTGGAGATCGCTTTGTCTGTTGTCATAGGCATCCTGGAGAGTATTGTCAGCGCCCCGGGTCCATGAGGAAAGGCCGGGCAGGGAAATGCCTTGTTCCTGAACGAACCCGTAGGCCAATGCTGCAACGACAACCAGGACAAGAAGTTTTTTCATGTTTTTCCAATGTAACATGCAGGTTCAGAGACCGGCAGCCGGCAAGCGTAGCGTTGCTCCTTGACGGTTACTCGGGACCACAGGTCAGGCTTAGTCGCCACACCACTGCGACTCGCAGGGAATGCCATCACCGTCACCATCAATTTCCACGCCGGGGCAGTTATCCAAATAAAACGTCGCCTCTTCGCAGGAGTTCATCTCATTGCAACGGGACTTTCCCTGGCATTGAAACCCCGGAGTGCTGTTGCTCTGTGTCGCGGACTGGTCACTTCGGAGAAGTTCGACGTGACTCGTTTTCTGGGTGAATTGCTGCCACCCATAGTAAGAGTAATTGGCACAAATTTATTTTCCAAGTGTTCGGAAAATAAATCTGTCACCTTTTCTCGTATGACATGAGCGGCAGCCCACGGTTTTCCGTGAGCTACCGGCGATAGGAGGTTAGACCTCTTCGGGGAGTGCGTACTGTGTGATATCAATCGTCTTCTCACCCTTCTTGCGACGCAGGGTGTATTTATTTCCCTTGCGGTAGATGACTACATGCCAGTACGTGCGGTCATCTTTCGTCGTGGTCCACGATCCTTCAAGCCACGGCTCGAACTCGGTGAAAGGAATGAGGATGAGTCGCTTGCTACTGCCGCAACCGAAGGCGACATAGGCCTTCGGATGTGCACGTAAGAACTCCTGCTGGTGCGGATGAAATGCGAACCAATAGTTGGGATTGGTCTCGGGGTTGTGCTCCTTCGACACGGAACAGTTCAGTGCCATGTCCTTGTCCGGTGAAGAATACCCCGCGCGACTACGCTTTACGAGAGAAACGCCGAGCGCGGCTTGTACCCGTTGCACGCAAGCTTCGTGGAAGGCCACCGGCTTGAACTTCGGCCCTTCTGGCCCAACGGGCGCGGCGGCGTCTTCTACCTCCACTGACTCCTCATCCTGTTTGATCTCCTCTGCTGCCGAAAACAGTATGTCGGCGATTGCATCGAGACGAGTGAACCTTACTGATGCATAAAACTCAGGCATGAAGGAAGAAATACGCTTGTATTATAGGGCCCACGACTCATTCGTCCCCTGATCCTGGGGTTCACTGATAGTGCATTCCAGAAGATGGTAAAAATGACGATGAAAGTCCGCGTGTAACCATAAAAAAACGGTTTCCGAATTGGTAGAATGCGTTTGCCAAAACCATCCAACCAATCAAAAGGAAACCGTTCACGATGAAGTGTAGCAGAGCCGAAATACACCGTAAAACCTACCGGCTTCCCGCGCTGAGTTTTGAAGACCAACAGCTCACCTCGTTCTCGGGACTCATTATTTTCCAGGCGCTGTTTGCTCGTCTGCAACTTAAGCGCCGGCTCAGCGGCTGTTTTGAGCATCTGCGCCTCACCCCGATCTTCGGCCATGGGGTGATGGTGTTGCTGCTGGTGGTGCATTTGCTGCTGGGCTACCGGGAACTGCGTGATATCCGCTACTACCAGGACGACCCGCTGGTGCGCCGAGTGCTGGGGCTTACCCGATTGCCGGATGCCTCGACCCTGAGCCGGGCTCTCGCGAACACCGATCAGGCAAGTGCCGAGAAGCTGCGCCGGCTCTGCCGGTGCCTGGTCCTGGAGCGTCTGGCACGTCTGGAACTGCAGCGCATTACGGTAGACTTTGACGGCTCGGTGCTCTCCACCGGTCGCTTTGCCGAAGGGGCGGCGGTGGGCTTTAACCGCAAGAAGAAAGGCCAGCGCAGCTATTATCCGCTGTTCTGCACCCTGTCGCAGACCGGGCAGATCCTGGATGTATGGCATCGCCCGGGCAATGTGCATGATTCCAACGGTGCCCAGGCGTTCATCCTCGAGTGCATCCGGGCGATCCGCGCGGTGGCACCCCAGGCGCTCATCGAAACACGCATGGACAGCGCCTTCTTCAGCGATGACATCGTCCGCTTGCTGGAGGCCCAAGGGGTGCAATACAGCATCAGCGTGCCCTTTGAGCGCTTCGCCAAACTCAAGCGCCTCATCGAGGCGCGCCGGCAGTGGTGGCGCCACAACGGGCGGATCGCCTATTTTGAGCGGCAGTGGAAACCCAGCACCTGGACACGGCGCGCCCGCTTTGTGTTCATTCGCCAGAGAAACAAGGTCCAATCCAAGGAACCGGTGCAGCTCGACCTCTTCGTCCCCTTCGCCTGGGGCTACGATTTCAAGGTCATCGTGACCAACAAGCGCGTGCGGGCCGGCAAGCTCCTCAGCTTCCATAACGGCCGGGGTTCGCAGGAAGGGGTGTTCGCGGAACTGAAAACCGACAGCCAGTTGGAGTATGTGCCTACGCGCACGCTCGCGGGTAACCAGATCTATCTGCTCTCGGCGGTGTTGGCGCATAATCTCAGCCGCGAATTGCAGATGGAAACGACGGATAAACAGCGTGCAACCACCGCCAAGCGCACGCCGCTGTGGGCCTTTGAACGGCTGGATACCCTACGCCGCAAGCTCATTCAGCGTGCCGGCAGGCTCACTCGCCCACAAGGCAAGCTCACCTTGACTCTGAGCGCCAATCCCTCGGTCAAAAACGCGCTGTTGCATTATCTGACCGAATTGGATAAGGCCGCATGAGTTCCAATTTCCGGTAAATTTATGCAACGCTGGGGTGAACTCACGAGGAATCAGGATGCTATGGATGCGCTGAACAATAGCCGGGTCTTCGACCTCTTCCTTGATTGACATGAGCCGGAGCAGTGCATCCACTGAGATGAGGCGGATATCCCAGGCGTAGCGTGAGCCACGGATCTGCGCTTCAAGGTCGCCTGTGTCCTGCCGTCCGACAACGAACAGCATGGATGATTGGGCTTCCGTTATAACATTCGAGCCTACAAGGTCTCGGCGATAGCCTGCAATCGTGTTGAGATCGATGCGATACGCGTCCGTCGTCTTGACCTCGATGAGGATCGACTGATTGCTTGGAAAGAGCCACAGCCCATCAAAGCCCGTGTGTTTGACAGTCCCGCGGTAGCGTCCACGTGTGGCGGTAGCTCCGAGTCGGGCGCCGACTTCGTTGACGATGTCTTGAAGGACGAAACCAGAGTCCGGGAACCCGGACGACAGGCACTGTTCGCAGTACGCGACCAAGTTCGCAGAGGGAACACTTGCGAGGAAGTCTCGGAACTCCTTTGAGCACGTTCCGTCGTCGGTCAACTTTCCATCGCCTGCAATAGCAACGAGTTGCTGCACCTGCTTGCCTTGTAACTGCTCAGGTGATTTCTTCCAGAGATCAAGGAGTGACATGCGGTGCAGTCTACGTGTGTTGAGATCTAACTCTATTAGAGGGCCTAAGGATCGGGTTAGTCATATGATTCTCCTGTCTTTATTAAAATTAACTGGTCTTGAAATCAATTCGGTTGACTCCATATAGCATGGCCTAAAAGGAAAAACAAACTTAGCTCAAGGCTTTCCCTGAATGTCATTTCGGTTTCTACGTATATCATCGCCGTGAACCGGTCCATGCCGTGCACCAGCTCCCAACTCACGGCCGTCCGAATAGTCGGCGGACTTCAGTTGTCAGTGTATTCCTGGATAACACCAGACAGGCATGGCAACGTTCGCCCTGCGTTGTTCCAGTGAAAATCATACGATGATCTTAATGCCATCGATTCACGACCCACCCAGTACGCTCCAAAGCCGCAAAACGCGTTTTGCCTTCGTACCTGGCCAATGTGTCACGCCGTGGCAAAGGAGATATGAATCGGTTCAAGAGGATGTTCGCCGTGCTCGATACGTTCCGCGAGAACCCGGAGCGCGAGCGCCTCGGCTTGTGCAATGGCCGCTTCACGAGCGTAGCCGTACTTCATTACTCCTGGTAGCTCGGGAATTTCCGCGATCAACGACCATCTTCCTCACGGTCGATTTCCAGTGTGAACATCATAGTGTTTACCTCGGTTGTTTCCCCGCAATGATAGTAGGTAGCCGGGTTGAGCGACAGCCACAACATCGCCGGGAGCAATGTTGGACAGACGCAGGCTGGCCCGCAGGCGGAGTCCATGGAGGGACTCCGCAAACCCGGGTTTCACTGCGTTCAACACAGGCTACCTCCTGCGTCCGGGTTCAGCCAAGTGACGATGAGAGGGTAACCTGGTCGGCGTCATCGACGGAATCAAGGATCAAGGGCTCAGAGTACTTGAACCGCGCTTTTTGCCGCGTACGCTGGGACGCGATGTCAGGGGTTCTTTGAATTGCGAGGCGTAAAAATCAAGGAGTCTGCGGATCATGGCTTGATAGGAAGTGTGATTCTTTTTCGCTTCAGTCTTGAAAAACTCGATGCTTGCCTTGCTAAGCGATAGGGTTACCTTGACGTTCTCCTCTTTGAACACCAAGCTTTCCGGTGGAGGAAGAAAGTCTTCGATTACGCGCACCTTTCCAAGTGGCTCGTCTGAATACTTGATTTTGCTCTTCATGGATTCTCTCGACTTTTCGCCAATATCCTGCGCCAATAGGTCTGATGATTCCGTTGAGATAGGTGAACCGGTCCGTGGGAATTGCGGGACTAAACAGCAGAAAATAAATCTGTCACCTATCCCACCACGTTTCTATATGAAATACCGCGTCGACCAGGCGTAATGATCACTCCGTGGCGTCGATCACCTTCACCCCATAGCGGCCCAACATTCCATCGCTGCTGACGATATCAAGTCCTTCCGCCTGCGCCTGGGCGATGAGCATCCGATCAAAGGGGTCGCGGTGAATGGCTGGCAACTCACCCGCCCGCTCACCATGAAAAAAGGTAACCGGCAACTTCTCGAATCCCTCTGCGTCGATGACCCCATCCAGGTCGTCTGGCGCTTTCAGCTTACCGATGGACTTCTTGATACTGATCTCCCAGGCACTCGCGGCGCTGACATAGACTTCGTTGTTCTCGTTTTCTATGAGCTGTCTCGCATTCGGGCCCAGGCTCGGATCGTCGGCAAGCCACCACAGCAGGGCTTGGGTATCGAGCAGCAGGCGCTTCATTCCCGCCCCTCGAAGTCCGCCACAAGCTCGGCCGGCGTCTGGTCGAAATCTTCAGCCAGGGTGATCTGTCCCTTAAGACGTCCAGGTTTTCGCCTGGCGCGTCCCGCCCGATGGGGGAGGAGGTCCAGGTATGGCTTGCCTGCCTTGGCAATAACCACCTTTTCTCCCTTCCAGACCAATTCTCCCAGCTCCGAAAGCCGGGATTTTGCTTCATGCATATTAACTTGCTTGGTACTCACGGCGAGTGCTCCTGTCAGTGCCAAATGTTAGCTAAGTTTAGCTAATTCTATGCGGCTCTGACAACCGGGAGAACTCCGGCACCCAACCATGCCCAATCGGCAGCCCAGAGAATCAGGCCGACATAAAACCCGGGTGACCCGCTATCATCCCCACGCCCCGCAGACAGGGATACGGACCGCCTTCCCGAAACCCGACCACCAGCACATCAAGCAATGCTCTGGGCGCCCCCGTTTCGCTTTATTTGAGTGCTCACGGTGGGAGAGTGGATTTTGAGTTCAACCAGGCGATGATAAACGCGGCGATGGCGCCGGCGTCGTTGAGGTCCAGCACCGGCAGGGCGCCGGCATCGAGGGGGTAGTCGCAGGCGACGGCGATGATGTTGGGATCGTCGGGGTGCAGCAGCGGGTGGCCGAGGGCTTGGCGGTGCAGTTCGATCTTGGGAAACGGCACGTGGCGGAAGCCTTCGACCAGCACCAGGTCGACGGTCTCGGGATCGAGCCGGGCGAGGAGGGTGTCGAGGTCGGGGTCGTCCGCCTCGGGGGTTTCCGTGATCAGCGCCCAGCGGCGGGCGGAGGCGACCAGCACCTGGGGTGCGCCCGCCTTGCGCAACTCGTAGCTGTCCTTGCCCGGGATGTCGATGTCGAACGTCGTGGTGCGCGTGCTTGATGATGCCGATGCGCAGGCCCTGCTGCGCGAGCAGCGGGATGAGTTTGCGGAGCAGCGTGGTCTTGCCGGTGCCGCTGAAGGCGGCGAAGCCGAGCACCGGCAGGACGGCTTCATGAGTGCGTGCCCGGCGGGAAACAGCAGGCGGGCCGGGTAGCCGGGCTGGAGGATGCAGCCGTTGACGAGGCGGGCGTAGTCCTCGCGCACCCCGCGCAGCAGGATCACGCCGGAGAGGGCGAGTCCCGGCAGCAGCAACAGCGCGATGAGCGGCAGGTAGGCGGCCTGCAGCAGCGTGGCGGCGAGCGGCAAGAGATAAAGCGGCCAACTGAACAGCAGCCCACGAAGGCCGTGCTTGAGGCCGAGGAGCAGGCGCGCGATGGCGCGGCGCAGGCGCTGCCGCGGCGAGTGGTACACGGCGAGGAACACGCCGCGCTCGAAGTCGTTGCGGATGTCGGCGAGGCGTTTGGGTGCGTTCATAGAAGAAGCGATTTCACCGCAGAGACGCAAAGAACGCAAAGCAATTCTATGGATTTTTGTTAAGGACTCTCTGAGCATGTCATCCCCGCGAAAGCGGGGATCCAGTAAGCCAACGATCCGGTAAAGATTGGATTCCCGCTTTCGCGGGAATGACAGGCTTAATCAGAGACAAAATAATTCCTTTGCGTCCTTTGCGTCTTTGCGGTGAATAGTATCTTTTCTATATGGCCGCTAATGGCACTCGGGCAGGACGCCGACCTGGGGCATGCGGGCGAGGCCGGTCTCGCGGGCGTGCTGCTCGAAGCCCTTGTTGCGCCAGAAGAACGCGCCGGGCATCGTGGTGGGGATGACGAGGGCGTAGAACAGGGCGCGGCCGATGAGCGCGGTCGCGAACACGCTGATGGCCGCGCCCGCCCACAGCAGCAGGCCGGGGAGGCCGCCGGGGTGCAGCACGGCGATGAGCGCGAGCAGGACCATCGACAGGGCGAGGCCCGCGTTGCGCAGCCAGTAGGTGTTGCCGAAGGTGGTGCGCTGTTCGTGCATGCGAGGCCTCGCCCTCGCCGCCGCCGCGGCGCAGGTCGCGCGCATGGCAGTAGAGGCCGACGGCCTCCAGCGCCAGGCCAAGCAGCATCACCGCGGCGAGCGCGCCCGCGGTCGCCGCCCACGGCAGGTCCTGCGCGGTCTGTACCACGGCAAGCGTCAGCGCGACGAGCAGCGGTCCCAGCGCCAGCATGTTGCCGTAGAACGCCGTCAGCACCTGCCAGTGGTTCCAGAAAGGGCGGGCCGGGATGCGGTAGATGCGGTGCATGAAATAGAGCGCGGCGAGGCCGGAGACGGCGGCGCCCCAGCCGGTCAACTGCGCGAGCAGCGTGCGCTCGCGCCGTGCGGCAGCCAGGTAAACAGCATCGGCAGGCCGGTCAGCAGCGCATAGGCGCCGAGGAAATTGTAGAACACGGCGATGCCGGCCACTTCCCGGCTGACCGGCGAGTAGCGCAGGTTGTTGAACGCGCGGTAGAAGCGGTGCGGGCGGCCGAGGTGCAGGGTGGAGAGCACCAGCGCCAGGGTCTGCGCTCCGATGAGCCCGAAGAGGAGCAGCGGGCGGGCGACCGGGTGGCTCGCCGCATCGAGCGTCTCAACGCCGAACAGCGGTCCGAGGAACAGGGTGAGGAAGGCGCCGATCACCGCCTGCGAGACCAGCGTGAACACCACCAGCGGGTCCTCGCGGGTGCGCAGTTTCTTGAAGCTCCAGGCGCGCTCATTCGAGCCGGCGGCGACGCGGGGCCGGTAGCCGCCGCCCGGCGCCTGCGTATCGCGCTCGTAGCGCAGCGGCAGGCTGTCCGGGCGCGTCGAGTTCGCGCGGCAGGCTCTTCGTCTGCTGGAAGCGGATGTTGGGGTGGGTGATCTCCGGCGCGGGAAAGCCCGGGATGCGCGTCTGCAACTGGTCGCGCTGCGCCGGCGTGGTCTCGATGATGCCGAAGTCGAGCGCCCCGGCGAGGCAGGCGGCGACGCAGGCGGGCTTCAGTCCCACCTCCAGCCGGTCCACGCACATGTTGCACTTGGACACATGCCCGGCCTTGGTGTCGAGCTGCGGCGCGTTGTAGGGACACACCCAGGTGCAGTAGCCGCAGCCGAAGCAGATATCCGGGTCCTGCAGCACGGCGCCGTACTCGGCGAACTTGGTGTAGGCGCGCGTCGGGCAGCCCTTCAGGCACACCGGGTCGTCGCAGTGATTGCAGGCCATGGAGATGTTGAGGCGCTGGTAGGCCGGCCAGGCGCCGCCCTCGACGTAGCCGACCGAGCGGAAGGCGATATGCGCCGGCAGATCGTTCTTCTCCGAACAGGCCGCCTCGCAGGCATGGCAGGCGATGCAGTGGTCGGCGTTGAAATAGAAGCCGTGCTGCTTGTAGCGGTTGGGGTTGGCGGAGACCGCGCCGTCGCCGTTGATGTTGAGCGACTCCCCGCGCAGCGCATGGCCCGGCGGCACCGTCTCGATCGGCGTGCCGTAGCGGTTGGTCGCCGGGTGCGTCACATCCGGGACGAACGCATAGGCCGGTTCGTTGGGGCGCGGTTCAAACATGGCCGCTACCGGAATCATCGGTAGTAAATGTAGGAGCGGGTTAGCGCTTTTTGCGTAACCCACCAGGCGTTGCGCCGCAACACAACGCATTTTTTTAATGAGTGCCAGGCGGCACAGCCGGTGGGTTACGGCACCAACGGCGTGCCTAACCCACCCTACATGAATGATGGAACCGCCTGCATCCGTAGCGCGGAGGGAGCGCAGCGTAATCCGGGGATCAATGTCGCTTTGCATCGCTCCGCGGATTACGGCCTGCGGCCTTCATCGCGGGAATACGGGTTTCAGAGATTCTTTAATCATCAGAACGCCCGCGCCGCGAGGTTGCGCTCCGCGGCGGCGGCCTGGTCGTCGGACGGTTCGATGCGCACGGCGCACTGCTTGTAGGCCGGCTGGCGCGAATGCGGGTCGAGCAGGCCGAGGGTGAGGCGGTTGACGCATTCATGGTAATGGAAGGGGATGAACACGCTGTCGCGCGCGACGCGCTGCGTGCATTGCACCATCACCACCGCGTCGCCGCGGCGCGAGGTGAGCCGCGCGTAAGCGCCGTGTTCGATGCCGAGTTCCGCCGCCGCGTCGGGGTTCATCTCCATGTACGGCGTCGGGCTGAACTTGTTGGCGTTGGCCACCTTGCCGGTGCGCGTGCGGGTGTGGAAGTGCTCGACCACGCGGCCGGAATTGAGCCAGAAGGGATAGGCCGCGTCGGGGCGCTCGTTGTTGTCGATGAAGGGCAGCGCGATCAGCTTCGCCCGGCCGCCGGGATAGGGGAACACGCCGTCGGTGTAGAGGCGCGGCGAGCCCTGCGGCGCGGTCTCCTCGTTGCACGGCCACTGCAGGCCGCGGTGGCGTTCGATCTTCTCGTAGCTCATGCCCGAGTAGTCCAGCAGGCGGCCTTTGGACAGCACCTTCAGCTCGTCGAACACGCCCTCGGCGGTTTCCGGAAAGTTGATGCGGCGGCCCTGCTCGAAGCGCTTGGCGACCTGGTTGAAGATCCACAGGTCGGCCTTCGACTCGCCGTGCGGCTCGCACACGTTGCGGATCAGGTTGACGCGGCGCTCGGTGTTGGTGAAGCAGCCTTCCTTTTCCGCCCACACCGCCGCCGGCAGGAACACGTGCGCGTATTCGTTGGTCTCGACGTCGCGGTAGGCGTCCTGCACCACCAGGAACTCGAGCTTCTCCAGCGTCCTGCGGATGCGCGGGGTGTTCGCCATCGAGGTCATGGGGTTGGTGGCGATGAGCCACAGTCCCTTGATCTGCCCGGTTTCGATCGCGGGCAGGATGTCGGTCATGAAGAGCCCGCGTTGCTTCGGAAAGAACTCCGGATCGATGCCCCAGAATCCGGCGATGTCCCGGCGGTCCTGTTCCTTCTCGAGGTAACGGTAGCCCGGCAGGCCGGAACACGACGACCATTCGCGCGTGCCCATGGCGTTGCACTGCCCGGTGATGGAGAGGCTCGAACCGCCGGGCTTGCCGATGTTGCCGGTGATGAGGCTCAAGTTGTTGATGGCGACCACGCCGTCGGAGCCGTGGGTGCTCTGGTTGATGCCCATGGTCCAGATGGTCATCGCGGCGCCGGCTTTGGCATAGAGGCGCGCGACGTGGCGGATGGTGTCCTCGTCGATGCCGCAGAGCTTCGCGGCGCTCACCGGGTCGTACTGTTTGACGAGATCCGCGAAGGCCTCGAAGCCCTCGGTGTGCGCCTCGATATAGGCGCGGTCCTCAAGCCCCTCCGCGAGGATCACGTGCGCGAGCGCGTTCAACAGCACGAGATCGGTGCCGGGCGCGATGGGCAGATGCAGATCGGCGTGCTGCGCGAACATCGTCACGCGCGGGTCGACCACGATGACGGGGAAGCGGCGCTGCTCCAGCGCCTGGGTGAGCCGCCAGTAGATGATCGGGTGCTGCTCGGGCAGGTTGGAGCCGAAGGCGAGCAGGCAGCCGGTGTGCTCGAAATCCTCGTAGCAGCCCGGCGGGCCGTCGGAGCCGAAGGAGCGCTTGTAGCCCGAGACCGCCGAGGACATGCACAGGGTGGTGTTGCCGTCGTAGTTGTTGGTGCCGATGACGCCGCGCGCGAGCTTGCCCAGCGTGTAGAACTCCTCGGTCATGATCTGGCCGGTGGAGACGATGGCGAAGGCGTCGCGCCCGTAAGTCTTCTGGATGCGCTGGATTTCCGCGGCGGTTTTGTCGAGCGCCGCATCCCAGCCCGTCTCCTGAAAGTCCTCCCAGCGGTGCTCGCGCAGCAGCGGCGTGTCGCCGCGCCCGGCGGTCTTGCGGAACAGTTCGTGTTCGAAGATGCCCTTGATGCACAGCTTGCCGCGGTTCACGTCGGCGTCGGCGACGCCGCGCGAGGCGACCGGCTCGCCCGCGGCGGTCAGGCCGACCTCGATGGAACAGCCGGTGGAGCAGTAGCCGCAGGTGGCGTAGCGCCATTCGGCCACGCCCTTGTCGGCGATCTTGATCGGGTTCTTCCTGCGGCGTCCGAACAGCATGGCGTGCCGGTTACCGGCCGGCTCAGGCCGCGGCCTCTTCGGCGTGCAGCGCGAGGTACACCCGCCCGTTCTCGATTCTGACGGCGTAGCGGTTGGTGCAGCCTTCGTCCGGGCCCAGCGCCTTGCCGCTCGCCAGATCGATTTTCCAGTTGTGCAGCGGGCAGGTGACGGTGGTGCCATGGACGATGCCTTGCGACAGGGGTCCCTGCTTGTGCGGGCAGGAGTCGCGCAGCGCGAACACCTCGTCGGTGGCGGTGCGGAACAGGGCGATGTCCATGGTGTCGGTGCGCAGCACCCGCGCGCCGAGGCGCGGGATGTCTTCCAGTCTGGCGATTTCGGTCCATTTGCTCATGAGGGTTGCTCGTTTGAAATCCGGATGGTTATTCATTCACCGCAGAGGCGCCGAGGACGCGAAGCAGAACGAATTGTTAAAACATTCAGGGCGTCGCGAAAATTGCGGTACCCGCCTGTAGGAGCGGGCTTGCCCGCGAAGACGACTGTTCCGGCAAGTCAACCAGTTCGCGGGCAAGCCCGCTCCTACATTGGGTTGAATTCAAGATTTTCGATATGCCCATTTGTTTTTACTCTGCGTCCTTTGCGTCTCTGCGGTGAAAACGCCGTTGATTCGTGCCGCGATCAGCCGGTGATCCGCAGCGGCGTGAACTCATGGTGTTCGGCGCCCTCGGCGCGCTCCTTCCAGGGGTCGATCTGGGCGAAGCCCTGCGAATAGTCGAAGCGCGCGGCGAGTTCCTTGCGGCCCGGTTCGTCATCGAGCAGGCGGCTCTTGATGTAGCTGAGACTCACCCGTTCCACCCACGGGGCGGTGCGCTCCAGGTAGTGGGCCTCCTCGCGGTAGAGCTGGATGAAGGCGGCGCAGTACTCCATCACCTCCGCCTCGGTATCGACCTTGACGAGCAGGTCGGTGACGCGCACCTTGATGCCGCCGTTGCCGCCGACGTGCAGCTCGTAGCCGGAGTCCACGCACACCACGCCGAAGTCCTTGATGGTCGCCTCGGCGCAGTTGCGCGGGCAGCCGGAGACCGCCATCTTGAACTTGTGCGGCATCCACGAGCCCCAGGTCATTTGCTCCAGCACGACGCCCAGCCCGGTCGAGTCCTGCGTGCCGAAGCGGCACCAGTTCTTGCCGGCGCAGGTCTTCACCGTGCGCAGCGCCTTGCCGTAGGCATGACCCGACACCAGCCCGGCCCGCGACAGATCGGCCCACATCCGCGGCAGGTCCTCCTTCTTCACGCCGAACATGTCGATGCGCTGGCCGCCGGTGACCTTGACCTCGGGCACCTGGTACTTGTCGCAGGCAGCGGCGATGGCGCGCAGCTCGTCCGGCTTGCACAGCCCGCCGAAGAAGCGCGGCACCACCGAGTAGCTGCCGTCCTTCTGGATGTTGCCGTGGGCGCGCTCGTTGATGAAGCGCGACTGGGCGTCGTCATCGTACTCGCCCGGCCAGTAGGCCAGCAGGTAATAGTTGAGCGCCGGGCGGCAGACGTGGCAGCCGTCGGGCGTCTTCCATTCGAGGAACCCGCGCACCGCCGCCATGTTCTTCAGGCCATTGGTCTTGATCGCGGCGATGATCTCGTCGTGGCTGTATTCCGTGCATTTGCACAGCGGCTGCCTGTTGGGCGCGGCGTCGTAGCCTTCGCCGACGGTGCCGGAGAGCAGCGCCTCGACCAGCCCGGTGCAGGAGCCGCAGGAACTGGATGCCTTGGTGTGGGCGCGCACATCCTCCAGCGTGAACAGGCCCTGCCGGGTGATGGCCTTGACGATGGCGCCCTTGCACACGCCGTTGCAGCCGCAGATCTCGGCGGAATCGGGCAGGGCCATGACCCGGGTTTCGACGCCGTGACCGGCATCCCCCAGGTCGTGCTGGCCGAACAGGATGGTCTTGCGGAAGTCGGCGATGCTGGTGCCTTCGCGCATCAACTGGAAGTACCAGGTGCCGTCGATGGTGTCGCCGTAGAGCACGGCGCCCTTGATGCGGTTGTCGCGCACGACCAGCTTCTTGTAGGTGCCCGCGGCCGAGTCCTGCATGAGCAGGACCTCGTCATTCGCCGACTCGTTGAATTCGCCGGCGGAAAACAGGTCGATGCCGGTGACCTTGAGCTTGGTGGAGGTCACCGAGCCTTCGTAACGGGCGTAGCCGAGGTTGGCGAGATGATTGGCGGCGACCCTGCCCTGGTCGAACAGCGGCGCGACCAGTCCGTAGGCGATGCCGCGATGCTGGGCGCATTCGCCCACGGCATAGATGCTCGGATCGTAGGTCTGCAGGGTGTCGTTCACGACGATGCCGCGCTCGCAGTAGAGACCGGCCTGCCGGGCCAGATCGGTGTTCGGCACGATGCCCACGCCCATGACGACCAGGTCGGCCGCGACTTCGCTGCCGTCCTTGAAGCGCACGCCGCGCACCCGGCCGTTGCCGAGGATTTCCGCGGTTTGCGCCTCCATGAGAAACGTGAGGCCGCGCGCTTCCAGCGAGCGCTTGAGCAGGGCGGCGGCAGGCTTGTCGAGCTGGCGCTCCATCAGGCGGTCGAGCAGATGCACGACCGTCACCTCCATGCCCTGTTTCATCAACCCGTTGGCGGCCTCGAGTCCCAGCAGTCCGCCGCCGATCACCACCGCCTTGCTGTAATCCCGGCTCGCCTGCAGCATCCTATCGACGTCGTGGATGTCGCGGAAGGCGATGACGCCGTCGAGGTCCCGGCCCGGCACCGGGATCATGAAGGGATGGGAGCCGGTGGCGAGCAGCAGGCGGTCGTAGCGGACCGTGGTGCCGTCCGCGGCGATGACGCGGCGCCTCACCCGGTCGATCTCGGTGACCTTGTTGCCTTTATAAAGGGTGATGCCGTGGTCCCGGTACCAGGCGTCGTCGTTCAGCATGATGTCATCGACGGTCTTCTCGCCGGCCAGCAGCGGGGAGAGCAGGATGCGGTTGTAATTGCCGTAGGGCTCCGCGCCGAACACCGTGATGTCATAGCGATCCGGCGCCAGCTTCAGCAATTCTTCCAGGGTTCGCACGCCGGCCATTCCGTTTCCGACCAGCACCAGTTGTTCTCTCATGGAGTCACCGCGGTTGCTTGATGAACAGATCATCAAGTAAAAGAGCAAGGGTCATGCCAATAGCGCGGTTCGCGGTATCGGGTTCCTATGTGGCTGTATTTGCATTGTTATACATCTCATGCGCTGAATCATGGAGTGTCTGTCGTATCGTGATGCGCACCAAACATGTGCAGCCCCGGTCATGGCGCATGCCTTGTTAGTGCGTGTCATTGCCTGGGCATTCAATGAGGCAAATCCCACTGCCGGCTCCGCCGCCGCACCAGGGTGGAACGTCCGCACGGCTTGCGTTCGTACCGCAAGGCGCGATCGGCGGTGTCATCCAGATGAATTTCTGCACGCTCGTCCTTATGTGAACCCATCGGCATGCCACGGCGAATGACAGGCAGGCTTTCAGCCCGTGAATGCGCCGCTTCTGCATCAAACTGGTTCCACCCGGCCGTACGGGTGCACTACATCTGTGCGATTCATGCTCCGATGTCCACGCCGCATTCCGCCGTCGATTCATTTTTCATCGAGAAACTAAGGGATTAGTGGATACGGCATGCTTTCTGCTGTTGCTTGTCCGAAAACTTGTTCAAACCTTCTGCATCCGGAGCAACGATGAGAATTTACAGCGATACGGTATGCGCCACGCGGCGCAGGTTGATGAAGCACGTCCTACTATCCCTCGGACTCTGTCTGGGTCTGTCCCTGCTGCCGCCGGGCGGCAGCCTGGCCGCCGCCGGCAAACCGGAAAAGGAGAATCTCAAGTTCGGCTTCATCAAGCTGACCGATATGGCGCCGCTCGCCATCGCCTATGAGAAGGGTTACTTCGAGGACGAGGGTTTATACGTCACGCTGGAGCCGCAGGCGAACTGGAAGGTGTTGCTGGACCGGGTGATCGATGGCGAGCTCGACGGCGCCCATATGCTGGCGGGCCAGCCGCTGGGCGCGACGATCGGCTTCGGCACCAAGGCGAACGTGATCACCGCCTTCAGCATGGACCTCAACGGCAATGGCGTCACCGTCTCCAACGACGTCTGGGAACAGATGAAAAAGCAGCTACCGCAGGAGAACGGCAAGCCGGTGCATCCGATCAAGGCGGACTACCTCAAACCGGTGATCAAGCAATACCGGGATGCAGGCAAGCCCTTCAAGATGGCCATGGTCTTCCCGGTTTCGACTCATAACTACGAACTGCGCTACTGGCTGGCCGCCGGCGGCATACACCCGGGTTACTACGCCCCGCTCAAGGGCGATATCACCGGCCAGATCGGCGCCGAGGCCCTGCTCTCCGTCACCCCGCCCCCGCAAATGCCGGCGACGCTGGAGGCCGGCACCATCGATGGCTATTGCGTGGGTGAACCGTGGAATCAGCAGGCCGTCTTCAAGGGCATCGGCGTGCCGGTCATCACCGATTACGAGATCTGGAAGAACAATCCCGAGAAGGTCTTCGGCGTCTCCCAGGAGTGGGCGAACAAATATCCGAATACCCACAAGGCGGTGCTCAAGGCGCTGATCCGCGCGGCCATGTGGCTGGACTCGGGCGGCCTTGAGAACCGCAAGGAGGCCGCGAAGATCCTGTCGCGTCCCGAGTATGTCGGCGCGGACTACGAGGTGCTCGCGAACAGCATGACCGGGACCTTCGAGTATGAAAAGGGCGACACGCGCTCGGTGCCGGATTTCAACGTCTTCTTCCGCTATAACGCCACCTACCCGTATTACTCGGACGCGATTTGGTACCTGACCCAGATGCGCCGCTGGGGCCAGATCCCCGAGTCCAAGCCGGACGGCTGGTACCTGGATATGGCGAAGCAGGTGTACCGGCCCGATCTCTACGCCGCGGCCGCGAAAGAGCTGATCGCCGAAGGCAAGGCCAAGGCCGGAGACTTCCCGGATTTCGGCGCCGAAACCGGTTTCCGCCCGCCCCAGAGCGGCTTCATCGACGGCATCGTCTATGACGGCGCCAAGCCCAATGACTATTTGGCGAAGTTTCCGATCGGCCTCAAAGGTGATGAGGTCGTGAAATAATCACGGCCCGTTGATCATTACTGCGAGCATGGCGATGAGCACAGACAGAGTCACGGCATTACGATCCGCCGGCATCGCCGAATTCGGCAAGTCGCTGCTGGTCCCGCTGCTGGCCTTCCTCCTGTTTCTGGGGATCTGGGATGTATCCGCGGCGCGCATCCATACCTCGCTCGGTGCGGTGCCGGGCCCGGTCGAGGTATGGAAGCAAGCCGTCAACCTGGTCGATGAACACCGGCAGGAGCGCGCCCGGCAGGCCGCGTTCTACGAGCGCCAGGCCAAACGCAACGCGGAGGCGCTCGCGCAGGATCCCCAGGCCGATGTGCGCATTCGGCCCTATACCGGCAAACCGACCTTCATCGACCAGATCCTGACGAGCCTGGTGACGGTGTTCACCGGGTTCCTGATCGCCTCCCTGATCGCCGTTCCCATCGGCATCGTCTCGGGCCTCAGCCAGACGGTGTATCGGGCGATCAACCCGATCGTGCAGATCTTCAAGCCGGTTTCACCGCTCGCCTGGCTGCCGATCGTGACCATCATCGTCAGCGCCGTTTACGTGTCGGACGACCCGATGTTCGCCAAGTCCTACATCACCTCGGCCATTACCGTCACGCTGTGCTGCCTGTGGCCGACGCTGATCAATACCGCCGTCGGGGTCGCCTCGCTCGACAAGGATCTCGTCAACGTCGGCAAGGTGCTGCGTCTGGGCTGGTTCACGCGGGTGTGGAAGATCGCGCTGCCCTCGGCGATTCCCATGATCTTCACCGGACTGCGTCTGAGTCTCGGCATCGGCTGGATGGTGCTCATTGCCGCCGAGATGCTGGCGCAGAATCCGGGGCTGGGCAAATTCGTGTGGGATGAGTTCCAGAACGGCAGTTCCAATTCTCTCGGACGCATCATGGTGGCGGTGTTCGTGATCGGCCTGATCGGCTTCATGCTGGATTTGGGCATGCTGCTGCTGCAGAAGAAGGTGTCGTGGGACAAGGAGGCGGTGCTGCGCTGAGCGGCCGGTACGACCCATGCCCAATAACAACATGCTGTCGCGACCGGCGTTACCGGAGTGAACAATGACCATTGAACATCTCAATATCGACCATGTAACCGTGGAATTTCCCACCCCCGGCGGGACCTTCACGGCGCTGGACGACGTCGACCTGGTGATTGCCAAGGGTGAATTCGTTTCCCTGATCGGCCACTCCGGCTGCGGCAAATCGACGGTGCTGAATGTCGTCGCGGGCCTGCTGCGGGCGAGCCGCGGCGGCGTGGTGCTGGACGGCACCGAGGTCGACGAACCGGGGCCGGATCGCGCCGTGGTGTTCCAGCACCACTCGCTGCTGCCCTGGCTCACCGCCTACCAGAACGTCGAGCTGGCCGTGAAGACAGGTGTTCAGGGGCGCGAAGTCGAAGGCGCAGATGCGCGACTGGATCGAGCACAACCTGCGGCTGGTGCACATGGAGCATGCCATGGACAAGCGCCCCGGCGAGATCTCGGGCGGCATGAAACAGCGGGTGGGGATCGCCCGGGCGCTGGCCATGCAGCCGAAGGTGCTGCTGATGGATGAACCCTTCGGCGCGCTGGACGCGCTCACCCGCGCCCACATGCAGGACTCGCTGATGGAGATACACGCGGAACTCGGCAACACCGTGATCATGATCACCCACGACGTGGACGAGGCGGTGCTGCTCTCGGACCGCATCGTCATGATGACCAACGGCCCGGCGGCAACCATCGGCCAAATCCTCGCGATCGGGCTCGAACGCCCGCGCGAGCGGGTCAGTCTCGCGGTCAGCGCGCAATACAATCACTATCGCGCCGAAGTATTGAAGTTCCTCTACATGCGCCAGCGCCGCCCCGGCGAAACAAAAGGCGGAGGTGCCCGCGGAAAAATCAGCCGGCGAATCCCTGCCGCCGCAGAAAACCCCGGACCTGAAGGTGGTAAGGGACCAGGCGGTTGCCTAGCAGGAATCGGGACACGATCGCCAACCGCTAGACTCCTTAAAAAACCGAAGGCTTTAACCCCTGCCCATCGTGTTGGATGCGGGCAGTATTCATTTGACCAATGCGCCTCTCCTGTTTATTGTGGAGCCATTTTTCATGCCATGGACAATCCTTGGACCCTGTATCATATGACCAGGGGTGGGATCCTGGCCGTGGTGTTTACATCGCGCCCTGCATGACAGACGGCCGCGTAGAGTGAGCCGAATGAACCACCGGCTATCTGATTGTCTTTCTAATTAGAAGGAGAGGAGCATGGCACATTTAGTGGTACTGGGCGCAGGCACCGGCGGCATGCCGGCGGCCTATGAATTGCGCGAAACGCTGGGCAAGGAGCACCGGATCACGGTCATCAACGCATCGGATCATTTTCAGTTTGTTCCATCCAATCCCTGGCTCAGCGTGGGCTGGCGCAAGCGCGACGACATCACCTTTCCGCTGGCGCCGCCGCTGCAGAACAAGGGCATCGATTTTATCGCCGGAACGGTCACCCGCATCGACGCGGCCGGCAATCGCCTGGAACTGGCCGACGGCAAAGCGGTCAATTACGATTTTCTGATCATCGCCACCGGACCCAAGCTGGCGTTTGAAGAAGTGCCCGGCTCCGGCCCGGAGGGCCATACGCAGTCGGTGTGCACCGTCGACCACGCCGAGAAGGCCTATACGGGCTACCAGAAGTTGCTGGATGATCCCGGGCATGTGGTCATCGGCGCCATGCCGTTCGCGAGTTGTTTCGGGCCGGCCTATGAATACGCCTTCATACTCGACGCCGATCTGCGCAAGCGCAAACTGCGCAAGAAGGTGCCCATTACCTACGTGACCAGCGAGCCCTATATCGGCCACCTCGGCCTCGGCGGGGTCGGCGACTCCAAGGGCATGCTGGAAAGCGAACTGCGCGACCACGACATCAAGTGGATAACCAACGCCAAGGTGACCCGCGTCGAAGCCGGCAAGATGTTCGTGGAGCAGTACAACGAACAGGGCCAGAAGATCCGCGACCACGAATTGAGTTTCAAGCTATCGATGATGCTGCCGGCCTTCAAGGGCGTGGACTGCGTCGCCGCGGTCGAGGGCCTGTGCAATCCGCGCGGTTTTGTCATCGTCGATGAATTCCAGCGCAGTCCCAAATATCACAATATCTATTCGGCCGGCGTCAGCATCGCGATCCCGCCGGTCGAGGTCACCCCGGTGCCGACGGGCGCACCCAAGACCGGCTATATGATCGAGTCGATGGTGAGCGCCATCGTGCACAACATCCATGACGTCCTCGAGGGGAAGCCCCTGACGCACAAGCCCACCTGGAATGCCATCTGTCTCGCGGACATGGGCGATACCGGCGCCGCGTTCGTGGCATTGCCGCAGATACCGCCGCGCAACGTCGCCTGGATGAAGAAGGGCAAATGGGTGCACCTGGCGAAGATCGCCTTCGAGAAATATTTCATCCGCAAGATGAAGAAGGGGACCTCGGAGCCGGTCTACGAAAAATACATCCTCAAGGCACTGGGCATCGAGCGGCTGGAATAAACGCAAGGCGGCATGGCTCGAAGAACCTCGGAACGAAGGGCATTTACATAAACCGAACAATGTAGGGTGGGTTAGCGGTTTTTGCGTAACCCACCAGGCGTTGTGCAGCAACACAACCTGGCGGTTCAATTACTCGTTGATGAATGAATAGCCACGGAAGCACACGGAATTACACGGAATAATCACTAACAAAATCTTTCCGTGTGCTTCCGTGGATTCCGTGGCCATAGAGGTTTGGCTGCAGGACGAGAACCGGGGCGCATCACGCTATCAATCAGGTGAGTTTTCCTGCTGCGCCAGCCAGGCGCGCCAGCCGCCGAATGCCGTGATGTCCAAGGCATCATCCAGGGCGCAGGGCTCGCAGATGAAGCCCTTGTGCCACGCGCCGTCCTCGAGTTCCAGCGTGCCGATGCCGAGCGGCGCCGGGATGCCGGCCACGAAGCCGCCCAGCTCGGCGAGCGGCAGTTCCCACACCTCCACCTCGATGGCCGCGCCGCCGGCCGCGACGCGCACCAGGCCGGGCCGCCGCGGCGGGCCGCCGGCGAGCGCATAGAGCCGGTAGACGGGCGCGGTGCGGGTGGCGGCGATGAGCCGCGCGCCGCGCGCGGTCAACTGGTGGTTGAGCGGCAGGCCCTTAAGGTGCGCCCCGCAAACCACCAGCCGGATCGCCCTCGCCATCGCAGATTGTCGCTGGCCGGGACGCCGGCGGCACGGGCCGGCCGGTGGCCCCGAGGGTGAGGCCGCTGGCATGGTGCAGGCGGGCCGCGTAGCCGCAGAGCGCCGCATCGTGAAACGCCGGGGCGAACAGCGTCACGCCGAAGGGCAGACCGTCGGCGCGAAAGCCCGCCGGCACGGCGACGGCGGCGCAGTCGAGCAGGTTCATGAAGTTGGTGTAGTAGCCCAGCCGGCTGTTCAGCGTCACCGGGTCGCGGTTCACTGCCTCGATGGTGTAGATCGTGCCGGCGGTGGGCGTCACCGCGAAGTCCATTGCCCGCAGGATCTGATCCACGGTACGCCGCAGCGACTGCAGGCGGTGCTGGTCCTTGAAAACATCGACCGCGCCGATCGACCGGCCGGCCGCGATAATGCGATGCGTGACCGGCAGCATCGCCTCTGGCCGCGCCTCGATGAAGGCCTCGATGGCGGCATAGCGCTCGGCGATCCACGGGCCCTGGTAGAGCAGGCGCGCGGCATCGAGGAAGGGTTGCAGATCAAACGTGACCGGCTCTCCCCCAGTTCGCGCAGCCGTTCGATCGCCTCGCGGTAGAGCGCCGCCGCGGCGCGGTCGCCGAAGAACTCGAGCTGTTCCGCGCGCGGCAGCCCGAAGCGGAAGCGCTCCCGCGCGCTCGGCCCCGGCCGGGCCTCGCGTGCATAGGGGTCGCGCGGATCATAGGCGGCGGCCACGGCCAGCACCGCCGCGGCATCCCGGCAGTCGAGTGCGAAGACGCTGACGCAGTCGAGGCTCCGGCAGGCGGGCACCACGCCCGACGGTGCTCAGCAGACCGCGGGTGGGCTTGATGCCGATGAGGTTGTTGAAGGCCGCGGGCACCCGGCCGGAACCGGCGGTGTCGGTGCCAAGCGAAAAGCTCGCCAGCCCCTTCGCCACCGCGACCGCCGAACCGGAACTCGAGCCGCCGGCGAGGTAGCGCGGGTCGAAGGCGTTGCGCACCGCGCCCCAGGGCGAGCGGGTGCCGGTGAGGCCGGTGGCGAACTGGTCCAGGTTGGTCTTGCCGACCGGCACGGCGCCGGCCGCGAGCAGGCGTTCGACCACGAACGCGGAGTGCGCCGGGGTGTAGGCGATAGCCCGCGCAGGCGGCCGTCGTCGGTATCCCCGCGAGATCGATGTTGTCCTTGATGGCGAACGGTATGCCGTAGAGCGGCTGCGCTGGCCGGGTCGCGCCCCGCGAGGGCATCCAGGTAGGGCGCGGTCTCGGCCTCGCTCAGCAGGTGGATCCAGATGTTGTCGTCCCGGCAGGCCTGCGCCCGCTCACGGATCCGAGCGAGCACCTCGCGCGGGGTCAGCGTCCCGCTGCGGTAGGCGGCGAGCAGGTGCTCGATCGACAGGTTCGGCGACGCGCGATCCATCACCCGGCTCCGCTCACGTCCACGACCAGCAGCTTCTGCCCCGGCGTCACCTGCGTGCCCGGTTCGCACAGCACGCGGCTGACCACGCCCGCGTGCTCGGCGCGCAGCGCGATCTCCATCTTCATGGATTCCAGCACCAGCAGCGTATCCCCGGCGGCGATGGCGTGGCCTTCCTGCACCTCGAGCTGCCAGACGCTGCCGTGCACGTGCGCCTCCACCGCGATCTCGGTCTCCGAGAGCACCAGTTCCCCGGCGGTTTCGTCGATGGCCGCGCTGTCCGGCGGCACGTAGGTCGCCTGGCCGGTTTCGATCCAGCGGCGGCGTTCGGCCTCGAAGGCGGCCTGCTGGCGCGCCTTGAAGGCGGCGATGCCGGCGGCGTGCTCGCCGAGGAAGCGCTCGTAGCCGGATAGGCCGAACGTCGTCTCCTCGATGCGCAGCCGATAGGCGCCGCGCGGGAAGTCATCGCGGATGCGCCGCAGTTCGTCCTCGCCGACCGGGAAGAAGCGGATCTGGTCGAAGAAGCGCAGCAGCCAGGGCTGTTCGAATTCCGGCGTGCGCCGCCAGCGGTTCCACATCTGCAGCGTGCGCCCGACGAACTGGTAGCCGCCGGGTCCCTCCATGCCGTAGACGCACAGGTAGGAGCCGCCGATGCCGACCGCGTTCTCGGGTGTCCAGGTGCGCGCCGGGTTGTACTTGGTTGTCACCAGCCGGTGGCGCGGATCGAGCGGGGTGGCGACCGGCGCGCCCAGGTAAACATCCCCCAGCCCCATGACCAGGTAGCTGGCGCTAAAGACGATGTCGCGCACCGCCTCCACGCTGTCCAGACCGTTGATGCGGCGGATGAACTCGATGTTGCTCGGGCACCAGGGCGCGCCCGGGCGCACCGAGCGGGTGTACTTGTCGATGGCGAGCCGCGTGGCCGGGTCGTCCCAGGAGAGCGGCAGGTGCACGATGCGCGCCGGCAGTTCCAGGTCCTTGCTGTCGCCGAGCGCCTGCTCGGCCTCGCGCAGCCGCGAAAGCAGCTCCGCGGTCGGCAATCGCAGCGGGTCGTAGTGCACCTGCAGCGAGCGGATGCCCGGGGTCAGCTCGAGGAGGCCCGGGAGCCTGCAGCGCCTTGAGATGCCGCATCAGGGCGTGCGCGCGGAAGCGCAGCCGGATGTCCAGCACCGGCGGCCCGTATTCGATCAGCAGGTAGCGGTCGCCGCAGGCGCGGTAGGCGACCGCGATGCCGTCCGCGCCGGCGTCGCCGTGATCGAGCAGCGGCGAGCCGAGTGCGACCGGCTCGATCGCGACGGAGGGTTTGCGCAGCGCCGCAATCGCCGCGTCCTGTTCGCGCGCCAGGGCGTCCGCGCCGCGCTGGTCCACGGGCACGAAGCGCACCCGGTCGCCGGGGCGCAACTGGCCCAGCTTCCATTGTTCGGCGCGGATGACGGTCGCGGGACAGACGAAGCCGCCGAGGCTGGGGCCGTCCGGCCCGAGTATCACCGGCATGTCGCCGGTGTAATCCACCGCGCCGATGGCGTAGGCGTTGTCGTGGATGTTGGAGGGATGCAGACCGGCCTCGCCGCCATCCGGGCGCGCCCATCGCGGCTTCGGCCCGATCAGGCGGATGCCGGTGCGGCTGGAGTTGTAATGGACCTCCCAGTCCGCCGCGAAAAAGTCGTCCATGTCCGCCGGGGTGAAGAAATCCGGCGCGCCGTGGGGCCCGTAGATCACCGGCAGGATCCAGCGGTTCTCGTAAGCCGGCCGCTGTGACGGCGGGAGCCGCGCCGCCGGCACGGCTTCGGTCACCGGCCGGATGGGCAGCACGTCGCCCACCCGCAGGTGGCGCCCGCCGTGTCCGCCGAACCGGCCGAGGGTGAAGGTCGCGCGGCTGCCGAGGTAGGGGGTGATCTGCACGCCGTGGCGCACGGCGAGGTAGGCCCGCGCGCCAACGCCCGCGACCGCGCCCAGCGTCAGGGTGCTGCCGGCGCGCACCGGCACGCTTTGCCAGGCGGGCAGCGGCTCACCGTCGAGGTCCGCCGGCAGCGGCGCGCCGGTCAACGCGATGACCGTGTCGCAGCGAAAGCGCAGGGTCGGGCCGGTGACGGTGCATTCCAGGCCCGCGGCCTCCGGCGGGTTGCCGAGCAGGCGGTTGGCGTAGCGGAAGGCGAGGTCGTCCATGGGCCCCGACGGCGGCACGCCCACGTCCCAGTAGCCGGTGCGCCCCGGATAATCCTGCACCGTGGTCTGGGTGCCGCCGGAGAGCACCTCGATGCCGGCGCCTGGTAGGGGAAGGCGTCCAGGGTGCGGGTGGTGTGGCGCATGGCGCGGAAGTCCTCGCTCACCAGCACCTGGCGCAGATAGGCGAGGTTGGTCTCGATGCCCTCGACCGCGGTGCGCTCCAGGGCGTGCGCCAGCGCGGCGATGGCGCCGTCGCGGTCGGCGGCGTGCACGATGAGCTTGGCCAGCATCGGGTCGTAGTAGGGCGGCACTTCGGCGCCGGTCTCGATCCAGGTCTCGCAGCGGATGTCAGCCGGAAACGCCACGTGAGTCAGCAGGCCGGCGGCGGGCTGGAATCCCCGCGCCGGGTCTTCCGCGTAGAGCCGCGCCTGGATCGCATGGCCGGTGGGCCTATATTCCAGGGTCTCCAGCGGCGGCAGCTCGCCAGCGGCGAGGCGCACCATCCACTCCACCAGGTCAACCCCCGTGACTGCCTCGGTCACGCCGTGTTCGACTTGCAGGCGGGTATTAACCTCGAGAAAGTAGAACTTCTCCGTCGCCGCATCGTAGAGGTATTCCACCGTGCCGGCGGAACGGTAATCGACCGCCTCGCCCAGGCGCCGGGCCGAGGCCAGCATCCGCTCGCGCACCGCCGCACGCAGGCCCGGCGCCGGCGTCTCCTCGATGACCTTCTGATGGCGCCGCTGCAGGCTGCAGTCCCGCTCCCCCAGGGCGATGACCCGCCCGGCGCCGTCGCCGAAGATCTGCACCTCGACGTGGCGGGCATTCGCCACGTATTTCTCCAGGAAGAGGCCGGCATCGGAGAAGTTGTTGCGCGAGAGGCGCCGCACCGAATCGAAGGCCGCGCCGAGCGTGGCGGCATCCGGGCAGAGCTGCATGCCGATCCCGCCGCCGCCCGCGGTGCTCTTCAGCATCACCGGATAGCCGATGGCCGCGGCCTCGCGCAGGGCATGGTCCACGTCCTCGAGCAGGCCGGTGCCCGGCAGCAGCGGCAGGCCGCTCGCCCGGGCGAGCGTGCGGGCGGTGTGCTTGAGTCCGAAATCGCGCAACTGCTCCGGCGTCGGGCCGATGAAGGCGATGCCGAAGGCGGCGCATTCCTCGGCGAAGGCGGCGTTCTCGCTGAGGAAACCGTAGCCCGGGTGGATGGCCTGCGCGCCGCTCTGGCGCGCCGCCGCGAGGATGCGGCCCGGATCGAGGTAGGTCTCGGCGGCCAGCGCCTCGCCGATCAATATCGCCTCGTCGGCCTGGGCGACATGCAGGGAGTGGGCATCGGCGCGCGAGTACACCGCGACGGAGCGGATGGACAGCCGGCGCAGCGTGCGCAGGATGCGGCAGGCGATGGCGCCGCGATTGGCGATCAGGATCTTGTCGAACATGGCAGCAGGACTTCGTTATCGCGGCGGGTCGTCCCGCCTGTTACCCGAACCGCCCCGGGGCCGTCCCCGGCGCGGTGGTCAATCTCACCACTGCGAATCTTTCATGGCTGCTAGGGGAAGTCCGTATGGCCACGGAATCACACGGAAGACACGGAAATATAAAAATCATTCAAAAGATCCTTCCGTGTCATTCCGTGTGATTCCGTGGCCATTCAATCCCAGATCAGCATGCGCACCGGCGTGGGGTTATAGGCGTTGCAGGGGTTGTTCAACTGCGGGCAGTTCGAGACCAGCACCACCACGTCCATCAGGGCGCGCATTTCCACGTAGCGCCCGGGGGCGGAGATGCCGTCCTCGAAGGTGAGCCCGCCCTGCGGGGTGACCGGCACGTTCATGAAGAAATTGATGTTGCTGGTGAGGTCGCGCTTGCTCAAGGGTATGCCGGCCTGCGCCAGGGCGCTCAGGAAATTGTCGCGGCAGTTGTGCATGCTGCGCTTGTCGAGGGCATAGCGCACCTGGTTGCTCTCGGCGGCGCAGGCGCCGCCCAGCGTGTCATGCCGCCCGCAGGTGTCGGCGGTGATGATGAGCATCGCGCGGCCTTGCGAGGACAACAGCCGCGAGCCGCAGGTGAGATAGAGGTTGCCCTGGGCGCGGATGGTGTCGACCGCGCTGTAGCGCTCGCCCGGATCGCGGGCGTTGTAGAACAGGGTGTCGACCGCCTGGTTGCCTTCCAGGTCGACGATGCGCAGCGTCTGGCCCTGCCGCAGTTCCTTCATCCAGGGTTCGCCGGCGCGCACGATGGCGTCGTGGACGGCGGCGGCGGGATCGAGCGGGCTTTCGGCGAGTGCGTGATCGGACATCGGGAAACCCTCAATCGTACTGGCAGTGATAGATGGCGGTATTGGCGAAGCCGCGCCGGTTCTCCGGGCAGGAGTTCAGGCACGGGTCGTCGGCCGCGACCGGGTCGGCCCGCCAGACGGTGAGCGCCACGGGACGCGGCCGCCACTCCCGCGCCGGGTCCAGCGGATGGGGGCAGGTGTTCAGCACCACCAGCGTGTCCATCTCGGCGCGCAGGTCGACGTGACTCCCGGGCGCGGAATGGCCGGCGTGAAACTGCATGCGGCCGGTTTCATCCGCCGTGACCCGGGAGAAGAAATTGATGTTGGCCACCAGGTCCCGCCGGTCGAGGCCCCATTTCTCCAGCTCGATCAGGAACAGCTCGCGCCCGTTGCGATAGAACTCGTTGCGGTAGTCCTGGTAGCTGTGCTCGCCGTACTGCGACTTCACCAGGGCGGCGTCGGAGACGCCGCAGAAGGTGTCGTGCCAGCCGCAACTGTCGTCGATGATCGACATCAGCACCCGGCCCATGTCGGAGTAGCAGACGTGACCTTTCGTGAGGTAGGCGGTGTGCTGCGCCTTGAGGGTGTCGGCCATGTTGTAGCGTTCCAGCTTCTCATGGGCGTTGTAGAGCAGGGCGGAGCAGTTAGCGCCCCCCTCGGTGTCGGTGAGGCGCAGGCAGTAGCCGCGCCGGATGATGAAGGACCAGTAGCGCGCGCCAGGCAGGGTGTCCTGGTGCACGATGCGCGCCGGGTCCAGAGCCGGGGCCGTCATGGCAGTTCTCCTCTCAGCTTCCCTAAGTAATGTCCGTTCATAAAGAAACAAACTCACCGCAAAGTCGCAAAGAACGCAAAGCCATTTGATGGTTTTTGTTAATGAGTTTCTTCGCGAACTTTGCGTCTTTGCGGTGAAAAATGGTGTTGATGGATGAAGACTAAGTAAGCGCCATTCTGGTCATAGCCAATATCTGTTCGTTGGGTTGTCAATTGACCGCCGCCTCCAGGGCGCGCGGGACCTCTTCCTCCACGTGCCGGCGGATGTCCTCGATCGTGCCGGCAGGGGTGCGCGCGAGTGACAGGTCATAGGTAATGGTGGCGCCGTAGGCGTGCAGCGCCTGCGCATCGATGCGCACCTTGTCGAACACCAGCAGGCGGGTCCCCAGGTAGAAGCCTTCCTTGAGGTCGTGGGTGATCATGAACACCGTCAGGCCGCTTTGCTGCCACAGGCTCAGCACCAGCTCGTGCATGTCCGCGCGGATCCCCGGATCGAGCGCGCCGAACGGCTCGTCCAGCAGCAGGATGCGCGGCTGCATGATCAGCGACTGGGCGAGCGCGAGGCGCTGCTGCATGCCGCCGGAGAGTTCCGCCGGATACTTCCCCAGCGCCTGCCCGAGCCCGACCGATTCGAGCATGTCCCGCGCCCGTTCGCGGGCCGCGCGCCAAGCTGCTCCGAACAGGTGGCCGGTCAGCCGCGCGCCCTTGAGTTCCAGGCCGAGCATGACATTCTTCAATACCGTCAGGTGCGGAAACACCGAATAGCGCTGGAACACCACGCCCCGGTCCGGTCCGGGTTCACCCGGCAGGTCGCGCCCGTCGAGGCGGATGCGCCCGCGGGTCGGCTGCTCCTCGCCGAGCAGCAGGCGCAGGAAGGTGGTCTTGCCGCAGCCCGAGGCGCCCACGATGGTGCAGAATTCCCCCGGCTTCACCGTCAGGTTGAGACGTTCCAGCACCACGTGTCCGCCGTATTCCTTCCAGACCTGGCTGAAGGCGATCAGGCTCATGCGCCGCCTCCGCCGGTCTGCGCGTGAAACCACGGGAACGCACGCCGGGAGATGAGGCGCAGCGCCAGGTCGGTGAGATAGGCGAGCAGGGTGATCCACGCCACATACGGCAGGATCACGTCCATGGCGAGGTAGCGGCGCAGTAAAAAAATGCGGTAGCCCAGGCCCTCCGTGGCGGCGATCGCCTCGGCGGCGATCAGGAACAGCCAGGCGCTGCCCAGCGACAGGCGCACCGCGTCGAGCAGCCGCGGCAGCACCTGGGGCAGGATCACGCGCAGCATGAGCTGCCAGCTCGAGCCGCTCAGCGTCTGCGCCTTGATGATCTGCTCCGCCGGCAGTTCGCGCACGCGCTGCTGCAGGTCGCGGATGATGAAGGGCGTGATGCCGATGACGATCAGCACGACCTTGGAGACCTCGCCCAGCCCGAACACGATGAAGAGAATCGGCAGCATCGCCATGGGCGGGATCATCGACAGGGTGGCGACGAACGGCGCCAGGTTCGCGCGCAGGTAGGGGATGCTGCCGAGCAGCACACCGAAGACCAGGCCGGCGAGCGCGCTGATGCCGACCCCCAGCGCCAGCCGTTTCAGGCTGGCGCCGGTGTCCGCCCACAGCAGGTACTCGCCGCTGCGTTGGCTGGGTTCGACCGCCATGCGCCGCACGGCTTCGCCGAAACTGGCGAAGGAGGGCAGCAGCTTGTCGTTGGGGTTGTCCGCAAGCCGCGCGTGGGAGGCGGCCAGGTAGAACGCCAGCAGCAAAAGAAACGGCAGCATCCCCAGCGACAGGCGCAGCATGGGGCCCGGCTGGCGGTTGATCAGCCGTTTCACGAGCCTGCCACGGCGCGCCCGGGCATCATGGTCTCAGAGCTTGCCGTCCGCGGCCATGGCCATGTAGGTGTCATCGAAGCGCAGCTTGACGTTGGCCTTGTCGCCGAGGGACTTCCCACCGGGAAAGGCGATGCCGATGAAGCCGGCGTCCGGCGCGCCCTCGCCGAGCAGCCCGTGATCGAAGGAAAACCTGGCGACACGCTTCATGGTGTCGGGCAGCTCGGTGCCGCGCGTGAAGGACAGCGCCTCCGCGGCCTGGTAGAACATGCGCGTGGTGGCGAGCTGGGCGTCGTAGCCGGGGAGGTCGGTGCCGGAGGCCTTGGCCATCTGGGTGCGCGCCGCACTAGCGGCCGCGTCCTTGCCGGACATGACGGACAGGATTTCATACCAGGCGCCGGTCAGCGCCTTGCCGAGCGCCGGATTGGCCTTGAGGGTGGCGGTGTTGACCACCATCAGGTCGATGATCTCGCCGGGGATCTGGCTGGAATCGAACACCTTGTGGCTGTCGGGCGTGGCCAGGATCTCGCTCAGCAGCGGATTCCAGGTGACCACGGCGGTGACATCGGGCGAGGCGTAGGCGGCGACCATGTCGGCGTCGGAGGTGTTGACGACGGTGATGTCCTGCTCGCCCAGGCCGATCCCGTCCAGGGCGCGCGCCAGCAGGTAATGGGACACGGACAGCTCCACCAGGTTGACCTTCTGGCCCTTGATGTCCGCCAGGGATTTCTTGCCCTTGAGGACCACGCCGTCGTTGCCGTTGGAGAAGTCGCCGACGATCAGCGCGGTGGAATCGACGCCGCCGGCGGCGGGGATGGTGAGCGCGTCCATGTTGGTCATGACGCAGCCGTCGAAGGCTCCGGCCGTGTACTGGTTGATGGACTCGACGTAATCGTTGATCTGCACGACCTCGATCTTGATGCCGTACTTGTCGGCCCACTTCTTAATGATCCCGGCCTGGTCGCCATAGTCCCAGGGCATCCAGCCGACATAGATGCTCCAGGCGATGCGGAAGCTGTCCTTCGCCAAGGCGGGCGCGGAACCGGCGGCCAGGCCGAAGGTCAACAGGAGGGCGGCGCAGAGATGGAAAATGCGCGTGCTGCGGATGTACTGGAGGTTCATGACTTTCTCCCTTGCTGGTTGCGGTTGGGTTCAATTCACGGGGAGACCAAGCGTGCCGACCTCCCGGGCTTTTATCCCGCCGTGTAACCCCCCGCAAGAGAGGTCGGCGACTCTCGGACCAGCCATCCGCCACCGGCGGACCGGAACCCTAGTCACCTATTCCTGTCATTGGGGAGCGGACCCGGTGATGCCGCACGGTGTCGATCCCCCGCGACAGAGAGAAAAGCAAATCGGATGCCAACCGGGGCACATCCGATAATCAAGGGGTTAACCCGTCGTGATGATGTTGGTGCGAACCGGGCGCCCTGAAATGGCGCATTCCGGTGACGACTGTTCGCTGATGGTGCACACAGCGGTGACTCTATCCCGTGGCGCAAGGTGATGGCCGGTCGGGTCGGGATGACTCCAGCACGGGTGGTTGCTAATGCATCCGTTAGTCGATGCCACTTTGCAGGGGCAAAGTGGTCCGGGATGGGCTTGCCGGAACCGTGTGCCGCCAGGACGGCGGCACGCCGAGCCTACAGGGACGTATTCACGGCGTGTTCCGGCAAGCCCATCCCGGACCACGTGGTTAATTGTGCGGGTCACGAAGAGCCGGCGGGGGAGGGTGGCACGCCGATTCCGGCCAGGAGGTCGAGCAGCCGCTCGGGGTCCACCGGCTTGACCAGGTGATGGTCGAAGCCAGCGGCCAGCGATCGCGCTCTGGCTTCCTCGTGTCCATACCCGGTTACCGCCACCAGCAGCGCCTCACGACCCTCCGGCAGCTCCCGCAGGCGCCGGGCCACCTCGTAACCGTCCATGCCTTTGAGCCCGATGTCGAGCAGCACGGCCTCGGGCCGGAACGAGGCGGCGAGCTCCAGCGCGGCCTGGCCCGTAGGCGCCACTTTTACCTGGTGGCCTTCCAGGGACAGCAGCACCCCCATGGCGTCGGCTACGGAAACATCGTCTTCCACCAGCAAAATTCGCCGCCCCGGCCGGCGCGGGGCCGGTCGGGGTTTTGCGGCCGTCTGGGCCTGGCGCGCCACTGCGGCGGGCAGCCAGACGGTGAATTCCGAGCCCTGGCCCGGGCCGGCGCTTTTTGCCTCCACCCGGCCGCCGTGCAACTCCACCAGCCGGTACACCAGCGTGAGCCCTATGCCCAGGCCGCCCTCGGTCCGATCCAGCGAGCGCTCGCCCTGCTCGAACAGGTCGAAGATGCGGGGCAACAATCCGGCCGGGATGCCGATGCCGTTGTCCCGCACCCTCAGCGCCACTTCCGGGCCGACCCGCTCGGCGCTGAGTTCGATTTTTCCGCCCTTGGGGGTGTATTTGGCGGCGTTGTCGAGGAGATTGAGCAGCACCTGGGTCAGGCGCACCGGATCCCCCTCCAGTTGCACCGGCACCTCCGGCAGGGAAACGGTAACCGCATGTCCTTTGCTCTCGATCAGGGGCCGGGCGGACTCCAGGGCCTGTTCGACCACCGCGGCCAGTTCGATGCGTTCTTTCTTGAGCGCGATATTGCCGCGGACGATGCGGGAGACATCGAGCAGGTCGTCCACCAGCCGGGTGAGGTGGACGACCTGTTGCTCGATGATTCCCCGCGCCCACTCGATCCGGGGCCCGTCCAGTCCCGGCTGGCCCATGATGTGGGCGGCGTTACGGATGGGCGCCAGCGGATTGCGCAGCTCGTGGGCCAGCATGGCCAGGAATTCGTCCTTGCGCCGGTCGGCCTCGCGCAGTGCTTCCTCGGCGCGTTTGTGGCTGGTGATGTCATGCGCCACGAGGACCGCTCCCATCCGCTCGCCGCTGACCTCCAGCGGCGCATTGGAGCAGGCCACCATCACGGGCGAGCCGTCCTTGCGGAAGAACAGGGCCTCCTCGTTGCGGACGGTTTCGCCAGAGGCGTAGATCCAGCAGTTGGGACAGTCGCTGAAGGGATAGGGACGGCCATCCGCATGGTGGTGATGAATCAGATCGTGCAATACCTGCCCCAGGAACTCACCGGCGGTATAGCCGAAGATGCGCTCGGCTTCCGCGTTCACGAAGGTGGTGCGGCCATACTCATCCGTGACAAAAATCGAATCCGCCGCGCACTCCGTGATCGCGTTGGTGAGACGCAGTTGTAGCCGTAATTTCTCCTCGGCCTGCTTGCGCACGGTGATGTCCTGGGTGGTTCCGAATCCCCCGAGCAGCGTCCCTTGTTCGTCGAATTCCAGCTCGGCCCGCTCGCGGACCCATTTCACCATGCCATCCGCGATCAGCCGGTGCTCGATGTCGTACGGTTCGCCGTGCAGCGCCGCCTTCCACATCCGGTCGACATACTCCCGGTCATCGGGATGAACGGTCGAAAGGAAGGTCTCATACGTCAGCGGTGTTCCTCTGGGTATGCCGAAAATCCGGTGGTTCTCGTCGGACCACAGCAATTCATTGTGCCGCACATCCAGCCGCCAACTCCCGATCTGCCCCACGGCCTGGGCCCGGTTGAGGTCCATTTCACTGTCGCGCAGGGCCTCGCCCACCCGCTTGCTCTCGGTGACGTCCTGCACCGTGGCGACCAGGTATTCCACGCCATGACCCGCACGGCGCACGCATTTCACGTCCAGGCTGGTCTCGATGAGGCTGCCGTCCTTGCGCACGAAGCGCTTGTCCAGCATGTAACCATCGCTCGCGCCGTTCAGAACCTGTTCGAGCTGGACCCGTTCGGCGGTGAGGTCGTCCGGGTGGGTGATCTCCTCCCAGGTGGTTTGCAGCAACTCCTCGCGCGGGTAGTCCAGAATCTCGCACAAGCGGTCATTGGCATGCAGCCAGCGCCTGCTCTCAGGCGAGGTGATGGCCATGCCGATGAAGGGCAGGTCGTAGAACAGCTTGAGCAGCCGGTCCTTTTCCGCGGCTTGGGCGATCAGTTCCAGCCGGTGGGCGTGCTGCTCCTGACGCCACAACAGGAACACCGCCGCCGCCACGGCGGCGACGGCGGCGAACGCGACCAGACCGATCCAGAACACCAGATCGTGGAGTGGGCGCAGCACCTCGTCCCGATCCACCTTGGTCAGCAGGAACCATGACGTATTCGGCACCTGGCGTACGGCGGAGAGCACCGGGATGCCGCGATAGTCGCGGCCTTCTATGTTTCCAGTACGGCCGCTGCGCAGGGCGATGGCGGCGGTTAGCTCCGGCGTGTCGAGCGGGAGACGGAAGGTGAGCGCCGCGTCCCCGCGGTGACGCAATTGGTTGAGATACAGGACGCTGTTCCCATCCCGGCGGATCAGCAGGGTTTCGCCGCTGGGGCTGGGCGTGGGCCAGGTCTGGATGAGGGGGAACAGAAACTCCTCGACCGCGGCGCGCAGCACCGCCACACCCGCCACCCGGTGCGCGCCGGCGTCGCGTTTGATGAGCGGCACCACAAAATCCAGCCGAATCTGCTCCGCGCCGTCCCGATACAGATCGCTGACCTGCACTAGCCCCGTACGCAGGGCTGCCGGCAGCAGCGCTGTCCGGATGCCCTTCAGGGTGTCGGGCTCTCCCGGCGGTGAGAGCAGGCGCTCACCGTCTGCATCCAGCAGTTGGACGTCGTGGTGATACAGGCGCTTGAGTACCTCGAGTCGCCTGAGGATGCGCTCCCGGGCGTCGCCGTCGCGCGTGCGCTGCCAGTTCTCGACGTCGTCGATGAAACCTTCGCTGGCGGCGAGTTCCTCGGCGTTATTTCGCTTTGCTTCCAGCCAGGTTTCGATCTGAGTGACTTTCAGGTTGGCGATGGCGTCGAGGTTGGCTAATGCCTCGGCACGGATGCGGGGACCCTGCGTATGAATGACGCCGTAGCCGAGGAGGGGCACGACCAGGGCAAGCCCTAGGAACACGCCGAGCATGTTGCGGAGCTTCTGTACGCCAGGGCGCGCCGGCTTGTCCAGGCTGCTCCGGCCCCAGACCCGCAACAGCAGGTAGAGCAGGAGGGAGGTGACGGCGACAAAGGCCACGCCCTTGGCCGTGCCGATCCAGGTAAGCCGCTCGGCGTCGTGCACCACGAGCGCCAGCAGCCGGTCGGACGCGAATATCCAGAGGGTGGCGAAAACCAGGTAGAGGGCCGCGACGCGGGCAGCCGCTTGCCGGGTGGTTACGCGGCTATCCGGCAGGAACGACATGGATGCTTGTCCATGAAAAAACCAGTGTGGAAGGCGGCATGCAGCCCCGGCAGTTGTCGTCGATCATCGGAATCCGGCCCGGGAAACCCTCGATGCCGGCGTGCCCGCCGTGCTGCCCCGGCCCTCGACTCCGTGGATGAGGTGACATCTCAGACCATAAACTCATCAGGGTGATGGAAATCGTGGCATGGTACTGCACAAACAAGCGGCGAACAAAGCCTGGGGCGGCAAGAAGCTGGCCGGGGAAACGGCGGGCAGGGGTGTCCGTGGTCTGTCGGTAGGGAAACCGCTTAGAGCGGAAGAGAACAAGGGTGAGAGTGGGCCGAGGGTGCCTTATCGGACCTATCGGCGGGAAGACCACGGCGGGATTCCGCGTCAAGGTGAGCCCGCTACAACCGTTTTTCGGGTGGATGCTCGCGAAATGGGCGGGTTATGCTTCCTATACTCCGGGTAACGCATAAGCTCAGTTGACCATGTCACTTCGTCGCATTTTCAGAAAACTACGCAAAGGCGGGCTGTTGAAACTCAAGCGGCTGCTTTATGAGGAGATCTTGGTGCTGGGGGATTCCCATGCCCGTATCTTTCGGTATAAGCGAATCCGCCGCAGCCTCCCCAGATTTTTTTTCAACGTGACCAATGTGGGCGGGGCAACCGCTTCCGGTTTGGCCAACCCCAACTCCAAGACCCAAGCGTATCAGATTTTTCGCGAAGCCTTGCAAACCACCAAGGCGAAAACCGTGATCGTGATGCTGGGCGAGGTCGATACGGGGTTCGTCATCTGGTATCGGGCCAAAAAATATAACGAGGCGGTGAGCGTGGTGATGCAGGCGGCCATCAAAACTTACACCAGCTTTCTTTCGGAAATAAAAGCCCGCTCCTTTCGGGTCATCTGCATCAGCACGCCGCTGCCGACGATCAAGGACGGCAATGATTGGGGAGAGATTGCCAACGCGAGAAAGGAAATCTCTGCCACCCAGGTGGAGCGGACCGCCCTCACCTTGGCCTTCAATCAACAGATCGAGGTATTCTGTCAGTTGGAGGGCATTTCCTTTATCAATCTCGATAAGCGTTCGCTGGGAGAAGACGGCACGGTGAATCCCTCGCTGCTCAACTCGAATCCCAATAACCATCATTATGAGCCGCAGGCCTATGCCGCGCTGCTGGTTGGACCGCTTCAGGACGTGGCCGCTTCAAAGTCCGAATCGGGGTCTCAAATGCCGAGCCTGAGGATCATCAGGTTGGCGATGACGTCGATTTTGGCCAATGCCGTTAGCGGGCTGTGGCACAGGCACTGCGTGTCGGCGTTAACACCTGCCCTGATGCCGGCCGGGTTGCTCGACGGCCTCCAAGCGGCTGGCAGGAAGCCCCGCAGCCAGGCCAATTGCTGCCGGGTCAGGGGCAAGTGATCGTGAGGGTTGCAATCACGAATAGGAAACATTATCATTTGTACATGTAATAATCGTCCATGGTGAAGACTGCCACTTGACGACAAGGCCATCTTCACCGGTCTGGATACGGCCTGCGGTGACAAAGGGGGGATATTCATTTGGAGAGGGAAAATCAGGTCTTCCGTAAGGCCGTGATAAACGCCGGTCCGAACCCCGCCGTGGCGGGAACCGCCGGTGTAGACGGGGCGCCGTGTTATTCGACCCATGAATTGTTCGGCGCTGCCCGGCTGGTCACGATCGTACACGCGGGGCAGATCTACCGGATGCAAATCACCCGTATGGGAAAGTTGATCCTGACTAAATAGACCCGCGGGCCGGGAATGCCGCCGTTCCCGTCCCGGGCACTAAGTTCCGGCGGTTGCCGTAGCCAGCCATGCAGCGCCATCGGGCGATGCCAGCCAGCCTCTTTGATCGATCTCACCGAGGAGGTGCTGCATGTCCGACATATCCCGTGGTACCGACGCGCAACGCGTTGCGCACATCGAAGACTCGCTGTTTTTTCTCATGACCCGTTTCGGGGTATGCCCCTGCGCCTGGCTTGCGGAGGCGATCAAACACCAGATTGAAATGCTGCTGCGGCAGCCCGGAGACGCCGGTGCCGCTAAGGCGCGGTTGTACCGCCAATTGTTGCCCGCCTGGCGGCATCTTGCCGAGGAGACGTCCCATGCCCCGGAGGACATGACGGTGGCGAGCGCCGCGATATCGATACGTTCCACCGCATCGCCTCCGCGGCCGTGTACCCCGCGGGAGTCGGCGGTGGGGCGTGTTGCGAATCCATAGGGTACGGGCCGTGATTAATCTCAACCAAAGAATCAAAGGAGCAAATTCAATGCGGAAGACCCCTACACGAGCAGTCCACGCACTGGCCGCGCTGCTGGCCGGCATCATCCTCTGCGGTCCCGCCGCGGCGCAGACGCGGGAATACTGGATCGCGGCCGACGAGGTTGCCTGGGACTACCCCCCTCGTTTCCCATCGATTTGATGTATGGTGAGGAATTCACCCCGGAGCAGCGGGTATTCGTCGAGAACGGCATCGGCCGTGTCTATCTTAAATCGCTCTATAGCGCGTACACCAAAGGCTTCGCCTCCCCAAGCCGCGCGGACCGCGTGAGCAGCATCTGGGTACGCTCGGGCCGGTCATCCGGGCCGAGGTCGGGGACACGATCGTCGTGCATTTCCGCAACAACACCCGGTTTCCCGCCAGCGTCCACCCGCACGGGGTCTTCTATGAAAAGTCATCCGAGGGCGCGCCGTATGCGGATGGCACCGGCGATGGGAGCGGCGACAGCGTGGCGCCGGCGAGCGAGTATACCTACGTCTGGCCGGTGCCGGAGCGGGCAGGTCCCGGACCGAACGATCCCAGTTCCATTGCCTGGGTCTACCATTCGCATGTGGACGAGGTCGCCGACACGAATGCCGGGCTGATCGGTCCGATCATCATCACCCGGCGCGGCATGGCGGACGCGGACGGCGCCCCCCGGCATGTCGACCGCGAATTCATCTCCCTGTTCACCATCTTCAATGAAAACGCCAGCCGCTATCTGGAGGCCAACCTGGCGAACTGCACCAACGGCTCCTGTGATCCCGGCGATGCGGACTTCCAGGAGAGCAATCTAAAGCACGGCATCAACGGGCTGCTGTATGGCAACAACCGGGGCTATGAGATGCGCGTCGGGGAACGCGTGCGCTGGTACATCATCGGCATGGGGACCGAGGTGGACCTGCACACGCCGCACTGGCACGGCAACACCCTGCTGCATCAGGGCAGCCGGCTCGATGTGGCGGAGATTCTGCCCGCCGCCACCAAAACCTTCGACATGGTGCCAGACAATCCCGGTACCTGGATGTTCCACTGCCACGTGAACGATCATCTGAGCGCGGGTATGATGACGGTGTATACCGTGACCGAGTAATCCTGGGGGGCGCCGCCTGTCCTGGCACCGGCGGCATCCGGCGCCCGGCCGATGAGGGTCAAGCGGGTACGAACCGGTAGCCGATGCCCGTCTCGGTGATCAGGTGCCTGGGCCGCGCCGGGTCGGCTTCGAGTTTTTGCCGCAGATGCCCCATGTAGATACGCAGGTAGTGGCTGTGCTCCACGTGGGACGGCCCCCAAACCTCGCGCAGGAGCAGCCGATGCGTCAGCACCTTTCCCGGGTGGCTCAGCAGTACCGCAAGCAAGCGGAACTCGACCTGGGTCAGGTGGACTTCCTGCTCGCTCCGTAAGACGCGGCGATTCGCCAGATCCACGACCACATCGGCGAAGCGCAGCACGGGACCCTGCTCATCGCCGGAGCGGGCGGTGCGGCGCAGCGACGCCCGCATCCGCGCCAGCAGCTCCGCCACGCCGAAAGGCTTGCTCAGGTAATCGTCGGCGCCCGCATCCAGCGCCTCAACCTTGTCATGCTCCTCGACCCGGGCCGACAGGACGACGATGGGCATGCCGCTCCAGGCGCGCACCGCGCGGATGAAGTCCGTGCCATCGCCGTCGGGCAGACCCAGATCGAGGATGACGAGATCGGGCTTGCGCGTGCCGGCCTCGATCAAGCCGCGTTGCAGCGTTCTCCGCCTCGAACACGCGAAAGCCCTCCGCCTCCAGGGCATGGCGCACGAAGCGCCGGATTTCCTTCTCGTCCTCGACGATCAGGATATTGGCGTGCGTCTCGATGGGACTGGCTCCCCTGGTTTCATGGCGATGCCTCGGGTTCCATGCCGGGCTGTTCGTCCAGCGGCAAGGTAAAGATAAACCGTGCGCCGTGGGGGGCGCGATTCTCGGCCCAGATTTTCCCGCCGTGCCCTTCCACGATCGCCTCGCAGATGGCGAGCCCCAGGCCCACGCCGGGGATGACCGATTCCTTTTCGCCGCGGACGAACTGCGCGAAAATGGCGCGCTCCTGGCCGGGCGGCAGGCCCGGGCCCTCGTCCCACACTTCGACGCGCAGCTGTTCCTCCGCCGGTTTGGCGGTGACGCCGATGGCCGTCCCGGGCGGCGTGTATTTGGCGGCGTTCTCCAGCAGATTGACCAGTACGCGCTCCATCAGGAGCGGGTCGCATCTGACCAGCGGCAGATCCGCGGGCAGATCCAGGCTGACCGGGTGCTCGCTCAATGCCGGCTCGAGCCCCTTGAGCGCGCTGCCGACGATCTCCTCGAGCGACTGCCAGTCCTTGCGCGGCTTCACGTCGCCGGATTGCAGCCTGGCCATTTCCAGCAGGTTGTTCACCATCCGGCTGGTGCGCAAGGCCTGCTCGCGTATCACGTCGGCCTTGTCCGTGTATTCCGATTGCGCCGCGACCAGATCGAGCGACAGCGTCTCGGCCATGCCGACCAGCGCCGTGAGCGGCGTTCGCAGGTCGTGCGAGAGCGCGGCCAGCAGCGAGTTGCGCAGCCGCTCGGATTCCATTTTTATCAAGGTGTCCTGCGCCACCGACACGAAGTGGATGCGCTCCAGGGCGATCGCGATCAGCGCCGCGAAGGTGTCGAGCAGCCGGCGCTGCTCCGGGATCATCAACAGGCGCGGATTCTGCGGCTCGATCACCAGCACCCCGCGCACCCGCATCGGCGCCTTGAGCGGCAGGTAGAGCTGCGCGGTCGCGGGCAGCGTGTCGGTACCGGTACCGGCCGGTTCGTTCCTGTCGCAGCACCACTGCGCGACGGCGAGATCGTAGGCCGGGGTGGCGCCGTGCGCGGCGGGCGCCTGCAGCTTGTCGGACAGATCGGGCAACAGGATCGTGGCCTTGGCATGGAAGGTCGATTCCACGAACCGGTCGCTGATCTCGACCACCTGTTCCTCGACCAGTGCCGATGACAGGGACTTGGCCATTTCATACAGACTGCGGGCGCGTTCCTCGCGATGTTGCGCCACCCGCGCCTGATAGCGCAATCCGGCGGTGAGATGCCCGGTGACCAGGCCCACGATCAGCATGACGGCGAAGGTGAGCAGATACTGCACGTCGCTCACCGCGAAGGTGAGGCGCGGAGGCACGAAAAAGAAATCGAACGAGACCACGCTCAGTATCGCGGCGAGCACCGCCGGTCCGCGCCCGTAGCGGTAGGCGATGTACACCACGCCCAGCAGGTACAACATGACGATGTTGGCGAGATCGAAGTGACGCAACAGCGGTGTCGCCACCGCCGTGATGCCGGCGCAGGCGAGCGCCGCGTACAGATAACCCCGGAGGGGCACGGGTGTTCTGGCGTCCTCCCGTCGCTCGATCTCCACGGCGGCCGCGCGGCGCGCGCGCTCTTCCTCCCTGGCCACCGTCATGATATCGATGTCGGGCGCCCGCGCGCCCAGGCGCTGGCTGAACGCCTGGCGCGCGGGCCAGCGCCGCCGCGCCCGCGTGCTGCGCCCCGCGACGATCCGCCCGAGATTGTTGTGCCGCGCGTAGTCGAGCACGGCCTCGACGGCATCCTGCGCGGCCACGGTCGCCGTCTCGGCGCCGAGATCCTGCGCGAGCTTGAGCGTCCTGAGGATGGCATGCTGGCGCGCCTCCGGCAGGCGCCGCGTCCGCGGGGTCTCCACGTACAGCGCATGCCACAGGCTGTCGAGCTTCGTGGCGAGGCGCGCCGCCGTGCGCACCACCTTCTCGTCCACGTCGCTCGGCCCGATGCAGGCGAGCAGCGTGTCGCGCGTGTGCCAGACATGCTCCTGTGCGCTGGTGCGGCGGAACGCCCGCATCTGGTCATCCACGCGGTCGGCCGTCTGCCGCAGCGCCAGGTTGCGCAGCGCGATCAGGTTACCCTTGCGGAAGAAGTTCTGGATCGCGCGCTCGGCCTGTTCCGGCAGATACACCTTGCCCTCGCGCAGGCGCACCAGCAGGTCGTCGGGCGGCAGGTCCACCAGCACGACCTCGTTGGCATCGGCGAACACGCGGTCCGGCACCGTCTCCCAGACGCGGATGCCGGTGATGCCCCCGACGATGTCGTTGAGGCTTTCGATGTGCTGCACGTTGACGGTCGTGAGCACGTCGATGCCCGCGGCCAGCAGCTCCTCGACGTCCTGCCAGCGTTTGGGGTGGCGGCAGCGCGGCGCGTTCGAATGCGCCAGCTCATCGACCAGCAGCACCGCCGGCCGGCGCCGGAGCGCCGCGTCGAGGTCGAATTCCTGCAAGGTGCGCCCGCGGTGCTCGATATCCTTGCGCGGCAGGCTTTCCAGGCCCTCCATCAGCACCGCGGTTTCGCTGCGGCCGTGGGTCTCGACCACGCCGATCACCACGTCCAGCCCCTGCGCGCGCAGGCGGCGCGCCTCGATCAGCATCGCGTAGGTCTTGCCGACCCCGGGCGTGGCGCCGAAAAAAATCCTGAGCCTGCCGCGCCGGGCCTGCGCTTCCTGCGCTTTGGCCTCCGCCAGCAGCGCATCGGGGGAGGGGCGGCGAGTGTCGTCTTGTGCCACGGGTGGTTACTGTTGATTACCCTCGAGCGCGAGGTTGAGCCGCAGCACGTTCACCCGCGGCTCGCCCAGTCTGCCGAGCCACGGGCGCTCCGCCTGCTGCTCGATGAGCGCCGTGACCTGCTCGACCGGGAGGCGCCGGGTCCTGGCCACGCGCGTTGCCTGATAGTACGCCGCCGCGAGCGAAATGTCCGGATCCAGACCGCTCGCCGAGGCCGTCACCAGATCGACCGGCACCGGCCGGTCGTTGCCCGGGTCGGCGGCCCTGAGCGCTTCGATGCGCGCCTTGACCGCCTCGGTCAGCGCCGGATTGAGCGGCCCGAGATTCGAGCCGCTGGAAACCGCGGCGTTGTAGGGATACGGGCCGGTGGCCGAGGGCCGGCCCCAGAAATACCCGGGCGACGAAAACTGCTGACCGATGAGCGCGGAACCGACCGCTTGGCCGTTCACCGTCACGAGGGAGCCGTTGGCCTGGTGCGGGAACAGCGCCTGGGCGACAGCCGGTCACCGCGAGCGGATAAACGACGCCCGTCAGCACGGTAAGCGCCGCGAACAACGTTACCGCGGGACGCAGTAGAGTCTTCATAGTGTTTTCTCCTTACACCAGACCCAGGGCCACGAGCCCCAGGTCGATGAGCTTGATGCCGATGAACGGGACCAGGATACCACCCAGGCCGTAGATCGCGAGATTGCGCCGCAACACCGCGCCGGCGCCCTGCGGGCGGTAGGTGATGCCCTTGAGCGCCAGCGGGATCAACGCCACGATGATCAAGGCATTGAAGATCACCGCCGACAGGATCGCCGACATCGGGCTGGCCAGCCCCATGACGTTGAGCGCGTCGAGCTGCGGGTAGATCGCCACGAACATGGCCGGGATGATGGCGAAGTACTTGGCCACGTCGTTGGCGATGCTGAAGGTGGTGAGCGCGCCGCGGGTCATCAGCATCTGCTTGCCGACGGCGACCACCTCGAGCAGCTTGGTCGGGTTCGAGTCGAGATCGACCATGTTGCCGGCCTCCTTGGCCGCCTGCGTGCCGCTGTGCATCGCCACCGCGACGTCGGCCTGGGCGAGCGCCGGTGCGTCGTTGGTGCCGTCGCCGGTCATCGCCACCAGGCGGCCCTCGGCCTGGTACTGGCGGATGAGCGTGAGCTTGGCCTCCGGTGTCGCCTCGGCGAGGAAGTCGTCGACGCCGGCCTCGGCGGCGATGGCCGCGGCGGTCAGGCGGTTATCGCCGGTGATCATCACGGTCTTGATGCCCATGCGGCGCAGCTCGGCGAAGCGTTCCTTGATGCCGCCCTTGACGATGTCCTTGAGCTCGATCACGCCGAGCACGCGCGCGCCGTCGGCGACCACGAGCGGCGTGCTGCCGCGCCGCGCGACATCATCCACGAGCTGAGACGCTTCCTTGGGGAAAGTGCCGCCGTTCGCTTCGACGTGGCGGCGGATGGCATCGCCGGCGCCCTTGCGGATCTGGCGCATCTCATGATGACTTGCGCTTTCGCTTGGGAGATTGACGCCGCTCATGCGCGTCTGCGCCGAGAACGGCACGAAGGTCGCGCCGAGCTCGTGGATGTTGCGTTCGCGCAGATTGAAGCGCTGCTTGGCGAGCACCACGACGCTGCGCCCCTCGGGCGTTTCGTCGGCGAGCGAGGCGAGCTGCGCGGCATCGGCGAGCTGCTGCTCGGTCACGCCGCGCACCGGCAGGAAGGCCGCCGCCTGGCGGTTGCCGAGGGTGATGGTGCCGGTCTTGTCGAGCAGCAACACGTCCACGTCGCCGGCGGCTTCCACCGCGCGTCCGGAGGTCGCGATCACGTTCGCGCCCAGCATGCGGCTCATGCCGGCGATGCCGATGGCCGAGAGCAGCGCGCCGATGGTGGTCGGGATCAGGCACACGAGCAACGCCACCAGCGCGGTGATCGTGACCGGCTGCCCCGCCCCCGCCGCCGCCACGGAAAACAGGGAGTAGGGCAGCAGCGTGACGGTCGCGAGCAGGAAAATCAGCGTCAGCGCCACCAGCAGGATGGTGAGCGCGATCTCGTTCGGCGTCTTCCTGCGCTTCGCGCCCTCGACCAGCGCGATCATGCGGTCGAGAAAGGTTTCGCCGGGATTGACCGTGACGCGCACCACGATCCAGTCGGACAGGACCGTGGTGCCGCCGGTGACGGCGGAGAAGTCGCCGCCGGACTCGCGGATCACCGGCGCGGACTCGCCGGTGATGGCGCTCTCGTTGACCGAGGCGGCGCCCTCGATCACCTCGCCGTCGGCCGGGATCATGTCGCCGGCCTCGATGAGCACCACGTCGCCGCGCCGCAGTTCGGTGCCCGGTGTGAGATCCACTTGGGCGCCGTAGCGCGGCTCGCGCAGCTTCCTCGCTATCACGGCCTTCTTGGCGCCGCGCAGCGCGGCGGCCTGGGCTCGGCTGCGGCCCTCGGCCAGCGCCTCGGCGAAGTTGGCGAACAACACCGTGAACCACAGCCACAGGGTCGTGACGCCGATGAACCAGGCCGGCGCTTCGCCCTGGCCTGCAAACACGGCCTGCAGCCACAGACCGGTGGTGAAGATGGCGCCGACGTACACCACGAACATCACCGGGTTCCTGAGCTGGACGCGCACGTCGAGTTTACGGAAGGAATCGACCAGGGCCGGTTTGACCAGGGTCGGATCGAACAGGGAAAGTTTCTTTGTCGTCATAAGGGTCACCTCAGTTTCCGGACCACAGGATCAGATGCTCGACCGCCGGCCCCAGGGCCAAAGCCGGCACATAGGTCAGCGCGCCGACCAGCAGCACCGTGCCGACCAGGAGACTCACGAACAGCGGCCCGTGCGTCGGCAGGGTGCCGGGTCCGTGCGCCAGGCGTTTCTTCGCGGCGAGCGAACCGGCGATCGCCAGCACCGGGACGATCACGGCGAAGCGTCCGAACCACATGGCCACTCCGAGCCAGCCGTTATAGAACGGCGTGTTGGCGCCCAGGCCCGCGAAGGCGCTGCCATTGTTGTTGGCGGCGGACGAGAACGCGTACAGGACCTCCGAGAAGCCATGCGCGCCCGGATTGAAGATGGTCGCCTTGCCGCCGCTCGCCAGCACCCCGATCGCGGTGCCGAGCAGCACCAGCGCCGGGGTGGCGAGAATCCCGATCGAGACCATCTTCATGTCGAAGGATTCGATCTTCTTGCCGAGGTATTCCGGCGTGCGACCGATCATGAGCCCGGCGACGAACACCGCCATGATGGCGTAGAGCAGCATGCCGTACAGGCCCGAGCCGGTGCCGCCGAACACGACCTCGCCCAGCTGCATCATGCCACATCGGCACCAGGCCGCCGAGCGGGGTGAATGAGTCGTGCATGGCGTTGACCGAGCCGTTCGAGGCGAGGTGGTCGCGACCGCCCACAGCGCCGAGGCGCCGATGCCGTAGCGGGTCTCCTTGCCTTCCATGTTGCCGCCCGGATTGCAGCGCGCTCGCCGTCTGATCGGCGCCGAGCTTGGCGAGCAGCGGATTGCCCTGCTGCTCGAACGTCGTGGCCGCGATTTCCGCGCCGACGAAGATCACCGTCATCGCCGCCAGCACCGCCCAGCCCTGGCGGGTGTCGCCGACCGCCCTGCCGAAGGTATAACACAGCGCCGCCGGGATCAGCAGGATCGCCAGCATCTCCAGGAAGTTGGACACGGACGTCGGGTTCTCATACGGATGCGCGGAGTTGACGTTGAGGAAACCGCCACCGTTGGTGCCGAGCATCTTGATCGATCCTGCGAGGCGGCCGGCCCCATGGGCAGGGTCTGCTGGGTCACGGTCAGGGTTTCGGTGACCGCCTGGCCCGCGGCGTCCTTCACCGGCTGCCCGGCGGCGTCGAGCTTCGGCGCCTCGTAGGTCGTCGGTTCGAGCGTGGTGACCTCCTGGTAGGCGGAGAAATTCTGGATCACGCCCTGGCTCACCAATACCAGCGCAAAGACAAACGACAGCGGCAGCAGCAGGTAGACCGTGATGCGATAGAGATCGGCCCAGAAGTTGCCGATGGTTTGCGCCGAATGGCGCGCGAAGCCGCGGATCAGGGCGTACACCACGGCGATGCCGGTCGCGGCCGAGACGAAGTTCTGCACCGCGAGCCCGAGCATCTGGGTGAGATAGCTCATGGTGGCCTCGCCGCCGTAGCCCTGCCAGTTGGTGTTGGTCACGAAGCTGATGGCGGTGTTGAAGCTCGAGTCCGGCGTGACGTTCGGCATCTGCTGCGGATTGAGCGGCAGGCACGACTGCAGGCGCTGCAGCGCGTACACCACGATGAATCCGACCAGGCTGAACACCAGCACCGCCAGCGCGTACTCGCGCCAGCTCATTTCCTCGCGCCCGATGCCGCACAAGCGGAACACGCCGTTCTCGAGCCGCGCGAGCGGCTGCCAGCGCGGCGCTTCCATCAATTTGGCCATGTACAGGCCGAGCGGCTTGACCGCCGCCAGCAGCACGAGCCAGATAAACCGCCAACAGCAACCAGGATTGGGTGGTCATTTAGAAGTCCTCCGCCTTGATCAGGGCGTAGACGAGATAGCCCAGTAACAGCACCGCGACCACGGCGCCGATCACGTAGATCGCACTCATGTTGTCACCTCCGCGGCATCAGCCGATCGCAACCGACCGCAAGCCCGACGAGTATGAGAAAGAACACGCCAGCCAGCGCGCACCAGATGATGTCCATAGTCCCTCCCGATTGAATGATCCGACCCATAGGATAGGGGTCCGGGTATTAAATCGACGGAAAGAATACGGCCAACGGTATAAAAAAACTGTAAACGCCGCCGGCATGCCCGGGGCCCGACCGGCGGGTTCGAAAGGAGAACTACCCCGCCGCGCCGCTGTTCTTGCGGTGTGTAAGGGACTCGAAAAGAGCGGGGGTCTTTCCTGGGCGGGTCAGCAGCCTGGAGAGTGATATTAAGAAAGGGAAAATACCGAGACCATCACAAGTAATGCCAGGGATCCGGGCTAGCGTGGATTTTTTTCAAGCCACTCCCGCGCCAGTTTCACGGCCTCCGCGATTTCGGCCGAGGTCATGTGGGCGGCTATGATTGTCCGGTTCTCTATGGCCGTTTTCTCTCCGTTTGCATCCGCGATATCGAACCACATGTGGGCCATGACATAGTCCTGCCGTACCCCTTGCCCGTGGGCATACAGGTAGCCCACATTGTTCTGCGAACCCGCGATGCCTTGTTCAGCGGCGGTAAGAAAACATTTCATCGCTTTCTCGTAATCCCGATAAACGCCATATCCGTTGTAATACATGACACCCAGATTATGGAGCGCCTCTATCTCGCCGCTGTCGGCCAATTGCTGGTATTCACGGAATGCCGTCGCATAGTCTCCGTTTCTTTCCGCGGCAACCGCCTCATCCCAATCGCCCGAGACCTGACAAGATCCGGCCAGCATGAGGCCGAGGGTTAGTGTTCTGATGATGTTAAGTCCGTGTTCGCTGGAAGACATGGCTTGTAGTGATGGTTCAACGTTTGGTTTGAGTCATCGGAATGCCGCCGCCGGCATAATCATGGGCGCGGCGACGGCGTTTCAGCGGCATCAGGATTATTTCCGCCACTGGTTTACCACGTTATTTCATGGTTACCGGTTGGTATATTGTCCTTTGGTACGTGACGTGCAGGGACGCACTAATGCCGCGGGCGCAAGGATGCGCGGGAGCGGTGACGTGCAGGGACGCACTAATGCCGCGGGCGCAGGGATGCGCGGGAGCAGCGCGGCTGGTGTCAGATAAGGCATGCCTGCTGCTACACTGGCGCGCCATGACCCCCGACACCCGCTACCCCGGCCTTGCCCGCAGACCGCTGCCGCGCTTTCCCGGCTGGTGGGCGGCGCTGGGGCCGGGCATCGTGTGGATGGCGCTCGCCCAGGGCAGCGGCGAGCTGATCTGGTGGCCCTATATGATCGCCAAATACGGGCTCGCCTTCCTGTTCCTGCTCATCCCCGCCTGCCTGCTGCAGTATCCCCTCAATCTGGAGATCGGCCGCTACACCCTGCTCACCGGCGAGAGCGTTTTCCACGGCTTCTTCCGCCTGAGCCGTACGCTGGGCGTGATTTTGTGGCTGCTGATGACGCTGTCGTTCCTGTGGTTCGGCGCCTTCGCCTCCGCGGGCGGCACGGCGCTCGCCGCGCTCACGCATTTCCCCGCCGGCTGGAGCCCGCGCGCGCAGACCCTGTTCTGGGGCTATGCATCGATCGCCGTGTTCGTGCTCGCGGTGCTGTTCTCCGGCGTGGTCTACACGCTGGTGGAACGCTTCATGAAGGGCGTGGCGATCATCACCGTCGCGGGACTGCTGTGGGCCTGCCTGCAGCCGCAGGTGCTGGAGGCGACGCCCGCGTTCCTGCAGGGCCTGCTGGGTCCGCCGGGCGCCATGCCGCGTCCCTGGGACCCGGCGGACGCCACCAAGCTGCTCACCGCCATCACCTTCGCGGGCCTGGGCGGCTTCTGGATCCTGTTCTATTCCTACTGGCTGCGCGACAAGGGCGCGGGCATGGCGGCGCACATCGGGAGGATCACCGGACCCATCGTGGGCAAGCCCGAGGCGGTGACGGCGGACGGCTACCTGCCCGAGGACACTCCCGCGGCGCGCGCCGAATGGCGGCGCTGGAACCGCTATCTCGGCGTGGACGCGTTCATCGGCGTGGGCGGCAACCTGCTGACCACGCTGCTCACCTGCCTGCTCGCCTATGCGCTGCTCTTCCCGCAGGGCCTGCTGCCGCAGGACTATGAGCTTGCCGTGGTGCAGAGCCGCTTCTTCGAGGTGAGCTGGGGCGAGGCGGGGCGCATCCTGTTCCTGCTGGTGGCGGCGGCCTTCCTCACCGACACCTGGCTTGCCACCGCGGATGCGGTGAGCCGCATGCAGGCCGACATCGTGCAGATCGTGTTTCCGCGCGCGCGGCGCCTGGCGCAGCGCCAGTGGTACTATGTATTCTTCGCGCTGCTGACCGTCGTCACCTGCCTCACCATGTTGCTGGACGCGCCCGGTCCGCTGATCCTGACCAGCGCCGTGATCGGCTTCGCGGGCACGGTGATCTTCCCGGCAGCGCTGTACCTGTTGAATCATCGCCGCCTGGCGCCGGCGCTGCCGGCCTGGGCGCGCCCGGCGCCCGGCACGCGCTGGCTGCTGGGGATCGCCTTCCTGGCCTATCTGCTGCTGGCCATCGCATATCTCTACGTAACGCTGCGCGGCTGACCGGCGCCGCGGCCATGGACCGCAGACATGTGATAGGTAGGGTGCCGTTTCACCAGCGCGGAGGGGTATGAGATTCCCAGGCCGGCAAGTCGTTCTTCATATGTCGAGGTGGCGGCGTAGGGTGGCACAATAAATCTGTCACCTTTATTGCGGGTACACCCGGTCGGCGAGCGCGCCGTAGAAGCGTTCGCACAACCGGTGGCGTACTTCCTGTTGCGACAATCCGGGCGGGAAGGAGGCAAGCGCCAGCGTGCGCGCGGTTTCGAACAGGCTCGCGCCCATGGCGATGCGTTCAGCGCCGGTGAGCGCGCGGTAGCGCTTACGCAGGTAGCGCTCGACTTTCGGGGTGGTGTCACGCATGCCGGCATTTCTCCATTAACGCCGCCACGCCGAGGCGCGCGGCCCACTCACGCAAATATTCATCATCCGCTCCCGAGGCGAGCAGGTTGCGCACGTCACGCAGTTGCAGTTCCGACGCGGAATCCTTGGCCCAGACAAGCTTGGAAAGAATCAGGTCCTCCTTGGCTGCGATCCAGGTGCGAAAACCCGGAAGCTCGACCGACCGGCGGCGGGCGAACTCGACCCGGCGGTAAGCCTCGTCCTTGCGAACGATGACATCCACTTTAACCACGCTCTCGATATGAACCAGATTGAACATGCCTTGTAACCGGATCGCCTGTTCCAGATCGGGTGGTACGTAGTAGTCGGACTCGAACAGCGCCTGCAATCGCGGTGCATCGGCGGGATCGATCGCGACGACAAGATCGATGTCACGCGTCATGCGCGGCTCGGCGTAGTAGTTCATGGCCACCGACCCGGTCAACATGTATTCGATGCTCGCCCTTTCCAGCCTGCCGCCGACGTCCTGCAACACCTCCAGCTCAGTCAGCATTTCCATGAGTTGCCATTTGTATCGTATTATTCTTTGGCGAAAATCGCGTAGCGTTTTTTTTTCATCTGGAATTGCCTGTTGCGTGGTGTAACTTTACATGCTCACAAAAAACATCGCTAAACATCATCTACATAAAGACGTTTTCCATATGAAAATCCGCTCAGCTTCCCTTCAGAGATCATTCGTTCTATATCCTCAATTGTTAAATCCCTAGAATCGGCGTACGATTCTACGAGAACCGGATTGGTTAAATATTGTGATGCTTTCCGTAAACCAAGCATATCCGCCGGAACAAGGATCCAATTGAATCCACCTACGAATGCACCATATAGCAAGATCTTTACAAAGCCAAATGTGCGCATGCTACTTGCTTCTGAATGTAATGAGTCGGCAATAACTGCAAACAGTGAAAATGCGACAATTGTATCGACAACAAGCCGGCAGGGTGGTATCTGCAAGGGCTGATGCAGGCTGGGGAGCGCAAGAGCGTGGAGCCGATGGCGGCGCGAGTAAAGGAAGAATAAACGCCCTTTTCCCCCAAGTCCACGGGTAGTTCACAGGCAACACGCAGCCATTCGCCCTCTCGCTGTCCACGAAATCGGTCGGAATTTTACCACTGCCGGGGAAATCATTCCCTTTCCTTCTCTCCCTTCCCTCAATCTCTGGCCGATTCCGGCCAGCAGGCAAACCGATACCCTACCACTTCTGCAAAGTCGTCAACTCGAGTTGAATAGTCGGTTTTTTAGGTTCAGTCTAACAGGCCCACTTGCCTGCTTGTGCGTTGCATGCTGACCGGCGGCGGCGCACGGCTTTGGGGTAATGGCATCGATTCTGTTGCGGCGGCTTTTTCGTTCAGGTGGGTAAGTATTTTCTTGAGGGCCTGCCCCACGAAGTGCTTTGGGCATTACCACCGGATCTTCGATGCAGGCAAGAGCCTGCCCCGCGAGCGCAGCGAGTGCTTTGGGCATGATCCTGACCGCGCCACCGCATGCGTGGCAGGTCTCGATGTCGATGTCGATTAAAGGCCTACTTTTGGTGAACACCCGCTTGAGGCGTTGTGCCGAAGTCATCGAGGCGCGTCGCTTGGCGAGCCGCGCAGCGCCCCGAGCAGGCCCTTGAGGAGATCGATGGGCGTGGGCGGGCAGCCGGGGATCATCACGTCCACGGGCTCACCGCCATCACCTTCGCGGGCCTGGGCGGCTTCTGGATCCTGTTCTATTCCTACTGGCTGCGCGACAAGGGCGCGGGCATGGCCTCGCACATCGGGCGCATCACCGGACCCATCGTGGGCAAGCCCGAGGCGGTGACGGCGGACGGCTACCTGCCCGAGGACACCCCCGCGGCGCGCGCCGAATGGCGGCGCTGGAACCGCTATCTCGGCGTGGACGCGTTCATCGGCGTGGGCGGCAACCTGCTGACCACGCTGCTCACCTGTCTGCTGGCCTATGCGCTGCTCTTCCCGCAGGGCCTGCTGCCGCAGGACTATGACCTTGCCGTGGTGCAGAGCCGCTTCTTCGAGGTGAGCTGGGGCGAGGCGGGGCGCATCCTGTTCCTGCTCGTGGCGGCGGCCTTCCTCACCGACACCTGGCTCGCCACCGCGGATGCGGTGAGCCGCATGCAGGCCGACATCGTGCAGATCGTGTTTCCGCGCGCGCGGCGCCTGGCGCAGCGCCAGTGGTACTATGTATTCTTCGCGCTGCTGACCGTCGTCACCTGCCTCACCATGTTGCTGGACGCGCCCGGTCCGCTGATCCTGACCAGCGCCGTGATCGGCTTCGCGGGCACGGTGATCTTCCCGGCGGCGCTGTACCTGTTGAATCATCGCCGCCTGGCGCCGGCGCTGCCGGCCTGGGCGCGCCCCGCGCGCGGCGCGCGCTGGCTGCTGGGGATCGCCTTCCTGGCCTATCTGCTGCTGGCCGTCGCATATCTCTACGTAACGCTGCGCGGCTGACCGGCGCCGCGGCAATGGACCGCGGATATGCGAATAGAAATGGGCCACATTTTCCGTTGAGATACTAAGGTCCTTCCTTGATATAGCAACTTTGCAGGGGCACGCGGTCCGGGATGGGCTTGCCGGAACACGCCGTGAATGCATCGCCTGGACGGCTGGGCACCCGAGCCGTACAGGGATGTATTCACGGCGTGTTCCGGCAAGCCCATCCCGGACCGCATGACAGGTGATGGTCTTGAAAACAGGGGCAAGGAGTTTGTAAGGCAGGGGTATCAAACGTGGTCTGTCCCCGTGGGTTTGTGGTATAAGTCGCACACTTTCCAATGGAGCGACGATCTTGAAATCACGATACCGGTCGGTGGCATGGTTGCTGGTGGCGGGCGCCCTGGCCGCGGGCTGTGGCAAGCAGGAGAGCGGCACGGCCGCCGGCGAGACGGTCGTCAGGATCGGTTCGGTGGCGCCGCTCACCGGTCCGCAGGCCCACCTCGGCAAGGACAATGACAATGGCGCGCGACTGGCGATGGACGATATCAACGCCGCCGGGCTCACGCTGGGGGGCAAGCAGGCCCGCATCGAACTGATCAGCGAAGACGATCAGGCCGACCCGCGCATCGCGACCATCATCGCGCAGAAATTCGTCGATAACGGCGTCGCCGGCGTGATCGGGCATCTCAATTCCGGGGCCACCATACCCGCCTCGAAGATCTACCACGATGCCGGCATACCGCAGATTTCCCCGTCCGCCACCGCCATCGCCTATACCGCGCAAGGCTTCGAGACGGCCTTCCGGGTCATGACCAACGACGAGCAACAGGGCAAGGTGCTGGGGCAGTTCGCGGTCAACACGCTGGGCGCGAAGCGGATAGCCATCATCGACGATCGCACCGCCTACGGCCAGGGGCTGGCGGATGAATTCGAAAAATCCGCCAGGGCCTCGGGCGCGCAGATCGTGACGCGGGAATTCACCTCCGACCGTTCCACGGACTTCATGGCGATCCTGACCTCGATCAAGGGCAAGGATCCGCAATTGGTGTTTTACGGCGGCATGGACGCGCAGGGCGGGCCGATGGCGAGGCAGATGAAGGAACTGGGGCTCGGCGCGCGGCTGCTGGGCGCCGACGGCATGCAGACCGCCGAGTTCCTCAAGCTCGCGGGCGCGAATGCGGAAGGGGTGGTGGCCTCATCGCCGGGCTTGTCGCTCTCGGCCATGCCGGAGGGCCAGACGTTCAAGCAAAAATTCAACGCGCGTTACGGCGAGATCCAGAACTACGCGCCCTATGCCTACGATGCCGTGCAGGTGATGGTCGCGGCGATGCGCCGCGCCGATTCCGCCGATCCGCGGATCTACCTGCCGGAAATCGCCAGGACCGATTATCAGGGCGTGACCGGCCATATCCGCTTTGACGCCAAGGGCGATGTCGCGGGCGGCTATGTGACACTCTATCAGGTGAAGAACGGCGCCTGGCAGGTGCTCGAAACCGTCGAGAGCGGGAAGTAGCCTATAGCCACGGAAGCACACGGAAGACATCGGACATGATGTTCCAGCTGACCATCGAATGTCCTAGGATGACTCTGATTGTCCGTGTGCCTTCGACCAGTCGGTCGCAAATGGACGTCATTATAGGAGACTGACACTCCCTTAAGCAAGCGCCATTACATCCCTCGCCCTGTCTCAGGTAAACTTCCCGCCCTGGCGGTATCGGACAGGTAAGCCATGGAAATCTTCGCGCAGCAGATCATCAACGGCCTGGTGCTGGGCAGCGTCTACGCGCTGGTCGCGCTCGGCTACACCATGGTGTACGGCATCCTCGAACTCATCAACTTCGCCCACGGCGAGATCACCATGATCGGCGCGATGGTGGCCCTGGCGGTGATCGGCGCCCTTGTCGGTGCCGGCGTGGAACTGCCGGGCATCCTCATTGCCGGACTGGGCCTGCTCGCCGCCATCCCGGCGTGCATGACGCTCGGTTACTGCATCGAACGCATCGCCTATCGGCCGCTGCGCCGGGCGCCGCGGCTGGCGGCGTTGATCACCGCCATCGGCATGTCCATCATCCTGCAGAACGTCGCCATGCTGATCTGGGGACGCCAGTATATTTCCTTTCCGCCGATCCTGCCGCAGGGCCGGCATGTCGTGTTCGGCGCGACCATCTCCGATGTGCAGATCGTGATATTGACCACCGCGACGGTGCTGATGTTCGCCCTGGTGCTGCTGGTGAGCAAAACCCGGCTCGGCCGCGCCATGCGCGCCACCGCGCAGGCGCCGCAGATCGCGGGGCTGATGGGCGTGAACGTCGATACGATCATTTCGCTGACCTTCGTCATCGGTTCGGCGCTGGCCGCGGTGGCGGGCGTGATGGTCAGCGCCTATTATGGCCTGGCGCATTACTACATGGGTTTCCTGCTGGGACTGAAGGCGTTCTCCGCCGCGGTGCTGGGCGGCATCGGCAACCTCGCCGGCGCGATGCTCGGCGGTCTGCTGCTCGGCGTGATCGAGAGTCTGGGCGCCGGTTATATCGGCGATCTCACCGGCGGCTTTCTCGGCAGTCACTATCAGGATGTGTTCGCGTTCTTTGTCCTGATACTGGTGCTGGTGCTGCGGCCATCGGGTCTGCTCGGGGAACGTGTCGCTGAACGCGCCTGACGCCCTTTCCAGGACCCGCCGGCGCAACGCCTGGCTGGGCTACCTGCTGTTGTGCCTGCTGCTGGCCGCGCTGCCGTTTATCGCCGATGCCGGACTGGGCCGCTCCTGGGTGCGCGTGCTGGATTACACGCTGCTCTACATCATGCTCTCCCTCGGCCTTAACATCGTGGTCGGCTACGCCGGCCTGCTCGATCTCGGTTACATCGCCTTCTACGCCGTCGGCGCCTATCTCTACGCCCTGCTCGCCTCGCCGCACTTCGGTCTGCATCTGCCGTTCTGGCTGCTGCTGCCTCTGGGCGCCATGACGGCCGCGCTGTTCGGCGTATTGCTCGGCACCCCGACCCTGCGGCTGCGCGGCGATTATCTCGCCATCGTCACCCTCGGCTTCGGCGAGATCATCCGTATCTTTCTCAACAACCTCAACGCGCCGGTCAACATCACCAATGGCCCCCAGGGCGTGAATCTCATCGATCCGATCGCCTTCGGGGGTTTTTCCCTGGGCAAGACCCACATCCTGTTCGGCGTCACGTTCAGCGCCGCGCATCAATATTACTACCTGTTCCTGCTGCTGGCGCTGGCGGTGATCTTCATTTCACTGCGCCTGCAGGACTCGCGCATCGGCCGCGCCTGGGTGGCGATACGCGAGGATGAAGTGGCGGCCGAGGCCGTGGGCGTCAACACGCGCAACATCAAACTGCTCGCCTTCGCCATGGGCGCGACCTTCGGGGGCGTGGCCGGCGGACTGTTTGCCGGCTTTCAGGGTTTCATCAGTCCCGAGAGCTTCAATCTCATGGAGTCGGTCATGATCCTGTGCATGATCGTATTGGGCGGCATGGGCAGCATCCCGGGCGTGATTTTCGGCGCGGTGCTGCTCACGGTGCTCCCCGAGTCGCTGCGCTATATCGGCGATCTGCAGCGCGCCACGCTGGGACGCATCGTGGTCGACCCTTCCGATCTGCGCATGCTGCTCTTCGGTCTCGCGCTGCTGGCGGTCATGCTCTATCGCCCCGCCGGCCTGCTGCCCTCGGGGCTGCGCCGGCGCGAGCTGGCGGCGGAGGACGGCGTCGCCGAGCAGGAACAGGCCTCGGTGTACGATGCCCGGCGCTAGCCCGGCAACCGGCGGACCCTTGCTGTCGGTTGCCGCTGTGGGCAAGCGCTTCGGCGGCATCACCGCGCTGGATGGCGTTACGCTGTCCGTGCAGCATGGCGAAATCTACGGCCTGATAGGCCCCAACGGCGCCGGCAAGACCACCTTGTTCAATGTGTTCACCGGGCTGTACACGCCGAGCGCCGGCGCCGTCAGCTTTGCCGGTCATCCGCTGCGCGGCCTGAAACCGCATCAGGTCCTCGGCCTGGGTCTCGCGCGCACCTTCCAGAACATCCGCCTGTTCGCCAACATGACCGCGCTTGGAGAATGTCATGGTTGGCCGCCATGCGCGCACCCATGCCGGCGTCTTGGGCGCCATTATCCGCGGTGCGCGCACGCGCGCGGAAGAGGCCGCGATCAAGGCGCGCGCCGGCGAACTGCTGGATCAGGTCGGCATCCGCGGGCAGCGCCGCACGCTGGCGAAAAATCTTTCCTACGGCGATCAGCGCCGCTTGGAGATCGCGCGCGCCCTGGCGAGCGAACCGCTGGCGCTGGCGCTGGATGAACCCGCCGCCGGCATGAATTCCGTCGAGCGTCAGGAGCTGACGCGTCTGATCCGCCGCCTGCGCGATGAACTCCGGCTCACCATCCTGCTGATCGAACACGATGTGAAACTGGTGATGGGTTTGTGCGACCGTATCGCCGTGCTGGATTTTGGCGCGAAGATCGCCGAGGGCGCGCCGCGCGACGTGCAGAGCGATCCCCGCGTCATCGCCGCCTATCTCGGGAGCGAACCGGCGTGAACCAGCTGGAGGTGCGCAATCTGTCGGTCGCCTACGGCAACATACACGCGGTGCGCGAGGTGAGCATGGAATTGCGCGAAGGCGAGCAGGTCTGTCTCATCGGGGCCAACGGCGCGGGCAAGACCACCTTGCTCAAGGCCATCGCCGGCATGTTGCCGCCCGCGAGAGGCACGGTATATTTCCAGGGCATCGCGCTGACTGGCAAGCCATCCCATGAAATCGTGAGACTGGGCATCGCCCTGGCGCCGGAGGGCCGCGGCATTTTCGGCCGGCTTACCGTGGCGGAAAATCTCGCCATGGGCGCCTACATACGTCGTGATTACGCGTCGATGCGCAGCGACACCCACATGGTGTTCGACCTGTTTCCGCGCCTCGCCGAACGCAAGGCCCAGCCCGCCGGTCTGCTCTCCGGCGGCGAACAGCAGATGCTCGCCATCGGCCGCGCCTTGATGAGCCGCCCGCGATTGCTGTTGCTGGATGAACCCAGCATGGGGCTCGCCCCGCTGCTGGTGCAAAAGATCTTCGACACCATCGGCCACATCGCCGCGCGCGGCGTCACCATGATCCTGGTCGAACAGAATGCCCGCCTCGCGCTTAAGGCGTGCAGCCGCGGTTATGTCATGGAAAGCGGCAAAATCACGCTGAGTGACAGCGCGCGGAATCTGATCGAGAGTCCGAAGGTGCGCCACGCCTATCTCGGCGAGGCCTAGCCCGCCTATCACCGGGCAGGCCCGTTCGAGTGCGCAACGATTTCAGGGCAACGCGTGATGGACTTAAGCATCCAGGGCAGGGCAAGCCGGACGGCATCATCCAGGCGGCGCCTCGCCATCCCGCCTCTTGGCGTCAACGCTCACCCAGTCAGAATGCCGAGAGCGCCGCGCTGCTGGTGGAGGCGCGTGTTCCCCAACAGCCGGTGCGCCAATGGGTATTGAGCTTTCCGTATTCCTTGCGTTTACTGTTCGCCAGCCGCTCGGGCGTGATGGGTCAGTTGCTGGGCATCGTCTACCATGTCATCGCCACGCACCTGATCAAGAAAGCCGGGTTTACCCGCAAGACGGCCCGCATCGGCGCGGTGACCTTGATCCAACGCTTCGGTAGCGCGCTGAATCTCAACATCCACTTGATGTGCATGGACGCACGAATGCCGCGGGCGCAGGGATGCGCAGGAGCGGCCCACATGCTCTTTCTGGATGGCGTCTACATCAATGGTGTCAATGGAACCTGCCAGCCGGTTTCAGTGGGTCAAGGCGCCGACCAACACCGATCTCACCCGGCTGGCCCTACACCATCGCCCGGCGCGTCGGTCGTTTGCTGGAACGGCAGGGATTGCTGGAACGCTATATCGACGACACGCGATGTGGACGACAGCTATCTGGCCGGAGAGGCTGTGGATGCGGGGCCGTTGGATCAGCTACTGGCTCACTCGATGATGTGCAGGGACGCACGAATGCCGCGAAGCGCATGGATGCGAGAGAGCGGCCACGTACCGCATCGCCGTAGGCGCCAGCCAAGGCCGCAAGGTGTTCGCCTAAAGCGCCTACTGTTGGCACCCTGCAGACCCTGCCCGCGTGCGACCCGGAGGATCAATTTGCGGACACGGTGGGCAAGGTGGCCGGCTTCTCGCTCCATGCCGAGGTGGCGGCGAGGGCGGATGAACGCCAGAAGCTGGAACGGTTTGGCTGGCACTGTGTCAGGGCGCAGCTTTCAGTGTAATGGGGCTATCCACCAGCGACGTACTGTCGCTGAACCTGCTCAGCCTCCAGCGGCCAATCCTTCCAGCTGCGATGACGAGGCTACATTGCCAGGCCGGCGGTATCGGAAAAGCGCCTGTCGCTCACTGCGAATGGTAACGTGCGGTACCAACTCAAGACGCCGTACCGCGAAAGCTTGCCCCGCGAGCGCAGCGAGTGCTTTGGGCATGGCACGACGCACGCCATCTTTGAGCCGCTGGATTTTGTCGCGCGGCTCGCTGCACTGGTGCCGAAGCCCCGGGTCAACCTGACGCGTTTCCATGGCGTGTTTGCGCCGAACAGCCGGCACCGTGCGCGGGTGACGCCGAGCGGGAGGGGCAAGGGAAGCCGGCGTCCCTGGCAGGGGGATTCGGACGACGAGCAAACGCCCGCCGAACGCCGGGCATCGATGACCTGCACCCAAAGGGCATAAAGGCGCAGCGCCTGAAACGCGTATTTGGTATCGATATCGAGACTTGCCGGATCTGCGGCGGGTCGGTCAGGATCATGCCCAAAGCACTCGCTACGCTCGCGGGGCAGGCTCTCGCAGGGACGCACGAGGTAGGGCGACGCAGGATGCCGAAGCCGAGAGGAGCCGGCGGTGATGCCCAAATCACTTCGTGGGGCAGGCTCTCAAGAAGATCCTCAGCCACCTCGATGAGAAAGGCGCCTCGGCGGAAGCCTCACCGATGCCACCGTGCCGGGCGCCGCCACAGGCGGTCTTGTTCGACTGATACAGGCACCCGGGGGACAACCCGCGTCTGCGAGATCGAGCGACGCGGCAGGGAGGCGGCCGGTCTGAGGGTCAGAACATGTCCGAAAAGCTCACTGACGTGCGACGGGGATTCAGGCGGAAATCATGTTGAGGGGCAGATCGACGGCCGCCGGTGACGCTGATGACCGACGGATGGTTACTCGATCTGAGGAAAAGTTGGTTTATATCTTCTAAAGCGCCGCCGCAATTTCCATAAAGCTGTTCAATCCAGCCTCAAGGTTTTCAATGATCTCCCCCGCCAGCTCATCCGGCTCCGGCAGGTTGTCTAGATCGGCCAGGCTTTTATCCTTGAGCCAGAAGATATCCAGACTGGTTTTATCCCGCGCTATGATTTGCTCGTAGCTGAATTTGCGCCAGCGTCCTTCCGGGTTGCTTTGCTCTCCCCATAGCTCTTTACGCTCATGGCGATTGAGCGGGTTATAGTAGGCAATGAATTCCTGTAAATCCTCGAAGCGTAGCGGTTTCTTTTTCAGGGTGTTGTGAATGTTGGTGCGGTAGTCGTAGTACCAGACTTCCTTTGTCCACGGCTCTTTACTGGCTGCGCGGTTATCGAAGAACAGCACATTCGCCTTTACGCCGTTGGCGTAGAAGATGCCGGTGGGCAAGCGCAGGATGGTGTGCAGGTCGGTAGTTTCCAGCAACTTCTTGCGCACCGATTCACCCGCGCCGCCTTCAAACAGCACATTGTCCGGCACCACCACCGCCGCGCGTCCGGTGGTTTTCAGCATGGTGCGGATGTGCTGCACGAAGTTGAGCTGTTTGTTGGAAGTGGTCGCCCAGAAATCCTGCCGGTTGTAGGTCAGGTCGTCCTTCTCCTGTTCGCCTTCCTCATTGGTGAAACTCATCGCGCTCTTCTTGCCGAACGGCGGATTCGCCAGCACGTAGTCGAAGCGTTTTCCGCTATCGGCCATCAGCGCATCGTTAGGCGACACCATGCTCTCGCCGTCGATCTCGCCGATATTGTGCAAGAACATATTCATCAAAGCGAGGCGGCGGGTGCCTGCGACAATCTCATTGCCGTAAAATGTCTCGTGCTTGAGAAACGCTTTCTGTTTCTTGTCCATCTGATGCGCCGCCACCAGAAAATCATACGCCGCCAAAAAGAACCCGCCCGTACCGCAGGCCGGATCGGCAATGGTCTTGCTGGGTTCCGGACGCACGCATTCCACCATTGCTTTAATCAGCGCACGCGGCGTGAAGTATTGCCCCGCGCCGGATTTCGTATCCTCGGCATTGCGCTCCAGCAAACCTTCGTAGATGTCGCCCTTCACATCCGCGCCCATCGTCACCCATTGCGTTTCATTCACCATGTCGATCAGGCGATACAGCTTGGCGGGATCCTGAATCTTGTTCTGCGACTTGGTGAAAATCTGTCCCAGCATCCCCGGCTTGTTGCCCAGCTCGCGCAGCAGCGTCATGTAGTGCACTTCCAACTCCGCGCCGCGCTTTGGCTTGAGACTTTGCCAGTTGTATTCCGCAGGAATGCCGACCTTGCGGTTGTAAGGCGGCTGGCTGTATTCATCCGCCATTTTCAGGAAGATCAAATAAGTGAGCTGCTCCAGATAGTCGCCATAGCTCACGCCATCATCTTTAAGGACAGTGCAGAAACTCCAGACCTTGGAAACGATGGATGCGGTTGCGTTCATGTATTAACCTCGAAAATAATTTGTCATTCCCGTGAAAGCGGGAATCCAGTTTTTTAACTCACTGGATGCCGGATCAAGTCCGGCATGATGGGTTTCTGCAATCGGTCAGCAGGCTGCTGACCGATTCGGCACTTAACTTATTACCCTCTTTATTACCCTTACTAAAGGGTAATTACCCTTTCTTTTTCCAACGTGCCGCAGGCCCACGGCCTTGGCATTCGATGACATTTGCGTTTTGCTGTTCTCTCAAGACCCGCCGCACCATGTCTTTGCTCACACCGGGGCATGCCTGCTCCACCTGCGAAACGGTGAATTCACCCACGAATCGGTTGATGGCCGCCAACACCAAATCCGTCTTCGAGCCACGTGGCGCTCTCACCTCGCCCACGCGCTCGGCAAACTCGCGATATGCCAACTTCAGAATGGACAACACGTAGTTGATGTAAGGCCAAGGATCATGCTTGCCCTCATGCCATCCCTGCGAACTCTGCTCCAGCGTCTCGTAATAGCGATCCTTATTTTCCTCGATCAATCGCTCAAGGCTGATGTAGCGCCCCACCTCATTACCCAACTGATAGCACTGAAGTAGCAGCGCCAACCGGGACACACGCCCGTTGCCATCGCGGAAAGGATGAATGCACAGAAAATCCAGATTGAATGCCGCCATCGCAATGAGCGGATGAATCCAGCGCTCATCCAGGCAATGTTGCCAATCGGCAACCAGATTCGCCATGGCTGCCGGTGTGCCCGCCGCAGGCACCGGGCGGAAACGCACCCGCTCGCGCCCATCCGGGTAGCGTTCGATGATGTCGCCGTCTTTCTCCTTGTACTGCCCCGCATCCCAGATTTGCCCGCGCGCCAGCCGGTGTAGTTCACGTATCGTCGCCTCGCTCACAGGCATGCGCGTAGCGCCTTCGTGGATGAGCTGCAATGCATCGCGATAACCGCGCACCTCTTCTTCATCGCGATCCCGGAACAAAGGCTTGGCCGCAACCAGCACATCACGCACCCGTGACGGATCGACCGATACCCCTTCAATCCGGTTGGAAGAAACCGCACTTTCAATCAGCGCATGTTCCCACAATGTCTTGAGCCGCTGCGGCGATTGCTGTGTATAAAGCGCCTGCTTGCCGCGAAACTCGCCAAGATCGGCGAGATACCAGGAGGTGCCGGCGGGAATGGAAAAATCTTTTACGGTGAAAAGGCGCAGGGTGTTCATGTTGGCATACCTTCCGTTTCAGAAACACCTTTATTGCGACGCGATCGCCCCCCTTTAGCAAAGGGGGGTTGGGGGGATTTTGCCCGCTCCGCCTTGATGCGCGCCAGCAGCACCGAGGCAGGTTCATCGTGCGGGTCTTGCGGCACCAATTGGCCGGAGAAGGCTTTTTTCAGGATGGACTGACGCAGGGCTTCGGCTTGTTGCAGGGATGTGGTGATGGTTTGGTCGAGTTGGTCAGCTATCGGAGAAGTTTGCATCGACTGGCATCTTGCAAGACCTCGTCTATTCTTCGGCTATACTGCAAAGAGGGAAAAGCAGATCTGACATCACGTTCTCTTGTGTTAATGCAGCTGGTCTTTTAACGCCATGTATTTCCTGAACCTCAAGTTTTTCTGAGTAGATGCTGCATTGACTGAGAACATCACAGGATAATGATATCCACAAAGTACACGACCGAATAGCCTGACGCAGAAACACGAATCGGCCTGATGTTTGATTATGAGAAGCTTCAATATCTACGAAGCGCAGTCTGGCCACCGAGCTTTCTCGTGTCACGAATGATCAGCAAGCAATGTTACCTGATCACAACTGGGTGATTCTTCAGTCGACTGCATTCTTATAGCCTCAGTAGCTTATTTTTTCCTTTGTCTTCATTAAATTCTGGCGAAGGCAACACTCTCAACACTGCAATACCACATGGAACATCGCTATTCCACAAAGTCAGCTACTTTTCAGATTCGATCCGAAAGGGCCATCATGAAACATCTGACATACGTATTGCCCGAGCTTCACCCACCTCCACCCCTCCGGCACTTCAGGCAATTCGGCCAGTTCTTCGGCGGTGAGCGGCGGCAGAGATTTCGGGGCTTTGGGTTTAAAGTCCCCTGCCTCCTTTTCAAAGGGGGATTAGCAAGGTGGCGGCGCTGGGGTCTCCCTTTGTAAAAGGGGGATCGAGGGGGATCTCTCCCAGTCAGCGAGTTGTTGCTGGTAGCGTTGCGCGCGTTCTTGCTGGATGCGCTTTTGCAAGGCAGCGGCGGTTTCGAGTTTGTCCTGATTCTCCACGCGCCACTGCGCGGTGAGCTTTCCTTCGAAAGCGTGTTTCAGCAGCGCTTGGCGATACACCTTGAGCTGCGCGCGGGCGGTCTTCAGGTTTTCGATGCCCTTATCCAGATCGGAAAACAACTCCTCTATTTTGGTGACGATGCGGTGTTGTTCGGGGAGTGGGGGTAAACCGAACTCTAGTTCCTCCCGCTCTGCCCGTCGAACGGCGACATTTCAAGATCGCCGCGTTCGATGTGGAACGAGTTGGCGACGTGGTCGCGGATCATGCGCAACCAGTCCATTTGTTCCTCGTTGAACTTTTCGCTGCCGCCGGAGTGGTGTTTCATCACCCAGTTCTGGAAGTTGCGGCGCACGGTGTCGTCGAAGGTGGAGAGCTTGGCATCCATGCCGCACACGCGGCGGATGAGTGCGACTAATGCCGTCAGTTCGCTGATGGGCTGTGCTCCCTTTATAGTCATCCAACTGGCAGTAGGCTTGCCACACGCGCAACGGAGCGAGTTTGGGTTTGTCGGCTTTGAGCTTGTCCAGCACTTGGCGGATCAGGTCAAAGCTGAGTTCGCGCCGCCGGTAAGGCTGGCTAAAGAAAATAGTCAGCGCTTCAATATTGTTCTGATTGGTTTTCAGGTAATCGGCGAATTCATCGGTGAGGGCTTGCGCGTTGTTGGCGGCGTCTTTGTCCCATTCAGCGCGTAACACCTTGTCGATGTTGTCGTGGTCGATGGTTTGTTCCTTGTCGCGGCGGATGGTGTCGATGAAGTTCGACCAGTTCGCCATTCAGAAGACCCGCAGCGGCACTCACTAATTGCTGTTGCGCCAATTCGCGCTTTGCGTCTCCGGGATCGGTGCCGATGGGTTGCCCGGCAACTCCAGGGCTTTGGCTTCGATGTTGTCGGCATCGATGGCGGCGAACAGTTTGCCGACCAGCTGGGTGAGTTCCATGCCTCCGGCAGCCTGCCGGATTTGCCGTTGTTCATCGGTGCTGAGTTGTTTATTGAGACGCGCCAGCCGTCCGGCCAGTGATGACAGTGTCTTCATCCGTCGCGCCCATCATCAGGCTCATAGCCAAGTCTTTGAGCGGCACGGTGGGCTTCGTGATGAGCGGCTGGCTGGCGGTTTTCAGCGACTTGGTGACACCGATGGCATCGACAATCACATAGTGGGTCTTGGCACTGACGGCGGAGGGCGTGACTTTTTTCAGGTCGTCATGTCCAGCGTGCGTGTGCCCCGGCCTTTCATCTGCTCGAAGTAGTTGCGGCTTTTCACGTCGCGCATGAACAGCAGGCACTCCAGCGGCTTCACATCCGTGCCGGTGGCGATCATGTCCACGGTGACGGCAATGCGTGGATAGTAGGCGTTGCGAAAATTTGCCAGCACCGATTTAGGGTCTTCCTCGTCTTGGTAGGTGAGCTTTTTGCAGAAGGCGTTGCCCTCGTCAAATTCTTCGCGCACGGCCTGGATGATGTCGTCGGCGTGGCTGTCGGTCTTGGCGAAGATCAGAGTTTTCGGAACTTCGGTGCGGCCCGGGAAAATCTCCGGCAGTTTTTCGCGAAAGGTGCGGATGACGGTGCGTATTTGATCGGGATTGACGATGTTGCGGTCAAGCTGCGTGGCGGAATAGGCTTCGTCTTTGTCCTGCTGTTCCCAGCGTTTTTTGCGGGTGAGCTTTTCGCGCTTTTCCACTTGCTGGTGCGCATTGATTTGCGCACCCTGCTTGGTGATTGCGGTTTCGATCACATAGATTTCATTGCCGACATTCACCCATCGGCCACGGCTTTTTCATGGCTGTAATCGCTGACCACGTTCTTTTTGAAAAAGCCGTAGGTGCGGTTGTCCGGCGTGGCGGTGAGGCCGATCAGGCTAGGCGTCGAAATAATCGATCACCTGTTGCCACAGGTTGTAGATGGAGCGGTGGCATTCATCAATAAAAATGAAATCGAAAAACTCCGGCGGAACTTTTCCGTTATACACCACCGGCATGGGTTTCCTTGGGCTGCGCCAGTTCCGCCGGGTTGATCTCTTCGGCGGCTTCGTCTAACTCCTTGATCTTTCAAAATAGAGTACAGCCGCTGGATGGTGCTGATGCACACCTGACTGTCCTTGGCGACAAACGACGATTTGAGCCGCTGCACGGTGTACAGCTCGGTGAATTTGCGGTTATCGTCGAGCGGCACGTAGGACATCATTTCCTGTTCGGCTTGTTCGCCGAGATTTTTGGTGTCGACCAGAAACAGGATGCGTTTGCCGTGCGCATATTTGAGCAAGCGGTAAATGGAAGTGATGGCAGTGTAGGTTTTGCCCGCGCCGGTCGCCATCTGGATCAGGGCGCGGGGGCGGTCGGCCTTGAACGAGGCTTCCAGATTGGTGATGGCGATTTCCTGGCAATCGCGCAGGCGCAATTCCTTGGCCGGGCGCTGGTTCGGGTTGAGCGGCGGGATGTGCTGCAAGCGCTCGCGCAAGCTGACACCCTGCGTCAGCCATTCCTTGAGCGTTTCCGGGCGGTGGAAGTTGAACACCTCGCGTGAACGCGGCTTGGGTTCGCGCGCATCGGTGAAGCGGGTGATGACGCCGGTGCTTTCGTAGAGAAAGGGCAAAGGCTCCTTGTTGTTGACCCACTTCAGTTTGGCCGCCGCATAGCTTTCGGTTTGTGTTTCATGGGTGGTGAGTCGCTGCCCTTCTTCCTCGCGCTTGGCCTCGATCACGCCCACCGCTTTTTTGTCGACGAACAGCACATAGTCCGCCGGGCCGACATCGGTCTGGTATTCGCGCACCGCCTGCCCCAGCCCGGCATTCAGGTCAATTTTCTTGTTGTGCTGAACTGTCCAACCCGCCTGCTTCAACAGCGCGTCGATAGTGTCGCGGGCTTTTTGCTCGGGGTTCTGGTTTTCAGTCATTTCTTCGAACCTGCATGCAGCACCTGACGGCAATTAGCAATAGGAACAGACAGTTATTATACATGTTCGGCCCGGCGTATAAGGTTGCCAGGGTAGCACTCATTTGCCCCACACCCTACCGGACACCAAGCCCGCGCAGGCGCCGCAAATCGCGGGGCTGATGGGCGTGAACGTCGACACGATCATTTCGCTGACCTTCGTCATCGGCTCGGCGCTGGCCGCGGTGGCGGGCGTGATGGTCAGCGCCTATTATGGCCTGGCGCATTACTACATGGGTTTCCTGCTGGGACTGAAGGCGTTCTCCGCCGCGGTGCTGGGCGGCATAGGCAACCTCGCCGGCGCGATGCTCGGTGGTCTGCTGCTCGGCGTGATCGAGAGTCTGGGCGCCGGTTATATCGGCGATCACACCGGCGGCTTTCTCGGCAGTCACTATCAGGATGTGTTCGCTTTCTTTGTCCTGATACTGGTGCTGGTGCTGCGGCCAGCGGGTCTGCTCGGGGAACGTATCGCTGAACGCGCCTGACGTCCTTTCCAGCACCCGCCGGCGCAACGCCTGGCTGGGCTACCTGCTGTTGTGCCTGCTGCTGGCCGCGCTGCCGTTTATCGCCGATGCCGGACTGGGCCGCTCCTGGGTGCGCGTGTATGCGCCTCGCAATCGGGAAAATCTGTTCTCGCTCTCCCACCATGCTCGCTACGATCACCTAAGTCCGACAGGCTGCTAGTCGCCGCGGCTCACCCAGTCAGGATGCAACGGCAGCAACAGGGGCCCAATCTGTTTGAGCAGTTCCACGGGCAGAGAACTCGTGAACTTGAATGCGGCCGCCTGCTCGCCCGGTACATAGGCAGAAACCGCGCCGTAGAAACGATCGCCGATGAAAAATACGAAGGTTGCCGTACGATTGACCACGCGCTCACGCACCAGCCGTCCCGCTTCATCGAACATTTCCATGCGGTGATCGCCGGTGCCGGTCTTGCCGCCGACCGGAATGGTGACCCCCTCCGCGGGATGCAGGCCACCCGCCAGGCGGACCGCGGTACCATGTTCGACCACATCCAGCAGCGCCCCCCGCACGACCTCGGCGATCTCCACCGGCAGCACCCGTTCGGGTTTCGAACCCCGGTATCGCAACACCGTGTCATAGGGCGTGTCCGCGGCGAAACGCAGTTCGTCCATCCGGATCGCCGGCGCGCGGATTCCCCCGCGCAGGATGATCCCCATCAGCTCCGCCAGTGCGGCGGGGCGATCGGCCGAACTCCCGATCGCCGTGGCGTAGGAGGGCGTCAGGTAAGTGAACGGATAACCCAGGCGAACCCAGGCGGCGTGGATGCTGTTGAAGGCCTCGATCTCGAGCAGGGTGCGAATGCGTATATCCTGGCGGCTTTTGCTCTTGGTCTTGAACAACCAGGCATAGACGTCGATCCGCTCCTGCGCGCTCGCCGTCGCACAAGCCTCAAAGTTCGCCTCGGGGTACTGCTGCAGGTATGTCACCAGCCACAACTCGAGGGGATGTACCTTGGCGAGATAGCCGCGGTCCATCAAGGTGTAGCTATCCGGGCCGTAGTTCCGGAATAGCCGCTCGACGACTGTCTCGCCCAGACTGGCGCCGGGAAGAGCCCCCTTGAGGAATTCGGCGAACTTGATCTCATCGGCTTCCGGATGGATGCTGCGATAGGCGATGCTGAGCGGCACCGGCGCCGCGCGCACGCTGTCCACCAGCAGGTTGAAGCGCTCCGCCGGCGTCTTGCCGGCGTACTTGTGGTAGAACCTCCGCAGGAAAGTCTTGCCTTCGCGATCGGCGAAGCGCGTCAGGTATTCAACGCGCCGCGGCTCGGCGGCATCCTCCAGCAGGCGACGGCCGCTCTCGGAACGGTTCAAATGGTACCTGACGATGTCGCGCATCAGGCGCACGAACGGCAGGTTGATCGAATCGCGGAAGGCCTGCCGGACGGTGACTATCTTGCCGTTGTCCTCCTTTTTGAAGTTGACGAAGTGGTGCGCGCCGCCGCCGGTGATGAATGTTTCCGCGGGGCTCGCCGAATATTTACGGTCCATTGCGGCATCGAGCAGGCCGCGCAGATCATGCGCCGGTTTATGGATCAGGTAGTCGAGTACCCAGGCGCGCAACTTGTCCTCCGGCGAGGGTTTGATAGCACGCAGGTCATCGGCGGACAACGGCGCATACTCGTTGTAGAGACTGGTCATGATCTCAAGGTAATGCACCAGCGTGCGCAGCTTGGCGGTCGAGCCGAGATCCAGCCTGACACCCTCGTTGATGTCGAAGGGCTCGGGAAAGTTGTCCGCCTGCACGCGCAGCACGTTAACATTGCCCGTCGCCTCATAAAGCGAGAAGCTGTAGATCACCCGCTCCAGGCCTTCCTTGGACTCCAGCAATCGATGTCCCATCAGATTCGCTTCCTTCACCTGCGCGGGGTCCTTGAGTTCCAGCAGTCGTGCGGCCACCGCCCGCTGAACCGGGTAGTCGAGTGTGCTGGCGATGCTGAGATCAAGGCGGTCGAGGTCGTAGAAACGCGTGAGACCCAGCATCGACAACAGGCGGGAACGGATCATGTAGGCGGTTTTGGCGGAACGCATCTCGTGCGTATAGACGAGCGGCTCGCTGCTGGGGACGGCGAGCCGTTGCGCCAGCACGGCATCGCGGAACAACGGATCGATGATGCCCTCCTGTGCGAGCAGTCTGACATATTCGTCAACCCGCGCCGCAAGCGTGGGAAAGCCAGTGCGGCCGAGGAAATAGGTCGGTCGCTGCTGCGCGAGCAGCAGGCTCAACACCCGGCGGTAGGCGAGCGCACTCTGCTCCAGCAGTTCCACCGGCGGTTTCCCGTGAAAACCGAGCAAGCGGTTTACCTCGCCCGGATCGGCGTCGAACCAGACACGCAGACCATCCTGCAGTCCGTGTATTTCGCCATAACCGGACCGTGCGGCGAGCGGCACGCCATTGAGGTAGGCGCGGACGATCTCCCGGCGCGCTTCCAGGTTGTGCGGGCCACCGAGGTAGGCGCGCAGCGAAGCGCTGAGGACCTGGCGGAGCTTTTCGGCGATCGTTGGGGTTACACCCCGGTCGGAGTGGCGGAACTTCTCCAGTTGCGTCGCCAGGGTACTTCCCCCGGCGGCGTTGAGGTGTGGATCGAAAACCTGTTCGACCTGATCCGTCAGCGCCTGCCCCAGTCTTTCCCAGGCGATCGCCGGGTTGCGCCGCGGCAAGTCTGAGTTCACCACGCCGCGATCTTCAATGAAGGCGAGCGTGTCGACGATCAGCGGCGGGATCGCTCCGAAGCGCTCGTAGATGGCGCGCGGATAGCTGCTGGAGAAGATGGGTGTACCCCGCCGATCCAGGATCTCCAGACCGGCTTGCTGCTTCTCGGGATAGAGGGGGAAGATCCCCAGGTCGAACGCATGCTCCATCTGCGGTGAAACCCGCGCCTGTGCCTCGATGGCATACCCCTTTTTCTGGAGAGCGGCCGTCCACTGGGGAAGATGCGTGTAGCCAAGACGCTGATCGTATGGGCCCGCGGCCGGAAACAGCATGCGCGGATTCGGTCCCGATGCCTGCCTGAATCCCATGTGATCCGCAAGGTGCGCCAGTACCAAGGACTGCACATACGAGGTTCTGGCCTCGGCAGCGACGAGAACCGCCGCAACCAGCGCCACGATCAGCCAGAAATACCGGCGCGAATCCCGCGGTGGCGGCGCGGCCTGCGCTGGTTCGGGGTTCGAGCCGGCTATGCCCTGCGTGTCGCTGTCAGTGACTTGATTCGGCAGGAATTCGTAGACGTTGTCCTGGGTGGATGATCGCATCCTGTACTAATCCATTGGCAGCCAGTAATGAGGGCAAGGATATCTTATAGCGCCTTGCGATAACGAATGGATTCTCGCCGTTTCGCACCATATGGTGCCCGGACTTCGACGCTGCGGACGCCACCTCGCGGTTTTTACCAGCGTCCGGGGCCGGCAGTTTTAAGCGCTGACCCACATGGATGAGATCCTTGTCCGAGTGCATTGCGTTCAGGCGTCGCAGTGCAATCAGTCCGACGCCCTGTCGGCTGGCGATCGCCCCCAGGGTATCGCCGGCGCGCACGCGATAAAACTCTGTCCGGGCGCCGGCTTCCCTTTGCACACCCGGGGCGGGCTCCTGAGTGTCGTTGCGAGGGCGACTCGCAATTGTTCGTCGATCTCACTGATACTGGTCTGTATATCCTGCGGTAGCCAGATCTCGGTGTCGGCGGGCAAGGCCACCTTGCCCCGCAGGGCCTTGTGTGTCCAGGCGGGATTCGCGGCCGCGAGCCGGTCAACATCCGTACGCAATAGCTGCGCGAGCCGGGGCGCGGTCGCGGACCTTGGCAGAACCAGCGATTTCAGGTGCACCGGCGCATCGATTCTCACCGGTGCGTCGAGGTACTTCCCGGGATGACCGAGAATTTCCCGGACCGCGAGAAACTCCGTATAGAAATTGCGGGAGGCGAATCCGAACGTATCCGAGTGGTACTCCCTTACGATGCGCTCGAGATCCGGGCCGAACTGCCGCGAGGCGCGCAACACCCCTGTGGTGCCATGGTTATAGGCGGTAATGGCCAGTGCCCAGTCACCAAGCGTTTCATGGGCCGCGCGCAGGTACGCCGCGGCGGCGCGCGTAGCGGCGATGGGGTCCAGGCGCTCGTCGAGGGCTTCGCCGACATGCAGGTAACGGCGGCCCGTCGGGCGAGTGAACTGCCATATACCCGCGGCCCCGGCCGTTGAGTGCGCCGCGAGGTTGAATGAGGATTCGACGTGAGGCAGGTAGGCAAGATCCGGCGGGAGACCCGCCTCACCGAGTATCGTCCGCATCTGCGCTTCATACCGGCCGCTGCGGCGCACGCCATCGAGAAAGCGCTCCCGCAGTCCCCGCTGGGAGCGCACGCGCTGCGCGGCATCGCGCACGGCGTCCTGGCCGCCGGCGGCTTCGAGCCGGCGCTGCAGTTCCTGCTCATCCTCGCTCAGGGGTTCACCCCGCCCGAGTTTGCCTTCAAGCAGCGCCAAGCGGCTGGTCAGTTGATCCTTGCGCGTGTTCAGGTAGCGGAGCTGGGCGGGGGTCGGCGCCTCATCGACTGCACCGGGCAGTGTGAACACTTCGTAGCGCAACTGGGGGTAATCCGTATCATGCAACATTACCTCGTTCTGCCGCAGTTGCGTGAAGACATGGATCCAGAACTCGACCTGCGGGCGTAGTCCCGGCACGGGAGGGTAGGAGTTGGTCGTTTCCGAACGGCCTGGGTCGGGAACCTCCGTGTCCGCCAAGATGCCGGAACACACGGATGCCAGGATTAGCGCGAACACCCTCGGCAAGAGCACCACCGCACGCCCATCCATCGTCATTTCCTTTGTCCTTGTTGGATTTCTTTGTGTACCGGTAACCGGCGATTCCGCTCCTCGGTCAGGTTTTGTCCATCCCACTGGCCCGCTCGCGGCAACCAGCAGAGCGGTTGTAATTCTATCAAGCTTTGCCGGTATCTTGAACTCTCATGCGCATCGTTGCCAACACGGCCGGTAGTGCCACCGCAACGCACTCATCTGGACCGTGCGACTGCCGGCATCCTGTTGATGGACATTGAGCTGTGAGAGGGTTGTGTACATAAATTCATCCTGGATATCGGCCGGGATTGTCTCGACACAAGGGTGCTGGTGTATCGGCGCAGTCACGTTAGGCAAACGGGCTGGAGGCGATCCGCTGCGGTGCGCACGGTTATCATCGAGGCTGCCGCGCCGGAGCAGCCAGGAATTCTCGCCGCGCGATATCGCGGCGCTGCATCCACCGGTAATTCTGATTGCCAGAGTAGCCACTCCAGTCGGTCATGCGGGCTAACGCGCGAATGCAAAAGGAGAATACCCGCACCGACCACAACACCCACCTGGCTTCCAAAAAAACCGGCTATTCATCGTTAATGCCTAAATGGCCTGTTTTACTTGGCGCTCTTGGCGGTTTAGTGGAAAATCCGTTCTATACGATACGATTGTATATGAATTATTTTTAATAGAATCAATATATCAAGAGCCTGCCCAGACAATCACACGGTAGATTCCTGCAAAAATCAAATTGCATGTCACATTTTTGGCGTTATTATTGAATTACTTGGTATACCCGTGGTACGGGTTACGGCATAACCGCTAGTGAATCGTACCCGGCAATAACAACAGGACGATAATAACCGGCAGCATTGCCCCGCCAAGGTCGATACGGTGCGTACCCTCAAGCATTTCTGGCAAAGCCTGACACAGCGGATCACGCAGCATGCATCGCGGCGGGCCGGGGAACTCGAACGCGAGTTGTCCGCCGCCCGGCTGGAACAGCAAACCCTGCTCGGGGAGTTTACCGGTCTTCAGGCTCATGTCGAACACGAGTTGTCCGCCGCTCGGCAGGAAAAGCTAAACCTCCTTGGGCAGTTGACCGGACTGCAGGCCGATATCGAACGCGAGCTGTCAGCCGCCAACGTGGAGAAGCATGCCCTGCTCGGGCAGTTGACCGGACTGCAGGCCGATATCGAACGACTCAGGAGCCGGGATGAGCAACTATTCGCCGAATTGGGGCAGCAGCTTCACGAGATCCAGACCGAACGCAACGCCGAGCACCAGCGGGTCGAGGCGCTGCGCACCGCGCTGGCCGATGCCGCTTCCCGGGAGGAACAGACCGAAACCCGTGTCAATAAGCTGGAGATCAGACTGCGGGAGCAGCACCGGGAGCACCAGGCCGCCCTGCAGGAGTCGCAGGACCAGGAGCGCAGACAGGCCCGACGCCTGAACGTGGCGATGACGGTGGCCGGCGCCGCCTTCGCGCTCGGTATTGTGGGCAGCGCCACCAATTTCTGGGAGGTTAGGAGCACGGCCCGCCTGCTGGCCGAGGTGAGTCAGGGCATCAAGAACATCCAAACTGCCATGGGTGGATATCCGGCAGGTCACATGCAGACGCCTTCCAGGGAAGCACCGGCGTCACCGATCGCAGAACCCGCGCGGGCAAAAACACCTGAATCCGTACCGTCAACCGTCTCCGGATCGTCGCGGGAGGCGGCCGATGCAAACGAGTGGGTGCCTGCGCAGATACTGCCGGAGCCTGACTTCATCGCCTCCAGGTCCCTGCCACTTAGCGAACACACGTTTAACAACCGACAGGACGTGCACACCTTCTTCGAGGAGAATGCCCGACAGCCAGGGGTCGTCACCCTGCCTAGTGGTCTGCAGTACCGGGTACTGATACCCGGCACCGGCAAGCCGCCCAGGAGCAGCGACGAGGTCGTGGTTGAATACCGTGCCTTCCGTCCCGACGGGACGGAATTGGATAACTCCTTCAAGGAAGACTTGCCGACCACCTTTACCGTCAATGAGGCAATTCCCGCCCTGAAGGAGGCGCTGCAGCACATGGAAGAAGGCGCCCAGTGGGAGTTGTACATACCTCCCGCGCTCGCGTACAAAGGTGTAAGAAAGCGGGGGCCGCGTGGCTTTGAACCGCTTATTATGACCGTGGAACTGATTTCGGTCGTTTCACCGGAAACCTCGAACAAACGCTAGCCTGCGTTGCACACCGGAATAGGCAATTCCCGAAAACATACCGTCTTTTACCAGGTTAATACGATTACCGTTATCTCAATGCCGTATGTCGTTCTACCGCTGGTCGGTGAGCAACGCGAGCTGCCAGGAAGGGCAGATTCTTCGATGATTCCACCGGCGCTAATCAGGGCAACCTCGGTTGCGCGGATTTCCGCTGCAGCAACGGCAGGCCGTAACCCCAAGCAGGGTTGCACGAGACCCTGATGTCATGTCCGATGGAAACCGGGCACCCGGCATAATGGGTCGGCGCCCCCGCGAGGTTCTTTTCTACTGTGTCAGGCTGCAGGGATAGGCTTCCGCAGGGCCTCGAGCACCAATGATGCGGCAGGTGCGTTCATCTCGTCGCGGTGTTTGGCGGCATAATTCATGTAAGCATCCACCAGGCCGCGCGACGTCACCCATGTCGATGGACAGACCGTCGGTTTCTCCCCGCGCGTGTGCTCCAGCAGGCGCACGCCCTCTTCGACCCCGCTGATAAAAGCCGCGCAATATCTGCGGCGTTCGCGTTCTTCGGCGGTCAATGCGCTGGAGTCGCAGGCCGACATGAGCGTACCCGCTCTCACCCGCTGCGGGTATTCGGTTTCCGCATCCTGAGCCGTACCCTGCGCGCTCGAGGCAACCGGTATCAACAAGGCAAACAGCACGATCAGGTAGTTCATAGTATGATCCTTTCGTTCTCGTTATCATCAGGCGCCGCTACCGCCCGGAATAGGTCATCGATTGGCAGGGCAGGCATGCCGACGCCGTCCGGCCGTACACTTTCTAGTCTAGTGTCCATCCAGCAAGAAATAAATGCACCGCAAAGGCGCGAAGAAAGCAAGCTGTTTAATCGTTTTGTTAAAAAATCCCCAAACACCGGGATCCGGGAACAAACCGCTATGGGAGAGGCGTGCGAGGCACCATCGACGGCGTCTCATAAACTCGACTATCTCTTCCATTTCAGACTCGTGGTGAGATCGCGATCCAGTGAGCGATAGCCGAGTGCCTCACTGATATGGACGGTCTCGATGCCGGAGCAATCCGCCAGGTCGGCAATGGTGCGCGCCACCTTCAGTATCCGGTGATAGGCGCGCGCCGACAGCTTCAGCCGTTCCATGGCCTGCTGCAGCAGGCGGCGGTCGCTATGTTGCAAGGCACAGTGGGCGTCGATTTCCTGATGATCCAGCCGGCTGTTCAGTGAGCCGGCGCGGGCGTACTGATACTCGCGCGCCCGCATCACCCGCGCACGCACCCGCTGGCTGGGCTCCCCCCGCGGTCCGTCGAGTTCACCGAAGGGGAGGCGGGGGACCTCGATATGCAGGTCGATGCGATCCAGCAGCGGACCCGAGAGGCGGCCTCGATAGCGCTGGATCTGTTCCGAGGTGCATCGGCAGCGTCCCGATGCGTCACCCAGGTAGCCGCAGGGGCAGGGATTCATGGCCGCGACAAGCTGGAATTGCGCCGGGTATTCCGCTTGCCGCGCCGCGCGTGAAATCATGATGCGGCCGGACTCGAGCGGTTCGCGCAGCACCTCCAGCACCCGGCGGTCGAACTCGGGCAGTTCGTCGAGAAACAGCACGCCGTGATGGGCGAGGGAGATTTCCCCGGGGCGCGGGTTGGAACCGCCGCCGACCAGCGCCACGGCCGAGGCGGTGTGATGCGGCGCCCGGTAGGCGCGCCGCCGCCAGCTGGCGGTGCTGATCACATGCCCGCTGATCGAGGTGATGGCGGCCGCCTCCATGGCTTCCTCTTCGGTCAGTTCCGGGAGGATGCTCGGCAGGCGGCTGGCCAGCAGGGATTTGCCGGTTCCCGGCGGTCCGATCAGCAGCAGGCTGTGGCCGCCGGCGGCGGCGATCTCCAAAGCGCGCCGCGCGTGATGCTGGCCGCGGACATCGGCGAGATCCGGGAGCGGGGTATCACAGGCGGTGGCGCGCGGTGCTGCCTGGCGCTCCAGCGGGCGCGTTCCCGTCAGGTGGGCGCTGATATCGAGCAGATGATGACCGGCATAGACACTCGCCGTTCTGACCAGCACCGCTTCCGCCACGTTTTCCACGGGGACCACGAGGGCCCGTCCCGCCCGCTGGGTGTGCACTGTCATGGGCAGTATCCCGTGCACGGGGCGCAGTTCCCCGGACAGGGCCAGTTCACCGGCAAATTCGTAGCGCGGTAAATCCTGTCCCGGAATCTGGCCGGAGGCGGCGAGTATGCCCAGCGCGATCGGCAGATCGAAGCGCCCGCCCTCCTTCGGCAGGTCGGCGGGCGCGAGGTTGATGGTGATGCGGCGCGCCGGAAACGCGAACCGCGAATTCAGCAACGCCCCGCGCACCCGGTCCTTGCTTTCCTTGACCGCCGTTTCCGGCAGGCCGACGATGGAAAGACCCGGCAGGCCGTTGGAGAGGTGTACCTCGACCGTGACCAGCGGGGCGTCCATCCCCACCTGGGCGCGGCTGTAGAGTATCGCCAGTGACATGGTGTTCCTTCCGTGGTTGTTTGCGTGGTGGCTGGCCACGCGGTGGCTTCATTGCCGGTTATGCCGTCAGGTCTGGTCGTGTCGTTTGTTACCTTGTGGTTCGTTCGGCGGTGTCTGCCCTTCCAGTGTGGCAATCATACTTTCCAGTTTGTCGAGTTTCTCGCGCGTGCGCGCCAGCAGGCGTGACTGTACATCGAACTCCTCGCGCGTCACCAGGTCCAGTTTCGACAATGTCGCCTGCAGGATGCTGCGCAGGTTTTTTTCCACGTCCTGCTGGATTTCCCGGACGCCGGGCGGAACGGCATCGGCCAAGCGCCTGGCAAGGTCATCTAGGAATTTGGTGTCAATCATTTCGATCACCATAGACCAAGCCGTTGAGGTGTGTCCAGTGAGGCGTGAACCGATGCCCCGATGAAGTGCGTTTGTTGGTTATATGCATCATCAAGCGCCCCATAATGGCGCATCGTTTATTATGGTAGTTCTCGGCATTACTGCAAGCAACTGTTTATTAATTAATTATTATTGTGGCACGCTGATTGCTTTTGTCGGCTTGTGAGCCAAAACAGCAACAACGCCTTGCGTTCTGTTCACGGCGGCAAGGGTTACTTTCTTTCGAAGAACGCTTTTCAGCTAACACCTTAACAGGAGTCTATGACATGAACACCTTTACCAAGACCTTGACCGCGGCGGCGCTGGCGACTGTTTCCGGCTTCGTCGCGGCGGCGGATGACATCGCCGCCAACGTCTCGATGGCGAGCGACTACATCTGGCGTGGCGTTTCCCAGACCAATGAGAAGCCGGCCATTCCAGGGGGTTTCGATTACAGCCACGACTTCGATCCGATCACCTGGTATGTCGGTACCTGGGGCAGCAACATCGATCCGACCTTCTTCGGCGGCATCCACAGCCCCACCATGGAACTGGACCTCTATACCGGCATCTCCGGCAAGAAGGACGACTTCAGCTATAACGCGGGCTGGTTGCGTTACTTCTATCCGGGCGGTTCTTCCAATGCCACGACCGAATGGAAGGTCGGCGGTGGCTGGAAGTGGTTCGGGGTGGAGTACTACTACAGCAAGGACTGGTTCGGTACGAGCGACAACTCGAGCCGCATCGAAGGCTCATTCAACTATGCGCTGCCTTATGAGATCGCCCTGTCGGCCGTCGTTGGCAACAACTACGGCGACGGCACCGAGGATTTCTTCACCGACAGCTACGTCGACTGGAAGCTGGGGGTGAGCAAGAAGTGGCTGGGCGTCAACTGGGGCCTGGCCTATACCGACACCAACATTGATAAGGAGGACTGCGGCAACTCGGATCTGTGCGACGCCCACTATGTGGCTTCCCTGAGCAAGGAAGTTTCTAAAGGTACTTTACGCGGCCCCGCCCGTTGGGCGGGCCTAATTCCAGGAGAAACGCTATGAAGTTAGTCACTGCAATCATCAAGCCGTTCAAGCTCGATGATGTCCGCGAGGCCCTCTCCGATATCGGTGTGCAAGGCATCACCGTGACCGAGGTCAAGGGTTTCGGACGTCAGAAGGGCCACACGGAACTCTATCGGGGCGCGGAATACGTGGTCGATTTTCTGCCCAAGGTAAAGATCGAGGCCGCCGTGTCGGCGGACATGGCCGATCGGGTGATCGAGGCCATTACCAAGGCGGCCAATACCGGCAAGATCGGCGACGGCAAGATTTTCGTATTCGATCTAGAACAGGCTATCCGCATTCGTACCGGCGAGTCCGGTCCCGATGCCTTGTAGTCTCAATCCATCAGCAGAAGAGGAGAGCATTATGTTTAAGCAGATCAAGGGGCGTTCAGGCGCCCTGATGGTGGGATTACTCGGCCTGCTGCCATCCCTGGCGATGGCCGAGAACGCCCCCCCACCTTGAATTCCGGTGATACCGCCTGGATGCTGACGTCAACCGCACTGGTGCTGTTCATGACCATTCCGGGCCTGGCGCTGTTCTATGGCGGCATGGTGCGTGCCAAAAACGTGCTGGCGACACTGATGCAGTGCTTCGCCGTCACCTGTCTGGTCACGGTGCTGTGGACGCTGTATGGCTACAGCATGGCCTTTGACACGACGGGTATGGAGAAGGGCGTCACGAACCTCTATTCGTTCGTCGGCAGCCTCAACAAGGCATTTCTGAGCGGCGTAGGTCTGGATAGCCTGACCCTCACCATTCCTGAAACGGTGTTTATGTGCTTCCAGATGACCTTCGCGATCATCACCCCGGCGCTGATCGTGGGCGCCTTCGCGGAGCGCATGAAGTTCTCGGCGCTGCTGTGGTTCATGGGCATCTGGTTCACCGTCATCTACGCGCCGATTGCGCACATGGTGTGGAGCGGCGACGGCGGCCTGCTGTGGGATCTGGGCGTGCTGGACTTCGCCGGCGGCACCGTGGTGCACATCAATGCCGGTATCGCGGGGCTGATGGCATGCCTGGTGATGGGCAAACGCAAGGGTTACCCCACCACCGCCATGCCGCCGCACAACCTGGGCTATACCGTGATGGGCGCCTCGATGCTGTGGGTCGGCTGGTTTGGCTTCAATGCGGGCAGCGCGGTGGCCGCAAACGGCACCGCGGGCATGGCCATGGCCGTGACGCAGATCGCCACGGCAACAGCGGCGCTGGCGTGGATGTTCGCGGAGTGGATCTCGCATGGCAAGCCCAGCGTGCTGGGTATCGCTTCCGGCGCGGTCGCCGGTCTGGTCGCGATCACGCCGGCCTCGGGTTTCGTCGGTCCGATGGGCGCGCTGGTGATCGGCGTTGCCGCCGGCGTCGGCTGCTACCTCGCCGCCGCCAAGCTCAAGCGCGCACTCGGCTACGATGACTCGCTCGACGTGTTCGGCGTGCACGCGGTCGGGGGTATCATCGGCGCGCTGCTCACCGGCGTATTCGCCGCGGCGAGCTTGGGCGGCTCCAAGGCCGATCTCGACATCGGCGGCCAGGTCTGGATACAGACACTGGGCGTGCTGTTCACCCTGGTGTACTCGGGCATCGGCAGCTTCATCATCCTGAAGATCGTCGATGTGATCATCGGTCTGCGGGTCACGGAGGAACAGGAAACCGAAGGTCTGGATGTCAGCCAGCACGACGAGCGAGGTTATATCCTGTAACACCGTATCACCAACGGGAAAACGACGGGCGCTACGGCGCCCGTTTTTTTGCATCCATGGATGGATGCAGGTCGCGGTAGGCAGGGACGATGCATAGGGATATGCAAGTGTCGCGGGAGGCAGGATGCCGGGAGCGGCGGCCGGGAGCGACCCTTCAACGACGCGATGTGGGTTGTAAGTGTCGGGAGCGATGAGCCGTAAGGGAAGGCCGCTCCGGACATCCTCGGTAACTGCTCCTGCGTTACCCTACCTCCTGCATCCCTGCAGTCGTGTCCTCACGCGGCACTCGTACATCCATGTACATCGTAGGCACGGTCGTTCTCGCACTTCCGTGTGCTTCGCGACACTCGGACCTTCTGTCCATCGCCGGGCACCCTATATAGGAAATGAGAGTTTGAATCACTATACTGCGTTGTGCATCTCCCAAGACCCAGCGGTAACCACAAGGACACAACGATGGGAAAAGTGTTGAAAGTCATCTTAGGCTTGGTAGCGGTTGCCATCGGATTAATCATCGTGCTGGCAGTAGCGCTGCCATTCATCATCGATCCGAATGATTACAAGGACCAGATCGCGGCGGCGGTGAAAGACAAGACCGGTCGCACCCTGACCATAGACGGTGATATCAACCTGTCCGTGTTCCCCTGGCTGGGGCTGGATATCGGTCCCACGCGCTTGAGCAACGCGGAGGGCTTCGGCGAGCAGCCTATGGCCAGCATGGAAAAGGTGCAGGTGCGCGTAAAATTGCTTCCGCTGCTGCACAAGCAGATGGAGATGGACACACTCAGGCTGTCCGGCCTGCGCCTGCAGCTTGGCAAGGATGTCAGCGGCCGCAGCAACTGGGATGATCTGCGGGGTGAACCCGGCGAGCAAACGCAAACCGGCGCGCAGCAGCCGGGCGAAGCGGCGGGCAGTCCTCTCGCCGGTCTGGCAATCGGCGGTGTGGAGGTGGCCGATGCCGAAGTGCTGTGGGATGACCGCGCCGCCGGGACGCGTTACGAGATCAACGACCTGGCATTTACCACCGGCGCCATCGATCCCGGTGAACCGTTCGATATCGATCTGCATTTCCGCATGAACGCCAGGGAGCCCGCCATTGCCGGGGAGATAACACTGCGCGGCAAGATCCTGGTGGCCACATCATTGCGTGCTATCAACATGGACGGCGTTGATCTGAATGTCGACCTGCAGGGTGAAGGCGCGCCCGGCGGCCGGCTGCGGCTTTCGCTGGATGACCGATATCGCCGTCGATCTCGATCGGCAAACGCTGCAGATGCCGAAGCTGGCGCTGGAGACGCCGGGGCTCAAAATCACCGGCAATGCCAGCGGCACCGGGATCAGCGGCGAGGATCCCCGTTTCACCGGCGCGCTGAGTGTGGCGGAATTTGTGCCGCGTGATCTCATCAAGGCGCTGGGCCAGAAGCCGCCGGTCACCGCGGACAGCACGGTGCTGGGCAAGGCCGGCGCCGCGTTGCAATGGGAGGCCATCGAAGCGCCAAGCGTCAGCCACGTCCCTGCAGTTCCAGCTCGATGACACGCACGTGAACGGCAAGCTGCGCGTGGACAATTTCGCCAAGCCCGCGATTGACTTCGCCTTGCAGGCCGACCAGTTCGACCTGGATCGCTACCTGCCGCCGCCCGCCAAAGAGGCGCAGGCGGCCGCCGCCACGCCCGCCGCCACCGCGGCAGGTGGGGCGGGCGCCTTGCCGGTCGAGACCCTGCGCGGCCTGAACCTGGCCGGCAGCGTGAAAATTGGCAGGCTGAAGGCCTTTAATCTACGCTCCACGGACATCGAGTTCACGCTCAAATCCCAGGACGGCTTGCTGCGCGTGCACCCGGCCGTCGCCCGGCTGTACCAGGGGCAATACAGCGGGGACATCAGCATGGATGTGCGGGGAACTACCCCGCGTCTTTCCATGAATGAGCACGTGAAGACCATCCAGGCCGGGCCGTTGCTCAAGGATCTGACCGGCGATGACAAGATGAGCGGCACCGGCACCGTCGATGTCCAACTGGCCGGCAGCGGGACGACACCGGAGCAACTGCGCCGCACCCTGAATGGCAACGCCGCGTTTTCCTTCACCAACGGCAGCGTCAAGGGGGTGAACATCGCCTCCCTGCTGCGCAATGCCCAGGCAAAGCTCCAGGGACAGCCGCTGCCCGCGGACAACCAGCCCAATCAGACCGACTTCGCCGAGCTGCGGGGAACCGCGACCGTGACCGATGGCGTGGTCAGGAACAACGATCTGTCCGTCAAGTCACCGCTGCTGAGAATCAACGGTGAAGGCCAGGCGAGCCTGCCCGCCGAGACCATTGATTACCTGTTGACGACCAAGATCGTCGGTTCCCTGAAAGGTCAGGGGGGCAAGGCGCTCGATGAGCTGAAGGGCGTCGCGATCCCGGTGCGCATCGGCGGAACCTTCAACAAGCCGACCTACACGCCGGATCTCGCCGCCGCACTCGGCGACGTCGCCACGGAAAAGGCGAAGGAGAAGATCGAAAAGAAGACACAGAAGCTGCTGAAGGACAGGCTCGGCGATGAATCCACCAAGCAGTTGCTGAAGGGCTTGTTCAAATAGACAGGCGGCCGGCAGTGCGCCTGATCCTGTGTGCGCTGCTGCTGGCGCCGCTCCTCGGCCACGCCGGTGGCGTGCTGGAGTCGTCCGTAACCTATCATGAGGGCGTATATTCGCTGTCCCTCGAGGCGCGCATCGACGCCCCGGTGGCCATGGTCTACCGCCTGATCACGGACTATGATCACCTCTCCGACATCAATCCGGCCATCAAGTACAGCCGGGTCCTGCGTACCGATAGCCCGGTAAAACACCGTATGCGCAGCGTCACCCGCGTCTGCGTCCTGTTTTATTGCCGGGAGGTAACCCAGGTGCAGGACATGACGCAGCAGGCTGATTACGGTATTGATGCGCTGATCCTGCCGCAGGGAAGCGACTTTCGCCGTGGCCGCGCGCACTGGCGGCTCAAGGCTTCCGGCGATGCCACCCTGATGCATTTCGATGCCGAACTGGTACCGGATTTCTATATCCCGCCGCTGATCGGGCCTTGGCTGATCCGGCGTGAAATGGTCGGCCAGATAACGGAAATAATCAGGATCATCGAAGACCGCTACCAGCGGCGGAAATCGTCATGATGCCCAGGGATTTCAGTGGCCGGATACTCGACTGGTTTGACGTGCCATGGCCGCAGGGATCTTCCCTGGCAGGCAAACCCCACGCCCTACCGCGTCTGGGTCTCGGAGATCATGTTGCAGCAGACCCAGGTGGCCACGGTCATTCCCTACTATGAGCGCTTCCTGGCGCGCTTTCCCGATGTGCATGCCCTGGCCGGCGCGAGCCCCGACCAGGTGCTGCACTACTGGTCGGGTCTGGGGTACTACGCGCGGGCGCGCAATCTGCATGCCGGTGCGCGCCTCGTCGCCGCGCGGTTTCGGGGCGGTTTCCCCGAAGACCTCGACGAGGCGATGGCGTTGCCCGGCATCGGCCGTTCCACCGCCGGGGCGATCCTGTCCCTGGCGTGCGGGCAGCGCCATGCCATACTGGACGGTAACGTGAAACGGGTGCTGGCCCGTTTCCACGCGGTGGAAGGCTGGCCGGGGCAGGCGTCCGTGCAGAAAAAGCTCTGGGCGCTGGCCGAGCGCCACACGCCGCCTACCCGCGTGGCGGACTACACCCAGGCGATCATGGATCTCGGCGCGACGCTGTGCACCCGGGGGCAACCCGCGTGCGGACAGTGTCCGCTCGCGCCGGACTGCAAGGCCCATGCCGCGGGACGACAGCGGGACTTCCCGGCGGCGCGCCCGCGCAGGGATCTGCCGGTACGCAAGACGCGCCTGCTGCTCCTCAGTAACGAGGCTGGGGGAATACTGCTGGAGCAGCGTCCGCCGGCCGGTATCTGGGGCGGGCTGTGGAGTCTCCCCGAGGTGGCGCACGGACAGCCGCTGGATGCCTGGTGCCGCGAGCACATGGGACTGCGCGTGCGCGTAATCGAGGAATGGCCGTGCGTGCAGCATACCTTCAGCCATTTTCATCTGGAGATTACGCCGGTGCTGGCGCTGGCGGAGGCGCCGGCGGATGGCGTAAGGGAAGGGCGTAACCGGTTCTGGTTTAATCCGGAGAACGCGGATGAGCGGGGTCTTGCGGCGCCGGTGGAACGGCTGCTGCGGCGTTTTAATCAACGACGGAAAAAGGAGTAGCGCCATGAGCCGAATGGTGAAATGCGTCAAGCTGGGAAAGGAAGCCGAAGGACTGGATGCGCCGACCTATCCCGGCGAACTGGGGCGGCGGATTTTCGAGCACGTTTCGAAGGAGGCCTGGCAGCTCTGGCTGCGCCACCAGACCATGCTGATCAATGAAAACCGCATCACGCCGGTGGATCCCAAGGCGCGCAAGTTTCTGGAGCAGGAGATGGAAAAGTTTTTCTTCGGCGGCGGCTCGACGCTTCCCGGCGGGTTCGTGTCGCCGGATACCTTGAAGTGATGGGTGTTCGCGATGTCAAGGAACTCCCCGGCCATGACCGGCGCTGTTTCCGCCCTCACTGCGATGGATTATCAACAGACTGTTCATTCCACCCGCCAGGGTAAATAATACCGTCCCGCCTTGACTCGCCATGGGTCTGCGGCTTTAATACACACCCCCGGCCAGGTAGCTCAGTTGGTAGAGCAGGGGACTGAAAATCCCCGTGTCGGCGGTTCGATTCCGTCCCTGGCCACCATATTTCCAGTCACTTACGTCATTTGCAAACGTTACGGTATTTCCCCTCGCGGGAGTTTTGCAGGGAGCTATCTCACGCTCAGTCATCAGCCCACGTCGTTCTCACCGCTCGCAACTCCACGCCCCTTAGTGGGTTCTATACTGATATCACCGCCTCAGCCTTTCAGTCGATCCGCGACTGTTGGAGCCCGACATGTCTGGCAGATGAAAGCGACGCAAAAAATTCTTCAGCGTGTCGATTTTACGGGACCTCGTTCGTCTACAGTTAGAGCGAGGGTCAGAATCCGTCCGGGATTATCCGGAAGCCTGGCTCGAAATCCAAGCAACAAGGGGAAGTTACGATGCGATTCATGATTATCGTCAAGAGGAGGAAGGGGGAGGAGGAGATGAATGCGTTAGAAAGGAAGGGTTAGAGGCGGCGTGTGGCCCGCTCGTGGATTAACGACATGAATGCCGACCTCATCAGGCACGAACTAGCAGGAATCAAACCGTCTTTGAATTTCATCGCCGCATTGGCGCTGGTGTTATCGATAGGTACGCTCGGAGGCTGCAAACAAGGGGGCGGCACCCAGGCCCCGCAGATGCCGCCTCCTGCCGTCAGCGTGGCTGAAGTCATCACCAGAGAAGTGACGCAGTGGGATGAGTTCACCGGCCATATCGAGGCCGTGGAGACAGTCCGTATCCAGCCGCGGGTGGCGGGTTATCTAGAGACGGTCAACTTCCAGGAAGGCAAGGAGGTGAAGAAGGGAGACGTACTGTTCGTCATCGACCAACGCCCTTTCCAAGCCGAACTCGCGCGCGCCACGGCCGAACTCGCGCGCGCGCAAACGCGCTCCGAACTTGCCCGGGCCCAGGCATCGCGCGCCAAGAAACTCTTGGAACGGCACCTGACCTCAGAAGACGAATACGATGAACGCACCGCCGCGGACGCACAGGCCAAGGCCGATGTTCGCGCCGCCGAGGCGGCGGTCGAGGTCGCCCGTCTCGATCTTCAATACACGGAGATCCGCTCGCCCATCGACGGCCGCACCAGTCGACGCCATCGTGACACCGGGTAATCTGGTGGCGGGTGGCGAAATGGTGCCCGATGCGACCTTGCTCACCACGGTGGTGTCGCTGGACCCGGTATACGTGTACTTCGAAGCGGACGAACAGACCTATCTCCGTTACGGCGCCATGGCGCGCAACGGCGAACGGCCGGGTTCGCGCGAGGTCGCGAACAAGGTCATGGTTGGATTGGCCAACGACGAGAATTTTCCGTACGAAGGACAGCATGGACTTCATCGATAATCAAGTCGATCCCGCGACCGGTACGATCCGCGCCCGCGCCGTGCTCGACAACAAGGAGCGCATCTTCACCCCTGGCCTGTTCGCGCGCATCAAGCTGGCCGGCAGCGGCAAGTTCCCGGCCGTGCTGATGGACGATAAAGCCGATCCTCACTGACCAGGACCGGAAGTATGTTTATGTGCTCGGGCCTGACAAGACCGCGCAGCGCCGCGACGTTAAGATCGGCCGCAAGGCCGAGGGCCTGCGCATCGTGACCGATGGCCTGACAGCCGGAGACAAGGTGATCGTGCATGGCGTGCAGAAGATCTTCTTCCCCGGCATGCCGGTGATGCCACAAACGATCATCATGGGCGACCCGCCGCCGTCGCCCGGACCGCCGGCCGCCGCGAGTGGTGAGTCGGGGCCGGCGAGTACGGTCCAGCCGCCTGGCACATGAAAGATTTTTCCGCTCTGTTCATCGACCGGCCGATCTTGGCGGCGGTGCTTTCGATCATCATCTTCGCGGTGGGACTGATTGCCATACCGCTGTTGCCGATCACGGAATATCCCGACGTCGTGCCGCCATCGGTTCAGGTGCGCGCGGTCTATCCGGGCGCTAATCCGAAGGTGATCGCCGAGACGGTCGCCACGCCGCTCGAGGAGGCGATCAACGGCGTCGAGAACATGATCTACATGAAGTCGATCGCCGGCGTCCGACGGCGTGATGCAGTTGACCGTCACGTTCAAACCGGGCACCGACATCGATCTCGCCCAGGTGCAGGTGCAAAACCGCGTGAGTCAAGCGAGCGCGCGCCTGCCCGAGGACGTGCGCCGGCTCGGGGTCACCACGGAAAAGCAGTCACCCAATTTGACCATGGTGGTGCATCTGTTGTCGCCGGATCAAACCTACGACGCCTTGTACTTGCGCAACTACGCCACCCTGCGCATCAAGGATGAGCTGGCGCGTTTGCCCGGCGTCGGTCAGGCGCATGATCTTCGGCGGCGGCGACTATTCGATGCGCATCTGGCTGGACCCCAACAAGGTCGCGGCACGCGGCATGACAGCCGGCGATGTCGTCCGAGCCGTCCGCGAGCAGAACGTGCAGGTCTCGGCCGGCACGATCGGCGGGCCTCCACAGCCGGGCGCCAGCGACTTGACGCTCTCGATCAACGCGCAAGGCCGGCTCGTCACCGAAGAGGAGTTCGCCAACATCATCATCAAGACCGGCGCAAACGGCGAGGTCACGCGCCTGCGCGACGTTGCGCGTATCGAGCTCGGCGCCGTCGGAATACGCATTGCGCTCATTGCTCGACAATCAGCAGGCCGTCGCAATCGTCATCTTCCAGGCGCCAGGCTCCAACGCCATCGCCTTGTCGGACAGCGTCCGCGCCAAGATGCAAGAGCTGGATCGCTTTTTCCCCAGCGGGTGTGACATGGGACGTGGTCTACGACCCGACCGTATTCGTGCGCGACTCCATCAAGGCGGTGGTCACGACGCTACTGGAGGCCGTGCTGCTGGTGGTGCTGGTGGTCATCCTGTTCCTGCAGACCTGGCGCGCCTCCATCATTCCGCTGCTCGCGGTGCCGGTGTCGATCATCGGCACTTTCGCGGTACTGCTGGCGCTGGGCTTTTCGATCAACACGCTGACCTTGTTCGGCATGGTGCTCGCCATCGGCATCGTCGTCGATGACGCCATCGTGGTGGTCGAGAACGTGGAGCGTAACATCGGCAACGGACTCACGCCGAAGGCGGCCGCGCACCAGGCGATGCGCGAGGTGAGCGGACCGATCATCGCCATCGCGTTGGTGCTGTGCGCGGTATTCGTGCCGATCGCGTTCCTCTCCGGCGTGACGGGTCAGTTTTTCCGCCAGTTCGCGGTGACCATCGCCATTTCGACCGTGATCTCGGCGATCAATTCGCTGACCCTTTCCCCCGCGCTGGCCGCCGTGCTGCTGCGCGCGCATGGCGCACCGCCGGATCGCTTCACCCGCTTGTTGAATGCGCTGTTCGGCTGGGTGTTCCGGCCGTTCAATCGTTTCTTTAACGGCGCCGCCCACGCCTATGCGGGCGGTGGGCAGCGGGCGATCCGGCATGCGCCGCTCATGCTCGCACTGTACGCGGTGTTGATCGCCTGGCACGATGGTGATGTTCCGTGCCGTACCCGGCGGATTCATTCCGACTCAGGACAAGCTCTATCTTATCGGAGGCCTGAAGCTGCCCGAGGGCGCCTCGTTGGATCGCACCGAGGCCGTGGTGCGCAAGATGAGCGATATGGCGCTATCGACCGATGGCGTCATCGATGCGGTGGCGTTTCCTGGACTCAATGCGCTGCAGTTCAGCAATACGCCCAATACGGGCACGATCTTTTTTGGTCTGAAAAGTTTCGATCGGCGGCACCGGCCGGCAACCGAGATCGTCGCAGAGCTCAACGGGCAAGTTCTCATCCATACAAGAGGGATTTGCCTTTGCGTTCATGCCGCCGGCGATCCTCGGCATAGGCACCGGCTCGGGTTTCTCGCTGTACGTGCAGGACCAGGCGGGTCTGGGCTACGGTGAGTTGCAAAATGCCGCGGGCGCGCTGATCGGTGCGCTATCGCAAAGTACCGGGCATGGGTTTCCCGGTCACGTCCTATCAGGCCAACGTGCCGCAGCTCACCGCTGAAATCGATCGCATCAAGGCCAAGACCCAGGGGATTGCGATCACCGATTTATTCGAATCGTTGCAGGTCTATCTGGGTTCGGTCTACGTGAACGACTTCAGCCGCTTCGGCCGCACCTACCAGGTCTATGCGCAAGCGGACGCGGCGTTCCGCGATCAGGTCGAGGACATCGGTGTTCTGCGCACCCGCAATCAGGCCGGGGAGATGGTTCCGATCGGCAGTGTCGTAAAGGTCGGTCAGACCTACGGTCCGGATCCGGTGATCCGCTACAACGGCTATCCCGCGGCCGATCTGCTGGGAGAGGCGGACCCGCGTGTCATGTCATCCGATCAGGCCATCGCCGCGATTAGCGACATGGCGCCGCGGGTGCTGCCCGCCGGCATGGGTTACGCGTGGACCGATCTGAGTTTCCAAGAGGTCAATGAGGGTAAGGCCAACCTCGTGGTATACCCGCTCTGCGTGTTGCTGGTATTCCTGGTGCTGGCGGCGCTTTACGAGAGCTGGACGTTGCCATTGGCCGTGATCCTCATCGTGCCGATGTGCATGCTCTCGGCGCTCTTCGGCGTTTGGTCCAGCGGCGGCGATAACAACATCTTCGTGCAGATCGGTTTAGTGGTCTTGATGGGGCTCGCGTGCAAGAACGCTATCCTCATCGTCGAGTTCGCCCGCGAGCTGGAGCATCAGGGCCGCGGACTCATCGAGGCGGCGCTTGAGGCGTGCCGCTTGCGGCTGCGGCCGATCGTGATGACCTCGGTGGCTTTCATCGCCGGTGTGGTGCCGCTCGTGCTATCGAGCGGTGCGGGCGCCGAGGTACGGCAGGTGATGGGGATCACCGTGTTCTCGGGCATGATAGGCGTGACCCTGTTCGGCCTGTTCCTGACGCCCGTGTTCTACGTAAGGATACGCGCGTTGTTTTCGCGACGCCCTGCATCCGTACCGGCCGTATGACACTGGACCACACGATCCTGCGCATTAGCGATCCGCTCGAATCCGAGCGCTTTTATCGGCAAATCCCGAGATTCGAACACGAAGGCCGAGTGGGACTCTTCGTTATTAGGCTCAAGTGACAATGGCTGAGACATTACATTTCATAGAGCGTGCCTGCATCTGCGCCGGTGAGTCAAAGGAACAGGCGGCCCGGGACGAACCGAAGGCACGACGGCAGGTCGAACCCGCATGAAGCGTAGTTATCAATCTCCGCTAGTGTTACCCAATCCGGCGCGCCGGCGGTTCCTTCAAGGGCTGGCCGCCGGGGGTGTCATGCTGGGCCTGTCGCCCTGGCTCGGTTCGGCCCGGGCACGGGAAGCGGCCGGCACGGTCACCGGAGTCGTCCCGGTGCTAGGCGGCACGGAGTTCGACCTCAGCATTGCGGAAACACCGGTCAATTTCACCGGTACGCCGCGCCTCGCCACGACCATCAACGGCTCCCTGCCGGGTCCCATCCTGCGCTGGCGCGAGGGCGATACGGTGACGCTGCGGGTCACCAACCGGCTCGCCGAGGACACCTCCATCCACTGGCACGGCATCCTGCTGCCGTTTCGAGATGGACGGCGTGCCGGGCATCAGCTTCACCGGCATCGCCCCGGGCGAGACCTTCGTCTATCGCTTCAAGGTGCGGCAGTCGGGCACCTACTGGTACCACTCGCATTCGGGTATGCAGGAGCAGACCGGCATGTTTGGCGCCATCATCATCGATCCCGCGAAGGGTGATTCGATCCGCGCCGACCGTGATTATGTCGTCCAGTTGTCCGACTGGACCGATGAAGACCCGATGACGGTCTTGGGCAAGCTCAAGAAGCAGAGCGATTACTATAACTTCAACGAGCCGACGGCGGTCGATTTCTTTCGCGATGCAGCCAACCTGGGTCTCGGCGCGGCGCTCGACAAGCGGCGCATGTGGAACCAGATGCGCATGAGCCCGGCCGATCTGGCCGACGTTTCCGGCTATACCTACACCTATCTCATGAACGGCGCCACGCCCGCGGGCAACTGGACGGGGCTGTTCCGCCGCGGCGAACGGGTGCGGCTGCGCTTCATCAACTCCGGCGCGATGACGTTCTTCGACGTGCGTATCCCCGGGCTCAAGATGACGGTGGTTCAGGCCGACGGCCAGGACGTCGAGCCGGTCACGGTGGACGAGATCCGCATCGGCGTGGCCGAGACCTATGACGTGATCGTCGAGCCCCAGGATGACCGGGCTTATACCATTTTCGCGCAATCCATGGACCGCACCGGCTTTGCGCGCGGCACGCTCGCGCCGCGCGCCGGCATGGCGGCCGAAGTCCCGGCACTGGATGCGCCCGAGCGGCTCACCATGGCGGACATGATGGGCGCGCATGCCGCACGGCGACATGGCCGGCATGGAACATGGGTGGAATGGACATGGCGGATGGACATGAGCGGCATGGATCACGGCAGCATGCCATGCACGAGGGCATGGCCATGGGCGCCGCCCCGGTGCGCGCGCGCCACGCCAAAACCGAATACGGTCCCAGCGTCGACATGCGCGTCGACTACCCCCGGACCAATCTGGACGACCCCGGCATCGGCCTGCGCGACAACGGCCGGCGGGTGCTGACCTATGCCGATCTGCACACCCTCGGCGGGCCGCTCGATGCCCGCGACGCCGGAGCGGGAGATCGAGCTGCATCTGACCGGCAACATGGAACGCTACAGTTGGTCGATCGACGGGCTGGAGTTCGGCAGATCCACGCCCGTGCATTTCCGCCCCAACGAGCGCCTGCGCGTGATTCTGCACAACGACACCATGATGACCCATCCCATGCACCTGCACGGCATGTGGCAGGAGCTGGAAAGCCCGGACGGGCGCTTCCAGGTGCGCAAGCACACCCTCAACGTGCAGCCGGCGCAGCGCGTGAGCTTCCTCGTCACCGCCGATGCGCTCGGCCGCTGGGCCTGGCACTGCCACCTGCTCTATCACATGGATGCGGGCATGTTCCGTCAGGTGGTCGTGGCGTGAACGCGGCGCAAGCCGGCCAGCGGATGGAAGTCGCGGCGAAATACAAGCGAATCGCGCGGATCGCCCCGGTGGTTCTGGTCGTTGCGGCCGGCTGGCCTGTGCCGCCGGCGTGGGCGCAGGACCAGCCGACGACAGACCCGCATGCGGAACACCAGATGATGTCGTCTCCCGCTACGCCACCGAACCCGGACGGCGATGCAGCCGGGACAGCCGGAGCGACAAGCGAGGCGGGGATGGACATGGGCTCGATGCAGGGTGGTTCCGCCCCGCCCGACGCGCGCGATCCCCATGCCTATAGCGACGGCTACGATTTCGGCCCCTACCCGTTGCACATGGCGGATACGCACAGTCTCGCGTCATTACTGGTGGACCGGTTCGAGGCCGTGCGCGGCGACGACAACAGCTTCGCGGCGTACGACCTGCAGGCCTGGTACGGGCGCACCTACGACCGCGCCGTGCTGAAATCCGAAGGCGATGTCGACGGCGGTGAAATCAAGGAGGCGCGCAGCGAGCTGCTCTGGGGGCACGCCGTCGCGGCCTACTGGGATACCCAGCTCGGCGCTGCGCCATGACAGTGGCGAAGGGCCGAACCGGGACTGGCTGGCGTTTGGCGTACAGGGACTGGCGCCCTACTGGTTCGAGGTGGAGCTTACCGGTTACCTCGGAGAGGGGGGACGCACGGCGCTGCGGCTTGATACGGAGTATGAATTGCTGTTCACCCAGAAACTGATCCTGCAGCCGCGCATCGAGGCGAATGCCTACGGCAAGGACGACGCCGGGCGCGGGCTGGGCAGCGGCTTGTCCGACCTCACCGCGGGCGTGCGCCTGCGCTACGAGATCCGGCGCGAGTTTGCCCCTTACGTTGGTGTCGAGTGGGGGCGCAGGTTCGGTGAAACGGGAGACCTGGCGCGGGCCGCGGGCGAAGATGCGAGTGAGACGGCGTTCGTCGCCGGGCTGCGGTTCTGGTTTTAAGTGATCCAGATGGAGAGACTGATATGAAAACGATGATTTCGGCTCTGATGCTGGGTGTCTTGCCCGCGGTGGCGAGCGCCATCATCAAGAACGCGTCGTTTTTCTACAGCCATCGCATGATGCGCCGCCACGCGAGCGACGCCTATGTGCGTTGACCGGCAACGAGGAGGTAGCGATCATGCCCACCCATACGCTGAATCGGTGACGTATGCGGGATAGCCCACCGCGTTGCATTCGCACCAGCGGATCAACCGCTGGCCGCAGTACCCCCCTTACGGTTTGACTTCGACACTCACATGGTAAGGGGAAAACGGTTTCACCGATCTTCTCTCGTGAAATATCCGGACTATACTTAGCGATGCCATGAGGGCATCACATTGCGCGCCAACATGGTGCAGCAAACCATGCAGTACCAGAGACAACAGTGACCGAATTGCTACGCAAGACTCAGCGGGTAGGCGGGCATCGCCTATACCATTGACACGGTTACCACCTCATAAATCACCAAGGAGACTCTCATGAAGAAAACACTGATCGCAATGGCGCTGGCTTGCTTGGTTGGGTCGTTGACGGCGGTTCATGCCACCGAGCCGCCGGCAGAGCAGTTGAAACTCAAGGACGGTTCGACGTTGTACCTCCATCCGGATGGCACCGGGCGGATGGTGGACGCGCACGGCAAGCCGATGAGCATGGCCGATGGCGAGGAAATGGAACTCAAGGATGGCCGGATGATGATGATGAAGAACAAGAAAGTGTGGGTCACATATGGTCCACCGGGGAAAGGGAAAACCACCCTGAAACCCTACTGATGCCTCAGCCGGATGTAGCGTAGGGTTAGCGTTTTTCGCGTAACCCACCAAGCGTTGCGCAGCAACACAACGCATATTTTAGTGAATGCCTGGCGGCACGGCGGGTGGGCTTACTGGCGACCAACGGCGTGCCTAACCCACCCTCACATCGATTATGAAACCGCTTAAGGATCATCCGAAGAAGTGTCGAACATGTTCTGGTGATGTCTGGTATCGAGTCTCCGGAGGTGAACTGTGATCACTTCCATTATCCTTGGCACGCCGAAATCCCGTTGTTACTCAGCATACGATTTCCTGTGAAGCAAGTGTCATTGATAGCGACATCCGCCTTTCGCGGCTCCTTTTTCAGTACAGCGGAAGTCGATGGAGCGGCGCATCCGATTGCCCTCGATAATCACTACGGGCGAAAAGAACTTGGTGGCCGAATTTCCCGACGCAAAATGGGTTGGCCTGGGTGGGGAACAGATTTCCGTGATCACTATGCTAAGGCTCCCGGAGAAGCACTATGAGAATCGGGAAGTTCTCTACCTCACATAGCAAGTTCAATGAAGGCAGATACGGGGAAACCACAAGGTATTTACCATCGAATACCACTTCGTGTGGATTCGGAGCATCATTTTGAGCCGAATCCCAATGATAATTTTCAGATGGAGCCTGATTAAGACGCGTCGTTCAGTCGACGCGTATCCGGACGTTCAGTTCATAGCCTTAACCCACCGGTTCTCAGCCTGGTAATTGTTGACTCATGGTTCGTAACACGGCGACCGCAAGGAAGCCGCCCCAGGGAATGCGGTGAGGCACGGCATATTCCGTCAATCGCGATACCCGGTTCCCGCCCGGCAGGAAAATGCCATAGCGCGTTTTCATATGCGTGACCGGCGCGCGCAGGGATGTTACGTCGCCACTGCGCGCGCCGAAGGAGCGCAGCGCTCGGTACACCGTTGAGTCTCTGTCGATCATACCGAAAGTCTACCCGATGTTGAGCCTCTGTCGATCACCCCGAAAACATAGCCCGGATATTTCGTCACGACGCCGGGACGTGTGCTGAAAGGCGTGAAACACGAGCACGGCTTCCGATGATCTGCGATGGTTAAGTAACCAACGGGCATTTCCCGGATTCCAGGCGCAGCTCACATTCCCCGTAGAGCACCGGGTCCTCCGTGAGGGACGGCGGTATCCGCCGGTCTGCATAGACATCCGAGAAATAAAACTCGCCACCGGCTTTGAGCAAGCGATAAACCTGCTGTAGCACCGCGCGTTTGTCCGGCACAAGATTGATGACGCAGTTGGAGACGACCAGATCGAAGGTTCCGGCCTCGAGACCGGATTCCTCCAGGTGTTCTACCGTGCCATCGATAAAGTCCACATTGGGCCGATCGTATCCGAATCGGCTGGTGTGGTACGCCACATGGCGGCGGGCGAAGTTTATCTGTTCGGGTGTCATGTCAATCCCGACGACGAACCCCTGTCTTCCCACCAGCTTCGACAGCAGAAAGGTATCGCGACCGCTGCCGCAGCCAAGGTCCAGTACCCGCAATCCTTCCAGTCCTTCAGACACCACCAGACCGCAACCGTAGTAGCGGGCCTGAACCTCCTCGTGGATCTGCTCCAATACGGCCTTGACATGGGTCGGCATGGCCGTGGTGGTGCAGCAGGCATTGGTCTTGAGGTCGGCCGTGCTCTGCAGCACCTGGCCATAGTAGTGTTTAACCATCTCATGTTGCTTCATGGGTTTTTCCTGAGGTTTCGAATGGCAATTATCTTACTGAAGAGCCAAGGCTTGGATATCAACCTGGAAACACGCGATCCGATTCATGGCCTGTGCTTCGGGGCGAGCAGCATTTTTTACGTAGGGTCATTGAGCGAGGACTTCTAGGCAGGGTTCGCTGTTCACGTAACCAATCCGCTGGCGGCGTGTTTCATCGAGCAGGTGGTAGCGCACCACCGCTTCCACCGCCGCGGGCCGCTGCCCGTCATGCATCGGGAAGGTGAATTGATAGCTACGGGATTGCCAGCGCGGCAACCGGGTATCCCACAGATCGACGATGAACGGCCGCCACATCACGGTCCGCCTCAAGGTATGGTTCTGCTCATCGATGAGTTCTTCCCGGCTGTTCAGCAAGCGCAACTGGACGGTGAGATGGCGATCGGGTGTCCCGGTCGGGAGGTAATGCGCCGCACCGACATTCGTCAGCGTCACGGCGAAGGTTCGAGTGTCGGAAGCGGCGGAGGAAATTTCCGCGAAGCGCACTTCCAGCCCCTTTTTCACCATCTCCGGATCGTGTCCGCCCCGCCACAGGTGGCGCCGGACCGGGCGCGCCTTGCCGCCTTTGACCAGTGGCCGCTCAACGAGCGGCATGTGGCACTGCACGCAGCCGAGCGATCCCGTAGCCGGTCGGTTGATCACCAGTCTTCTCGTCCGGCGGTATGGCGGGAACGGGTGCCGTCGATCCCACGTGATTCGCAGCGCTGCATGATCCTCAACGGTCAACCTGCCGGAAGTGGATGGCCTGAATTTCCGCGACCGTGCCACAGGGCGGAAAGCGGAAGAAGCGTGTCCCACCGTTCGCCTGTCGACCACATGGCAGCGCACACAGACCTGTGTTTGGATCATCGAGTTTACTGTACCGGGTGCGGGTGCATCGGTGATCGCCGAAGCACGCCCACGATCCTGCCCTCACGCAGATGACAGGCCGTACAGGTCACACCCTCGTGCTGCAGCGGGGGATCGAAGCCGGGATTGGGCGCCAGGATCGGGTCCCATTTGTCCTTGTCCCGGAACCCGAGGATCGTATGCTCCTGCTGGCGGTCCAGCGGGATATGACAGTTCTTGCAGATTTGTTGCGAGCGGTCGAAGGCCCAGTCCGACTGGAAATAGGGATCGGTCCAGGCCTGGCTGTGCATCGTGGTGCGCCATTCCTCGTAAATGTCGCGATGACAGCCCGCGCATTCAGCGGCGCGGAGTGTCCGGAATTGCGCCGGTGCATCGGTGGTGGAGACCGGGCGTTCGAAGGCATCCGACACGACGAAAATATTCAGCGGCCGGAGGAAGCGCCAGCCGAGAAATCCAGCCAGCGCCGAGGCCAGCAGCAGAATACCCTTGGTGCGCCGCTTCATCTGCCGGGGCTGGTTTGTTCGTGTTCAGAACACCATGACGTGATCGCTGTCCTTCACCCAGTTCGCCAGCGCCTTCATGGAACCGCGCTCGATTCCCGGCAGCATGGCCGACTCGTCGATGCCGCAACCATCCAGCGCCATGCCACAGGCCCTCACTTCCAGACCGCAGTCGATGAGTTCGGCGAGCAACGCTTCCAGGTTGGCCGCGCCCTCCGGTACCTGCTGCCCCCGGTAGCCCACTTGAACGCCATCGTCCAGCAGGTGAACGCGGACCCGCAGATCCTCCGCCAGCGCCGCACCGGCAAACCGCAGCGCGTGCCACGCCTTGTTATTTTCCTTGTAGGGTGCGTTCTGAATCACGATGGTGACGGTGGTCATGGCAAGCCTCCTTACACTACGAAGTACAACATCCGTCATGCCTCCTGCCCTTGGCCCATTAGATAATGTTCATCCATAAACACCGTTTTCACCGCAAAGACGCAAAGTTCGCGAAGAAACTTATTGACAAAAATAATTAAATGGCTTTGCGCCTTTGCGGTGAGTTTGTTTCTTTATGGAGGCGTGGCCTGGCATAGCGCTTCACCGGCAGGCCGGCCTCGTTCCACTTCGTCATGCCGCCGCGCACCACATGCACGTCGGCGAAACCCTCCTCCGTCAGCAGCAACGCGGCCTTTGCCGACATCCTGTCCGTTCGGCAAACGATGGCCACGGGACGTTCCAGGTAATCGCCCAGTTCAGCCATGCGCCGCTGCAGGTCCTCCAGCGGGATGTTTACCGCTCCGTCGATGTGTCCCTGTTCGCCGGTAAAGGCTTCGGCGGGGCGCACATCGAGCACCAGCAGGCCGTTGCCGGCATCGAGCCGTCGCTTGAAATCCTCAAACTCGATCATGGCACCGCGGCGCAGCTTGCCGATGAGGCGCGGCAGGAAGGCCACGACCGCGAGCAGCGCCAGCGCCAGCAGCGCCTTCTGGATCATCCCTTCGCCGCCGGCGACCGCCTCGCGGCCCGCGTAACCCAGATAGGTATAGGCGATGGCGCCGGGCAGCATGAAGACATAGGTGGCGATGAGGTAGTGGCTGAACTTCAGGCGCGTCAGGCCGAGCGCGTAATTCAGCAGGTTGAACGGGAACAGCGGCACCAGCCGCACGAAGGCGACGAAGCGCCAGCCCTCATTCTCGACGCCGTTGATGAGCTGCTTCACGCGCCCGCCCGCCTTCCGCGCGACCCAGTCCGAGGCGAGGTAGCGTGCGATCAGAAACGCCAGGGTGGCGCCGAGGGTGGCCCCGGTCAGGTTATAAAAGGTACCCAGCACCGGGCCGAACAGGGCGCCGCCGGCCAGGGTGAGGACCGATCCCGGCAGAAACAGCACGGCGGCGAGCGCATAGATCAGCATGAAGAGCAGCGGCGCAACCGCCCCGGCCTCATGAATCCAGGTCTGCAGCGCCGCCGCGTCAAAGCGGTCGCGGTAGAGCACCGCCAGCGCCACGCCCGCCACGAGACCGAGGAGCAGCACAATACGCATGAGGCGGTTATTGTTCACGCGCCTTCTCCCATTGACGCCGGTTGATGGCATAGTCCTGCACCTTGCCGACGAAGGGAATCGAGAGCATGCCGGGCAGCCAGCTGCACCACTTGTCCGCGCGGAAGGTGCGTATGCCGATGGTCATGGTCTCGTGGCCGGCGCGCGGTTGCGCGCGGTAGGTCCCGAACAGGCGGTCCCACCACGGCAGATTGAAGCCGAAGTTGCTGTTGGTCTCGTCGTCCTCGACGGAGTGATGCACGCGGTGCATGTCCGGCGTCACCACGATGAGGCGCAGCAGCCGGTCGAGCGCCGGCGGCAGCCGCACATTGCCGTGATTGAACATGGCCGTGGCATTGAGCAGCACCTCGAACAACACCACCGCGACCAGCGGCGGACCCAGCAGCAGGATCACCGCGAACTTGATCAGCATCGAGAGCAGAATCTCCAAGGTGTGAAAGCGCGCGCCGGTGGTGACGTCGAAGTCGAGGTCGGCATGATGCACCCGGTGCAGCCGCCACAGCACCGGTATGGCATGCACCATCACATGCTGGAGCCAGATGAAGAAGTCGAATGCCATGACCGAGGCCACTACCGCAACCCAGTAGGGCGCCTCGATAACATTGAACAGACCCCAGCCCCGCTCACCGGCCTGCAGCGCCATGCCCACGGCGGCGGCCGGGAAGGCGAGGCGCACGATGAAACTGTTCAGGAACACCAGGCCGAGATTGTTGGCCCAGCGCACGGCCTTGGAGGTCCGCGGGCGGCGGCGCGGGGTCATGATCTCCCACAGCGCCATGACGGCGAAGACGCCGAAGAAAAACCCCAGCCGGATCGGCAGCTCGTTGGTCAAGACAAACTCATTGAAACCCATCGGTACGTTTCCTCCGCCACGGTGCAATTGCCTGCCCCCGGGCAACTGTTATAATGAATCGTGTTAACAACTAATCAATCGAATAGTTGAATAGTAGATTAGCCGTTCGAGGTAGGATGTCAAGCGCGCATTTCAAACACGATCTGTTCACCCAGTTCGCCCGCATCGCCAAGGCGATGAGTCACGGTAACCGGCTCGAACTGCTGGAATATCTGGCCCAGGGCGAGCGCAGCGTCGAGGCGCTGGCGACGGTGTCGGGATTGACGGTGGCCAATACCTCGAAACACCTGCAGCAACTGCGCCAGGCCGGACTGGTGGAAACCCGCAAGGTCGGCCTGAACGTGATTTACCGCCTGAGCGGCGACGATGTGCTGGACCTGTTCGAGTGTCTGCGCGCGGTCGCGGAACGACCGTCTGGCCGAGGTGGAGCGCCTGATCAATACCTATCTCACGGTCAAGGACAGTCTGGAGCCGGTGCCGGCCGGTGAGCTGTTGGAGCGCGCCCGCCAGGGGCTGGTTACCGTGCTCGATGTCCGGCCACCAGAAGAATATGCCGCCGGACACCTGCCGGGCGCCATTAATATCCCGCTGGCTGAACTGGAAGCCCGACTTGAAAGCCTGGATTCGCACAAGGAAGTCATCGCCTACTGCCGCGGTCCGCACTGCGTGCTGGCCTTCGATGCCGTGGCTCGTCTGCGTGAACAGGGACGTCTGGCACGCCGCCTGGAAGGCGGATTTCCCGAATGGCAGCGCGCCGGCCTGCCGGTCGAAACAGCGGGCGAGAACTGAACCGCTGACCGGCTGTTGAAAAATCCCTTTTCATAGGCGCACAACTGCGCCCCGCAAGGTAGCCAATCGCGAAAAGGAGCTTGTCAGAAAAATATAGAAATGATTATTACATATATGTAATAATCATTACATATGTCTGATACTACCGCGCCTCGTTGGTTGCTTTTCGCCGCCAGCCTGTCGGGTCGCTTAGCCAGCACCCCGCGGGTGCGCTTGTGGCGTGCGTTGAAAGAGCGGGGCGCCGCAACGTTGCGGGACGGCGTAACGCTGCTGCCGGCGACCGCTGCCCACTTCGACGCCTTGAAGGAGATTGGCGCGCAAGTCGAGTCCGAAGGCGGGTCTTCCTGGCTGTTCGAGCTGGCGGCGCAGGCGCCTACGACGGAAGAACGACTGTCGACGCTGTTCGACCGCTTCGAGGGCTACGCTGGACTGAGGTCGGCCATTGTCGAACTGCAAGCCGAATCAGCGCGGCTCGACGAGGCCACCGCCAGGCGACGGCTGCGACAGCTCGAGCGCGAGTTCGAGGCGATTGCCGGTATCGATTTCTTTCCCGGGGAGGCCAGGGCCCGGTCGCGGCAGGCGCTGGAGGCGGTGATTGCCTCGCTCAATCGCCGCTACTCCCCCGCGGAACCTTCGGAAGTCGCCGGCGAGGTGCGGCGACTCGACCGTTCCGGTTTCCAGGGCCGGTGCTGGGCCACCCGCAAGCGGCTCTGGGTCGACCGGGCGGCGAGCGCCTGGTTGATCCGGCGGTTCGTGGATACGCAGGCGCAGTTCATCTGGCTGGAACGGCCGGAAGATTGCCCGGATGACGCGCTCGGCTTCGACTTCGATGGGGCTTCGTTTACCCATGTCGGCGAGCGCGTGACCTTCGAGGTCCTGCTGGCGAGTTTCGGTCTCGAGGCCGATCCGGGTCTCGTCCGCCTCGGGCGACTGGTCCATTACCTGGACGTGGGCGGGGTGCCCGTCGCCGAGGCGGCGGGTTTTGAGGCCGTGCTGGCCGGGCTGCGCGAAAGCGCCCCGAACGACGACGCCCTGCTGGCCGCCATGGCGCCGGTGCTGAATGCCCTCCACCGCCGTTTTTCGTCGGTGGAGACCTGATCTCGCCGGATTTTTCGAACAACGCGTACCGAGGAACCAACCATGTCTATAATTACCGAGGCGCTGGCGGCAGAGCCGGCGCCGCCGGCACCGGTCTCTCTCCGGGAAGCCTTTCTCTACTGGCTCAAGCTCGGCTTCATCAGTTTCGGCGGTCCGGCCGGACAGATCTCGATGATGCACGCCGAACTGGTGGAGCGGCGGCGCTGGATCAGCGAGCACCGTTTTTTGCACGCGCTCAACTACGCCATGGTGCTGCCGGGACCCGAGGCGCAACAGCTCGCCACCTACATCGGCTGGCTGATGCACGGCACCCTGGGCGGCATCATGGCGGGGGTGTTGTTCGTGCTGCCCTCACTGGCCATCCTGATTGCGCTGACCTGGATTTATCTCGCCTACGGCGACCTCCCCGTGGTCGCCGGCGTGCTCTACGGGATCAAGCCGGCCGTCACCGCTATCGTTGTCTTCGCCGCCTATCGCATCGGCTCGCGGGCGCTGCGCAACGCCGTGCTCTGGGCCATGGCGGCGGCGGCCTTCGTCGCCATCTTCGCCTTCGACATACCTTTTCCCTCCATCGTACTGGCGGCCGGCATCATCGGCTATATCGGCGGCCGTATCGCCCCTGGCAAGTTCAAGACTGGCGGTGGCCACGGCGCCGCCGGCAAGTCCTTCGGCCCGGCGATCATCGACGACCACACGCCCCCACCCCACTGGGCCCGCTTCACCTGGCGTTCCATCTTCGTCCACCTGGCGGTTGGACTCGGACTCTGGGCTCTGGCGGAGGGGCTCCTTTATATGACCTATGGCTGGCAAGGTCCGCTCACCCAGATGGGCTGGTTCTTCACCAAGGCGGCGCTGGTGACCTTCGGCGGCGCCTATGCGGTGCTTGCCTTATGTCTACCAGGGTGGCGTTGAACACTACGGCTGGTTGACCGGCACCCAGATGATCGACGGCCTCGCGCTCGGCGAGACCACCCCCGGTCCGCTCATCATGGTGGTCGCCTTCGTCGGCTTCGTGGGCGGCTGGACCAAGGCGCTCTTCGGTCCGGAGAGTCTCGCGCTCGCCGGCATCGCCGGGGCGACGGTGGCCACCTTCTTCACCTTTCTGCCCTCGTTCCTGTTTATTCTGGTGGGTGGCCCAGCAGTAGAGGCCACGCGCGATGACATCAAATTCACCGCGCCCTTGACCGGCATCACCGCGGCGGTGGTCGGCGTGGTGTTGAACCTGGCGGTGTTCTTCGCCTGGCATGTGTTGTGGCCGGAGGCGACCAAAACCACGCCGTTCAGCGGTCGTTTCGAATGGTTTTCGCTCGTCATCACGATTGCCGCCTTCGTCGCCCTGTGGCGTTACAAGGTCGGCATCATCCCGGTGATCGGCGCCTGCGCGGCGGCCGGTCTTGCGTACTCGCTGCTTTTCTGAGGTCCTGTCATGAATTATGCGATGAAACCCCTGGCGAAGTATGGGTTCACGGCAGATTATTCCCGGCAATCCGATCCCTGCGCTGGCCTACCCGGAGGCCGCAGTCGGCGCCTCGTCACGCCGGCGCGCGAAGGTTGCGCGGCGCGGCGCATTGTGAAAGCGCAGCGACTCGGGATAGGGAAACACGTCCGCCGCTTCGATCGGATACCAGGGCTCAGCCGCGAGTTCGTACTCGGGGTATGGCGGTTCCGCGATGCGCCCTGCGCCTCGTGTACTCTGGCGCCTATGGAGTCGCTTCGCCTCACTGGCAACTGGCGCTCCAGGTGGCGTCGCATCCGCTCTGCGATTGCGCGACTTCGCGATGCTGCGCTTCTCGCGGAACGGTGGGCGCCCCCTGGCGCGATGATGCTCTTACGGGATCGAGACCCACCCCTCGAGGGACTGGTGGGCGGCCTCGTCGAGGGTTTTGGGGCCGAACGGATCGCCGTAATTGCGATCTTGGTCGTCCTCCAGCATCTGGCCAAGCATACCGAGGCGGTTGGAATAGTCCCACACGCCGCCGCGAATCTCGGCCATCGAGCTGACGTCAAGCTCTCTGCTCAAATCATAGATACGAATGTTGCTCATGGTGCCTCCTGAAAAGTTACCTGGTTACGTTGCGGTTGGCACTCCACAGTGAAAATCCCGAGATGCACAGCAACTGAGTCACATTTCGTGCCACCACAGCAACTGAACGTGGGTATATCTGCAAGTCCTTGGGAGAAAATCGGTTTTTGTTGTAGAGCCGTTGCGCTCCAGCTCTGCTTGCGGCACCCGCTTCGAAGGTGAGTTGGATAGGAAACGCCATTCGCCAGTCGAAAGTCCGGTCGGATCCAACATCAACACCCGATCGCGTCGCACCGCATAGGGGTCAGGTCTTGCAATCACGCATACCCCGATTTTGCTTGCTCGTCGGCACGGATGTTAGATCGCTCACCCCTGCTTCGAGCCGGTGCACTGCGTGGATGACCGTTGAGTAATGCACTCGGGAATAGTCTGCGATCTCCTGCAGGGTGTAAACACCGCTGAGAAAGGCGTGTGCCATAGCTCGCGGCGAACGGAATGGATTCGCTTGAAGACGGCGAGCTCGATGCTGAGAGGTTTTGCCATATGGCGAAGCATAAATCTCGAATGCTTGATTGCAAGACCTGACCCCCTGTCTTGTGTCTTGTGTGTGGCGATCTATACGCTACGGGATTTTACCGTTTATACGTAGTTCTACGTACGATATTCCCTTATCCATGATATAGAAAATAACAATGACCATGCGGTGTTTCATTTGACAGATGTCAATGTCAAGTAAGCAGCACAACGTTACGCTTCTCACGCAATCCCGCCAACTCTCTAGCCCTCGGCTCCGACCTGGTTGGGCTGATTGGAATTGCGCCAGAAGAAGACCAGAAGGAGAAAAAAGGCTGAGTAACGTAAGCATAACGAGTCATCGAAATACACAGGAGACTGGCAACCAAGAATTAAGTATTTACGGAGGAACTAACCATGAAAAGATCAAATCTGGTAGGTACCTTATGCAGTGTAGTGTTAGCTACTGCGACTGATTGGGCATTGGCAAGTTTCGTAACGTACACGGGAAACTTGTCCGCCGAATCGGCTTGGCAGGCGGCTGCGGGTACTACGGTACTAGAGGACTTCGAGTCCTATCAAGACGATACACAGATATCGATTTTACCGGCGCTTGGGATTGGTTTTGATCCGTTAGCCGGAGGCGGATTTCCCAATACCTATCTTTTTAGTGAAGGTCCCCCGCACGGCCCAATGCATTTGGCGAACTTCCCTAACGGGATTAATGACACTAATCGCTGGGATGATGTTGTCCTGCATGTGCTCCCCGGTTACGAAATTACCGCACTCGGGTTTTGGAACGGAGATGGTCAAAGCGATACTTTGGTGGCAACAGCTTACGACGCGGCTGACAACATCCTGGGTTCCGTAGGAGCTTTTAAAGATACCTTTGCGGGTTTCATCTCAGATGTTTCCATACCACGGGTTGTATTTGCTGAAAATACGGGTGATGGATGGAACCATCTGGATGGACTCCAAACCAACGCTGTAGAAGCTGTGCCAATACCGGCAGCCGTATGGCTGTTCGGTTCCGGACTGCTTGGCTTGCTTGGCATTACCCGGCGCAAGCAGACAGAGTAACCATTAATCAGTGTTACAAGCAGCGGCTTCTTCGAAAGCCGTGACTCAGGTGAAAGCATATGAACCTGTAAATTTTTCATATCAAAGCATGGAGGAGACGAAGATGAATAAAAGTACTGTTACATACCGTATAAAGCGGGCTCTGATTGGCAGTGTAGCATCATTGGTTTTTCTTTCTGTTGCAAATGTAAGCTGGGCCGATACGTGGACGGGTACGGTTGATGATTTATGGTCAACGAACGGTAACTGGCTGGATGGCAGCGCGCCAACAAGCACGGATTCGGTTACATTTAATTCCGGCGATACAGGTGGTACAAATTTCGTCGATACGAATTTCACAATTACCGGCCTTGAATACCTCATCAATGGTACTCACACGACTAACCTCAACAGTGGAATCACCCTGCAAGTCGATCAATATCTCAGCCTCGGTTTCCGAAAACACCACCAGTAGCGCAGGCACGGCCGATGGCACGCTGGTGTTGGGCGGCAATTCGGTGCTGAATGTGGGCACACCGACGGTGCGGGCGGATCTCGAACCTGGGCTGGAACGAGTCGAGCAACGCGGCGAGTGACGCCACGGGCGTGCTCAATGCGCTGGACGGCACGGCGAATCTACGGCTCAACGAGTTCAACATCGGGCGTTCGGTGCGCGGGCAGAGCGCCACGGGGACGCTGCTGTGGGATCAGCCGGGAGCGATCGATGCGGATGTGATCTATCTGAGCCGCGGTGCAGGTGCGGTGGGCACGATTGCGACGCCGGCCGGCGGGACGTTGAAGCTCGGCTCGGCCAGTGCGCCGGTGGGGTTTCTGCGCCTTGGCTGGAATGACACCGGTTCTGCGGGAGCGGCCAGCGGCACGCTGGATTTGAGCGTGAACAATCCGACCTTCGAGGCGGTGATCAGCAACGAGCTGAGCCTGGGTCATAACGGCATTCCCACTGGTGTGGGCACGGCCGATGGCACGCTGGTGCTGGGCGGCAATTCGGTGCTGAATGTGGGCACACCGACGGTGCGGGCGGATCTGAACCTGGGCTGGAACGAGTCGAGCAACGCGGCGAGTGACGCCACGGGCGTGCTCAATGCGCTGGACGGCACGGCGAATCTACGGCTCAACGAGTTCAACATCGGGCGTTCGGTGCGCGGGCAGAGTGCGACAGGGACGTTCTCGATGGGCAGTAACGCTAATGTAGACGTCAACGTCGTCAATATTGGGACCGGGACTAACGCTACTGGAACAGTTAATCTGACCGGTGGTCTGATGACCGCAAACATCATCAATCTCGATCAAGGAGCGTTTAATTTTACCGGTGGCCGGTTAGCGGTCAATACCTTCAACGGCACGCTCACTGATAAAGGTGGTACGCTTGCGCCCGGTGTAGCGCCGAACACGACCTCGATTGCGGGGATGCGACCTGGCAAGGTCGCGTAATCGAGTGGGTGCGAATCCCACCCGGGTAGCCGCTAGCCACGGGCCCGGTATTGAGCCTTGCAGTCAGCGGGGTAACTTGCTGATTGATGCGTAGGTACGAAAGGAGGCGAGGTGCAAAGGTAACAGGTGATGCTGACCCTGAAGACGTTGAGTCCCGAAAACGGCATCGTTGGAATCGGCCGATGGGTTCCCGCACCCAGCAGGCAACAGTTCCTGACGCGTGAGAGGCAAGTGTCAGGGAACGCCCCGGGATCTAAGGTCGCTTCGAGCCTCACAAGGCGATTGCGCGGTAACCAGGGAGATCCGACAGTCGGCGCAGAGGGATCTGCGTACCCTCGGACAAGCCTAGCAAGCGAGGAAGAGGGCGGTGGCGGTCGGAAGTCGGGGGTGCCCATACGAGCGATGAAGCCCGGTAATGCGGGTGGAGCAAAGGGGCACCGGTTTGAGACAACGGGTAAGGGCAACATGGCCCGACACTGAGCGGACTGTGACCATGACAACGAAGTTTATCCGTTTCACCGAGAAGGCGCGTGCGGAACCGCAGTTGCGGTTCAATGCCCTGATGGGGCTGCTGTTCGACCCGGAGGGGTTGCACGCCAGCTTCGGGCGTCAAGATGGAAAGAAGGCGCCCGGAGTGGATGGAATCAGGAAAGTGGACTATGCGGAAGGGCTGGAAAGCCGGCTAACGGAGCTGTCGTGTAGCCTGAGGCAAATGGGCTATCGGCCGCAGCCGGTGCGGCGAGTATACATCCCGAAAGGGAATGGCCGTCGTCGTCCGCTGGGCATTCCTTGTTTTGAGGATCGCATTGTGCAGGATCGACTGAGTCTGATTCTGCAGGCGATATGGGAGCCGGAGTTTCAGGACTGCTCTTTTGGTTTTCGTCCCGGGCGCAGCGCGCACGATGCGCTGCGTCGAGTGGCGGAGGTCATTACCAACGAGCGCACGCAGTGGGTGGTAGAGGCCGACATTAAAGGCTTCTTCGATCATGTTTCGCATTCCCACCTGCTACGGTTTCTGGAACACCGCATCGCAGACCCGAACGTTCTGCGAATCCTGAAGCGGTTTCTCAAGGCAGGGGTAATGGAAGATGGGGTGGTCAACGAGGTGAATGAAGGGACCCCACAAGGTGGGTTGGTATCACCGGCATTGGCTAATATTTACCTCCATTACGTGCTGGACCTGTGGTTCGAGCGGCGTTACAAGAAGTCCTGTCGTGGTAAAGCCTTTTTGGTGCGCTACTGCGACGACTTCATCGCCTGCTTTCAGCACGAGGATGAGGCGCATCGCTTTCACCGGGAATTGGGGGAGCGAGTGGCTGCCTTTGACCTGGAAGTCGAGCCCAGCAAGACGGCTGTGCTGCGTTTCGGTACGCAAGCGAAAAGGGATTGCCATCGGGATGGGCTAGGTCGTCCCCAGACGTTCAGCTTCCTGGGGTTGACCCACTACGTCGGTCGCAGTCGTCGCGGCCGCTTTGTGGTGGGTCGCAAGACTGAGCGGAAGCGGTTCAATGGCAAACTCAAGCAGTTGAACGAGCGTCTGTGCCGGCTACGGATGGCCGGTGGCAAGGCCATGATGGACTATGTGCGGCGGCATCTTGAAGGGCACATCCGTTACTATGGGGTGAGTGGCAACTACCGGGCGTTGAGTCGCTACGTCATGGCGGCGAGCCGCCTACTGTACAAGTGGCTCAACCGGCGTAGTCAACGCCGTTCTATCCCTTGGAAGCGGTTCCGTCCGATATTGCTGGAACGCGTGTTGCCGCGTATACGCATTGTTCACAACCTCTATCCTAAGCCGATCGGAATGACTCAATCTGGGAGCCGGATGGTGTAACGCACCTTGTCCGGTTCTACGAGGGGTCGGGGACGTACTGCTGTGTGGACACGCTATTGTGGCACCGCCGGGAAACCAGGCGGAACAGAGAAAACAAACAGTGTCCGGGCATGGCGGGAGGAACCGACCTACTCACCAAAACCGCACGTCCGGGACTGTGCCGGGAGCTCCGGGTAACCGGAGTCCCTACGGCGGAGGCGGCAGAGGTATTACGATGCGTGAGAACCTGCCCCAATGGTAGAGGGACATGGACAGAACGAGGAGACAAGAGCGATGACAAAGCACAAGACCGGAACACGTGAAGAGTGGCTCGCAGCGCGGCTCGAGCTGCTCAAGGCCGAGAGGGAACTCACGCACCGCAGCGACGAGCTGGCGCGGCGGCGACAGGAACTCCCGTGGGTTCGGATCGACAAGGAGTATCGATTCGAGACCGATGAACGCAGCGCCTCGCTGGCAGACCTCTTTAGAGGGCGCTCGCAGCTCCTCATGTACCACTTCATGTTCGGGCCCGACTACACGGCGGGGTGTCCCTCCTGCTCGGCAATCGCGGACGGTTTCAACGGGTCCGTCGTGCACCTAGCCAACCATGACGTGACGCTCTGTGCGGTGTCGCGGGCGCCACTCGCGAAGCTTCAGGCGTACAAGCGGCGGATGGGCTGGAGCTTCCCTTGGGCTTCGTCGTTCGGCAGCGACTTCAACCACGACTTCGGTGTGGAGTACACGGAGGCCGAACAGCGGGCAGGAGTGCTCGATTACAACTTCGCAACGACCGAGTGGCCACCGGTGCCGGTGGACCAGCAGGAAGGGCCGCTCGCAGAGATCCCAGCCAGCGTCGGTTTGGACTGGGCGACGTACGCGCGCGAGAGGTTTGGCGTGAGCGCGTTCGTGCTCGAGGATGGCGTCGTCTACCACACCTATTCCGCCTATTCGCGCGGAGTGGACGGCCTCTGGGGCGCGTACCAGTGGCTCAATCGTGCCCCCAAGGGACGCAACGAGACCAACTACTGGTGGCGCCGCCATGACGAGTACGACAAGCGCTGAGCCAAGTAGTGGTGTCATGTTGATGGCACAACCTGGGGGCAGGAAATGTCACGACGCATGATTCCCGAGCGAGCATCCCAGCGAACCTTCTTCGGCGTCTCAGCGCTGCTCGTTGCCGCCAGCGCGGCGGTAACTATCGTCTGGTGCACATCCATGTCGGCAATGGGCGGTATGCCCATGCCCGGCGACTGGACGATGTCGATGGCGTGGATGCGGATGCCCGGACAGACGTGGCCCGGCGCCGCGGCGTCGTTCCTCGGCATGTGGATCGTGATGATGGTAGCGATGATGCTACCGTCCTTGGCCCCAATGCTGTGGCGCTACCGCCAGGCCGTAGGCAGCACAGGCGAGACGCACCTGGGTCCGCTGACCGCGCTCGTGGGCGTGGGTTACTTCTTCGTCTGGACCATCTTCGGAATGGTCGCTTTTCCGTTGGGCGTCGCGCTGGCGGCGGTTGAGATGCAGATGCCGGTGCTGGCGCGCACCGTTCCGATCGCGGTCGGCGTGTTAATCGTCATCGCCGGCGCGCTCCAGTTCAGCGCGTGGAAGGCGCGTCACCTCACCTGCTGCCGGGAGGCGCCCGGGCGCGGTCGTACGTTGCCGACCGACGCCGGCACGGCCTGGCGACATGGCCTGCGCATCGGACTTCACTGCAGCCGCTGCTGTGTCGGTTTCATGGCGATTCTCCTGGTCATCGGGGTCATGGACCTTCGCGCGATGGCTGTCGTGGCCGCAGCCATCACCGTCGAACGGGTTGCACCGGCCGGTGAGCGCGTCGCGCAAGCCATCGGGGCCGTCCTCGTCGGGGCAGGGTTGTTCTTGATCGCGCGAGCAGCTGGGCTCGGATGATGATCTGCGTCCACTCGACAGGAGGTCCGCAAACGTAGCGGAGACGGCGGCGTTTCTGGCCTCGGACCGGGCTCGCGCTATGACCGGAAGAGTCACAAGACGTGTGGATCACTCGTGGATTGACCAAACCGCCTAACACATATGAGGCCTCCGCTTTGCGGGGGTTCCCTCGTTCGCTTCGCTCACTCGGCACCGGTGAGCGCGGGCGTTAGAGCACTCTTTTAAGCCAATCAGATTCTGGCTATAATCTGGCCAGAATGCGATTCGAAATCATACTTTCGCCAGAAGCGGTTGAAGACCTTCGAAGGCTCAAGGCGAAGTTTCGGTCTGAGGTTCGCGATGCACTTACCCACCTACGGAACGAGCCCAAGAAGACAAGTCGAAGCCGAATCAAGCGGTTACGTGGTCTCACCAAGCCGCAATATAGGCTTCGAGTTGGTGAATGGCGTATCTTCTATGATGTGTCCGGATCGACGGTGGAGATTCTGGCGATAGTGCAAAAATCGGAGGCAGAGTCATGGCTGGCCCAGTTCGGAAATCACGAGTAAAGAAGGCTTCCTTATCGGAAGTTAAAGATGATCTATCCAGGTTTCTCCGTGAAGCGGAGAAACAAGATGTTCTCATAACCCGTCATGGCAAGCCGGCAGGCATCCTGATTGGGTTTGCATCTGAAGAGGATTGGTTTGATTATCGCTTGGAAAACGATCCAAGTTTTCTGGAGAGAATTGAATCTGCCCGAGCAAGTTTGCGTGCTGGGCGCGGAGTGAGGCTTGAAGATGTAAAAATCAAGTGACGCCGCGCTCTAACAACACGATTGACTGGGACGCGTCGCAAAAGACACGCCGCGCCCGTCATCGTAGTCGTTATGCGCTGGGTGCTGTCGAAATTGAGCCTGCTCGTTCGTCTACTACATGCCACTTCCGGCGTATACCCGCTTCACGGACTACTCTATAAAAAGGAAATATGCTCATGACCACGAACACCGTCCAGTTCCACCGCGTGCTCCGCGCGACGCCCGAAAAAATCTACCGAGCCTTCCTTGACGCGGACGCAATGGCAAGGTGGCTTCCACCGAGCGGATTCACTGCCAAGGTTCACCATATGGACGCAAAAGTCGGTGGCACCTATAAGATGTCGTTCACGAACTTCACCACAGGCCACAGCCACTCTTTCGGCGGCACATATCTCGAACTCGCGCCACACAACCGCATTCGTTACACGTCGAAATTCGACGATCCGAACTTGGTCGGAGAAATGCAAACGACGATAACCTTGAAGAAAGTATCCTGTGGGGCTGAGTTAAACATCGTGCAAGAAGGCATCCCCAACGTCATTCCCACTGACGCGTGTTATCTCGGCTGGCAGGAGTCGCTCGCTATTCTGGCGAAACTTGTCGAACCAGAGATTCCAGACTAGTGTACTGCTTCGTAATTAATGGAACTAAAAAGTGGGCTCTGTTGTCTCACCACCAAATGACAGGCAGGAGCCTCCTGATGCGCATAGCCCCGAAAATCATGCTGAGCAGTGAAGAAGAAAAGACACTGAGGCGACTCGCGCGCTCGAATACGGCGAGTGTACGCATGGCGCGGCGTGCGCGAATGATCTTGCTGGCGGCGGCCGGCAAGGACAACACGACGATTGCCACTGAGCTGGGCATTGGCCGGGTGCAGGTGGGGCGTTGGCGGGAACGCTATGTCGAAGGCGGGTTGGCGGCCATCGAACAGGATCTGCCCCGTGGTGGGCGCAAACCCACGGTGGATGCGGCCGAGATTGTCCGCTTGACCACCCAGACCACGCCCAAGGCGGCGACCCACTGGAGCACGCGCACGCTGGCCAGGGAAGTCGGGGTGAGTGACACCACGGTATTGCGGGTGTGGCAGGCGCATGGCCTGAAACCGCATCGCGTCGAGACCTTCAAGGTTTCTCGCGATCCGAGGTTCATCGAGAAACTGGAAGACATCGTCGGGCTTTATCTCTCGCCACCGGAACACGCCCTGGTGCTGTGTTGCGATGAGAAAAGCCAGGTCCAGGCGCTGGACCGAACCCAGCCGGGGCTGCCCCTGAAGAAGGGCCGGGCGGCCACCATGACGCATGACTACAAACGCCATGGCACGACCACGCTGTTCGCCGCCCTCAACATCCTGGATGGCCAGGTGATCGCCAGTTGCCAGCAACACCACCGTCATCTCGAATGGCTCGACTTCCTGAAGAAAATCGACCGGGAAACGCACAAGGGAAAGGAACTGCACTTGGTGTGTGACAACTACGCCACCCATAAGCACCCCAAGGTCGTGGAATGGCTCGATAAACATTCGCGCTTCCACATCCACTTCACACCGACTTCGGCCTCCTGGTTGAACATGGTTGAACGCTTCTTCCGTGACATCACCACCGAGCGCCTGCGCCGCGGCGTCTTTACCAGCGTCCCGGAACTCACCGCCGCCATTCATGAATACGTCGCCGCGCACAATGAAAACCCGAAACCCTTCATCTGGACGGCAAAGGCCAACGACATCCTGCAGAAAGTCGTTCGCGCCAATCGCCGTTTAAGTTCCAAACAGAATGAAGCACTACACTAGCTTGAGCGTTATGGCTTTAATGTATACATTGTGCTGCAACAATCCCTACGGAGGTGATCAGATGCGACCGGATCAAATCAAAAACGAAATTAACAGGCTGGATTTATCGGAAAAGTTGCTTCTCGTTTAAGATATTTTGGACTCTATCGCCACCAGCAATTCTGAAATCCCCATGCTGGAGTGGCAAAAACAAGAGCTGGATAGAAGATACAAAGAATACAAGGAAGGGAATTTGGGGCTTCATGATTGGAAGGCGGTACACGAGGGTCTGCGTGATAACTACAAATGGAACTACGTTACTCGGACAGCAAAAAGCGCCGCGCCTTCGTCGCTCCGCTTTTGACTGCCGGTTATAGCGAGCGGTATCAACCATAAGTCGAGCACAACCATCCGGAGATAAACATGACACGAGATCAAAAACTCAAATACCTCAGTGTTGCTCTGTGGATTTTCGGTATCATTTTCATCGTTGGTATTTATGCCATGATGATGTGGATCTGGCCATCGGGCTGGGGCTGGGAGCCTCGTCAGCCGGAGTATGAACAGATGATTATGGGGATATATGCAACTTTGGGTGTATTTCTCATCCTTGCAGCAAGAAATCCAATGGAAAATCTGAGCCTGATATGGTTCACCATCTGGTCAAGTTTCGTGCATGGCGGAATCATGCTTGTTCAGGCTATTGAGGACGAAAACGAGCGAGCAAACCTTCTCGGTGATGTTCCAGCACTATTTCTGGTCGCAATTGTACTGTGGGTTTTGGTACCTAAGAAGCGTGAAGCATAACCACAGGCTGCTAACAAAGGGCTCCACGCGGATTGCCTGCAGCGCTGGCGCGCTTTCGGGAATTGGTGAGCCCTCGCGTTGGGCATCCAAGAATCTAGGAGATTTCGCGCCGGAGTTGATCCTGGCTAAAGCCTGCGCTCTGGACCTCGTCGTCGTGCAAACCACCAAGGAGGTGCATCATGAGCAACGAAAAAGTTTACAAAGGTAGCTGCTTTTGCGGCGCGGTTCAGTTTACGGTCAGCGGTGAGCCGGCCGCAATGGGTTATTGCCATTGTGAGTCGTGCCGAAGCTGGTCGGCAGGGCCTGTCAACGCCTTCACTTTATGGAAACCCGAAGCGGTGCAGATCACGCGGGGAGCAGACAACATCGGCACTTACAACAAGACGCCGCGCAGTTATCGCAAATGGTGCAAGACGTGTGGAGGCCACCTCTTCACTGAGCATCCCGGCTGGGGACTCACCGACGTGTATGCAGCGGTCATTCCTGACTTCCCGTACCACGCCGGCATCCATGTCAACTATCAGGAGACGAAGCTGCACATCAAGGACGGGTTGCCGAAGATGAAGGACTTTCCGAAGGAAATGGGTGGATCGGGCGTCAGCGTAGCGGAATAACACATTCGGCTCTTCAAGCTCCACTATCCCAGGCGCCCAACAAGGCGCTCCAGCAGCCGTCTTGCCTTAGCTTCGCTGCGGCAAGACGGCGGCTGAGCTTCGTCGATAGCCAAAAGAATCAGCTTGCATCGTGTAATCCAGTGGATTACCTTTAATGCGTGCTGACTACTATCACCGAAATGCCTGAGTATATTCGCCGCGCCAATGAACTCCTCAGCGAATCAGAACGTAAATCGGTCATTGACTACTTTGCTGCACATCCGCGAGCTGGCGACCTCATGGAGGGTACTGGCGGAATTCGGAAATTGCGCTGGTGGCGTGGAACCAAAGGTAAAAGTGGTGGCGTTCGCGTCATCTTTTACTACCACGATGAACGTATTCCTTTATATCTATTGACTGTTTTTGGAAAGAACGAACGCGCTAACTTGTCAAAAGCGGAGCGAAACGAGTTGGCCAAATTGGTAAATGTGCTGGTACGTACCGCACTGGAGAAATCTCATGGCAACAGCATATGACAGCATCGCGAAAGGTCTGCGTGAGGCCATTGACCTCAACAAGGGCAAGCCTGTCGCCGCAAAGACCCACCGCCCTGAAGAAATTGACGTTGCACAGTTGCGCCATAGCTTAGGTTTGACGCAGACTGAGTTTGCAGCCAAATTCTGCATCAGCCTTGGCACGCTTCGGCATTGGGAGCGAGGCGATCGAAAGCCTCATGGCCCTGCACTTGCCTTGCTGCACATCGTAGCCAAGGAGCCTAAAGCCGTTCTTAGAGCTTTGGGCTAACACATATGAGGCCCCCGTCTGTCAACGGGCACGAACAAACGATACCGGTGACTAAAGTGCCAGTACCAATAACATCCGGCGTTACAGGTGATCTGCCTTTCAATTCAAGGACAGGTTCTGCCCTAAACACATATAGAGAGTCATAGTCAGGCCCATTGGACCTGTTGCTCTAGAATCAATTCAAGTTCTCCTTCTACCGGCTCATTCATGAGTGACAAGGGCTTGATCATAGGAATGATCATCCAGTTAGTACCGAGCTCGGGTAAGGCGCAGGACCTGAAAACCGGGTAAAGGGTGGAAGCACATGCAGGCACTAATCAATGCGCAAAGGCTATCACGCGGCGCAGACGGACAGGATTGAGTAGTCGATGCTACAAAGGTCGCGGTCCGCACGTGCTTTCGCGTATCGACGCCAGTTAGACGAGGAGTTGCCTGCATGCCTTCCATTAACTGTTCAGAAAACGCTGCTGGTCGAACACCGTTTTCCGCTGCAGCATAAAATAAACCGCCCGCCCCAGCTTGTGGGCCAGGATGGTTAAGGCCCGGGCCTTGTTGTGCTTGTTGGCCATCTCTTCCAACCAGGCTTGCGCATCGGGGTTCTTGCGCAGAAAGAGCACGGCGGCTTCACTGAAGGCCCACTTCAGGTAGGCGTTGCCGATCTTCCTGCCAGTGGTGCCATAGGACTTACCGGCAGACTCTTTCTTGCATTTGATCAGCCGGCTGTAAGAGGCGAAGTCCTGCACCGTCGGGAAGCGTTCAATGGTGTGGATCTCATAGAGGATGACCAGTGACAGGATTTCACCGATGCCGGGTACGGTGCGCAGGAGAATCAGGCTGTGCTGGTCACAGCTCCTGGCGTGCTGGAGGATATGCCATTCCACCTTGCTGAGTTGTTTATCGTAGAAGTCGATGAGGTTCAGGTCCAGTTCGATGCTTTTTTGCACACTGGGATCGGCGAAGCGTTCGGCGATGCCAGCCCGATTGAAGGCATAACGGAGATTCTTCTTGATTTCCGGAAGGTTGTACTGGCTGTTGGTGTTATGCACGTGTGCCAGCAATTCCGAGCGCTTGCGCATCAGGTGCATGCGCCGGCGCATAAGGTCACGAGTGCCACGCATCTCGCGCGGGTAGACATAGGCTTGTGGGAACATGCCGCCGCGCATGAGGACGGCGATTTTGTTGGAATCGATCTTATCGTTCTTTGCCTTGCCACCGTGGATGGCGCGCATATACAGGGCGTGCCCAAGAATGAAGGCGATGCCTTTCTCACGGCACAGGTCAGCGACCCAGTACCAGGAGAACATGCACTCCACCCCGATCACCAGATCATCCCGATAAGGGGTAATGAGTTTCAGCAGCGCTTCGGGATTGGCTTTGATGTTCTTGTGGACCAGCAAGTTACCCTCCTGGTCCAGGATACAGACATAGAGCATACGGGCATGCAGATCGATACCGCAGTAATATTTGTGTGGTTGCGTGTAGAATTTCATCGAGGTCTCCTCCTTCGTCGTAGTGCATGTGACACTAATAGGATGGTAGGTTATACCTCCCAAGCCTGAAATCGCGGGGGGAGGCCTCAATGAGTATCAAGTCATTCAACAGGACGTTTTAAAGCGGCGCTCCTTCGTCGCCACCGATTTAAAGCGTCTGTTAATTCTTTCGTTAGGCGTTCAACCGAAGTGGCGTGAAATGAACATATGGGTGGACGCGGATGCATGTCCCGTGGTGATCAAGGATATTCTGTTCAGAGCGGCGGAACGTGCCGGGGTGCAGTTGACGCTTGTGGCTAATCAGCCTGTGCGCATACCGCCATCGCGCTGCATTAAATTGCTTCAAGTAACATCTGGTTTTGATGTCGCTGACAATGAGATAGTTAAAAGGCTTGGCGCTGGCGATCTTGTGATCACAAGCGATATACCATTGGCGGCGGAGGTGATCGATAAAGGGGGCCATGCGCTCACACCTCGCGGCGAACTGTATTCATCTGACAATATTAAAGCTCGTCTAGATATGAGAAATTATATGGATGCTCTACGAGCCAGTGGCATAGATACCGGTGGTCCGCCGGCGCTAAGCCAAAGTGATCGGAAATCTTTCGCGAATCACCTGGATAAATTATTAACCAAGCATGCAAGAAATGCCTAACGAGGAAAATCCAGCCGACCTCCTTCGTCGCCGGCTGGTTAGACGTTAGGCGCAAACAAAGGAGGCAAGCATGAAGCCGTTACAAGAAACAACGATCGACGAGTTCAAAGCGCACTTCCAAGGGGACGTGCTTCTTCCTGGCGATGCGGGCTACGACGAGGTGCGCCAGATCTGGAACGCCATGATCGACCGCAGGCCCGCGCTGATCGCCCGTTGCGCGTCGCCTGAAGATGTCGTCCAGGCCGTCAAGTTCGCGCGCAAGCATCACCTGCTCGTCTCGGTCCGAGGGGGCGGGCACAACATCGCGGGCAATGCCGTCTGCGACGACGGCCTCATGATCGACCTCTCGCCGATGAAGCGCGTCCAGGTGGACCCGAACGCCCGCCGGGCGAGCGTCGAGCCCGGCTGCACCCTCGCCGACTTCGACGCGGCCGCGCAGGCGCACGGCCTCGCCACGCCGCTGGGCATCAACTCGACCACGGGCGTGGCCGGCCTGACGCTCGGCGGCGGCTTCGGCTGGCTGAGCCGGAAGTACGGCATGACCGTCGACAACCTGCTCTCCGCGGATGTCGTCACGGCGGATGGCAGTCGGGTGCACGCCAGCGAAACGGAAAACGATGGCCTCTTCTGGGGGCTGCGCGGTGGCGGTGGGAACTTCGGTATTGTCACCAGCTTCGAGTTCCAGCTCCATCCCGTCGGGCCGAACGTGCTGAGCGGGCTCATCGCCTTCCCGTTCGACCAGGCGAAGTCCGTGCTTACGCAGTTCGCCCGCTTCACCGAGACGATGCCGGACGACCTCAACGTCTGGATGGTCACTCGGAAGGCGCCCCCGCTGCCCTTTCTGCCCGAGGACATCCACGGGAAAGAGATCGTCGCGCTCGCCCTGTGCTATGCGGGCGACCCCACTGAGGGCGAGAAGCTGATCGAGCCGCTGCGCGGGTTCGGCACGGCGCACGGCGAGCACATCGGCGTGCAGCAGTATACCGCCTGGCAGCAGGTCTTCGATCCGCTCCTGACGCGGGGTGCGCGCAACTACTGGAAGTCGCATAACTTCTCGCGGCTCGGCGACGGCGCGATCGACGCCATCATCGAATACGCCGGCACGCTGCCGTCGCCGCAGTGCGAGATCTTCGTCGGCACGATCGGCGGCCAGACGACCCGCGTAGCACCCGAGACGATGGCCTACTCGAGCCGGGACGCCAACTACGTGATGAACGTGCACGCCCGCTGGGAGTCGGCCGCCGAGGACGAGCGCTGCATCGCCTGGGCGCGCGAATTCTTCGCCAAGTCACAGCCGTTCGCCAGCGGCGGCGCGTACATCAACTTCCTCACCCAAGACGAGACCGACCGCATCGCGTTCGCGTACGGTGCCACGTACAACCGGCTGGTGGATCTCAAGAAGAAGTACGACCCGACGAACCTCTTCCGGATGAACCAGAACATCAAGCCGGTCTGAAATGGGGACTCATGAAGGCTCGGATTACCGTCATTACCATTGGCGTTGACGACCTGGAGCGCGCGCTTCGGTTCTACCGCGATGGGCTTGGTTTGAAGACGGAAGGCATTGTCGGCAAGGAGTTTGCACACGGAGCGGTGGCCTTCTTCGACTTGCAGGACGGTTTGAAGCTCGCGCTCTGGCCGCGCCAGAGCATTTCCCATGATTCGGGCCTTCCTTTAGGCAGCCCGAGTCCTACCGAATTTACCCTCGGGCATAACGTCTCGTCTAAAGCGGAAGTCGACGCGGTAATGGAGCAAGCGAAAAATGTGGGCGCCGTGATCGTCAGGCCGGCTCATGACACCTTCTGGGGCGGATATGCCGGCTACTTCCAGGATCCCGATCGGCATCTGTGGGAGGTTGTATGGAATCCCCAGTGGATCGTCGGAGATTGAATAACCCGGGTCGGTTACAGCATCCTCTGGGGGCTGCGACGCCCCGCGATGCCGTGATCGTCGACAGGCTCCGGTAACCGGCCGGACAACCAACACGCGTATGACTGTTCATAGCGGCGGAATTCTATTATTCAGGTACCGAGCCGGCCGGCTACAGGTGATGCTCGTGCATCCGGGAGGACCGTTTTGGGCAAAGAAAGACGAAGGCGCGTGGTCTATACCGAAGGGTTTGTTTGAAGAGAACGAAGGGCCGTTGGAAGCCGCAAAGAGGGAATTTGCCGAGGAAACCGGGTTTGCTGCGGAGGGGGAGTTCATCGCGCTTGGCGAATTAACGCAGCCGAGTAATAAAATAGTCCACGCATGGGCTCTGGAAAGCGATTTGGACACAACAGAGATAAAGAGCAATACGTTCACTCTGGAATGGCCACCAAATTCGGGTCATGTCGAAGACTACCCGGAGATCGATAAGGGTCAATGGTTCGATATCGATGCAGCTAAAAAGAAAATCACGAAGGGTCAGGTTGGATTCATAGACCGGCTGATCGATAGCCTGAAGGCCACTTCGAAATATTGAGATATCTCCTGCAGGCGCAGGCTTGCTCGCTCCTGCGAAAGATTCGGTACGAATTTTCGTGAGCCCGGCAGTATCCCGGATTGAAACACAAAATATTTTATTTGCGAGTGATCGTGAACAGGCATATCGTGCATGCGGTTTAACTATTTCAAGGAGGGCTGTCATGTCATTACGCAAATGGTTTGGCGTGCTCAACGCGTGCACGCTCGTCGCCGTGGTGTCCCTGCCGGGCACGGCACAGGCCGTGCCGAGTTATGCCCGGCAAACCGGGATGCCCTGCGCGGGGTGTCACACCACCCCGCCGGAGCTGACGCCGTTCGGACGCAATTTCAAGATTAACGGTTACACCCTGACCGGCATGCAGCAGATCGAAGCCGAAAGCAAGGGTACCGGGGCAGGACTGAAGATCAGTGAAGTGCCGCCCCTGTCGGCGATGCTGCTCACCTCGTTCACCCGCACCAGCAAGAACCAGCCGGATACGCAGAACAACGATACTTCCTTCCCGCAGGAGCTAAGCCTGTTCTTTGCCGGCGAGATCACCCCGCATATCGGCTCGTTCCTGCAGCTCACCTACGCCCAGGAGAGTGACAACTTCAGCCTCGACAATACCGACATCCGCTACGCGAATCACACGACGCTCGCCGACAAGGACACCGTCTACGGTGTGACGCTCAACAACAGCCCGACCGTGGAAGATCCCTGGAACACCACCCCGGTCTGGGGCTACCCGTTTATAACATCCGATGTGGCGCCGTCGCCGGCGGCGGCCCCGCTGGTCAGCGATGCCCTCGCCCAGCAGGTCGCCGGCCTGGGTGGCTATACGTTCTGGAACGACCATCTGTATGCGGACCTGACAGTGTACCGTTCCGCGCACCTCCTGGGCAGCGGCCCGGGTGGCGCCCCCAGTGGCGACCCCACTAATCCTAGCGAGAATACCATCAAGAATGTATCGCCCTACTGGCGGCTGGCCTGGGAGCAGAAACTCGGCGAGAATAATCTCGAGGTCGGCACCTTCGGGCTGTGGTCGGAACTCTATCCACTAGGCATCTCGGGCAGGACCGACAAATACACGGACCTCGCGCTCGACAGCCAGTTTGAACACCCCATGGGGGACAACATGCTCACGCTGCGCGGCACCTATATCCATCAGAACGCGAGTCTGGATGGTTCCGTTCAAGACGGTTTGGCCGCCAGCGACTCGAATACGCTCGACACCCTGAATCTCAATGGAACCTATCACCTGGGGACAAGCGCGGCATTTTCCATCGGGGGGTTCAATACGACGGGTGACAAGGACGAGCTGCTTTACGCGCCCGCTTCACTCGATGGCAGCGCCAATGGCAGTCCGGACAGTCGTGGCTATATACTGCAGGCGACCTATCTGCCATGGCAGAACACGCAGTTCACGCTGGAGTACGTCGGCTACAGCAAGTTCAACGGCAGTGATCATAACTACGACGGCAGCGGGCGCGACGCCTCCGATAACAATACGCTGTACCTCGCAGCCTGGCTGGTCTGGTAATGGGGTGTCCGGGGGGCGGGCCGCAATGGCTCGCCCCTTGAATCGCAGGTTACCCCGACGTCTGTTGAATCCTTACGCGTGACGTCCGCGCTGCTGTCATGGCGCGGGGATCCAACCCAACAGAGGGAGACAAGATGAAGATCGGGCGGGTTGCATTGTTGCTGGCAGTTCTGGAGTTGGCGGGAATGACAGCATGGATACCGGTGGCGCAGGCCGGAGAAGGCAACGAAGCCGAATTGAAGCGCCAGCTTGAAGAGGTTCAGCAGCAGCTCCACGAACTCGAGCTCAAGGTGCAGCGTATGGAGACGGAGCGCCGCGCCGCACAGGCGCCGTCTCCGGCGGCAGTTCCGGTGCCCATCGTGAGCCCAACGGCCGGCAACCCGCCGCCCCCCGCGCCGGCGGCTCCGGTTGGGACCGGAGCGGCGCCCATGCCGTCATCGACGGTAGTCCCGGCCGCCGCGGTCCCATCGACCGGCAGTCAGCCTTCCCCCGCACCGGTGCGGGTGGAAGCTTGGACATCCCCGTCGCCGGCCGCCGTGCCTGAAGCGTTCCAGTGGCGCGAGACGCTCAAGGACCAGTGGCATAGCGTCAAGGCCGGTATGAGCGGTGTGGAAATCAGGGGACTGCTGGGAACGCCGTCACGCGAGTTCACACTCGACGGAAAACCCGTGTGGTACTACTCCTACCCCGGCATCGGCAATGGCTCGGTGCTGTTCAGCCGGGACGGCCACACCGTGGCGGGTTGGCAGCACCCGCCGTTCGGGTTATGGTGAACGACACAAAAACCTTGGGGTTACCCGCTTACTGGATCACGATCATCAACTCGCTGTTGCCGCGGATGATATTCAACAACAGGCCGTTGGGGTTGCTATTCTGGCGGCTTGCCATGGCGCTCGGCGAACGCGCAGCCTGACCGCACTCACACGGACCGCGTCTCAACATCGTGCCGCCACCGCAAAACCGAACCGCGAATGAGGACACGGGTATGCATCATTTCGAACGCCATTATAGTCAACGGGCCGGCTGGCTGCGCGCCGCGGTATTGGGAGCGAATGACGGGATCGTTTCTACCGCCAGCCTGGTCTTGGGCGTCGCCGCCGCCAACGCGGACCGCACCGACATCTTACTTGTCGGCGTTGCCGGACTTATGGCGGGTGCGATGTCGATGGCGGCGGGCGAATACGTCTCGGTGAGTTCGCAAGCCGACACCGAGGAAGCCGATCTGGCGCGCGAGCGCAAGGAACTCGGATCCAATGAAGCATTGGAGCGCGAAGAACTGGCAGGCATCTATGTGGACAGAGGCATCGACGCGGATCTGGCGAAACAGGTCGCCGCACAGTTGATGGCGCATGATGCCCTGGCCGCTCACGCCCGGGATGAACTGGGCCTGACGGAAATGCACAGGGCGCGCCCCATCCAGGCGGCTATGGCATCGGCCGCAAGTTTCGCCGCGGGCGCGGTGATACCGGTATTGCTGGTCGCCCGCGCACCGCTGTCGGGTATAGCCGCGATGGTCGCCGGTGGTTCGCTGGTGCTGCTGGCCTTTCTCGGCGGTTTGGCCGCGAGAGCCGGGGGTGCCAGCGAGCTTATCGGCGCCGTGCGGGTCACTTTCTGGGGCGCGCTTGCCATGGGACTCACCGCGGCCGTCGGTGCTTATTTCGGGACGAATGTCTAGGCCGCGCGAGGTAGCGGAAAAATCACCCGGGATTCCGTGAGCCGCCTGGGGAAGATAAAAAGCGCCCGGCAGGGGCAGTTCACTATTGACGACCGGGACAGCAGTACGCCCTACATCAAGAAGGTGCGTGTCGTCTCGACGGTTGAGTACTACCTGTCCGACTAGGTGGGGCAATGAACATGCGGTTTCTTTTGCATCGCCGGACGCTTAATATCGGCATGTCGTTAATTACCGGACCGGGTTCTGACTGTCCAACCTATCAAGGAGGGGAAATGAAAGCATTAGCGCAGGCATGTTTTTGGCTGGGAATACTCTCGATACCGGCCTCGTGGGCGATTTGGTATATCGGTCCTGAACTCGGTCGACAGGTGATGGAGGGTATAACGGATCCTTTGTTGAAAGCGGCCTTGCAGGAGGCCCACTCGGAGCGCTTCGGCCTCTATGTCGGTCTGTGGGCGCCGACACTGCTGATATTGAGCACTATTCTCGAAAAGAAGGGCTAGCGGGATAATCGTCGTGAGGGGCGGGAGCCTGTCTGGGAGCACTCTTGCACGATCTTTCCGACCGCCATCCCTGTGGGGAGAGACCGACTCGGCCACGTCGCCGTCGCGATTCGCGCCCGTGAACCGAGCGGTCTCTCCCTCACCCGGCGAATCAACCATCCACCCTCGTAGACATTCCGTATGAGCGAGGCCGTGCAGCTATTCATGCTGTTTCTGGCCTGGCTGGCCATCGCCCTCGGGTGTCACGCGACCATCCGGAATTATTACCTCGCCTCGTTTACGGCGGCCTGCGCCATGGTGGCGGTGTTGCAATTGGCGAGTTATCTCCAGACCGGGAGACCGGACCCGCTCTGGCCGCTGTCATCCCTGGTCGGTTTCTGCCTGGCGGGCATCGTGGCGCTGGCGGCCGGGCTGCCGTTTCGGGTCAGGCGGATCATCCGGGACCATCACGAGAACGACAGCATCTGATACCACGACCGGGGACACTATCAGGTACGCTGTGGCCGTTCACGCGTGGGACGGTTTCTGGCTGTTCCGGCCGGATCCGAAATCCCGTCACACGCGTAGCATGTCCAAGCTCGTCCTGTCTGGCTGCCAGCGTCCCCTCGTATGACCCTCCCCAGGGGCATCTGGGCGCTTGGCCTGGTCAGCGCGTTCATGGACATCTCCTCGGAGATGATCCATGGCCTGTTGCCGGTCTTCCTGGTGACGGTGATCGGCGCCGGCGCGACCAGCATCGGCCTGATCGAAGGCGCCGGCGAGGGGCTTGCCCTGATCACCCGGGTGTTCTCGGGCTATCTCAGCGACCGGCTGGAAAGGCGCAAGGGCCTGATCGTATCCGGTTACCTGCTCGGCACGCTGACCAAGCCGCTGTTCGCCCTGGCCGCCGGCGTGGGTCTGGTATTCACCGCGCGGCTTCTCGACCGGTTCGGCAAGGGCCTGCGCGGCGCGCCCCGGGATGCCCTGATCGCCGAACTGGCGCCGCCGCATCAATGGGGTTCGGCCTACGGTCTGCGACAGGCGCTCGATTCCGTCGGCGCCTTTCTCGGGCCGCTGCTGGCGGTCGCGATCATGACGCTGACGGGGGGTGATTATCGCGCCGTATTCTGGCTGGCGGGACTGCCCGGCGTCATCGCGGTCGCCATTCTGGTTTTCCGGGTGCATGAACCCGCCGGGCGTGCGGTCGAAGCCGGCACGCTTGCCAGTCAACGCCACCGACATCCGCCGCCTGGACCGGGCCTACTGGCTGGTCCTCGCCGTGGGTGTCGTGTTCTCCCTGGCGCGTTTCAGCGAGGCCTTCCTGCTGTTGCGCGCCGAAGCCGTCGGCCTGTCGCCCAACCTGGTGCCGCTCGTGCTGGTGATCATCAGCCTGGTCTATGCTCTGGGCGCCTATCCAGTGGGGCGGCTTTCCGACCGGATCGGGCGCCTGCGCCTGCTGAGCGCGGGTCTCGCCTTTCTGATCGTCGCCGATCTGATCCTCGCCGGCGCCACCGGCGTGTTGGAGGTGGCGGCGGGCGCGGCATTGTGGGGATTGCACCTGGCGTTTACCCAGGGTTTGTTTGCCGCCCTGGTGGCGGACACCTCCGCGGCCACGGTCAGGGGGACCGCCTTCGGCGTGTATGGTCTGGTGACCGGTGTGGCCGTGCTGCTGGCGAGCGTGCTGGCCGGCTGGTTGTGGGATCGCTACGGCGCGCCGGCCACCTTTCTTGCCGGCGCGCTGTTCTCACTGCTGGCGCTGGCGGGTTTTGAGGCTCTGCGGCGATGTACAGGGAAGTACAAGTGTCGCGGAAGGCACGACTGCAGGGATGCAGGAGGTAGGCAAGTACCAAAAGAGGTAGACGCAGGAGCAGTTACCGAGGAAGCCGTGAGCGACCGGATCCGGGATCCCGGTGAGAAATCCGGCTGGCCGGTCTTGGCGGCGGTGATGATGGCGACAGAATGGCCGGCATCATTGCCTGATCATCACGGGGGTGCTCTCGATGCCCTGCTGGCGCAGCAGCGTACGGGCCTGGTTGAGTGCGCTGAAATCGCGATAGGGGCCCACGCGCACACGGTGGTAGGTGTCCTTGTTGTTGATGGTGATCTTCTGGACGCTGGTTTCAAGGCCAAGCAGCGTGAGCCTGGCCCGGAACTGGTCGGCCTGCGCCAGACTGCGGAAGGATCCGGTCTGCAGGAAGTAGGTTCCTCTGGCCTGTGCCGCCGGTTTGGCGTCCGCTTCGCGCTGGAGCAAGCCGGCGGCGGGCTTTTCCTGCGGCTTGACGGCGTCCTGCCCGGTCTTGCCGCTGATTTCCTCCTCCGGAATGACGACCTCCATTTCCGGGAGGATGGTATAGAAGTCGAAGCGCGGCTTGGGTGGTGACGGGGCGGCGGTCTTTTCTTCCTCCTTCACCTCCTTGGGGGTGGCGGCCGCAGCCGGCGGCTCCGTGGTCTCGGGCATGAAGGCAGGCGCCGCGGCTTGCTGCTGCGGCGTCTGCGGGGCCAGCAGCTTGAGGTAGACGATGGCGGCGGCAAACAGCCCGATCAGCAGCCCCGCGAACATGCCCAGCCAGGGCGAGACCGGCTTGCGCTGGCGCCGGTGGATGACGTGGTACTTGTAATCCCTGGGCATTACATGGCATCCGGCGTGGATACGCCAAGCAGTTGCAGTCCGTTGGCGATGACCTGGCGGGTCGCCTCGATCAGGTTGAGGCGCGCATTGCGCAGCGCGTCATCGGCGACCAGGAAGGTGTGCGCGTTGTAGTAGGTATGGAAATCATAGGCGAGTTCGCGCAGGTAGTGCGTCAGCAGATGCGGTTCATGATTGAGCGCGGCGGTCTCGACCACTTCCGGATAGCGCGACAGGTTGATCATCAGTTGCTGTTCATGGGTCTCACCCAGCAATGCCAGGTGGCGCTCGCCCAGCGCCCGGTCCCAGCGGTAGCCCTTGTCGGTGAGTTGCCGGAAGACGCTCATCACGCGCGCATGGGCGTACTGGACGTAATAGACCGGGTTGTCGCTCGACTGCGACTTGGCGAGATCCAGATCGAAGTCCATGTGCTGCTCGCACTTGCGCATGACATAGAAGAAGCGCGCCGCATCGTTGCCGACTTCCTGCCGCAGTTCTCGCAGGGTGACGAATTCACCGGAGCGCGTCGACATCTGCGCCTTGGCCCCGCCGCGGTAGAGCACCGCGAACTGCACCAGCAGCACATCGAGCCTGGCGGGATCGTCACCGAGCGCCTTAAGGGCCGCCTTGACGCGCGGCACGTAGCCATGATGGTCCGCGCCCCAGATATCGATCACCCGCGCGTAGCCCCGCTCCAGCTTGTTCGCGTGGTAGGCGATGTCGGAGGCGAAATAGGTCTTCTGGCCGTTCTCGCGGATGATGACGCGGTCTTTCTCGTCGCCGTAATCGGTGGAGCGGAACCACAGCGCGCCATTCTGCCACATAGGTATGGCCGCTGTGCTCGAGCCGCGCGATCACCTTTTCCACGGCGCCGTTTTCCGCGAGCGAGCGCTCCGAGAACCATTCATCGTAGACGACGCCGAACTCCTTAAGGTCCTGGCGGATGTTGTGCAGGATGGCGTTAAGCCCGGCGTCGAAGACCAGGCGATAGTCCTCCCGCCCAAGCAGCGCCTGTACGCGGGCGATCACGCCGTCGATGTGGGTTTCCTTGTCGCCGCCCGCCGGTTCATCCGCCGGGACGCCGGCGAATACTTCGGCGGCCGGGCGGCGCAGGCGCTCGCCCTGTTCACGGTGGATGGTGGCGCCGATGTCCCAGACGTAGTCGCCCTGGTAGCCGTTGGCCGGAAACGGGACGTCCTCCCCGCACAACTCGAGGTAGCGCAGGTAGACGCTCGCCGCCAGGATGTCCATCTGGCGCCCGGCGTCATTGACGTAGTATTCACGGTGCACGCGGTAGCCGACGGCCTCGAGCAGGTCGGCCACCGCGGCGCCATACGCCGCGCCGCGCCCGTGACCCACGTGCAGCGGCCCGGTCGGGTTGGCGGAAACGAATTCGACCTGGATGCGCTGTCCCGCGCCGAGGCTGCAGCGGCCGTAACGTGACGCCTGTTCCAGGATCGCGCCGATGACGGTCCGGTAGGCGCCCGGGCCGAGGAAAAAGTTGATGAAGCCCGGGCCGGCGATTTCAACCCGTTCGATGTGTGCGTCGGCCGCGATGGCGGCCACGAGGCGTTCGGCCAGCTCGCGTGGTTTGCAGCGCGCCGCCTTGGCGAGCGTCAGCGCCAGGTTGGAGGCGAAGTCGCCGTGTTCGCGCTCGCGCGCGCGCTCCACCAGGATGACGGGCGAAACGTCCCCGGGAAGCGCGCCGTCGCGCTGCAGTTTGGCGACGGCGTCAGCCAGGATCTTCGCTATGTGTTCTTTCACGGGTGGCGCACTGCTATGGGTGTGTTGATTCTGATAATTAAAACCTGCCGCAAGGTCGCTAAGAAACGCTGTAGCGCAATGTCGCGGAAGATTATTGCGGATGCTCCGCGGCTTTGGGCCGTACCGGAGTCGAGTACGCGACCTTCGCGTCCGCGCGGTGAATAAAGCCGGTTAAACGGGCAGCCTATTATCCCCTGCGACCGCGATCTTGCAAGCCGTGATCAGAACAAGTCCGCCGGATCGACATCGACGGACCAGCGCACCTTGCGGGCCTCCTTGGACTGTTCCAGCCGGCGGACCAGGCTGCCCAATACGTGTTGCAGGCTGCCACGCTGCGCCGACTGCAGCAGGAGCTGGGCGCGAAAGCGGCCGGCGCGCCGTTCCATGCTGGCCGGCACCGGACCCCAGACCTCGACATCGGCCGCGTCAAGTTCTTGAATCTGCCGCCTGACGCTATCGAGGAAGCCCGACGGCAGGGACGCCTCCGTGGCCTCGGCGCGCAACAGGGCGATGTGGCTGACCGGTGGCAGCCGGGCCGCCTCGCGCTCGGCCAGCGCGGCGCGGGCAAAGGCTGCATAACCCTGCCGGACCAGCGTCTGCAGCAGGGGATGGTCCGGGTGATGGGTCTGGATGACCACAAGCCCCGGCCGGTCACGACGGCCGGCCCGGCCGGCCACCTGCACGATCAACTGGGCCATGCGTTCACTGGAGCGGAAGTCGGTTCCGAACAGGCCCTGGTCGGCATTGAGGATGCCGACCAGGGTGATATCCGGAAAATGGTGCCCCTTGGCCAGCATCTGGGTGCCGAGGAGGATGCGCCCGTGGCCGGCGCGCGCCTGCTGCAGCAGGCTGGCGAGCTGGCCCTTGCGGCGCGTGGTGTCACGGTCGATGCGCAGCCGCTCCACCTCTGGAAAGTGTTCGGCCAATGCCTGCTCGACGCGCTCGGTCCCCTGGCCCAGCGACCGCAGGTCGCCGCCGCCGCATGCCGGGCAGCGCGTGTCGAGCGGCCGCTGGCTGCCGCAGTGGTGACAGCGCAGTTGCCGCTCACCCTGGTGCACGGTCATGCGGGCGTCGCAGCGCGAGCACCCGGCGATCCAGCCGCAGTCATGGCAGATGAGCGTCGGGGCGTAGCCGCGGCGGTTGAGAAACAGCAGCACCTGGCCGTCGTCGGCGAGGTGGCCGCGTATGCGCGCGATAAGCCCCCGGGACAGGCCGTGCTCGAGCGCTTGTTTGCGGAGATCGAGGATCTCGTAGGATGGCAGGCCGGCGGCGCCGGTGCGCTCCGGCAGCGCCAGGTGCCGGTAGCGCGCCTGGGCGACATTGAAGAGACTTTCCAGGGAAGGCGTCGCCGAGCCCAGGACGACCGGCACGGCCAATTGACGCGCGCGCCATACGGCGAGATCGCGCGCCGAATAGCGCAGCCCTTCCTGCTGTTTCAGCGAGGCGTCGTGCTCCTCGTCGACCACCAGCAGTCCCGGATTGGCGAGCGGTGTGAAGATGGCCGAGCGCGTGCCTATGATGATGAGGGCCTCGCCGCTGCCGGCCCGCCGCCAGGCGGCGAGGCGTTCCCGGTCGTTGAGGGCGGAGTGCAGTAGCGCGAACGGCGCACCGAAGCGGCGCCGGAAGCGCTCCACCAGTTGCGGGGTCAGGCCGATTTCCGGCACCAGGATCAGGGTCTGGCGCCGTTGCGCCATGACCGCGGCGATGATCCGCAGGTAAACCTCGGTTTTCCCGCTGCCCGTGACACCTTCGAGCAGAAAGGCGGTGAAATCTCCCAGACTGCCCAGCACCGTGTCGACGGCCGACTGCTGGGCGGCATTCAGCACATGGCCCGTGTCGCTGGGCGGTGTCGCCGGGAGGACTGTGGCCGCGAGGGTGCAGGCCTCGATCCAGCCCTTGTTCTGGAGTGTTCGCAGCGTATCGGACGTTACCTCCAGCGCGGCGCGGCGCACGCCCTCCGGATGATCGCGCAGTTGCAGCAGCATCGCTGCCTGCCGCGGCGCCCGCTTCAGGGTGGCGGGATCGATGTGCCATCCGGCGGCGGTGAGCCGCCAGCCGGTCTCGTCAGTGTCCGCCGGCGGCTGGCCACGACGTAGCAGTGTTGGCAACGCCGCGCTTAAGGTCTCGCCAATCGGATACTGATAGTAGGCGCTGGCCCAGCGAGCCATGGCGAGAACGTCCGCGGAAAGCACGGGTGATGGGTCGAGGATCGCCAGCGCCCGCTTTAAACGCGGGTGGTCGATGCTGCTGCGTGCCGCTACCTCCAGGAGGATGCCAATGGTTATGCGGGCGCCGAAGGGTACGCGCACGCGCATCCCCGGGAGCAGCGTGTCGGTGTCCGTCGCTGGTGGTGGGAGGTAGTCGAAGCTGCGGTGAAGCGGGGAGGGAACGGCAATGCGGAGTATGGCTTCGTTCACGGTTTTCATCACGCCAGCGGCAAGGGCGGAGCCTCCGCAGTTAGCGTACATGCCTGAGGCGGATTATTACTAAATTGTGCTAACTCCTTCATTCGATTGATTCCCGCCTGTTATCCACAAATCCTGTGGATAACTCTGTGGATGAATTGTTGTCAATCGCGCCTAACCCAGATTTTTCCTGCCTTGTTGTTAAATTGACTAATTTTTATCCATAAAGTAATAATTATATAAATCAATAATCATATAGTTAATTATAACTTTCTCATATAGCCCAAACAACCACCCTATGGCTTAAAATCGGCATTCGCACCCTGACTGTGCATAAATCTTCGTTCGCCGGACTAAGTAAGACTACGTACAAAAAATAGGCAGGCGGGAAAAAACGCATTTCCAGGCACGGGGTTTACAACTGCTTGATGGCCTGGATCAGCTCCCCGGTCATCCCCTGTCCGTCACCGTAGAGCATGCGTGCGTTGTCGGCATAAAACAGGGCATTCTCGACGCCCGAGAAGCCCTTGCCCTGGCCGCGCTTGATGATGATGACATTCCTGGCCTGATCCACATTCAGGATCGGCATGCCGTAGATGGGACTGTCCGGGTTGGTGCGGGCCATGGGATTGACGACGTCATTGGCGCCGATGACCAGGGCGACATCGGTCTGCGCGAACTCGGCGTTGATCTCGTCCAGGTCATAAAGCCGGTCATAGGGCACGTCAGCCTCGGCCAGCAGGACGTTCATGTGGCCGGGCATGCGGCCGGCCACGGGATGGATCGCGAATTTGACTTCGATGCTCCGGTCCAGCAGCAACTTCATCAACTCCTTGATCTTGTGCTGGGCCTGGGCCACGGCCATGCCATAGCCGGGGACGATGATGACCTTCTCGGCGTAGGCCATCATGATGCCGGCATCGTTCACGTCGATCGGCTTGAGGCTGCCTGCCACCGAGCCTTGTTCTTCTCCATGTTCCCCGCCAAAGGACCCGAACAGGACATGGCCGATCGAACGGTTCATCGCCCTGGCCATCAACTGGGTGAGCAGCGTGCCGGCCGCGCCCACGACGGTGCCCGCGATGATCATGGCGGCATTATCGAGCACGAAACCCTCGACGCCGACCGCGAGACCGGTCAGGGCGTTATAGAGGGAGATGACCACCGGCATGTCGGCGCCGCCGATCGGCAGGGTCTTCAAAACGCCAAAGGCGAGCGCCAGGGCGAAGAAAATCAGCAGGGTGATGCCGGCGGTGTCACCCGACTTTATGATCCAGCCGCCGGCCACGACGGCCAGAGCGAATATGACCAGATTGATGTGGTGCTGAAACGCAAAGCGCAGCGGCTTTTTCATCAGGCCCTGCAGCTTGGCGAAGGCGATGATGGAACCGGCGAACGACACCGACCCGATCAGGGCGCCCAGTAGGGCGAGCGTGAGCAAGCCCCCGGAATGAAAGTCACCCTTGAGCAGTTCCACGGCGGCGATCGCGCCGGCGCCGCCGCCGCCCATGCCGTTGTAGAGCGCGATCATCTGCGGCATGTTGGTCATGGCCACCTTCCTGCCGGACCACCAGGCGGCCACCCCGCCGATGGCCAGCGCCGCGGTCATGAGCAGGTAGTTTTCCATGCCCGGCCAGAAGAAGGTGATCAGGGTGGCGACCAGCATGCCGCTGCCGGCCCACAGGATGCCGCCGCGCGCCGTGACCGGAGAGCTCATGCGCTTAAGGCCGAGGATGAAGAGCATGGCCGCGAGGAAATAACTGATCTGGATGACGGCATCCATCAGCGTTTTCCCTTGCCCTTGCTGCTCTTGAACATTTCCAGCATGCGGTCCGTGACCACATAGCCGCCGACCGCATTACCGGCCGAGAGCATGACGCCGAAAAAGCCGATAATCCGTTCCAGGGTCGTATCGGCATGCCCCAGGGCGACCATGGCGCCGACCAGTACGATGCCATGCACGAAATTCGAGCCCGACATCAGCGGGGTGTGCAGGATGACCGGGACCCGGCTGATCACCTCGTAACCGGTAAAGGCCGCGAGCATGAAGATATACAGCGCGGTAAAGCCCTCGATCATGATTTCGCCTCCACGAATTCCCGCGTCTGCGGATGCCGGATCTCGCCGGCATGGGTCATCACCGAGCTGCGGACTATTTCGTCATCCCAGTCCGGCCGGATTTCCCCGTTGCGCACGATCAGCGGCAGGAAGTTGACCAGGTTCTTGGCGAACATTTCGCTGGCATGCACCGGCAGCATGGCCGGGACATTGAGGGGGCCGTAGATGATGACGCAATCGTGCATGATCTTTTTCCCCGGACGGGTCAGTTCGCAGTTGCCGCCGCTGTAGGCGGCCGTATCGATGATGACCGAACCGGGTTTCATCGCCTCCACCATGGCCTTGGAAATGATGCAGGGGGCGCGCTTGCCCGGGACGCCGGCGGTGGAAATGATGGCGTCGGCCTGGGAGACGTGCTGGCTGAGGACCCCCACTTCCTGCCGCTTCTCCTCTTCCGTGAGTTCCCGGGCATAACCGCCGCTGCCGAGCGCGGTTACGTGGACATCCACGAATCTGGCGCCGAGCGACTCCACCTGCTCGCGGGTTTCCGGGCGCACGTCATAGGCCTCGACGATCGCACCCAGACGTTTCGCCGTGGCGATGGCCTGCAGTCCGGCCACCCCGACGCCGACCACCAGTACCCGCGCCGGGCGGATGGTGCCGGCGGCCGTGGTCAGCATGGGAAAGAAACGCGCCGTCAGCTCGGCCGCCAGCAGGGCGGCCTTGTAGCCGGCGATATTGGCCTGCGAGGAAAGCGCATCCATGCCCTGCGCGCGCGAGAGGCGCGGGATCAGTTCCATGGCAAAACTGGTGATGCGCCGGTCGCGCAGCAGCGCGGTGCGTTCCGGATATTCATAGGGATGCAGGAAGCCGATGACGATCGTCCCTTCCCGCAGCCGGGCGATGGCCTCAGGTGTCAGCGGTTGCACCGTGAACACGATGTCGGCCTCGGCGAAGAGCGTGTCGGCGTCGGGGACGATGCGGGCCGAGGCGTATTCGCTGTCACGGTAAAAGGCGCCCAGCCCGGCATCGGACTGGATCAGTACCTGCAGGCCTTGTTTGGCGAGCTGTTCGGCGACACCGGGCACCAGGGCGACGCGCCGTTCTCCCGGAACGGTTTCTTTGGGTACGGCCACGCTTATCGGCATCTTGATCTCCGCTTGCACTTGTCGTGTGAGTCATGGGACCGGGTAACAATGCGGCTGGGCGCCAATCCTGTCCCGGCATGCGCATCGCGTGTGCAACGCCCGCCACTCCGCCAGAGAACGGCGAATATTAGCGGATTTTAATGAGCGGTGACAGGGTGATACGCATCCGAAAACACCGATCGCACGGTCACGCCAGGATTAAAGCGTACGTTGATATGGGGTTATGAACGCCATCACCAGCGGCGCGCTCTTATGCTGCGAGCAGACACGGGTCTGGGTATAGTGCGAATCGAACCGCCCGGTTCCCGGGCGCAATTCGCGGCGGTGCCACAGCCGGGCGATCGCTCCCGGATGGAGGGTGGATGGCATCGGAATGCCTCTACCCATTAATACCCGGAGGGATCGCCAATGCATAGCAACGCCGCACCGACCTCTGCCTGGGAGCCGCTGCGCCGCCCGGTATTTCGCAGCCTGTGGATCGCCGCCCTGGTCTCCAACATCGGCAGTTGGATGCAGACCATGGGCGCCGGCTGGCTCATGACCGAGCTGACCCATTCGCCCGTCCAGGTGGCACTGGTGCAGGCGGCCCAGTCGCTGCCCATGTTCCTTCTGGCGCTGCCGGCCGGTGCGCTCGCCGACATCATCGATCGTCGCCAGCAACTGATCGTGGCGCAGGTGTGGATGCTGGTGTTCGCCGGCTTGCTTGCCGCCAGCACCTTCGCGGGCCTCACCACGCCGTGGTGGCTGCTCGTCATGACCTTTCTCATCGGTTGCGGTGCGGCGGCCATGACGCCTGCGTGGTCGGCATCGGTGCAGGAGTGGGTGCCCCGCACGGAGCTGCAGCCGGCGATTGCCCTGATCTCGCTATCCATCAACCTATCGCGCGCGGTGGGACCGGCTCTCGCCGGAGTGATCGTCGCCGTGGCCGGCACCGCCATGGTGTTCCTGCTCAACACGCTTTCGTTCCTGGCGGTCATCGTCGCGCTGCTGCGCTGGAAGCGTTTGCCGACCGTCGTGGGGATGCCCGCGGAGCGGCTGTTCGGGGGATTGAAGAGCGGGTTCCGCTACGCCCGGCATGCGCCGCTCCTGCAACGGGTGCTGCTGCGGGCGCTCATCTTTTTCCCGTTCGCCAGCGCGGTATGGGCGCTGCTGCCGGTCCTGGTCAGCCAGGAACTGCAGGGTGGGGCGAGTCTCTACGGCGTGCTCCTCGGCTGCATCGGCATCGGCGCGGTGGCCGGCGCGCTGCTCATGCCACGCGTCCACGCCCGCGTTTCCCGGGATCGCCTGGTGGCCTACGCCACCATCGTATACGCCCTGGCTAGCGGCCTGCTGGCGGCCGCTCCGAACGCCTGGATCGCGGGCGTGGCCATGCTGATGGTGGGCGCGAGTTGGGTGGCGATACTGTCGTCCCTGCAGGTGGCGGCGCAGATGGCGCTCCCGCCCTGGGTGCGGGCGCGGGGCCTCGCCATGTACTGGGTGGTGCTGATGGGAGGCATGACCGCCGGCTCGGTGGGCTGGGGCCAGATCGCCGAATGGCTCGGCATCCCGTGGGCTCTTGCCGCCGCGGCGGTATGCCTGGTGGCCGGGATCGTCGGCAGCTACCGGCTGCGCATCGGCGGTCACGACGCGGTGGACCTCACGCCCTCCGCCCACTGGCCCATGCCGATGCCGGCGGGTGAGCCGGAACTCGACGCCGGGCCGGTGCTGGTCACCGTGGAGTATCGAATACGATCCGAAAATGTCGGACGCTTTCTCAAGGCGATGCGCTCACTGCGGCGCGTACGGTTGCGCGACGGCGCGGTGTACTGGCAGGTCTTTCGCGATATGGAGCAGCCCGACCGTTTCGTCGAACATTTCGTCACCGAATCCTGGGCCGAGCACCTGCGCCAACATGGCCGGGTAACGGTTGCCGATCGCGATGTCCAGGAACGCATCCTGGCGTTGCACGCGGCGGGCGAGCGCCCCAAGGTCATACATTACATCGCCGGCTATGCGACGCAGCAGACGCTGGCGATGCCAGGCAAATGACCTTCCCCGCTGCAACGGGGCGCCTGGTAAGGCGGCAGGAATGATCCGATTACTCGAATGGCACTTACCTAAAGGATATCGTTTACACAACCGTACCATTGGCCACGGAAGCACACGGAAAAACACGGACTACATACTGATAATTTCAGTGTCTTCCGTGTGTATCCGTGGCTATTTACCGGGTTAGGGATTAAGCGCGCGAAAAACCGAGGTCTGTCCCGCATCCCCTACTTGTGTTTGCCGGTGAACAGCCGGATCAGGTCCGGCCGGGAAACGACGCCGATGACCTCATTGTCGGTATTGGTGATGATCAGCCGCTTGATCCGGTTCCTGTCCATCAGGTGGATGGCGGTTTGCAGGGTGTCCTCTTCCTTGACGGTGATGGGCTTGCGGGTCATCAGGCTGTCCACCGTCGTGCCGTGGGTCTTGGACGGACGGCCGGCGGCGGATGATGGTGGTGAACATGTTCATGACGCCCGATCCTTCATCGATACGCAGTGAGGCGAGGAAGTCGGCCTCGCTCAGTATGCCGACGAGTTTCTTGTTGGCATCGATCACCGGCAGGCTGCTGATGCCCTGTTGCGCCATGATCTCGGCGGCCATATCGAGCGAGGTGCCCTCGTGCACGGTGATCACGTCACGCGTCATGATCTCGCCCACCTTCACCGCCTGGGATTGCCGGATCTTGGGATGCGTGCTCATGTCCTTGCCGACGAAATTCATCTGCGAGGGCAGCATCGGCACCATCGGCAGGTAGCCGGGCAGGAGCATGTTCCAGTAGATCCAGTCGAACATGATCTTGCCCATGTGGTTCATGTAGGTTTCCTTCAGCAGATCGAACGGCCCGACCACCGGCATGGGGAACTTGCCTTCCAGCGGTTCCATGTCGTAGTTGAAGTCGATCAGCAGGGCCTTGTGATAGCCGGACTCGATGTAGCAGTTGGAGTGCCCGTCGAAGCTCGGCCGCGGCTTCTTGCCTTCGATCTCCAGCAAGTATGTTTTCCACCACGGTTTCCGCCTCGAAGTGGGCCACGGAACCGGCCTTGGAGGTGGAGACATTGGTGTTGTCGCCCAGCAGGTAGATGAAGTCGGCCTTGCGGTGCTTGAGCGTCTTGGGGTCGGTCAGCGCGTAGCCGGTCCCATCGCCGAGTCCCGAGTCGTCGATGACCCGGGGTCCCAGATTGGGCGGAATGATGCACAGCAGGTCGTATTCCACCGTGGTGCCCTCATAGGAATGGATGCTGTGGTTCTCCCCGTCGACGCGCTCCAGGGCGAAGTTGGGCACGATATGGATGTGTTTATCCCAGGCGATCTTGGTCAGCACCCGGTTGGCGTTGGGTTTGGTGAAGGCGCCGGAGTAGGGCGTGACCAGGGAGATATCGATCTTGTCGCGCACCCCCTTGAGGGCGAAGTAATAGTCGGCGAGAAACGCGAACTCGATCGGCGCCACCGGGCACTTGATCGGCATGTCCGCGATGTCGATGACCAGTTTGCCGGATTCCATCTTCTCCATATCCGGCTGCATCGCCAGCGCCGCATCCAGATGGTAGAAGCTGTGCACGCCGTTTTTGCCATAGGTCTCGGGCAGTCCCTCGACCTCATCGACCACCGCCTGGCAGCCGAGCGCGACGACCAGGTAGTCATAGTCATGGCTGCCCCGGGTCGAGACGACTTTCTTGTTCTTGTGATCGATGAGCTTGACCTCGGCCTTGATGAAATCGGCGCTCTTGGGCAGCGGGTCGGTGATGTCGCGCGCGATTTGTTCCCGGGTTTCATAGCCGTAGAGCTTGAACGGGATGAACAGGTTACCGGGCTGGTAGTGGTGCTCGGCGGCCTTGTCGATCACCGTGATCTTCCACTCCTTCTGGTTGAGCTTGTGGCTCAGCATGTTGGCCACGATGCAGCCACCCGTACCGGCTCCCAGTACGACGATATTTCTCATGATTCACTCTCCTGTGACGTTGGCGGCAGCGGGCGCCTGGTCCGTCAACTGCGCGCGGGTTTTCCGGCGCTGTCGCGGCTTAAGCGGATCAGCGCCTTGAGCAGATCGGAGCGGTTGAGCTGTCCGACGATGCGCTGGTTGTCCATGACGGGAAACCCGCGCAGCGAGGTATCGACGAACAGCCGGGCCGCGTCGATGATGCTCATGCCGGCGTCGATGGTCCGCACGCGCGTCTGCATGTATTCCGAGACGCGCCCACCCCATTCCTCGTAGTAGGCGGCCTTGAGGACCGCCTCGAGGCAGTCCTTCTCGGCGAGCAGCCCCACGACGTTTCCCAGGTCGTCGATGACGGGCGCCCCGGGTATGCCACGATCCGTCAGGATCTGCACGGCCTCCACCACGTCCATATCGGGATGCAGGGTGACCACGTGGGTCGACATATAGGACTTTACGGTGTTTGCCTCGGGCATGGGCTTCTTCTCGCTGTCACTTGGCGGCCGCGGGCGGGGTGCCGGCGCGGCGTTTTTTGCAGGGTCGGCGGCAGGTGCCGCCGCAATCGGATGCTATGCCGGGGATGCGGTTCAGGCCGCCGCAACTGCCCTGGATCGCCCGGCGGCCGCGCAGCACCCCGATGCCCAGCGCGACGGCGGCCAGGGCGAAGATCACGATGCTGAACAGGATCTCGGCCATGTTCAGCCGCTGTCTTTCGAGGCGATGCTGGTCGAAGGCCGGGGTTTCCCGGTCGGTGAAACCGGCCTCGGTCTTGATGATGAAGTAGGCGGCAAGCCCCTCCTGTTCGGCAAGGTGATAGCCGTCTTCGGGACCGAGAACCATCAGGGCCGTGCACAGGGCGTCGGCGCGCATCGTGTTCTCGCTCACCACCGTCACGGAGGCCAGCCGGTGCGTAACGGGGCGGCCCGTATGCGGGTCGATGATATGCGAATAGCGCTGCCCGTCGCGTTCGAAATAGTCATGATAATCGCCCGAGGTCGATACCCCGACATCGGCGATGCGGATGATGGTGTAAACGGAGCGCTCCCCGGGCGTGGGGCGTTCGATGCCGATGCGCCAGTGGCCGCCGAGTTGATTGAGGCCCTTGCCGCGCAGTTCCCCGCCGATCTCGACCAGATAGTTGGCGATGCCGAGGGTTTCGAGCCGTTCCGCGACCCGGTCCACGGTATAGCCCTGCGCAATGGAATTCAGATCGACATACATGTCGGGGATATCCTTGCGGATCGCCGGCGGCGAGGGACGGATGTCGAGGTGGGCGTAGCCGATGCGCGCCTGCGCTGCCGCGATCTCCTGCTGTGCATGGAATCCGGTCACCGGTATCCTCCGGTCCGAATCCCCACAGGTTGACCAGCGGTCCGACGGTGACATCGTAGCGCGCCATGGCTGAGTTCGCTGACCTGCCGCGCTTCGGTGAGCACCCGCACCAGGCCCGCGGAGGCCGGGATCCAGCCGGTGTCGCGGCTCTGGTTAAAGAGTGATAATTCGGAATCGGGCTCGTACGTCGAAAAGTGCCGGGTGATGTCGTCGAGTTCCGCTTCGATGGCGGTCCTGGCCGTCTCCGCCGTGCAAGCGCCGCCGGCAGGTCGACGACCTTGATGTGGTAGGTCGTGCCCTGGGTGTCGCCGGTGAATTCCTTCAGCCGGGCTTGCGCCGAATGATCGCCGCAGGCCGCGAGCCACAGGCTCAGCGAGGCGATGGCGAGGGCATGGCGCAGCCGATGGTCGACACGGGCGGACATCAGCTTACGCGCCGAAATCGTCTAGCAGGATGTTGTCGCGCTCGACGCCGAGGTCCACGAGCATCCTGGATGACGGCGGTGTTCATCATGGGCGGTCCGCACAGATAGTACTCGCAGTCCTCCGGCGCCGGGTGGTAGCTCAGGTAGTGCATCAGCAGGACCTCGTGGATGAAGCCCCGGTAACCGTCCCAGTGGTCATCCGGCTGCGGGTCCGACAGTCCGACATGCCATTCGAAATTGGGATGTTCCCGCTGCAGCCGGTTGAAATCCTCCTGGTAGAAGATCTCCCGCCGGCTGCGCGCCCCGTACCAGAAGGACATCTTGCGCTGGGTGTCAAGCCGCTTGAGCTGGTCGAAGATATGGGCGCGCATCGGCGCCATGCCCGCGCCCCCGCCGACAAAGACCATCTCGGCTTCGGTCTCGCGGGCGAAAAATTCCCCGAAGGGGCCGGAGATGGTGACCTGGTCGCCCGCTTTGAGGCCGAAGATGAACGAGGACATGATGCCGGGAGGGGCATCCGGGATGCTCGGCGGCGGCGGTGGCGATGCGCACATTGAGCATGACAATGCCCTTCTCGCCCGGATAGTTCGCCATGGAATAGGCGCGCGTCACCGTCTGCCGGGTCTGCCGAGACGAAGCGCCACAGGTTGTGGCGGTCCCAGTCCGCGCGGAATTTCTCCGGGATATCGAAGTCCGTGTATTTGACGGTGTGCGGTGGGCATTCGATCTGGATATAGCCGCCGGCGCGGAAATCCAGTTGCGCGTCTTGCGGCAGTTCCAGCACCAGCTCCTTGATGAAGGTGGAGACGTTGTCATTGGAGCGCACGCGGCATTCGAGCTTCTTGACGCCGAATACCTCGGGCGGCACCTCGATCTGCATATCCTGCTTCACCACCACCTGGCAGGCCAGCCGTTCGCCCGCGGCGGCCTCGCGTTTGTTGATATGCGTGGCCTCGGTGGCCAGGATATCGCCGCCTCCCGCGTGGATCTTGACGCGGCACTGACCGCAGGTGCCGCCCCCGCCGCAGGCCGAGGGTACGAACACTCTGGCGTCGGCCAGGGCGTTGAGCAGTTTCAGGCCGACCGGCACGGGCATGTTCTTTTCACCGTTCAGGGTGAGGGTGACGTTGCCCGTGGTGACCAACTGGGCGCGCGCCAGCAGGATGACGCCCACCAGCAGCAGCACGATGGCGGTGAACAGGGCGACACCCAGGCCGATCTCTAGCATGTTTGCGATTCCATGCGTGTCAGAGCTGGATGCCCGAGAAGGACATGAAGGTGAGGGACATGAGACCTCCCGCGATGAAGGTGATCCCCAGTCCCTGCAGCCCTTCGGGGACGTCGCTGTATTTGAGTTTCTCCCGGATGCCGGCCAGGCCCACCAGGGCGAGGGCCCAGCCCAGGCCGCTGCCGACGCCATAGACGACGCTCTCGCTGAAGGTGTAGGAGCGCTCCACCATGAACAAGGAACCGGCGAGAATCGCGCAGTTGACGCTGATCAGCGGCAGGAAGATGCCGAGGGCGTTGTAGAGCGGGGGAAAATACCGGTCGAGCAGCATCTCCAGGATCTGCACGATGGCCGCGATCACGCCGATGTAACTGATCAGCCCGAGGAAGCTGAGATCGACATCCGGCAGACCGGCCCAGGCCAGGGCGCCGTCCTTGAGCAGGTACTGGAAGATCAGGTTGTTGGCCGGTACTGTGATGACCTGCACCACGGTCACCGCCACGCCCAGGCCGATGGCCGTCTCGATGCGCTTGGAGATGGCCAGGTAGGTGCACATGCCCAGGAAGAAGGACAGCGCGAGGTTCTCGACGAAGATCGAGCGGACGAAAAGGCTGAGATGGGCTTCCATGATCCTGACTCCTGGTTGCTCAGAGGGTCTCGGTGCGGTGCACCACGTGGATGCGGTACGCGGGCTTCTCGACCTGCGCCGGTTTCCAGGTGCGCACCGCCCAGATCAGCAGGCCGATGATGAAGAAGGCGCTCGGCGCCAGCAGCATCAGGCCATTGGGTTCATACCAGCCGCCATCCCGGGCGAGCGGCAGGACCGCATGGCCAAGCAGCGTTCCCGAGCCGAGCAGTTCCCGCAACGAGGCGACCAGGATCAGGATGGAGCTGTAACCCATGCCATGGCCCAGGGCGTCGAGCGCGCTGGGGCGCTACCGGGTTCTGCAGGGCAAATGCCTCGGTGCGGCCGAGCACGATGCAGTTGGTGATGATCAGGCCCACGAACACGGAGAGCTGCTTGCTGATCTCGTAGGCATAGGCACGCAGCACCTCATCCACCACGATCACCAGCGAGGCGATGACGGTGAGCTGCACAATGATGCGGATATTGGTGGGGATATGGTTGCGGATCAGGCTGATGGCCGAGCTGGAGCAGACCAGCACCACGGTGAGCCCGAGACTCATGATCAGCGATGGCGCCAGCTTGGCGGTCACCGCCAGGGCGGAACAGATGCCGAGGACCTGGAGGGTGATGGGGTTGTTGTCCACCACGGGTTCGAACAATATTCGCTTGTCTTCCTGGTTCATGTCTTGTCTCCGTCCGCTTGCAGCCGCTTGAGGTAGGGACCGAAACCCTGATCGCCGAGCCAGTAGCGCAGCAGATTGTTAACCCCCCGGCTGGTCAGGGTGGCGCCGGCGACGCCGTCGACCTGGTAGCCGGCCTCGGGCGAGGCGGGATCGACTCTGCCCTTGATGACGCTGAGGCGCAGCTTGCCGTGCTCATCGAACGCCAGTTTGCCGTGAAACCGGGCCTGCCAGGCGGGGCTCTTGATGAAATCGCCCAGGCCCGGCGTTTCCCCGTGTTCGTAGAAAGTCAGCCCGGTGATGGTCTTGCCGTCACCGGCGAGCGCGAGGAAGCCGTATAGGGTCGACCACAGACCATAACCGTAGACCGGCAGGATGATGGTTTTGATGCGCTCGCCATCCCGCACCAGATACACCGGCGCGTAGTTGGGTCGCCGCTTGATCTTGGCCGGGTCCTGGTCTGACGTCAGCGCGCTGCTGGTGGCTGGATTGCGGGCCGCAGCGTGTGAGTCGTAGGTGGCCGGGTCGATGTCCTCGGCATAGTTGCCGGAGTCGAGATCCAGGATGCGGGTCTCGATGTGCTGCTGGAAGAGTTGCTCCACCTGCTGCGCGCTGTCCGCCTGAAAACCGGCTACGCCGACGATCTCTTTCCTGATGGCGAGTGCCTGGTTGCGATCCTGCTGCGGCTTGAGCAGCACGGCGGCGCCGGCCACCAGCACCGAACAGATCAGGCACAGGGTAATGCCCACGGCGAGGATCTTGGCCGGATCGTTGTTGGGACGGGAGAAGACCCACAGGCCGCGGGCCATCCCCGCCGGCGCGGCGTCAGTTGACATGGCGGAGCTTCCTTCTGCGGATATTGGCCTGTATGACGAACCAGTCGATCAGCGGGGCGAACACGTTGCCAAACAGGATCGCCAGCATCATCCCTTCCGGAAATCCCGGATTGAGCACCCGGATCAGGGTGACCATGAAGCCAATCAGGGCGCCGTAGATCCAGCGTCCGACATCGGTCATCGCCGCGGACACCGGGTCCGTGGCCATGAACACCATGCCGAAGGCATAGCCTCCCAGCACCAGGTGCCAGTACCACGGCATGGCGAACATCGGGTTGGTCTGACTGCCGAGGACATTGAACAGCATGCTGGTCCCGATCATGCCGAGCATCACTCCGGCCATGATGCGCCAGGAGGCCACCCGGGTGACGATCAAAAACGCGGCGCCGAAGAGGCAGGCGAGCGTCGAGGTCTCGCCCATGGAGCCTTGGATGAAGCCCAGGAAGGCGTCGGTCCAGGTGATGCCGGCGTTGGTGATGGCGGTCAAGGCCGCCCTCCTTGGCCAGGTACAGGGCCGTGGCGCCGCTGTAGCCGTCGACCGGCACCCATACGGCATTGCCCGAGAGGTACGAGGGGTAGGCGAAAAACAGGAACGCCCGTCCCACCAGCGCCGGGTTGAGGAAATTCTTGCCGGTGCCGCCGAACACCTCCTTGCCGATCACCACGCCGAAGGAGATGCCGAGCGCCACCTGCCACAAGGGAATGGTGGCGGGCAGCGTCAGCGTGTAGAGCAGCGAGGTGACGAAGAAACCTTCGTTGATTTCGTGGTTGCGCACCAGGGCGAACAGCACTTCCCAGAAGCCGCCCGCGATCAGCGTGACGAGGTAGACCGGCAGCACATAGAGCGCGCCGTGCCATAGACAGGCCCATACGCTGGCCGGGTCGTAGCCGATGCCGAGCCGATCGAGCACGCCGCCCCGCCAGCCTTCGGTAGAACTGCAGCCCGAGCGAGGCCATGCGGCGTTGGCCTCGTGGCCGACCATGTACATGGCCATGAGGAAACACGGCGTGGCGGCAAACACCACGAAGATCATCAACCGTTTGAGATCGATTCCGTCGCGCACATGCGGCGCGCCCGTGGTGACATTGGCCGGCGTGTAGATGAACGTGTCGACCACTTCATAGACGGCGCTGAACCGTTCCAGGGGACCGCCGCGGCTGAACAGCCGCTCGATGCGTTCCATGTAGCGTCTGAACGCTCCCATCAGCCTTCCTTCATGATGCGTTGCAGGTTGTCGCGCAAGATCGCGCCGTAGTCATATTTGCCGGTGTCGACGAAGGTGCACAGCGCCAGATCTTCCTCGTCGAGCTCCAGGCAGCCGAGCGCCTGAGCGGCATCGGTATCCTTGATCGACCAGGGCGCGCAGCAACTGGGTCGGCAGAATATCGAGCGGCATGAGGCGTTCGAAGGAGCCGGTCGGCACCATGGCCCGCGGACTGCCGTTCAGGGTGGTCGTCAGCCGGAAATCCCGTTTCCCGAACAGGCTGGAAATGAACACCTTGCTGGCCGAATATTTATTGAACCCGGGCGCCATCCAGCCGAAGAATTCGCGCTTGCGCCCCTCGCGCAGGACGCAGACCTGGTGATGATAACGGCCGAGGTATGCCGTCCTGCCGACGGCTTGTTGGCCGGACAGGATCGAGCCGGAGATGAGCCGGGATTCCCCGTGGCGCAATTCGTCCCTGACCAGGTCGTTGGTGTTCGCGCCGAGGCGCGTGCGCAGGAGGCGGGGGTTGAACACCGCCGGCCCGCACAGCGCGACGATGCGCTCGGGGGACAGCCGCCCGGTGGTGAACAGCCGGCCGATGGCGATCACGTCCTGGTAATTGAGGTGCCACACGATGCGCTGCGCGCCGACCGGCGCCAGAAAATGGATATGGGTTCCCGGGAGGCCGGCAGGGTGGGGCCCGGAAAATTCCGTGACGCTGGAGGTTGGGGGCGGCTGCGGGTCGTGAATGCCGGCCCCGGCCGCTTTGCACACATGGATCGTGCCCGGGATCAGCCGGGTGAGCACCGTCAGCCCGTACGCGAAGTCCTCGGCGGCGGCGGCGATAACGACCGCGGGATCGGCCGCGAGCGGATTGGTGTCGATGGCGGTGACGAAGATGGCGTGGGGTTCCGTATCCGGGTCGGCCACGAGGCTGTAGGGCCGCGTCCGGAATGCCAGCCACAGGCCGGAAGCGAGCAGATTCTCCCTGACCTGCGCCGCATTCAGGCCGGCGAGCTCATCCGGCCGGTAGGCATTGAAGGTTTCTTCCTCATCGCCATCCAACCGGATCACGATGGTTTCCAGGAAACGCTGCACGCCGCGTTCGATATATTCGACGACGCCGCTGCCGGGGGCGGTGGTGGTCACCGTGGTCAGGTATTTGCCGCGCACCAGCGGCTGGCCGAGCCTGACCCGGTCGCCCTCGCTTACCAGCAGGGTGGGCAGGCGCTTGTAGGCGTGGTAGTCCCGGCCCAGCACGCCCACGGTCTGCACCGCGGGGCCCGGATGAATCTTCTGTTCCGGCGTGCCCGCGATGGGGATATCGAGACCCTGTTTGATGCGTATCATGGTTGTTGTTTTATTACGGCTTCAAGTCAATCGCCCGATGGATGATGGTCGGTGTTAACGGGCTGCATAGGGTAAAAGGTTGTACACCACAACGCAACTGCGGGTTGTCGGTACGCCAGTTCAATACCGGGGATACCGGGAAGCAATTCCTTTGCCACGCCTGGTGGTTGGCGTCCGCGGCGCGGTTTCTGAGTCATAACTATCATTAGTCATAACCATCAATGAAAACCGCCGCACGTCCCGGCCAGCAGCGCGCCCAGGATCACGGCGGCGGCGGCGGGGAGGAGACGGCGCGGCGCGGGCCGCAGCCAGACCAGCAGCAGGCCGGCGCCGACGGCGCCGATGTCGTAGGTGAGGCGGCTGGCCGTGTTGGCGGCGCTGGTAGACAGCGCCAGTCCGAACGCCAGCAGAAACAGCAGAAACAGCAGTTTTGCGCCGGGATAGGTCCGCCGCGCACCGAAACGCACCGCGAAGGACAGCTTGCCCGCCTGCCGGTCGGTGGCAATCTGCGGCGGCTGGTGCGAGAGCAGCAGCGCGACCGACAGCGCGAAAAACGCGATGCTGCCGTAGACCCCGGCCGAGACCGGGCGGTTGGCGGCGAGCAGCCACAGACAACCGAACACGCCCGGGCCATAGCACAGCCCGGTCACCCATTCACCCAGGTGGGTGTAGGACAGCGGGCGGCTGCCGGAATTGTAGAGGTAGCCGAGCACGATAAGCGGCGCGGCCACCAGCGCGATCCAGGTCTTGCCCGCCTCGATCAGCACCGCCAGTCCCAGCAGGCCGCCAAGCACCAGGCTCACGAACCCGTGGAGGGTCGCCCCGCGCAGGGTCTCGCCATGCAAGCGCACCCAGGAATTGCGCTTTTCGAGGTCGGCCCCGAGACGCCAGTCGCTGACGTCGTTGAGGACATTGATGCCATGCTGCAATAACACGACGGCCAGGGTGGCGGCGGCGACATCGGCAAGGCGGCGACCCTGCACACCCGTCAGCAGCCACACCGCCGCCCCGGGCAGGATCGAGATGAGATAGATGGGAGGATCGAGCGCCTGCCACCACCGTAACCGGGTGTCACCCATCGGCGGGTGGCAGGACTCGAGCGAAAACCTGTCAGGCCATGGCCGCTGCGGGTGAGCCCGCGAAGTATTCCTCCATCGCGGCGCGGAACCAGTTGGCATGCTGGCGTTCCGAATCGATGACCTTCTGGTAGACGGCGGCGGCGGCGGGGTTGTCGGCCGCGTCGGCCTGGTCGCGGAAACGCGGATAGATGTCGCGGTATTCGCGTTCCTCGACCCGGATCGCCACCCGCAGGGCCTTCTCCACCACGCCATCCGGGTTCATCCCGATCAACTGGTCGCAGTTGGCGCGGATCGTGGACAGGGCGTCTATGGCGCGCTGGGTGTCTTCGCCGCGCGCGGGTGTGCCCATGCGCTCGTAGAGTTTGCGCAGCCACACCGCGTGCAGCTTCTCCTCGCCGGCGACCTTGCGGAACAGCGTGGCCAGCCTGGGGTATCCCGCCTGCTGCGCCCAGCGCGCGAATTCCGGATACATGATCTGGTTCTCGTATTCTTCCACATCGACAAAGGATCCCGCCGTTGCGTTCAAATCATTACCCTGGCGGGCGGCGGCGAAGCACTCGAATATCATGTCCTCGGTTATTTCAGTCATCTTCATGGCTCCTTTAAGTATTGATGTTAGTGGTTGAGGGCGCAAAGGCACGCCGCATAGGCTACCCGCGCGCCCGGGGCTGTGCAAGCATGCCAGGGGCATCTGCCCCGCTGCAATGCCGTGGATGTGGCCGCGCGCTTCAAGAAGCTGATGGGTACGGCCTGTGGCTTTGCCCATCCGCATCAAAAAGCAACAGTAGCATGTGTAAAGCGCCGTGTACCGCTTATGCCGGGGTGTAACGGCTGTACCTGTTCCGCAAACGGGGATGCTAGTATGAAGGCGGTGGCCAAGCCCGGGTCGTTCCGTTCAACCGGCTCCGGGCGCAGCGGTGAACGAGAATATGGAAAACACCTACAAGATCCAGTTCGGCTCGCGCTATCCGGCCGGGGCGACGCCGGTCGATGGCGGGGTCAATTTCTCGATCTACAGCCAGCATGCCACCCAGGTCGAATTGCTGCTCTTCGAGAGCGCCCGCAGCCTCCAGCCCTTCCAGGTGATACCGCTCGAACCGCGCGGGCACCGCAGTTTTTTTTTCTGGCATGTGCTGGTCGAGGGCCTGCCGGTCGGTACCCACTACGCCTGGCGCTTAGACGGACCGGATGATGCCGCCCGCTCGGGCCTGCGCTTTGACCGGGAGAAGGTGCTGCTGGATCCCTGGGCGCGGGCGGTGAGCGATGTGCTCTGGAACCGCCAGCGCGCGTCCGAACCCGGCGACAATCTGGAGATGTCGCTGCGCGCCGTGGTGGCGCCGAGCGGCTATGACTGGGAGGAGGATGAACCGCTGGGTTGCCATGAGCCGGAGAAGGCGGTCATCTATGAATTGCACGTCAACGGCTTCACGCGGCACCCGGGCTCCGGCGTCCGGCAGCCGGGCACCTTTCTCGGACTGATCGAGAAAATCCCCTATATCAAGGCGCTGGGCATCACGCATGTGGAACTCATGCCGATCATGGCCTTTGACCGCCAGGACGTCCCGCCCGGCGCGGCGGCGCTGGGACTGGGCAATTACTGGGGTTACAGCACGCACAGTTTCTTCAGCCCCCATCCGGATTACTGCGTCGTCGGACGATGCCGCCGCGCACCGCAATGAATTCCGGGATCTGGTCAAGGCCCTGCATGAGGCCGGTATCGGCGTCATACTCGATGTGGTGTTCAACCACACCGCCGAGGGCGGGGTCGGCGGCCCGACGATAAATTTCAAGGGCATCGGCAACGACACCTTCTATCATCTCGACCCCGCTGACCGGTGCATTTACCGCAACTACACCGGCGTCGGCAATACCTTCAACTGCAACCACCCGCTGGTGGCGCGGTTCATCATCGAGTGCCTGGAATACTGGGTCAGGGAAATGCATGTCGACGGCTTCCGCTTCGACCTGGCGAGCGTGCTCTCCCGCGGCGAGGACGGCCAGCCGCAATATCATGCGCCGGTGCTGTGGAGCATCGAGTTCTCCGAGGCGCTTTCCGGCACCCGCATCATCGCCGAGGCCTGGGATGCCGCGGGCCTCTACCAGGTGGGTGGTTTCCCCGGTTTCCGCTGGGCGGAATGGAACGGCCGCTACCGCGATGTCGTGCGCCGCTACGTCCGCGGCGACAAGGGCCTGGTGAGCGAGGTGGCCATGCGCCTCAGCGGCAACAGTGATCTCTACCAGGCGCAGGACCGCTCGCCGATGAACAGCATCAATTTCATCACCTGCCACGACGGCTTCACGCTGCATGACCTGGTGAGCTACGACAGGAAGCACAACAAGGCCAATGGCGAGGATAACCGTGATGGCAGCGATCACGAACTGAGCTGGAATTGCGGCGCCGAAGGCGAGACCGAACAGGAGCATATTCTTGCCCTGCGGCGTCGCCAGGCCAAGAACTTCATGGCCATCCTGATGCTCAGCCAGGGCGTACCGATGCTGCTGGCCGGCGACGAGGTGTTGCGCACCCAGCGCGGCAACAACAATGCCTGGTGCCAGAACAATGAAATCAGTTGGTTCGACTGGGATCTGCCGGAGAAGCATCACGATATGCTGCGATTTACGCGCCTGATGATCGCCTTTCGCCGGCGCCACGCCTGCCTCATGCACCGGCGTTTCCTGACCGGCCAGGAGCGTGACGGCTTCCGGTTTCCGGACATCAGTTGGCATGGCATCAGTCTGAACAAGCCGTTATGGGATCGCGACGATGCGCAGGTGCTGGCCTTTACGCTGGGGCGGGTGAAGCCCGTGGACGAGGATCTGCACGTCATCCTTAACATGGGGACTGCGGATCTGGAGATGCCCCTGCCGGAAATCTCCGGCCGTCGCTGGTACCGCGCGCTGGATACGGCGCGTGACTCGCCACAGGACATCCTGGAGCCGCCCATGCAGGTTGCACAGCCCGCACTGGCATGCACGGCGAGTGCCCGCAGCGTGGCCGTCTTCGAAAGCCGCAGGAAATCGTCGGGGTAGAATTCCGCGTACCGAGTGGCCGCACGCGCCCCGCGGGTCGCGCCGCTAAACCGGTGCCGGTCGGCGTCGATAACAATGCGGGTGTGCCGCCGGACGACAACCGCTCCGCTGCCACGAAACCGCAGCGAAGACGTGTAGCGGCGCGTGCCGCGTTCCCGCGCACGGCCCTCGTCAATACCGGGACACGTTCACAGATTCGCCAATAAGTCTTTGTATGTCGCTGGATTATTATGAATTGATTGCCTATGATAGCGGCATGGGCAGTTTGCTCAACGGCGTGGCGGCCAGAAGAGTGGTTTTTATTATCATCCCTACAAGGTCCCGTATCCCCGGGTTTCGGGGATCACTAACAGAGAGAGGTTAGATTTTATGCGCAGAATGAACAGGAAACTGATGACGTATTTTCTTGCCTTTATGCTCGCCGTATCCAATTCCGCCTTTGCGTCTGACTATGTCCACTACCAGCGCGGCGATGTATTCGGATTATCAGGAAGCCCCTACCGCCGGGACCATGCTGGCGGATACCGTGATGGTGCGGCCGCTGATGCTGGTCGGCACCGCGGTTGGTGTGGTTGCCTTTGTCATTACGCTGCCATTCAGCGCCCTGGGCGGCAACGTGGGTGACGCCGGGCAAACCCTGGTGGTCGAACCGGCGAAGTATACCTTTCATCCGTCCTCTTGGCGTATTTTAGCCCAGCTGCCTGCCTTGCCGCGCCGGGCTTTGAGCCAGGCAAGGCAGGCGCCCGTCAGTACCCGCCGTAAGTTCCACAGCAATCTTCGTCCGCGGCAGTGCGCCACTGCCGGCGTTGCCGCCGGTGCGCGAAACGGCTAATCTTTTCCGTCTTCACCCGGCGAGCTTCCAGGTAAAGCGGCAACAGGAGCTTGCCGCCCGCGACCCGCCGGGGTAGAACGCAGTTTCGCCACGATGGCATGCCGGCAATGAGGCTGCCCTATCACAGGAGCATCGGGGGACATGATACGCAGTATGACGGCCTTCGCCAGGCAGGAGGCCGACACCGGCCTGGGAGTCTTGTCCTGGGAAATCCGCTCCGTGAATCACCGTTATCTCGAGCTGGCCATCCGCCTGCCGGATGAATTGCGCGCGGCGGAGTCCGCGGTGCGCGAGCGCATCAGCTCACGTCTGGGGCGCGGCAAGGTGGACTGTTCCTGCCGTTACCGGCCGGCGGCCGGGATCCAGTCTGCGGTTACCGTCGACCGGGACTATCTTTCCGGCGTTCTGGCGGCCTGCCGGGAAGTGGCCGAACGGCTGGAACAGTCGGCGCCCCTGAGCCCCATCGAACTTCTGCGCTGGCCGGGGGTGGTGCGTGAGCATGAAGCCGGATACCCGGCCGTTGCAGGAGCGTGCGCTGGCGTTGCTCGATAAGACGCTGGATGAACTGAACGCCAGCCGGGAAAGGGAAGGGGAAAAGATCCGGGACCTGCTGCAGCAACGCTGTGCGGCGATGGCTGAACTGGTAGCGGCTGCGCGCCGCCTGCTGCCGGACATCCGGCTCGCCACCCGGGAGAAACTCCTGGCGAGGCTGGCGGAACTGCAGGCTCCGGCCGATCCGGGCCGGGTGGAGCAGGAACTGGTGTTTCTGGCGCAGAAAATGGACGTGGACGAGGAAATGGACCGGCTGGCCGGCCACATCGATGAGGTGCGCCGCGTGCTGGAGCGCAACGAGCCGGTCGGGCGGCGTCTGGATTTCCTGATGCAGGAGCTGAATCGCGAAGCCAACACGCTGGGTTCAAAATCCGCCGCGTCCGAAACGACGCGGATCTCCGTCGAACTCAAGGTGCTGATCGAGCAGATGCGCGAGCAGGTGCAGAACGCGGAATAGCCGCCGTGATTCCATCCGGCGCCGGGAGATCGGCCACATGACGGAAAATTCAGCAACGGTCGGCCGCCCGGATGGCGCGGGCACGCTGTACATCGTTTCGGCGCCCTCCGGGGCCGGCAAGACCAGCCTGGTGCGCGCCCTGTTGGAATCCGCGGGCGGCGACCTCGCCCTGTCGGTCTCGCATACCACGCGCAACCCGCGCCCCGGCGAGGTGGACGGCAGTGATTACCACTTCGTCGCCGCGGAGACCTTCCGGCGCATGATCGATGACGGCGCCTTTCTCGAGCATGCGCGGGTGTTTGATCATTTCTACGGCACGGCGCGGCAGGGCGTCGAGGCGCAACTGGCGCAAGGCCGGGATGTCATCCTCGAGATCGACTGGCAGGGCGCCCGGCAGGTGCGCCGGGCGCTGCCGGAGAGCGTCGGCATCTTCATCCTGCCGCCGTCCCGGGAAGCCCTGGAGGAACGCCTGCGCGCCCGCGGGCAGGACGATGATGCGGTGATCGCCCGGCGCATGCGGGATGCCGTGAATGAAATGTCCCATTACGGGGAGTATGACTACCTCATCATCAATGAGGTGTTCCGGGAGGCGCATGACGAACTGGCTGCCATCATTCACTGCCGGCGGCTGCGTCTCGCCGGCCAGCAGCAGCGGCATGCCGCCCTGCTCGCCTCGCTGCTGGCATCAACCGGGTGATTCGGTTAAACTCTCGCGCCCTGCGGGGTTTATTGGCCGGTTATGCGGAGAATTTCATGGCACGCGTCACAGTAGAAGATTGTCTGGAGAATGTGGATAACCGTTTCCAGCTCGTGCTGGTTGCCACCAAACGGGCGCGCCAGTTGGCGAATGGCGTAACGCCCTTCGTCGACTGGGAAAACGACAAGCCCACGATCGTCGCCCTGCGGGAGATCGCCGCCGGCCTGATAGGTCCCTCCATACTCGATGAACAGGTCAGGCCGGAAATGGAAGCGGACGAGGATATCCTTGGGCGGAGCAGCGGCTCCGGTGGTGATCGCCGCCGCGGAGACCGGAAGACGACAATCCGCGGGAGAGCGACGGACTGAATCCTTTCCTCCCGGCCCGGTATCCGGCCGGGTCGCCTTGGCTGAATAAACTCCCGCCCGTAACAGCAGCCCGCGCAGGTCTCGTGCCCGGCGTCCGGCGCCGCCCGGCCGTCGTTTCGCGATCCTCAACTCAAAGCACGCCGTTTTCACGGCAAGGTCGCCGCTGGTGCAAGCATGGGGATACTTGTCCTATGATGGGCGCTACCGGGCACGACACGACCAGCCTCCCTGGCTAACCACAGTGTATGCCGGACACAGGCGAGCGCCCCATGGCTACCAGACAGGAAACCGTTGCTGAACCCGGGTCGCGATTTCTCATCAGCGACCTGTGCCAGATGCTGGAATCGTACCTGGAACCGGAACAGGTGCAGGAAGTCTATCGCGCCTACCTGTTCAGCGCCGAGGCCCACGAAGGGCAGCACCGCATGTCCGGCGAACCCTACATCTATCATCCCGTGGCCGCGGCGCGCATCCTGGCCAACTGGGCCTCGATCACAAATCCATCATCGCGGCCATCCTGCATGATGTCATCGAGGACACCAAGACCGCCAAGGACCAGATCGCCCGTGAGTTCGGCAACGAGGTCGCCGAACTGGTCGACGGCGTCAGCAAGCTGACCCAGATCGAATTCGAAAGCCAGGCGGAAGCCCATGCCGAGAATTTCCGCAAGATGATCCTCGCCATGGTGCGCGACATCCGCGTCATCCTGGTCAAGCTGGCGGACCGCCTGCACAACATGCGCACCCTGGGGGTGATGCGCCCGGAGAAACGCCGGCGCATCGCGCGCGAGACGCTCGAGATCTACGCCCCGATCGCCAACCGGCTGGGCATCAATGCGATCCGTGTGGAGCTCGAGGACCTCGGCTTCGCGGCCCTGTATCCCCTGCGTTACAAGGTGCTGGAGAAGGCGGTGCGCGTCGCCCGCGGCCATCGCAAGGAAGTGCTCAGCAAGATCGAAACCGCAATCAAGCGGCGCATGCACCAGGAAGGGCTGAGCGGGCGCATCCTGAGCCGCGAGAAGCACCTCTACAGCCTGTACTGCAAGATCCGCAACAAGGCGCTTTCCTTCGACGACGTCTATGACGTCTATGCCTTCCGCATCATCGTGGACACGGTCGATACCTGCTACCGGGCGCTTGGCGTCATGCACAACCTCTACAAGCCGGTGCCGGGCAAGTTCAAGGACTACATCGCCATACCCAAGGCGAACGGCTACCAGTCGCTGCACACCATCCTGTTCGGTCCCTACGGTGTCCCGATCGAGATCCAGATCCGCACCGAGGAGATGGACAAGGTGGCGGAGTCGGGCGTCGCGGCGCACTGGCTGTACAAGACCGGCGAGCAGAACCACGACCAGATGCAGGCCGGGGCGCGGGAGTGGCTGCGCGAGCTGCTGGAGATGCAGAAACATGCCGGCAATTCGCTCGAATTCCTCGAGAGCGTCAAGATCGACCTGTTCCCGGATGCGGTGTACGTGTTCACGCCGGCGGGCCAGATCATGAAACTGCCGCATGGCTCGACGGTGGTCGATTTCGCCTACGCGGTGCATACCGATGTCGGCAATACCTGCGTCGCCGGCAAGGTCGACCGCCAACTGGTGCCGCTGCGCACCGCGTTGCGCAACGGCCAGACCGTCGAGATGATGACGGCCGAGGGGGCGCATCCCAGCCCGGCGTGGCTCGAGTTTCGTGGTGTCGGCCAAGGCGCGCTCCAATATCCGTCATTACCAGAAGAGCCTGAAGCGCGAGGAAGCCATAGACCTGGGACGGCGCATGCTGGAGCGGGCGCTGGCCGGTCTTCGGCGCCACGGCGGAGGGCATTTCGGAGAAGCGGCTGGCCGCACTGCTGAAGGAGTATCGCATCGGCAGCTACGAGGATCTGCTGATGGATGTCGGCATGGGCCGCCGGCTTGCCGTCCTGGTCGCGCGCGCCCTGGTAACAGCCGGTGAGGACGGCCCGAGAAAGGAGAATGACGAGAAGACCATGCGGCCGCTGGTGATCAAGGGCACGGAAGGCATGGTGATGCACTTCGCCAAGTGTTGCCGGCCGATACCGGGTGATCCGGTCGTCGGACTGATCACGGCCGGCCGCGGCATGGTGATCCACACGACGAACTGCCGCAACCTGAGGGAGCACCGCCACCCGCCCGAGAACTATATCGACGTGCAATGGGAGCCGGGTATCGAAGAGGAGTATCCGGTCGAGATCGGCGTGCTCGTCGCCGACCGGCGGGGCGTGCTGGCCACGGTAGCGGCGGCGATCGGCAATGCGGATTCCAACATCGAGAATGTCGGCATGGAGGAGCGCGACGGATTGACCAATACGCTGTGGTTTACCATCTCGGTGCACAACCGCCAGCATCTGGCGAGGATCATGCGGAGGGTGCGCAATATCCCCTCCGTGATGCGCATCAGCCGCCTGCGGGGCTGAAGCCGCCGCCGCGGCTTCACCGTGAACGTTCCCAACTCATAATGCGAAGGAAACCATGAGCATGACACGCAAGACGATCCAGACCGACCTGGCGCCCCAGGCGATCGGCACCTATTCACAGGCCGTGCGCTGCGGCGACAGCGTCTATCTCTCCGGACAGATTCCGCTGGCGCCGCAGACCATGGAACTGGTGGACGGGCGGCATGGAGGCGCAGATCAGGCGCGTGTTCGACAATCTCTCCGCCGTGGCGGCCGCCGCCGGGGGCAGCCTGGCGGATGTCGTCAAGCTGAACGTCTACCTGGTCGATCTGGGTCATTTCGCGCTGGTGAACCAGGTCATGGCCGAGTATTTCCAGGAGCCCTATCCGGCCCGTGCCGCGGTGGGCGTGGCCTCGCTGCCCCGCGGCGCGCAGGTGGAAATGGATGCCGTCATGGTGCTGGGCAGTGGAGGGGGCTGACAAACAGTTCACCGCAAAGCGCGAAGAACGCAAAATACAACCAATCTCAACATAGTGCCTGTCCTACTGTCCGCCAGAGAGATTGGTTATCGCTTCAATCAGGCAGCAAGAATGCGAGTAACCGGGTTCTTGCTCTGCTCACAATGGCAGGTGAATCAGAGTTTCATAATTGTTGGTTTTGCCAGAGATTTTCTTTGCGCTCTCTGCGCCTTTGCGGTTAATTTTTTTTTACGTTATGCCTACCAATACCGGCAAGCGGATGGATTCGCTCGCGATAGCTGACAACCTGGACCGCCTGCCGGTCACGGTCCTCAAGGGAGTGGGGCCGCGGGTCGCCGGCCGCCTCGAGCGCCTCGGCCTGCGCACCATGCAGGACGTGCTGTTCCACCTGCCGCTGCGTTACGAGGACCGCACGCGCGTCGTACCCGATGGGCGCGCTGCGCCCCGGCGACCAGGCGGTGGTGCCAGGGCGAGGTCGAGCTGGCCGAGGTGCACTTCGGACGCCGGCGTTCCCTGCTGGTGCGCATCGGCGACGGCACCGGTTTCCTGACCCTGCGCTTTTTCCATTTCAACGCCGCGCAGCAGGCCGGTTTGCAGCCGCGGCGCCGGCATCCGCTGTTACGGCGAGGTGCGCGCCGGCCCGCTGACGGCGGAAATGATCCATCCGGAATACCGCCTGATCGATCCGTCCACGGCCCGTCCCCGTCGAGGAGCACCTGACGCCGGTTTACCCGGCCACGGAAGGGGTACACCAGCTCACCCTGCGCGCGCTGACCGCTCAGGCGCTGCGATTATCTGGACGGGCGGGGATGGAGCAGGCCGCCGTGCGGATCACCGACTGGCTGCCGCGAGAAACTCCTCGCGCCCTGCCGGATGACCTCGCTGCAGGAGGCGCTACGCTACGTCCACCGCCCGCCCCCCGATGCCGCGCTGGCAACTGCTGGCCGAAGGCCGCCACCCCGCCCAGCAGCGGCTTGCCTTCGAGGAGCTGCTGGCGCATCACCTGAGCCTGCGCCGGTTACGGCTGCGCGGGCAACAGACGGCGGCGCCGGTGCTCTCGGGCGGGGATGGCCTGGTGGCAGTGCCTTCGTGCGTTCGCTGCCGTTTGCGCTCACCGCGTGCGCAGCAACGGGTGAACCGCGAGATCCGCGCCGATCTGGCGAAGCCGCACCCGATGGCGCGTCTGGTGCAGGGGGATGTGGGTTCCGGCAAGACCGTGGTGGCGGCCTGTGCCGCGTTGACCGCGGTGCAGGCCGGATACCAGGCGGCCATGATGGCGCCGACCGAACTGCTGGCGGAGCAGCATTACCGCAGTTTCAGCGAGTGGCTGGCCCCACTGGGGGTCAACGTCGTGTGGCATGCCGGGAAAAGCCGGGGCCGGGAGCGGTCGCTCGCCTTGCAGGCGATCCGGGACGGGCGCGGCGGCGGTGGCCGTCGGCACCCACGCTCTGTTCCAGCAGGAGGTCGAGTTCGCGCGCCTGGGACTGGTCATCATCGACGAACAGCACCGCTTCGGCGTGCATCAGCGCCTGGCGCTGCGCGACAAGGGACGCGCGGGGGAACAGCGTCCCCATCAACTGGTCATGACGGCCACGCCGATACCGCGCACCCTGGCCATGACCGTCTACGCCGACCTGGACACCTCGGTGATCGATGAACTGCCGCCTGGGCGCCTGCCGGTGCAGACGGTGGCCATCAGCCAGGAACGCCGCGAGGAGGTCATGCAGCGGGTGCGCGGCGCCTGCAACGCGGGGCGGCAGGCCTACTGGGTGTGCACCCTGATCGAGGAATCCGAGGCGCTGCAATGCCAGGCCGCGGAAAAGACCGCCGCGCTCCTGGCCACCAGTCCTGCCGGACGTGCGCATCGGTCTCGTGCACGGGCGTCTGAGGCCGGCGGAGAAGGAAGCCGTCATGGCCGCATTCAAGGCCGGAGCCAGCGACCTGCTGGTGGCGACGACCGTCATCGAGGTCGGGGTGGATGTCCCGAATGCCACCCTGATGATCATCGAAAATCCGGAACGCCTCGGCCTGGCGCAGTTGCACCAGCTGCGCGGGCGGGTGGGGCGCGGGCGGGAACAAAGCAGTTGCGTGCTGCTGTATCAACCGCCCCTGTCCGCCGCGGCGCGCGATCGCCTGGCGGCGCTGCGGGAAACGAATGACGGCTTCGAGATCGCGCGCCGCGACATGGTGCTGCGCGGCCCCGGCGAGGTGCTCGGCACGCGCCAGACCGGTGAGATGAAATTTCATATCGCCGACCTGCTGCGCGACGAAACCCTGCTCTCCGCGGTCGAGCAGACGGCCGCGGAGTTGCTGGCCTGCTGCCCGGAAAACGTCACGCCGCTGATCCGCCGCTGGCTGGGCGATGCGGTCCATTACGGCGAGGTGTAGGCGTCTGTCTGACTACCGAACATTACACTGTTCATGACACCCGCGGTTGGGTTTGCAGCCATGCCAATATGGCCACGGAAGCACACGGAATGAACGCATTCAGAATCTTTTTTTCCGTGTGCTTCCGTGGCTATTCAGTCAGACTGCGAAAGCGCCACGACGGTCCACCGGCTCGGGCCGGGCGGCCGGCAACCCCGGGTGAAAACATGCGATAATTTCCGCCCGCATCAACCTTGAGCGACTGGCAAACTTGAACAATCCCGATGTTTTGACACCCGCGGCAACCCGCTGGCAACCCCGCCGGTCGTTACCGGCGCAGCGAATGCCGGCCGAGCTGGCCGTCTGGCTGCTCGACTCCGGCGTCGCTGACGCGGCGGCTGCAGGGGCTGTGCGCGGGGCAATTCCAGGTCAGGGTCCTGTCGCAGGTCCGGGGCAGGCCGCGCCAGGACGAGGCACGGGTGCTCGGTATGCGCCGCGGCGGCCTCGGCGATCATTCGGCAGGTGAGCTGCTGTGCGATGAGCAGCCGCGGGTCTATGCGCGTACCGTGATACCGGAGTCGTCCCTGAAGGGGCCGGTTGCGCCGGCTGGACCGTCTCGGCACTCCGGCCGCTCGGCGCCATGCTGTTTGCCGATCGCGGCATGCGCCGCGGCGTCGTCGAACTGGCGCGGATCCTGTCCCGGCCAGACGCTGTTTGCGGATGCCGTGCGCGGCCGGCAGCCGGCCCATGGCGAGATCTGGGGGCGGCGTTCGGTATTCCGGCTGGCCCACAAACCGCTGCTGGTGAGTGAAATCTTCCTGCCGGACTTCCCCGCCGCAGGCGGGTCCGCCAGCCCACCGCGGCTAACCGCCAGCTCGAGTACTGAAGGGGCTGATGAACAACGCTTCGTATCGCCTGCCGGTGGAAGGCGCGTTGTTGTAGTACACCGTTAGCCATGATCGCATTGCTTGCCGGCCGCCTGCGGGATTATGCGCTGCTGATGCGGCTCAACCGGCCGATCGGCATTTTCCTGCTGCTCTGGCCCGCGCTCTGGGCTCTGCTGATCGCCGGTGCAGGACAACCGGCCCCGCGGATAGTGCTGGTTTTCATTGCGGGCGTCATCCTGATGCGCTCGGCGGGCTGCGTCATCAATGACTTCGCCGACCGGGAAATCGACCGGCACGTGTCGCGCACGCGCAACCGGCCCGTGACCGCGGGACGGGTCAGTCCCAGGGAGGCGAAACTGCTGTTCACCGCCTTGTGCCTGGCCGCATTCGCGCTCGTGCTGTTGCTCAATTCCCTGACCATCATGCTGTCTTTCGTGGCGGTGCTGCTGGCGGGCACCTATCCCTTCATGAAACGGGTGACCCATCTGCCCCAGGTGTATCTCGGCGCCGCTTTCGGCTGGTCGGTACCCATGGCCTTCGCCGCGGTCACCAATACCGTCCCGACGCTCGCCTGGCTGATGTTCACCGCGACGGTGTTGTGGGCGACCGTTTACGACACCATGTACGCCATGGTGGACCGGGATGACGATATCGTGCTCGGCGTGAAGTCGACGGCGATCCTGTTCGGCGACGCCGATCGCCAGATCATCGGCGTACTGCAGGTCATGCTGCTGGTGTGCCTGGCCATGATCGGGCGCCAGGCCGGGCTGGGTTGGTTCTACTACGGGAGCCTGGTCATGGCCGCCCTGCTCTCGCTCTACCAGCAGGGCTCTGATCCGCTACCGCGAACGCGAGAACTGCTTCCGGGCCTTTCTGAACAACAACTGGTTCGGCGCGGTGATCTTCGTTGGCATGCTGCTGGACTATCTGTTCGCCACCCGGCCGGCTAGTTGAGGGAATCAAGGATTCCTGTAATTACAGCGACAACGGCGACGACGTATTTCTTCAGAGAGCATCCGATGCATAACGATTTTCTTCAGCCGCGCCCGCGTTGAAGTATGAAGAAGCCGCGCAGCGTCCCAGGCGTCGGCTGGAAGAAATGGTTATACTCAGACTCGTTCAAGTAGTAGACACTCCCTCTCATTCTTTGAGCCAAGCCGATACTGACCGCTATTCGAATAGGTATCGAGCCACGTGCATTTTACTCGGAGATTTGGGCTGTGCAGACCATCCTCCTGTAGAAATTCATATTGATTGGTTCTGCTGGATTTGGACGTCCGGTGATATGGGTCGTAGCAGTTAACCCACCCATCCTTGACTTCTAAACCCAGGATGTAGTGCCAATACCCGCCTTGGTGTGTCACTCGAAGTAACGCAACCCCCTCATTGTTGAAGCAATGGGCGATCTTGTTTCCTCGACCAAAATGGACCGTAACACCAGAACAGAAGTCAGCACTCACCCGAAACTTCTTATGGCGATATCCATTTAGCCAATTTCCAAGAAGCTGGACAGCTAGGCCTGACGTCCCATGCCCCATATTCTGATGCGATGAAAGGGAGTCGAGGCAATACAGATAGATTCGCTGGATGACCAACGGAGGAATTTCGCGGCGCTCGAAGAGGCGACTTACGGCATTCAAGAATGTCGTAGGTACACAATCGTATTCCGAGGTTTGCTGTCTAAACGGAGTCTTCATAGGGTATAACTACAATTGGGGAGTCTAAAAGCTCCGTTGTAAACGGCGAATATGGGCTCCATATCACTATCGTTCCAATAAAGATCAAAAGCATGATCTCTGATATAGGAGCTTAATTGAAAAAACAAACGGAGCACAATGCAGGACAGATTGCCTTCAGATTGATGTTGCATATCCCCAGGACTCCCGGTGTCGTTTCTTCTGGTCGATAGCTTCGCCTTGGCGTCTTCGCGGTGAGAAAACGGACAGATCCGCCGCGCACCCGGAAATTCACCGGCGTCTCAGTGCCCCGAACGGGCGATGACCCATACCTCCACATACCCGGCCCCGGCGCGGCCCAGCACGCGGGCGAGTTCATCCGCCGTGTGGCCGGTGGTCATGACGTCGTCGACGATGGCCACGTGCGCGGCAGGCAGATCGCCGGCCAGGGTGAAGGCGTTGCGCAGGTTGCGCCGGCGTTGCCGCAGCGGCGTCAGGGACTGCGGTTGGGTGTGTCTGTTGCGCCGGCAGAGGCGGTGATCGACCGGCACGGACAGCCGCCGGCCGAGGTGCCGCGCCAGTTCCATGGCCTGGTTGAAACCGCGCTCACGCAATCGCGTACGGTGCAGGGGAACCGGGATGATGAGACCGGGCAGCGGGGTTGCCCGGGCGGCGATCTTTTCGGCCAGCAGGTCGGCCAGCAACGGCGCGACGGCCAGTTCGCCGGAGAACTTCAGCCGCTGGATCAGGTAATCGGCCGGCGGCAGGTAGTGCAGCAGGGCGGTGGCCGCGTCGAAGGCGGGCGGTCGCTTCAGGCAGGCGCCGCACAGCAGGGTATCGACCCCGGCCGGCAGGGGAAGGGCGCATTGCCGACAGCCGGTCTCGTGCCAGGGCAGGTCATCGAGGCAGGCCTGGCACAGGCCGGGATCGGCGGCGGGCGCCGTACCGCAGAGCCGGCAGCGGGACGGGAACAGCAGGGCTTGCAGCCACCCCGGCCAGTTGTAAACCATTGGATTCCATTCCGGTTGACAGATGGAATTGACGGCCCCATAGTCCCTGAGCCCTGTTTCCATCATCCAGTAACAATCTTATGAACAAGCCAACGCTGCGTCTGTCGGAAAATCCTGATCCCGGCGTGCGCCACGACTGGTCCCGTGCCGAGGTCCGGTCACTTTTCGAACTGCCCTTCAATGAGTTGCTGTACCAGGCCCAGACGATCCACCGGCGGCATTTCGATCCCAATGCCGTACAGATCAGCACGCTGCTCAGCATCAAGACCGGCGGCTGTCCGGAAGACTGCGGCTACTGTCCGCAAAGCGTGCACCACGACACCGGGCTCGAACCCGAACCCCTGCTGGATGTCGAGGCGGTGGTGACGGCGGCGCGGCGCGCCCGGGACAGCGGCGCCACGCGCTTCTGCATGGGGGCGGCCTGGCGCAATCCGCGCGGCCGCAATTTCGAGCGGGTGCTGGAGATGGTGCGCCGGGTGCGCGCCGAAGGGCTGGAGACCTGCGTGACGCTGGGCATGCTGGATGCGGAACAGGCGCGGGCGCTCAAGCAGGCCGGCCTGGACTACTACAACCATAATCTGGACACCTCGCCGGAGTTCTATGGCGAAATCATCACCACGCGCCGCTATCAGGACCGGCTGGATACCCTCGAGCATGTCCGTACCGCCGGTATCAACGTCTGCTGCGGGGGCATCCTCGGGCTGGGTGAAAGCCGCGCCGATCGCGTGTCGCTGTTGTGCGAACTGGCGAACCTGCCGGAACATCCCGGCAGCGTGCCGCTCAACCAGTTGGTGAAGGTCGCCGGTACGCCGCTGGAAAACGAGCCCGGCATCGAACCGCTGGAATTCGTGCGCACCATCGCCGTGGCGCGCCTGCTGATGCCGCGCTCCCGGATACGGCTGTCCGCCGGGCGCACCGGCATGACGGATGAGCTGCAGGCGCTGTGTTTCCTGGCCGGCGCCAATTCGATTTTCTACGGCGAGAAACTGCTGACCACCGGCAACCCGGACACGGCCCGCGATGACGCGCTGTTCGAGAAGCTCGGCCTGCACCCGGCCTGAAACGGGCGGGAACCCGAATGACACTTTACTTGGGCGGTTCCACATTAAAAAACGCGTTGTGTTGCTGCGCAACGCTTGGTGGGTTACGCAAAAAACGCTAACCCACCCTACATTTCTGTTGATGATGATACACCGCGTTTGCGGCCAAGCCCGCTCCTACAGGAATGGCACTTAACTTAAGCCCTAATCCCGGTAACTAGCCACGGAAGCACACGGAAGGCATAGCCGTGTTGGCGATTATTCCGTGTTCTTCCGTGGCCAACTCGCCTTTCGATGAAAGACCTCTCGGTAAATCTCCAGGCGCGCAGGGCGGACAACCTCTATCGCAGCCGGCAGGTACTCGACGGGCCGCAGGGCGTGGAGGTCTGCATCGAGGGCAGGTCGTACCTGTCGTTCTGCAGCAATGATTACCTCGGGCTGGCGAACCATCCCGAGGTGGTGGCGGCGTTTCACCGCGGGCTGGATGAATACGGCGCCGGCAGCGGGGCGGCCCACCTGATCAGCGGACACAGCCGCGCCCATCACGCGCTGGAAGAGGAACTGGCGGATTTCGTCGCTCGCCCGCGGGCGTTGCTGTTTTCCACCGGCTATATGGCCAACCTCGGCGTGGTGTCGGCGCTGGTCGGGCACGGCGACCGGGTGTACGAGGACCATGCCAATCATGCCTCCCTGCTGGATGGCGCGCGCCTGAGCGGCGCCCGGCTGATCCGCTACCGGCACGGCGATTGCGAGGACCTGGAGCGGCGCCTGGCGGGTGCGCCGGCGGGCGAGCAATTGGTGGCGACCGACGGCGTGTTCAGCATGGACGGCGATCTGGCGCCGCTTGAGCCGCTGGCGCGGACCGCGGCGCGCCACGCGGCCTGGTTGCTGGTGGATGATGCGCACGGCCTCGGCGTGATCGGTCCCGGGGGCAGGGGGACGCTGGCGCATTGCGGCCTGGATCATGCGCAGGCGCCGATCCTCGTCGGCACCCTGGGCAAGGCCTTCGGGACTTTCGGCGCCTTCGTCGCCGGCGGCGAGGCGCTGATCGAAACGCTGATCCAGGAGGCGCGGACCTATATCTACACCACGGCCCCCCCGCCGGCCGTGGCCGCCGCCACGCGCGCCGCCCTGCGGCTGGTCCGGGAGGAAGACTGGCGCCGCGATCACCTGCAGGCGCTGGTGCAACGCTTCCGGCGCGGTGCGGCGCAGCTCGGACTGGTGCTCACCGGGTCGTCCACGCCGATCCAGCCGTTGATCGTCGGGGAGGCCGCCGCGGCGCTGCGCTTGAGCGCGGCCCTGCGCGAGCGCGGGGTACTGATCAGCGCAATCCGCCCGCCCACGGTCCCGCCGGGATCGGCGCGCCTGCGCATCACCTTCTCGGCGGCGCACAGCACGGCGCAGGTGGATTACCTGCTGGGTGCGCTCGAGAAACTGCTTCCGCTGCAAACGACAGAGATTTTGCAGGATTGATTTGGAAATGCCTTGCAGAAAAAAATTATTCACCGCAAAGACGCAAAGGACGCAGAGAAAGACATTATAAGGATTATAATCCTTATATTGAAGTATAGATATGTAGTTTTGTTGATGTTGAGGGTATTAGGTTACGCGAATATTTAAAAAATGTAGAAAAAGTTTGATATGAAATTGATTTGGAGGTGTGTGTTGTTGTTGGTGTTGTTTTTAGAGAGAGTAAGTGGTGACTGAAGGGTTTGTTAGGATATTTTATGTTGTTGTGTTTAAGTTTGTTTGTTGTTTGGAATGGATTTTTTTTTGTTGGTTGTTTTATTACGCTATGTAGGATGTTTGTTGAATTTTTGATGGTTGTATGTTTAATTTGGAAGGTTGGGTTATTAGTGTTATGGGGTTATTAGTTGTGAGGTGTATTGGATATTTATTATAAGTTGATAGAGTGAGAGTAGGTATGGTGTTGATTTGTTTGTGTGTTTGTTGTAATTGGTGTAAGTGGTGTTTTTGAATGAATTGGTGAATTGATTATAGATGATATGTTGGTTTTGTGTTGTGTGAAGTAGGATTTGGTTTAGTATAAATATGATATAGTTATAAGGTTAATAGGTTTATTTTTTTGTATAGTTAGTGTTGGGTTATGTTGGTATTGGTGTGTGTGTTAGGTTGGGTTTGGTGTTGATGATATTGATTTGTTTTTGGTTGATAGAAGAATTGGGTTTATGTGGTAAGTTTTGGGTGGTGAGGTAATTGATAGATTTGATTAGGGGGTATGTTAAGGAGGTGTGTTTGTTGATAGATGTATGTTTTATGTGTTAGAGTTTGATTTTGTTTTTGTTAGAATAGTAGGTGTGTATTATAGGGTAGGTGTGTTGGGATATGGTGTTGTTTTTGTTGTTGGATCGAGAAATTAGGTGTTGAAACGTAAATAAGAGTAGTGGATAGATGTGTTTATGTTGGATATGTTGTTTGTGTAGGAGATAGTTTTGATGTTGTATGGTAAGATGTAGTGGGTGAGGTTGTGTTTGTTTATGTTGTGTTGTGATTTTTGAAGGGGGTGTTGGTGTGAGTGTTGTGTTGTGAGATGTGTTAGGATGATAATATTTGGTGTGTTTGTGATTGATTTTGGTGATTGAGATAGTATTGTTGGTTTTAGTTGTGGTGGATATTATGTTGAGTGTTGGGGTATTGAGTTGTTGTTTTATATTTGAAGTGATGGTGGGGATTGATGAATTGTGTTAGTTATAGAAGGTGTATTGGAATTGTGGATGAGGTTAGTTAATGGTGTATGTTTTGGTGTAATTGTTGTTTTGAAGTTGTGGGAATTTTTTGTTGATGGATTGTATTTGGTGTAGAGAGTGTTGATTATGGTTGGATTTTTTGGTTAGTGATGTGTATTAATTTATGGATTTGTGTGTGTGATGTTTGTAATTTGAAGTGGGGAATTTTGTGATGTTTTTTTTGTTAGGATAAGTGTTTGTAGTGTTGAAGTATGTGGTATGTGTTTGTGGTTTTGAATGTGTTTTTTATGTTTGTGTGTTGTTAGTATGGATAATTTAGGGTGGTAGGTAATGTTGTGTGTTAAATTTTATTTTTTTTTTTTTTTTTTTTTTTTTTTTTTTTTTTTTTTTATTTTTGGTTTTTTTGTTTTTTGAGTGTGTTATTGTGTTATTGTGTGTTGAGTTTGTAGAAGTTGAGTTTGTTGTTGATTAGGTTTATTATTTATGTATGTGTTGTATTGATGTATTGTGTGTTTTGTGTTTGGTGTATTGGTATATTTTGTTTATTGTTTTTAGGATTTTATTGGTTTGATGTGTTGTGTTTAAGTTATGATGTTTTAGATATGTTTGTGTATTAGTTTGGTATTTTTTTTATGTGTTTGATTTTGTAGTGTTGATATTGTATATTATTGTTAGAGTATGTTGTTGATTATGTTTATTGTTTGTGATAGAGTATTGTGTATTGTTTATGTTATATTTGTTTGGTGTTTTGTTTTGTGTTGAGTTTGTTGAGTATGTTGTTGATTTTTGTGTGGTGTTGTGTTGAGAGTTTTGTATTGTGTATTATTTTTTAGTGTATTTTTTGAGGTTGGTGTGTTTTTTTGTTAGATGTGTGTGTTTGTTTAGGTTTTTGTAGTTGTGTGTGATTATATGTTTTTTGTTGAAGTTGATTTGGTTAGGAAGATTTTGTTGTATTTTTTGATGAAGGTTGTTGATATGTTGATGTTTATTGAGTTGATGGTATTTATGTTGGTATTATGTGTTTGTAGATTTTTGTTGAGTTGTTGTATGTTTGGTTTTATGTTTTTTGTTGATGTATAGTATGTGTGTTGTTTGTTGTTGTTGTTTAGGTTGATATATTTGTGGTTGTGTGTTTGTGAGTTTTTGTTGATGTTTAGGTGTGTGATTTTGTAGAAGTTGTTTTTGTTTAGTGTGAGATTGATATATCGTTGTAATTGTTGTTATTTGATGTTAGTTTTCGTTGTTGAGATGTGTTATTGTTGTTAATGGTATTTCGTGTGTTTATATTAGTATTAGTGTTTTATAGAGTAGTGTGTAGTTTGAGAGTTTTTTGTTTTAGTTTGTTTTGATTTGGTGTATTGCGTTATTAGGTATTTTTATGTGTGTTATGTGTATTTTTAGGTAGTATTTGTGTTGGTAGATATTGAGTTGTTGATAACGTTTGTTTATTGTATCGTGTATTGGATGGATGTTAGTCTCATTAGTTACATCGAATTGGTTGTTAGTAGTGAAGTTGATGTTTATGTTTAGAGTTTTTGTTGTCGCGTCTAAGTCAACGTATGTTACATGTTACGTCTCGGTAATGCTTAGGGTTGTTTCAAAAAGTTTCTCGTTCATCGTGATCTTATCGATTATCAGTAGGTGCGTTTAGAATACGTCTAGCCACTCAGATTTCAAAAGAGTCTAATTTCTCTGCGTTCTTTGCGTCTTTGCGGCTCGGACTGGGGCTCGCCGGGTCGCCCACGCCGATCCAGCCGCTGATCGTCGGTGAGGCCGCCGCGGCCCTGCGCTTGAGCGCGGCCCTGCGCGAGCGCGGGATCCTGATTAGCGCAATCCGCCCGCCCACGGTCGCGCCGGGATCGGCGCGCCTGCGCATCACCTTCTCGGCGGCGCACAGCACGGCGCAGGTGGATTACCTGCTGGGTGCGCTTGAGAAACTGCTTCCGCGGCAAACGACGGAGTTTTTGCAGGATTGATTTGGAAATGCAGTCGTGCGTCTCTGCAGTGAACTGGCTCTTGAATCGATTTAGACGTCCTTGTTCGATTGATCGATGACACTTTACACGCAATCACGCGGCGACGGACCCGAGCTGGTGCTGATCCATGGTTGGGGGCTGCACGGCGGTATCTGGGACACGCTGGCGCCTTTGCTGGAACCGTCGTTCCGGGTGACCCGCGTGGATCTGCCGGGCCATGGACGCAGCGCCTGGCATGACTCTGATGGTCTGGCGGGCATGACGCGGGCGGTGCTGGACAGCGTGCCGGAACGGGCGGCCTGGATCGGCTGGTCGCTGGGCGGGCTGGTCGCCGCCCGGGCGGCGCTCATCTCGGCCGGCGCGCATCGAGCGGCTGGTGCTGATCGCCGCGACGCCGAGTTTCGTCTGCCGGCCGGACTGGCCGGCGGCCATGCCGCCCGCCCTGCTGGAGGTCTTCGCCGCGGACTTGCGGCACGATTACCTGCGCACGCTGCACCGCTTCCTCGCCCTGCAGGTGCGCGGCAGTGATGACGCGGGTGCCGTGCTGCGGGAACTGCGCGCCCGGTTGCTGGAGCATGGGCCGCCGGCGCCGGCAGCCCTGCTCGCCGGCCTGGATATCCTGCGCACCACGGACCTGCGCGACCGGTTAGCCGCTATTGCCTGCCCCGTGCTGTTTCTCATGGGCGCGCTCGACACCCTGGCGCCGGCGGCGGCGGCGCGGCAGGCGGCTCGCCTCCTGCCGGATGCCCGGGTGGAGGTAATCGCCGGCGCCGGTCATGCGCCGTTTCTGGCCCGCCCGGCATTGGTGGCCGGTGTGATCAGTGATTTTCTGCAGCCGATGCAGGCGCATCAGGCGGGTGAGATCCATGCCGGATGAGGGCGCCGCCTTCCGGGTGGACAAGCGCCAGGCGCGGCTCGCCTTCGAGCGGGCGGCGCAAACCTACGATGACGCGGCGGCGCTGCAACGGGAGATCGGACGGCGCCTGATCGAACGCCTGGACCTGATACGACTGCGGCCCGCACGTATCCTCGACCTCGGCGCCGGGACCGGCGAATTCAGCCGGGCGCTCCTGCGGCGTTACCGCAAGGCCGACGTCATCGCCCTGGATCTGGCGCTGAACATGCTGCGCCACACGCGCCGCCGCGGCGGCTGGTTCCGCCGCCCGGGCTGCGTCTGCGGCGACGCCGAACGGCTGCCCTTCGCCGCCGACAGTTTCGACTTCATCTTCTCCAACCTGATGCTGCAGTGGTGTCTGGACCTCGAGCCCGTGTTCACGGAACTTCACCGGGTGCTCTCGCCGGGCGGCTTGCTGATGTTCACCACCTTCGGTCCCGACACCCTGAAGGAATTGCGCGCGAGCTGGCAGGCCGTGGACGGCTATACCCATGTCAACACGCTTCATCGACATGCATGACATCGGCGATGCCCTGGTGCGCACCCGCTGGGCGGAACCGGTCATGGACGCGGAATGGATCACCGTGACCTATCGCGAGGCCCGCACCCTGATGCAGGACCTCAAGCACCTGGGCGCACACAATGTCACGGCCGGCCGGCCGCGCGGCCTGACCGGCAGGCAGCGTCTGCAACGGGTGCTGCAGGCCTACGAAACCCACCGCCGCGACGGGCTCCTGCCGGCCAGCTACGAGGTGGTCTACGGGCATGCCTGGTCACCGGTCAACAAGCACGCCGCCACCGGCGGGATCGAGGTGGCGCTGAGCGGACCGCGCGCTCCCGGTCGAAGCGGTTACGATGGCTAGCCCCCCCGCCGGCTATTTCGTCACCGGGACGGACACCGGCGTGGGCAAGACCGTCGTCACGCTCGGTCTGATGCGGCGGCTGCAGGACCGGGGCCATCGGGTCGCCGCCATGAAGCCGGTGGCCTCGGGCTGTGTGCGCACGGCGCGGGGATTGCGCCATGCCGATGCCCTGCTGTTGCAACGGCAGGCGAGCCTGCCGCTGGCGTACCACGAGGTCAATCCCTATGCCTTCGAGCCGGCCGTTGCACCGCATCTGGCCGCGGCGCAGGCGGGCATACGGATCGAGCTTGCCACTATCAAGACGGGCTTCGAGCGGCTTGCGGCCCGGGCGGATCGGGTCTGCGTGGAGGGGATCGGGGGCTGGCTGGTCCCGCTGAACGAGACGCATACCGTGGCCGACCTGGCGGCGGAGCTGGGGCTGGGAATCATCCTGGTGGTGGGGATACGCCTGGGCTGCCTGAATCACGCCCTGCTGACGCAAGCGGCCGTCCAAAGCGCGGGGCTCGACCTCGCCGGCTGGATTGCCAATCAGCCGCCGCCCGGTTGCGAGCGGGCCGGCGAAATCATCGATACTCTGAAATCCAGACTTGCCGCGCCGCTGCTGGGCAGTGTTCCGGTCCTGCCCGGGTGTTCCGCCGCGGCCGTGGCCGCGTGTCTTGAACTCGATGGATGGCTGCCCTGACCGATGCACCAGATCGTTGTGTCCGCGGAAATTCTCATTTAAAATCCCGGCACTTTTGACTGGCATATCCGGCCGATGTCCGGCCCGGCGCCGTGGCCACGCGGCAGTTGCGAGCCTCCCGTTCATGCAGTAGGATGCCCGGTCTGTTTACAGGGCGGTCCGGTCGCATCCGGTACTAGATAAATCCGTGGTTGAATTGGTATGTGGTCCGGCAGGTTCGGATTGTCGCTGGATCATCCGTCCGAACCAGTCCCTGTCCTGGCGCGGCGTGCTGAGGGTTTACGCGGTGGTCGCCTTGTGCCTGCTGGGCATCTCCGTGGCGTTCGCCCTGCATGGCTTGTGGCCGGTACTGCCCTTTGCCGGTCTCGAGCTGATTGCGCTGGGAGCGGCGTTCTACCTGTGCTTCTTGCGCAGCCAGTGGCGTGAAATCGTCTCGATAGACGCAGACATCGTCAAGGTGGAGAAGGGACGGCGGCAGGCTGAGGAACGCTGGGAATGCCCGAGTGTCTGGGCCCGGGTGCAGCTCGAGAGGTCGCCCCTAGCCTGGTATCCGAGCCGTCTGATAATTGCCTATCAGGGGCGTCGGGTGGAGATCGGCGGGTTTCTGAGCGAGGACGAGCGTGTCGTGCTGGCGGATGCGCTGAGACGGGGTATCCGGGACCGGCTGGCAGCGGCGTGGCGTCAGCAATAGTTTTTTAAAATCAAAATCGTTAGGGAGATTGATGCATGTTTGCCAAGAAGCTACGACTTGCCCTGTGCGGCCTGTGGGGGGTAGTCATCCTGCTCGGCGCAGGCAATACCTTTGCAGGATTTGAGCAACTGAACCTCACACCCGGCGCCACGGATATCAGCCACAAGGTCTATGACCTGCACATGCTGATCTTCAAAATCTGTGTCGTAATCTGCGTCGGCGTTTTCGCCGTTCTGATTTATTCCATCATCAATCACCGCAAATCCAAGGGCGCCAAACCGGCCAGCTTCCATGAAAGCACCACGGTTGAAATCATCTGGACCACCATTCCCTTCCTGATCCTGGTGGGCATGGCGATACCGGCGACCAAGACGCTGCTGGCGCTGGAAGACACCCGCGACTCCGACATGTCCATCAAGGTCACCGGCTACCAGTGGAAATGGAAATACGATTACCTCGACGATGACATCAGCTTCTTCAGCTCCCTGACTACCCCGCGCGAGCAGATCGAGAACAAGCAGGCGAAAAGGGGGAAAACTACCTGGTCGAGGTGGACAACCCGATCGTGGTGCCGATCAACAAGAAAATCCGCTTCCTGATCACCTCCAACGATGTGATCCATTCCTGGTGGGTGCCGGCGCTTGGCTGGAAGCAGGATGCCGTGCCCGGGTTCATCAACGATGCCTGGACCGAACTGAAGGAGCCGGGCATCTACCGTGGCAGGTGCGCGGAGCTGTGCGGCAAGGACCACGGCTTCATGCCGATCGTGCTGGTCGCCAAGACGCAAGAGGATTACCAGGCCTGGGTCAAGGACCAGAAGGCCGGCGCGGCCGCGGCCGCGGCCGCTTCCACCCAGACGCTGACCAAGGAGGAACTGATGGCGAAGGGCGAGAAGGTCTACGACACCATCTGCGCCGCCTGCCACCAGGCCGGTGGTGTGGGTATCCCGGGCGTGTTCCCCGCGCTGGCGGGCAGCAAGATCGCCACCGGCGACCGGGCCGCCCACCTGAACATCGTGCTGCACGGCAAGACCGGTACCGCGATGCAGGCCTTCGGTGAACAGCTCAATGCGGTGGATCTCGCCTCGGTCATCACCTTCGAGCGCAACTCCTTCGGCAACCATACCGGTGACGTGGTTCAGCCGTCCGATATCGCGGCGGCCAAGTAAGCAATTCAGGAATTCAAGTGGAGGTATGACTATATGAGTACGGCAACCGCGCACACTGCGCATCACGATCATCCGACCGGCCTGAAGCGCTGGCTGTTCACCACCAACCACAAGGACATCGGCACCCTCTACCTGTGGTTCTCCTTCACCATGCTGCTGATCGGCGGCGCCATGGCGATGGTGATCCGCGCCGAGCTGTTCCAGCCTGGACTGCAGCTCGTCGACCCGCATTTCTTCAACACCATGACTACCATGCACGGCCTGATCATGGTGTTCGGCGCCATCATGCCGGGCATGGTGGGTCTCGCCAACTGGCAGATCCCGATGATGATCGGCGCCCCCGACATGGCGCTGCCGCGCATGAACAACTGGAGCTTCTGGATTCTGCCGTTCGCCGGCACTCTGCTGCTCAGCACCCTGTTCATGGAAGGCGGCGGCCCGGCCTTCGGCTGGACCTTCTACGCGCCGCTGTCCACGACCTTCGCGCCGGACAGCACCGATTTCTTTATCTTCTCGGTGCACATGCTGGGCTTCTCCTCGATCATGGGCGCCATCAACATCATCGCCACGGTGCTCAACATGCGCGCCCCCGGCATGACCCTGATGAAGATGCCGCTGTTCGTCTGGACCTGGTTCATCACCGCCTTTCTGCTGATCGCCGTGATGCCGGTGCTGGCGGGCGCGGTGACCATGATGCTGACCGACCGCCACTTCGGCACCAGCTTCTTCAGCGCCGCCGGCGGCGGCGACCCGGTGCTGTTCCAGCACGTGTTCTGGTTCTTCGGCCATCCCGAGGTCTACATCATGATCCTGCCGGCCTTCGGCGTGATCTCGCAGATCATCCCGACCTTCGCCCGCAAGAAGCTGTTCGGCTACAGCTCCATGGTGTATGCGACGGCCTCCATCGCCTTCCTGTCTTTCATCGTTTGGGGCCACCACATGTTCACCACCGGCATGCCGGTCGCCGGCGAGCTGTACTTCATGTACGCCACCGTCATGATCGCGGTGCCGACGGCGGTGAAGGTGTTCAACTGGACGGCCACCATGTGGCGCGGCTCCATGACCTTCGAGACGCCGATGCTGTGGGCCATCGCTTTCGTGTTTCTGTTCACCATCGGCGGTTTCACCGGCCTGATGATGGGCGTGGCCCCGGCCGATATGCAGTACCAGGACACCTATTTCATCGTGGCCCACTTCCACTACGTGCTGGTGACCGGCGCGCTGTTCGGGATCATCGCCGCCGTGTACTACTGGCTGCCCAAGTGGACCGGGCACATGTACGACGAGCGCCTCGGCAAGATCCACTTCTGGTGGTCGGCGATTTCCGTGAACGTGCTGTTCTTCCCGCAGCACTTCCTGGGTCTGGCCGGCATGCCGCGCCGCATCCCGGACTACGCGCTGCAGTTCGCCGACTGGAACATGGTCTCCAGCCTCGGCGGCTTTGCCTTCGGTCTGGCCCAGCTCTTCTTCCTGTTCATCGTCATCAAGACCATCCGGGGCGGCCAGCAGGCCACCGCCCAGGTCTGGGAAGGTGCGGAAGGCCTGGAATGGACCCTCCCCTCGCCGGCGCCGTATCACACGTTTGAAACGGCGCCCGAGGTCAAGTAGCCGTTAACTAAACCGGGTTGCGCGACGCGCAACCCGGATGGATGGATGCCATGATGACAAAAACACCTGAACAGTCGCGACCGGGTACGGCCCGCAAGGTGCTGGTCGTGGTTGCGCTGTTTGCGATCGCGATCGCGTTTTACGTCGCCAGCTTCCTGATCGGTCACTGACGATGGACGCCTCGCAGCGCTCGCGCGCCAACCGACGCGTCGTCACCCGGCTGGCCGTGGTGGTCCTGGCCATGTTCGGCTTCGGGTTTGCCCTGGTGCCTCTGTATGACGTGTTCTGCCAGGTGACCGGTCTCAATGGCAAGACCGGGCGCATCGAACTGGAGCAGGCTCTCAGCGAGAAGGTGGACGCCGAGCGCACCGTCACGGTGGAATTCCTGGCCACGGTCAACAGCGAACTGCCGTGGGAATTCCGGCCTACCGTCAAGAAGGTCAAGGTGCATCCCGGCGCGGTGACCGAGGTCAAGTATTACGCCAGGAACCTGACCGGCAATTCCATTACCGGACAGGCGGTGCCGAGCCTCGCCCCGGGACTGGCGGCGCGGTATTTCAACAAGACGGAATGTTTCTGTTTCACCCAGCAGACGCTGGGGCCGCGTGAAGGCCGGGATATGCCGCTGCGTTTCGTGGTGGATCCGGATCTGCCCGCCGAGGTCAAGACCTTGTCCTTGTCCTATACCTTCTATCAGGCCGGGAACATCGCCGCCGGGACCAACCAGCAGGCCGGCGTCCTCGAGGAGTTGCATGATGAGGATCAGCGGACGGCCCGGGAGAAACGGCTTTAACGGTGATAACGAATTAACCAATCAAATTAATTTTGCATAGAGAGAGGGAATAACCAATGTCAGCATCCAAAGGGGGTTACTACCTGCCGCAGCCAAGCTACTGGCCGATCGTGGGCTCAGTGGGTCTGTTTCTCACCTTGGGCGGGTTCGCGCATTTTCTTCATCACGGCTCCCCCGTGGTCATGATGGCCGGCGCGGTGATCCTGCTGATCATGATCTTCGGCTGGTTCGGCACGGTCATCCGGGAAAGCCAGGGCGGCAAATACAACGATCAGGTCGACATGTCTTTCCGCTGGGGCATGGGCTGGTTCATCTTCTCGGAAGTCATGTTCTTCGCGGCGTTCTTCGGCGCGCTGTTTTATGCCCGCATGTACGCCGTGCCCTGGCTCGGCGGGGGCGGCAACAAGGGCATGACACCTGAGCTGCTCTGGCCCGGGTTTGAGGCGATGTGGCCGACCAATGGGCCGGGTGAAGTCGGTGGAAGTTTCGAGCCCATGGAGGCCTGGGGCATTCCGGCCATGAACACCCTGATCCTGCTCTCCAGCGGCGTCACCGTCACCCTGGCGCACTGGGCGTTGAAGAAGAGCCAGCGCGGCGCGCTGATCCTGTGGCTGGCGGCCACGGTGGCGCTGGGCGTGCTGTTCCTGTCGCTGCAGGTACATGAATACGGTCACGCCTATACCGAGATGAACCTGACCCTCCACTCGGGCATCTACGGCACCACCTTCTTCATGCTGACCGGTTTCCACGGCGCGCACGTCACGCTGGGCGCCACCATGCTGCTGGTGATCCTGCTGCGCAGCATCAAGGGACACTTCACCCCGGATCACCACTTCGCCTTCGAAGCGGTAGCCTGGTACTGGCACTTCGTCGACGTGGTCTGGCTGGGCTTGTTCGTGTTCGTTTACTGGCTGATCTGACGGGCAGCACGCACTCATGAACAGGGGGCGCCGCGATCGCGGCGCCCCTTTCGTTTTTGCCTGCAGGATGCGGTACATCGCGAAGCGCAGGGATGCGCGACTAACCCGGATGAATCCCGTGGGGTTGCAGCAGACCGGTCAGGTAGCCCAGCATCAGGAGCACGAACAGCAGGACGGACAGGCTGATGCGGACCGTGAGCGCCCGCACGGTTCGGTTGGATGAACCCTTGTCCTTGACCAGATAGAACAAGCCACTGCCAAGGCTGGCGATGATGGCGAACAGAAACAGGACGACGATGATTTTGCTGAACATGGTGAAGGTACGACACTGGAGTTGATGGCCGGCAGTATAGCAAAGTAGCAGGTTGAATATGCGCCTTGGTCCCTTTGATTTCCGTCCCTCGTTGTGGCCGACCCTGGCCACGCTGCTGCTCCTGCCGGTCCTGCTTGGCCTGGGCCACTGGCAGCTCGAGCGCGCGGCCTGGAAGCAGGGTCTGGTGGATGCCCATGCCGCACGCATCAGAGAGCCCGCCCAGCCGCTGCGGAGCCTGCTGGCGTCCTCCGCCGCCGGTTCCGAGTTGGAGTACCGGCAAGTGACGGCGCAGGGGGTTTATGACCTGGATCACCAACTGCTGCTGGACAACCAGATTTACCAGGGCGCGGCCGGCTATCACGTCCTCACCCCGCTGCGCCTCGACGGCGCGGGATCGCCTGAGGCGTGGGTGCTGGTCAATCGCGGCTGGGTTCCACTGGGCGGCAGCCGGACGGAGCTGCCGGCAGTGGCGGGCCCCGCGGATACCGTCACCGTGCGGGCGATGATCCGGCTGCCGCCGGAAAAGGTGTTCCGGCTGGAAGCGGTGGAAGAGACCGGCGCGGGCTGGCCGCGGGTGGTAGAGCAGCTTGAACTCGGGCCGATCGAGCAACGCCTGGGTCATCCGCTGCTGCCGCTGGTGCTGCTCCTGGACAAGGAGGATCCCCAGGGTTTTATCCGTGACTGGAAGCCGGTTTACGGCATCACGCCGGACAAGCATCGCGCCTATGCCGCGCAGTGGTATACGCTCGCGTCGGTGTTGCTGCTGATTTATGTTGGCGTCAACACGCACCGGGTTGCGAGCCGGCCGAGCGGTCACGAGAGCGAGCACACATGAAGCCATCCGGCGGCAATCCCTATATGGTTGTGGCGCAGGCGGGCCGTCAGCAACGGGGCTTCGTCAGTTCCCGGCAGGCACTGGTTCTGCTGGCCCTGCTGTTCCTTACGCCGCCGTTAGTAGCGTGGCTGATGCATCTTAGCGCGGAACATGGCTGGCGTCCGAGCGGCACGACCAACCAGGGTACGCTGATCGAACCGCCCCGGCCGTTGAGTCTGCCAGCCGGTCTGGTCGACGCCACGGGCGCACCCATCCGACAGGACTTCCTGGGCGGTAAATGGACGCTGCTTTATATCGGCGGCGACGCCTGCGGGGAGGCTTGCCGCAATACGCTGTATAACCTGCGCCAGGTGCGTCTGGCCCAGGGCGAGAACATCCGGCGCGTGCAGCGGCTGTTCCTGGTGGCCGAGACGGCGGCAGCGGATTTACCGGAGATCCTGGCGGACTATCCGGACCTGGCGGTCGCGCTCCTGTCGCGCGCGCAGGCTGCGGCGATCGCCCCCCTGTTCAGCGTCGATGGGACCCCGATGCAGGGCGCCGACCGCGTGTATCTGGTCGATCCGCTGGGAAACCTGATGATGTACTATCGGCCTGACGCCGATCCGCGCGGCATGATCCAGGATCTGCAAAGACTGCTGAAGTACTCGCATATCGGCTGACGGGGCGGTTCATGGCGGTTTCGGTCAATGAAAAAACACAGGGCGAGGCGCCGGACGGGTCCGCGCTGAGGCTCGTGAAAAGCTATCTGGGCCTGTGCAAGCTCAGGGTCGTTGCACTGATTGTTTTCACCGCCATGGTCGGCATGTTCCTTGCCACTTCACCGCCCGGCATGGTGCCGCTGGATGTGCTCCTGTTCGGCAATCTCGGCATCGGCCTGGCGGCTTCCTCGGCGGCGGCCATCAACCACGTACTGGATGCGCGTGAAGACGCCCGCATGGCGCGCACCCGCCGACGACCTCTGCCACAGGGGGAGATCACGCCGGGCCATGCGCTGGTGTTCGCGGCGCTGCTGGGCGCCTTGTCCATGGTGATGCTCGTAGCGTTGGTCAATCCGCTGACGGCGGCTGCTCACCTTCCTGTCGCTGGTCGGCTATGCCATCGTTTACACCCTGTTCCTCAAGCGCGCCACGCCGCAGAACATCGTCATCGGCGGCGCCGCCGGAGCGGCTCCGCCGATCCTGGGCTGGACCGCGCTGACCGACTCGCTGGACCCGCATGCCCTGCTGCTGTTCCTGATCGTCTTCGTCTGGACGCCGCCGCATTTCTGGGCGCTGGCGATACACCGCCGCCACGAATACGCCAAGGTGGACATCCCGATGCTGCCGGTGACCCACGGCGTGCCGTTCACCCGATTGCAGATCCTCCTCTACACGCTGCTGTTGCTGGCGGTCAGCGTGCTGCCGTTCGCCATGCACATGAGCGGTTATTTTTACCTGGCCGGAGCCCTGCTGCTGGGCGGGGGTTTTCTTTATTACGCGATACGTCTGATGCAGGGCAGGGACGAGAAGATCGCGATGCAGACCTTCGGTTATTCCATCTGGTATCTGATGGCCATCTTCGCCATCCTGCTGGTGGATCACTACCTGCCGGAGTTGTTCTGAGCGGCGCAGACTTGGCGGCAAAGGTGAATCGGGAGTAGTTTATTTTTTCACCGCAGCAGACGTTGCCGGAGCCGTGACCGTGAACATCGAGACATGACAAAACTGCTTTTGCAGTCACAATATCCCAATTTTGGCAATGGAATCACATGGCTTATCCGAACTAGAACACCTGGCATACCGTGTACCGAAAACGTCGCCCTGGAAATTCTTCGTCAAATGCATAACGATATTGCGCGAAGGGTTTAACGCGTCGAGGTGCGGTTGGCTGTGGAACAAGGGCTGGCTGCATGCTGAGGGTCAGTCCACCGCGGATTGGGCGTCAAACCCGCTGCATATCGAGCGAAGGCTGGAATGGGGAATTCTGGTTTTCGATACCCAACGCGCCTGTCGGCACCACGGTGGTAAACCAATGTCCCCATACCGCCTCTTTGAAGCCCCCCGGAATAAAGGGGGTTCTCGGCTGATCTTGCGGTGAAATTTTGATGCCTATAAAAACGGCCCTTGCGGGCCGTTTTGCTTGGTCGTCAAGGCAGGCCGTTTACGCCGCCATCACCTTCTTCAGCTTGCCGATGGCGTTCTTCTCCAGCTGGCGGATGCGCTCGGCGGAGACGTCGAAACGCTGCGGCGAGTTCATGCAGGGTGGCCTTGCTTTCGGCCAGCCAGCGTGATTCGACGATCACGCGGCTGCGTTCATCCAGTTGCGCCAGCGCCTCCCGCAGGTTGCCGGTGTTGCGGTCGTGCCAGTCATCCAGTTCCAGCCGCAGCGCCGGGTCAGCCGCGGCGTCGCTCAGGTAGGCGGCCGGGGCGTAATGGTGCGTCTCGTCATCGTCCTCATTGACGGCCGGATCGAAGCACAGGTCCTGTCCACTCAGGCGCGATTCCATCTCCAGCACCGTTTCCGGCTTCACGCCGAGGTCCTCGGCCACGGCGTCGATCTCTTCCCGGTTCATCCAACCGAGGCGTTTTTTCGCGCTGCGCAGGTTGAAGAACAGCTTGCGCTGCGCCTTGGTGGTGGCGACCTTGACGATGCGCCAGTTACGCAGGATGAATTCATGGATCTCGGCGCGGATCCAGTGCACGGCGAAGGAGACCAGGCGTACGCCCATCGTTGGATCGAAGCGCTTGACCGCCTTCATCAGACCGATATTGCCTTCCTGAATCAGATCGCCCAGCGCCAGACCGTAACCGTTGTAACCGCGCGCGACCCGGACCACGAAACGCAGGTGCGCGACCACCAACTGGCGCGCGGCATCGAGGTCGTTGTCCCGCTGCAGGCGTTCGGCCAGCCGGCGTTCCTCCTCGGCGCTCAGCATTGGCACACTGAAGGCCGCCTGGATGTATTGCTCCAGGTTGCCGGCCGGCATTGGCAATACAACCGATTGATTTCTAAAAACTAAGTCTTTTGTCATGCGTCATTGTACCCGTTCTTGCCTGAAACTAATCCTAGCACTCCACCCTATGGAGTGCCAATGCTTGGAAAAGTTTCCGGATAATCGACGGCTTGCTCACACCCTGAAGTGCCTGGCCGGGGAACGTAATCTTTCATCAGACCAAATTTTTCGGACCGCATGTCTCCTGCCTATCCCGTCTATCGGGGTTCGACCGCGGCGAGATGCCGGCCCACGGCCAGCCACGAACCGAGCAGGCCAAGGGCGATGCCGCCGCTCAGCAACGCCAGCAGGAGTTGCCACGGCCGGGTCTGCAGGGTGAAGGTGCCCGCATACAGGCCAACCAGGTGGTGTACCGGCGCCTCCAGCAGCCAAAACCCCAGTTCCACCACCAGCCAGGCAGTCGCCGCCCCCAGCACGCCGTACCAGATTCCGCTGTAGAGAAACGGCCGCCGCACGAAACCATTGGTCGCGCCTATCAGCTTGGTGACGACGATTTCCTCGCGCCGGTTCTGGATCTCCAGCCGGATGGTGTTGCCTACCACCAGCAGCACGGCGAGCGCGAGCAGGGCGCTGATGAGCAGCACGGCGCGTCGGGCGGTTTCCAGGATGGCGGCAAGTCGCTGTACCCACTGCAGGTCAAGCTGGACTTGGTCGATTTCCGGCAACTGGCGCAACTTCTCCTGCAGCATCCCGGCCGATACCGGATCCGTGGAATTCAGGGCCGGCGCCACCAGCAGCACCGCCGGCAGGGGGTTTTCATCCAGCGCCGCGAGCGCATCGGCGAAACCCGAGCGCCGGCGGAATTCCTCCAGCGCCTGCTCCGGCGTGATCAGCGTGACCTCGGCGACTTCCGGCCAGGCGCGCAACTGGTTTGCCAGGTCGGCGGCGGCATCCCCCCTGACCGGGTCTTTCAGAAACACCGACAGGCTGGCCTGCCCTTCCCAGGAGCCGCTGAGCCGATCGAGGTTGGCAAGCAGCAGATACAGGCCCGCGGGCAGGGCGAGCGCGATGCCGATCACCATGGCGGTCATCAGTGTGGCCAGGCCGTTGCGGTACAGGCGGCCCAGGCTGTCAACGGCCATCTGCGCATGGCGCGTCAGAAACGTGCGCGACGAGAGTATCCGCCGCAGGGGTTCGCCGCCAGCGTGCGCCGGGCGGCGTCGGTTTGCGCCCCCCAGGTTCATGCCGCCACCTTACCCGTCACGCGCCCGTGATCCAGCTTGATGACCGGATATTTGAACTGGTCGATCAGGGCGATGTCATGACTGGCGACGAGCACGCTGACTCCCACCCGGTTAAACAGGGCAAACAGAGTCCATGACCTCGCGCGAGAGGTCGGGGTCGAGGTTGCCGGTCGGTTCATCGGCCAGCAGCAGCAGCGGTTTGTTGACCACGGCGCGGGCGATGCCGACCCGCTGTTGCTCGCCCCCGGAGAGGGTGATGGGGTAGAGCCGTTCCTTGTTGAGCAGGCCAACCTTGTCCAGCGCGGCGCGCACGCGCCGGCCGATTTCCTGGTGCCGGTAGCCGGCGATGATCAACGGCAGGGCGACATTGTCGAACACGGTCCGGTCAAACAGCAGGTGATGATCCTGGAAGATGAAGCCGATCTTGCGGCGTATGTAGGGGATGCCGCGCCGGCCGATGCGCGCCACATTCTGCCCGTCGACGAAGACCTGGCCGCTGGTGGCGTTTTCGATCACGGCGATCAACTTGAGCAGGGTGCTCTTCCCCGCGCCCGAATGCCCGGTAAGAAAGGCCATGGTGCCGGCTTCGAGGTGGAAACTGACGTTGCTCAAGCGCCTCGAACCCGCCCGGGTAACGTTTGCTGACGTTGTCGAACTGGATCATTACAGATCGACTGGACAGCTTATTGTTCCGTTTCAAACAGCGCATCGACGAATTCACCGGCGTCGAACTCACGCAGATTCTCGATGCCTTCGCCGACGCCGATGAAGCGGATGGGAATGCCCAGTTCCTGGCGATCGCGAAGATGATGCCGCCCTTGGCGGTGCCGTCGAGCTTGGTCAGCGCGATGCCGGTGAGTCCGACCACCTCGTGAAACTGCCGGGCTTGGTTGAGCGCGTTCTGTCCGGTGCCGGCGTCCACCACCAGCATCACCTCGTGGGGGGCGCTCGCATCGAGCTTGCCCAGCACGCGCCGGATCTTCTTCAGTTCCTCCATCAGGTTCGACTGGGTGTGCAGGCGCCCGGCGGTATCGGCGATAAGGACATCGATGCCGCGCGCCCGGGCCGCTTCCACGGCGTCGTAGATGACGGAGGCCGCATCGGCGCCCTGCTGCTGGGCGATGACCGGCACGCCGTTGCGCTCGCCCCAGGTCTGCAACTGCTCCACGGCGGCGGCGCGAAAGGTATCACCGGCGGCGAGCATGACCGTGCGGCCGTCCTGGCGCAGGCGATGGGCCAGTTTGCCGATGGTGGTGGTCTTGCCGGCGCCGTTGATGCCGACCATGAGGATGACATAGGGACGCGTTTCCCGCGGTATCATGAGCGGCACGCTGACGGGTTCGAGGATCGCCCGCATGTCCTCATGCAGGGCGTCCATCAACGACTCGGCATTGCCCAGTTCCTTGCGCGAGACGCGCTGCCGTAAGGTCGTCGATGATCTCGCGGGTGGCCTCGACGCCGACATCGGCCAGCAGCAAGGTGGTCTCGATCTCCTCCAGCAGGTGCGGCATCGATGGCCTTGCCGCCGAGCACCAGCGAGGCCACGCCCTCGGTCAGGCTGTGGCGGGTGCGCGCCAGGCCGGATTTCAACCGGGCGAACAGGCCGGCCTTCCGTGGTTTGTCCTCGTCCTCGGCGGTCTTGTTTTTTCGGAACCCAAGCATGGAATGCGTTGTCAGTGATTGCATTGCGGGGACAGGACCCCATGAGGCGTGTATCCTACCACCCCCGGCCCATCCGGGTTAACAGGCGAAACATCCGGAGAAAACGAATGCGACTTGTCTTGTCGGCCATGCTGCTGGCCTGCTGTCATTCCGTCTGTTGCGGCAGGGGCGGTACATGAATACCAACTGGCGAACGGCCTCAAGCTGGTCGTGAAGGAGGACCATCGCGCCCCGGTGGTGGTTTCCCAAGTGTGGTACAAGGTCGGCTCCAGCTACGAGCATGACGGCATCACCGGCCTGTCGCACATGCTGGAGCACATGATGTTCCAGGGCACGAAAAACCACGCCCCGGGCGAGTTTTCCCGCATCATCGCCGAAAACGGCGGGGAGGAGAACGCCTTTACCGGCCAGGACTACACCGCCTACTACCAGCGCCTGGAGAAAAGCCGGCTGCCGGTGAGCTTCGAGCTGGAAGCCGATCGCATGCGCAACTTGCTGTTGCAGCAGCAGGAATATGACAAGGAGCTGAAGGTGGTGATGGAGGAACGGCGTCTGCGCACCGAAGACCAGCCCACGTCGCTGACTTCTGAACAGTTTAGCGCCGTCGCCTTCACCACCAGTTCCTACCGCATTCCAACCATCGGCTGGATGAGTGACCTCGAAAACATGCGACTTGAGGACCTGCAGGGCTGGTATGAGCGCTGGTACGCGCCGAACAATGCGGTGGTCGTGGTCGTCGGCGACGTCGTGCCCGAGGAGGTGCTGAAGCTGGCGAGAAAATATTTCGAACCGCTCAAGCCCGAAACCATCGTCCCGCCCAAGCCCTGCATCGAACCCAAACAGGAGGGGCCGCGGCGCATCACGGTCGAGGTGCCCGCCGAGGTGCCTTACTTGCTGATGGGCTACAAGGTGCCGGTATTGAAAACGGCCGGGGAAGACTGGGAGCCCTATGCCCTGGAGGTGCTGGCCGGGATACTGGATGGAGGCGACAGCGCGCGGCTGACCCGCAACCTGGTGCGCGGCGCGCAGGTGGCGGCCAGCGCCGGCGCCGGTTACAGCCTGTACGATCGCCAGGCAAGCCTGTTCCTGCTGGATGGCACGCCGGCGAACTCGACCAGCATGGAGGCGCTGGAGACGGCGCTGCATGCGCAAGTAAAACAGTTGCAGGAGGCGCCCGTCACGGATGCGGAGCTGGCGCGGGTCAAGGCGCAGGTGGTGGCGGGCGATGTGTACGAGAAGGATTCGATCATGAACCAGGCCATGCAGATCGGCGAACTGGAGACGGTCGGGCTGGACTGGTCGCTGATGGACGAGTACGTCGCGCGGGTCAACGCCGTCACCGCCGCGCAGGTGCAGGCGGTGGCGCGGAAGTATCTGGTGGAGGAACGACAGACGGTCGCCATGCTGAAACCCCTGCCCATGGAGACCGGCCGCAAACCGCGTCCTGCACTGCCGGGAGATGAGAAACCATGTACGCTGATCGGATGAAGCGGAGTGCACGGAGCGGCGCCGGTGCGCTGCTCGTCTGGCTGTTCACGGCCGGTGTCGCGCAGGCCATGCCGGCGATCCAGCACTGGACGACGGAGAACGGTGCGCGTGTATATTTCGTGCCGGCGCCGGAATTGCCGATGGTGGATGTGCGCGTGGTGTTCGCGGCCGGCAGCGCCCGTGATGGCGCACGCCCCGGACTGGCGGGGCTGACCAACAGCCTGCTGGACAAGGGCGCCGCCGGGCTGTCCGCCGACACGATCGCGGCCCGGCTGGAGGGCATGGGTGCGCAACTCGGCAACGGCTCGCTGCGGGATATGGCCTGGGTGTCGCTGCGCAGCCTGAGTGACGCGGCGCATTTCGATCCCGCCGTCGAGCTGATGGTCAAGGTGCTGGGCCAGCCGGACTTCAACCAGCGGGACGTCGATCGCGAACGCGAACGCACCCTGGTGGCGCTGCGCAGCAGCGAACAGCAACCGGAGGACATCGCGGAATACCACTACTATGCCGCCATCTACGACAAACACCCCTATGCCAGCCGTCCGATCGGCACCGAGGCCAGCCTGAAGAAGCTGACGCGCCGGGATATCAAGGATTTTCACGCCAGGTATTACGTGGCGGGCAACGCGACGATTGCCATCGTGGGGGATATCGACCGCCAGGGCGCCGAACGGCTGGCCCGGCAGTTGTCCGCCGGACTTCCGGCCGGCGATCCCGCCGCGCCGCTGCCGCTCGTGACGCCCCTGACAAAAGCGAGTGAGGAACACATCTTTCATCCTTCCACGCAGACCCACGTACTCATGGGGGCGCCCGCCATCAGTCGCAAGGATCCGGATTTCTTTCCCCTCTATGTGGGCAACCACATACTGGGCGGGGGTGGTCTGGTGTCGCAGCTCTATGAAGAGATCCGTGAAAAGCGCGGTCTTTCCTACAGCGTCTCCAGCGCTTTTACGCCCATGCAGAAGGAGGGCCCCTTCAGTCTCGGCCTGCAGACGCGCAACGACCAACTGGAGGAGGCGCTGCGGGGTGTTGCGCGCGACTCTCAAGCGGTTTCTCGATCAGGGTCCCACGGAAAAGGAACTGGTTGCCGCCAAGAAAAATATCACCGGCGGCTTTGCCCTGCGCATCGACAGCAACAGCAAGATCATCGAATACCTCGCCGTGATCGGTTTCTACGGGCTGCCGCTCGACTACCTGGAAACCTTCAATGACAAGGTCATGGCCGTGACGCGCGAGCAGATCCGCGATGCGTTCCAGCGCCGTGTGCATCCCGATGAGATGGCGACCATCATCGTGGGCGGGAATGAATGACGCCGGATTGATTGGACCGGCCGACGTGCCGCTCACAAGCCCGTGCCCCGTGTCATACAAATCCGGCCGGAGCTGACTGACAGCCGTCGCGGGGACGCGCGCCCAGACTGTGCAGCAGGATATCCGTGAGCAATCTGAGCGAAGATATCCGGGTCAAAGCGTTCAAGCCTAATTTCACAAGGAGGTTATTATGTCCAGGGAACGGACACCTATTCATCTGCCAGCCTGCGTGCTGGGTCTTGCCGGGACCGTCCTGGTCTCGAGCGTTCATGCCGGTACCGTGATATCCGAGGCGCTGTATGACGCCGCCACCACCGACAATGGCAATGTGTTCGTCGAGCTGTTCGGAACCCCGGGGACGGTGCTCGATGGTCTGTCGCTGGAAGGCGTCAATGGCACGGATGGCAGCGTGTACCTGTCACAGGCCCTGACGGGCGTGATTCCCGGTGACGGGGTCTTCCTCATCGCCGATGACAGCGGCGACGGGACCACGCTGGTCGGCGATGCGGACCTTGTGCTGGATATCGATTTCCAGAACGGGCCGGATTCCATCGTGCTGCGTAACGGCGCCGGCATGCTCGATGCCCTGGGTTACGGCGATTTCACCACCAGTGTCTTTGCCGGCGAGGGCAGCGCGGCGCCGGATGCGCCGGCGGGCAGCAGTCTCGCGCGCCTCGATCCGCTGACGGACAGCAACGATAACCTCAGTGATTTCGCCGTGCTCGGGACGCCGACACCCGGCAGCGTACCGGTGGTGAGCGCCGTGCCCCTGCCCCCGGCCTTGGGTCTGTTCCTGTCCGGGATAGTTGGACTGTTCGCCGTGTCGCGCAACCGGGCGGGTCCGGCGGTCTGATGGTCCACGCACCGCAAAGACGTGTACTTCGCGTCTTTGCGGTGAGTAATTCACCCGTATTTCCCGGGATGGCTGCGATTCTCATTTGACGGACTGGGAGGGAGTGCGCATGATCCCGGCTGCATGAGAGCAAACCAGCAACGCAACCAGTTGCGTATCATCGCCGGCGTCTGGCGCGGGCGCAAACTGGTGTTTGCGCCGGTAGCCGGTCTGCGCCCGACGCCCGACCGTGTCCGGGAAACGTTGTTCAACTGGCTCGGTTCGTACGTTCACGGCGCGCGCTGCCTGGATCTGTTCGCCGGCAGCGGGGCGCTCGGTCTGGAGGCGGCGTCGCGCGGCGCCGCCGCGGTGGTGCTGGTCGATGCCGATCCGCGGGTCGTGCGCACCCTGGAGGAACAGGTGCGCGTGCTGGATGCGCGGCAGGTGCGCATCGTGCAGGCCGCGAGCGAGCGCTATCTGCAGGGCCCGGCCGAACCCTACGACATCGTCTTCCTCGATCCTCCCTACCGCCAGGGACTGCTGGCGCGGTGCATGCTGCAACTCGAGCAGCGGGGATGGCTGGCGCTCGATGCGTGGGTCTATGTCGAGGCGGAACGGGGACTGGAACCGCCGCTGCCGGCCAACTGGAAGATCCACCGCGGCAAGACGACGCGGCCAGGTGGGTTATCATCTGGTCAGGCGAACGGCGTGAACTATACGGGAACAGCCGCTTAAGCCATAATCCGCGCATGGATATCGTGGTTTATCCGGGGACCTTCGACCCCATCACCAATGGACACACCGATCTGGTGGAGCGCGCCGCACGCCTGTTCCCGAGGGTCGTCGTGGCGGTCGCCGTCAATCCCGGCGAAGCGCGGGGCGTTTTCCGTGGAAACACGGGTGATCCTCGCCCGCGAGGTGCTCGCGCATATCAGCAATGTCGAGGTCTGCAGTTTCGACAACCTGCTGGTGGATTTCATGCGCCAGAAGCAGGCGCGGGTCATTCTGCGCGGACTGCGCGCGGTTTCCGATTTCGAGTACGAGTTCCAGCTCGCCAGCATGAACCGGCGCCTGGCGCCGGATATCGAAACCGTGTTCCTGACGCCGGCCGAGCAGTATGCCTATATCTCCTCGAGCGTGGTGCGCGAGATCGCCCGTCTTGGGGGCGACGTCACGGCGTTTGTCCACAAAAATGTTGTGGCTGCATTGCACAACAGCATCAACTAAAGTAAATCCGTTTTCGCTTGTTAGGCTTTCGTTTTATTCCGGCAGGTTGCGGCCATGGCGTTAATGATCACCGATGAATGCATCAATTGCGACGTGTGCGAACCGGAGTGTCCGAATGACGCCATTTATCAGGGCGAGGAGATCTACGAGATCAACCCGGCGCTGTGTACGGAATGCGTCGGCCATTTCGAAACCTCGCAGTGTGTCGAGGTGTGCCCGGTGGAGTGCATCCTGGTGAATCCCGAGGTGGTGGAAACCCGGGAAGAGCTGCTGGCCAAGTATGAGCGACTGACCGGCAACAAGGCCGGATGAGTCCGGCTTGCCCCAAATTCCTGCATAGGCTCCGTTTTGGAGCCTTTTTGCTTTTTGTCTGCCTGGTAGTCGCCGTAGCCGGCTGCGATCAGCCGCCGCCGGCTTACGCCATCGCCAGCGCCCATCCGCTCGCTACCCAGGCCGGCATGGAAATTCTCGCCGCGGGCGGCAATGCCTTCGATGCGGCGGTCACGGTCGGCGCCGTGCTGGCCGTGGTGGAGCCCTACAGTTCCGGTCTGGGCGGCGGCGGGTTCTGGCTGTTGCACCGGGGGCATGACGGCTTCGAGACCCTGGTGGACGGGCGCGAACGGGCGCCGCTGGGCGCCTCCCGGGACATGTTTCTCGACGCCGACGGGGCCGTGGTGCCGGACTTGTCGCTCACCGGCGCCCTGGCCGCCGGCATCCCGGGCGAGGCGGCGGGACTGGTCCATCTCGCGCGCCATTTCGGGCGCCTGCCGCTCGGCGCGCACCCTGGAGCCGGCGATACGCCTGGCCCGTGAAGGCTTCGAGGTGGATGAACACTACCGCCGCCTGGCCGGGTTGCGGCTGGCGTCGTTGCGGCAGGATGCGGAAACGGCGCGCCTCTTTCTGCAGGATGATGCGGTGCCGGCGGCGGGGCATCGGATCGTGCAGCCGGAACTGGCGGCGACGCTTGAGGCGATCGCGCGCGAGGGCGCCCCCGGTTTTTACCAGGGCCGCCTGGCGCGGCAGCTGGTCGATGGCGTGCGCCGGGCCGGCGGCATCTGGTCGCTGGAGTGATCTGGCTCAATACGAAGTCATCGAGCGCCGGCCGGTTTCCGGGAACTTCCGGGGACTGCGGATCACCTCCGCCGCGCCGCCTTCCTCGGGGGGCGTGGCGCTGGTGACCATGCTGAATATCCTCTCCGGCCTGCCGCTGGAGCGCTTCGATGCGCTCACGCGCACGCATGTGATCATCGAGACCATGCGCCGGGCCTACCATGACCGCGCCCTTTATCTCGGCGATCCGGATTTTCAAGCCATACCGGTCGCGATGCTGACCGGCGCGGCGCATGCGGCGGCCTTGCGCGAGAGCATCCGGCTGGATGCGAGGCCAGCGCCGAGTGGGCGCCGCGCTCGGCGACGCGGCACGCCCGCGGCGCAGGGGCCGGACACCACGCACTACTCCGTGCTGGACCGTGAAGGCAACCGCGTGGCCGCCACGCTCAGCATCAACTATCCCTTCGGTGCGTGCCTGACGCCGCCCGGCACGGGTGTCCTGCTGAATGATGAAATGGATGACTTCTCCGTCAAGCCGGGCGCGCCCAATGCCTATGGTCTGGTGGGTGCGGAGGCCAATGCGGTGGCGCCGGGCAAGCGCCCGCTCTCCAGCATGACGCCGACCTTCGTCGAGGATGCCGACGGGGTGGCGATACTCGGGACGCCGGGCGGCAGCCGCATCATCACCATGGTGTTGCTGGCGGTGCTGGATATGGCCGGGGGAGAAGACCGGCCGCAATCCTGGGTCAGCCGGCCGCGCTTTCATCACCAGTACCTGCCGGATGCGGTGCAGTACGAGCCGGGGGCATTCGATCGCGCGCTGATCGAGGGACTCACGGCGCGCGGCCACCACTTGGAAGCGCTCGATTCCCCCTATGGGAACATGCAGGCCATTTACTGGGACAAGGAGGGCCGGCGCGTCTATGCCGCCAGTGATCCGCGCGGCCTCGGCGCGGCGCAAGTCGTGCCGGCTGACCGGTCGAACGATTGACCATGGCCCAAAACGAAGGCGTTAGTAACTATGAACTCCAGGCGTCGCCCTCATCGGGCGACGGTGTGATGCCGCTTGTCCAGCCGCCGCACGAATTCCTTCATGATGCACAGATACAGTTCATCCTTGAGCACCTTGTCCTCGACCCGTGACTCGATGCTGGGATTGTCATTGACTTCGATGACATAGACGCCGTTCGCCGGTCTGCTTGATATCGACGCCGTAAAGGCCGTTGCCGATGGGGTCTGCCGCCTTCAGGGCTACCGCGACGACTTCCTCGGGTACCGACTCCACCGACCAGGTCTTCCAGCCGCCCATGACGACCTTGCCGCCATCGCCGTAACGCACGATCTGCCAGTGCTTGCGGGACATGAAATACTGCGAGGCATAGAGCGGCACGCGATTGAGTATGCCGATGCGCCAGTCGAATTCGGTGTACAGGAATTCCTGCGCCAGTATCAGTTCCGAGGCCTTGAACAGGTGTTCCGTGTATTCGTGCATCTGCTCCGGATTCTCCGCCTTGTACACGCCCTGCGAGAACGAGCCGTCCGGCACCTTGAGCACCATCGGATAACCAATCGCCTCTTCCGCCGCCTGCAGGTCGCGCTTGCCGAGGATCACCGTGTTTGGGGTCGGCACCCGGTGCGCGCGCAGCAGCTCGGCGAGGTAGACCTTGTTGGTGCAGCGCAGGATGGACTGCGGATCATCGATCACCACCATGCCTTCACTCTCGGCCTTCTTGGAGAAACGGTAGGTATAGTGGTTGATGCGCGTGGTTTCACGGATGAATAGGGCGTCGTACTCCGCGACCCGCGCGTAATCGCCCCGGTCTATCAGTTCCACGTCGACGCCGAGGGTCTTGCCGGCCTTGATGAACGAGCTGAGCGCCTTCTCATCCGAGGGCGGCATGGTGTCCTCCGGGTTGTGCAGGATGGCCAGATCGTAACGCGCCAGACTGCGGGTGCGCGGCAGACGCCAGCGGCGCTGCAGATAGGCGGAGACGGCCTCGATGAAGAACTTCTCGTTGTAATTGTCCAGCTTGTTGACGGACAGCGGCTTGATGGATACCACGTGCCACTTCTCCTGGCGCCGGAACATCACGCGCGTCAGCGGGCAGGGGAACGTCTCGAAGATGTGGCGCGCCAGTTCCGTCAGGCCGGGATAGCGGCATCGGCCGAAGAACACATCCATCTCGAACAGCGATTCGATGCTGTCCTTGCGGTGCTTGCGCAGGCTCTTCTGCACCAGTTCATCCAGATTGATCGACTCCAGGCTGTACATCGCCTTGCTGCTGAGATCCATCATGGTCTTGACGGTTGGAATGATGCGGTGATGGCGCGCCTCGGCGAGCAGGGAGGTGTAGTACCCCACGCTCAGGTAGCGGTAGCTGCGGCACAGGTTGATCACCTGCACGCCCTTCAGCTTGAAGTACTCCTGGCCGGTGAGGTAGTCGTCCACGTGCACCACGGGGCAGCCTACCTCCATGAAATCGAGGTCGGCCTTGTTTTCCAATACGATCAACTGCTGGGTCATCTCCTGTCTTCTCCGCCTGGCGCTACGCTTGCGTATGATCCGTTCCCGACCTGCGTCACCTCCACGTTCACGCGCCGGTGGCGCGAGTGCAGAGGAAGCAGGATTACGGTCTCGTTGCTCCAGCCTCGCACGTCGAAGCCGCGATGATAGTCCGCCGGCGCGAGTCCGTATACCCCGCAACCCCCGTGGCCGCATTGACAACACGACAGCGCCACGCGCCGCCCGTTTGCCCACGAATTTTTCTAACGAGGCATATTTTGCTTGTCCCGCGCGATGGCGGCGGCTCACAATCGCGGCATGAACCACGCCGTTCCCCCGCTGCGGGAGATGCTGCAACGGCTGATCGGCGCGCCCTCGGTCAGCAGCGTCAGTCCCGAGTTCGACCAGAGCAACCGGGCCGTCATCGACCTCCTGGCCGAGTGGCTGGACGGTCTGGGTTTCGCCGTCGAGGTCCTGCCGCTTGCCCGTCAGCCGCACAAGGCCAACCTGATCGCCACCCTGGGCCGGGGAGCGGGAGGGCTGGTGCTCGCCGGCCATACCGACACCGTCCCCTACGATGTCGGGCAGTGGCGCTACGACCCGTTCCGGCTGACCGAGGCCGACAACCGGCTGTACGGGCTCGGCACCTCCGACATGAAGGGCTTTTTCGCCCTGGCCATCGAGGCCGCGCGCCACTGCCGGGCCGGTGAACTGCGGGAGCCGCTGATCATCCTCGCCACCGCCGACGAGGAGAGTTCCATGGACGGCGCCAAGGACCTGGTGGCGCTCGGGCGCCCCAGGGCGCGTTACGCGCTCATCGGCGAGCCGACCGGACTGCATCCGGTGCACATGCATAAGGGCATCATCATGGAAGCCATCCATGTGCACGGCCATGCGGGACATTCCAGCAATCCGCAACTGGGCGCCAATGCGCTGGAGGGCATGCACAAGGTGCTCGGGGACCTGCTTGCCTGGCGCGGGGAACTGCAGGCAGGCTACCGCGATCCGCGCTTCGCCGTGCCGGTGCCGACGCTCAATCCCGGCTATATCCACGGCGGGGACAATCCCAACCGGATCTGCGCCCACTGCGAGCTGCACTTCGACCTGCGGGTGCTGCCGGGCATGGATCTCGAGGCGCTGCGCCATGCCCTCGATGAACGCCTGGCCGGCCTGCTGGCCGGCAGTTCCCTGCGCGTGGAACGCCGCTCGCTCATCGACGGTACGCCACCCCTGCATACACCCGCCGACTCTCCGATCGTGCGGGCGGCCGAGCGCCTCACCGGCCATCCCGCCGAAGCGGTCGCCTTCTGCACCGAGGGTCCGTACCTCAACGCCCTCGGCATGGACAGCATCATCCTCGGACCCGGCGACATCGCCCAGGCCCATCAGCCCGACGAGTACCTCGGCCTGGAGCGGATCCAGCCCATGGTCAGGCTGCTGCGCGAACTCATCACGCGTTTCTGTGTCCAGCCGGTGCCTTAACCCGAGAGATCTGCTCAGGGCTCGAGGGAATACTGCTCACCGCCGAATTTGTAGACCTGGTTGTCTGACGGCTCGTCAGGCTCCGCGGATTCCGCTGCGCCATTGTTTCTCTTGACCAGGATGTCGTAATAGCCCCCGCTGGTTTGCGGCAGGGTACCCATCTGCCAGGAGCCGGTCGGCAGGTTCTGCTCCTCATACAGGTAGCCATGCCTTTCGGTTGCGATGGAAAGGACCTTCCGATACTTGCCATCGATCGCCGTGTAGATGTCGAGAAACGCATCCCACGCCCCGCGCTGGTCGTCGCTCAATTCGATCACGACGCCAAACCTGTCGGGTCCCAGCTCCATTACCCCGATGCTCTCCGGTGGGCTGCCCCAGTTCCCCGCCGCGATCTCCCCGATACTGCGGACACCGGGCGCCCAGCCGCCCGCGACCGGTTCGAATTCCACCAGGCTCAGACGGGGTGCGCAGTCACGGCAATCGAAGGGCTCGGGCTTGGTATAGGCGGCCACCAGGTGGCGTTCCCCGCCGGCGTAGGCCAGGCGGTAATAATCATAGATGTAATGATGCAGGGCCACGCTGCTGTAGGGCTCCATGTCAAAGCCGAAGGCCGCGCCGTCCCCGTGACCGCGCAGCAAGCCGATGACGTAGCGTCCCGCCTCGATGTTATTCCACTCTCCCGCGATGACCGGCTCCTCTGCATGCCGCTGCGACAGGAAGTACCTCCCGCCGAACAGCAGGAGCAGGCCGGCGATAGCCGCCAGCAACACCCGAAAACCGTTGAATCTTTTCATGAGCCGTGTGTTTTATTTGCCGTGTAAATACCAGCGATCGTGAAACGTCGACACCCAGCGCGGCCGGTAGGCCACCAGCAGTGTCATGGCCATGCCGTTGAGGAAGCCCTCGCCGAACATCAGCATGGGTATGAACAATCAGGTAGGCCCCGCCGCTCCGGTTCACCGAATCCCCCGGCGCCAGGGTCAGGATGGCCGCGGCGGCCAGCCCGCACAGCAGTATACCCAGCGCCCCGGCGAGAAAGGCATTCAGAAATACATAGATGAAGAAATTATGCGTCAGCCAGCGCTGGCTTGCATATAACAGAACGCGGGTAAACAGCACGGGCAAGGCGCCCATCACCAGGGCATTCAGGGCAAACGCCTCCCAGCCGGCCGGACCTTGCCAGGTCGTGACCAGCAGGACCAGGCTGACCGCCAGCAAGGCAAACTGCCAGTCGAACATCAGGCACAGGGAGGTCACGCCGAGCAGATGATAATTATGGCCCGGCGCGATGCCGGCGCGCAGCGTCCACAGCACGGCCACGATGGCCACGGCCGCGAAATAGACATGCGAGGCCTCGTTGTCGGCGAGCTTCGACCAGGGCGCCGTCAGCAGCGCGCCGGCGAGCAGCAGGCCGTAGAGCAGGGCCGCGCCCCACAGAATGCCTGCGGGCAGCAGGCCGGCTGGAATGTCCATAACGAGTCGCAGAACAATCGCATGAGGGTTCAGCCTAGCCTGAACCCTTGGCGAAGAAAAGCTGCCCCGCGGAGGTTTACGCGACGCAGTTTGGCTGCGATGCCCGCGAGCGTGCGGCGGCGAAACGGTCAGGCGCCGCGGCGCGGCGTACACGGCGATCACGCGGTCAGGTCAGCGCGGACGAGGATGACGCGGCCATACGCCGCAGGTTCCTGGGTTGCGCCGCCATGCCGCTAGGCGGACATGGTCAGATACAGCCTGACTAGCACCACCACAATCGCGATGCCGATCAGACCCAGCACGATGGTGAGCGCGTGATTTTTCCGCCAGCCCCTGAAAATCCAGTAGCTTTGCAGGCCGGTAAAGCCCGCCGCCGTGCCAATGACCAGCACCATATCCTTGCGAGGGATTTCCATGGGCAACAGGAAGATGAAGAAGAAGACGAACGCCACTCCCAGAGGAGTCAGTGAGAATATCCAGTCCTCCATTTCCTGTGGGTTCCTGCTGGTTTTCAACAACTTGTTGAGTTTGCTTTCATTCGCCATCTGATTGTCTCCTTGATTCAATAGTCAAACAGTCTGAATATTATCAAAAACTAATTATATAATGTTGACTCAGGTCAATTTTCCAGGAGACGGAAGGAGTGGCGGCGTGTCTTCGGCGTCAAGTCTTGAATCCAGGGTCCGGTTTAGGAGAAGGATACCGCGGTAGGGGAACGCTCGCTAATCAAGACCTGATCCCATGAACACGCGCCGCGCGGTACTATCGGGAAAACACGCGTGTGTGAACCTTACAGCCATGACGATCGACGACAAACCCCGCTGCGGCTGGATGGGCGATGACGAGCTGATGCGGCGCTACCATGACGAGGAATGGGGCGTGCCGGTGCACGATGACCGCAAATGGTTCGAGTACCTCGTGCTCGACGCCTTCCAGGCGGGCCTGTCGTGGAAGACGGTGCTGCACAAGCGGGAAGGCTTCCGCAAGGTGTTCCGCGATTTCGATCCCGCGCGCGTGGCGCGCATCTCGCAGAAGCACATCGCCGCGGCCTGCGCCAACCCGGCCATCATCCGCAACCGCCTGAAGATCGAGGCCGCGGTGAAGCAATGCGCGGGCCTTTATCGATACTGCAGGAGCGCCAGGGTTCCTTCGATGCCTTCATCTGGTCGTTCACCGACGGGGAAATCATCCGCAATGCCTGGACGGCGCTGGACCAGGTGCCCGCCTCGACACCCCTATCCGACGCCGTCAGCCGGTCGCTGAAGCAAGCGGGCTTCTCCTTCGTCGGCAGCACCATCTGCTACGCCTTTCTGCAGGCGGGCGGAATCGTCAACGACCACCTCGTGCACTGCTTCCGCCACCGGGAGCTTGGCGGGAAGCGGGAAAGTACCAGGGTCGCAGGCGACAGTATCCGGTCTTGAATGCAGGACACCAGCCGTGTGCTTCGCGCAACGCACCGACATTCGCAGCCGGTTCGCGCTCCGGCTGAGCGCCGGGTAGGGCGAGTAGCGATTGTCGCCTTGCGTAGCGGGGTCCACCCGCGCGCGGCGCCTCACATGCCGCTCAGGTATGACTTGGCCTCTTCCCCGGGGTTGGGCAGTCCGGCCACCCGCCAGGCAACAAGGCAGTAGCCGAAGAGCTGATTGACCTGCTGTCGCTCGATACCCGCGTCATGACAGACCCGGTGCATGGCGGGCGCGGCCCCGAGCTTCGCGTAATGCTCGCGCATGGCGCGGATGATCTTCCAGTGCGCCTCGCCGAGCCGGCCGATGCCGGCCTCCTGCGCGAGTGACTCCGCCAGCGCTTCCGTCCAGGACGTGAAGTCGCGGACCAAGCCGTCTTCGTCAAACAGTTCCGGCTCCGGCATGACAGTTGCAGCGGACATACACATCACCTCCCTTCTGAGGTTCGACTATTCTCATCGTAGCAGGTATGACGGAAGGCGCACGACTTCCGGTGCAGGTCATGACCACCTCGTAAAATAGGTATTTTTCCCGCAGACCTTATGTTGAGCCTCAATTGTTTGTCTGAAATACCAACCGTGCTGAGATAACAGCAGCTCATTTCTGGCACGCCGGGCAATAGAACGTCGAGCGCTGTCCCTGGCGGATTTCGCGGATGGGTTGCTGGCATTGGGGGCAGGGTTCGCCGCCGCGGCCGTAGACGCGCAGGTAAGTACCGAAATAACCCGGTTCGCCGACGCCGTTGGTGAAGTCGCGCAGCGTGGTGCCGCCGGCGGCGATGGCTTCGTTCAGCACCCGGCGGATGGCGGCGGCGAGTTGATGGTAACGATCGCGGCCGATGCGCCCGGCGGCGCGCCGCGGGTGGATGCCGGCGAGGTAGAGCGCCTCGTTGGCGTAGATGTTGCCGACGCCGACCACGACGTGGCTGTTCATGAGGAAGTGCTTCACCGCGACCTTGCGCCCGCGCGCGGCCGTGAACAGGTAGTCGCCGCCGAAGTCCTCGCCCAGCGGTTCCGGGCCGAGGTCGCGCAAGAGCGGGTGTTCTTCGGGCGCTCGCGTGGTCCACAGCAGGCTGCCGAAGCGGCGCGGGTCCTTAAGGCGCAGGGCGCGCCCGTCGGTGAAGACGATGTCGACATGGTCGTGCGTCCCGGGCGGGGCGGCGGCAACGATGAGGCGCAGGCTCCCGGACATGCCGAGGTGCACGAGGGCGGTGCCGGCGGCGGTTTCGAGCAGCAGGTATTTGCCGCGCCGGCCGACGGCCGCGATGGTCTGGCCGGGGAGTTCCGCGATCAGCTCGCGCGGCACCGGCCAGCGCAGGCGCGGTTCGCGCACGAGGACGCGCGCCACGGTGCGGCCGGTGACATGCGGGGCGATGCCGCGGCGGGTGGTTTCGACTTCGGGCAGTTCGGGCATCGGGCCATGATACAAAGGAAAACGCATTACGTTACCTCATCGCTGTGGGAGGCCTCTGCCGGGTAACTCCTTTCGTGACACGCTGTGAATACGTCCCTGTACGCTCGATCGGCCGGCAGTCGCTACGGGCATCCTGCGCTCGACGCGACACTTGCGCATCCCTGTGCATCGTCCCTGCGGCCGACGGTCACGAGAAGGAGTTACCCTGCAGGGGCATAGTCAACGTATTACGTTAGACATGACGCGGTGGTCACGTAGCACCGGGGGAGCTGGGATGAACGGTGCGCAGGCGCACCCTACGGACGGGTGCCGCTCAGTGTGCGGCCGGCGGTTTGACTGGCGCCGCCGGTGGTTGCGCCTCGGGCGCGGCCGCGCCGCCGGCAGGTTCCGCGGCGGGTTCGGGCGTGGGTGGCGGCAGGGTGAACAGGCTGTCGGCTTCCGAACCGGGCAACTGGTACTGGATGCCCCAGTCGGGGCGGGCGAGGATGAGATCGGGTTTGCGCGAGACGATGCGCAGCACGAGCGGCGCATCGCTCCCGCGGGTGCGCACGGTGACCGACTCGCCGGACGCGCCGCCCTCGTAGCGGCGCGTCAGCAGGGCGGTGGCATTCTGCCAGTTCTCGATAAGGGTCTGCAGGGCATCGGCGCCAACCGCCTCCTTCGCGGGGTCGAGCCGCCAGTGGCCGTCATCGGAATAGGCCAGGGTCATGTCCGGCAATTCGAGCCGGGTGATGGCCCCGCGCCCCTCCAGCAACTGGCGGCTGACGAAGTTCGACCAGTCGGCGTTGAGCAGGTGCTGGTACTGGTCGTCGATTAAATAAACGCTATCGGCGACCTGGACATACCTTTGGTTTCCCAGCGCATCGGTGGCGCCGAAGCGGAAGTCGACGTTATCCATGACCACGCGCGCCTGGGGCGGCTTAAGGCCCAGGGAGGCGAGGTCAAGCGACGCGGCCGGATAGTGGCGTGTCGCGGTGGCCTCGAGCAGGCGCAGCAGGGCCTGCACCTGGAAGTCCGCGGCGGGCAGTTCCCGGTTATCGGCCAGGAGGAACCAGCGGCCGTCGCGTTTGTTGAACTTGAGCGGGTCGCGGCTCAAGCGCTCGACGGCGATGCTGCCGGCACTCTCCGGCGCGAGCCGGGTGGTGATCGGCAGAGGCACGTCCGCGGGCTTCACGCCGGGCTTGAAATAGGCCACCAGCGCCAGCCCGAGGGCGGCGAGCAGCAATACCAGGTTGAGCAGGGTGCGCGTCGACATCAACGGCGCCGCCGGCGCAGCCAGATCACCAGCCCGCTCGCGAGCAGCAGGAACGGCAGGCCGAGCAGGGAGCCGAGGCCGATGACGCCCTGGGTGATCGGGCCCAGTTCCAGCGTGGTGTCGGGCGCGGCCTTGACCCGGATGTTGATGAAGGCGTCATCGTGGCTCAGCCAGTGGACCATGTTGAGGCCGAGGTCGAGGTTGCCGGCGTTGCCGAGATAGGTGTTGGAGAGAAAATCGCCATCACCCACCACGATGAGGCGCTGTTCGTGCGGCGGCGTGCCGGATTCATCATCCGCCGCCTCGGGCGAGGCTGCGGCGGTGATGGCCACGCCGATGTCGAGCGGACCGGCGCGTTCATCGGTGTTTTCGTCGAACTGGATCTCGCCCTTCAGTTCGCCGATCTCGGTCCAGGCGCGGTTGAGCGTCGAGAGGATCGGAGTGGCTTGCCAGTGCTTGTCATCGATCAGTTCCAGCGCGGCGGCCTCCGGGAACACGGTGACGGCGTTCAGTTCGCGCGTGACGTCATGGTTGGGGTAGGTGGTCACCAGGGCAAAGGACGGGTCATTGATGCCGAACGCCTGGGTGGTGGCGTCCACGACGACGCCGGGCAGGAACGCAACGCCGAGCTGTTCGGCCAACGCCTCGAGGCCGGCCGGCTTGCCGGGTTCCGCCAGCCACAGCAGGTTTCCGCCCCGCGTGACGTAATCGCGCAGCAGGGTCACCTCGCCCGGCAGCAGGTTGACGCGCGGCCCGGCGATGACCAGCAGGCTGGTATTGTTCGGGATGGGATTCTCGGCCAGGTTGACCTTCTGCACCTTGAGGCCGTTGCGCTCCAGCTCCTTGCCGAAGGCGCCGAGGTCGGCATTGGCCTCGCCGTGCGGGTCACGCTCGCCATGGCCGGTGAGAAACACGATCCAGCGTTCGTCCTGACGGGTGACGCGCAGCAGGGCATTGGTCAGTTTCTGTTCGCTCAGCGCCTGAACGTGTTCGCCGCGGCCCTGGTAGCCGACGACCAGTTCGCCGTCGACCGTGACGCCCTCGGTGCGCACCCGCTCGGGCGCCGTATCGGGGTTGACGAATTCCAGGGTGATGTTTGGTTTGAAGCGCTGGTAGCTGCCGACGAGGTCCTTGACCTGCTTGCGCAGCAGTTGGTCCTCGCGAGCATAGGCCGTGATGGTAACCGGTTCGGTCATTTTCGCGAGCAGCTTGCGGGTGTCTTCCGAGATCGTATTGCGGCCGCCGGCCGTCCAGTCCGCCTGGTAGACATACAGGGTGCTGAGCCAGGCAAGCAGGCCGATGATGCCGATGAACAGCACGACGAATACCCAGCTTTGCAGGCGCAGCAGGAGGCGGGAGCGGGGGGTGATTTGCATGACTCGGACAGGCTCTTTGCGTCAGTGTGACAGCCGGTCGGCATCCAGGCGGCGGATGCTGAGGCCGAGGAACAGGATGATGACCAGCAGGTAATAGGCGACGTCGGTGCTGTTGAACAGGCCCTTCAGCAGGGTTTCATAGTGGCGCAGCATGGACAGGTAGGCGAACAGGCCGCTCGCCTGGTTCTCGCTGTTGCCGGCCCAGTCGATGATCCACAGGAGCAGCAACAGGCCGAAGGTGCTGATGGCGGCAATCGTCGGCTGCTCGGTCAGCGCCGACATGAACAGGCCGGTGGCGGCAAACGCCGCCAGCAGCAGGGTGAGACCGAGCAGACCCGCGGCGAGCTTGCCAAGATCGAGTTCGGTGCCGGCCAGCAGGGAGAGCGGCATCAGGGCCAGCAGGCCCAGCAGGACCAGGAAGAAGGACAGCACGCCCAGGTATTTGCCGATGACGATCTCGGTCATCGACACGGGCGCCGAGAACAGCAGGCTCAGGGTGCGGTTGCGCCGTTCCTCGCTCAGCACGCGCATCGTCAAGAGCGGCGCCACCAGCAGCAGCACGATGGCGGCGTCGGAGAACAGCGGGGCGATGACGAGGTCCGCGACGCCGGGCGCGCCTTCCACGGCCGCCAGCCGCGGCTGCCACACGAGGTAGTTGTCGATCTGCGACAGGAAGATGTAGGCCAGGATGAACTGCACCACGGCCAGCACCGCCCAGGCCAGCGGCGAGAGGAACAGGCTGCGCAGCTCGCGCGCGGCGATGGTGAAGATCATCAGGCGGCTTCCTCCGGTTGATCCGAGGGCTGCTCCGAGCAGGTCAGTTCGATGAAGATCTGCTCCAGCGTGCGCCGTTCGGGGCTGAGTTCATACAGGCGCCAGCGGTTGGCGACCGCCTGCGCAATCAGGGCCTCGGAGGGGTCGGTATCCGTGAAATGGATACGCACCCGATGGCCGGGGAGTGGTTCCGCGTGGCTGACGCCCGGCACCTGCGCCAGGGCGTCCAGGTCCGGGGCGGCGTGAAATGCGGCGATCAGGCTGGTGGCGGTCAGCCGCCGCTCGAGGCCGGCAATGCTGTCGGAAAATACCAGCCGCCCCTGGTGAATGATCTGCACCCGGTTACAGATGGCTTGCACCTCGGGCAGGATGTGGGTGGACAGGATGATGCCGTGCTCCTTGCCCAATTCGCGGATCAGGGCGCGAATTTCGCGGATCTGAATGGGGTCGAGGCCGACGGTGGGTTCATCGAGGATCACCACCGCGGGCGTATGGATGATTGCCTGGGCGATGCCGACGCGCTGCTGATAACCCTTGGAGAGGTTGCCGATCAGGCGGTGGCTGACCTCGTTGAGGCCGCAGCGTTCCATGGCCGTACTGATGGCCTTGTCGATGTGGCCGCGGGCGATGCGATGCAACTTGGCGCAGTAATGCAGGTATTCCTCCACGGTCAGTTCCCGGTAGACCGGGGGCTGCTCGGGCAGGTAGCCGATATCGCCCTTGGCGCGCTTGGGCTCATCGAGCAGATCGATGCCGTGCACGCTGATCCGCCCGGCGCTGGGCGCGAGGTTGCCGGTGATGACCTGCATGGTGGTGGTCTTGCCGGCGCCGTTGGGTCCGAGAAAACCCAGCACCTCGCCCTTGGCCAGGTCGAAACTCACGTCATCGACGGCCAGGTTATGGCCGTAGTAGCGGGTCAGGTGTTCGACGTGTACCAGCATGTCCTTCTGCATGGGAACAGATTATCCAGGTTTGGTCTATGACACGAGGCGCGGATTATACTCCCGGTTCGCGCCTTGAAAAGTGTGGATTCGCCATGCCGCCGACGCATCCGACCCGATACGACCCGGAACCGCCGGAAAGGTTCACAATCAACGGAAGCGATAATGTGGCTGGGTATTGATACCGGCGGGACGTTCACCGGCGTGATACAATTCCCACCGGTATGGATTTACGAGGCCAAACGGCATGATTGAAACCCTGCTCGATTTTTTAGCTGATGGCGGCCTGACGCAATTGTCGTGGGTCGGCGTGGTCCTCACGGGACTGGTGCTGAACCAGGTGACCATTGCCGGGGTCACCATTTACCTGCATCGGCATCAGGCGCACCGGGCGCTCGACCTGCATCCCCTAGTCAGTCACTTTTTCCGCTTCTGGCTGTGGCTGACGACCGGCATGGTGACCCGCGAGTGGGTGGCCGTGCACCGCAAGCACCACGCGAAATGCGAAACGCCGGATGATCCGCACAGCCCCCAGGTGCTCGGCATCCGCAAGGTGCTGTGGCAGGGCTCGGAGCTGTACCGGCAGGAAGCCGCCAACACCGGAACCCTCGAACACTACGGGCACCTCACACCGGGCGACTGGCTGGAGCGTCGCGTCTACGCCCGTTTCCCCTGGCTGGGTATCACGCTGATGCTGGTGCTGGATATCGCGCTGTTCGGCAGCGTCGGCCTGGTGCTCTATGCGGTGCAGATGGCGTGGATTCCGTTCTGGGCGGCCGGTGTGATCAACGGTGTGGGCCATTGGTGGGGTTACCGCAACTTCGAGACCCCGGATGCCTCGCGCAACATCACCCCGCTTGCCATCATCATCGGCGGGGAAGAACTCCATGCCAACCATCACGCCTTCCCGGCCTCGGCGCGGTTCTCCTGCAAATGGTGGGAGTTCGACCTGGGATGGGTCTGGATCCGCCTGTTGTCGCTGCTGGGGCTGGCGAAGGTCAAGAAGATCGCGCCGCGGCCGGTCATCATCGCCGGCAAGCACAGCATCGACGGGGATACCGTGCGCGCCGTGGTGGTCAACCGCATGCATGTCATGGCCAATTATGCCCGTGAGGTCATTCGGCCGGTGCTGAAACAGGAGCGCAAGCGGGCGGAAGGGTCCTGCAAGGGGGCGCTCAGACGCGCGCGAGCACTGCTGACCCGCGAGGCTTCGCTGATCGACGAGGCCGCCCGCCTGCGTCTTGACGGCATCCTCGCGCAATTCAGCAACCTGCGGGTCGTCTACCAGTACCGGCAGCAACTGCAATCGGTCTGGGCGCGCAAGGCGACCAGCCCGGAAAACCTGATCAAGGCGCTGCAGGAATGGTGTGTGCAGGCCGAGGCAACGGGCATCTCCGCCCTGCAGGACTTCGCCCGGCGGCTGCGCGGCTACAGCCTGCAGGCGGGCTGATCAGGCACGAGCAATAAAAAACCCGGCGGTGCCGGGTTTTTTATTGCCTGTCGGTATGCCGACCGGTTACTTGATCTTGCTTTCCTTGTATATCACGTGCTTGCGCACCACCGGGTCGAATTTCTTGATTTCCATCTTCTCCGGCATGTTGCGCTTGTTCTTGGTCGTGGTGTAGTAAGTGGCCGGTGCCGGCGCTGGAGACGAGCTTGATCTTGTCACGCATGGCTATACTCCTAGATCTTTTCGCCGCGGGCGCGGATATCCGCCAGCACGTTATCAATGCCCAGCTTGTCGATAATCCGCATGCCATTGCTGGAGACGCGCAGCTTCACCCAGCGCTTCTCGCCTGCCACCCAGAAACGGTGTTTGTGCAGATTGGGCAGGAAGCGCCGCCGCGTCTTGTTATTGGCATGGGAGACATTATTGCCGCTCAGCGGCCGCTTTCCCGTGACCTGACATACTCTGGACATTGCTGAAATTCCCGATGGTTAAACGGACATTCCCTCGCAGGGGAGCGCGCTTTATAGCAGTTTGGCGTGCCGCCCGCAAGCCGCCGCTTCGGGCGTGGTCGGTCTGCCCTGGCGGGATAATCGATATAGTTCTGATTGTATTGATGGTAATTATTGTCAGGGTTGGATTTCCCGTCTGGATTTCATGACGCAGCGGGTTGTGTCCGGGCATGACCGCGTATTATGCCCGCAGCGTAGAGTTGCCGCCCGGCAAACTGTGCATCATGCACGGTGACTGCGACGACGGCGTAGATATTCCCACGGAACAACGGGCTAGCCTCGAACCCGACTACCGCCCTGCCGTTCTTTGACTCGCCGCCCTCGAACGGGTAGCCTCTGGAGCGGAAATGGCGTCGATTCCCAATTACTTATTCTCACCGGCATTCCGTGTTTCGTTACCGTCCTTTTAAGTATTCATGCGCCCACGCCGGCCGCCTCACGGTGCGTATCCTGCTCAGCGGCCTGTTTTGCCTCGGCCTGCTAGCTCCCGCAACGGTCACGGCAGCCGAGATCAGTGTGCCGCTCAGGGTGCCGCTGGCGCTGCTGCGCGAGCCGCTGCTGGAAATGTCCGCGCTGACGGCAGCAAGCCCCCCGGGAACTTTACCGCGAAGGCGTCTGCCGCTATTTCCAGGCCGGCAGCCCGGCGCTCGAACAGCGTGCGGACGGACTGCACTTCGTCACTCACGTGGGCGGGCAATGGGCGATCGAGATCGCCGGCCGGTGCATCGGGCCATCTGCCTGGAGCGGCACCGCCGACCTGGAACTGGTCCCCGTCGTGGGCGAGGATGGGCGCCTGCGCCTGCGCATCAGCCGCAGTACCCTGCGCGACGATGCCGGCAGGAGCGCGCCGCTGCTCAGCTTCATCGTGAATCTGAGCAAGCGTTTCATCAACACGCGCATCGAGGCATTCAGTTATGACCTGACACCGCCGCGGGAGGAGGCCCTGGCCGTGTTGCGCGACTGCGTACCCCCGGCTATCGTGCCAGCCATCGGGGAAGCCCTGCGCAGCCTGCGTCTGGGGGATGCCGGTCTGGAACCGGATACGGTGACGGTCCCGCTGATCCTGACGATCCCGGATGCCTGGCGCGAACCGCATGCCGTCCCGGCAGTCGCGCCGCTGGATGAAGCCGCCATCAGGGCGCTCGAACAGGCCTTCGAACCCCTGGATGCCTTTCTCGTGTTTGTCGTCAAGCGCGCCGGGGTGGAACTCACGGACCCCGACCTGCGCGAGCGCCTGTTCGAGCTGTTGCTGGCGAGCCGCTACCGGCTGGTGGACATCCTTTCCGGCGAGGTTGAGGCCGTATCCGGCGATCCGCTGCGGGACCTGTTCATCGCGGACTGGGAGGACCTGCGGGCTCTCATCGCAACGGCCGGGCAGCGCGGGTTGATCAGGGGCCGCCTGCCGGAATATGCTTTGTTCATCAACGCCGGCGATGTGTTGCTCGCCATCGACCAGGCGGCTCCCGGCGTGGGCGTGGAGATCACGGCGGACGGCTTGCGCCGCCTGGCTCGCACCCTGCAGCCGGGTCTCATCGCGGACCCCTTGAAGTTCGATCTGGAGGTGGACCCGGAGCTGCGGCAGTTGTTCGACTTCGGCCCCGACGCACCGCCACCACCGCCATCTATCCCCCCGCCGGGGACGTCGTTGGGAAATCGCCTGCTCGCCCGGCTTTTCAGTCCGGCGCACGCGGCCGAGGCTGCGGTGGATCCGGGAGCGGAACTCGGCAAGCGCCTCGATCACTGGGTCCCCACCAGCGAGCAATTGACCGACTACCAAGGCACGGTGGACAGCCTGCTGCGTCTTACCGCAAACCGGCAACTGCAGGCGGGGGGGCTGAAACCGGCCTATGCCGCCATCTACCGCCATCTGCTCCCGGCGACGGCGCTGATCGAGAGCTGCTGGCGTCAATTCGTGCGCGAGGGCGGCAAGGTGACCTTCCTGAAATCGTCCGCCGGCAGCATCGGCATGCTGCAGATCAATCAGCACGTGTGGCGGGGCTTCTACAAGATAGAACGGCTCAAATGGGATGTCCCCTACAACGTCCAGGCCGGGGCCGAAATCCTGCTGCGCTACCTGAAGATCAACGCCATCCCGCTGGCGGAGAAGACCGGGGATACCGACCATATCCCGCGGGCCACCTATTGTGTCTACAACGCGGGACCGAAGGCCGCCCGGCGGTTTCTGGACACCAAGGGATCCGCCCGCGCCAAAGCCGTGGACGAACGCTTGTGGCGGCTGTATCAGGGGATCGCCGCCGGCGGGACGGTCGACCTGCAACAGTGCCGGGTCGTGGCCGCGCCGGGCTAGAGGCAGCCGCGCTCGGCCAGCGACACGCCATCACCCTCCCCGACGATGAAGTGATCCAGTACCCGGATATCCACCAGCGCCAGAGCATCGACCAGGCGGCGCGTGAGCTCGATATCCGCGCGGCTGGGTTCGGCTACGCCGGAGGGGTGATTGTGGGCGAGGATGACGGCCGCCGCGTTGTGATACAGGGCGCGTTTGACGACTTCGCGCGGGTGCACGCTGGCGCCGTCGATGGTGCCGCGGAACAGTTCCTCGAAGGTGATCACCCGGTGGCGGTTATCGAGGAACAGGCAGGCGAAGATTTCATGCGGCAGGTGGCGCAGCCGGCTGGCGAGGTAGCGGCGGGTGACGTCGGGATTCTCCAGCGGGTCCTCGCGCCGCAATTGCTCGGCCAGATGCCGCCGCGCCATTTCCAGCACGGCCTGCAATTGGGCGTACTTGGCGATGCCCAGGCCATGCATGGCGCAAAAGCGCTCGCGGTCCGCTTCAAGCAGCGCGCGCAGGCCACCGTAGGTCTGCAACAGCTCGCGCGCCAGGTCCACCGCGGTTTTCCCGCTTACCCCGGTGCGCAGGAAGATGGCCAGTAATTCCGCATCCGACAGCGCTTGCGGGCCGTGAGCGAGCAGCTTTTCACGCGGCCGTTCACTCACCGGCCAGTCCCTGATGGTTCCCATGACAACCTCCGTGTCGTCAACGTTGAGAATAGGTGTACTACAGGCAAACAGGCTCAAGCAGCGATAAAATAACCGCAAAGACACGAAGGGCGCAAAGAAAATCTTGTTGCCACGGAATCCATGGAAGAGCATGGAATTGTCTAAAGAGCGGTTCGTGACTTCGCGATGGAATCCAAGTGCATGATAAACAAGCTGCGCTGATTTTCTATATTGGGTCTTCTCTGCGTACTTGGCGTCTTTGCGGTGGGATATCATGGTCATACTGCATGGGTGATGGATCATGTCCGTCGATGCCGATCATTTGCTAAACTCTCGCGTCATGAGCCTCTTGTCTGGAAAACACATACTGCTTGGCGTAACCGGCGGCATCGCCGCCTACAAGAGCGCCGAGCTGGTGAGACGACTGCGCGAGCAGGGGGCGCTGGTGCGCGTGGTGATGACGGCCGCGGCGACACGCTTCATCACGCCATTGACACTGCAGGCGCTCTCCGGTCAGGCGGTGCACACCGACCTGCTCGATCCCGAAGCCGAGGCCGCGATGGGGCATATCGAGCTGGCGCGCTGGGCGGACGCGCTGCTGGTGGCCCCGGCGACGGCGGATTTCCTGGCTCGTCTGGCGCAGGGACGCGCGAATGACTTGCTGGCGGCCGTCTGCCTGGTCTGCGAGGCGCCGCTGGCCGTGGCCCCGGCGATGAACCGCGCCATGTGGGAGAATGCCGCGACCGTGGAGAATCTCGCCCTGTTGCGCCAGCGCGGCATTAAGGTCTTCGGCCCGGCGCAGGGGAGCCAGGCCTGCGGGGAAACCGGCCCCGGCCGCATGCTCGAGCCCGAGGAACTCGCCGGGGAGCTGGCCGGCCTGTTTCAGACCGGCGCCCTGGCGGGTTGCCGGGTGCTGGTGACGGCAGGGCCGACGCGTGAAGCGATTGACCCCGTGCGGTATATCAGCAACCGCAGTTCCGGCAAGATGGGCTATGCCGTGGCCGGGGCGGCCGTTGAAGCCGGGGCCGCGGTCACGCTGGTCAGCGGCCCCGTGTCACTGCCGATCCCCGCGCGGGTCGAACGCATCGACGTCGAAACGGCGGAAGAAATGCTGCGCGCGGTGATGGAACGCATCGACGGCATCGATATCTTCATCGCCGCCGCCGCCGTGGCGGACTACCGGCCGCGGGTCGTGGCGGAGGGGAAGATCAGGAAGTCCGCTCCTGATATGACGCTGGTGCTGGAGCGCAACCCGGATATCCTGGCGGCCGTGGCAGCGATTCCCGGCGGGCCGTTTACGGTCGGGTTTGCCGCCGAGACCCATGCCCTTGAAGCAAACGCGACCGAGAAACGGCGGGCCAAGGCGCTGGACATGATCGCCGCCAATGCGGTCGGAACCGGGCTCGGCTTTGACACGGATGACAACGCGCTGGAGGTTTTTTGGGAAGGGGGCTCCATTAGGCTTGCGCGGACCCGCAAGGACCGACTGGCGCGGCAATTGCTGGCGGTGATCGCCGCGCGTTATCACGGCAAACACAACCGGGAAACCGTAATAAAACTTCATGCAAAAGATTCAGCTTAAGATCCTCGATGGCCGTCTGGGGAACGAGTTTCCCTTGCCCCATTACGCGACTGATGGCGCCGCCGGCATGGATATGCGCGCCTGTGTCGATGCCCCCCTGGTGATCGCGCCGGGCGAGACACAGTTGATCCCGACCGGCCTGGCGATCCATATCCAGGAACCCGGGCTGGCCGCGATGCTGTTGCCGCGTTCGGGTCTCGGCCACAAACACGGCATCGTGCTGGGCAATCTGGTGGGCCTGATCGACTCGGATTACCAGGGGCAGGTATTCGTTTCCTGCTGGAATCGTGGCGGTGAGACCTTCACCGTACAGCCCGGCGAACGCATAGCCCAGATGGTGATCGTGCCGGTGGTGCATGCTGATTTCGAGGTGGTTGAGGAGTTTGCGGCCAGCGCGCGCGGTGTGGGTGGATTTGGCCACACTGGCCGTCATTGACCGGTGAACAAGGCGGACGGCTTGCCGATAAGCTTGGGGCAAAACAAGGGACCATGATGAACTTCTCACTACCCATCCTTACCAAATTCAGAAAGGCCGATACCGATAAAGCGAGGCCGCAGGCAACGGCGGGCAGCCGGGACGGCCGACGATGGCCCGGCATGCCAGTCTGGGTACGTCAAAATTCCAGATTCTCGTTGTGGGCGTGCTGCTGCTCGGCGTACTCGCCTTGTTCATCTATCAGTTCATGTCCATCGCCGTCTCGCGGGCGTTGGCGCAGGATAACGCGAGGACAACGCAACAGGTGGCGACGCAACTGGGTACGCTGCTCGACTTCTACAGTTCCACCGTGGGACTGCTTGCCAAGGACCCTGATATTCGCTATTCCGCCCTGCTGATGGCGGGGAATGCGTCCGCTCTTCGCAAGCGGGAGGAATCGCTTGCTTATTTATTCCCGAAGGCACTGAATATCCAGTTGCTTCCGCCGGGCATCGACCAGGTGGACATGAATGCCTCCCCGCCGCTGAGTTATGCCGCCCTCGCCCAGATGCGGGCGGCTGAACAGAGTGAATCGGCGCCACCCGCCGAGGTGCAACTGTTAAACACGCCCCAGCAGCATATCAATATCGTGCGCCGCGTGATGAATCCGGCCGGCAGCGATGTCGTCGGCTTGATCATGCTGTCGCTTTCCGGAGAGGTGATCCAGCAGATCCTGGACGCCGCCATGCAAACGGATGGGTATATCGAGCTGCAGCAGCTCGGGGCCAAGGGCAAGCCGGTTGCCGTCGAGCGGCCATGGGGACCGTGACCACAAGGTGGGCGAGCCTGGCGCCATACAAGCGGTGCCGGGCAGCCGTTGGCAGGTTGCCTACTGGCCGGTGCACGGCAGCGGGGCCTATCTGGGCAAGATCAGTCTTGTGGTGGTTGTGATGTTCCTGCTGGCCTCCGTCGGCATGGCGGTCCTGACGCTGATTCTGTTCAAACGCCTGTCCGCGGCGCTGCGCCAGGACCAGATCAGCCTGGTGACTCTGATGAAGGATTTTCGTGACGAGCAGGTTCGCCGGCAATATCCGCATGGTCTCGCCGAAATGCAGGAAACGCTGGAATTCATGACAGGTCTCGCCGGCGGGTATGCCTTCAAGGGCGATACCGACGGGCAACACGGAGCGTGAACAGGATGCCGAATATGCAGCCAAGGAAAAGACGGTCGAGGATATACGCCACGGACTATGACGCCCTGCATGCGGATAAGCTGATTGTCGAGGAAGACCCGTTGGATGTTGATACCGGCGGAAGAAGCAAGGAAATCCACGGTGGATGCATCGATATTCCGCGCCTATGACATACGGGGCGTGGTTAACCGGACCCTGACGGCGAATGCGGTGAGGCTGATCGGTCTCGCCATAGGCAGTGAAGCGATTCAAAGGGGGCGGCGGACGGTCATCGTCGGCCGTGACGGGCGCCTGTCCGGACCGGCCTTGTCTAAGGCGTTGATCGAGGGCCTCATGGCAAACCGGCTGTGATGTCAAGGACATCGGTTGCGTGCCGACGCCCGTGCTCTATTTTGCCACCCATTATCTCGATACCCAGACCGGCGTGATCGTGACCGGCAGCCATAACCCACCGGACTACAACGGCCTGAAGATCGTGATCGATGGTGAGACCCTGTCCGGCGAATCGATTCAACACCTGCGTGAGCGTATCGAGGCGGGTAATTTCATCTCCGGTCGGGGAAATCTCGAAACGATCAATGTCGTACCCGATTATATCGAACGCATCCGCGGCGATGTGGCCATCGAACGCCCGTTGAAGGTCGTTGTAGACTGCGGTAATGGCGTGGCCGGCAATGTCATCCCGCAGCTGTTGAAGGAAATCGGCTGCAAGGTGACGGAACTGTTTTGCGAGGTCGATGGCAACTTTCCGAATCACCATCCGGATCCGAGCAAGCCCGAAAATCTGAAGGATCTGATCAGGGTGGTCAAGCAGGTCCGGGCCGACGTCGGACTGGCCTTTGACGGCGACGGCGACCGCCTGGGCGTGATTACGACGGAAGGCAGCATCGTCTGGCCGGACCGTGTGCTGATGCTGTTCGCCGCGGATGTCCTCGACCGCAACCCCGGCGGCCAGATCATCTACGACGTCAAGTGCTCGCGGTTCCTCGACACCATCATACGCGAACATGGCGGGGAACCGCTGATGTGGAAGACGGGCCATTCGTTCATCAAGGCGAAGATGAAACAAACCGGCGCGCTGCTCGCCGGGGAAATGAGTGGCCATATCTTTTTCAAGGAACGCTGGTACGGTTTCGATGACGGCCTGTATGCCGCGGCCCGCCTGCTGGAAGTGCTCGGCAAGGATGACCGCCCTGCCACCAGGATATTCAACAGTCTGCCGGACAGCGTCAATACCCCCGAGATTAATGTCACCATGCAGGAAGGCGAGCCATCCCGGTTCATCGACCGGCTGCTGGCCAGCGCCCATCTCGAAGGCGCCAGGGTCTCTACCATCGATGGCCTGCGGGCTGATTTCGATGATGGCTGGGGCCTGGTGCGCGCCTCCAACACCACGCCGGTGCTGGTGCTGCGTTTCGAGGCCGATAATGACGCCGCCCTGGTCCGCATCATGGCAGAGTTCCGGCGCGTGATGCTGCAGGTCAACCCCGGCCTGTCGCTGCCATTCTGACGGCAGCGCTGTAACTTTCATTGCCACCCGCGTAATATCTGCCGCGCCGGCCGGGCAGGTGTATTGTCAGGCCGCATGCCCCTGGCGCAACCCCGCAATCATGACACTGACAACCGAATCCGCGCGCAACGTCGCCCACGTCCTTACCGAGGCGCTGCCCTATATACGCCGCTTTCGCGGCAAGACCGTCGTCATCAAGTACGGTGGCAATGCCATGGTGGACGAGATCCTCAAGAGCGGGTTCGCACGCGATATCGTGCTGATGAAACTGGTCGGCATCAACCCGGTGGTAGTGCATGGCGGCGGCCCGCAGATCGGCCGGTTGCTGCAGAGGATCGGCAAGCAGAGCGAGTTTGTCGAAGGCATGCGGGTCACCGACAGCGAGACCATGGATGTGGTCGAAATGGTGCTGGGCGGACTGGTCAACAAGGAGATTGTCAACCTGATCACCCGCCACGGGGGGCGTGCGGTTGGGCTGACCGGCAAGGACGGCGATCTGATCCGGGCACGCAAACTGACCATCAAGCGCCACTCGCCGGAATTTGATGCCCCGGAGATTATCGACATCGGACACGTCGGCGAGGTGGCCAGCATCGATGCCGCCGTCGTACACCTGCTGGTTGGCGGTGACTTCATCCCGGTGATCGCGCCCATCGGCGTCGGGGATGACGGATATTCCTACAACATCAACGCCGACCTGGTGGCCGGGCGTATGGCTGAAGTGCTGGGGGCCGAGAAGCTGATCCTGCTGACCAACACGCCGGGACTGCAGGACAAGCAGGGAGAGCTGCTGACGGGATTAAGCGCCGCCGATGTTGACCGGCTCATCGGGGATGGCACGATTTACGGCGGCATGCTGCCCAAGATCAACTGCGCTCTCTCGGCCGTTCACAGCGGGGTACGCGCCGCGCATATCATCGACGGCCGCGTTGAGCACGCCGTACTGGTGGAGCTGTTTACCGATGAAGGGGTAGGCACGCTGATACGCGCCTGATTACTTGTTGGACGTCAGTTCCTGGTAACGTTTGATGTCCATCATCAAATTTGCTTCGCGATTTCTTCCTTTTCATCGGTGCTTGATCTTCACGAATTCCTCGTTCTGCTGGATCTGCTCCTGGGTATTCTTCATCTGATTCACCAGCCCTTCGGGGAGCTTCTTGCCGCTGCGCTCGAATTCCGCGGCATCGTCCGTGAGTTCGTTAAGATGTTTCTCCATGGAATCAAGGCGGCTGTTTGTCAACTGGATGAGCGTTTCCACGGAAGCGATCTTGCTGTCGCGCGCCTGCAGCATGTCTTCCTCGCTTGAATAGGTCGAGAGCAGGCTATGGTCACGTACCGCCTGTTGATCGGCGAGTTTCTTCTCTTCGGCCTTTTTTTTCGCAAGCGTGTTCCGCCGTCGGCCTTTTGCTCCGGCGTTTTGGCGGCTTCGTAGACCTTGACGGTTCGGCCCTGGTCGTTGATGACGCTGCGTTCCTGGTTTGCGTATTGGGGGGGACTCGGTCACCGTACTGGGTATTTCCCGATTCATCGACCCACTTGAATATACGTTCCGCGAAGACCTCACTGCCCGTTAGCAGTGCCGGCAGTAAAATCAGGCAAGGAATATAAGATGAATGGGCAAATTTCATGATGTGAGAATTCCTGTTTCTAGCCATGTGTTGTGCTCCACAATGCATGGGGATTATATACCCAATGCGACGGATAACCGGGGAGCTACGGTGAACGGGCTGGGAACAAGTCATGCTTTTCCTGGTGTCACTGGCGGCCAACCTGTTCTCGGCGTTTTCCGGGGGTGGTGCCGGACTTATCCAGTTGCCGGTGCTGATCTTTCTGGGCCTTCCCTTTGCCATCGCGCTGGCGACTCATAAAGTCGCCAGTGTCGCGTTAGGTATCGGCGCGACCATACGCCACTTGAGAGAAGAGGCGCTGGAGCGTCGTCCGAGCTGGTGACACTGTTGGTGGGGGTGAAGCTGATCGTGGGTTAGGTCACCCGTCACGCGCTTGTCTTTGTTTTCAAACGCCATACCGTGTGCGGTAGTCGAGTATTTTCTTGACATCGTCACCGCGATCCGGTTTCTTCCGCAGATACCGCACCAGGTGTTCCAGTGTTACGATGCTGATAACCGTTATTCCCAGCGTCTCCTCGACTTCCTGGATGGCCGAGCGTTCATCACGGCCCCGTTCCTGGCGGTCCAGTGCGATGACCACGCCGGCCGGCGTGGCGCCGGCGGCCTGGATGATGTCGACGGACTCACGAATGGCGGTACCCGCCGTGATGACATCGTCGATGATCAGCACCCTGCCGGATAATCCGGCGCCAACCAGATTCCCGCCTTCGCCATGGTCCTTGGTTTCCTTGCGGTTGAAACACCAGGGTACGTCACGGTTGTGGTGATCCGCCAGGGCAATGCCGGCCGCCGCTGCCAGGGGGATGCCCTTGTAGGCCGGCCCGAACAGGACATCAAAACGGATCCGGTTGTCGACGATGGCCTGCGCGTAGAAACGTCCCAGTCGGGCGAGGTGTTTGCCGGTATTGAACAATCCTGCATTGAAGAAATAAGGACTGAGACGTCCCGACTTGAGGGTGAAATCGCCAAAACGCAGCACGCCGGCGTCGATGGCAAATTCAATAAATTCGTGTTGGTAGGCTTTCATTATCGGACAGACTGGTTCAATAATTGACCGCTGCGGCGCAGAGGACGTGATCGGCATTGCCCGTTTGTGGCAGCCGGGAAGATCCGGCAAGAAATTTCCTACGTTATCGGTATCCATGGCGTTCTCTGTATCGCTACGGTGAAAGACTAGGCCCGGGCAGACGAATCATCGACGACCCGCTATCATACACGCGGAATCGAGTCAGGGAAAAACATGCGCATCATCACCATCAATGTGAACGGCATACGTTCGGCCGCCGGCAAGGGTTTCTTTCAATGGATGGTCCGGCAGCAGGCGGATGTGGTTTGCCTGCAGGAAACCAAGGCGCAGTTGCAACAGCTTGAAGATCAGGTATTCCAGCCGCGCGGCTGGCACGCGTATTTTCACGATGCCGAGAAGAAGGGTTACAGCGGCGTCGCCATCTACACCCGGCGCAGGCCCGACAAGGTCATTACCGGCCTGGGGTGGCCGGATATGGATGCCGAAGGGCGTTTTATCGAGGCGCGCTACGGGGCGCTGAGCGTGATCTCGCTATACCTGCCCTCCGGCTCCTCCGGCGAGGAACGCCAGGCCATCAAGTTCAGCTTTCTCGACCGCTTCATGCCTTATCTGCGCAAGCTGCGTCTCAAGCGGCGTGAATACATCCTCTGCGGCGACTGGAATATCGCGCACCGGCAGATCGACCTGAAAAACTGGCGCGGCAACCAGAAGAACTCCGGTTTTTTGCCGCAGGAGCGTGCCTGGATGGATGAGTTGTTTGGCGATGCCGGCTATGTAGACGCCTTCCGGGTGGTGAACCAGGAACCGGACCAGTACACCTGGTGGTCTAACCGCGGCCAGGCTTGGGCCAAAAATGTCGGATGGCGCATCGACTACCAGGTCGTCAGTCCAGGGCTGGCCGGACTGGTGCGGGGCGCGCGCATCTACAAGGCCAAACGCTTCTCCGACCATGCGCCGCTGATTATGGATTACGATTATCAGTTGTAGCGGTGATGCGGGTTGATCGTCCCTTTCACGGTTGGAGCCGGTAGGGGTGCGTTGTTGAACCGCCAAGAATGCCAAGATTTTTCACTTTATATTTAGAACGTTTTTCCTGACTTCCTTGGTGTCTTGGCGGTGGGCGAATCATTCAGGGATTCTTTCCGGCTAGCGCTGTCCCCAGTCTTGCTGCTGTTCCGCATACGCCATCATCTTCCTGACCCACGGCAGCAGCAGGTAGGCAGGGAAGGCGAGAAAGAAGGTCAGCAGAAAATAATCGGCGTAGCCGAGGGTCTCGGCGCCATACCCCCCGGCCCAGCCGGAGACGGAACGACTCAGCGCGAACACGGAAGACAGCAGCGCATACTCCGTGGCCGAGTGTCTTTTGTTGACGATGGACATCAGGAAGGCGAGAAAGGCCGCGGTGCCCAGTCCGCCAGTGAAGGATTCGATGGCGCTGGCGAGGTACATCAGCACCTGATGGTTAGCGGCGATGGGGGTGCCCGGGGCGATGGCCGGGATGACGCTGGCGGCCCAGGCGTAGCCCAGATTGGAGGCCGCCTGCAGCAGGCCTAGCACCCATAATCCTCTGAAAATACCCACCCGGTCGGTAAACCAGCCGCCCGTGATGCCGCCGGCAATGGACAGGCCCAGACCGATATTCACCGAGACCAGACCGATCTGGGTGGCGGTGAAGCCGCTGTCGACCCAGAAGGGTTTGATCATGAAGCCCATGGCGCTGTCGCCGAGCTTGAACACCAGTATGAACAGGATGACCGGGAGTATGTAGGGCCGTTGCAGCATGTCCAGCAGGGCGCCGAACATCGGACCTTCGACGAGTGGTGCGCGCGCGATCGCGCGCTTGCGCCCCCCCCGTCGAGAATACATTTCACTGCACAGGATCAGCAGCGCGGCGCTGGCAAGGGCATACCGCCAGAAATGGTCGATGGCGTCAGACCATGCCGCGGTACGGTCTATCAGCCACAGCACACCCAGCAGGAACAGGATAACGACTGTGAAGGCCAGCGGATGGGCCAGCAAGCCTCGCAGTTCATTGGCAAGTGTAATGCCCGCGACCGTTTCAACGTCCCGCTCCCGTGGCGCCTTGAGGCAGGCCAGCCCGGCCAGGAGAAAAATGCCGGCTCCCGCGATATAGGCGCCTGGCCAGCCAAGGATATCGGCGAATATCAGGATGAAGCCTGCCGCCAGCATGCCGACGCGGTAGAAGGCGATGCGCAGTCCATTGGCACGTCCAAGTTCGCGCTTGTCGAGCATTTCAATGGTGAAGCCGTCGATGGCGATGTCGTTGGTGGCCGAGAGCAGGGTGAAGGTACCGATGGCAACCCAGACCCAGGGACCGAACTCGGCATATACCGCGAATACCAGCAGGATAGCGCCCATGAGGAAATCGGCGCCGAACATCCAGCGCCGGTGATGCCGGAAATGATCCACCGCCGGGGCCCACAGGAACTTCAGGGTCCAGGTCAGGCCGAGCAGGCTAAGGAAACCGATCCCGGTGAGGTTCACTCCCTGTTGGCGAAAATGTACGGGAAAGACATCGTAGAAAACGCCCAGGGGGAAACCCTCGGCGAAATAGAGGATGCCGACCCAGAACAACTTCGACTGAAGCAAAACTGGGGATGTATGTTTGCTTTCGATCAATGGGATGTATCTTGTCGTTGTTCAGTCATCAGTGCGTGCCGCCATTGCTGTGCGCTGCTGCGGGCGGGTGTGCGCTGTGATCCCTTCAGGCGTGGAGACCGTAGCAGTTTATGAGCAAAAACGCCCGGATTCGTTCGAGCCGGGCGTTTTGACCGCGGCTGGCATCTGCAACCGTTCAGTGGGTGTAGAAGTCCTGACTGAAATCTATCTTGAAGTATTCCTGTGTGCCCTGGGGATGCACCCTGACATCGAATTTCACGCTCTCTTCGTTGGCGACGCCGAATTCTCCGATGTAGTAGATGGCGTTCCCCTCGCGTACTTCGCGCATGTGTATCTTCCTGCTCTGCCCGTTGAGGTTAGTCGCGGTCGCTTCAACCTGGGCGTGTACCGGTTGACCGGGGCTGCCGAGTACTTTCTTCAATACCGTGATGTTCACCATGCCGTTATTCTGGCTGCGGGTGATATGGTATTCACGCGCAACATCGGGAGTCAGCATGTCAGTTGCGAGCGAGTTGAAGTGAACTACATAATCGCCAAAATCCCGCGAATTCTCCGCGTGCACGCTCAGAGTTGCGCAGGTGAACGCCAGTCCGGACAGCCATGCAATCCCGATACGTTTCAGACTCAAATATCTCTCCTCTCTGATATTCACGCGGCTGATCATAGCTTGTTGTTCTCCACATACCCTGGTTTACCGCTCTGTCGATAACTTATCAGGCACACGCGCATAGGTACAATATCTTTCACGCACACGCATCCGGTTGCACGGCGGGCGCAGATCCCATGCGTGGCGGCACCGGTTGGCACCCGCCTCAGGGTGTCGCGGCCTTGATCTCATCCGGCAGCCTGCGGGGCCGGCGTATGCGCAGGCGTTTGCTGCGGCTGCCATGGCCGGACAACAACTCGACCTGGCTGCGCGGTACGTCGAACAGCTTTGACAGGTAACGTATCAGGTGATCGTTGGCTCTGCCGTCAACCGGCGTCGCGGTGATCTTGATTTTCAAACGATCGCCATGCGTGCCGGCCAGCGTGTCGTTAGACGCCCCTGGCTGCAAGTGGATGGCGAGGATCAGGTCGTCACTTTCCCAGTGATACCAGGGGACAGGCATGTCGGGGTTCAGACGAGCAGCGGCAGGACCAACATCCTGAGGACCTGCAAGCCGATAAGCGCAAACAATGGCGACAGGTCAATGCCGGCTATGGGCGGGAGGAGTTGCCGTATTGGCCGCAGCAGCGGGCTGGTGAGGCTGTGCAGCAGTGAATTGACCGGGTTGTAGCTACCCGGGTTCATCCAACTGATGATGACCTGGACGATAATGGCGAAGATGAAGACATTGATCAGCAGCGAGAACAGAGTGGCCAGCGTGGCGATGATCAGTACCGCGGAGGATATGCCTTCTCCCCGCAGCAGCAGAATCAATGTGAGCGATACCAGTTGCAGGATGATCATCAGTATCACGGCCGCCGAGTCAAACTTGCCGATGCTGGGTATAATCTTGCGCAACGGCACCAGCAGGGGATTGGTGATGCGTACCAGGAACTGGCTTATGGGATTGTAGAAATCGGCGTGCACCGCGCCGAACAGAAAGCGCAACATGACAGCCAGAATGTACAGGCTGAACAGGGTGCTGATGAGGAACTCCAGCGGATTGATAAGGTAATCGTCGCCCATTATTTCCTGCCGAATTCCGCGGCCAGCTCACGGGATCGGTCGGCGGCGGCCCGCAACGCTTGTAGAACTATCCCCTCGAAGTTGTTTTCCTTGAATACTCCGATGGCGCGTTCCGTGGTTCCACCCGGGGAGGTCACGCGGCGTCTGAGTTTCGCGGCATCCTCATCGCTTTCCAGGGCCATCTTGGCCGCGCCGAAGGCGGTTTGCAGCGCCAGCAGCCGGGCCGTGTCCTCAGGCAGGCCCAGTTGGCTGCCGGCGGATGTCAGCGCTTCCATCAGCAGGAAGAAGTAGGCCGGGCCACTGCCAGAGAGGGCGGTAACGGCATCCATCATGGCCTCATCATCCACCCAGATGGCAAGGCCGACGGCGCGCAGGATGGATTCGGCCAGGTTGCGCTGTTCCTCGCTGACGACGGAGTTCGCATACAGAGCGGTGGCGCCACATTGCACCAGGGCCGGTGTGTTCGGCATGGTGCGGACGATGGCGGTCTCTTCCCCCAGCCAGTCGCGCAGCGAGGTTTCGCGTATGCCGGCGGCAATCGAGATGACCAGCGGATGCCGCTCATTGATGAGCGGCGCCAATTCCTCGGCAACGGTCCTGATGACCTGTGGCTTGACGGCCAGCACGACCGCGTCGGCGTGTTTGACGGCTGTGCGGTTGTCCGCCGTGGTTATGACGGAAAAGCGCCGGGCGAGACGTCCGGTCTGCTGCGGGTCAGGATCAGCGACGTGAATCCGCGCGGGCTTCCAGCCATCCGCGATCAGGCCCCCGACCAGGCTACCGGTCATGTTGCCGCCGCCGATAAAGGCGAGTGTGGTCTCGGTCATGGGCAATGACAATACATGATGAAAGCGTGGCAGGACAAGCCGTAGTCCACTCCATGTCAAAGCATAGGGGAACAGCCATGCGGGGTAGTCCGTGGTTATCGGGACGCCTGACTACGTGAATTATTCCATGGCAGGATACTTTGTTTATGCTTGCTAAATTGCCATATATCGGCATACTCCAAGCACAGGCCTACGGCAACTGAGCGCAGGGTCGAGGCGTAGTTCCTGATGAATCGATGTAAACGGCAGATACATCACACTGTCCAGCGTGCGCGGAATGTCGTTGGCAGGGAATATTTCAAGGATTCAATGTCACTGTCGATATGCTGTAACCGGCAATAAATGTAATGGAGCAGGCATGGATATCGCTGAGCTACTCACCTTCAGTGTCAAAAACGGTGCATCGGACCTTCACCTGTCCGCGGGCCTTCCGCCGATGATCCGTGTGGATGGCGACGTTCGCAAGATCAATGTCCCGGCGCTGGATCACAAGACCGTGCACGGCCTGGTCTATGACATCATGAATGACAAGCAGCGCAAGGACTATGAAGAGTTTCTGGAAACCGACTTTTCCTTCGAGATCCCCGAACTTGCCCGCTTCCGTGTCAACGCCTTCAACCAAAACCGGGGCGCCGGGGCGGTATTCCGTACCATTCCTTCGGATATTCTCAGTCTGGAAGACTTGGGAACACCTCCCATCTTCAAGAAAATCGCCGATAACCCGCGCGGCCTGGTGCTGGTCACCGGTCCAACCGGTTCGGGCAAATCCACCACCCTGGCGGCGATGATCGACTACATCAACAACAAGGCGTATGCGCACATCCTGACCATCGAGGACCCCATCGAATTTGTACACGAGAGCAAGAAATGCCTCATCAACCAGCGCGAGGTGCACCGCGATACCCACGGATTCAATGAGGCGCTGCGCTCTGCCTTGCGTGAAGATCCGGACATCATCCTCGTCGGTGAAATGCGTGACCTGGAGACCATCCGGCTCGCGCTGACCGCGGCCGAGACCGGCCACCTCGTGTTCGGCACGCTGCATACCAGTTCGGCGGCGAAGACCATTGACCGTATAATTGACGTGTTCCCTGCCGCCGAAAAGACCATGGTGCGCTCCATGTTGTCCGAATCACTGCGTGCGGTAATCGCCCAGACGCTGATGAAGAAGATCGGGGGCGGGCGTATCGCGGGCTGGGAGATCATGATCGGCACGCCGGCGATTCGCAACCTGATTCGTGAAGACAAAGTGGCCCAGATGTATTCCTCCATACAGACCGGGCAGGCCCACGGGATGATCACCATGGACCAGTATCTGCAGGACCTGGTTTCGCGCGGCTTGGTAACGGTACAGGATGCGCGCGCCAAGGCGGTCAGCAAGGAATCGTTCCAGTAATTTACACACGGAGAACGCCGATGGACGTATCTTCATTACTCAAGTTGATGGACCAGAAAAAGGCCTCGGATCTTTTTATCACCGCCGGTTTGCCGCCGAGCATGAAGGTCGATGGACGCATCACCCCGATTACCCAGTCGCCGCTTACGCCGCTGGAGACCGCGGAGATCGTTGCCAGCATGATGACGCCGGCGCAGCGTGATGAGTTCGAGGCGACCCACGAATGCAACTTTGCGATCAGCGAATCCGGCGTCGGCCGCTTCCGCGCCAGCGCCTTTTACCAGCGCGGCCAGGTCGGCGTCGTGCTGCGGCGCATCGAGACCTACATTCCGACCATCGAGGAATTGAAACTGCCGCCGATCCTCAAGAATCTGTCCATGACCAAACGCGGACTGATCATCTTCATCGGCGCGACCGGTACCGGCAAGTCCACCTCGCTCGCGGCCATGATCGGTTACCGCAACAAGAACGGATCCGGACATATCGTGACCATCGAGGACCCGATCGAGTTTGTGCACAATCACCAGAACTGCATCATTACCCAGCGCGATGTGGGGATCGATACCGAATCCTACGAGGTGGCGCTGAAGAACACCCTGCGTCAGGCGCCGGATGTCATCCTGCTCGGCGAGGTCCGTGACCGGGAAACGATGAAATATGCCATCGCCTTCGCCGAAACCGGCCACCTTTGCCTGGCGACGCTGCACGCGAACAACGCCAACGGCGCCATGGACCGCATCATCAACTTTTTCCCCGAGGATCGCAGGCCACAGTTGTTCATGGATCTGTCCCTGAACCTGAAGGCCTTCATCGCCCAGCAACTGATTCCGCGGGCGGACGGCAAGGGGCGCCGCGTGTGCGTGGAAATCCTGCTCGGCACGCCGCTGGCGCACGACCTGATACGCAAGGGCGAGGTGCACAAGCTGAAGGACCTGATGAAACAATCACGCCAGCAGGGCATGGTTACCTTCGACCAGGCATTGTTCGAACTCTACAAGGCGGGTGAGATCACCTACGACGATGCCCTGCACTACGCGGATTCAGCCAACGAAGTCCGCCTGATGATCAAGCTCGACAAGGGCGACGTCGACCAGTATGCGGCCGCTATGCAAGGCATTGAACTGGTCGAGGAAGATGATGTGATGAGACGGCGATGAGCCGTGCTTGGCGCCCCTTCACCAGTCGATAAGGGCGGCGTCGAAGACCGGGCCGTCCACGCACACGCGCTTCATCGCGGGTCCATACGGTGTGGTGATCCTTACCGTACAGCCGGCGCAACCCCCCACGGCACACGCCATGAATTCTTCCAGTGACACCTGGCATGGCAGGGCGTACTCCCGCGCCAGCCTGGCGCTTGCTTCCAGCATCGGATGCGGCCCGCAGGCATAAATGCCGACCTCGGCAAGCTCCTCGTCAGTCATCGCATCCAGCCAGCCGCGCGCCAGGTCGGTGATGTAGCCCTGGAAGCATCCTGGGTATTCCTGAAGACTGGCCAGCCGGCTGGGGACGCCCCAGTCATCGAGCAAGGGCATGGCGGCGATCACGTCGTCCGCTACCCCGGGCACGAGCATACGCGACGGTCGTGCGGAAAAGGGGAACGGCACCTCCGAGCCCATCAGGACCAGCGGTCGCCAATGCCTGTCGGCGCGCATGCTGTCGGCGAGGAAGATCATCGGCGGAATGCCGACGCCACCGCCCAGCAGCAGGGCGCGCGGGCGTGACCGGTCCTGTTTGAACGGTGTTCCGATGGGTGCGATCAGATTGAGCGTCTCACCGGCTTTTCTTTGGGATAGCGCGTGGGTGCCCCTGCCCACATCCTTGTAGAGAAATTCAATCCATCCCCGGCCGGCATCGGCCCGCATGATCGACAGGGGCCGGCGCATGGGCAGTGAGGGCGCGCACTGGATATGCGCGAAGCTCCCCGGCAGGGCATGGATGGCGCACCGCGGCGCCGCCACCCGCAGGACATACTGATCCCCTGGGTGGCTGTCATGGGTAAGGATGACGGCGTCTTCAACGAATAGCGTATTGCGGTGCGCTTTGGCGCTGGTTTGGGGCAGGGGCGTGGTTCCAGTCGGCATCGGGCGGGTCAGCCTGCAAGGCAATGAACCAGTTTGCCGGCGAGCAGGGTGTGCGTGGCGCGTCCTTTCATTTCCCAGCCCATGAAGGGCGTGTTGTGCCCATTGCTTTTGATCGTGTCCCTATCCAGTCGCCAGATCAGGTCAGGGTCGAAAACGCAGACATCGGCCGATGCGCCGACCGACAGGGTGCCGTAGGGCAGCCCCAGAATGCTCGCCGGGCCCGCCGTCAGACGGTGTATCAGATCGCCAAGTTCGATGACCTGTTCATCGACAAGGCGCAGTCCGAGCGGCAGCAGGGTATCGAGTCCCGATATGCCGGGTTCCGTTGACGGGAAAGAGCGCAGTTTCGCGTCCGGTTCATGGGGCTGGTGGTCCGAGCAGATTGCCGACAGGGTGCCGCGCTGCAGGGCGCCGCGCAGGTGCTGCCGGTCCTCCATCGTGCGCAACGGCGGAATGACATGGCAGCGGCTGTCGAAATCGCTGATATCGACTTCCGTCAGATACAGGTAGGGGATGGCGGCATCCGCCGTGACCGGCAGGCCGTCAAACTGAGCGCGGGCCACCATGTGCACGGCCCTGGCGGTCGTCAGGTGACAGAAATGCGCGCGTATCCCGGTCTGCTCGATGAGCGTCAGGTCACGCGCCACGGCCGCCGTTTCGGCGGCTTCCGGGATGCCGGGCAATCCCAGACGCGTGGCCACCCTGCCTTCGTGGGCGCAGCCATTAGCCGACAGCCAGTGATCATCGGCATGGAGAAAAACGGTCAGGTCGAAAGTAGCGGCGTACTCCAGCGCACGTCGTTGTACCAGGGTATTGGCAAGCGGGCGCAGGGCGTTGCTGACTCCGACACAGCCCGCATTCTTCAATGCCGCCATCTCGCTCAAACGCTCCCCGTCCAGGCCATGGGTCAGCGCGCCCAGGGTGACGATGCGTGTTTTTCCTACCGTCTCGGCGCGCCGACGGATCAGCTCGATGTCGGCCGGGGTTTCAACGACCGGATTGGTGTCGGGAGGGCAGCACAGCGTGGTGATGCCGCCGCTCGCGGCTGCCATCGACTCCGTCGCGATAGTCGCCTTGTATTCCTGTCCCGGTTCACGCACCCTGGCACAGAGATCCACCAGACCCGGACAGACTATGCAACCGCTGGCATCGATTTCCTGCGCGGCCCTGAAGCCGTCCGGTGCGTTGCCGAGCGCGGCAATCCGGCCATCCGCGATATACACGTCCAGGATGCCATCGACTTTGTTGGCCGGGTCGATTACCCGTCCGCCCTTGAGTCGCAAAGTGTGTGTCTGTTTTGCCCGCGATGGTGACATGAGGCTATTCCGTGGCTGGTTCCTTGTGATGCATCGCCATGGACATCACCGCCATGCGCACGGCGATTCCGTGGGTTACCTGGGCCAGGATAACCGAGTGGGGCCCGTCGGCAACCTCGGAGTCCATTTCAACCCCGCGGTTGATCGGCCCCGGATGCATGATGGTCACATCAGGTTTGGCGACAGCCAGCTTTTTTTCCGTTAGCCCGAACAGCTCGTAATATTCATGCTCGCTTGGCAGCATGGCGCCCTGCATGCGCTCGCGCTGCAGGCGCAGCATGATGATGACATCGGCGCCTTCGATCCCCTTGCGCAGTTCATGAGAGACATGCACACCGAGCGACTCCGCGTGGGCCGGGGTGAGCGTCTTCGGGGCGACGATGCGAATTTCACCGGTGTTCAGCAGATTCAGGGCATGGATCTGGGAGCGCGCGACACGCGAATGCATGATGTCCCCCACGATGGCGACACGCAGGCGTCCAAAATCCGCCCCCTTGACGCGGCGGATGGTGAACACGTCCAGCAAGGCCTGGGTGGGGTGGGCGTGCCGGCCGTCGCCGGCATTGATGACGCTGACGTGTGGCGCGACGTGTTCCGCGATGAAGTGCGCGGCTCCGCTGTCGGCATGCCGGACCACAAACATATCCACATGCATGGCCTCCAGGTTGCGCAGAGTGTCCAGCAGCGTTTCGCCCTTGACCGTGCTGGACTGGGTGATGTTGATGTTGAGCACATCCGCGGAAAGCCGCTTGGCGGCCAACTCGAAGGTAGTGCGCGTGCGGGTGCTGGCTTCGAAAAAGAGATTGACGATGGTTTTGCCGCGCAGCAGCGGAACCTTCTTGACGGTTTGCTCGGTCACCCCGGAAAACGATTCGGCCGCATCGAGGATGTCGGTCAACAGCTTGCGGTTCAGGCCCTCGATGGACAGGAAGTGGCGCAGCCGCCCGTGCCTGTCGATTTGCCGGTTGTTGTTCATGGGATCTGCTTTATTTCCAGCTTCAACGGGTCCGGCCCGAGCAGCTTGATGTGTTGCCGGGGCGTCAGCCTGACATGACTGCCGACCACGTTGGCCTGGATAGGCAGTTCACGTCCATCGCGTTCGACCAGCGTGGCGAGCAGGATGGATGCGGGGCGTCCATAGTCAAAGAGCTCGTTCATGGCGGCGCGTATGGTGCGTCCGGTATGCAGGACGTCGTCAACCAGGATGATGTGACGGTCGTCAATACTGAACGGCAACTGGGAGGGGCGTACTACCGGGTTCATCCCGAGGCGGGTGAAGTCGTCGCGGTAAAACGAGATGTCCAGGCTCCCGAGCGGACTGCTGATATTGAGTTGTTCTTGCAGCCTTGCGGCCACCCAGACGCCGCCGGTATGAATTCCGACCATGGCAGGATTGCTGTGTCCGGTCTGCTCGATCAGGCTAACGAGATCGCTGGCCATGCGCTTGATAATGCCGGGTATGTTCTCAAGATCGCTCATTTTCGATTCCAGCCAGTTCTGCAGGATTATGCACGCCGCTACCGCGTCGATGCCTTTGACTTCCAGTTCATGTTGCCGGCGGCCCTCAAGCTGTCTGGCAGCATGTGAACTCAGTCTCTCATCCATGGTGTACACGGGTAGTTTAAACCGGTCTTCGAGCTGGCGTACAAAGCGTTTAACGGTGTGGGTGAACTCCGATTCGCTGCCGTCCGCGTGCAGGGGAAGACCGACAAGCAGCGCATCCGGCTGCCATGTCTTTATGTATACCGCGATCATCTCCCAGTCAGGTTTGCCGTTGCGTGCACGGACTGTCCCGAGTGCCGAGGCAGTGCCGGTTACCTCCTGTCCTACGGCGACGCCGATGCGCTGCAGGCCAAAATCAAAACCGAGCAATGTCCGCAATATGATGGGCCGGCGGGCTGTTCGATGGCAGACTGTGGTATGGAGCGTTATCAGGCATGGCCCGCTTCGCCGGATAACAGCTTGAGATTAACGCCGATCAACGCCGCGGCGGCTTCCCAGCGTTGTTCATAGGGGATATCGAAAACGATTCGTGTACTGGCCGGGCCACTCAGCCAGGCGTTGGCGGCAATTTCCTGTTCCAGTTGGCCCGGCCCCCAGCCGGCATATCCCAGCGTGATGAATGACTTTTCTGGTCCCGTGCCGCAGGCGATGGCCTCGAGAATATCGCGTGATGACGTCACCCCGGTGTTCTCGGTCACCTTAAGGGTTGAGTCCCAGTTTCCAAGCGGCTCGTGCAGTACAAAGCCACGGTCTCCCTGAACCGGGCCACCCATGTAGACGGGTTGTGCGGCGATGGTCCCGGAACTTGCCTTGATATCCATATGATCGAGGATGTCACCGAGGTTTATCCCCAAAGGGCGGTTGATGATGATACCCAGGGCACCGTCTTCATTGTGTTCGCAGATCAGCGTGGCGGTGTGATGAAAGTTGGGGTCGGACAATGACGGCATCGCGATGATGAAATGATTGTTAAGTGATTCAACGGTGCCCATGGCTATAGTATCCTGCAGAGAGGTGACCTCCATCAAGTCTTGCAGCCATGATGGCACACATCGCCGGCGATTAATGGCTTTGCAGGTGGTAGGAGGTGGAGAATTCCCAGGTGCGGGTGATATGCAGGACATCGGCTTCCTTGCGAATCTCGGGTGGAAAGGGTGGGAAGGGTCCCGCCAGGTTGACAATCCGGATCGCGGCTTCATCGAGAACGGCGTGACCGGAGGGGCGTAACACATTGATATGGCCTACGGTACCGTCTGGATTCAGGGCCACGTCCAGCAGCAGCTTGCCGGATATGCCTTCACGGCGGGCCGCATCCGGGTAGTTGAGGTTTCCCACCCGCTCAACCTTCTTGACCCACTCGATCATGTAGTTGGCATATTTAAACTCCTGTGTGCGCGCCGAGACATAGATCTGCTTGGGCTGCTTGGCATAGGCCTGTAGGGATTCGTTGACCTGCTCGCTGAGATTGACCATTTCCATGCTGCGTTCGATCAGTTCGATGGCGGACGGATCCTTCGGGTCAGTTTCGGGGAGGGTGGTGGATTCCTGGGCGATCTTTCTGCTGGAAAGTTCCGCTGTCAGTACCTGGGTGGGCGTAGGAACCGGCTGTTGCGGGACGACCGCCGGTGCCTGCTCCTGCAGGTCTTGCTGCGGGCGCACCTTCTCGGTGACATTGCCGCCGCCGTCCTGACTGGTCTGCGCCAGGTATTCGGCCTCATCCGGTGGCGGAGTTTCGCGGTTGGAGATGGTGATGTCCAGGGTCTGCGGATTGTTCTCCGGCGGTGTGAGTATGTCAGCGCCGAAGGTGATTCCCAGGATGACCATGGCATGCAATACGACGGCGAAGAACAGGGCCAACGCCATCCGGTCAGTCGTGGTAACCGGGCTGTTTTCCAGTGATGGTTCGGTCACGCCTTGCATTGCACGTACTCGCCTGCCATTGCATCCGGAATCATGCCGCCGATAGTCTACCGTACCGTGTGCAGCCGTCATCAGAAACGCGGCCGGGTCTCGCCTACCGCGGTTGCCCTCAGGCGCGGATTCCGGGAGGCTGTGGTCATGACGGGTCCCCGAAGGGGGCGGTCAGAGGCATTCATCCGACTTCGGGTACTTCTCCTTGACCTGATGGATTAATGCATCGATTACAGACTGTTCGGCGTCATTTCCCTGGCGTGCCTTGTAGGCCGCGTCGAGCTGATCGCCTACACTGGGATATTCCGCCCTGCGCAGCGAGGCGTAATTCTTGCCCGGTTCGTCATGACTGACCTTTGCCAGGGCATTGAGGAGCTGCTCACGCGTGGGTTGCGGTGCCGCGCCATGCCATTCGGCGAGATAGGGCGCTTCGCCGGGGTTGTCATGCTTGATCACGTAATCGACGCCGGCGTGCGCGGTTGGTTGCAGCAAATGCATGGCGCGACAGAGATCACGGGCGCTGTCATCGTGCCTCAGCAGGCTCTGCTGCTGTGCGACATGCTGCAGTTGTGTGTGTATCCTGCGTGTGTTTTGCCAGAGGATGAAAATCCAGACGCACACGCCCAGAAGAATAAAACTGAATATCCCCAGTGTTCCTTCGTCTAAGATCATAGCCGGTTTAACCCCTTGAACATCGATGTGTGCGGATATTGTAACAACTAACCAAGCCGCTGGAACACCATTTCCAATGCTATCGGGAGAATTGGTGTCTTGATCCATCGTCAATTCGGGTCATCAGGCGTATTTCGATGGCGTCCATCAACTGGCCGGCAATATCCGTTTCATACAGGGTATCGAGTTCGCGAATACAGGTCGGACTGGTTATGTTGATTTCGGTCAGATACTCGCCTATTACGTCCAGTCCGACAAACAGCAGGCCCATCTCGCGCAGGGCCGGGCTCACTTGTGCGCAGATCCATCGGTCCCGCTCGGTGAGTTCCACGCCCTTGCCGGTTCCGCCGGCGGCCAGATTGCCGCGTGACTCACCGGGTGCCGGAATGCGCGCCAGCGCATAGGGAAAGGGTTCGCCGTCAACCAGCAGTATGCGTTTGTCGCCCTGGGTAATTTCGGGTAGGTAGCGCTGCGCCATGGTGGAGCGGCGACCATTGTCGGTGATGGTTTCCAGTATGACATTGAGATTGGGGTCATCATGCCGGATTCGGAATACGGAAGCACCGCCCATGCTGTTTAGCGGTTTCACGACAATATCCCGGTATTCGTCGAGAAAAGTTTTCAGGCGCTGCCTATCGCGGCTGACCAGGGTAGGCGGGCAACATTGCGCGAACCAGGCCGTGTAGAGTTTTTCGCTGACGTTGCGCAACGCCACCGGCCGGTTGACGACCAGTACACCCTCGGCCTCGGCCCGTTCCAACAGGAAGGTGGAATACAGATATTCCATGTCAACCGGAGGATCCTTGCGCATCAGAACCACATCCAGTGTCGCGAGCGGGTGTGACTGGCGGTCAAGGCGCTCGAACCACTGCTGTTTGTCATCGCTTACCGTCAGACGGCTCATTTCGGCATGACAGTGGCTGTCCCGCAGGAAAAGATCAGCCTGTTCCATGTAATAGAGTTCCCAGCCGCGCGCCTGGGCCGAGAGGAGCATGGCCAGCGTGCTGTCCTTGTACGCATGGATGGACTCGATGGGGTCCATTACGACGCCTAGCTTGATGGTCATGTGTAGTCGTCTCCCGAGTGCGGGTCCAGGCGATGGCAGATAAAGTTTGCCTTAGGGTGGACGATAACTCGCTGTAGTTGAAGGTCAATACTAAATTAATTTATCTGCCGTGCGTAACTGAGGACGGACAACAGGCCGCAATCCTTGATAGCTCGTGCGGTAGGCTGGATCAAAATATTGCAGAAACATATGGATAGAAAATATGCATGGTGGCGTTGAAACGATCGATATCGAGACTGGCCTGGACCAGGCGGATGGCGTCGTTGCCGGCCGGAATGCGGGCAGGGGATATCGGGTGATGGTGATCGATGACAGCAAGACCATACGACGAACCGCGGAGACGCTGCTCAGGAAGGAGGGTATCACCGTGCTTACCGCGGTGGACGGTTTCGAGGCGCTTGGCAAAATTGCCGATTATCGGCCGGACTTGATTTTCCTGGACATCATGATGCCGCGTCTCGACGGATACCAGACGTGCGCATTGATCAAGCACAACCGCGTCTTCAGGAAAACACCGGTGGTGATGTTGTCCAGCAGGGACGGTCTTTTTGATCGGGCAAGAGGCCGGGTGGTGGGCTCGGATCACTACATCACCAAACCGTTTACGAAGGAAGATTTACTGACTGTCATAGCGCAGTATCGGCAAGTGCATGGGATAACTGCAGCCACGCATGTCGTGGGCAGGAAGCCTATCAATTAATAACGAGGGTGTGGCAATGACGCAGATTATGATCGTTGATGATTCGCCTACGGATGCACATCTGCTGCAGAAGATGCTGGAAAAGTATGGTTACCAGACCCTGACGGCCGAGAATGGCAGTGAAGGAATCGAGGTGGCCAAACTTATGAAGCCTGATCTCATACTGATGGATGTGGTAATGCCGGGACTGAACGGCTTCCAGGCGACCCGGGAGCTGTCATCAAATCCCGAGACCGCTTCGATTCCCGTGATTATCGTCACGAGAAAGGACCAGAAGGTGGACCGTGTATGGGGTATGCGCCAGGGGGCGCGTGACTATCTCACCAAGCCTGTGAGCGAAAGCGCACTGTTGTCGCTGATAAACGAAGCGCTCGCCAGATAGTGTCAATGGCACGGGCAATAACCACCGTAATGACAACCGATCCCGTTTCAATCCTGAAGAATATCGAGGACCGTTGCAGGATCGCGGCAACCGGCCTTCCGCAGAAGGCAGAAACCAGGCATCTATGGTCCGGGGTGGCTTTCCGGATCGGCTACAGCCGGATGGTTGCCTCCTTGGGCGGGGTGGTTGAAATCCTGATATACCCGGAGCTGTCGGTGGTGCCCAATACCCGCTCATGGGTGCGCGGTATTGCCAACCTCCGTGGCAAACTGCTCCCGGTGATCGATATGAACGGGTATCTGCATGGTTGTCTGACCTCTATAGGCAAGCGCACCCGGGTACTGGTAGTGGACTGCGAGGGTGTCTATACAGGTCTGGTCGTGGATGAGGTCATGGGCCTGAAGCATTTTTCCGAGGAAACATTTGTGGCCAAATTATCCGGTATTGATGAGGCGTTACGGCCCTATGTAGATCAGGGTTTCTGTGTTGATGGTGAGCATTGGGGAATTTTCAGGCTTTTTAACCTGGTTGAATCGCCGCAGTTCCAGCATGCCGCTGGATGAGGTGGTAAACCGGGGATGGCGTCGTGAGCGGAAATTACATTCTGGAATCAGAGATAGATCGGTCAGGAGACAGACCATGAAAGCAACGTTTGATGTAAAGCTGTTGGGATCCAGTAACTGGATGCGGTTTCTAACCTTCTTGATGGTGTGCGCGGTTTGGGCCATGGTAGGTGTGCTGGTGCATGTCGGCAATCAGGCCGAGACCGATCAGCGCAGTCTTGAAGCCATTGGTGAACAGCAGGTGCTTTCGCAACGCATCGCCAAATATGCGCTGGCCGCATCGAGCGGAGATCGTGTGGCTTTTGACCAGCTTGCCCAGGCAAAAGAACGGTTTGTCAGTATTCTTGCCGCGCAGCGTGCGGAATTTGCGCCCGGGGCGGGAGCGAAAGGCGGCCCCCTGACAGATGCGTTTCTGGCATTCGAGACGAGCTGGGACGGTTTCAGCCGCGGCGTTGACACAGTCCTCAACGGTAAGGCGCTGATATTGGCCGTGGCCGAAGCGGCAGAGGTCATGAACGAGGTAATGCCCGCCTTGCTTGAGAACAGCGAGGATGTCGTCGGTATCCTGGTGGGAAACGGAGCCAGTGGTTCCCAGATCAGCCTTGCCAGTCGTCAATCAGTGCTCAGTCAGCGCATCGTGAACAACATTAACAAGATCATGACTGATGAGGATATCAAGGCGGCGGCCGCGGCCTTCGCGGAAGATACCAGCGAGTTTAGCCGCGTGCTCGATGGCATGATTCATGACCGAAATGGCGTGCAGGCGGTGAGTGACAAGGCGGCTCAAGCCAAGTTGCATCAGATTGCCTTGCTGTTCGGACGCGTCAGCGACCATGTGGGGGCGGTTGTCGACAATTCCAAGGAATTGGTCAGCGCACAGGCGGCGGCGAAATCCGTTTCCCTACAGGGTGAGCGGCTTTTCGAGACAACGGATGAATTCAAGGATGCCTACGTCGGAGCCGCGGATAAACGGCTTGTATCCATGCAACTGGCCTATCTGCTGGGAGCGGTGGCGCTGTTTATCTTGTTCTGGATGAGTTTTGAGACTCTGCGCAGCCAGAAACGCCGCAGCAAGGTCATCGAGGATGAGAACACGCGGAACCAGGAAGCCATCATGCGTTTGCTGGACGAGATGGGTGATCTGGCCGAGGGTGATCTGACAGTGCGGGCCACGGTGACCGAGGACTTTACGGGTTCGATTGCCGACTCGATCAACGTTACTGTCGACTCTCTGCGAGGTCTGGTCAAGACCATAAACATTACCTCGAGACAGTTGTCTACGGCGGTACATGAGACGGAGGAAATCGCCCAGCAGCTCTCTAAGGCGAGTGAGAAGCAGTTGAACGACATAGCCAGTACCAGCTCTGCGATAAATGCCATGACCTATTCTCTGGACGAGGTCTCGGAAAATGCCAGCGAGTCGTCCAAGGTGGCTATGGGCTCGGTCCAGATCGCCAAGAATGGCGGTAACGCCGTGAAACGCACGATGGAGGGTATGGGTACGATCCGCGAGCATATCCAGGAAACATCCAAACGCATCAAGCGGCTCGGTGAAAGCTCCCAGGAAATCGGCGACATCGTTGAACTTATCAACGATATCGCCGAGCAGACGAACATACTGGCTTTGAATGCCTCCATTCAGGCAGCCATGGCCGGAGAGGCGGGACGTGGTTTTGCGGTTGTGGCGGATGAAGTGCAGCGCCTGGCAGAACGTTCCGCAAACGCGACCAAGCAGATTGAGGCACTGGTCAAGGCAATTCAGGCGGATACCAACGAGGCGGTCATCTCGATGGAGAAGAGCACCTCGGGTGTGGTGAATGGCACCCGGCTGGCTGAGGATGCCGGCGGCGCGCTGGAGGAGATCGAAAGCGTATCCGAGCAGCTCGCCAGTCTGATTCAGACCATCTCGGGTGCCGCGAGGCAACAGACGGCGGCGGCGGCAGAGATATCGAAAACCATGAATGGTATTCAGGATGTGACGACGCAAACCGCCGCCGGTACGCAACGTACGTCACAATCCATCGGTAACCTGGCACGACTGGCGCAGGATCTCGATAAATCCGTTGCGGGTTTCAAACTGCCGCATTGACCTCGTGATGTCCTTGCCTGTTAAACAGGCGGGCTGCGATCTCCTTGCATTGAGGGTTTGCATTATTGTTCACCAGGTGTGCCGGTGGTCTCCAGGCTAGGGACTACGGGAGAGGCTGACGGGAAAAATGATGAGCGAAGAGATCGATTACACTGCCATGAACTGGGTCAGACATGAACTCAACGAGAAGTTGATGCAGGCCCGCCAGTGCCTTGAGAAGTTTGCAGAGACTCCGGGAAACACAGAACCCTTGAAGGAATGCATGAGCAGTCTGCATCAGGCGCGCGGACCATTGCAAATGGTCGAACTGCAGGGCGCAGACCGACTCGCATCGGAGATGGAGGGTGTCGTCGATGCCCTGATACAGGAACGGATTGAGCCGACGGAGGCGACACTGGAGATTCTGATGCAGGCTTTTATTCAGCTACCGGACTACCTGTCGCGACTCAGAAGCGGGCGGCGTGAAGTGCCCGTTGTATTGTTGCCGCTCATTAACCGCCTGCGCGCTGTCTGCGGCCAGGAACCGCTGCCGGAGAACGTCATCTTCAGTCCCGACCTGACAATACCCGTACCGGCCGCTTGTTTTAACTCGCAGCTACTTGACGAGTTGCCCGATGTGCGGGAACTTGCGCGCACCTATCGACAACGTTTTCAGACCGGGCTTGTGGAATGGTACCGTGGGGGTAAGAACAGCAGCGGCCTGCACAAGCTGCATGAGGTGCTCGCAAGTCTCCAGCAGGGCTCCAGGCACGAGGCGGCGGCGCGTCTATGGTGGTTCAGCGCCGGTCTTTCCGAAGCCCTGACGAGGGGTGCTCTACCCCCATCCACCGATATCAAGCAGTTGTTCGGGCGCATTGAACGCCAGCTCAAACGGCTGATTGACGTCGGGGAGGCGGCTTTTTCAGGAACAATCCCCGAAGATCTGCTGAAGCTGCTGTTGTTCCATATCCTTCAGGCAGACACCTCGGCAGGCCGCGTCGGGGACATCAGGGAGAACTATGCACCGCGTGAATCAGACCGCTGTGCGGCGACCGAGAGTCTTGCCGGACGCAATGAGGAGCTGCTCAACAGCGTGTCCGTGGCGTCGTGTGAAAGGCTTGAGCAGATCAAGACGCGACTCGACGGCTTCATGCGTGCGGGCATGGGGGAACTGACAGACCTTTCGGCCATCGCCGATGATATGCATGGATTGGGAAATACCGTCGGCATGATCGGTATGGAGCATGCGGGCCGGATACTGGCGGAGCATGAACGAACTGCCCGCGCTATGATAGAGGGCAATCAGCCCGTCGATGTATCCGGGCTGATGCACATGGCGGATGCCATGCTGGCGGTTGAGGCGGCGCTCAGGGATGTTCACGTCGGTGAAGCAGCCCTAGTACAGGCGGAAACAACGCAGGATCTTGCCTACAGACAGGGACTCGATGCCGTCATCCGTGAAATCGCCACCGATATGACTGACGTCAGGGAGCGTATCGATAACTATATCAAGATGCCGGATAGGCGCGATGTACTTGCCGGCGTGCCGGTGATTCTCGATCGGGTCAGGGGTAGTCTGCTGCTGGCGGAACAGGAGCGTGCCGCGGGTCTGGTCACGCAGATCTGCGATTACATCTCGCAAGAGTTGATCGCTGCTGCGCAGGTTCCTGATGATCGGCAGATGGATACCCTTGCCGATGCCATTTGCGGTATCGAATATTATGTCGAGGCACTGAAGGAAAACCCCAGCCCTGGCGGCAGGCTGCTTGATGTCGCGGAACAGAGTTTGGCCAATTTGGTTTATTCATCAGTATCTCGCGGGATGCAAGCACGTGCGGGGCAAGCGGGTAGAGTCGCGGTTTCCTTCACCGTCCATCCTGCTGTGCCGGATGCGCCTGTCATCACCGCTCTCCAGGTTATTGCCGATGATGTAGACAGGGAAATACTCGATGTATTTATCGAGGAGGCCGAGGCGGAAATCGCTCTGCTTGCTCACCTGCTTCCCAAGTGCATGACCGATGCGGGGAACGGCGAAATGCTGGAAACTATCCGCCGGGCGTTACACACCCTCAAGGGAAGTGGCCGCATGGTTGGCGCCATGGCCCTGGGTGAATTCGCCTGGAGCTTCGAGCGTCTCCTCAAGCAGTTTATGGATGCATCGGCCGGTTCCGGCGAGGAGCAGCTCAAGTTGCTGGCGCGGGTAACCGGTCCACTGTCGCAATTACTGGAACAGATCAAGGGAGGACCGGCACCCGAAGCGGATGTCAATGACCTGGTTGTACAGGCAGTCAGGCTGATGCATCCCGGCACGCCGCGAGCCCGCCCGCTCTGCTGGCGAGGCGCCCGCGGCTACGGATCCAACAGCGGCTAGCAAGACTGTTGACGATATAGAGGCAACACCAGCGGTGCATGAGCGCATCAATGCCGCCGTCGGCCGATGCCGAAGCAGTCACCGTGACAGTGGTAAATGAATTGCCGGTACTGTCCCAGAATGCGGACCCGGAGATTGTCGAGATATTTCTGGAAGAAGCTGCCGATGAGCTGGCGGCGATTTCAGAAAACCTGCCGCAATGGATCAACAACCCCCGCAACCAGGAGGCGCTGGCGAGGGTACGCCGGGCATTCCACACCCTCAAAGGCAGTGGCCGCATGGCAGGAGCCATGGTTGTCGGCGAGTTTTCCTGGGCGATAGAAAGCCTTCTGAATCGTGTCATCGACGGATCAATCGAGGTAAGCGGTGATCTCATGGCGTTTCTCGGCCAGGTATCCACACCCTTATCCGAGCTAATCAGTCAGGTCAATGGTGGTGTCGAACCGGTTGCTGATTTCCGTGCGGTCATGGAGGCCGCTCAGAAACTGACGCATGGCGAATGCAACATGCTGCCGGGACCCGGTGTCGAGACCGGCATAACGGGGGCGCCGGCGGGTGTCGCGGCGCAGTCCGGAGTGTATGCCGAAGACGCTGAGCCGGAACTGCTCGAAATCTTCGGGCGGGAATGCCGGGATCATCTGAATTCGATGCGCACCTTCATCGACGGTTGCGAGCATGGTGATAAAGCCTGCCATGTCTCGGAGCCACTCTACCGCGCGTTGCATACCCTGGCGGGTATTGCGGAGTCTGCGCAAGTGCCCTTCATCAAAATGCTGGCCGGTGAGCTCTATAGCTATTTCGGGGCGGTGGAAGAGGCGCAACAGCCAGCCGGACGCGATGCCGTAGAGGTACTCAGGGCATGCACGGCGGCGATGTCAGAGCTTGTCGACAGGCTACCTGACACCACATTCGATGCACAACTGCTGCAATCGTTGCAGGAACGCATCCGGTGCCTGCCGCGGATTGAAGCCCAGGAGCAGCCTTCCGGGGAAGGGGCGCTCTTTCAGGATGTCCCTCAGGAAGAACCGGTTGAGGCGAATGGCGGCGATACCGGGCCGGTTCCGTATACCACCGCACCGACGGTTGCAGTCGAGCCGGTTGCGGCTGCGGCAGCAGACCTTGCAACGCCGGCCCGGGCCGTTGACCATTATGCCCATCTGGATGCCGAGTTGCTCGAGGTCTTCCTGGAGGAAGCGGGAGAGATCATTGAAAGCAGCGAGTCCACCCTGCATGCCTGGGTGGAGGATCCCGGCCACCGGGAGCTGATAAATGAATTCCAGCGCCAGTTGCATACCTTGAAAGGCGGTGCCCGCATGGTCGATATCACCGCCATCGGCAACTTGAGCCACAGCCTGGAAACGCTCCTGACGCGGGTTGTCGACGGGCATGTCGAGACTTCCGATCGGTTGTTCGGGCTGCTGCAGCATGCGCACGACCGTCTCGCCGACATGTTCGAGAAGGTCAAGGCCCGTGAAGTCCCGGACAACGTTGAGGAGCTGGTGGAACAACTGAACCGCCTTGGTCATGAGGATGAGGCTGCCGTGGCCGAAGCGACGGTAGCGGAGGTAGCGGGACAGGTTGAATCCGAAGTATCGACCCAGACGGGGCAAGAGTACGTCGCCCCGCTCGGGCAGGACCGGCAAGACATCGCCGGCACTCTGGATGTACCGGTAGCGGCCGTGGTGTTCGATGCCGTCGACCAGGTGCTTGCAGGGGGATCTCCGCCCGATACTCTCAGGGAGGGCGAGGTCATGCCGCGCCAGCCTGAACGGCGCAAGGCATCGCGTGTGCGTGGTGAACAGGTACGCGTGCAGGCGGAACTGCTCGACAGCCTGGTTAACTATGCAGGCGAAATCAACATTTACCGCGCCCGTCTGGATCAGCAAATCGGCGTTTACCGGTTCAACCTTGCCGAGCTGCACCAGACCATCAACCGCGTGCGCGACCAGTTGCGTCAATTCGAGATCGAAACGGAAACCCAGATACTGCACCGGTTCGAGCGGGAAGCCGAAGACCGGAATCTTGACTTCGATCCGCTGGAAATGGACCGCTATTCGAACCTGCAGCAGTTGTCACGTTCGCTGGTGGAGACGATCAGCGATCTGCACAGCATCCAGGAACTGCTGGACAACACGACACGGGAAACGGAATCGCTGTTGCTGCAGCAATCGCGCGTCAGCACGGATCTGCAGGAAGGACTGATGCGGGCGCGCATGATTCCGTTTGCCGGACTCGCCCCGCGCTTGCGGCGTATCGTGCGCCAGGCCGCCGAGGAGCTGGGCAAGAAGGTCGAGCTTACGCTCGATGGCGCCGATGGCGAGATGGACCGTAACGTGATCGAAAGGATCATCGCACCGCTTGAGCATATGTTGCGCAATGCCGTCGATCACGGCATCGAACAGCCGGGACAGCGCAGGGAAGCGGGCAAGCCGGAGACGGGTACGGTCAGGATTGCCTTTCACCGGGAGGGTCCGGAAATCGTGCTCCAGGTCGCGGATGACGGCAGGGGTATCAACCATGAAGCCGTACGCGAGCGGGCCGTTGAACGCGGCCTGATTGCAGAGCATGCGCAACTCACTGACAGCGAAATCATGCAGTTCGTAGTGCAGACGGGCTTCAGCACGGCCGCCAAGGTGACTCAGATTTCAGGGCGTGGCGTGGGCATGGATGTCGTGAACAGCGAGGTCAAGCAGCTTGGCGGCTCGCTGCATATCGCTTCCAGCCCCGGCAGGGGCAGTATTTTCACCATACGCCTGCCGTACACCCTGGCAATCAACCAGGCGCTGCTGGTCAGGGCGGGAGAGGACACGTACTGTGTTCCGCTCGGCACGATCGAAGGCGTAGTCCGCGTCGATGCGGAGATTCTTTCAGAATGCTACAAGACGCCGGGATGCGGCCTACCGGTATGCGGGCAACGCCTATCAGTTGCATCATCTCGGGACATTGCTGAAGCGTGGCAGCATGAATCTGGAGGGAGCGCAGGGACGCATACCGGTGCTGCTGGCTCGCATCGGCGAAAAACGGCTTGCCCTGCAGGTGGAGGCACTCATCGGCAATCGTGAAATCGTGGTCAAGCCGCTGGGCGCGCAACTGAGCAGCGTACACGGGGTATCGGGCGCCACGATCCTCGGTGACGGCCGCGTCATTCTCATTCTGGATATGGCGGCTGTGGGCCGCATGGCCGTCAAGCCGCAGGCGCCGTCGATGGCGGCTGAAAGAAGCGCCAGTGAAAGGCTGCTGGTCATGGTGGTCGATGATTCGATTACCGTGCGCAAGGTGACGACCCGCCTGCTGGAACGCTACGGGTTTGACGTGATGACGGCGAAGGACGGCGTGGACGCCATGAGCCTGCTGCAGGATCGCATTCCCGATGTCATGCTGCTCGACATAGAGATGCCGCGCATGGACGGTTTTGAGCTTGCCAGGCACGTACGCAATGATGAACGGCTGCGGCATATCCCGATCACCATCATTACTTCACGCACCGGCGACAAGCACCGCGAACGGGCAATGCAGATCGGCGTAAACCATTACCTCGGCAAACCATTCCAGGAACATGAACTGCTGAAAACCATACATCGCCTGATCGGCATACCCATGACGGATGAACAGGACCAGGCCGATGTTTACGGTCAGGCTTAAACCCGCACACCTGCGAGGAACCATCAAATGAGCATCATCCCGGATCAGGTCCGCACACTGTGGATACCGTTGCGTGAGGTAAACCTGCTGCTGCCGCATGTGGCGGTCGCGGAAGTTGGCAATTACCGTGTGCCGGACAAGCAACACGATACGCCGGATTGGCTGCTGGGTACGATGGACTGGCGTGGCCAGATAATCCCGGTGGTATCGCTCGAACTGCTGTGCGGGGACAAGATTCCGGCCAACCTGGTTTATTCGCGCCTCATAATCATCAATTCCGTACGGACTAACAGTCCGGTGCGCCACTACGCCATCGTGGCGGCAGGTCTGCCGCGCCCGGTTCAGTTTGATAACACGGTCGTGGATGATGTCGAGACCTGCGACCTGCCGGCATTGCAATGTCGTGTGTACGTCGGCCGTGAGCGGGCGGTGATACCGGACCTTGATTACCTGCAGGGGCTGCTGGAGCAGCACTGGCGTGCAGCGGCCTGAGTAAGACTGCCTGCCGCGGTTCGCACGGGAGCGGGCGTTTATCTCCTGCCCATGCCCAGGAAGGCAGCGCGGGCGGGCGGGTGCCGCAAACGGCTCTCAGCGCAAGTCACCCCACAAGGCCTGCAGGCCGGCAAGCATGGCCAGGGCGGCGGTTTCCGTACGCAGGATGCGCGGCCCAAGCCGCACGACGCTGAATCCCGCTGCCGCTGCCAGTCTCGTCTCCTCGGCGCTGATACCGCCTTCCGGCCCCACCAGCAACAGGATGGAATCACCAGGAGGCTGCATATCGCCCAGTGATTGTTGCGCGTCAGGGTTTAGCAGTACACGGCAGCCATAGCGGCGACCGGCATTCAGCCAGGACTGGTATTCAGCCGGTGTTTCCAGCGCCGGCAGGGTGGCGCGTCCGCATTGCTCACAGGCGCTGATTACCACGCCCTGCCAGTGGCGCATGCGTTTCTCCAGCCGGTCGCCCTTGGGGCGCGTCTGACTGCGTGCAGTCCACAGCGGTTGCACGGCCGTGACTCCCAGTTCGACGGCCTTTTGCAGGATTAGGTCCATGCGGTCTCCGCGCGGAATCCCTTGGGCGAGGGTGATCGCGAGCCGCGGCTCGGGAATGCTCGCCGCCGCCTTGCCCACCTCGATCATCACCACGCGCGCGCCTTACCTCGAGGATCGATCGCCTCGTGCTCGCACCCTTGTCCGTTGAAAACCTTCACTGCCGCGCCGGGACGCAGGCGCAGTACGTGCGTGACATGGTGGGCGGCCTGTTCGCCGAGTCCCAGGATTTCTCCCTGGGCAAGAGGCTGCGGCAGGTAGAGTCGTGGTACGCGCATGGCGTGCTCAGGTTCGTGGTGGCCTGGTCGATGCCGCTTAGCGCCACCTCGGCCAGCAGGGCGATTTCATCCGGGGCGATGACGTAGGGCGGCATGAAATAGACGACGTTGCCGAGCGGCCGCAGCAGCACGCCGTGGGCGAGGGCGTATTGATAAACATCGAGCCCGCGCCGTTCCTGCCAGGGGTAGGGCGTGCGGCTGCGCTTCTCGCGCACCATCTCGATCGCGAGGATCATGCCGGTCTGCCGGACTTCGCCGACATGCGGGTGTTCGCCGATGGGCGCGGCGGCCTGCTGCATGGCGGCCGCGAGCGCTTTGTTCTTCTCGATGACTTCACCATCCCCGAACAGATCGAGCGTGGCCAGGGCGGCGCGGCAGCCGAGCGGGTTGCCGGTGTAGCTGTGGGAATGCAGGAACGCCTTCAGCCGGCGGTAGTCGTCGTAGAAAGCAGTCGTAGATGGCATTGCGCGTCAGCACCACGGAGAGCGGCAGATAACCGCCGGTGAGCCCCTTGGACAGGCACAGGAAGTCGGGCGTGATGCCGGCCTGTTCGCAGGCGAACAGGGTGCCGGTGCGGCCGAATCCCACGGCGATCTCGTCGGCGATCAGGTGCACGCCATAGTGGTCGCAGGCATCACGCAGCAAGGCGAGGTATACCGGGTCATACATGCGCATGCCGCCCGCGCACTGTACCAGCGGCTCGATGATGACGGCGCAGATCTCATCGGCATGCTGCGCCAGGGTTCTCTCCATGGGTTCGAATTGACGCACGCTGCAATCATGCCAGGATTCGCCGGGTTCACGGTGATAGCAGTCGGGCGAGGGCACCGTAATGGTTTCCATCAGCAGCGGTCCGTAGGTCTGCCGGTAGAGTTCGACGCCGCCGACGGCCAGTGCGCCGAGGGTCTCACCGTGGTAGCTGTTGGCCAGGGTGACGAACCGGGTTTTGCCGGGTTTGTTCTGGTTCAGCCAGGCATGGAAACTCATCTTGAGCGCGACCTCGATGGCGGAGGAGCCGTTGTCGGCGTAAAAGCAGCGCTCCAGGCCGGGCGGCGTGATGGCGATCAGGCGCTCCGAGAGTTCAATAACGGCTTCGTGGGTGAAGCCGGCGAGCAGGACATGCTCCAGGGTTTCGAGCTGCGCGTTGAGCGCGGCATTGATGTGCGGGTGGCTGTGCCCGAACAGGTTGACCCACCAGGAACTGATGGCGTCGAGGTAGCGGTTGCCGTCGAAGTCCTCCAGCCAGACGCCCTTGCCCCTGCGCACCGGTATGAGCGGCAGCCATTCGTGGTCCTTCATCTGTGTGCAGGGATGCCACACAGCGGCGAGGTCACGCCGGACGAGGTCGATATTCGGCATGGCTGGCAATATACAAGACTAGGACGGATTTACTAAGGTCTTCGTTGGTGGAGCACGACATTGCAGCGGCAAGACCCGGGATCGGCTTGTGAGAAAAAGCCGAATATACGTCGCGTGGCGGGCTCGTGCGCCGCCTACCTGCCGCCCAGCCCCAGGTTCTTCCAGATGGCCATCGAGGGCTCGGCGCGATTGAGGGTGTAGAAATGCAGCCCCGGGGCGCCCTGTTCCAGCAGCCTTGCGCACAGCCGGGTGACGACGTCCATGCCGAAGGCGCGGATCGAATCGCTGTCATCATCAAAGGTTTCCAGGCGTTTGCGTATCCAGCGCGGAATTTCCGCCCCGCAGACATCCGAGAAACGCGCCAGTTGATGGTAGTTGGTGATCGGCATGATTCCGGGCACGATGGGAATGTCGATGCCCAGCCGTTCGCAACGCTCGACGAAGTGAAAGTACGCATCGGGGTTGTAGAAATACTGGGTGATGGCGCTGTCCGCGCCGGCTTCGATTTTACGTTTGAAATTGTCCAGGTCCCGGTCGGGGCTGCTTGCCTGGGGGTGGTACTCGGGATAGGCGGCCACTTCGACGTGGAAGTGGTTTCCGGTTTCCTCGCGGATGAAGGTGACCAGTTCATTGGCGTAGCGGAAATCGCCGGGTTCAACCATGCCCGAGGGCATGTCCCCGCGCAGCGCCACGATGTGCCGGATGCCCTTTTCCCGGTAGGCGTGCAGCATCTCGCGGATGTTCTCACGCGTGGAACTGATGCAGGAGATGTGCGGCGCCGCATCGATACCGGATGACTCGTGGAGATCGACGACGGTCTCGAACGTGCGGTCGCGCGTGGAACCGCCCGCGCCGAAGGTTACCGAGAAAAAACGCGGCTTCAGTCCGGCGAGGATCTGGCTGGTGGTTTCCAGTTTGATGACGCCGTCCCGGGTCTTGGGCGGGAAGAATTCGAAGCTGAAAACCGGTTGGTATTTTTTCTGGGATTCCATGGCTCGGACCGCACGGTTAGCGGGAGGCTGTTCATGCCGGGGGCTGGAAAGGCGCCTTACCGGCCCCGTGTAAGTACGGCGGGGCCATTACGTTGAAGCACTCTGTGGCCCGCGGTCAGTAGCGGTAATACTCCGGTTTGTACGGGCCTTCGACCGGCACGCCGATGTAATCCGCCTGCGCCTGCGTAAGCCGGGTGAGGTGCACGCCGATCTTCTCCAGGTGCAGCCGGGCCACTTCCTCGTCCAGCTTCTTGGGCAGGGTATAGACCCGGTTTTCATACCGGTCGCGGTGGCTGAACAGTTCCATCTGCGCCAGGGTCTGGTTGGTAAAACTGTTTGACATGACAAAGCTGGGATGGCCGGTCGCGCAGCCCAGGTTCACCAGCCGGCCCTCGGCAAGCAGGATGATGCGTTTGCCATCCGGAAAGATGATGTGGTCAACCTGTGGCTTGATGTTCTCCCACGGGTAGCGCTTTACGCTGGCCACATCGATCTCGCTGTCGAAGTGGCCGATGTTGCAGAGGATGGCCTGGTTTTTCATGGCCGCCATGTGGTCGTGGGTGATGACATGGTAGTTGCCGGTTGCGGTGACGAAGATATCGGCCTTGTCGGCGGCCTCTTCCATGGTCATGACCCGGTAGCCTTCCATGGCCGCCTGCAGGGCGCAGATCGGATCGATCTCGGCGATCCAGACGGTGCAGCCGAGCCCGCGCAGCGACTGCGCGCAGCCCTTGCCGACGTCGCCGTAGCCGATGATCAGGGCGATCTTGCCGGCGATCATGACATCGGTGGCGCGCTTGATGCCGTCCACCAGGGATTCGCGGCAGCCATACAGGTTGTCGAACTTGCTCTTGGTGACCGAGTCGTTGACATTGATGGCCGGGAACGGCAGTTCGCCGCGATCCTGCATCTGGTAGAGACGGTGCACGCCGGTGGTGGTTTCCTCGGTGACGCCGCGGATATTCCTGCGGATGTTCGAGTACCAACCCGGCTGTTTGGCCAGCCGCGCCCGGATGGCGCCGAACAGGGCCACCTCTTCCTCGCTGGACGGCTTGTCCAGCAGCGACGGGTTCTGTTCCGCCTTCGAGCCGAGTAGGACCAGCAGCGTGGCGTCGCCGCCATCGTCGAGGATCATGTTCGGCGTGCCGCCGTCGTGCCATTCCATGATCCGGTGGGTATAGTCCCAGTAGTCGGTGAGCGATTCGCCCTTCCAGGCATAGACCGGAATACCCCCGGCGGCGATGGCGGCAGCCGCATGGTCCTGGGTGGAGAATATGTTGCAGGAGGCCCAGCGCACCTCGGCGCCGAGTTCAACCAGCGTCTCGATGAGCACCGCCGTCTGGATGGTCATGTGCAGGCTGCCGGCGATGCGGGCGCCCGTCAGCGGCTTCTCCGCGCCGTAGCGCTTGCGCAATGCGATCAGCCCCGGCATCTCGGTCTCGGCGATGGCGATTTCCTTGCGCCCCCATCCGGCCAGGGCGATGTCGGCGACCCGGTAATCCGGGCTGATGTTCTTGACGGGTTGCGTGCTCATGCTCTGCCTCGTGTATCCTCAGACGACACTTTCCATGTTGTGCAGGCCGGCCGCATCGCGCAGCGCCTCGGCCAGGTCGGTCCGTTCCCAACTGAATGCCTCATCCTCACGGCCGAAATGACCATAGGCCGCCGTGGCCTGGTAGATAGGCCTCAGCAGATCCAGCATCTTGATCAGGCCCCGCGGACGCAGGTCGAAGTATTCCCGGACCAGTTGCACCAGGCGCCCCTCGTCGATTTGTCCGGTGCCGAAGGTGTTGATGCTGATCGAGGTGGGTTCGGCCACGCCGATGGCGTAGGAGACCTGGAGTTCGCAGCGTTCCGCCAGCCCGGCGGCGACGATGTTCTTCGCGACATAGCGGGCGGCATAGGCGGCCGAACGATCCACCTTGCTCGGGTCCTTGCCGGAGAAGGCGCCGCCGCCGTGGCGGGCCATGCCGCCGTAGGTGTCGACGATGATCTTGCGGCCGGTCAGTCCGCAGTCGCCCATCGGCCCGCCGATGACGAAGCGCCCGGTTGGGTTGATGAAAAAGCGGGTGTCCTTGTCCAACCATTCCGCCGGCAGTACGGGCAGGATGATTTCATCCATGACGGCTTCGCGGATGGTCTTCAGGCTCATCTCCGGCCCGTGCTGGGTGGAGAGTACCACGGCATCGACGCCGGCAGGACGGCCCTTGTCATAGCGGAAAGTCACCTGGCTCTTGGCATCGGGGCGCAGCCAGGGCAGGGTGCCGTTCTTGCGCACCTCGGCCTGGCGTTTGACCAGGCGGTGGGCGTAGGTGATCGGGGCGGGCATCAGGACGTCGGTTTCATCGGAGGCATAGCCGAACATCAGGCCCTGGTCACCGGCGCCCTGTTCATGGTCCTCGCGTTCATCCACCCCCATGGCGATATCCGCGGACTGCTTGCCGATGGCGTTGAGCACCGCGCAGGAGGCCCAGTCGAAGCCGATTTCCGAGCTGTTGTAGCCGATGTCCCGGACCGTGTGGCGCACGATCTCTTCCAGGTCGACCCACGCCGACGTGGTGACTTCACCGGCGATGATTACCATGCCGGTCTTGACCAGGGTTTCGCAGGCCACGCGCGCACGCGCATCCTGCCCCAGTATGGCGTCCAGAATCGCGTCGGAAATCTGGTCGGCGACCTTGTCCGGGTGCCCTTCGGAGACGGATTCGGAGGTAAAGGTCTGAAAGCTTTTCATGTCTCTGTCCTGCGGCTGCTAATCAAGGTGAAAGCGCACAAGTCTACCCTACGATGGTGATATTTTCATCCCTCGCGACTTTTCCTAGAGTTGCGGCTCATTACCAGGTGGGAGAATGCTTGCGATGGTCAGTCTGCAAACACCGGTTTGTGAGTTCGGCAAAGCGGCGATCGATTTCTCGCTGCCCGGCACCGATGGCAGGGTCTGGACACCGGCCGATTGCCGTGGGCCCAAGGGGCTGCTGGTGATGTTCATCTGCAACCACTGCCCCTATGTCAAGGCCGTGCGCGCACGCCTGTTGCGCGATGCCCGTGAACTGCGGGAACTGGGGGTCGGCAGTGTGGCAATCATGTCCAACGATCCCGCGCAATACGCGGAGGACAGTTTCGAGAACATGCGGCGCGATCGCGCGCGAATTTGCCTTTCCGTTTCCTTATCTATTCGATGAATCACAGGCGGTGGCCAGGGCCTATGGCGCGGTCTGTACGCCGGATTTCTTCGGCTATAACAGCCGGCTGGAACTGCAATACCGGGGCCGCCTGGACGCAAGCGGCAAGGAAACGGCGCCCGCGGACGCGCGCCGGGAGCTGTTTGAGGCCATGCGCCTGGTGGCTGAAACCGGGCAGGGTCCCAGTGAGCAGATACCGGGTATCGGCTGCTCGATCAAGTGGCGCGAAGCAACGCTCCAAGGCTGAGAGCCTGTGAAAATATCGCCAGCCTGCTGCGGACGCCGCTTTGCGGCTGTGGCGGCGTTGCGCCACGCGAAAACTTCGGTGAGTTTGGCGCGCCAAATGACCGAAGTTTTCGCGCAGCGCGCCTTGCCTCGCACGCAAATCAACGCCCTCGCGACGGCCGTCGATATTTTCACAGGCTCTGAGTCAATCTCGGCATAAGTTATTGTCAGGGGATGACAAGTCCTGGCATCAGCCTGCCCCGGCAGGATCATCTCCGCTATTGCCGTAGGGGGCAAACTAGGGGAAAATGACGCGCTTTGTCGATCCGGGATGTATACCTGGTTGGCGGCGGGATCGGCGCTCCCGGGATAACCCAGCGAATTTCGTGGTGGTCAACTGCTCCGGTGCCATGAATGGCGCCAGAGCTTTTTTTTCCACTCCATCCGTGATCATGGCGGCTCCGGTCGCGGGTGTAGGCAACACTTTTTCACCGTCGCCACGGCGGGTCGTGGCGCGTAAATACAGCTTTCAATCTGGACAGGAGGATTTCATGGCCCAGCGCAGAGAACTCGCCAATGCCATCCGGGCGCTCAGTATGGACGCCGTGCAGAAGGCCAAATCCGGCCATCCCGGCGCGCCGATGGGCATGGCGGACATCGCCGAAGTCTTGTGGAACGACTATCTCAAGCACAACCCGGCCAACCCGAAGTGGTACGACCGCGACCGTTTCATACTCTCCAACGGCCACGGTTCCATGCTGATCTATTCGTTGCTGCACCTGACCGGCTATGACATGAACATCGAGGACCTCAAGCAGTTCCGCCAACTGCATTCCAGGACGCCGGGTCATCCCGAATACGGTTACGCCCCCGGCGTGGAAACCACCACCGGGCCGCTCGGCCAGGGTATCACCAACGCCGTCGGCATGGCCGTGGCGGAGAAGACCCTGGCGGCACAGTTCAACCGTGACGGCCACAAGATCGTCGATCACTACACCTATGTCTTCCTCGGCGACGGCTGCCTGATGGAAGGCATCTCCCACGAGGCCTGCTCGCTCGCCGGCACCATGAAACTCGGCAAACTGATCGCCTTCTGGGATAACAACGGCATCTCGATCGACGGCCACGTGGAAGGCTGGTTCACCGACGACACCCCAAAGCGCTTCGAGGCGTACCACTGGCACGTGGTGCGCGATGTGGACGGGCACGACCCCGAATCGATCCGCAGGGCCATCGAGGAAGCGCGCTCGGTCACGGACAAGCCCAGCCTGATCTGCTGCAAGACCGTGATCGGCTACGGCGCGCCGAACCTGGCCGGCACGCACGATTGCCATGGCGCCCCGCTGGGGGATGACGAGATCGCCGCCACCCGCGACAACATCGGCTGGCCGCATCCCCCCTTCGTGGTGCCGGATGAGATCTATGCGGGGTGGAATGCCCGGAATAAGGGCGCCAAAGCCGAGCAGGAGTGGAATACGCGTTTTGCCGCCTACAAGAAGGCCCATTCCGAGCAGGCGGCCGAATTCGAACGTCGCATGGCGGGCAAGCTGCCGGCGAACTGGGACGACAAGGCGGCGGAGTTCATCGCCGCCGTCGATAAAAAGGCCGAAAACATCGCCTCGCGCAAGGCCTCGCAGAATGCCTTGAACGGCTATGGCCCCTTGCTGCCGGAACTGCTGGGCGGTTCGGCCGACCTGGCCGGTTCCAACCTGACCATCTGGTCCGGGTCGCAGGATATCAACAAGGGCAACGGCGGCAATTACATCTACTACGGCGTGCGTGAGTTCGGCATGTCCGCCATCACCAACGGCATCGCCCTGCACGGCGGCTTCATTCCCTACGGCGCCACCTTCCTGATGTTTTCCGAGTATGCCCGCAACGCCCTGCGCATGGCGGCGCTCATGAAGGCGCACAGCCTCTTCGTCTATACCCATGACTCCATCGGCCTGGGCGAAGACGGCCCGACGCACCAGGCGGTCGAACAGACCGCGACCCTGCGACTGATTCCGCGCATGTCGGTGTGGCGGCCCTGTGACGCGGTGGAATCGGCCGTCGCCTGGAAGGCGGCCATCGACCGCACGGGCGGCCCGAGCTGCCTGATCTTCTCGCGCCAGAACTTAAAACACATGAGCCGCACGGCAAACCAGATCGCCGCCATCCGCCGCGGCGGCTACGTGCTGTTCGACTGCAAGGGAACCCCGGAGGCCATCATCATCGGCACCGGTTCGGAGGTCGGCCTGGCGATGGAAGCCGCCAGGGCGCTCACTGAGAAGGGGCGCAAGGTTCGCGTGATCTCCATGCCGTCAACCGATGCGTTCGATGCCCAGGATGCGGCCTACCGGGAGTCCGTCCTGCCGGCGGCCGTGACGGCGCGGGTTGCCGTGGAGGCCGGGGTTACCGATTACTGGCGCAAGTATGTGGGGCTGAACGGGAAGGTTATCGGCATCGACAGCTTCGGTGAGTCCGCGCCGGCTGATCACGTCTACAAGCACTTCGGCATTACCACGGAGAACGTCATCAAGGCGGTCGAGGCCGTGCTGTAAGGCGCGGTGGTAGCCGCGACAGACAACAGTTTTTTCGATTACCCGTCAAGCATAATGTTAAGGAGAAAACCCAATGGCGATTAAAGTTGCGATTAACGGTTATGGTCGTATCGGACGCAATATCCTGCGCGCCATGTACGAGGCAAGCCGCAAGGATATCCAGATTGTAGCCGTCAACGACCTCGGCGATGCCAAGACCAACGCCCACCTGACCCAGTACGATACCGCCCACGGCAGGTTCCCGGGCAAGGTGTCCGTGGACGGCGACTACATGGTCGTGAACGGCGACAAGATCAAAGTGCTGGCCGAACGCGATCCGGCCAAGCTGCCCTGGGGCGAGCTGGGTGTGGAGGTGGTGCACGAGTGCACCGGTTTCTTCACCAGCAAGGAGAAGGCTTCCGCCCATCTGAAGGGCGGCGCCAAGAAGGTCATCATTTCCGCGCCGGGCGGCAAGGACGTGGATGCCACCGTCGTCTATGGCGTGAACGAGGGCGTGCTGAAGTCATCCCATACGGTCATCTCCAATGCCTCCTGCACCACCAACTGCCTGGCCCCGATGGTCAAGCCGCTGCACGAGAAGATCGGTGTGGTGAAGGGGCTGATGACCACCATACACGCCTATACCAACGACCAGGTGCTGACCGATGTTTACCACACGGACCTGCGCCGCGCCCGTTCCGCCACCATGTCGATGATTCCGACCAAGACCGGCGCCGCCGCGGCGGTGGGTCTGGTGCTGCCGGAACTGAACGGCAAGCTCGATGGTTTCGCCATCCGCGTGCCGACCATCAACGTTTCCCTCGTGGACCTGGTGTTTGAAGCCGCGCGCGAGACCAGCGTGGACGAGATCAACGCCATCATGAAGGCCGCCGCCGATGGCAGGATCCTGGGCTACAGCGATGGTCCGCTGGTTTCGGTCGACTTCAATCACACCAGCACCTCCTCCAACTTCGACGCCACGCTGACCCGCGTCTCCAACGGCACCCTGGTCAAGGTGTGCAGTTGGTACGACAACGAGTGGGGTTTTTCGAACCGGATGCTCGACACCACCGTCGCGTTGATGAAGGCCAAGTAAGCAATGCCGTGACCGCCCGGCTTATGGCCGGGCGGCAGCGGCAAGCCCTATGAAATTCACCGCAAGGACGCCGAGGGCGCCAAGGGTCTTAAGAGGATTCCTGGTGTTGCTGAAAAGCTCGACGGCGTGATCTTCGCGTCTTGCGGTGCCTATTTTTCCAGAGGATTCAGTAAGGAGCCCCCCATGTCCATAATCAAGATGACTGATCTCGATCTCGCCGGCAAGAGAGTGCTGATCCGCCAGGACCTGAATGTGCCGATCAAGGACGGCAAGGTCACCAGCGACGCGCGCATACTCGCCAGTGTCCCCACCATCGAGCGCGCCATGAAGGCGGGCGCCAGGGTCATGGTGATGTCGCATCTGGGCCGGCCGAAAGAAGGGGAATATGACGAGCAGTTTTCCCTGCTGCCGGTCGGCGAACATCTTGCGGCATTGCTCGGCAGGAATGTGGAGATCGTCAAGGACTGGATCAACGGGGTGGGCCGCATGAACGACGGCGATGTCGTGCTGTGCGAGAACGTGCGCTTCAACAAGGGCGAGAAGTCCAATGACGAAGCGCTGTCGAAAAAGATGGCGGCCCTGTGCGACATCTACGTCATGGATGCGTTCGGCACCGCGCACCGCGCCCAGGCATCGACCCACGGCGTGGCCAGATTCGCCCCCATCGCCTGCGCCGGTCCGCTGCTGGCCGCGGAGCTGGAGGCCCTCGGCAAGGCGCTGGACAACCCGGCGCGGCCCCTGGCGGCGATCGTGGGCGGCTCGAAGGTGTCCACCAAGCTGACCGTGCTCGATTCCCTCTCCAGGGTGGTCGACCAGTTGGTTCCCGGCGGCGGCATCGCCAACACCTTCATCGCGGCCAGCGGCTACAATGTCGGCAAGTCGCTGTATGAGGCGGACCTGATTCCCGAGGCCAGGCGCCTCATGGAGGCGGCCAAAGCCAAGGGCGGCGCCATACCGGTACCCACCGACGTGGTGGTCGGGAAGGAATTCTCGGAAGCCGCCGCGGCGGTGGTGAAGAGGGTCGATGCCGTGGCGGACGACGACATGATCTTCGACATCGGCCCGGAAACGGCGGCCCGCTATGCGGCGATGATGAAGAACGCCGGCACCATCGTCTGGAACGGGCCGGTCGGGGTGTTCGAATTCGACCAGTTTGGCGCGGGGACCCGGACGCTCGGAGAGGCCATCGCCGCCTCAACCGCCTTCTCCATCGCCGGCGGCGGCGACACGCTGGCCGCCGTCGACAAGTACGGCCTTTCCGACAAAATCTCCTACATTTCCACCGGCGGCGGCGCCTTCCTTGAGTTCCTGGAGGGCAAGAAGCTGCCGGCGGTGGCCATGCTTGAAGAACGCGCCAGGTAACAACCCTCGGCTTTTTATGCCAAGGCGCACGAAAGTCGTTGCCACCCTGGGTCCGGCGACGGATTGAAAGGGTGTGCTGGATGACATGATCCAGGCCGGCATGGACGTAGAGGCGCTGATTAGTCTGTCATTCCGGCCGGGCTTCCCCCGATGCGGGGAGCAAGTGCCGGAATCCGGATACCTATTTTCATTGGCAGTCCGGATTTCCGCTTGCGCGGGAATGACGATGTGTGGATTAATCAGGCTTGCCTCGACATAGTTGGCTGAAACAGCCTGTAAATACTCCAGCCACACCTGGTTGGTGTTTAACCGTAAGTCAAGAGGAGAGAACCATGGCCCTGATATCATTACGACAGTTGCTGGATCACGCCGCCGAGCATGGCTACGGCGTGCCGGCCTACAACGTTAACAACATGGAACAGATGCAAGCCATCATGATGGCGGCGGATGAAACCGACAGCCCGGTGATCGTGCAGGCTTCCGCCGGCGCGCGTTCCTACGCCGGCGCCCCATTCCTGCGCCACCTGATCCTGGCGGCGATCGAACAATGGCCGCATATACCGGTTGTCATGCACCAGGACCACGGCGCCTCCCCGGCCGTGTGCCAGCGCTCCATCCAACTGGGTTTCAGCTCGGTGATGATGGACGGCTCCCTCGGGGAAGACATGAAGACCCCGATGAGCTACGAGTACAACGCCGAGGTCACGCGGCGCGCCGTGGACATGGCGCACGCCTGCGGCGTGTCCGTCGAAGGCGAGCTGGGCTGCCTGGGGTCGCTGGAGAGCGGCATGGCCGGTGAAGAGGACGGCTCGGGCGCGGAAGGCAAACTCTCGCATGACCAGTTGCTGACCGATCCGGAAGAGGCCGCCAGGTTCGTCAAGGACACCAAGGTGGACGCCCTGGCGATTGCCATCGGCACCAGCCACGGCGCCTACAAATTCAGCCGTCCGCCAACCGGCGACATCCTGGCCATCAACCGCATCAAGGAGATCCATTCCCGCATCCCGGATACCCACCTGGTGATGCACGGCTCCTCCTCGGTGCCACAGAACTGGCTGAAGATCATCAACGATAACGGCGGCGACATGGGCGAAACCTACGGCGTGCCGGTCAAGGAGATCCAGGAAGGCATCAAGCACGGCGTGCGCAAGGTGAATATCGACACCGATCTGCGCATGGCCTCAACCGGCGCGATCCGCAAGTACCTGCATGACAAACCGTCCGATTTCGATCCGCGCAAATATCTTAAGGCGGCCACCGTGGCCATGAAGGGCATCTGCAAGGAGCGCTACGAGGCATTCGGCACGGCCGGCAACGCATCCAAAATCAAGGCCATCAATCTTGAGGATATGTTCAAGCGTTATACCAGCGGTGAGCTTGATCCGCGCGTGAACTGATTGCCGATAGCACCAGTCGCAAAAAAGGCGGCATTGACCGCCTTTTTTGCCTACAGGGCAACGCACGTACACTCTCCAGGAACCAAGCCCCCGGGCGATGAAGCGCGCCATTTTGCTCCCGATTACCGGTTTGCTGCTGCTTGCCGGCCTCTTCGCGCTGATGCTGGCCGCGAATCTGTATACCTTTTACCGCCTGAGCGACGAGTCCCCGATTGCCGAATTGAAGTTCGTCATGACGGGTGATAAGCAGTATGAGGCGATCATCTCCTACGGCGATTTCTGCAACCCGGAGCGTTATCCGCTGTACGGTGATCAGTGGCGCCTTGATGCCTTGTTTCTGAAGTGGCGTGCCTGGGCAAACCTGCTGGGGTTTGATTCCCTATACCGCATCGAACGGCTCGGCGGCCGTTACCGCAATATCGGCAGCGAAAATTCAGAACCGCGACACGCGCATGCGCTGCACCCGCAAGGCGGCATCGATCTGGTGGCGCTGCTGGCAAACTATCGCGGCCAGTTCTCGCCCATCGATACCCTGTACGGAAGTTCGGTGTATGAGGACATGAACCCGGATTATGTTTATCGGGTTTATCGCAGCCAGTCCGGACTGCTGGTGAGAAAAACCCCTCAATATGGCGCGACCGTCGCCGGCGATGTGACCACGATCGAGATCAACAAGTCCTGCGCTGGATCGCCGGGCCTGTTGAGACGGGCAGGCCGTTACCTGGACGGGCTCCTGTGAAGTAGCGGGGGTTGATTCCGGTCCGGCGCCGGACTTTACGAGCCCGCCGTGGCTTTGTGACCGCGGGATGCCGTGACGGAAATACCCGCCGTTCTGATTTCTGGGCCTGCAGCGAACACCGGGCTGATTGTCTATGTCGCGCAACCGGTAGCCTTAGTATTTTGTTTAAGAAACAGTAAGATATGATGCCACATCGCGGCCGTAAGAGGGTGTCGCCTCGCCACTTCACCGTTTCGCCCGAGACTCTGTCTCAACAATCATGCCCGTAGACCGATAGTACATTGAGAAATAATAATTTGTTTTCGTGAAGCAGGGGCATGATGTGTACGAATCTCCTGTCCTTGCCCCGGCTGCACAATGGGAATGGCATAAGCATGACGGCTGAGAATATCCAGGCAGACGCACTGGTTATATCCACGTTACCGGAAAATGTCCTGACATCGGAAACAAGTTCCGGGGCGGATATTCCGGCTGAACAAATTGAACTGGTTTATATCCAGGCGCCGGTTGCCCTGGTGACGGGACTGGCTGTCGCCGCACTCATCAGTCTCGGACTCTGGGGCATTGCGGAACATGGCCAGCTGCTGCTGTGGTTTTGCCTGCAACTGCTGCAGACCACGGTAAGGTTTTTCCTGGTGATTTACTACCGGCGTTCGGGGAGTATGCTCCGGAAGAATCCGCGCTGGAACTATTTATATGTGGCGGGCGCCCTGTTCTCCGGGGTTGTCTGGGGTTGTCTCGGCCTGCTGATCGACTTCTCGTGGCCGGTCGAATACCCGATACTGGTGATCATGGGGCTGGCCGGCATACTCGCCGGCGCAATCTCATCCTATGCCGTAGTACTGCCGGTCTATATCGCCTTCCTGGTGCCGGCAATACTCATCCCCACACAGGTCATGCTGGCGCAGGCCGGCCAGTCGTCGAATGAAATGGGGCTGCTGCTGATGGTATTTGCCGGCGCCCTGCTGGTCATCGCACGCAACTACAACAGCAGCGTCACCAGGACCCTGCATCTGCGCTTTGAAAACAACGAACTGGTGTCACGGTTGACGATGACCAATGCTTCGCTTGAGAAGCAGATCAAGGAACGCCAGCAGGCGGAAATGCAACTGGTGCGCGACCGGGAGCTGTTCACCAAGGGTCCGGTTACGGTATTCCGCTGGCGGGTCGATGCAGGCTGGCCGATCGAATATGCCTCGAAGACGGTTTCGCAGTTCGGCTACGAAGCGGACGATCTGGTGCGCCGGCAGCTCTCCTACGCCTCCCTGATTCATCCGAATGACCTCGATCGCGTCAGGCAGGCCGAGTTCAGCACCAGTGACAACCGCTACACCTTCCTTGGCATCGATTACCGCATCATCAGGGCCGACGGCCAGGTCAGATGGGTGTATGACTATTCGATACCGGTCAGGGACGAAGGCGGCCGCATCACCCATTTCGCAGGCTACCTCCTTGATATCACCGACCGCAAACAGGCGGAATTCGAACTGCAGCAGGAGAAAGAACGCGCCCAGATAACGCTGCATTCAATCGGGGATGCCGTTATCACTACCGATGTGAACGGACAGATTGAATATCTCAATCCGGTCGCCGAGAAACTGACCGGATGGGAAAGCGGTATTGCACGCGGCCTGCCGTTGAGCCGCATTTTCGGCCTTTTCGATGATGCCAGCAGGGAAGGCATCGAGAAACCGGTGATGCAATCACTGCAGACGGGCGTTACGCTGAGGTCCAGTCGCGACTGCGTGTTGCACCGCCACGATGGCAGAAGCATTTCCATTCAATACTCGATATCGCCGCTCATGAGCCGTGGCGGCGAGGCGCTGGGTGTCGTGCTGGTGTTCCATGATGTGACCGAGAATCGCAGCATGGCGAGACAGCTTACCTACCAGGCCACGCATGACGCCCTTACCGGTCTTATCAACCGGCACGAATTCGAGGCGCGCTTGCAATCCGCGCTGGTCTCGGCCAGGAATGAGAACGAGCGCCATGCCCTATGTTATCTCGACATGGACCAGTTCAAGATCGTCAATGACACCTGCAGCCATGCGGCGGGTGACAAGCTGCTCAAGGACGTGGCCGGCATCCTGCAGGATTGCCTGCGTGAATCGGATGTCCTCGCCAAGGTCGGTGGGGACGAATTCAGCATTCTCCTGAAGAACTGCATGCTGGAGGACGCCATGGAAATCACGGAAAACATGCTGGCCAAGATTAGGACTATCAACAACGACGCCTGGGAGCTGAAGTTCGGGGTCAGCGCCAGCATCGGGATTGCGGTGCTCGACCGCGGTTCGGAAAGCATCACGGAGGTCATGAGGCAGGCGGACATTGCCTGCTACGCGGCCAAGGATCACGGGCGCAATCGCATCCATATCTACCAGACGGGTGACCAGGAGCTTGCCCGGCGACACAGCGAAATGAAATGGGTTTCCAGGCTGACGGAGGCCATCAGGGAGGATCGCCTGGTTCTTTATTGCCAGGACATCGTGCCGGTGAATCCGGACTCCTCCGGCGGACGGTACCATTTTGAAGTGCTGGTCCGAATGAAGGATGAAGCCGGTGAGCTGGTGATGCCGGACAGGTTCTTACCGGCGGCGGAACGTTACAATCTGGTCGCGGCGCTTGATCGCTGGGTTATTGCCCACAGTTTTGCGTGGTATATCGCCAGCGGGGAAAGCCGGATCATGGCGATCAACCTCTCCGGCGGCTCCCTGACCGATGATGCCTTTCTGGGTTTTGTCATGGACAATCTCGCCAGGTATGCCGTTCCGCCGGCGTCAGTTTGCTTTGAAATCACCGAAACGGCGGCGATAGCCAACCTGGACTACGCGATCCGGTTTATCAATGAACTCAAGCAGCTCGGTTGCCGGTTTGCGCTGGATGACTTCGGCAGCGGTCTTAGTTCGTTCAGCTACCTCAAGAACCTGCCGGTGGACTACCTGAAAATCGACGGGAGTTTTATCAGGGATATGGACACCGATCCGGTGAATGCCGCATTGGTTAACGCCATCTGCCAACTGGGTAAAGTCATGGGTATCGAAATCATCGCCGAGTTCGTGGAGAACGATGCGATTCTGAAGATGCTGGCCGGGATTGGTGTCGATTACGCGCAGGGTTACGGTATCGCCAGGCCCAGGCCGCTGGACGCCAGGGAATTTGAGGGGCTGAAGAGCGCCTGATGCCGGTAGATTTACCCGCCCTGGCCATCAATGCGGGGTTTGAGCAGCATGGGCAGGCAGGTAAACAGAAACGCCGCGAACGCGGCTATCCACAACGCCTGGGACAAGCCGATCCAGAGCGCGTAATGCCCGGGATCGACCAAGGGCAACAGCACCCTGATCAGCGCCCCCAGCATCAATACGGCAAACATCCAGAACAGAACCGGTGGCGGCTCCTGGATGTTTCTGCCCGTATGGGCGAGCGTCACGCGCGTCATCATACCGAGTGTGAACAAGCCGATTCCCCCATAGGCGAAGGCGTGCAGCGCAAGCAGCGGTGAAACAGCGACCAGCGGGACAGCGGCCTTGAGCGCAAACCCCAGCACCAGGAAACCATAACCGCCATAGAGCACCCACAGCAACGGCCTGCGCCAGATGCCCGGCGTGTACCAGCCGGCCATGCGCAGCGCGTGCAGGATGAACAGCAGACCGGCCAGAGCGGCAACGAGGCGGCTGTCGGGTTGCAGGATATCGGCTATCCAGAAGACAAGAAATAGCAGCAGGCCGGCGGCATCCAGCCAACGCCGGTTTATCAGCCGCACGGGACGAGCGACACCCTTTTCGATAAACATGGGCAGCACGCGTCTGGACATGACCAGGATGAGGGCGACGATGAGATACAGCCCCGAGTACAGTCCCTCCCGTACCCCATGCGGTAGAATCTCGAGGGCGCCGGCATAGAACAGCAGATTGCCGCACATCAACAGGATTAGCTTGGACAGGATGCCCATCTGCCGCCACTGCCGCACCTTGATGACCGGTCGTGCAATGGCGATCAGCAGGATGGCGGCAAACAGGGTGTCCGCCAGCGCACCCAGCGCAAGCGGCACGCCATCCCCTGCGAAGACCAGCAAGCGTGCCGCGGCCCACAACAGCAACAGCAGCAGCAACGGCAGGCCCTGGAGCGTCTGGACACCGGTCCAGTTGTGCACGGCTGTCAACAGAAAACCAGCGATTACCGCCATGGCGTAGCCATAGACCATTTCATGGGCGTGCCAGACGACGGCAGGCAGACCGCCGGGCAGCCACCCGCGACCAAAGACATAGACCTGCATCCAGGTCAGCATGGACAGGACTGAAAATACCGCGGCGGCGGTGAAGAAGGGGCGAAAACCCAGACTCAGAAACACGGGTTGATGCCGGCGAGGCGTGTCGTCGGGATCATGCATGGGCGGGGCTGGTGCCGGATGCCTGAGGCATATCAGGGGGACTGGTCATTCTCCACGGTAACGCGCTTCCAGTTATCACCGTCGCGCAGGAGTTCCTCCCTGGCCCAGTCCGCGAATTCCGCCCGGGTGAGAACGCCGGTGTTTCTGCGCCCTGCTCCGGCAACCACCTTGTAGACCACCATGTCCTTTTCTGGCTCGTGACCGAAGGAAGCATCGACGATCTGGCGAACCGACCAGTTGTCGCTGGATTGACCGTTACTGTAGTAGTGGCCCGGCAGGATCTGCGCCGGATCGAACCGCCGCTGTCTTTCCTTGCCCGTTGCGAGCGTGTAGATGCGCAGCAGGTCATCCTCCGTAATATCGACAAACGAATCGATCTGGCTGAGCGCATAGACCAGATCTTCATGAGCAATTGGGCGGTAATGGTTTTTGTCCGCTGTTTTGTCGGGCTGCGGCTGGTGACGGGATGCCAGCCAGGCGGGGTAGCGTCTCCAGGCAAGGGGGTAATTAAAGAGTACTGCGACAGCCAGGATGACCAGCGCATTGAGCAGCACCGGGGTGATGACGAATTGGTAGGCCAGCGCATGGACGCCCTCACCACCCATGACGGCCGCAAGGGCCGTCGCGCCGCCCGGTGGATGTATGCAGCGCAGGTAATACATCACGAGGATGGCAAGACTGACCGCGAGGCCCGCCGCGAGGAATGGCTGGGGAATAACCCTGGCACAGGTCACGCCGATGCCTGCCGCTATGACATGACCGCCTAGGACCGGCCAGGGTTGCGACATGCTGCCATGCGGAACCGCGAACAGCAGCACCGTCGAGGCGCCCATCGAGGCTACGATCAGCGCACTCGCCGTGCCGGCAAAATGCTGGGTAATGAGCAGTATCAAAACGACGCCGGCAAAGCCCCCCAGAGCCGAGACCAGCTTCTCGGTGTGGCTCACGAGACCCGGCTCGACGCCGAAAACTTCCGACCATTTTTTCATGTCGCGCATGCGTTTCGCTCCGGTACGTATGAATCGGTTATTGTATCTATATCGCGTGCTTTCATCTGAGCGGTACCAGCCTGCTAGACCGAAAGCGCCGGTTCATCCAGCAGCGCCGCCTGTTCTCTCAGCGCCAGCACATGATCTTCCCAGTAGCGCGTGGTATAGAACCAGGGGAATGCCTGGAGGAAGGCGGGATCATCCCGGCGCCGTGCCAGCCAGGCGGCGTAATGGATCATCCGCAAAGTGCGCAAGGGCTCGATCAACCGCAGCTCGAGATGATTGAAATCATGGAACTGCGCATACCCTTCCAGTATGTCACCCAGTTGCCTCTGCATCTCCTCGCGCCCGCCCGAGATCAGCATCCATAGGTCCTGGATGGCCGGCCCCGAGCGGCAATCATCCAGGTCCACGAAATGGGGGCCCTGTTCCGTCCACAGGATATTGCCGGGGTGGCAGTCTCCATGCAGGCGTATCTGCCTGACGGGACCGGCTTCGGCAAAGCCGGCGCCGACCTGCCGCAGCAAGTCTTCGCTGAGGGTATGGTAGGCGGTTTCGAGATGTGGCGGGATGAATCCCTGCTCGAGCAGGAAGCGGCAGGACTGGCGGCCGAAGCTGTCGATATCCAGCGCGGGGCGATGGCGGAACGGGCGCGCCGACCCGACGGCATGAAGGCGCGCGAGAAAACGCCCCATCCACAAACGCTCATCACGCCGGTTCAATTCAGGCCAGCGTCCGCCTTGGCGCGGGTAGAGCGCGTAGCGATAGCCGTGCCAGACATGCAGCGTCGTTGCGTCGAAGATCAGCGGGGCGACAACCGGGATTTCCTGCGCGGCCAGCTCCAGCGCCAGGGCATGTTCCTCCAGGATCGCCGCGTTGGACCAGCGCCCCGGCCGATAGTACTTCGCGATGATCGGTGGCGCGTCTTCGATGCCGATCTGGTAGACACGGTTTTCGTAGCTGTTGAGGGCGAGGAACTGGCCGTTGGGCCGGTAGCCGCACTGTTCGACGGCATCCAGCAGGGTGTCGGGCGTTAAACCCGCATAGTCGGCTGGCGCCGGATGGGATGGGTGCTGCACAGTGATGGCCGGCTCCGCGTGGTGATCGGGCAGATTAATCCAGCGGGGTATCGCTGACAAGGTTGCCCCCGCTACTGCGCGCCGGCGCGCGGCTCAATCCGAAGCGTGGCGCAGACATCACGGGACTGCCGGCATTGCGTTGCGCAACGACGGTACTCCAGGCGAACGCCCGGCGGGCAAGCTGGCATCTAGCCCGCCGCTGGCGGCGGACTTGTTAACATATCCCCGTCATTCTCGTGTATCCTCGGCGCACGCAACAGGTGCCGCACCGCGCCCCTGCCAATTTATCAGGCGATTGCCTGCCGGTGCCTGGCGTCTGAAGACTGGAGAGGATCCCCGCCGGTTATACAGGGATTGGCGACGGGCCGTAACGGACTCATTGGTCAGCGGCGGGTTTAACGGAACTTACCAGGAGGAAGGTGAACGCATTATGTTGGAAGAACCGTATACAGTGCGGAACAGAGTAATGTCGTACGGATTGGCGGCGGCCGGCTTGCTGATTGCCGGCACGGCCAATGCCTATGATTTTGGCAATCCGGGGGAGCCCTCCGCATCGCCGGACAACTATGCGGGCGGTGATTATTACCGCTTTCCAGGCATTGGTACGTCGGGTTACCTCGACCCCGGCTACGCGTTCTCCGCTACTGAAGGATATGGTTATCCGGGTTATGACGTTGGCGGTTATGGCCTGCGCGGCAATGGGTGGGGCGGCTACGGTTATCCTGGTTACGGCCTGTCCGGTTACGGTGATACGGGCTATGGCTATGGCTCTGTCCTCGGCGCCCGCGGTTATTACGCCCCCCCTCGGGTGCGCCGGAATCCGCTCCGGCGGCGGACCGGAACTATATCCGGCGGCTGGAAGAACGAATCAGGAAACTTGAAAATGCCAACAAACAGTCGTTGCCTGCCTATGGTGTGCGGTACGGTAATTCGCCGTTACCTCCCTACAACGGCGGACACCCGGGTTACGAGGCGCCGGCGGCGGGTTACTTCGGACAGCCTGAAATCAAGGGTGCAAGTCCGCAGGGCGGCAATCATACCGATTACCCGACATACCAGCCGACCTACGGTGGCCAGCCCACTTATCAGTTCCGGCAATGAATAAATTCCCGCCGTCATAACCAGGGCGCACGCCTGAGACGGGGTATGGCAATGGAAAGACAATCACCCGGCCATGCCTTGTGCGCAGCGACTCCGGCCGGCGTTTCCCGCGTCCTTGCCGTCTGCGTCTGTCCGATCAGGCAGAGCCGGCCGGCACCACGAACAGCCTGATGCCGGCGTCAGTCGGATCGCCCGCAGATGGCCGCGTCAGTGAAATCACCCGCCGGCTGGCGGGTGCGAATTTCGGTGCGTGTCCGCTCCAGCAACCCGCGCAGTGAGGCATCGCCCCCGGGGCGGCCGAGAGCACCGTCCAGCGTTGCCAGGGCGGTGTGGAAACAGCCGCGCTGCGCCAGCACCTCGGCGAGGTTGTTCCAGGCGGCGAGATAGGCCGGGTCGGCCTCCGTGGCCCGGCGATAACTGCGTTCGGCCGCCTGCCGGTCGCCGGCTTGATACTGGGTGTTGCCCAGCCCCAGCCAGGCGGTCGCGTCGTTCGGCCAGCGCGTCACGGCAGCGGCATAGGACTGCGCGGCGGCCTGCGCCTGGCCTGTTGACTCCAGGTCTGCGGCCGCCTTCAGGTAGACCGCGAGTGCCGGCCGCGCCGGCAGCTCCCCGGGGCGCAGCACGATGAGGCCCCAGTAGCCGGCCAGCCGCCAGGTCCTGAGGAACCGGGGGGCGGACATGACGTCACGGCGCGTGGCCCCCGAGCGCAGGATCAGCGCATCATCGTCCGGCTGATAACCGATGACCACCGCGTAGTGCCAGACAGGATGGAAAGACAGGCCCAGATTCTGTAGGACCAGCACCGGGTGACCGGCCTTGATTTCCGCCAGCAGGGCGTGGATGTCGGGCGCGATGAGGTAGGGCATCCGCCCGTAGACCCGGGTGGCCGCCACCAGCTCGGCCTGGAGACTTCCCTGTCTGTCCGGCAGATAGACCTTGGCAACAAGCTCCCCGGGTGCGACATCCACGCCGCTGCCGCGCAGCACGGTGGCCAGTGCGGCCGGCCCGCACTGGTGCTCTGTCTGGGGGAAGAACGGCGTCGCCTCGAGTTCGACTGCCGTGTAGCGCGCATCTTCGGGGAGCTGGGGCGCCAGCACGGGCGTCATGCCGGCACAGCCACTAAGCGCCAGTGCAAAGACGGATACCGCGAGCCCGTATCTCACACGCCCCTGCTGCGATCGCCTTCCTCACATCTTCGTGAAGATGTTGGTGACTCCGACCAGTTCCAGGATGATCAACACGACGAAGACGACACCGACGACGACCAGCAGTCCATCGCCGCCGGCTGGCAGGCTGTCGAGGTGCGGTTGCAACTGGGCGATCTCGGCGGGAGTCAGGGCATCCACCCGTTGCTCGGCAACCGCGGGATCGATACCCATCTGCACGAGCTGTCCGCGCACGTCTTCGCGGGCCAGCAGTTCCTTAAGATGCGACACGCTTTTATGGCCCTCCTGGGCGGCAATGGCGGCCGGGGTAGCAATGATCCCGGCGAGTGCCTGCTGGGGAAAGGTCGCCACGAGGAAATTGAACATCAGCAGATAAAGGCCCGCTTTCTTGATGGTTGTGCTGTGCATGGTATCTCCCTGTCCTGTCGTTAGAAAATGCCGGGATGGCGGAGCGTATTATAGCCGTATTTTTATCCCTGTAACCGGGGTAATTCGCCACCGATCCCGCCTACTCCACCAGCAGACCGAGTTTGCGCGCCAGCCATTTGGTCGTGGTCGCCTGGATCAGGATGGTCATGATGATGGCGATGAAGGTTATGGAGGCGATGATTTCCGCCCCGGGCGCCTTCATGCCGAGCAGCAGTCCGGCCAGGGCGGCGGGGATCACGCCGGTCTCGCGCGTCCAGCACATGAACAGCAGCTCCTTGAAACTCCATTTCGCCCGCCGGTCGGGCAACGCGCAAAGAAACACGGCGGTGGGCCTCGCGATGAGCATGAATACGGTCACGATGATGATGCCCCCCACGAGGTATTTGTTCATCAGGGCGAAGTCGATCTGCGAGCCGAGCAGGAGGAAGATGAACATGCGCATGATGAGCGCCGTCATCATCACGAATTCGTCGAGACGCCGGTTTTCATCTTCCTCCATGCTGAAGCCGAAGGACTCCTTGTTGCCCAGCATCAGTCCGAAAACGAACACGGCCATGAAGCCGCTCGCATGCAGGTTGTCGGCGCCGAGAAAGGCGGCGATCATCGCCATCAGCGTCACCAGCGGCGCGTATTCCGACAGGAAATCGTACTTCTTGTGGCTGATGACGAAATCCGCCGCATAGCCGAGGATGACGCCGGCGATGATGCCGATGCCGGCCTGGAGGAAGAAGTCGCCGAGCACGGATCCCATCGAGAACTCTCCGGTTCCCGTCGCCACCGCCAGCACGGCGAACGTCATCACGGCCCCGGTGGCGTCGTTGAGCGCCGATTCGCTCACCACCATCTGCGCCACGCGGTCGCGGACATGTATCTGGCGGAAGATGGGCACCAGCGTCGCCGGGTCGGTCGAGGCGATGGCCGACCCCAGCAGCAGCGCGACGATCAACGGCACGCCGAGGACGTAATAGGCAGTAAGACCCGTGATCGCCGCCGTCACCAAGACGCCGAGCGTGGCGATGACGACGATGGTAATCCACACCTCCTTCAGAACCCTGAAACGCAACGACGCGCCGCCGTCGAAGAGGAGGTAGCATGCCCCGAAGATGAGGATGATCTCGTTCAGCCACGAATCGGCCTTGAGCTGCACCAGGCCCGAGACCTCCGGCCCCAGCAGTATCCCGACCAGCAGGAAGACGACGATATCGGGAACCTTGAGCCATACCGCGAGCAGGCGGGAGAACGTGCCGAAGGCAATGAGGATCAGGAAGATCAGCAGGATGTTCTTGGCGATCTCGATACTGTTGGCCGTTTCCACTTTTTTTCTCCCTAAGACGAGGCTGACGCGGATGAGCGGTGTCGGGGCACGCCCCGAGCGTGGTTTTTCTACCGGCGCATTATAACGACATGCCGATGGTAAAGCCCACAGCAGGCGTTCCACTCACGCGGATGCCGGGGACAAGTCGCATCCTCGTCAGCCAGGTTTACCTGACGGCGACGGGGTCGGGATATCGGGAAATGGTGTCGAAGTGCGTTTCTCATTACTATACGCAGGGAATGACCTCCGACTTCATTTGTCATATCGGGCATCGCGCCGACGGGCTCTATCCAGGCCCGGCGGTGACGGCGTTGCGCCGGCTCTCCCGGCGCCCGTGAACAGCCCGCCCGATTACACGGATGCCCTCGATGTCGAGGGCACACAGGTGACGATCCGCGCGATGCGGCCGACCGACCGCGATATCGAGGACCAGTTCGTCCGGCGACTGACCCCAACCTCGAAGTATTACCGCTTCCATTCCGCCTTGCGAGTGCTCACCGTGCCCATGCTCGATCGTTTCACCCAGGTGAACTACCCGGATGAGATGGCGTTGATCGCGACGGTGCGCGAGGCGGAATCCGAACGGGAGATCGCGGTCGCGCGCTATGTGCGCACCCGGGAACCCGGCACGGCCGAAATCGCCGTGGTCGTGGCCGATGAATGGCAGGGCAAGGGCATCGGCCGCCGGCTCCTCCTGGACCTGCGGGACATCGCCTTCCGGGCCGGCTTCAGACACCTGGAGGCCCGCGTGCTACCGGACAACCGGCGCATGCTGCAACTGGCCAAGGACCTCGGCTTCCGCGTCAAACCCGGCGGCGATGATCCCAGCGCCGTCGAGCTGGGCAAGGACGTCGATTGACCGAGCGGGGTCTGGCAATGCCATCTGCACTTCCTGTTAATATGGGCAGAATACTTAATTCCTGACACGGTGTGCTGACGGCAACCCCCCATCAGCACGGAATGTTTCTATGCTTAGTAGCAGTGAAGTGAAGATGCCGAAGCAGGGATTATTTCTTCACTTCACTGTCAGTATGAGTTATCGACAACAAAGGAGACTGTCATGTCCAATAGCGCGTACAAAGTCATCGATGTAATCGGCAGCAGCGAAACCTCATGGGAGGATGCGGCCCAGCAGGCAATCGCCGTCGCCAGCGAATCGCTCCATAACCTGCGTGTTGCGGAGGTCGTCAAACTCGACATGAAGATTGAGGGCGGCAAGGTCGTCGCCTATCGCGCCCGCCTGAATCTTTCCTTCAAGATCGAGCATTAAGGGAACTCTGATTAACCGGTCATTTCGAAGAACAGAGAATCGGGGCAAGCACAATAGTCGGTAATTTTAGTCGAATATTTGCTCCGACCCCGATATTTCGCTTGCGCGCCGGCGGTTTACAGGGCCGATCGGCGGGCAACTGTCACGTTGACGCGTAACCGCTCGAGGGCTACATTGCGGGCGCGAGAGGGATTGAAATTCCTGTCATTCCATTAGCAACCGAACTGAAGGAGACTATAGATGCGCGGACTAGGCATTCCGGGTGGACTCATGATGGGCGCGTCATTGATCGTGTCGACGCTGACTGTGCAGGCGGCGGACGCGGCGGCGCCGATGACCGACGCGCAGTTGATCGCGAGCGCCATGACGGCGGCGCCGCCCAGTGTCGCAAAAGCGGCGACCATAGTAGCGATGGGCGGTGACGGCAAGATGCGCACGCTGCGACCCGGAAGCAACGGGTTCACGTGCATGCCGGACACGCCGGCCACGCCGGGTCCTGACCCGATGTGCATGGACAGGAACGCCTGGGAATGGGTGCATGCGTGGCTGGCGCATACGACGCCTGCAGCGGGCAAGGTTGGTTTCATGTACATGCTCGCCGGCGGGACGGATGCCAGTAACACCGACCCGTACGCGACCAAGCCGGACGCTGGTAATCATTGGATCAAGACCGGACCTCACGTCATGATCGTCGGCGCCGACGCGAGCTTCTACGATATCTATCCGAAGGGCGCCGACCCCGACACGTCGAGCCCTTATGTGATGTGGGCGGGTACGCCCTACCAGCACCTCATGGCCCCGGTCAAGAGAGGTTCGAGTCGCGAGTGAAACGATGCGGGTCTTGAATCTTAGATAAACGCGGTCAGAGTCGATTGATCCAATGAGTGGCGCTAGAAAATCGGTCATTGATAGCGTTAATCGGTAATCAATCGACAGTGACCTCCATTGGTCCTTCTACTTGGTTACCGAGACAGGCGCCTTGGCGCAGGTGGTGAAGAAGTCATGCTCCTTCATCGCCTTCAGGCATTGGCCGCTGGTGTAGGTCATCATACCGCGGTTTTTGCTGGCATTGCGTTCCCCGGTTTCCATGTCGAGTAATTGCCGGGACGGGTTGCAGCCTTCCGCGTCGGTACACTGGTCCTTGTCTCCGCACACGCGCCGGACCAGTTGTTCGCAGGGGGAATAGCCCACGATGCGGACGTCTTCCCACTCCTCGGCCTGCGGGAGCGGCATCTGGCGGGATTCCAGGATGGACTCGTTCGGAATGGCCACGCCGCGGTTGGTGATGAGGATGGAACCGTCCTGCAGGCGGTGCGCGCCGTCCCAGATCTGGGTCGTGACACCGCTCCGGGTCACCGTGGCGCGGTTGGTATACGGGTTCACCGTCACCGTGCTGCCGTCCGGCATTTTGGAACTCCAGTCCGCGGCCGTTACGCAACACACCGGCAGCGCCAGTGTCGCCAGTAACAAGAGGCGTGTCATAGGTTTCATCGGGTCAAGTTCTCCTGGATCGAGCGGACGCGAATGCAGTTTGCCGCTAATAGCGCCCGTGCTGTTTGGCGATGTAATTGGTCAGTTCCACGTACTGCGCGTTCATGCCGCGCAGGATGCGGTGCACGGTGCGGATGATGGAGCGCATCACCTTATAGACCAGTTCCGGGTCCTTTTTTATCAGGCCCTCGAAGCTGGCCCGGTCCAGGCGGATGAGTTCGCAGTTGCCGATCGCGCGCAGGCTGGCGGTGTGCTCGATGCCGTCGATGAAGCCCATTTCTCCGACCATGTCGCCTTCCTTGAGCAGTTGCAGGGTGACCAGGGAACCGCCCCCGGTGCGGGTGAGCACCTCCAGCCGGCCCTTGGTCAGTACATGAATGGCGTCGTCCTTCTGGCCTTCCTCGATGAGGAAGCCGCCATCCTTGATGCCGCAGGAAGTGACCACTTCGGCGAGCAGCGCGCACTGCGGGTCGGTGAGCTCCCCGCCCAAGGGGGTATTCTTGATGGTCTCTTTGCTGACGATGAAATCTTCGCATGTGGTCATTAAACTTGGCTCCTGTATCGTTAAACTGAGTGGGGTGGCTCAATGCCGTTCGATCAGCCGGGCCGGTATTCCGGGTAGGGCGAGATACCGTGCGGTTGCTGATCCGGCGCCACCGCCCGGCTCACAGATTCCTGATGACCTGCATCATGTCCAGCGTGGTGACGATCCCCGTCAGGGTGTTGTCCCGGGTCACGAACACCCGATGGATCCTTCCCCTGAGCATCGTCTCCGCCACCTCCTTCACGCTGGTATGTTCTTCCACCTTGAAGATCATGGGGGTCATGATATCCCGGACCTGGACCGATGACTCGGTACGGGTATGGAACATCCGCAGATCCTCGTGGCCGAGCTGGCGTTCCATTTCGTAGAGGTAGATATCGTGGGTGTCTTCCTTGTCTGCGGCGCTGCCCGGTAAGTTGCCGTGGCGCAGGATGTCCGTCATGGACACCACGCCGACCAGTTCACCGTTCTCCGTGACCGGGGCGCCGGAGATGCTGTTATCGACCAGAAATCCTGCCAGTTCCTCCAGCGACCAGTCGGCGTCAACGGCCAGCACTTCGCGGTGCATCACATCGCTGACGGTCATGGATCTGGCATCATTCTGCGGATTGCTCATTCTTCTCTCCTGTCTCGGCGTCTTTCGGATGGCCCCCGGGGACACGATGTACCGGCCGCAAACGGTACCGGAATGCAAGACAACGGAACCGGTGTTGGGTCTGTAGCCCGGCGGGTAGGGTGAATTCTACAATAATTCCGGCCCGAAAACCCGGTTGGGGAGCGCCCGGCCCGGTTCCCGGATCGCCGGGCGGATCAGGTCCTGCTCGCCTTGATCAGTTCGTAAGCCTCCCTGATTTCCCGCGTTTTCTCGGTTGCCAGTTTGATCATTTCCTCGGGCAGGCCCTTGGCGATCAGTTTGTCGGGGTGGTGCTGGTTCATCAGACGCCGGTAGGCCTTCTTGATCTCGGCATCGCCCGCGTCCCTGCCGATGCCGAGAATCCGGTAAGCGTTGGCGAGCGAATGCTTTTCCCGCTCCGGCGCCTGCCCGGCGCCGACGAAGCCAAACAGGTGTTCGATGGCGGCGCGGTCGAAACCCAGAGCCGCGCCGATGGAAAGCAGGATACGCTTCTCACCGCCGTGGATCCGCCCGTCGGCCATCGCGGTGGCGATCTGTATCTCGAGGAACATCTGCACGAGATTGCGCCGGCCATGGCATTCGTGCCGGAACTGCACCAGGACCTCCTGCAGGGGGAAGTCATCCTTCTTGCCCTCGTTGAACAGTCTGACGGCCGCCTCGCGCTGGCTCGGGTCAAGCTGCATGCGCGCCATGAGGGACTCGGCCGTCGGATCTCGCGGCGTCACCCGCCCGTCCGCCTTGGCGATGTGGCCCATCACCGAAAAGGTGGCGGTGAAGAAGGCGGCCTGGACACGTTCCTGCCGGCCGGGGTCGAAGGCCGCACGGCGCGTCGGCCGAGGTGCGGCCGCGGTCGAAATTGCGGCCCAGGATGGCGCCGAGCAGCGCGCCCAGGGGTCCGCCAAACATGTACCCGAGCGTTCCGCCGAGCGAGTTCCCCACCAGGTCATGGGAAGCGATTATCTCCGTGGTTCAAGTCGGGTTAGAGTTTACACTCTCGGATGGCCGGCGATGCAGGGGTATAATTGCGGACCTCCCCGGTTGGGATGAAATGAACTATTCGAGGCGCCCTCATGTCCAGATTCGTCGAAACGCTCAGACTCAAGGAACTCGCGGAAGAAGACATCTACTTTGCCAGGCGCGATCAGGAACTGATCCAGGCGCTGCATGAAAGAAACCTGGCCGAGGCCGTTGCCGCGGATACCCGAAAAGCGAAGAAACTCGCCAGGTCCTTTGAGAAGGAATACCGGAAGGTAAACCGCGCCTGTAAAAAGGAACCGCTGAAACTCATGTGGGCGATACGCCGGCTGATCGACAGCATCCTGGCGGCATTTCACCTGGTGACGAAAACGCCGGAATAAGGCGGGGTCGGATTGCGCGCCGGCTGGCTAGGCCTGCCGGCCGGGACCGGCGCCGGTCGTCGCGCCCATCGCCCGTGCTTGCTTCGCCTATCTAAAGGCCGGCAGGGGGCTCTCCAGGTACCATTGCCCCAGGTCGGTGTCGTACTTCCATGTCTGCCTGTCCATCAGCGTCACTTCCCTCATGCGCTCTTCGTCGTAATAACCGATCTTCACCACGATCCAGGCCTCGGTCTCTTCCATGTTCATGGTGGTACTCTGGTATTCATAGGAGGTCACCCGGAACCGTTTGAGGGCAGCCGGATCCGGCGTCCGGGCGACGGAGCCCTCCTGTCTTCTGAAGGTGTTGGCTGCCTCGTAATCTCCCCAGCGGATGGCGTTTTCGTAATGGCGCGTGATCCGGTCGAGCGTGACGGTCTTCTTCCTTTCGTCCATGCTGGCGCATCCGCAGAGGAACGTGGCCAGCAGGAGCAGTGCGATGAGGCGGGGCATGGGCGGCACCGGATGTGGGTTGATGAGCCGGAGAAGGATTCCGCCAGATAGTAAGGAAAATTCCGCTCCGATACCACTTCTCGGATCGTCGTCAGTGTTTCCGGCACCGTTTTATCAGCCAGCCGATGGTCAGCCCCTGTACGAGTATCGAGAAGACGACCACCTCGTAGGTGACCGCCACGAGGGTATTGCGGACCTCCCCGGCCGGCAGCGACAGGGCGAGCGCGATGGAGATGCCGCCGCGCAGTCCGCCCCAGGTGAGAATCTTCACCGCGTTCGGATCGAAGCTCCGGAAGCGTCGCATCAGGGTGATCGGCAAGCCGACGGTGATGAAGCGCGCCAGCAACACGATGGGGATCGCGATCAGGCCGGCCGCCAGGTATTGCTCCCGGAACACCAGCACCAGCACCTCCAGGCCGATCAGCACGAACAGCACGGCATTGAGGATTTCATCCATCAGTTCCCAGAAGGTGTTGAGGTGCTCGCGGGTGCGCTCGGGCATCGGCATCAGCCGGCCTTGATTGCCGATCAGCAGCCCGGCCACGACGATGGCGATGGGTGCGGACAGTTGCAGCTTCTCGGCCAGGGCATAGCCGCTGGTGACCAGCGCCAGGGTAATCAGCATCTCCACCTGGTAGTTGTCCACGCTGCGCAGCATCCGGTAGGCGACAAAGCCGGTTCCCAGACCGAACAGCACGCCGCCGGCCGCCTGCTGCGCAAACAGACCGAGCACGGTCCAGGTGGAGATGGGGTCGTCGCCGGCGGCGATGCCCGTCATGACCAGGAAGACCACCACCGCGACGCCGTCATTGAACAGCGATTCGCCGGTGATCTTGGCCTCGAGACTCTTCGGGGCGCCGGCCTGCTTGAGGATCCCGAGGACGGCGATCGGATCGGTCGGCGAGATCAGGGCGCCGAACAGCAGACAGTCGATGAACGGGACCTTAAGTCCCGTCAGGCCAAAGGCCCACCAGGAGAGCATCCCGATAATGGCGGTCGTGCCGATGACGCCGAAGGTGGCGAGGAAGGTGATCATCCCGCGTTGTTCGGCGAGATCCGCCAGGTTGACGTGCAGCGCCCCGGCGAACAGCAGGAAACCGAGCATGCCGTGCAGCACGGCGGCATCGAAATCAACGCTCTTCAGCATGAACTCGACTTTATGCTCGATTCCCGGGACCAGCGGTTCCAGCAGCAGGAGGCCGAGCGAGAAGAGCAGCGCGATCAGCATCAGCCCGATGGTGGTTGGGAGCTTCAGAAAGCGATGGTTGAGATAACTGAAGAGCGCGGCAATGGTCAGCAGCAACGCCAGGATATGAAACAGGTTCATCGGAAGACCGCTCAGCCGGGAGTTTAACGCCTAGTTACGGATGGTCCTTCGGGTTTGGTTGCCGGTTATGGACAGACTTTCCGTGACAACGTTCTGTTTTTCTGACGGGCGTGATATTCCCGCGTTGTCCTGCTACGCTTAGGCTTGCCTGACGAGATTCGTGTTCCCGTAGGCCAGGCCATTCCCGCCGAGTCGGCGCTTACCCTGAACAAGGCGCACGACGCGTCACATTGGCGTTACACGTAGGACCGCATTATGAGCAAGATTCTTGACGAAGTTCTGACCGCCAATAAACAGTACGTCGGCGATTTTGACAAAGGCGACCCCGCCATGCCGCCGGCACGGCGTTTCGCCATACTCAGGTGACAGATATATTATCCGCGATGGGCCGTATTCATCGGGAGGCTGTCATGATGAGAAAAAGGGGAAGACTCGCCCTCATGCTATTGCCGCTGTGGGTTTCAGCCTGCACTTGGGTCCCGCTCACCGACGAGGGCTCGCATGTTCAGGTGCGCACCTCAGACCAGGTGCAGGGTTGTGAGCGCAAGTCCCGGGTTACAACGGCAGTCAAGGACAAGATTGGCGATAATTTCGCGCAGCGAGGAAAAGGTGCGCGAGGAGCTTCGGACGCTGGCGCGTAACGAAGCCGCCAGGCTGGACGGTAACACCGTCGTGGCAGAGACGGAGCCGACCGACGGGCGGCAGGTCTTCGTGGTGTATCGCTGTCCCGGCAATGGGGGTCAGGTCTTGCATTAACGTGCATTATCTCGACGGTGAGTCGAGCTGTGCGGGCGATCGAGCATGAAACGAAGGAATGATGTTGCAATGCAAGACCTGACCCCGTCGTCTCTTTATTAGAGACTGCTGGTCAGCCGGTTTGCGAAACGCCTGATTCCATATTTGATGTCCAGGATGGTCTTTTCCGTGGTATCCCAGTCGATGCAGGCATCGGTAACGGAAACGCCGTATTTCAGTTTGGCGGGGTCTTCCGGGATGGGCTGCTTGCCCCAGTTCAAGTTGCTTTCGATCATCAGGCCGATGATCGAGCGGTTGCCCTCGATGATCTGGTTGGTCACGTTCTGCGCCACCTGCGGTTGCAGCGCCGGGTCCTTGCAGGAGTTCTCGTGGCTGCAGTCCACCATGATGTTCGGAGCTGAGGCCCGCCTGCTGCAGCGCCCGTTCACACATGGCGACATGCACGGCATCGTAGTTGGGCTTGCCGTTGCCGCCGCGCAGCACCACATGGCCGTAGCGATTGCCGGCGGTCGACACGATGGAGACCCGGCCATCCGGGTCGATGCCGAGGAAATTGTGCGGGTGGCTGACGGACTTGAGCGCGTTCACGGCGACGGCCAGCCCCCCATCGGTGCCGTTCTTGAAGCCGACGGCGCAGGACAACCCGCTCGACATCTCCCGGTGCGTCTGGGATTCGGCGGTGCGGGCGCCGATGGCCGACCAGGAGATGAGATCCTGCAAGTATTGCGGTGAAATCGGATCCAGGGCCTCGGTCGCGAGCGGCAGGTCCATTTCGGCCAGTTCCAACAGCAGGCGGCGGGCGATGTGCAGTCCTTCCTCGATCTCGAAGGAGTCGTTCAGGTGCGGGTCGTTGATCAGCCCCTTCCAGCCGATGGTGCTGCGCGGCTTCTCGAAATAGACGCGCATCACCAGATACAGCGCGTCCTTTACCTGCTCCGCCAGCGCCCGCAGGCGCCTGCCGTACTCGATGGCGGCGACGGGGTCATGGATGGAACAGGGGCCGACCACGATGAACAGCCGCCGGTCCTTGCGGTCCAGGATGTTCTTGATGACGCCGCGGCTCGTGATGACGGAAGCGGCCGCACGCTCGCTTATCGGCAGCCGGCGCTTGAGTTCCTCCGGCGTGATCAGCCGCGAGTAGGAGAGGATGTTGAGGTTTTCAACCCGTTTGTCGGTCATGTGCGGTTCCGCTTAAGCGCGGCGTCTGAAGGCAGGTGAACAATCTACCAGTTTTCGGCCCCGGATAACCAGAGGGTGTAGCGGTGATCGGCCGCCCGGCGGTAGGGCCGGCGACGCTGTGGCAAGGCGGCCAGTTAACCTTTACTACCGCGGGGCCGCTTACCGGGATTTCTCGTAGGTGCCCATGAGTTCCGCCTGCCCGAGGACATGGCCTTGCATCGCGGCTTCGAGCGTCTTCTTCGTCGGTTTGCCGAGTCCTTCGAGCACCGTATCCAGGGCATAGAGCTTGTGGAAATAGCGATGCCGTCCAATGGGCGGGCAGGGACCGCCGTAGCCGGTCCGGTTCCAGTTATTCAGGCCCTGTCCGGTCCCGGAGGGAAGGTCGGCCATGGTCGCCCCTTCCGGCAGGCCCGTCGTGTCCGGCGGCAGGTTGAACAGCACCCAATGGACCCAGGTCATTTTCGGGGCCTTGGGGTCCGGCGCATCGGGATCGTCGACGATGAGGACCAGGCTGCGGGCATTGGCGGGAACGTCCCGCCATGCCAGCGGCGGAGCGATGTCGTCTCCCTGGCAGGTGTACTTGGACGGGATCCTGCCCCCGTCGGTGAAGGCGGTCGATGTGAGTGTCAGCGCCATGCTCTCCTCCGCGTGCGGCATACCGGTGAACATGCACACAGTGTAGTACAAGGCGAGCGCCGCCCCGGTGAGGAAACGGCGCCGGACGCGATGGCGCAAGTGATACCTCGGTCTTGTCATGCCATGCCCGCGGCCTGTCGACGGCGAGCGGAGTTCCTGTCTCGTCTTTGTTTCGCCGTTCATATCCCCGCTCCCGGGACGATGCCCTTCAAGTAGCCGCCGCCCAGGTGAGCCATCTGCTGCAGTATCCAGTCGCGCCGCTCCAGCACGTAGGCCGAGGGTCTGTCCACCTGGTAGCGGCGCGGATTGGGCAGTACCGCGGCCAGCAGGGCCGCCTGCTCCATGGTAATGGCGCCGGCCGGCCTTGCGAAAAATCGCCTCGATGCCGCCTCGACGCCGAAGGTGCGTTCTCCCATCTCGGCGATATTGAGGTACACCTCCAGCACCCGGCGCTTCGGCCAGGCGATCTCCAGCAGCAGGGTCATCCAGGCCTCCAGCCCCTTGCGCAGGTAGCTGCGTCCCTGCCACAGGAACAGGTTTCTCGCCACCTGTTGGGTCAGCGTGCTGGCGCCGCGCAGGCGGCCGCCGCGCGCCCCGTTTTGTGCAGCATCCCAGATGGCGGCAACGTCAAAGCCCCAGTGGTGCGGAAACTTCTGGTCCTCGGCTGCAACCACGGCCAGCGCCGCCGCCGGCGCGATGCGTTCAAGCGCCACCCACTGGTAATCCTGGGACCGGCCTTCGCGCAGAGTGCGCGCCAGCATCACGGCCGAGGTGGGCGGCGGCAGCCAGCGCAATGCGATCACCGGAAACACGCTGACGACGAGAAACACGGCCACTACCCGCAGGAGCCAGCGCCGGTATCGTTGCCCGGTGCGCCGGGACAGCCTGCGACGGCCACGGGTTTTTCTCCTCCTCGGCAATAACCGGGAGGCTGGCAATTGAGGAAACATGGGTTCGGTCATGCGGGTGGTTATCGATTAAGCGGACATCGGTAAAAAACACTCGCCGATTCGGTAGTGTATGCAATGTACACGGACGATGCACAGGGAAGTGCGAGTGTCGCGGGAGGGCAGGATGCCCATAGCGACCGATGCACAGGGAAGTGCGAGTGTCGCGGGAGGGCAGGATGCCCATAGCGACCGACCGCTACCGGATCCCATGGCTGCACTTGCGCGCGATCGGGGCTGATATATAATGCTGCTGCGTTCGGGCCACGGTAGTTATTGGCGAATGCCAGCGACGTAAGTAGTTGCCCTAATAGTATTCATACCGAAATTGGATTAGGGTATAGCTGTCTAAAGGGAATTTGGATGTGGTTATTTTCATAGTTCATGACTCCTCTTGCGGCGACCATTGGATGACTCCAATGGTCGCCGTTTTCGTTTGCGTTACTCGCAATTTTACTCGTTTCCCTGATTGTGCCGTCTTTACAAATAACCTACGTTGATACTATGTTATTCACTTGATGTGAAATTAGGGGGGAAGACATATGGATGAGGAAATAGCATTTACCGCGTTCGCGCTCTGATAATTTGTCGGGCGATGGCAATCTGGATCTCATTACGCCGCAAGCGTGATTCTGACGGCAGACTGGGGGAACAATTGTCCGCCGGCATACAGGCAATTCCCCGCACTGAAAAATAACGGTTCCGCCTGGCCGGTCAGTGGTCTACACCCTGGGGGTGTTTTCCCTGTCCTCGAAGGTAATCCCGCCAACCCCAGCCGCCAGGATGGGCGGCAACCGCTCGAGTTATTGAAAACCCTGATTGCACTCGGCGGCAGCAAAGTCAGCGTCACCAGCCTGACTTCGGCGCTCTGGCCGGATGCCGGAAGGGGAAACCGCCCAGCGTTCATTCGATGCGACGCTGGGTCGTTTGCGCGAGATACTCGGCGATGAACGTCCGCTGGTGCTGAGGGACGGCAATATTACCCTGGATGCCCGGTACTGCTGGGTCGATGCCTGGGATTTTGAAGAAACGCTCGACAAGGCCCAGGACATTCTGAGCAAGGATATGACCGGCAAGAACGCCGCCGATCTCGATAGGCTGTCTACCCGATCGCAGAGTCTCTATCGGGATCATTTTCTGGCCAGGGAAGCCACGACCTCATGGTCCGTCTCCCTGCGGGAGCGGTTGCGCAGCAAATTCCTCCATCACCTGCTCGATGTCGGGCATTACTGGGAAGTCCACGGATCCTGGGACAAAGCCATGCAGTGTTACCAGAGGGGCATCGAAGTCGACAACCTGATCGAGGATTTCTACCAGCGTCTCATGGCCTGCTGCCTCGAAACGCAGCGAATCAGCGAAGGCATAGCGGTCTACCAGCGTTGCTGGCGGATTCTATCCAGTGTTCTCGGTCTCCAGCCGGGGCCGGAAACCGACGCGCTATATTATTCCCTTAATGGTGAGATTCTCGGCAAACATACCGCCTGAGTAAACGGAGCCGCTCTCACTCCCTGCCTGACCCGACGCCATCCCATACACCTGGGTAGCCCATCCATGCGTATACCGGTACTGTTAGCCGCTACCGCACTGCTGGTCGGTCTGACTGCCGCCGTTGCCTATGTAACGGCGCAAGACAGCCGTCAGGCAAGACAGGCGGAACTCGACCGGGAATGCGAAACGGCCCGACAGGCCGCATTGCAACCCAAGCGGGAAGATATCTACCAGGAATGCATCAACAAGTTCAAGAAGGAGGAAGGCGTGTGCCGGAATGAGGCAAACAGCTACAACGGCAACCGGATCAGCGGCGCGCCCTTGTACTACGACCTGCCGGAGTGCGTGCAAGCCTTCGATTACAGGAAAGACAAGGACCAGTAAGAGAATGTGAGCAGGCGGGAAGATTCCCGCATTTTCTATCCGGGCTGGTTCTTCTTCAACACACCCGATAATTCAGAATGTCCCCATTTCTATTTTGATCAGGACTGGCAGGTCGTAATCAGTATCTCTCAGCAACGACGATTGGCGTCCCGCGTAAAAGCGTAGTATTTCGTCGAAGCCAATTAGTGCTTGAGCGGCTTTACGCGCATCAAGAAGCCCTTCCTCGACGAGTGCTCCTTCGTATTTCTAGTACCCGATATATTCTTTGTTATTATTTATCTCTGTTTGTTACCAAGGCATAATGATTATTGGAGAGCCGAAAATTCGGGTCTGTATTACAACTTTTCGGTCATTTTTAAAAATCCACCATCTTCAAATCAACAGCTTGACCTCATATAGCACGGCCTAATGAGGAATACAAACCTGTCATGGCCATTGCACGACTCTGCATATGGTCAGACAAAAAAGCTCCTCATCGAGAGGCTTTCATTTTAATGGTTGTTGCTTCGGCCAGATATTTCGGTAACTGCTGATTTCGCCGCAATCTCCTCCAACTCCTTCGCCATAATGATCTGGCCGTCGAGGCCGGGTTCCTTGACGCTCTTGCCATGCGCGACGCTCATCGGCGTCGAGTCGTACGCCACCGGCATCTTGACGGGTAACGCATGGAGCAGTTGCCGAAAGAACACAAAGCGGTTGAATTGTTTTGGTTAAAGTATTTCTCTGCGATCTTTGTGTCTCTGCGGTGAATACCCGTGTTTATGGAGGACACGAAATAGAGCCATACGTGTGCGCTGAATGAGCGAGTACCTGCGTCGCTTTGTTTCTTCCCCTGTCATTAGAGGGGTTGGGTTTGCGCGCCCGGCTAGGCTGGACGCCGGCCCGCATGCCTGCCATGATTTCCGCATGCCCCTCAGTGCGTTTCATCCGGCCGTCGCCCGCTGGTTCGGCGAGCATTTCGACGCCCCCTCGGAAGTGCAGGTCCAGGCCTGGCCGGCGATCCGCGCGGGCCGGCCCACCCTCATTGCCGCGCCCACCGGATCGGGCAAGACCCTGGCGGCATTTCTCGCCGCCATCGACCAACTGATACGCGACGGCCTGGAGGCGCCGCTGCCGGATGCGACCCAGGTGCTGTACGTCTCGCCGCTCAAGGCGCTGTCCAACGACATCCACCGGAACCTGGAACTGCCGCTGAACGGCATTCGCGACGCCCTGCTGGAGAGCGGCCTGCCGGATGTGCCGGTGCGCGCCCAGGTGCGCACCGGCGACACGTCGACGGCGGCGCGCGCGGCCATGAAGCGCAATCCGCCGCATATCCTGGTCACCACGCCCGAGTCGCTCTATCTGCTGCTCACCTCGGACTCGGGCCGCGCGATGCTGCGCACGGTGCGGAGCGTGATCGTGGATGAAATCCACGCCCTCGCCGGCAACAAGCGCGGCGCGCATCTCACCCTGTCGCTCGAGCGCCTGGCGCAAATGACCGCGCAGCCGCCGGTGCGCATCGGGTCTGTCCGCCACGCAAAAACCCATCGAGACCATGGCGCGCTATCTGACCGGGGCGCGCGCCACGGAGCTGCACCCTCATCGACACCGGCCACGTGCGCGAACGGGATCTGCGCATCGAGGTGACCGGCTCGCCGCTGGAGGCGGTGATGGCGAACGAGGTGTGGGGCGAGATCTACGAGCGCCTGGAACAACTGATCAACGAACATCGCACCACGCTGATCTTCGTGAACACGCGGCGTCTGGCGGAGCGGGCCGCCGCCGCGCTGGCGGAGCGCCTGGGCGAGGCGGCGGTGACCGCCCACCACGGCAGCCTGGCGCGCGAACACCGGCTGGAGGCCGAACAGCGATTGAAGCAGGGCCGGCTGCGCGCGCTGGTCGCGACCGCCTCGCTCGAGCTCGGCATCGACATCGGCGAGGTGGATCTGGTCTGCCAGCTCGGCTCGCCGCACACGATCGCCACCCTGCTGCAGCGGGTCGGCCGCTCCGGCCACCGCCTCGCCGCGCTGCCGAAGGGGCGTTTGTTTCCCCTGTCGCGCGACGACCTGGTGGAATGCACGGCGCTGCTCGCGGCGATCCGGCGCGATGAACTGGACCGCATCCCGATCCCGGCGCATCCACTGGATGTGCTGGCGCAGCAGATCGTGGCGGAGGTCGCCAGCCGCGACTGGTCCGAAGAGGAACTGTTCGAGGTCTTCCGCGCGGCCTGGCCCTACCGCGACCTCGGCCGCGAGGCGTTCACCGCGGTGGTGAAGATGCTGAGCGAGGGTTTCCACACGCGGCGCGGGCGCCGCGGCGCCTACCTGCACCGCGATGCCGTGCACGGCATGCTGCGGGCGCGCCGCGGGGCGCGGCTCACCGCGCTGACCAACGGCGGGGCGATCCCCGATCAGTTCGACTACGACGTGATCCTGCAGCCGGAAGGCCTCTTCATCGGCACGCTGAACGAGGATTTCGCCTTCGAAAGCCTGCCGGGCGACATCTTCCAGTTGGGCAACACGTCCTATCGCATGCTGAAAATCGAGCAGGGGCGCGTGTACGCGGAGGACGCGCACGGTCAGCCGCCCAACATCCCGTTCTGGTTCGGCGAGGCGCCGGGGCGCAGCGACGAACTCTCGGAGGCGGTCTCGGCGCTGCGCGCCGAACTCGATGCCCGGCTCGAACAGGGCAGGGAGGCCGCCCATCGCTACGTCACGGAGGAACTGCGGTTGCCGGAGGCCGCGGCCGCCCAGCTCTGCGACTATCTGGCGGTGGCCAAGGCCGCGCTCGGCGTTCTGCCCACCCGGGAGCGCATCGTGTTCGAGCGGTTTTTCGATGCAACCGGCGACACGCACTTCGTCATCCACTCGCCCTGGGGCTCGCGCATCAACCGCGCCTGGGGCCTCGCCCTGCGCAAGCGCTTCTGCCGCCGCTTCAACTTCGAGCTGCAGGCGGCGGCCGGCGAGGACAGCATCGTGTTCTCGCTCGGCCCGACGCACAGCTTCCCGCTGGAGGAGCCGGCGCGTTACCTCAATTCCGCCACCGTGGAAGCCGTGCTGGTGCAGGCCCTGCTCGCCGCGCCCATGTTCCCGACGCGCTGGCGCTGGGTCGCCAACACGGCGCTGGCGGTGCCGCGCAACCGCGCCGGCAAGCGGGTCCCGGCGCCGTTCCAGCGCAACGACGCCGAGGACCTGCTCGCCGTGATCTTCCCGGACCAGTTGGCCTGCGCGGAGAACATCACCGGCGAGCGCGCGGTGCCGGAGCATCCGCTGGTCAGCCAGACCCTGTCCGACTGCCTGCACGAGTTGATGGACATCGACGGCCTGAAGCGGCTGCTCACCGGCATCGAGCAGGGGACGGTCGAGATCATCGCCCGCGAGCTCACCACCCCCTCGCCGCTCTCGCAGGAGATCCTCAACGCCCGGCCCTATGCGTTCCTGGACGACGCTCCGGCGGAGGAGCGCCGCACCCTGGCCGTGCAGCAGCGCCGTTTCCTGGATCCGCAGGACGCCGCCGGCATCGGACGGCTGGATCCCGCGGCGATCGAGCGGGTGCGGCGCGAGGCGTGGCCGGAGGCGCAGTCTCCGGATGAACTGCACGATGCCCTGGTGGTGCTCGGCTTTCTGACCGAGGCCGAGGGCGAACGCGGTCCCCTGTCGCAGCGCCATGACAGCCTGGCGCATGGCTGGCCGGACCTGCTGGAGGCGCTGCAGCGGGATCGGCGTGCGAGCGTGCTGACGATGCCCGCCGGCGCCCGCCTGTGGGTGGCGGCGGAACGCCTTAAGGCGCTGCAGCAACTGTGTCCGGGAGCAAGCTTGAACCCGCCGATCGCGGCCATCGCGACGGAGGAGGCGAGCGATCCGGAGACCGCGCTGCGCGAGATCGTCCGCAGCCGGCTCGAGGGTCTGGGGCCGGTCACCGCGGCGGCGCTTGGTGCGCCGCTGGCGCTGGAGTCTGCCGCCGTCGACCGGGCCCTGGCCGCGCTGCAGCAGGAGGGATTCGTCATCCAGGGCCGCTTCACGCCGGAAACGGCGGAGGGCGAATGGTGCGAGCGCGGGCTGCTGGCGCGCATCCACCGCTACACCCTGAAACAGTTGCGCAGCGACATCGAGCCGGTCGCGCCCGCCGATTTCATGCGCTTCCTGTTCCACTGGCAGGGACTGGATGATCCGGGTGAGGGTGAGGCCGCCCTGGAGCGCACGCTGGGACAGCTCGAAGGCCTGAACCTGCCGGCCGGGAGCTGGGAAGACGATATCCTGCCTTCGCGCCTGCGGCCGTATTCGCGCGCCGACCTCGACGGCTTGTGCGGCGCCGGCAAGGTGGTGTGGCTGCGCCTGCAGGCGCCCGCGCCGGGCCGGGAACACAAGCGCAAGGCCCCGGCGGTGCGTACCACGCCGATCGCCTTCGTCGCCCGTTCGCATCTCGCGCACTGGCGCGCCTACACTCCCCTGGCGCAAGCGGACGGGCTGCCGCTCTCCAACGCGGCGCAAAAGGTGTATGCCGGGTTGAGGGAATGGGGCGCCAGTTTCTTCGAGGAACTTTTGGCGGAAACCGGCCTGCTCAAGTCGCAACTGGAGGAGGCGCTGGGCGAGCTCGCCGCCTGGGGGCTGATCACCTCCGACAGTTTCCGCGGCCTGCGCGAACTCATCCTGCCGCAGAAGCTCCAGCGCCGCCGCCGTCACGCTCCGGCGGAGCGGCTGGCCGCCGCCGGACGCTGGTCCCTGTTGCGTCCGGCCTCGCCCGGCGAGGCGGACAAACTCAGCCACTCCGAACACCTCGCGCGCGTGCTGCTGCGCCGTTACGGCGTGGTCTTCCGCCGGTTGCTGGAACGGGAAAGCGGACTGCCCACCTGGCGGGAACTGCTGTACGTATACCGCCGCATGGAGGCGCGCGGCGAACTGCGCGGCGGGCGCTTCGTGCAGGGTTTCTCGGGCGAGCAGTATGCGCTGCCCGAGGCGGTGGCCAGCTTGCGGGAGATGCGCAACCGGCCCCGGCAGGGCGACCTCATCGCGCTCAGCGCCGCCGATCCCCTGAATCTGAGCGGCATCGTCACGTCCGGGCGCCGCGTGACCCTGCAGCAGAGCCACCGTCTGCTCTACCGCGACGGCGTCCCCATCGCGCTCAGCGCGCAGCGCGAGATCACTCTGCTCGAGACGATCGACCCGCGGGAGGAATGGCAGGTCCGCAACGCGCTCCTGCGCAAACCGCATCCGAGCGCCTTGCATCCCCCGCCCCGCCGGCCGGAAAGGTAAAAAGGGGACATTCTGGTTTTCGTGATATTTTTGAAAACCAGAATGTCCCCTTTTTGTTCCTTTTTGTGTTACAGCTCGCGCAGACCCTCGGACGGCTCGACGCGCGCCGAGCGCAGTCCCGCCAGTCCCGATGCCACCACGGCGGCGGTGCAGGCCAGCCCCAGCGCGACCCCATAGTGCATCGGCAGCAGCCGGCACACCTGCTGTCCGGCGTCGAGCTGCGCGGCCATCATGTCGTTGATGACCCAGGCCGCCGCCTGGTAGATCGCCACCGCCAACGCCCAGCCCAGGATGGCGGTGAACAATGCCTGCACCATGGGAAACCAGACGATATCCCCGGTGCGAAATCCCACCAGGCGCAGCACCGACAGCTCCTTGCGCTTGCGGTCGATATTGGCCCACAGACTGGCGCCTAGTGAAAGCGAGAATCCCACCAGTCCAATCACGGCTATGGCCCAGTAGATGGCGGTGAGATTGCGCTCCATGCGCCGCACCGACTCGATCTCTGCCGCCTGGGTCTGTACATCGACGCCGAGCTTGGCGAAGGCGTCGCGCAGGTCCGCCACGTCGTAGATGGAACGCGCGTAAAGCCGGAACCCCGGATAGCTGCGTTCGGTATCCGCCGGATCCCCTTCCCAGCCGAGGGCGGGCACCGCCCGCCCGTCCCGGAAGTCCTCCAGCGCATCGAGCAGCGCCACCGAGACGAAGGCGCCGTCCCGCGGGAACGCCCGCGCCGGTGCGACCGCCGCGACGGTCAGAGGCAGGTGCACGCGTTCCTGGTGGCCGCGGAAACGCCGGGCGAGGCTGCCGTCCACGGTGTCGCCGGCCTCGATGCCCAGCTTTTCGGCCGCGCTTTGGGATACCACCACCCGGGTGAGTCCCGCCACCAGATCGTCAGCCGCCGGGAGCAGCGGATCACCGCGGCCGGAGGAGATCAGCTCCGCGGGTACAATACGCATGGCGCTCTGGCTGCCGAGTTCGATGGTCGCGGCGATGCTGCGGGTGCGCGGCACCAGGAAAACCACCTGCGGTTGCGCCCGCACGCCCTCCAGCCAGGCATGGTCGTAATGGCCGCTGCCGACCGGGCGTATCTCCCGATTGTGGGGGTCCTCGATCAGTTGCTCCACCATCGCGCCCACGATGCCGAACTTGAGCCCGAACAGCACCAGCATGGGCCCCAGCACCGCGGCCAGGGCCAGTACGAAACATCCCGACATCTGCCACTCGTGGAGGTAGTCGCGGCTCGCCAGCCGAAAGACTTTGCCTAAGGCTCCAATCATGGTCAGCCGCTCACCACGGTCTCGGTCAGCTTGCCGCCGTCGGAATGCGATGTTTGATGGTCCAGCCGGCGCAGGCCGAGTTCCTTCACATGACGCCAGGCATGGCTGGCGAGGATCACCGTGGTGTTGAATTCATCCACCAACTGGATGAAGAGGGACATGATTTTCTCCGCCGAGTACGGATCGAGCGAGGCCGTGGGTTCATCGGCAATGACAATGGAGGGCCGGTGTGCAAGCGCGCGTCCGATGGCTACCCGCTGGCGTTCGCCCGTGGACAACGCATCCGGCAGCTTGTCAAGCTGGGGGGCGATGCCGAGCTCTTCGGCCAGATGCTCGACCGTCCCGTCCCGCGGCAGACCGAGCACGCTGCGGCAGATGTTCATGTTGTCGTACACCGTCAGATAGGGCAGCAGGCCGCCGGTCTGCATCACGTAACCGATATGCCGCTTGCGCAGTTCGCCCAGTACGTTGAGCTTGCCTTGCTTCCAGTAGATATCCACGTCCTCGGCTTCCCGCTCGGGCAAGGGCCGGAAGCGGAAGGCGGCGGTGGCCGAAGGCTGCAGGATGAAAACGAGCATGTCCAGCAGGGTCGACTTGCCGCAGCCCGATTCGCCGATCAGGGCGATTTTCTCGCCCACGGCGATTTGCAGGTTCGGGACCCGCAGCCGGAAGGCCACACCCTCGGCTTCACGGGTCTTGACCACATCGCGCAGGTGATAGATGAGCGTCTGCCTGGATTGCGGCTCCGTCGCGGACTCGGTACTCACGTCGTTTAGGGAAGCATCTCCAGCGGCACCGGGAACACCGAATCGCCGCCGACCGCTCCTCCGTTCAGGCTGACCCAGAGGTCGGTATGATCGTGCAGCGCGCGGTAATAGTTGACCTTCTCCTCGAGACGATTGAGGAAGGCAACCTGTTGCTTGGTGGGCCAGCTCTGCCAGTCCTCCAGCGACAAGCCGAGCACCTCGCCGGTGTAAGGGAGGTCCTCGATGTATTCCCGCATGAAGCCCAGATCAGCAAGACTGTTGCCCTCGCCCGCCGTGGTGGCCGTGGTGGCTCCGATCTGTTCGGGTGTGCGCGACAGGGTCGCGGCGAGGCTCTTCAGCTCGTTGAGGAAGTTCTGGGGCGAGAGCAGCCCCTCCTCGGCCTTCCCGAGCACCTGCGTGAGCACGTCGTTCAGGTCCGAGAGCTGGTCACGGGTGAGCAGCACTCTCACGTCCAGGGTGGGGCGGGCGGGATCGCGGAAGTCGCGGTCCAGCAGCCAGGCGTCGAACACGTCGGGCACCCGGCCGCCCTGGGTTTTCTGCAGATAACGCAGGCGCAGGGCGTAGCCGAGCTTCGCCACCTTGGATTGCAGTTCAGCCAGTTTCACATCGGCGCTTGCCGCCGGCGCCGGGGACTCCTTGCCGGCGGCGGCCAACCGCACCTGCTCGGTGATCTGACCGGCCAGCGAATCCACCGCCGTGCCGAACTCCCCGACGTCTCCGGTGGGCACGCCGTAGTAAAGACTGCCGATGCCCGGAAAGTCGGCCAGCCGCCGATACGGCTTGGCGTCGGCGTCGTGGTCCGCCATACTTGGCCGGGGTCAGCAAATGCAGCACGAAGATGGCGATGCCCTTGTCCTGGGCGAGTTGCCGCAGGCTCTCGGGCCCCAGGCGGGTGGTGGAGAGCGGGTCATCGGCATCGCGCGGGCCGGCATCGGTCACCAGCACGATATAGCGGGCCGCGATAGCCTTTCCAGTCCATCGCCTCGATCGCCTCCTTGACGCCGGCGTAGGAATCCTCGATGAAGTCCTGGTTCGAGAACGGGGCGGCCTGCACCGAGTTCACCCGCGAAAGGAAACCCGCCGCATCGCGGCCCTGCTGCAGATTGACATAGGTGCGCACCAGGTAGTCCTGCGGGGGCTTGTGGCTGGCGGCCAGGTTGTCGCGAAAGGCGACCAGGCCGAAGTTCACCTGACCGAGCTGGCCGGCGGCGCTCAGGGTGTCATAGATTTTCTTCACCGCCTCGCGGGTGCGCTCGATGTAGGGTTGCATGGACAGGGTGGTGTCGATGACGAACACCAGCCCCGCGGTGTAGGCTCCGCGGCTGCTCGCCCGCCTTGCCGGCGGACACCGGCTCGCTGTTCAGCGGGACGCTCGAGACTTCCAGCAGGCGCGCCGGTTCGCTGCCCAGATACGCGTCCTCGTAATGGCGGATGGGCACGAGATAGAAATCTTCCCGGATGTCGATGTAACCGGACGGTTGGATGGCGACCACGGGCGAGTCGGCGGACAACTGTCCCTGCTCCGCCTCGTGGTAGAGCTTGTCATATGCCGCCAGGTCGCGCTGCTGAACGAGCCGGCGCAGGGAGTCGCGGTCCTTGTAGAGCAGCGCCCGATCATGGCCCGCCGGATCGCGGAAGGCGGCCGTCAGTCCGTGGTTCCACTCGATGGTGCTGGCGTCGGGCAGCCAGCCCGCGCGCGTGCCGTGCTGATCGGTGCCGACCTCGATCCACCGCGTGCCGTCCAGCTCGCGGCGCGTATAGACATAGAAGGCGGTAAACGGCGTCACCGCCTCGCTCCCCGGTCCGCCGGGTTTGGCGGACAGCCGGGCGCCGGGAACGGCGAGTACGCGCTGATATAGCGTGTGTTTGCCCGCGATCAGCAGCGGCTTGTCCGCGCCATCGGCCGGTTCCGCGGCCATCGCCAGCAGCGGCATCACGGCGAGCGCCAGCGCCAGCAGAAATTTTGTCATGATCTCAACCTCCCGAAAAGAACTAGTGCAATTGAAGCAGCAGGCGCTGGGCCTGTTCGTCACCGGCCGCGGCAGCCTGCTCCGTTTGTTTGCGCAGCGCCTTAAGACGCGATGCGGCCTCCTTGTTGCCATCCGCAACCGCCATGCGATACCACTTGATGGCCTGCTCGGGTTCCGGGACCGGCAGGATGCTGTTGGCGGCGGAGTGGTAGGCCGGATCGGCCTGGGTCCCGAGGGCAAGGGCGGCGCGCGCCTCGCCATGATTGGCGGCATAGCGATACAGCAGGTAGGCGTCATCCAGATTACCAGCTTGCTGCTGTTGTTCCGCGTCGGCGAAAACTTTACCCGGATCGGGCTCCGCGCCATCGGCACGCAAACCGGCAATGATGGCCCGCGCCCGGTCGCCGCCCCTTGCGGCTGCCGTACTCCCGCCCGCCGGAGACGGCGGCGCCTGGTTCGCATCCAGTGGCGCGGCCGGCGGTTGCGGCAGGGAGGGCGGCGCTTCCTTTTCGCCCGGCACCAGCCAGATGGCAATGAGGGTTATGACGGCGACCAGTGCTATCAGCAACTCGGTGCGCAGGGAGACCAATCCACCTTTCCGGTAAGTTGGTTCTTCGTCCTTTGCCACGGTGACACCTCCCTTGCGTTTGCTTAACCGGGGGGCATTATGGCGAATCTCCAGGCCGGGTAAAAGACCGAATTCTGACGAATACAGAAAACCCTTGCGAAACAGTGGACACGGACCGCCGGTCAGTCTCGCGCTCGCCCTGGATCAGGGCTCGAAGCCCGCCGGAAGCGGCGCGGCAAGACTCCGATTTGACTCTGAATGGCACTTTCCTAGGCGGCTCCATCATCGATAAAGATGTGGGTTAGGTATGTCATTGGCGCCGTAATCCACCGGATGTGCCGCCAGGCATTCACAAAAATAGTTGTGTTGTGTTGCTGCGCAACGCTTGGTGGGTTACGCGAAAAACGCTAACCCACCTTACCTTTCGGCTTACCGGAAATTCAAGGGGCCGGTGACGCGTGGTGGTGATGGCGTTGCGTCACCGGCCCGTGTCAGTCATGCATTTTTTCGCCGACCGATCAGAGTCAGACCGACCAGAGCGGAGGCGAACAGGAAGGATGCGGGAGGGAGGGGTATGGCCGTGATCTGAACCCCGAAGGCGCCCAATCCGCCAGAACCCGGTATCGCCGCGAGGTGCGCCATAATCGTCCCCGGAACAGGGACATCGAAAATGAACGAACCGGTGTCGAAGCGGAATCCCAGTGGATCGAGGTTCTGCGTGATTGCCAACGCCAGGATGTTGAAGGGGACGGGAAACTCAAAATCCACCAGCGAGGCTTTGTAAGTCCCTGCCGCCACATTGATCGGCGTGCTTGAGATGGTGTTGCCAGAAACCACCTGGAAATCCTCGTAGACTACCGTCGAGGCCTGGGCGTTGCAGATGCCCAGTGCAAGCACTACGAACCCCATGATGAAATGCCTATACCAATACCGTTTCATTGATTTACCTCCAGTGATTTTCAGGGCGACTCGATGTTTCCCTTAAGACCCATAAGCGCACCTCAGCCGGAAAAGTGGACCTGCGTCTTGACCGGTGACGGTGTACCCGTGGCGAGTTACGTCCTTGACAGGGAGCTGTCGTTACACAAGGCCACATACCCGTGGCCAACAGGGACACAGCCTATCCGGCGGACACCGGTGTTGCTGTGACTGGTCACGCAACGCCAGGTGTGACGTCTGTTGCATTTCCACGATGGCGCGCAGCGGCAGGCTGGAATGGAAGATGCGGCGCCGGTCTCGGATTTTGGCTCTGCTCACGAGCCGGCATCGGCCTGGCGTGTCTCGATGCAGGCGTCAGCGCTCGGCTGGATCTCGTTCACCTTCCGCGACAACAATAAGGATGTAGCCCGTGCATCGCCCTCGATGAGGGCGGGAATGCCCAATCGGTTGAAGTGCTAAACTTTAGTCCTTATGGCTCTTTTCCCGACCGTATGAAACACACAAGGAGTATCCCCATGATCCAAGCCTACGCCGTCAAGCAACCCAAGGGCCGCCTCGAACGCATCGCCTACGATCCCGGTGCGCTGGAGTCCGATCAGGTCGAGATCGATGTCATCGCCTGCGGGGTGTGTCACTCCGATTTGTCCATGGTGAACAGCGAATGGGGCGACATCGGCTATCCGCTCGTCCCCGGCCATGAAGTCGTCGGGACCATCGCGCAACTCGGCGCGCACGTACAACACTTGAAGGTCGGTGACCGGGTCGGGCTGGGCTGGTTCAGCGGCAGTTGCATGGTCTGCAACCAGTGCCTGAGCGGCAACCACAACCTGTGCCCGACCCGCGAGCAGACCATCGTCGGCCGCCACGGCGGATTCGCCGACAAGGTGCGCTGCAAGGCGGAGTGGGCGACGCCTCTGCCCGCGGGCATCGACATCAGGAAGGCCGGACCGCTGTTCTGCGGCGGCATCACGGTGTTCAATCCCCTGGTGCAGTTCGACGTCAGACCCACGCATCACGTCGGCGTCATCGGCATCGGCGGCCTGGGTCATCTCGCGTTGCAGTTTCTGAACAAGTGGGGCTGCGAAGTGACCGCGTTCACCTCCAGCGATGCCAAGCGCGACGAGGCCATGCAAATGGGCGCCCACCACGCCGTCAATTCGCGCGATGCCTCGCAACTGAAAAAGCTCGCCGGCTCGCTCGACTTCATCCTCTCCACCGTCGCCGTCGACCTCGATTGGGAATCCTACCTCGCCGCGCTCGCACCCAAGGGTCGTCTGCACATCGTGGGCGCCGCTCCGTCACCCATCCCGGCGCCCGCGTTCACGCTGATCGGCCATCAGCGCAGCCTCTCCGGCACGCCGGCGGGCTCTCCGTTTACCATCCGCACCATGCTCGATTTCTGCGCGCGCCACCGCATCGAGCCCGTGGTCGAGTATTTCCCGATGAGCCGGGTCAACGAGGCCCTGGCCCATCTCGCGGCGGGGAAGGCGCGCTACCGTATCGTGCTGGAGAACGATCGGGTGTGAGAAGGAACAGGGACTTCAGGCAATGGCCCGAGGAGCGGGGACAATGGCAAAAGCGGACACCCATCAGCCGGCCGGGGTCGGTGAATTTCCCCGTAAGGCCCAGAGACACGCTTACCGGTCCGCATAGGCCGGCAGGGTCGTGAGCCGCTCATCGTCTATCGGGCCGCCGACGGTGAAGTGATAGAGATCCTGGAAGGCGGTGTCCGCGAGACCCAGCACCTCGTGCAGCGGGTCGTCGAAGAAGCAGCCGATGCCCGTGGCGCGCAGGCCCGCCGCTTCCGCTTCCAGGTAGAGCACCTGGCCGATGAGACCGGCCTCCCAATAGAGCCGCGGATAAAACCACGGGCCGTAACGTTCCAGCGGCGCGGTGAATTCCGCCAGCATCGCCAGACTGAAACACCCATCGCCGGCAATCTCCTGGTGACAGGAGATTTGCCGGGCGGCAGCCTCGGGTATCCGCCTCGATGAGGCAATACAAGGGCAACTGTTGCGGGCATTCCGGCGGGCGCCGCCACGGGTCGGACTGGGTGAGTGCTTCTCGCAGCGCGCTGGTTCGCGCCGGGTCGCGCACCAGCAGGTACAGTCCCCTCGGCAGGTCGTCCACCCGGTGGACGAAGATCGCCAGATGAATGCTGGATTTCCAGGGCAGGGTGTTGAAAGGCACCGCGCCGGCGATGGCCAGCGTCCGGTGCAGCATCCGGTAGAACGTGTCGCGGGAAAGGCGGGTTTGTCCGTCCATGGCCACGGCACTGCGGCGCTGGCGAATGATCCGGCGTAATGACAGCGGACGCGGTTCCCGCGGCCACGCCGCGGGCGGCGGCTGCAACGGCTCGTATTGAACCGCGGCACGCGGCTTGCGCACGCATTCCGCCAGTTCCTCGATGCCCCAGTCAACGTGCGAGGGACTGAGCTGGTTGGGGCTGCCTTGCCATGCCAGCGCGGCGAACGAGGCCACCGGCGCGGCCGGCAGGCCGCTCGCCCGCGGTACGTCTTCCATCGGCGCACAGGCCATCAGCACATCCGGTTCCTCCCGCTCGGCAGCGTGAGGACGGAACGTCCCCATGAGCAAGGCCAGATCCTCCGCACCCAGCTCGTCCAACAGACTCGTCCGCCAACCCAGTCCGGCGGCCGCCAGGCTGATCGCGCCGATGGCGTGCCCCGCATCGTGCATGCAGTAACGATACGCGCGCTGGCCGTATTTCCAGGCCTCGCGCCAGTGTATGGAGGTGAGCCCGATAAAAACGGTGTGCCGGGGAAAACCGCCGCGGAGCGCGTCCCACAGCGCCGCGTCGAACTCCGCCAATACCTCGAGTGCATGCACCTCGGGCGCATAATGGCAGACCATGGCTTGCCCGCATAAGCCTTCAACGGGACCGCAAATCAGGTAGCCCTCGGTCGGGTGCAGATTGCCGCTGGAGGCATTGACCCGCAGCGCCCAACGGGTGTCACCGGTACTCTTCCAGGCGGAGAGCGCCAGGCTGTCATAAAAGAGCTGTGCAATGCTCCGCGCCGTCAGCGGGGCGCAGGGCGGATGTACTCCCGGTAGTAAAGATGGCGTCATAGCGGGGTTCCTCCGTCGGCGGGATGATGTCCAGCGGGATCAGCCGTGCGCCTGCGTAGCGACGGAACGGGTTTGGCTGGGTCGCCCAGTCCAGGAATCCCGGCCCCGGGGCATACGCATCGAACCGATGCTTGGTGGCCTGGTGATAATCGAACACCCGCTGCTGTCGATCGGAGTTATGGGGGGCGTTGTGTTTCATTACGATCGTACCCTGGGCTTTCGGTTCAATGCCATTCACATTGGGATCAAATGCATTGTGACCTGTCTGCATTGCGCGACAACGCGGATTTGCGCGGCTCGCAAGCCACTGTGCCGCATCGGCAAATCCGCTAATGACAACGCTGTATCCCGAGGTCGGCATCCGGCGACATGTCGTGGTTTTGTACCAGTGTTGTTTGAGACCTAAGGACGGGAATTTACACGTTATTTTGATGCATAGATGCGACCGGCGCTCGGCGAGCGTCGCAAGGCGCAGACACTCGAAGCGAATCCGACTCATACCGATTTCCATAAGCAACTGATTTCCTGACGTTCCCTGAACAGGCGCGAACTTTGCAGGGGGATACTGCTCGACACAGGGGAAGGGATCAGAGCCGCGACGTCGACGCCTTCCTACACCGGCAACAAAGCACTGACACACAGCAGAGGCACCCATGAAGAAGACGATGACATTGGCCGTTTGGATAGCAATGACCCTCAGCGCTGGAACTGCAATCTTCGGGGACGCCGCTGCAGATAACCGACGCGAGCGGTTTAGCCACACCGGCACGGTCGATCCAGAGGATCCTGCAGCGACTGTAGGCCAACGCGACCGGCAAGCTTCGACGCCGCGCAACATCACCGAAGCCCCGACCGGCTTCGACAACCTCAGCAACGGCTACCTGGACCAGGGGCCGGACTACGAGTCGCTTAATGAGGACACTGTCGTGCCCTTGCGGTCCTACAATGACAATCGCTTCCTCTTCGAGGAGGTTGAAACCAACGCTGACGGCCTGGGTCCAACATTTAACGCGCAGAGCTGTCGCGAATGCCACCAGAACGTCGTCACCGGCGGGGCGAGTCAGGTCACGGAACATCGCACCGGACGCCTGAACGGCGATCAGTTCTACGAGTCCTTGGGCGGCTCGCTGATCCATTCGCGGGCTACCTATCCAGAAATCGTGGAGCGCGTGGCCTTCGAGGACGACATCCGAACTTTTCGCATCTCGACCAGCACGCTCGGTGACGGCTTCGTCGAAGCGATTGCCAACGGCACCTTGCTTGCGATTCGAGATCGCCAACCGCAGGCCATGCGCGGCACCGCAGTGATGACACCGGTTCTCGAAGCCTCGGGCGCGGTCCGCATCGGCCGATTCGGGTGGAAGAGCCAGCATGCGAGCCTGGAATCTTTCTCAGCCGATGCCTATCTCAATGAAATGGGCATCACCAGTCCGCTGCTCCCGGACGAGAACACGTCGAGCGGCCTCGATGTGAGTTACGGTACCGACTACGACTACGTTCCCGACCCCGAGGACGACGACGGTGGACATCGTCGCTTTCGCCGATTTCATGCGCTCCACCAAAGCGCCGGCCCGCGGCCCCATCACCGCGGACGTGCGGACGGGCGAAGCGCTGTTCACGAACGTGGGCTGCGCGACCTGTCACGTACCGACCCTAGTCACGACGCCTCCCGGAACGGCGATCAACGGCGGCGCTTTTACCGTGCCGGAGGCGCTCGGCAACAAGACGATACACCCCTACAGTGACTTTCTTCTGCACGACATCGGCACGGGCGATGGCATTCCCGTGCTGCCGACGCCGGAATACGCCGTCACCGCGCAACAGATCCGCACGGCGCCCTTGTGGGGGCTTCGGACGCGCAATCGCCTCATGCACGACGGCCTCTCGTTCACCAAGCAGGAAGTGATTCAACGCCACAGCGGGCAGGCGAGCGCGGTAACACGGAAATACAATGCGCTGTCTCCCGAGGAGCAGGCGCTCGTGTTGGAGTTTCTGGACTCGCTATGAGAGTCAGGATTTGGCCGTCACAGCCTGTGCGCGTATCACGCTCCTTCCAGCCCTTTTGAGGATCGTCAAAGGGGATGTCGGCGCCCGGAATATTTCGGCTTGAGCGACATAATAAAGCACGCGTGGAAGGGCGGCGTCCTTTTCCGCTTTCACAAAACCATAACATAAACGCCACAGTTCCGTAGTGCGCCTTAGTTATCCTTCCAGGCGTCGTTGGAAGGTCTTTATCGACCGAGGCCGGGCAACAGGAACAAGGAGGAGAGCATGGGATTGGAACACCGCTGGAGTACGCGCAAGCAGGTCTGCCTGGAGGCCATCGTCTTTCATCACCCCCTGGGCCTCTTTCCGGTCAAAATACTGGACATCGGCCTGGAAGGGGCGTTCATCGCCGCCGAACAGCTCAACCTGCCGGTTCCGGCGATCGTGGAATTGACCTTTGCCATGCGATATCGCAGACAAAAAAACCCTTTATCATATGAACGCCATGGTGATCCATCACAGCCGCGGCGGCTACGGCGTGATGTTCAAGGAGTTCAAGCTCGAGGCCTTTCGGTCCCTTATGATTATGCTCTACGCGGCGTGACCCGGGGGGCGGTCGCGCTCGACCGGACGCACTGCAACGATGCCGGGTCTGAAAGTTTACGGGACATCAGTGACACTGGCCCCGGTGATGCTCGCGTTGACTTGCATGACTTCAGTTCATCCCGCCTCCGCAGCCGGTTATTGCACACCTGCGTTGGAAAAGTCCGCTGGCTTGGGCAGTTCCCCGCGCAGCAGCCACGTGTCCGGTTGGATCTGCCATTTGCCCTTGACCTTCTGGACGCGTATCGCCTCGGGCTGAAAGTCGACCCACTGAGACCACTGACCGCGTTGCCTGTTCACACTGGCGCCGAGGTCCGACATGCCCTCCAGGAGTATTCCCGGGTCCCCCGCCTCACGGCAGGGCGATGTCTTGAACGTCACTTCTCCCGCCCATTCGAACCCGTTCATCTTGTCCGATTCGCCGAGGTCGTGTGATCTGACGCCTTGCACCGTGATCTCGCGCACCTGCCGAAGATAATGATCGGGGGCGTATGGGCTGCCGGAGGTCCGGGCGGTGGTCCATCCCTCCGGCCCCTGCACCCAGTGCTGACTGACCTCCGCGAGGGCGGCCTCTGCCGCCTCCCGCTGGGCACCTGAAAAATTCTCCGCGCCATCGCCGCTGTCGCCTGACTTCCCGCAGCCGCTTGTCCCCAGGGCCATTGTTAGCGCCACCATGACGCCCCAAAGCGTACTTTTGCCGATCATGCGAACCTCCTCGTTGAGGGATAGGAACATTCTATTTTATTCCTTGGCACGTTTCCCTGAGTCTACGCTGGATAATTCAGAATATCCCTATTTAGTATAAGCCCCGACTTGATCCTGAGCAACATTGTGTTAATAAATTATGTACACGAGTGTTCAATCAAGGAGGTGCGCCATGAGTCCTGCGATTCCGGAATCCGCGAGCTGCGCGAAAAACTGGCCGAGTATCTGGAATCCACCGTGCCCATCGAGGTGACCCGCCACGGTCAGACTGATCGGTTTTTACATCCCCGTGCCCAAAGAAGCCCACGCAGTCGGAACGCGATGCCCTGCTGGAAGCGGGACGGCGCATGCAGAAGGAGATAAACCGTCTGGGTATCACCGAGGACGCAACCTGGCCCGCGACTTCAAGGCATGGCGCAAGAAGCAGGGTAATGCAGCATAAGCGTCTCGTCATCGACGCCAACATACTTATCCGCGCCGTGCTGGGTCAGCCGGGTGCGCCAGCGTAAAAGCAACATTCCGATTTTATTTCCGGCACGTTTGCTTGAATCACGCGAGATAATTCAGAACGTCCCCATTTAGTACCCTCCGAATAAGGTCTGCAAGCGTCACCCTTTGCCCAAGATGGCGCTCTCGAACTTCTGCTCGTAGTAGGCTTGTTTGAGCCGGCTTTGTTGATTGTCATACCCCTCTCCTCTGGCTGCTCTCCCCCCAGATGTGGCCTGAGCAATGTCTTGTCTCCTTCTCGAAGCGGGCGATCAGTTCGCGGTTGGCGGCGACCAGCGCCTGCTCGGCTTCGATCTCGGCGACGATGGCTTGCTGCGTGGCGAGGGGTGGGAAGGAATTTTGAACTCACTTGGATTCGACTCGATGCTCGAGATTCTTGAAGTGCGCCACCTGATCGCGAGCCGTACTGGCCTCGAATAGCTCTGCATTCGGAGACGATTCAGAAGATACGCGGTAGCGATCTTCTTTGGCGTCAGATCACCACACTCCGACGATCACGTCATGTAGCTCTCGTCCATTTCCAAGGTCGATCGCGCATATCCCGATTGCTGCCTCGCGACAGATGACACCTCGTTCTGCCGGACACAGTGATCAGCGCTCTGATGCGTCTTCCTCGGCGAATGAATTATCTGTGCTGTCGTATACATTCCGTCGCGAATAATGTCGCGCTATCATGAGAAGAGGATACTGGGACGTTGACGAACGTCGCCCCTTGAGGATGCGCTTCGACCGTCCTTTAACGATGTCGCAGACTTCGCTCCAACTCCACCATCGGCCAGTCGGGGTGGATGGGGATGTGGGGGCGGTAGTTGTCGAGGACGGCGCGGGCGCCGTTGATGACTTTCTGGTAGCCCTCGATCTCCGCCACGATCTCCTTCTGCACCTCCAGCGGCGGCAGGGGGATTTGGAGTTCCGGAGAGATGAGCGTGTCGACACCAGCGAAACCGATTCCCTGGCGTTGCGCCTCACGACGCAGCGATGTCGGCTGCGAAACGCGAAGTAGAAGCATGGAGCGAGACGTTCGTTGTCTCAGAGACCAGCGCCTGAGGTCTTGATTTATGCATAGTCATGCGTCTGCGAATGCAAACTTTCCGACTGGAGCACGTCGTGATGATAAGATGTTGCTCGCTTGAGCGACGTTGATCTTTCTTCAACAGGCTTTCTCGGAAATGAGTTCGTTCTCGGTGATGTAGCCACGTTCGCCGATGTTCTTTAAGGAGATCCACTTTACATGGCCGCCTTGCATAGCGATTCGTCCGGTTTGACGGTGTTGCCCGCCGATCAGTTCGCAGACTTCACCAAGTTGAACGGTCGGAAAGTCGAGGGCCGGGAAGCTCCCTCCCGATACCGCTCCCCGCTCAGGTTGTAATCGCCATTCGCGGCGATCTTCTCTTTCGCCACGATCAGGCCCGCGTGGGCTGGAAGCTCGGCAGTCGAGATTTACTCCCCGGCGCGTAGGCAGCGTAGGTACTCGTCGATTTCGGCCGCGCCTGCGGCAGGTCGTTCTTCTCGATCTCGCGGCGCTGGGCACCGAGGCCGAAGCCGTCGTTCTCGATCTTGAAGAAGGCGATGGTGTCGCTTGCGTGGCCAGCGACTTGTCGAGGATCAGGATCGAGGTCTTGACGCCGGAATAGGGATTGAACACACCCGCCGGCAGCGAGACGACGGCGACGAGATACTCCTCCACCAGCATCTTGCGCAGTTGCTTGTAGGCGGTCTGGCTCTGGAAGATGATGCCCTCGGGCACGATGATGCCGGCGCGGCCGCCGGGCGTGAGGTGCTCGGCCATGTAGTCCACGAACAGCACTTCGCTGCGCTTGGACTGCACTGAAAAGCGGTTGTGCGGTTTGATGCCGCCCTTCGGCGACATGAAGGGCGGGTTGGCGAGGATCACGTCGGCGTATTCGTTCCAGCGGTCCTGGCTGGTGAGGGTGTCGTACTCGTAGATGTGCGGGTCGGTGAAGCCGTGCAGGTACAGGTTCACCAGCGACAGGCGCACCATGTCGGGCGAGATGTCGTAGCCTTTGAAGTTGTGCGCGAGGCGGCCCTTGTCGTCGGGCGTCAGCGTGCTGTGGCCCTTCGTCGGTGTTGGCCTTGAGGATGTGCTTGTAGGACGAGATCAGGAACCCCGCGGTGCCGCAGGCGGGGTCGAGCACGGTCTCGGTCTTCTTCGGGTCGACGATCGCGACCATGAAGTCGATGATGTGGCGCGGGGTGCGGAACTGCCCGGCATCGCCCTGCGAGCCGAGCACGGAAAGCAGATACTCGAAGGCGTCGCCGAAGCGCTCGGAGTGGTCGTAGGTGAACTCGTCGATGATCTTGAGGAAGACGTTCAGGGTCTCCGGGTCGCGGTAGGGCAGATAGGCGTTCTTGAAGATGTCGCGGAACAGCGGCGGGATGCCGGGGTTCTCCGGCATCTTGGCGATGGCCTCGGCGTAGAGGTTCAGCATCTCGTGGCCGCCCAGCCCGGAGCGCATGAGTTTGGCCCAGCCGTAGCGGGTGAACTCCCCGGCGAAGAACTTGCGCTTGCCGCCGAACTCCTCGCTCTCGGCGTCCATGTCGTCCATGAACTTGTAGATCAGGGCGATGGTGATCTGCTCGACCTGGCTCTTGGGGTCGGGCACCTTGCCGACGAGAATGTCGCGGGCGGTGTCAATGCGGCGTTTGGTGTCGGTGTCGAGCATGAGAATTCTTATCTTGCATTGATGGACAGGATCCGAAGGAATGAGGATTGCATCTGATAATCCGGTGCCCTTATGTCAATTTCTTGTTTAGCGTTAAACGCTTGTATTCAGGCTTAGGATTGCCGAAATTAATTACTTCAAAGGCACAATCCCTTCGCGTTTTTGGTGATCTGCTCATGCTTGAATTCCCTAACTTGCCATCTGTTATCCACTTCAATTTCTCATGCGACGAACTGATTCAACGGTACGTAGTCCTTGACGTATTCAGGGATGAGCGTTCGGTACTTCTTCGCACGGCCGGAAGTCGCCGGGTGGAAAAGACCGGGTTGGTGGCCAGATCGGTGAAGTGGCGGCTTTCGATGATGTGGCGAACCTGATCGCTGGTGACGTAGGCCTTGAAGTAGGTCTTGATGGCCGGGATGGCCTCGGCTTCTTCGGGCTTGGTGTCGGCGACGAACTTGGCGAACTCCTCTTCCAGCAGCTCATCCTTGGACTTGAAGCGCGGGATGAGGCCGAATATCTTCTCCAGGATCTCGCGCAGTGTCAAGCGACGGTCCACGGCGGCGGATTTGCGCAGCTTGTCGAGGGTGTAGTACTCCTCGGGTTTGTCGAAGACCTCGCGGTTCACGTAGTCGATAACACGATCCCATTGACCTGATTCGACGGCTTCGCGATGATAGTCGTTCTCGCGCACCGTGTCCTCGAATTCTCGAAGAACATGCGGTCGATCTTCATGCCTTCAGCAGGATTTGCTCAACGCGTGAGCGAGGCCATGATGTCCGCGCCAAGGTGCTCGTAAGTTCCGCCCACAACTACCGGCCCTGTTCCGTCGCCGGTTCACCGCCCCTGCTTGAAGGCCGGGAGCTTCAGCACTTCGTCGTAGTTGAACTCGGTCTCGAAGTACTCGCAGTTGGCGAAGAAGTCGAAGAGCTTGTAGGCGGTCTTCTGCGACTGCGATACGCCATCCTTGATGCTGTCGTCGAAAAGCTGTTCGATGAAGTTGTGCTTGCGGGTGCCGCGCCCCTTGATCTGAATGAAATCGGTTGGCGAGAAGATGGGCCGGAAGAGGCCGAGATTGAGGATGTCCGTGCAGTCGTAGCCGGTGGTCATCATGCCGACGGTAACGCAGACACGCGCCTTGCTGGTCTTGTAGGCGGGCAGGAAATTGGCCGAGCCGAGCAGATTATTGTTAGTAAAGTTGATGGTGAACTGCTGCGCGTCGGATCTGGAGGTGACCTGCACGGCGAAATCGGACTGGTACTTGCCGGGGAACATCGGTCGGCCATCTGGTTGAGGATCTGCGCCAGCTTGGCGGCGTGATTCTGGCTGACGGCGAAGATGATGGATTGCCGATTTCGCCGCTGACTGGGTCGCGCAGCGCGTTTTCGAGGAAGATCTTGCAGAAAAGCTGGTTGGTGGCGTCCGCAAAGAAACGCTTTTCGAACTCGCGTTGTTTGAAGGCTTGCTGCTGATCCTCGCCGGTGTCGTCGGTGAACGAGACGACGAAGCCCTCTTCGGAAAGGAGCTCGGTGGTTATCTCGGTACGGGCATCCACCACCGTCGGATTGATGAGGTATCCATCTTTCACGCCGTCCAACAAGGAGTAGCGGAAGGTCGGCTGGCTGTCCTCGCAGCCGAAGGTGCGGTAGGTGTCCAGCAGCAAGCGACGTTCCGCCTCGCGCGGGTCGCGGGTGCCCGGATTCGAACGTCGAATCTGCGGAGGTAGTCGCGCGGCGTGGCCGTCAGGCCGAGCTTGTAGCCAATGAAGTAGTCGAAGACGGCGCGGGCATTGCCACCGATGGAGCGGTGCGCTTCGTCGGAGATGACCAGGTCGAAGTCGGTTGGCGAGAAGAGCTTCTGGTACTTGTTGTTGAAGAGCAGCGATTGCACGGTGGTGACGACGATTTCGGCGCGCCGCC
>CAVYZN010000033.1:0-101413 GCA_963773065.1 uncultured Gammaproteobacteria bacterium
ACGCCGCCGGCGTTCCTTGCCTCGCGGTTGCTGAACCTGCCCCAGAAACTGCGCGTGGCCGCTGAAGTGCTCATCCCGCGCCGGCGCGATGACGGCGATGAGACCCTGCAGAGCTTTGGCTACCGGCGGGTGGGCAAGGCCTTCACCGATGTGTTCCTGGACGCCATGACCGCCGGGATCTATGCCACCACACCGGCGCGGGTGTCGGTGAACGCCGCCTTCCCGCTGGTGGTGCAGCTTGAGCGCGAATACGGCGGACTGTTCCGCGGCATGCTCGCGCGCCGCAAGCGCCAGGCGGGGCCAGGCGGCATCCTGATGAGTTTCAAGGGCGGGGTCGGGAGCTTCATCGGCCACTTGCAATCGGTTTTGCGCGCCGACTGGCGTCTGGGCGTCCCGGTAACCGGCATCCTGCGGGATGCCGCCGGCTACCGGGTGCTCTCGGCGGCGGGTGAAGATCGCGTGGACCGGGTGGTGCTCTCGGCCACAGCACCCGCGGGGGCCGTTATGTTGCGGGGCCTGGACGCGCAACTTGCGTCGCGGCTTGCGGCGATCGATTACTCGCCCGTTGCCGTGGTCGGCTTCGGCTATCACCATCTCGATCACCCCCTAGACGGTTTCGGCCTGCTCACCACCACGGCGGCCGGGCTGTCGATCCTGGGTGTGCTCTGGGACAGTAGCATATTTCCCGACCGTGCCCCAGCCGGCGGCAAGTGTCTGCGGGTCATGATCGGCGGCCAGCGCAATCCGGAACAGATGCGACAGGATGAGGCGGGGCTGCTGGCCGCCGCGCGCGCCGGCATCCGTTTGACCATGGGCGTGGACGCCGAGCCCGACGTGAGTTTCGTGCGGCGCTGGGAATACGGCATCCCCAATTACCCGGTAGGGCACTTGCGGGCCATGGAGGACCTGTTCGCTCACGCGGCGCGCTATCCCGGTCTGCATCTGAACTGCAATGCCTACCGCGGCATCGCCATGAACGACTGTGTGCACAACAGCCGTGAACTGGCCCGAGTGCTGTGCGCCGGCTGAGTCTGCCGCCGCGATGCCGGGTCGTCTGTCAGGCCAGACCGGGATTGTCGCCGACATTCTTGAGCTTGGGCTCATTCAGCTCGATCCGGCTGATGGTCTTTTTAGCGCGCAGGTATTCGGTGACCACGTCCCAGATCGGCACGCCATCCGGCTGCTCCTGCACGCTCGCCCAGCCGGCGACGGCATACTCCTTGTTCGGGTCGATAGGCTTGCCATCCAGTTCCATGTCCGATATCCGGCCGCCGATGTCCGCGCCCGGATCAATCGTGTACCTGAGTCCGCCGACCCGCACCATGTCGCCGCCCTGCTGGTAATAGGGGTCCTTGTTGAACAGATTGTCCGCGACGTCTTCGAGGATTTCCTTTATGCGGGCGCCGGTCATGTTGTTAAGGGTGGTGATCGGATAGGTGATGGCCGTCTGGCTCATGACATGATCGAGGGTGATGGCCTCGCCCGGCAGCACGCTGACGCCCCAGCGGAATCCGGGTGAGAATGAAATCTGCGCACCCTTGACCTCGATGAGCGCGTCACAGATCAACTGATCAAAGGTGCCGTTGAAATTGCCGCGCCGGTACAGTACCTCATCGGTCATTGCCAGCGTCTGGGCCAGTTTGTCCTTGTAGGGCGCGCGCACCTTTTCGATGTAGGTGTTCATGACAGGATCGGGTTCTATCAGGTTGGAGAATACCGGCAGCAGCCGGTAGCGGTAGTCCCGGACCTTGCCATCTTTGACATCCAGGTCCAGGACCCCGAGGAACTGGCTGTTTGACCCGGCATTGGTTACCAGCGTCTTGCCGGCGGCATTCTCCACCACGACCGGCGCCGGGACGGCGTCATGCGTGTGTCCCCCCATGATGGCATCGATTCCCGTGACCCTGGATGCCATCTTCAGGTCGACATCCATGCCGTTGTGGGACAGCACGATGACGACCTGGGCGCCTTCCGCCCGGGCCTTATTCACCGTTTTTTGCATGTTCTCTTCGCGGATGCCGAAACTCCAGTCCGGCACCAGGTAACGCGGGTTGGCGATCGGCGTATAGGGAAAGGCCTGGCCGATGATGGCGGCTGGTACGCCGTTGATATCGCGCAGGCTGTAGGGTTTGAAGACGGCCTCTTCCCATGCAGTGTCGACGATGTTCTGGGCGAGGAAATCGATCTTGCCGTGGAAGTCATTTTCGACGATCTGCATGACCCGTTCGGCGCCGAAGGTCATCTCCCAGTGCGCCGTCATGATGTCTACGCCCAGCAGAAGCTGGGCATCCACCATATCCTGGGCCTTGGGTCCACAGTGACGTGCCCGAGCCTTGCCAGGTGTCGCCGCCATCGAGCAGCAGTGAGCCAGGACGCTGGGCGCGCAGTTTCTTGACCAGGGTGGCGAGGTGGGCGAAACCGCCGGTCTTGCCGTACTTGCGCGCGGCCTGGACGAAGTCGAGGCAGGTAAACGCGTGCGCCTCAAGAGCGTCGGGCTTGATGCCGTAGTAGGCGAGAAACTTTTCTCCAACCAGGTGCGGGGGCTTCCCCTTCATGCTGCCGACACCGAGGTTGATGCTGGGTTCGCGGAAATAAACCGGGAGCAGTTGCGCATGACAATCCGTGTAGTGCAACAGCGAGACATTGCCGAAGGGCGGCACTTCATAGGGATCGGCGGGTGCCCGCGCCGGTTTGTTCCCGGCGGCGGTTGATTGCCCGGTTTTGTTGCCCGATTCGCAGCCCGACAGGTTGAAGCCGGCGGCGCTGGCAATAGCCAGCAGGCGGAGGAATTCACGACGTGACAGATTCATTGTCGGCTCCGCGTTTTCTTGAACGGCCAGGTTGCAACGGGATCAACCGCGTCCAGTTAACGGGATAAAAAAAGCCCGACTTGCACCACGTCGGGCCTTGCCAGCCAAGGCATCTGAGGCTACTTGCGGGTGCCGGGGCCGTTGATTTTCAGCCCGTTGCTGATATAGGTGTGAAAGTACTCAAGATCCCGGTACTCCTCGCTCTGGGGCGCGTAGGGCTTGGCGCGAACCTGCTCGTTGCATCCAATATAACGGCGGTGCAGCGTGCCCAGATCACCCCAGGTGGAGCGGTAGGCGGGGAAGTGACCGGTCTGACCAATCGCCGGACTCAGGATGTCGGCGCGGACCTTGTTGCCGGCGTTGGCGATATGGCAATCGGCGCAGGACATATTGAGCTGGCCCCGCTTGGCGAAGAAGCTGGCCTTGCCGCGTTCATAGGCCGCCAGCGCACGCGGGTCATCGGGGATAACAACATTGATCACCTTGCCCCGTGAGGTGTAATTCATGTAAGCGGAAATAGCGGCGAGGGGCCCTTTTTCGAAATTCAGCGGTTCTTCGCCATTCGCCTTACGGCACTCGTTGATGGCTAATTCCAGGGTGATCACGCGACCCGACTTCGTGTCAAAGAACGGATAACGATTGGTAATGCCGATGCCGCCATTGTCGAAACAGCTAGCATACGTCTTGCCGTTCTTGAAGGGCGTATTGAAAAGTTCCTTGCCCTTTTCGAGGTCCAGCTCGTAAGGCGGAAATTCTTCAATCGCCTCCCACTGTTCCCGCGACGCGGGATCGATGGCGTAGACGCCATTGATGAAGTCATCTTTTGGGGTATTAGGAAAACGCTTGTAGAAGTAAGACCTGAGTTTTTCCAGGTCTTGTTCCGGGGTGGCGTGTGCGGGCGGCGTGATGATGCCCAGCAGACTAATTACTAGCGATGCGGTCAAGAGTTTTCTCATCGGATCCCTCTCCTAGAGGTCATTAGACAGATAGGTGTCTCGGTGGATGTCACTTATTGGATTGGATTGTGGTTTCACCGGCATCGCTGTTGCCTAGATTGTCGACCCAACTCAATTTCACGGTGTCACCGGTTTTCCCACCCTTGAAACGGAAAGAAAGATAAGGATTCTTTGATACCGCCGGGCCCCACTCGGCGGTCAGTACCGTGATTCCGTTATGTTCACACACGATTTCCTGGATGAAATGAGCGGGAATGTTGTTGCCCGTGTTCTTGTCTTTTTCCAGCCCGGTATCCATCGGGTGACTGATAAGGACCTTGATCGTGGTCACGCCGTCATCACCGAGGGTCGCGCGCATCTTTATGCTTGCCATGTTAACTCCTCAATATGCCATAGAGTGTGTGTTGTTCGGTTGTAATGGTGGTGTCAGCCCCCGCAACCGCCGATGGTGACCTTGACCTCCTTGCCCGTGCTGTAGAGCTTGCCACCTGCCTTGACCACAGCGATGACACTGCTGGTTTTGGCCATCTTGATGCGGGTGGCGATGAATGCCTCTGTGCCTTTCCCCAGGACAAAGGACGACGTAAGAGGAGAGGCGTTCTTCTCGGCGATGATGCTGATCGATTCCACACCTTCGATGTTGGTCTCTATCGAGATCGGCACAACGGCGCCGTTTTCGGCGATATCCGGGGCCTTGATCTTGATCTTGTCGCTGCCTGTGAGTGCTGTGCTGCCGAACAGGCTGTTTACGGCACCATCGATGTTGTTCGCTTCAAATGCGGCCTTGGGCCACGCGGCCAGGACCAGGCGAGGGGTGATCAGGCCGGCGCTGACGGCCATACCTATGGCGCCGGTTGCCAGGGAGCTCTTCAGAAATATTCTACGTTTCATGCTGGTCACGAGTGATTCTCCTGATAGTCGGGATAGGTTGTTCTAAAGGGTGTAGACGTATTCGACAATCTGGTCAATTTCCTCTTCGGTGAGTATCTGATGCCGGCCGAAGGGGGGCATGATCGTGTTCGGGTTGGCCACGGTCGCATCCCAGATCTGGGCGCGAAGTCTTGTCTTATCGGGATAACGCAGCTTCATACCGACAAGCGGGGGTGCAATATTGCCGGGTAACGTGCCATCGTCCATGGCATGGCAGGCAAGACAGTTGCCTTTGGCGCGATCGAATGCGACGTCCTTCCCCTTTTCAACCACGGTCATTTCCTTGTCTGCCGGGAACGAGGGGGACGCGTACCCAAGCACCGCAACCCCGGTCAGGGCAGCACAACAGATTAATACGGTTTTGATCATGCTCCAGGCGTTATGCCGCATCGTCGCTTCTCCTCGGTTACATTTTGCCTAATTTTCTTTCCAGTTGAGTGGTTGTTCAGAACCCACGCGGGTGGGCTTTTTCGTAGTTGAACTGGATGATCGCGGCTTCAGCCTGGTACTTGGCCTTGTCAGCCAATTTGATGGCTGTTGCATTGTCGCCGCTGTCAGCGGCATCCTGCGCTTGCTTTAAAAGGTCCTCGGTGTCTCGCCATATCCAGTTATTGTTATTGGCCATGCCGATGGCATCCGAGGCGTTTTTGATCGCCAGCGTGGCTTCGGGACTGGCTTTGGATGCCGTGGCAGCCTCCTTCTTTTGCTGGTTGGCACAACCCACACTAACGGCGGATGACAGCAGTACGATTGCCAATAGCTTTAGGGAAAGAAATTTCTTCATGCTGGAACTCCCGTTGGTAGGTAATGGCGGGTATTTGTTGGTGCTTGTTATTGTTGATGATAGAAACGCCGAACGACCGTATCATTCCTATTTAATAACTGTCAAGGCATGATCGGTTCACGTCCGTTTCATTTTTTCATCTTGTTTTCCTCCTCAAAAATCGCCTCGAGTTCCTTCTGCCTGGCCTCAATACGAGCGCTATCATAGTCACTCAAGTGCGGTTCGTGACTGGCCAGTTCCAGTTGTTGAATCGCTTCACGGGTAAAGCCATTGAGATAGTAGTACTGGGACATGGCTTCATGCATTTCCACCTTTCGCCCCGTGGCCTCGGCCGCCTGCGCCAGTAGTTTGTATACCTGGGGATTGCTGTACTGGTCCTTGCGGATATCGGAAACCAGCTTATAGGCCTGGGGCGCCTCGTTCGCGACGATCAATGTACTGGCGTAGGGCAGCAGCAATGTCAGATTGCCGGGGTACAGGGCAAGACTATCCTTGTAGATTTTCAGTGCCTGGATATAGTTGCCGCCGTGTTCATAGACGTTTGCCTGTGCGAGTCGGTACGCGATGCGATCCGGGTCTTTGCGGTGCAGTTTCTCAAGCAGTTGTGCCGCTTCGCCGGTTTTGCCTACTGCCGACAGCAGCAGCGCATATTCATATTGTTTGTAGGGTTCGGCATTATCGCTTTTGTCCATGTAACGCTGGAAATCCTCGAACACCTGCTTCGGGTTGCTGGTTTCAATAACAAACAGTTTCGCGCGGATCAGTTGGAAATCCAGACTGTCTTGGGTTTTCCCGCCGCTATAGCTTTCGGCGCGGGATGTGGCTTCGGCAATGCGGTCTGTGGTGACCGGGTGAGTCATCAGGAATGCCGGTTGATGGCTGCCATAGAGTCGGGAATTTTTCTGCAGGCGTTCGAAGAATCGCGGCATGCCATAGGGATCGTATCCGGATCGCGCCAGTGTCTGGATGCCAAAACGGTCGGCCTCTTTTTCGTTTTCACGGGTGAAGTTGATCTGATATTGCGCGCTGCCTGCCGCAACCGCTGAAATGGCCGCCATACCGGCTTCGCTGTTTTGTGTGCCGATGAGCACTGCCGCCAGCATCGCCGCCATCGAAGGCAGACTCAAACCCTGGGCGGCTTCGAAGGCGCGGGCAAGATGGTGCTGGGTAACGTGCGAAATTTCGTGTGCGAGTACCCCAGCGAGTTCGCTTTCGTTTTCCGCCGCCACGAACAGGCCGGTGTTTACGCCAATATATCCTCCGGGCCCGGCAAAGGCGTTGATGGAAGATTCATTGACGACAAAGAAGGTAAATTGTTGCCCCCCTGCCTCGCTGTGGGAGGTGAGACGCTCACCCACGCGAGTTCAGATAACTGGTTATCTCCATATCGTCCAGCACGATGCCGCTTTGGCGCAGTTGGCGCATCATTTCGGCGCCGAGTCTGCTTTTGCTGCTCGGGGGAGATGGCGGCACCGGCGGATTCCCCGATACTGGGTAAATCCGAGTACAGATTCTGCGGGTAGGCGGCGCCGGGCAATAACGCGATTGCCGTCGCTAGCAGTAACCACAGGAAGGTGCGTGCGGTTATCTTGATATTCATATATGTGTGCTGTTTGACAATGTGTTGCATGACTGGTTCAGGATTTGCCGCAGCCAAATCCAAGTACGGTGCGAGTAGATGAAGTCTTGCGTTTCATATCGTGTTATCATAAGTTCTCTCGTGTATTCTAATATATCATCATGATCCGCTGGGTCGGGTCAGAATTAGGTCGCTAACTAAACAGATAGTAACAGGAGATTAAAAAATGGCGGATTTTGATGTAGTACTCGATGCCACCGGTCTAAATTGCCCGCTGCCAATTTTGCGTGCCAAGAAGGCCCTGAATGGGATGGAAAGCGGCAAGGTGCTCCGCATCATTGCGACGGATCCGGGTTCAGTCAAGGATTTTGAGGCATTTGCGAAGCAAACCGGCAACGAACTGCTGGAGTCTACCGAAGAAGGCGGAAAATTCATGTTTCTGATGAAGAAGGGGTGATGCTGACATCACATATCAGGGACCCATAAAAAACCCGGCATGATGCCGGGTTTTTTATGGGTCCCAAAGATACCTGTAAGCACCGTTTTAATTGAATCTCCAATTGACCTGCGCGCTTAATATATCGACCGAGGCATCGTAGTTACCCTTTACCTTGTGAAAGCCGGTATTCAGACCGGTGGTCGGGTCGTAAGCATCGCTGCTGTCGATCTCGGGATCATCCACGAACAGATGGGCATAGCCGAGATCGAAGGTCAACTTCTTGTTGACCTTGTAGTTGGCGCCCAAGGCGAGCCAGGTACGACTCTCATCGGGGATGCGCGCCGTGCGCAGTTGCGCATCGGGTGTCGGCGTCTCATCGTAGGCGACGCCGGTGCGAAACAGCCAGGACTCGTTGTACTTGTAGGCGACGCCGAGCGAATAACGCATGGAGTCGTCCCACTGCAATTGGGTAACGCTTCTGGAGCCATCTTCGATTTGAATGTCAAGAGATTTCAGCTTGCTCCAGTTGGTCCGGGTGACATCGGCCATGAGTGTCCACTGCGGGGTCAATTGCTGCAATCCGCTGATGGACAGCGAATCCGGCAGTGTGAGATCGAGTTTGGCATTCTGGGTGCCATTGGCTACATTAAGTGGCGGTGGCAAGCCGGATACTTCTACATCGCCCTCGATCTTCAGATCGACCTTGGAGCGGTAGGCGATGCCGAGGCGGGTCTTATCGGTCGGTTCGAGCAGTACGCCGAGATTGTATCCATATCCCCAGTCATTTCCGGTCAGTTTGGCGTTGCCGTCAAAAGTATTGCTGCCGGGAGTCCAGGGTATGGGTATCCCTAGCAGCGCTGCTCCTAGACCGCCATCGACGGCCTGGGTCAGTTCACCGTCCGCGTACAGGGCGCTGACTCCAAAACCGACGGAAGCGCGTTCATTGATCTTGTAGGCAAATGAAGGGTTGATATTGACGGTGGTGAGTTCCGACTTGATGGCGTTGTAGCGTCCGACCCAGTTGTCACTGTAATCGGTTTTAAGACCGAATGGCCCGTTCACGGTCAGGCCAAACCAGAGTTGGTCATTGTATTGGTGGGAGTAGGCGCCATGCGGAACCGCGGTGCGTCACACCCAGATCGTCACTGTTCTTGCCCTGGATGGGTACTCCGGCTAGACCACTTGCCTGGATGGCGGGGTTGTCCGGGTTGTAAAAGCCCTTGCCTGAAAACTCGACATCCGATCGGACGATATGTACGCCACCCGTGGCATTCTGCCCGTCCAGGCGCGTCATGCTGGCCGGGTTGAAAAAGATGGTGCTGGCATCGTCGATACCGGCAGAGCCATTCGCATAGGCGGTGCCCATGCTGCTGACGCTTTGCTCGATTAGTGCGAATCCGCCTGCATCGGCACCGACTGAGGTGAGCGATGCAAGCCCGGCGAGACCGAAGACCCAGGTACGACGAACATAAGGGTGATGTTTGCCCATTATTGCCTCCTAAGATGGTTGTAACAGGGTTTTCAAACGAACTGTGTTGTGAATATGTCCGCGACGGCAGCGTTCAACTATCCAGTTCCCCCAACTGTGTCGTGCACACTACAATATCCGAGGTATATAAACAACATAATGTATATAGTTAGCTAACTAATTGACATGGCTATATACCATCGCTTATTCATCTGTAGTGATAACACAACAAAATACTAATAGAACCTTCTTACTCTACCCAAGGATTACTCGAAGCGCACAGGGATGAGAGTGATTTTCCGGACGACGATTGATGCAATCGGCGACAGGCTGAACTGGCGGTTTCTACGCGTGGTTTCGGCAACTACGGATTGTTTGTCTGCGGGGTACGGCGACGCTAAGGCAATGGGCGTGACAAGTGCGATGATGACGACTGCACAAGACCCCGCAACCATCTCGGTCTATCCGGAAGGATTACCTGACGTTGAGGATGACAGTCGCCACGTCCAGCAGCATCGGAATGCAGACAGGTTGTCCATTGCCATGCGCTGCCCAGATGGGATTGGTGTATGGCTTGAAGTTATTTTATAGTCTCAAGGGTTTACATCCGACCCCGGGTGAATGGCGCGGATTTCACCCACGAGATCGAGACTATGGCTGATCGCAGGTTACAGGTTTTTCACACCGTTGCCCGGCTGCTGAGCTTCACCAAGGCCGCGGAGAGTCTGCATATGACCCAGCCCGCCGTGACTTTCCAGGTACGACAGCTCGAGGAGTATTTCAACACCCGCCTGTTTGACCGCACCCATAACCGCATCAGCCTGACCGAGGCGGGACAGCGGGTGTATAAGTTCGCGGACCGGATCTTCGATCTCTATGCTGAGATGGAGAACGCCGTGCGCGATATGACCGGCGAGATCCGGGGGGTATTGATCATCGGGGCGAGCACTACCATCGCGGAATACATGCTGCCCTCCCTGTTGGGCGATTTCAAGAAGAAATACCCGGATGTGAACGTCCATCTCAGGGTGTCGAACTCGGATGGCATCGTCTCGATGGTGGAGAACAATGATATCGACCTGGGTGTCGTGGAATCGCCGGTCATGAACAAGAATCTGGTGGTGGAGGAGTGCCGCAAGGACCGGCTGGTGGCGATAGTGTCGCCGCAGCATCCGCTGGCGGCGAAACAGCATATCAGGATGCCGGAGCTGCTTGAATATGCATTCATCGCGCGTGAAGAAGGGTCCGGCACACGTGAAGTCATCGAGGACTACCTGGGTGAACAGGGAATAAATCCGAGTGACGTGCACGTGTCCATGGAACTGGGTAGCCCGGAAGCCATCAAGGGGGCTGTCGAGGCGGGGATGGGCGTAGCCATTGTTTCCGAGGTAACCATACACAAGGAATTACAGCTCGAGACGCTGGTTGCGCTGGAATTGGAACCGCAAATTGAACGCCCATTCTCTTTCGTGCACCAGAAGCAGAAGTTCCGCCAGCGCGCCATGGATGAATTGCTTGAGTTTGCCCGTGCCTATTGCCTGTCACACAGAAATGACCATTGAGACGAGACGGTCCGATTCTTTCTAATACACACGAACGCTGATGCGATGGTATCCTCTGAGCGGCATTTGCTGGAACTCTACCGGCTACTTGGGGCCGATGAGCAGGCGACATTACTGGCCTTTGCGGAATTTCTCCAACAGCGCGGTACCTCCGTTAGGGCTTCCGGCCCGGCAAGTCCCGTCGAAATACCCGAACCCGTGCCGATAGCAAGACCGGCGCACGAGAGCGTGGTGACCGGGTTGAAACGTCTGTCACAAACCTATCCCATGCTGAGCAAGACCGAAATGCTGCGCGCCACCTCGGAGCTGGTAGCCCGGCATATCATGCAGGGCACGGATCCCGCGGAAGTCATTGACCAGCTGGAGGACATTTTCCGCGAACATTACCGGAAACTCAGGGAAGGCCAGAGACTGTAATTCATGAATATTGTACGTGACTGGTATATCCGTTATGTCTCCGATCCGCAGGTTGTCATCCTGGCCTTGCTGCTGATCGCGGGTTTTGTCGTCATGATGACCCTGGGCGAGATGCTGGCCCCGGTGATGGCCGGAGTGATCGTCGCCTACCTGCTGGACGGGGTCGTGGAGAAGTGCCGCCGTCTCGGCGCGCCCCGCCTGTCCGCGGTAATCCTGGTTTTCCTCCTGTTCATGTCGTTTCTTGTGTTTGCGCTCATCTGGATGATGCCCCGCCTGTCCGCGCAGCTTACCCAACTGGTTCAGCAACTGCCGAACTGGATTGCGCAGGGACAGGAAGCGCTGCTGCAACTGCCGGACAAGTATCCGAATCTGTTTACGCAATCGCAGGTGAATGACCTGATCGCCGCCATACGCGCCGGGATCACGGTTCTCGGTCAACGGGTATTGTCGATGTCGGTGGCCTCGGTTGTCAGTTTGATGACCATCGTGGTGTACATCATCCTGGTGCCGGTGCTGGCCTTTTTCTTTCTCAAAGACAAGGATCCCATCCTTGGCTGGTTCGCCGAGCGGTTGCCACGGGAACGCCCGCTGGCGAACCAGGTCTGGCATGACGTCAATATGCAGGTGTCGAATTATGTCCGCGGCAAGGTCTGGGAAATCTTTATCGTCGGGGCGGTAAGTTATGCCACGTTTACCATGATGGGTCTGCAATATACGCTGCTGCTGGCCACCATGGTGGGATTGTCGGTGATCATTCCGTATGTCGGCGGGGCGGTTGTCACCGCGCCCGTGGCCCTGGTCGCCTACTTCCAGTGGGGCTGGGGCGCTGACTTTTACTGGGTGCTGTTAGCCTATGGCGTGATTCATGCGCTGGACGGTTATCTGCTGGTGCCGTTGCTGTTCTCCGAAGTGGTTGACCTGCACCCCGTCGCCATCATCATCGCCATCCTGGTCTTTGGTGGTCTGTGGGGGTTCTGGGGTGTCTTCTTCGCGATTCCGCTTGCGACTCTGGTGCAGGCGGTCTTGAAGGCCTGGCCGATAAATCAAAGTGAGGAGGAAGTACCCAAGGCGGAGCCCGAGATTAACCCGCCCGCGGCCTGAGCATCACGCCCTGACTACAGTTCCTTGATCGCCTCCAGCACCGCATCGACATGGCCATTCACCTTGACCTTGCGCCATTCCCTGCGCAGGACGCCCAGGTCGTCTATCAGGAAGGTGCTGCGCTCGATGCCACGCACCTTGCGTCCGTACATGTTTTTCTCCCTGATGACGTCGAAGAGACTGCAGACCGTTTCGTCGGCATCGGAGAGCAGATCAAACGGTAATTTCTGTTTGGCCTTGAAATTCTCGTGTGATTTCACACTGTCGCGTGAAATCCCCAGGACGGCGGTATTGTTACGCCGGAACGCGTTGATCCGGTCGCGGAAGTCCTGTCCTTCCATCGTGCAGCCCGGGGTGCTGTCCTTGGGGTAGAAATACACCACGACATATCTGCCCTGGTAATCCGACAGGGAAATGGTCTGTTCACCGGTGGCCGGAAGACTGAAGTCAGGGACTTTCTTGTTAACTATTAACTTGCTCATGCGGCCTTGTTATCCTCGCCTAGCCCTTGATGGGCTCGATGACGGCATCGAGATTCAACTGGTCGCAGAAATCCATGAACTCTTCCCGCAATGCGGCGATCTGCAGGGTGGCGGGAATATCCACCGTCAGGTGCACGGAGAACATCGGCGTGCCGGTATGGGCGGCGGCATAGCTGGATGTGACCATTTCCTGGATATTGATCTGCCGTTTTGCGAAGAAGCTGGCCAGGTTGTGGACGATACCCGGCTGGTCCAGCGCAACCACATCCACCCCATAGGGCAGCAGGTTCTTGCGGCCTTCCTTCGGGACCGTGCGACGGGAGATGATGGTCAGCGCCAGTCGCTCCTCGAGGAGTGTAATCTGGTTTTCCAGCTTGGCGATATTGTTCCAGTTGCCGTCAACCAGCAGGAGAATGGCAAAATCACCCCCCAGCACGGTCATGCGGCTGTCGATGATATTGCAGCCGCAGGCAAGGACACAGCGTGATAATTCATCGATGATGCCGGGCTTGTCCTCACCCAGGGCGGAGAGTACCAACTGACTGGTTTTTGCCGATGATTGTTTGCTCATTTGCCTGGCGTGGCCTCGTGACGCGAATGATTTTACTGTTTTCGGGAGTTTAACATCTTTAACAGTCTGTATGCCTAATCGCCGGGTCTCCCTGCCCGTCTGTTAGCCCGCCTTGTCAGTAACGGGTGGCACCAGTACCATGTCGGTCTCAAACCGGTTCGGAGTTCAAACGCATGTTTCACGGCAGTATGGTGGCGCTGGTAACCCCGATGTTCGGGGATGGCGCCATTGATGAGGACAGCCTGCAGCGGCTGATCGACTTCCATGTCGAGAACCATACCGATGCCATCGTGACGGTGGGTACGACCGGCGAGTCCGCGACGCTCGACGAAGCGGAACACTGCCATGTCGTGCGCCGGACGGTCGAGATGGCGGCGGGCCGGATACCCGTGATTGCCGGTACCGGCGCCAACTCCACGCGCGAGGCCATTGATCTGACCCGTTGTGCCATGGAAGCCGGTGTCGACGCCTGCCTGCTGGTCACGCCGTATTACAACAAGCCTACCCAGGAAGGACTTTACCTGCATTATCGGGCGGTAGCGGAAGCCGTCCCGGTGCCCCAGATTCTGTACAATGTCCCTGGCCGCACGGCCTGCGACATGCTTCCGGAAACGGTTGAACGTCTGTCCACGATTTCCAATATCATCGGCATCAAGGAGGCGACCGGAAATCTGGACCGGGCGCGCGAGATCATGGACCGTTGCGGCGACCGCCTGGATGTCTACAGCGGCGATGATGCGACGGCGATGGAGCTGATGTTGATGGGCGGGAAGGGCAATATCTCGGTGACCGCCAATGTCGCACCGGCCGGGATGCAGGCGATGTGCGCCGCCGCGCTGGCGGGTGATCGCGCCAGGGCGGAGGCGATCAACCGGCCGCTGGAAATCCTGCACCGCGTGCTCTTCGTGCAGTCCAATCCCATACCGGTCAAGTGGGCGCTCCACGCGATGGGATTGATCCCGCCCGGCATACGCCTGCCGATGACGCCACTGGCGGAAGAGTTTCATGACACCGTCCGGCAGGCGCTAAGGCAGGCCGGCGTCCTTACCTGACAGAGAATCCGATGAAGCCAATGAGCCTGTTTGTCAAAGTTGCCGTCATTGCCCTGGCGGGCCTGCTGCTGGTAACGGCCTGCGGCACCATGAACAAGGGGGCGCCCGGCGGGAAGGTCGATTACAAGAAAAGCCAGACGACCGAGTCACTGGAAGTGCCGCCGGATCTCACGTCCTCCTCCATCAACGAGGCCCCGGAGCTGCTCAATGCGGCCGGCACCAGCTACTCTGAAATCAACAAAGCCGAGCCGGCTGCCGGCGCGGCCACGGTATTGCCGGAGAAGGTCGGTATCGCGGTGGAGCGTGACGGTAACCAGCAATGGCTGGTTATCCTGGCCGACCCGGCCCAGGTATGGCCCAAGGTACGGGAGTTCTGGATGCAGCAGGGTTTCCTGATCAAGATGGAAGACCCGCGACTCGGCATTCTCGAAACCGGCTGGGCGGAGAACCGCGCGGATATCCCTTCGGACATCATTCGCAACACGCTGGGCAAGATCATGGATTTCGCCTACTCGGCCGCCACCCGTGACCAGTACCGGGTGCGCCTCGAACACGGCTCCACCCCCGGCACGACGGAACTTTTCCTGACCCATCGCGGCATGGAGGAAGTGGTAACGGGCACGCCGGAGGAAAGCAACACGATGTGGAAACCACGTTCCCCCGACCCGGAGCTGGAAGCGGAGATGCTGAAGCGCCTCGTGGTATTCCTGGGAGTCGAAGAACAGAAGGCGCAGACCCTGCTGGCCAGCCAGCCGGCAACCGAGAGCCGGGCCCAGCTTGTCTCGGACGGCAATGGCGTTATGCTGACCGACAAGGAGGATTTTTCCCGCGCCTGGCGGCGTACCGGCGTGGCGCTTGACCGTATCGGCTTCGCGGTCGAAGACCGCAACCGTACGGATGGCATCTATTTCGTGCGTTACAACGATCCCCTGGGCGATGAGGATAACAAGGGGCTGCTGTCCAAGCTGGCCTTCTGGTCTTCCGCTGAGGCGAAAGCCAAACAGTACCAGATTGTGCTGCTTGCGAAGGGGGCGGAGACGCAGGTCATCGTCAACAACGCCGAGGGCAAGCGGGATAATTCAAGCACCGCGAAACGTATCCTGACCTTGCTGGAGGAGCAACTGCGCTAGCCCGGTGCCTGCCGATACCATGAGATTCGCGTCTCTGGGCAGCGGCAGTCGCGGCAATGCAACGCTCATCGAATCCGGTTCGACCCTGGTGATGGTCGATTGCGGTTTCTCCCGCCGGGAAACCGAGCGGCGTCTGGCGCGCCTCGGGCGCACGGCGGAGCAACTCGCGGGCATCCTGGTGACCCATGAGCACGGTGACCATATCCGCGGCGTGTCCGCCCTGGCGAGGGAATATGGCTTGCCCGTGTGGCTAAGCGCCGGCACGCATCGCATGCTGGGGGATGAGGTTCTGCCCGAGATCCATCACCTCGACGGGCAGGCCGGCATCAGCCTGGGTGATCTCGAGATACAGCCTTTTACCGTGCCCCACGATGCGCGCGAGCCCTGCCAGTTCGTGTTCGCGGACGGCAATCACCGTTTCGGGTTGTTGACGGACACCGGCAGGATAACCGCGCATATCCGTGCCTCCCTGGATGGATGTGACGCCCTGATGCTGGAATGCAATCATGATCCGGCCCTGCTCGCCGCGGGACCTTACTCCGCCAGCCTCAAGGCGCGGGTGGGCGGCCCGCTGGGCCATTTAAGTAACGCGCAGGCCGCCGGGCTGCTGGAGAGCATCGACACCTCGCGTCTGCAACATATCGTGGCCGCGCACCTCAGCGAAAAAAACAATCGCCCCGAGCTGGCCCGCGCGGCGCTGGCCGCGGCGCTGGGTTGCGCATCGGACTGGATCGGCGTGGCCGGGCAGGAGGCCGGGCTGGCGTGGCGTGCGCTTGCCTGATTGTTGCCCGGTCGGTCCATCCAGTATCATTTCCGCTTCTGATTCCCGACGCATTCCGGAGTCCTGATGCTACATCTGCGCGGCGGTCCCGCACTATCAGATTTTCGCGGTCACAAGTTGCTGCTGCAGCTCAAGGAGCGCGTGCCGGACTGGCTAGCCTCACCGCCGTTTATCTGCATATCGCCGAACTGGAAGAGCGCCTCACGCGGGAGGAACAGGCGATGCTGGAGCAGCTCCTGGCCTATGGGCCGCGGCAGCCCGATGACGACGGCGGCGGTTTTACCCTGATCGTCGTGCCCCGTCCGGGGACTGTTTCGCCCTGGTCCAGCAAGGCGACCGACATCGTCCACAACTGCGGTCTCGAGAAGGTGCGCCGGGTGGAGCGGGGTATCGTCTACACCCTGGGTTGGTCTCCACGCCGGAGGCGGAAGACGGCGTCTCCCCGACGGCGGCCGAGCAGGACCTGATCCTGCCGCTGCTCCATGACCGCATGACCGAGGCGGTCCTGTTCGACGAGAACGACACCGATATCCTGTTCCGGCATGCCGAACCGGCCCCCTGCGCCAGCGTCGATGTGTTGGAAGGCGGGCGCGCGGCGCTGGAGGCGGCCAACCGGGAACTGGGCCTGGCGCTGTCCGATGACGAGATCGATTACCTGACCGAGAACTTCACGGCGCTCGGCCGCAACCCGGTCGATATCGAGCTCATGATGTTCGCGCAGGCCAACTCGGAGCATTGCCGGCACAAGATCTTCAACGCCAACTGGATCATCGATGGCCAGCCGCAGGAGAAGAGCCTGTTCGGCATGATCCGCGCCTCCTACCAGGCCAGCCCGGACGGTGTCCTGTCGGCCTACAGTGACAATGCCGCGGTGGTGCAGGGTTTCAGGTGCGGCGGTTTTTCCCTGATCCGCGCACCAGGGTCTATGTCCCGCATCGCGGAGGACGCGCACCTGGTGATGAAGGTCGAGACGCATAATCATCCCACCGCGATATCCCCGTTCCCGGGGGCGGCGACCGGCGCCGGCGGCGAGATCCGCGATGAAGGCGCCACCGGGCGGGGCGCGAAACCCAAGGCCGGCCTGTGCGGTTTCTCGGTTTCCAATTTGCGCATCCCGGGTTATGAACAGCCGTGGGAGAGCGACCATGGCCGGCCGGCGCGCCTCGTTTCCGCGCTGGACATCATGATCGAAGGCCCGCTGGGCGCGGCCGCGTTCAACAATGAATTCGGCCGCCCGAACCTGTGCGGTTACTTCCGGACATTCGAAGCAGCAGGTCCCGGGTCCGCGCGGGAAGGAACTACGCGGTTACCACAAACCCATCATGCTGGCCGGCGGAATCGGCATGATCCGCGACGGGCATGTGCGCAAGGGCGCCATCCCGGCCGGCACGCCGATCGTCGTGCTGGGCGGGCCCGCGATGCTGATCGGTCTGGGCGGGGGAGCCGCCTCGTCGATGTCGAGCGGCGCGAGCGCCGAGGACCTGGACTTCGCTTCCGTGCAGCGCGGCAACGCGGAGATGCAGCGCCGGGCGCAGGAGGTCATCGATGCGTGCTGGGCGCTGGGCGAGGGCAGCCCGATCCTGTCGATCCATGACGTGGGCGCCGGCGGGCCTGTCCAATGCGCTGCCCGAGCTGGTCAATGACAGCGGGCGGGGCGGGCGCTTCGAGCTGCGCGCGATCCCCAACGACGACCCGGGCATGTCACCCCTGCAGGTATGGTGCAACGAATCGCAGGAGCGCTACGTGCTGGCCATCGACGGCGAGCGCCTGGCGGAATTCCAGGCGATCTGTGAACGGGAACGCTGCCCCTGCGCCGTGCTCGGTGAGGCGACCGATGAACCGCGGCTGGTGCTTGGCGATGGCTACTTCGACAACACGCCCATCGATCTGCCCATGAACCTGCTGCTCGGCAAGCCGCCGAAGCTGCTGCGCGATGTCCGCCGCCACCCGTTCGAGAAACCGGAATTTTCCACCCGCGGGCTGGATGCCAGGGAGGCGGCCTATCGCGTCCTGCGCCTGCCGGGCGTGGCCGGCAAGACCTTCCTCATCACCATCGGCGACCGCTCGATCGGCGGCATGGTGAGCCGGGACCAGATGGTCGGTCCCTGGCAGGTGCCGGTGGCCGATGTCGCGGTGACCGTTTCCGACTACCAGGGCTACACCGGCGAAGCGATGGCGATGGGGGAACGCGCGCCCATTGCGCTGGTGCATGGACCCGCCTCCGGCCGCATGGCGGTAGGCGAGGCGATTACCAATATCGCGGCCGGCCGCATCGATGGCCTCGGCCAGGTGCGCCTGTCGGCCAACTGGATGGCCGCCGCCGGGCATCACCGGCGAGGATGCCGTTTTGTACGACACGGTAAAGGCGGTCGGCGAGGAGCTTTGCCCGGCGCTGGGGATCGCCATCCCCGTCGGCAAGGATTCCCTGTCCATGAAGAGCGTCTGGAAGGAAGGCGGGGCCGAGCGGGAGGTCACCGCGCCCTTGTCGGTGATCGTTTCCGCGTTCGCCCCGGTCGCTGGATGTGCGCCGCACGCTGACGCCGCAACTGCGCACCGACCAGGACGATACCGACCTGATCCTGATCGACCTCGGCAAGGGCAGGAACCGGCTGGCCGGATCGGCGCTCGCGCAGGTGTACCGGCAGGTCGGTCATCATCCGCCGGACCTGGATGATCCGCGGCGCGCTGAAGGCCTTCTTTGCCGTCATCCAGGAGCTGAACGCCGCCGGCCTGCTGCTCGCCTACCATGACCGTTCCGATGGCGGCCTGTTCGCCTGTCTCTGCGAGATGGCCTTCGCGGGCCACTGCGGCGTGTCCATCGAACTGGATGAACTGGGTGATGCAGCCGCTCCCCGCCCTGTTTGCCGAGGAACTGGGCGCCGTGGTCCAGGTGCGGCACACCGAAACGGACACGGTGCTGGAGGCGCTGCATGAGGCCGGGCTGGGCCATTACAGCCATGTGATCGGCACGCTCAACGACTCGGACCAGATCCTGTTCACGCACGATACGCTGTCGGTGTTCTCCGATACGCGCGTCAACCTGCAGCGCGCCTGGGCCGAGACCACCTTCCGGCTGCAGGCCCTGCGGGATAACTCCGAGTGCGCGCAGGAAGAATTCGACGCCCTGCTGGATGCAACGGATCTGGGCATACAGTGCCGGACCACGTTCGATATCAACGAGGATGTCGCGGCGCCGTATATCACGCGGGGCGTGCGCCCGCGCGTCGCCATCCTGCGCGAGCAGGGGGTCAATGGCCAGATCGAAATGGCGGCGGCCTTTCATCGCGCCGGCTTCGATGCCGTGGATGTGCACATGAGCGAGCTGCTGTCGGGGCGCGTCACCCTGGACGATTTCACCGGGCCTGGCGGCCTGCGGCGGCTTCTCCTACGGCGACGTGCTGGGCGCCGGCCAGGGGTGGGCGAAATCCATTCTTTTTCATGCGCAACTGCGTGACATGTTTGCCGCCTTTTTCGAGCGCGCGGACAGTTTTTCCCTGGGGGTGTGCAACGGCTGCCAGATGCTCTCCGGCCTCAGGGAACTGATTCCCGGCGCCGGGGTGTGGCCGCGCTTCGTGCGCAACCGCTCGGAACAGTTCGAGGCGCGGTTCTCGCAGCTTGAAATTCTCGACTCGCCGTCGCTGTTTTTCGCGGGCATGGCGGGCTCGGTGCTGCCGATCGCCGTCGCCCATGGGGAGGGACGCGCGGACTTCGGCGGTCCCGCCGCGGCGCGGCGGGCGCTGGACAGCGGGCTGGTCGCGGCCCGCTACGTCGACGGTCATGGCCGGACGGCGGAGCGATACCCCGACAACCCCAATGGCTCGCCGCTGGGCATCACCGGCCTTACCACGGCGGATGGTCGCGTCACCATCATGATGCCGCACCCGGAACGGGTCTTCCGCAGCGTGCAGAACTCCTGGCACCCGGATGACTGGGACGAGGACGGTCCCTGGATGCGCCTGTTCCGCAACGCGCGGGTCTGGGTCGGGTAGCGACTTCCGCAATGACGGCGATTTACTTCTGGAGGAACGGCAGGGGGATTCAAGGACGACCATAGACACGACGGTCACGATGATGATGACGGCGATGGCGAGTGCGACGACCATGTGGCGTTCATATGAAAACATGTTGCTTGCTCCCTAAACAGGTAACAGGATTGCGTATTTCCGGGAATAATAATCGCAATGACTGTCGCCAGCCATCATGGGCCGGCCGCCGGCCGGTCGATATTCGGCGACGCGCACCGGATGCGGGTTCCTGTACGCCGCGCTCACCGGGGCGCTGCTGCAGCAGACCTGGCCTATACGATAATTGCCGGGAAATCCGCCGCCGATGGCATCGTACTCTCCGGCATTTCGCTGTTGTAGATCGGTTTCCTGCCGGGGGGCCACCCGCCGATCAGTGGTCCATTTTTCGAGTCCATGAGAATCTGGATCATCGGTGTCGGGACGATTCTGCTCCTGACCGGACTGTTAGTTCTCGCCGTGAAGCGGCGCGGACGCCGCTGCGCCGGTATGTTCAGCCGGCCGGGACTGTCAGCGACGCTTACTGTTTCGTGACCCAGGTTTCCGCCAGGCCCAGTTGCTGTCTTATCGCTTCCGCACGGACCGTGGCTGCCTTGCGGGTGTCGAAGCCGGCAAGGCGCACGCGGTAGATGGTTTTGCCGTTGACCGTGGCCGCGACCTGCTCGGCGGCGACCCCTTTCCTTCGAAGTCGGCCAGTTTCCTCGCCGCGATCGTCTCGCTCGCATAGGAGGCGAGGTTGATGACCCAATCGCCCGTGTTGGTTTGTGTCGGCTGGCTGTCATGCAGACTGTCCCGCGCGGGGTCTCTCGGCTTGTCTTGCGCTGCTGGCGCTTCTGCCTGTGCGATCGTGGTCTGTGACGCCGGTGCGCTAACGGCCACGGCGCCGGCCGCCATATCCGGGTACCCCACCGCCAGGGCTGCCACCGGTTCGAAAACCATGGGCTTATCCCGCGCGGCTTCCGATGGCGCGTCTTGCTCCGCTGCCGCGGCCATGCCGTCTGGCGACGTCGGCGGCGCGACCGCGGCAGCCGTCCAAGTGTCTGCGTCCGGTTCCGCCGCGCTGGCTGCCGCCGTTTCGGTGTTCCGTCGCCGGCGGCGGCAGGCAGCCATTGCGGCGTCCGCGGCGTCGACCGGTGCGGCCGTGGGCGGTTCGACCGGCATGGCGGCAGGCGGGTCGGCGCGCAGGGTCGCGTTCGCCTCGATAATGGCCGTGTGATTATTGCGGACGAAGGATTCCATCTCGGCGGACAGATAGTCCAGGCGGGCGGCGGCATAGGTCAGCCGCTGCTCCAGATCCTGCAGTCGTTGCTTCGTAGGGGACCTGGATTTGCATCAACCGGTTTTCCAGCTCCCGCAGGCGCGCTTCATAGCCGGCAAAACCCTGTCCCAACCGGTTTTCCATATCCTGAAGTCGCCGCGTGCGTAGGGTGAGTACGCCTGCTCCAGGCGGTGCTCGACCGCCTGTAATCGCGCTTCCTGGTTGGGTGCATTGAATTGTTCCAGCCTGGCTTCGACATCCCGCAAGCGCGTGACGTTGGGATCATCGGCCTGTTCCAGCCGGCGCTCCATGTTCCTCAGGCGCGCTTCGTACGGGTCAACGGTTTGCGCCAGTTTCGATTCCAGGGAATGGAGTCTTTCACCGTAGAGATCATTAATTTCCGTCAATCTCTTTTCCAGATTCCCGAAGCGCGTCTCAGGGCGATACCTGGAGCAGGGCGGCGCGCCGGGTTCGGTGCGGGTGGTGGTCGCCACTTGCTGGGATACATTTGACAGATAGGCGCCCATGCCGCCGACGATCAGCATGCCCAGGGACATGATCGCCAGTCCGGTCAATATGCGGTCACCCAGGTGGCAGGGCGCGTGATTGCCAGGTCTGGACGGGGTGAGTCGGCGGACCGCGGCCGGTTATTCCTTGGCCCATGGCGGCGGCAGGCCGGGTTTTGATGTTGATCTGTCGCCGCGTCCGGCCCGGGACCCGCGCCAAAGTCCGGCGGATCCTCCCTTGCGCATTTTTTGTGTGAAATCGTTCAGTTCCTTGTGATCTCGATGGGACATCAGTCCGATTCCCCTCCCGTTTCGATACTCGTTCAACGATTCCGGCAACTCCCCCAAGAGTACTGCGCCCCTGCCACCGGGTGATTCACTCGCCGGCGCCGGCTGGCAAAGGCGGGCGCATTGTCGCACAGCGGAACAACCGGTATCCAGTCACTCGCAGGGAATTCTTCAGCACGGGCTGGAATCCTGGGTCACCCGGCGGTGAAGGCATCGGCAACGGGCGCGGGGCGTGCAGGCAGGGTTAATGGCTGGGATAACCGCCATCTCTGACGTAACCCAACGTAGCCGTGGTTGGGCTGAACGAAGGCGAAGCTCAACAGTGCCACGTCTTTGTCCTCGCCGTTGGCTTCGCTGCGCTCAGACCCACCTACACTAAGAGTCCCGCACAACCGGCTGGTGGATGGAAATGGGCGGCTCCCGCGCGTTCCGCTCAGGCATTCAGGCGTTTGAACTTGATGCGGTGGGGCTGCTCGGCGTCCGTGCCCAGCCGGCGTTTGCGGTCCGCTTCATAGTCGGCGTAGTTGCCCTCGAACCAGACCACCTGGCTGTCGCCCTCGAAGGCCAGCATGTGCGTGGCAATCCGGTCGAGGAACCAGCGGTCGTGCGAGATCACCACGGCGCAACCGGGGAAATCGAGCAGGGCCTCTTCCAGGGCGCGCAGGGTCTCCACATCCAGGTCGTTGGTCGGTTCGTCAAGCAGCAGCACATTGCCGCCGCTGCTTCAGCAGCTTGGCGAGATGTACGCGGTTGCGTTCGCCGCCCGAGAGATTGCCGACATGTTTCTGCTGGTCGGCCCCGGTGAAATTGAAGCGGGAGACATAGGTCCGCGAGTTGACCTCGTATTTCCCGATGGTGATGATGTCCTGGCCGTCGGAAATCTCCTCCCAGACGGTCTTGCGGCCATCGAGTGTGTCGCGGCTCTGGTCCACGCAGGCGATCTGGACGGTTTCGCCGATGCGCAACTCGCCCGCATCGGGCTGCTCCGCGCCCGTCAGCATGCGGAACAGCGTGGTCTTGCCGGCGCCGTTCGGGCCGATGACGCCGACGATGCCGCCGCGCGGCAGATTGAAGCTCAGAGTCCTCGATGAGGAGTTTCTCCCCGAAACGCTTGCCGAGGTGGCGGGCCTCGATCACCAGATCCCCCAGCCGGGGGCCGGGCGGGATGAAGAGTTGCTTGGTTTCATTGCGCTTCTGCTGTTCCTGCGAGGCCAGTTCCTCGAACCGGGCGAGGCGCGCCTTGCTCTTGGCGTGCCGGCCCTTGGCGCCGGCGCGCACCCATTCCAGCTCGGCCTTCATGGCCTTCTGGCGGGCCGATTCCTGCTTCTCCTCGATTTCGAGTCGCTGTTCCTTCTGCTCCAGCCAGGACGAATAGTTGCCTTGCCAGGGGATGCCGTGGCCGCGGTCCAGCTCCAGGATCCAGCCGGCGACGTTATCGAGAAAATAGCGATCGTGGGTGACGGCCACGACGGTGCCGGGGTATTCGGCCAGGAAGCGTTCCAGCCAGGCCACGCTCTCCGCGTCCAGGTGATTGGTCGGTTCATCGAGCAGCAGCATGTCCGGGTTGGACAGCAGCAATTTGCACAGGGCGACGCGCCGGCGTTCGCCGCCGGAGAGCCGGTTGACATCCGCGTCCCAGGGCGGCAGGCGCAGGGCTTCCGCCGCGACTTCCAGTTTACGCTCCAGGTTGTGGCCGTCGCTGGCCTGCAGGATGTTTTCCAGGCGCGCCTGTTCGGCGGCGAGCGCGTCGAAATCGGCATCCGGCTCGGCGTAGGCGGCATAGACCGCGTCGAGTTTTTGTTGCGCCATGGTGATGGCGGTCAGCGCTTCCTCGACGTTGCCGCGCACCGTCTTGTTCGCGTCGAGCGCCGGTTCCTGGGGCAGGAAGCCGACGTTGAGGCCGGGCTGGGGCCGCGCCTCGCCCTCGATTTCGGTATCCACCCCGGCCATGATGCGCAGCAGGCTGGATTTGCCCGAACCGTTGAGGCCGAGCACGCCGATCTTGGCGCCGGGGAAGAAGGACAGGGAGATGTCTTTCAGGATAACGCGCTTGGGCGGGACCACCTTGCCCACGCGGTTCATGGTGTAGACGTACTGTGCCATGCGTCTTGCAATCCTGGTGCGGGTTGATGAAACGGACGGCCATTATAGGCGCCTCTCACCTGCCGGGCAAGCGGGAAAAAGGGGTCAGATCCCTTTTCTGCGTCTTTGATGCATTAAAGACGCTAGAAAAGGGTCCATCCTGCTCCCCGGCATGCGTTAGACTTGGCGCATGTCGGCAGATACCTGTGTGTACATCGGCGATGAACTGGCCCGTTACGGCTTCGGCCAGGGTCATCCGTTCGGCCCGGATCGGCTGGGCGCGTTCTGGAAACAGGCGCAGGCCGCGGGACTGGCGGGACGGGTGGCGTGCTGCCCGCCGGTTTCCGCCGACCGGGCGAGCCTCGAGCGTTTCCACACCCCGGCATACGTCGACCGGGTCATCCGGCAGTCGAAAACCGGCGAGGGCTACCTCGACCTCGGGGATACGCCCGCGTTTCCGGGTATTTATGAGGCCGCCTGTTATGTCGTCGGGAGTGTGCTCGATGCCGTCGCGCGCCTGCTGGCGGATAAGTGCCGGCATGCGTTCGTGCCGATCGCCGGCCTGCACCATGCGCGGCGCGACAGCGCGGCGGGTTTCTGTGTGTTCAACGATTGCGGCGTCGCCATCGAGACGCTGCGCCGGGTGCACGGCCTGCAGCGCATCGCCTACGTGGATATCGACGCCCACCATGGCGATGGCGTGTTCTATGCCTTCGAGAGCGACCCGGAGTCTGATTTTCGCCGATCTGCACGAGGACGGCCGTTACCTGTATCCCGGCACCGGGGCGGCCGGGGAGAGCGGTCGCGGTGATGCCGTCGGCACCAAGCTCAATATCCCCATGCCGCCGGCGTCCGGTGACGATGCCTTCCGTGCGGCATGGCAGCGGGTGGAGGCATTGCTCGACAAATTCCAGCCGGAATTCATCCTGTTCCAGTGCGGCGCCGACAGCATCGCCGGTGATCCCATTACCCATCTGGCCTACACGCCCGCGGCGCACCGCCATGCCGCGGCCGGCTTGTGCCGGCTGGCCGAACAGCACTGCCGCGGTCGCCTGCTGGCGATGGGGGGCGGGGGGTACAATCGCCACAACCTGGCGCTGGCGTGGACGGCGGTGCTGGAAGCGCTGATCGAGAATTGAACCACCCCCGGGAAGTGAGCGGTATTAGCACCTCTCTCAACAGTTTACGCTGAGGTATGATTCGTGCACAATCGCATACGGCCGATGAGCAGCACCGACGATTCCCTACTTAAGGTTGATTTGATCGAGGTCCAGCAACTCTTGCTTGACCCTGATAATCCGCGCTTAGAGTCTGTCACAACGGGTTCTACTCAAGAAGAACTTGTCAAGGCTATGTGGAAGGAAATGGCGGTGAGCGAAGTCGCATTGTCCATCGCCGAAAACGGCTTCTTCCGCGAGGAGCCTCTTTTTGCAATCCCTGCGCCTAAGCATTTTGCGTCGAGCGAAAAACGGTTGGCCGGGGACCAAAATAAACCTCGCTATATTGTTGTCGAAGGTAATCGGCGACTGACAGCCGTCAAACTGCTTGCGGACGACGAGTTAAGAACGCGCGTTCGTGCGACTGACTTGCCGACGATCACGCCGACACGTCGGGAGAAACTGAATCGGCTCCCTGTATCCATCTATCCCGATAAGGAGTCGTTGTGGGAGTATTTCGGCTTCCGACATGTGAATGGACCCAAGGAATGGGACTCGTTGAGCAAGGCTGCTTACATTGCTCACGTGGTTCGCAATTTCGGGAAATCGCTAGACTTGATCGCACGGAAGATCGGTGACCAACACAGCACTGTGGAGCGCATTTATAGGGGATATGTCCTATTGGAACAAGCCGAAGGCTCCACTGAATTCCATAGAGATGACCGTAAGCGGAATCGCTTTTACTTTTCTCACCTTTATACCGCAGCAAGCTACGCGGAAGTGCTTAAATTCTTGGGCACGGATGCAAGAAAAGCGCTACGTCCGAATCCCGTTCCACGCAAATACCTCCCTCATCTCGAAGAGTTGATGTCTTGGCTTTTCGGGAGCAAGGAACGAGAATTCGAAGCAGTTGTGCGCACCCAAAATCCCGATCTTAACTACCTGCGCGCAGTAATCGGGAACTCCCAAGCATTGGCGGCACTTCGGTCGGGTGTTCGCTTGGAGCGGTCCTATGCCATTAGCTTGGGAGACATGCGTAGATTTGAAGAAGCTTTAGCGGCAGCCAAGGACGCACTCCAAGAGGCAAAGGGCACCGTCACTACAGGCTACAAGGGCAGCAGAGAACTGTTGGAACAGATGGAGTCGATTATACTGCTAGCCGGTAGCATAGAAGTTGAGATGAGGAGTATTGCCGAGCGACCACGCGCAAAGTCCTGACGATCCCATGCCAACCCCAGTCGTAATCCCGTTCCCCGAAAACTTCGACAGACCGGAAGCACTCGCCGACTGGTTGGAGCTTACTGCCCTTCACGCAGCTGACCAAGATGCCAGTATCGGAGACGTTCAGCGCGAGTTGGACCGGTTGAATCAAGGTGGTCGAGAAAGCCTCCTAGGCAACATTCTTAGCGAATTTGATCGCCGTGTACGGGCGACGGGATCAGCGGCATACCCGTTCGAGCGTGGTGCCACGTCTATTCAACTCAAGGGAAATCCGAGCGCCTATCCCGCTTACTTTTTTTGTCTCGCACTTTCGTATTACAAATGGAAGATTCGCAAAGGTGTCACAGATAATCCGTGGTTACTGTTCGAGGAGCTGGCTTTTTTTTCTGCTAAGAACTACGTAGGCGGTGAAGCTATTCTTTTTGGAACAAGCAGCCGCAAGGGGACGCGGGCCAAAAGCACTTTCAAAAAGAAAGTCGAATCTCTGATTAAGGCCCTTGGGGAAGGCCAATGCTTCACGTCAACACGAACCTTTTCATCTAAGGACAGCAAAGTTGACCTAGTTGCGTGGAAAGGTTTCAGAGACAGAAGGGCGAGTCAAATCATCATCTTTGGTCAGTGCAAAGCCGGGGATGGTTGGCGCGATGAACTAACCGAACTCGATCCGGATGTCTTTTGGGATCAATGGATGACAGGAGGAAAGGGCAAGGTCAGCAAGCTTCTCCGTTCCGTGTTTATTCCGCATCGGGTTTTCGATGACGAAGAGTGGGATCTCCGAGCACGCTCGGCTCGACTGCTCTTCGACCGCTGCCGAGTTGTTGCTCACGCTCACGAGGAAACCGCCACAGGTGACTTCGCCAATCGTCTCTTGGAGTGTTGTCGTTCCGAGTGGTGATTACCTGTCGAAGCCATGAACGGACAAATCGACTGCATTCAATATGGCCCTACTTCGCGATGTTTCCCGAGACCTTCGACAAGCTCAAGTGGCTCGTTTCACGAAAGAGGGTGATTTTGTCTTTGATCCTTTTAGCGGGCGCGGGACCACCCTCTTCGAGTCCCTGCTGCGCGGCCGCAACGCCGCAGCAGTTGATATTAATCCTGTCGCCTTCTGCCTCACCAGGGCCAAAGCAGAAGTCCCAGAACTGCAACCGGTCAAGACCCGTTTGCAGAATCTGAAAAGGGCCTTCGGTGGAACAGACCAAGAGAGCCTAAACGAGGAAGCAGCAGCCCTGCCCTCTTTTTTCCGGCGAGCATTCTATTGCTCCACCTTGCGACAGTTGCTCTTCCTGCGTCGTAGACTCCGTTGGCGCGAAACTGCGGAGGACGCGTTCGTTGCTGCGCTCGTCTTGGGATCCTTGCATGGAGAAATGGATCGTTCACCTTCGTATTTCAGCAATCAGATGCCACGCACCATTTGTCTCAAGCCAGAATATTCCATGCGATACTGGAATTCGCACGGGTTGTATCCTAAAAAGCGCGATGTCTTTAGTATGCTCGCGTCAAAAGTGATATTCCGACTGGAAGGCGGGCGAACGGAATCGACTTGGCATCGAGAGGCATGCCGACGCTCGAAGATCAGTAGATGTTTTTCCTGACTTGTCTAAACGTGTGCGCCTGGTCGTAACCTCGCCTCCTTATGTTGAAGGAAACGATTTGAGGAAGACCAATGGCTTTGCGTCTCTGGTTTCCGGCGGTGAGCCGAATCCTACCTATGGTGTCGTTTCCAATGATGATCGTCATCGGGATCCAAGTCGTTATTGGCGTTTCTTGACTGACGTATGGATCGGCATCAAGCCGCTTTGCGAAACGACGCGGTATTGGTCATAAGGCTTGGGACAAAGTCGCTATCTCAGAGGCGATCACTGTCTCACTACTTAACAGCCTGCAGGAGGTATTTCCCGCTAACTGCTGGCTCGAACAACCCGCCGTGTCGATAATTCGAGGTAAACAAGGACGAGCCTTCAATCCGAAGGCGGCTGGCTGCCAATACGAAATAGATTTTGCTTATGCACCGTTTCGCAATTCATAGATCGGTGCCCGGCGTCAGTTGACGATAACTAATAAAAACAAAAAGTGCATCACTCCCGCGGCTACGTGGCGGGATGCGCGGGAGTTGATTTGGCAGCATCGACGGCATTGCGGATTTCGAATTTTGTCTCGCGATAGACGCAGTTCAAACCATCCGATTGACGATGTCATCCTCAAGCACCACAGCGAGCTGCGGGTCGAATGGTGCATTGTTACGTTTGACGCAATAGTTAGCAAAGCCCGGCTCGAATCGGCTATCATTTCCCGCTCGCCGGCTATTCCGGTACTTCCGCTGATTTCTGAAATTACCGCAGGATCGCCTGACATGTTTGACAAAGAGATGCGTATTGCCGGCTACGATGAGGAACTCTGGAACGCCATGCAGGGCGAACGCCGGCGCCAGGAGGAACACATCGAGCTGATCGCCTCGGAAAACTACGCCAGCCCGCGCGTGCTGGAGGCGCAGGGTTCGGTGCTGACCAACAAATATGCCGAAGGCTATCCCGGCAAACGCTACTACGGCGGCTGCGAGTTCGTCGACGTGGCCGAGCAACTGGCCATCGACCGGGCCAAACAATTGTTCGGCGCGGATTATGCCAACGTGCAGCCGCATTCCGGTTCCCAGGCCAATGCCGCGGTGTATCTGGCCCTGCTGCAGCCCGGCGATACCATCCTGGGCATGAGCCTGGCCGACGGCGGGCATCTGACCCACGGCGCCAAGGTCAATTTCTCCGGCAAACTCTTCCATGCGGTGCAGTACGGTCTGAACGCGCAAACGGGCGTGATCGACTACGACCGGGTGGAGGCGCTGGCCCGCGAGCACCGCCCGAAGATGGTCGTGGCCGGTTTCTCGGCCTATTCGCTGCAGGGTCGACTGGCAGCGTTTCCGCGACATCGCCGATGCCGTCGGCGCCTGGTTGTTCGTCGACATGGCGCACGTAGCCGGCCTGGTCGCGGCCGGGATTTATCCCAACCCGGTGCCGATCGCCGATGTCACCACCTCCACGACCCACAAAACCCTGCGGGGGCCGCGCGGCGGGATCATCCTGGCCCGCGCCAACGCCGAGGTCGAGAAGAAGCTGAGCTCGATGGTCTTTCCCGGCACCCAGGGCGGGCCGTTGATGCACGTCATCGCCGCCAAGGCGGTGGCCTTCAAGGAGGCGATGGAGCCGGCCTTCCGGTGAATACCAGCAGCAGGTATTGCAAAACGCGCGGGCCATGGCCGAGGTGATGATGCAGCGCGGCTACAAGGTGGTTTCCGGCGGCACCGACGACCACCTGTTCCTGGTCGATTTCATCGACAAGGGGATCACCGGCAAGGCGGCGGACGCGGCGCTGGGCGCGGCCAATATCACGGTGAACAAGAACGCCGTGCCGAACGACCCCCAGTCGCCGTTTGTCACCAGCGGCATCCGCATCGGCACGCCCGCCATCACCACGCGCGGCTTCCGGGAGGCGGAGGCGCGCGAACTGGCCGGCTGGATGTGCGATATCCTGGATGACATCACCAATCAGGGTATGATCGAAGCCGTGCGCGGGAAGGTGCTGGCCATCTGCAAGCGTTTCCCGGTCTATGGCGGCTGACCCCGGCCCGGTACGCTGCGGAAATGCCTGACCATGTACTGCCCGTTTTGCCGCGCCCAGGACACCAAGGTGATCGACTCACGGCTTGCCAGCGAGGGTTCCCAGGTACGCCGGCGGCGCGAGTGCCTGGCCTGCGGCGAACGCTTCACCACATTCGAGTCGGCGGAACTGGTCATGCCGCGCATCATCAAGAGCAATGGTGCGCGCGAACCCTTCGATGAGAAAAAGCTGGCGGCCGGCATGATGCGCTCGCTCGAGAAGCGCCCGGTCGATGCCGACAGCGTGGATGCCGCGATGAGCCGCATCCAGCACCGCCTGCGCGCCAGCGGCGAGCGGGAAGTGCCATCACGCCTGCTGGGCGAATGGGTCATGCATGAACTGCGGGCGCTCGACCAGGTAGCCTATGTGCGTTTCGCCTCGGTGTATCGCAGCTTCGCGGACGTCAAGGCCTTCCAGGAGGAAATCGAGCGCCTGGAAAACGAACCCACGGCGGAAGAGAAGAAAGACCAGATATCGCTGCTCCCCGACGACTGAGCGCGGCGACATCGATGGGTCGATGATGAAACGATGAAACGCGTGGCCGGCGCCTGATGACGCTGCCGCGCGCTCCGGTTTTGCCTGGCGATATGCACCCCACTTCTGATCACAAGCACATGGGACGCGCCCTGCAACTGGCCGGGCGCGGCCTCTATACCACCGACCCGAATCCGCGCGTGGGCTGCGTACTGGTCGAGGGGCGAGGAGGTGGTCGGCGAAGGGTGGCATGTGCGCGCCGGCGGCCCGCATGCGGAAATCAACGCCCTGCGCGCGGCCGGCGACCGCGCGGTGGGCGCCACCGCCTACGTGACGCTGGAGCCCTGCTGCCATCACGGGCGCACGCCGCCCTGCACCGATGCCCTGATCGCCGCCGGCGTACGGCGGGTGGTTGCCGCCATGGAGGATCCCAACCCGCGGGTTGGCGGCGCGGGGCTCAAGGCCCTGCAGGCCGCCGGCATCGAGGTGCGCTCGGGGGTGCTGGCGGCGGAGGCGCAACGGCTCAACCCGGGGTTTGTCATGCGCATGCGCGAGGGGCGCCCCTGGGTGCGCTGCAAGCTGGCGATGAGCCTGGACGGGCGCACGGCCATGGCGAGCGGCGAGAGCCGGTGGATCACCGGCGAGGCCGCGCGCCGGGACGCGCACCGCTGGCGCGCGCGCAGTTCCGCGGTCATGACCGGCGTCGGGACCGTGCTGGCCGATGACCCGTCATTGACGGTGCGTCTGGATCCGGATGAAGCCGGGCCATGGCGGCAGCCGCTGCGGGTCATACTGGATACGCATCTGCGCACCCCCCCCAAGGCGCGGCTGCTCGGCGTGCCGGGTGAAACGCTGATCCTGGCCGGGCGTCCGGACGGGGACAGGGAGGCGCGGCTGCAAGGCAACGGCGTCTCGATCATCACCCTGCCGATGGACGGCAGGCCGGCTGGATCTCGCCGCCGTGATGCGCTACCTCGGCCGGATGGAAATCAATGAAGTGCACCTCGAGGCCGGGGCGACGCTGTCCGGTGCGCTGCTGGCGGCGGGATGGGTCGATGAACTGGTTATCTACCTGGCGCCCCACCTGCTGGGTGACGCGGCCCGCGGTCTGTTCACCTTGCCGGGCCTGGAGCGCATGGACCAGCGTATAGGACTGTCCATCGTCGACATCCGCGCGGTGGGCCGAGACTGGCGCATTACCGCCACCGTGAACAAGAAATGATATCTTTGCCTCATGGGTGCAGACGCCTCATGCCGGGTAAATCCTTCCGTGACGCGCTGTGAATACGTCCCTGTGACCGACAGTCACTGCAGGACTTACCCGGCATGAAGCCTTAGTAGCATAGTTATTGATTACCGGTACAAATACCCTGACCAAGCGCATGTTTACAGGAATCATTCAGGCGGTAGGGACGATCTCTACCCTTGAGAAGCAGGGCGGTGATCTGCGTCTCGGCATCCGCACCGGCAAATTGCCCCTGGGCGATGTCGCCATCGGCGACAGCATCGCCGTCTCGGGCGTCTGTCTCACGGTGGTCGAACTGGGCGAGGGCGGATTTCGCGCCGACGTCTCCGCGGGAGACCCTGCGGCGCACCACTCTGGGAACGCTTACCGTCAACACACCGGTCAACCTGGAGAAGGCGCTGACACTCTCCACCCCGCTGGGCGGGCACCTGGTGAGCGGCCATGTGGACGGCATCGGCACGGTGATCGCGCGGCGCGAGGATAACCGCTCGGTGCAGTTCACGATCCGGGCGCCGGATGAACTGGCCCGTTATATCGCGACCAAGGGTTCCATCTGCGTGGACGGCGTCAGTCTCACCGTCAATGGCGTGCAGGGCGCCGAGTTCGAGCTGAACATCGTGCCGCATACCCTGACCGTGACCACCATGAACGGCTACCGCGCGGGGCGCCAGGTCAACCTGGAGGTCGATCTGATCGCGCGCTATCTGGAGCGGCTGTTGCTGGGGGAACGGGCGGCGCATTCCGGCGCCGGCGGCGGGATCAGCCGTGAAATCCTTGCGGCCAGCGGTTTCCTGGACGGGAAGCGCTGAAGCACGGGCCCCGTTCGTGGATAATAGGACCCCAACGTTGCAGCAACTGCAGGAACCGTTCGTTGTCATGTCACTGAACCGTATTGAAGAGCTTATCGAGGATATCGCCGCCGGCCGCATGGTCGTCCTGATGGACGACGAAGACCGCGAGAACGAGGGCGACCTGGTCATGGCGGCGGCGCATGTGCGCCCGGAAGATATCAATTTCATGGCGAGCCACGGCCGCGGTCTGATCTGCCTGACGCTGACGCGCGAACGCTGTGAACAACTCGCCTTGCCGCTCATGGTGCGGCGCAACGTCTCGCAGCACTCCACGAATTTCACGCTTTCCATCGAGGCGGCGCAAGGCGTTACGACGGGCATCTCGGCGCATGACCGCGCCCGCACGGTCCAGGCGGCCGTCAGCCCGAATGCCGCCCCCGGGGATATCGTGCAACCCGGGCATATCTTCCCCCTCATGGCGCAGCCCGGCGGCGTGCTGAGCCGCGCCGGCCATACCGAGGCCGGCTGCGACCTGGCGCGTCTGGCGGGGCTGGAACCGGCCGCCGTCATCGTCGAGATCCTCAACGAGGATGGCAGTATGGCGCGGCGCCCGGATCTGGAGATCTACGCCAAAAAACACGGCCTCAAGATCGGCACCATCGAGGACCTGATCCGCTACCGCATTGAAAACGAGAAGACGGTAGCGCGTGTCTCGGGGTGTGAGCTGGCGACGGAGCACGGTTTGTTCCATCTGCATGCCTACCATGACACGATTGACGGCGCCGTCCACCTGGCGCTGGTGATGGGGGATATCACCACCGATGAACCCACCCTGGTGCGCGTGCACATGCAGAATACCCTCAGTGACCTGGCCGATGCGCAACTGGAAGGGCATCACTGGTCGCTGCGCCAGGCGCTGCGACGCATCGCGCGGGAAGGCCGGGGCGTGGTGGTGATACTGCGCTGGGAAGAACAGGATGAACTGCTGCAGCAGATCCGGGAGTATCATATGCCCGCGGATGAGTCGGTGTCTGCGAAGAAAGTGGAGCCGGCGGAGTTGCGGACCTATGGCGTCGGGGCGCAGATCATCGCCGATCTGGGGGTGCGCAAGATGCGCGTTCTGAGCGCGCCCAAGATCGTGCACGGTATCGCCGGTTTCGGGCTGGAAGTGGTTGAATACGTTCCTTGTGAATGACGGGATGCACAAGGCAGGCAACGAGCGGAATAACATCAGGATCGGGAAGACCATGAACGAGATCGTAACGAAGGAAGGTGAACTGGTGATACGGGATGCGCGGATTGCCTTGCTGGTGTCCCGGTTCAACGGTTTTATCGTCGACAGCCTGCTGGCGGGCGCGCTGGATACGTTAAAACGCCATGGCGCCGATGCGCACGATCTGCAGATAATCAAGGTGCCGGGGGCCTTCGAAATGCCCCTCGCGGCGCAACGACTGGCCGCGTCCAAACGCTACGATGCCCTGATCGCGCTGGGCGCCGTCATTCGCGGCGGCACGCCGCACTTTGAGTACGTGGCGGGCGAGTGCATCAAGGGCCTGGCCGCGGTTTCCATGAAATACGATATCCCGGTCGCCTTGGGCGTGCTGACCGTGGATACGATTGAGCAGGCGATCGAGCGGGCCGGAACCAAGGCCGGCAACAAGGGCGCCGAGGCGGCACTGTCGGCGATCGAGATGATCAGCCTGCTGCGCAACCTCGACACCTGAGATCGCGAGTGAGGGGTGATGAATTATTCAGCACAGGCGCGTGCCAGGGCGCGGCGTTATACCATGCAGGCCCTGTACCAGTGGGATCTCTCCGGACTGGATCTTGCCGAGATCCAGCGGCAGTTCTTCGAAGCCGAGGACTTCACCAGAACCGACGGGGCTTATTTCATCGAGCTGCTCAATGAAATCCCCAGACACATCGCCACCCTGGACAAGACGATTTCGGAACACATCGACCGGCCGATCGGGCAGATGGATCCCGTGGAGCGCGCCATTCTGCGCATCGCCTGCTATGAACTGCTGTTCCGGCACGACATCCCGTCCCGCGTCAGCCATCAACGAAGCGGTATTGCTGGCGAAGAAGTTCGGCGCCGAACAGGGGCATGCCTTCGTGAACGCCGTGCTGGATAAACTGGCGCGTAAAGCCCGGCCGGGTGAATTCTCCGGGACGGACAAACAGCTCACCGGCATCTGATTGTCCGGCTTCGCCATCGGATCATTCCAGCCATGGCCGAATCCGAGTTCGAGATCATTCGTCACTACTTTGCCGGCCATCGGGCGGGACGTGCGGATGTGCTGGCCGGCATCGGCGACGATGCGGCGCTGCTGCAGGTGCCGCCGGACAAGGTGCTCGCCGTGTGCATGGACACCCTGGTCGCGGGGGTGCATTTCCCGCCGGGGACTTCCGCCGCCGCCATCGGCCACAAGGCGCTGGCGGTCAACCTGAGCGACCTGGCGGCGATGGGCGCCGAGCCCGCCTGGGCCACGCTGTCCCTTGCCTTGCCCGATAATGATCCCGCCTGGCTGGATGCGTTCTCCGCCGCATTCTTTACCCTGGCCGATCGCTACGCCGTGCAACTCGTCGGCGGTGATACCACGCGCGGACCGCTGGTCATTACCGTCCAGGCGCATGGCTTCGTGCCCGCAGGAAAGGCGCTGCGGCGGCAGGGCGCGCACCCGGGTGAGCGGATCTACGTGACCGGCACGCTCGGCGATGCCGGGCTGGCCTTGCGGATGAACGGCCCGGGCGACGCCTGGTTGCGTGACCGGCTGGATTTCCCCCAGCCCCGTATCGAGGCAGGTCTCGTGCTGCGAGAATATGCCAGCGCCGCGATCGATGTTTCTGACGGCTTGCTGGCTGATCTCGGCCATCTGCTGGAAGGCGACCGGCTGGGCGCCTCGCTCCGGATTGATGCACTGCCGCGTTCGAAGGCCTTTCTTGCGGTCATGCAGGATAGGGATCCGGAGAGGCGGCGGTTATTCCACGAATTGCCGCTGAGCGCCGGCGATGACTATGAACTGTGCTTCACCGTGGCGGAGCCATTCTGCGGCGAAATGGAGGCGCGTCTTGCCGGGATCCCGGGCGGTTGTCGTTGGATCGGCGTCGTGGAAGCCGTCCCAGGCATCCGTTGTTACCGGGATGATGGCGAGTCTTACCGGCCCGCCGCCACCGGTTACCAGCATTTCAGTGGGTCGGCCTGAGCATGCCGGCAAGGGTATCCCCGCGCCTGATGCTGCATCCCCTGGGGTTGTTGGGCATTCGGGTTCGGCAGCGGGCTGGCGCCGCTCGCACCCGGTACGGCCGGGACACTGGCGGCGATTCCGCTTTATCTCCTCATGCAGGACCTGCCACCCGTGTTCTACCTGGCGCTGGTGGCGCTGTTTTTTCTGACCGGTTTGCCGGTCTGTGCGCATGCGGCCCGCGCAGCTGGGGGTGCACGATCACCCCGCCATCGTGTGGGATGAAATCGTGGGTTATCTGGCGGCGATGATGGGTGCTCCTCCAGGCTGGGCGTGGGTGGCCGCGGGATTTCTCCTGTTCCGTTTCTTCGATATCGTCAAACCCTGGCCGATCAACTGGTGTGACCGTCGGGTTCACGGCGGTCTTGGCATCATGCTCGATGATCTGCTGGCCGGGTCATTCTCGGCCATCGTGTTGCAGGTTGCGTGCCCGGTTTCTTGCCTGAGGCTTTTGCGGGCATTATGCCATCAAGCGAGTAACGGTCTCAGCCAGCGTCGATACAGGTGGTCGGCGATCTGCTGAAGGCCGGTGATCCTTTCGGCAAGATTTTCAGTTATCGCCTCGGCTGACTGCACGGCGGGCGAGGGGGTGTCCAGTTCCTGGCGATACAGCGATGCCCATTCAACCACCATGGGGGCCGTCATTTCCACGTGGCATTGCAGTGCCAGGGTATTAGCCGTTGCAAACGCCTGGTGGGCGCAATTGTCATTCTCGAGTATGACCTCGGCATCGGCGGGGAGCGAAAAGGTTTCACCATGCCAGTGAAACAGCTCCATTCGGGAGGGCAGGCCGCACAGCCAGCTTTCCGCGGTTTTATTGGCGGTCTTGCGGACCGAGTGCCAGCCGATTTCCTTGACCGGATTGGCCGTCACCTTGCCGCCCAGCGCCTTGCTGATGAGCTGGCCGCCAAGGCAATGCCCCAGTACCGGCAAGCCCTGTTCATGCGCCATCCGGATCAGTGCCAGCTCCTGCCCGATCCAGGGCAAGGGGTCATTGACGCTCATCGGACCGCCCATGAAAACCAGTCCTGAACAGTCTTCGATATCCGCAGGGATCGGTGCACCCTCGTCTATCGCAATGACACGGTGGGGGATGGCAAACCGGGAGAGTACCTCGCCAAGGTAACCCGGCCCTTCACATTCGATGTGGCGAAAAATATACAGAGGTTTCATAATCAACCCGCCATGGTCCGGTCAGATGGTTTGTTCAGGAAATGTCATTATCCAGAATTCTGTTACCACTCCTAGTGTTTTCGATGCTCGTGGCCTCCGTCGCCACGGCGGCGCCCGCGGTGCGTGTGGTCGGGCTTTTCAAGGATAGCGCCGTGGTCATCATCGACGGGAAACAGCGCACATTGCGGGTCGGTCAGACCAGCCCCGAGGGCGTGAAGCTGGTTTCGGCCGACAGTGAAGTCCGCTCTCCTGGAGTATGATGGCGAGGAATTCAAGGGCATGCTGGACGGGCGTGTGAGCACGCGCAAGAAGTCGCCCGCAACCCAGGAAGTTCAGATCTGGCGCAATACCCAGGGCATGTATGCCACCACCGGAAGCATCAACGGACTGCCGGTTTCCCTGCTGGTCGACACCGGTGCGACGCAGGTGGCCATGAATGCCGCCCAGGCCCGGCATCTGGGGATCGATTACCGCGTCATCGGCGTGCCGGCGGCGATTACCACGGCATCGCGGCGTGGAACGGGCCTGGGCGGTGACGCTGGATTCCGTCAAGGTCGGTGAGATCGAGCTGAGAAATGTCGCGGGTGTGGTGCTCGAAGGCGCGCAACCCAGACGATCCTGCTGGGCATGTCCTATCTTGGCCGGCTTGAGATGACCAACGACGGGCGTTTGATGACATTGCACAAGAAATACTGAACGACGGTCGAGATCGTAGTTCCTGCCCTGAAGATAGGTCTCTGTGTTTGTCGGGGAGCCGCGTCGTGCGGCGGTGATATTCCGGGATACCCGTGCTCAGACTCACCGGCTTTACATGTTCGATCAGGGCATAGGCCGAATGATTGTGGATGGATTCGAAGTTCTCGGATTCGACGATATAGGCCGCAATACGCTCATCCCTATTCAGGCGGGTGGCGATATCCCTTACCATGTCTTCGACAAACTTGGGATTGTTGTAGGCTTTTTCCGTTACATATTTTTCATCCGGGCGCTTCAGCAGGCCATACAACTCGCAGGAGGCCTCGGACTCGACCATGTCAATCAGGTCCTCGATCCAGACAAAGCCGCGGGTTTCCGCGCTGACGGTGACATGGGAACGTTGATTGTGCGCCCCGTAATCGGAAATCTGCTTTGAACAGGGGCAGAGGCTGGTAACCGGAACGACCACCTTGACATTCAGTTTCGGCCGGCCTTTGGTGATTTCCCCGATCAGACTGACATCATAGTCCATCAGGCTTTCCACGCCGGTGATGGGGGCGGCCTTGTTGACGAAATAATGGAAGTTCATTTCGATGTGGCCGGCCTCGGCCTCAAGACGTTCAGTCATCTCATGCAGCATTTCCATGAAGGAATCGACCGAGATTTCGCGTTCATGCAGATTGAGGATCTCCACGAAGCGCGACATGTGGGTACCCTTGAAATTGTGCGGCAGGTTGACGTACATGTTGAAGGTGGCGATGGTGTGCTGTTCGCCGCCGCTACGGTCCTTGACTCGCACCGGATGGCGGATGTTCTTGATGCCGACCTTATCGATCGGTAATCCGCCGTTTATCGGCACTGCCTTGCACATCGGCAATGGGTTGCGGTTCACTCTGTACGAGTTTTTTGGGTTTCATTGGTCGTGATCCGGTTCAGAGCATGAGAGATATCGGGCGATTGCTGCCGCACGGGAAGGCCTTCGTTGCTTCATGCCCTGTTCAGCACACGAGCAGGTTACTCATCAAGGTAGTACATGGGAACCTGCAATAAGAGGTATACCCGCTGCAAGATATAGGCTCTGCCTATGCGTTGACCCCTGTAATCCTGAGTCAGCCGCTAGGATATTAACCTGAGAGCGGCTGATTTACAAACCGGTTATTTCAGGGGTACTCAGGAATTATCTATCTCTTTCAATAACGTATGTCGATATCCAGCGTAGGGGGTCGGCCTTTTGATCCATCCCTGCAAGGCTCTCCATGGCTTCCTCGTGGAGTTCACTGGCGCGTTGTTTTGCACCCTCCAGTCCGAATAGTGCCGGATAGGTCGATTTCTCAAGCGACTGATCCGCCCCGCAACGCTTGCCAAGGGTCGTCGGTTTCACCTTCAACGTCGAGAATATCGTCGCGAATCTGGAAAGCCAGACCGATGCATTTTGCATAGTGATCGAGTTTTTCCAGGGTGCTTGTGGAGAAGTGCCGGGTTGGTGAGCGCGCCGAGGATCGACACTGGAGCGGATCAGTGCACCGGTTTTATGGATATGCATGTCCTCGAGTTCGGCGATACCCAGTTGCCGACCGGCGGCTGTCAGATCGATAGTCTGTCCGCCCACCATGCCACGCGAACCGGCCGCCATAGCCAGGTTTTCGATCATCAGCAGCCGGGTTTTGTCATTCTGATAGGTTTTGTCATGCGCGAGGATATAGAAGGCCAGTGCCTGCAGCGCATCACCCGCGAGTATCGCGGTGGCTTCACCGAACGCCTTGTGGCAACTGGGTTTCCCGCGGCGCAGATCATCGTCGTCCATCGCCGGGAGATCATCATGCACCAGGGAATAGGCATGGACGAGTTCGATGGCGCAGGCCGGACTGTCCAGTTGTTCCCAGTGGCTGCCAACGGATTGGCCGCTGGCATAGACGAGGGCGGGGCGTATGCGTTTGCCACCCCCAGTATCGCGTAGCGCATGGCTTCATGCAGGGAGGACGGGAGGGTTTTCTCGTCGGGCAGCCAGTGAGACAGACTTTTCTCGAGGCGCGCCTGGCAGCTTGCCATGAATGCCTGCAGGGAAGGATTAGGTGTCTTCACTGGCGAACGGGGCGATGTCATCCTGGCCGGATTTTTTCAACAGGATTTCAACCTTCTGTTCGGCCTCCTTCAAGGCCTGTTGACAGGTGCGCGTCAGTTGAACGCCGCGTTCGAAATCCCGCAGGGATTCCTCCAGGCTCAGATTGCCTTGCTCCATCTTCGCAACAAGGGTTTCCAGTTCCTTGAGGGATTTCTCGAATGCGAGTGTTTCCTGTTGTTTTCTGGCCATTGCTTGAAACTTATATCCAATCGTCCTACGTTACCCCAGCCAGGCGAGAGGGGTCAATGTCGAAGCGCCTGATGTCATCACCCAAAGAAAGCAGTACTTGACCCGGAGGGATGGTGGGCTAAATTTGCATCAAGATTAGATCAATTCTAAACTTTATGCTGGCACGATACCACTGAATTCATTACTGTCGCACGAGGAAAATACTATGAATCTGAAAGGCAGCAAGACGGAAAAGAATCTCAAGGATGCATTCGCCGGTGAATCACAGGCCAACCGCCGTTACCTCTATTTTGCCGCGAAGGCGGATGTCGAGGGGTATAACGATGTCGCAACGGTATTTCGTTCCACGGCGGAAGGCGAGACCGGCCATGCCCATGGTCATCTTGAATATCTTGAACAGGTCGGCGATCCGGCTACCGGGCTTCCCATCGGTGCCACTTCGAGTAATCTGAAGGCGGCGATTGCCGGTGAAACCCATGAGTACACCGATATGTATCCGGGGATGGCCAGATCGGCGCGCGATGAAGGTTTTGAGGAAATTGCGGATTGGTTTGAAACCCTGGCCAAGGCCGAGCGCTCTCATGCCAACCGTTTCCAGAAAGCACTCGATTCACTGGATCAATAAACTCCTGGCACGTAGCAATTAGGGGCCGGTTGAACGGCCCCTGGTATCGTAATCCCATGGGAGCGGATTAATGGCATCAACAGGTGAAGGGAAGCGGGAAGGCAGCCTGGAGGCGCCGACGCGTCATCCGCTGGACTGGACGAGTACCGGTTTCTACGATGAACAGGAACTGTTCAGGGAACTGGAACGGGTTTTTGACATCTGTCATGGTTGCCGGCGCTGTTTCAGCCTGTGCAATGCCTTCCCGACCCTGTTCGATGCGATTGACGGATCGAACACCATGGAACTGGACGGTGTCCCCCGCGAGGTTTACTGGAAGGTGGTCGATCACTGTTACCTCTGTGACATGTGCTTCATGACCAAGTGTCCCTATGTGCCACCACACGAGTGGAACGTGGATTTCCCGCATCTCATGTTGCGCGCCAAGGCGGTGCGGTTCAAGCAGGGTAAAGTCCGGCATGCGTGACCGCCTGTTAACCTCGACTGACACGGTCGGACGTCTCGCCGGCATACCGATAGTGACCCAGGTCGTCAATGCAACCAACAAGTCAGCAACGGGACGCCGGCTGATGGAAAAGATGCTGGATGTGCATCATGAACGCCATCCTGCCGCAGTATCACAGCAGGACATTACGAAAGCGGCTCGGCTGCGCGTGATGTATGCCGGCATGACTGCGTGAACCAGCCGGTCAGACGCACGGCAAGGTTGCCCTGTTCGCGACGTGTTACTGCAATTACAACGAGCCGGATATCGGTGCAGACCTGGCGGCGGTGCTGGGGCATAACGGCATTCCGGTCACCACTGTCCACAAGGAGCGGTGCTGTGGCATGCCGAAACTGGAACTGGGTGATCTGGACGCCGTCAAGGCCGCCAGGGATGCCAATATCCCCGCCTTGATCCGTCTCGTTAACGAGGGCTGGGATATAATCGCGGCGGTTCCCTCCTGCGTCCTCATGTTCAAGCAGGAATTACCCCTGATGTTTCCGGATGATCCGGACGTCGCCAGGGTCAGGGACGCCATGCTTCGATCCGTTCGAATATCTGATGCTGCGTCACAAGTACGGCAAGCTGAGAACCGATTTCAAACAGTCGCTCGGCAAGATAGCCTACCATGTGCCCTGTCACCTGCGGGTACAGAACATCGGTCTCAAGACGCGCGACCTGTTGCAACTGATTCCCGACACCCAGGTGGATGCCATCGAGCGTTGCTCGGGGCATGACGGTACCTATGCGGTAAAAGAGTGAATGTCACGAAATCTCGATGAAGATCTGTCGCCCGGTAGTCAATCGCGTGGTGCGGGAAGAGGTCGATCACTATAGCAGCGATTGTCCCATGGCCGGACACCAGATCGAGAATGGGCTGGATAACGGCAAGGCGCCCGAGCATCCAGTGAAACTGTTACGAATGGCTTATGGAATCTAGCCGGGGTGTTTACGCTGGCCGTTGAATGCAGGGTGCGTATTCCCGTGGAAAGGCCAGGCGCATGGAAATTGCCGGTAACCGATACTGACGCTATGGACAAACTCACACGCAACGATCTTTACAGTCTTGAACAGTATGCGGATCACCGGCCGGCATTTCGCGCCCGTGTCATCGCACATAAAAAGAACCGCAAGCTCCCCATCGGACCGGTGGCGACCCTGTATTTCGAGGACCGTTTGACCGTTCAGTACCAGATTCAGGAGATGCTGCGGGTCGAGCGGATCTTCGAAGCCGCGGGCATCGAGGAAGAACTCGCTGCTTATAATCCGCTCATTCCGGACGGCGGCAACTGGAAAGGGACCCTCATGATCGAGGAACCCGATGTCGGAAAGCGCCATCAACTGCTGGCCGGGCTTGATCGGGATCGAGGACAGGGTATGGGTGATGGTTGACGGGCATGAGACGATCTACGCCGTGGCGGATGAAGATCTCGATCGGGGCACGGAAGAAAAGACCTCAGCGGTCCATTTTCTGCGTTTTGAGCTGAGCCCGGCAATGGTCGAGAGATGCAAAGGCCGGTGCGGACCGTCAGTATTGGCATCGACCATGAAGACTATACCCACCGAGTGGAGCCCGATTGCGGAGAATGTTCGCACTGCGCTGCTGGCCGATCTCGCGTGAGCAAGCAGCCATCAGGCAGCAAATCCGGCAATTTCCAATGATGCGATGATCAGGCTCGAAATGCGGCGACGGGCGCGCTAAACTGCGCTCCCCATGAGGACACGCATACTGGCCAGGGCAATACGCCGTAGATACCGGTTTGCCGTCTTTCTTGTGTTTTTCTCTCGCCTGGTATCCGCCGATGAGGAGTCGGGGTGGACGGGACGCTCCCTTCATTGAACCGCCTGCCTGGCGGGAAGAAGCGCTGGAATTACCTGCCTATCCTCAAAAAGACCGGTTGCTTGAAGTGCCAGTAAGTTTATCCGGCTATGCCTTTCGCGTATTCATCGACCCAAATTCGCTCTCCGTGGGCGGGGACCATGTGGTGCGCTACACCGCGGTGCTTGTCTCATCAGCGAATGTATGGAACACCTCCTATGAAGGGTTGCACTGTGGTAAAAGCGAATACCGGCGCTATGCCTACGGTTCCAACGGCAACTGGTTTCCGATTGAAGCTTCGCTCTGGCAAAGGGTGACCGATGCCGGTATGGACCACTATCGCTATGTGCTCTACTGGAATACCTGTGCGACCCCGTTCGGCCGGATCTGAATGTTGAGGAGATGTTAAAAAGGATCCGCACACCCTTCAGGAATGGTATTACATGACTAGCCGCTCAGCATGTCTGACTACGGACTATAACGATGAATACCGCCTATGACGCCGCCGCGATTGAGATTCTCAGCGGGCTTGAACCGGTGCGTAAACGTCCGGGCATGTACACGGATACCACGCGCCCCAACCATCTTGCGCAAGAGGTGATTGACAACAGCGTCGATGAGGCGATGGCCGGTCATGCCACGCGTATCGGGGTGACGCTGTACCAGGACGGCTCACTGGAAGTTGCGGACAACGGTCGTGGCATGCCGGTTGATCTGCATCCTGATGAAGGCATCAGCGGTGTCGAGGTGATCCTTACCCGCCTGCATGCCGGGGGCAAGTTCTCGGGGGGGAACTACACATTCTCCGGCGGGCTTGCATGGTGTCGGTGTGTCCGTCGTCAATGCCTTGTCCAATCACCTTGAAGTCTGGGTGCGGCGCAATGGCAAGGAATACAACATGGCCTTTTCCGGTGGTGACAAGGTTTCTGCCTGGAAGAGGTTGGTACGGTCGGCAAGCAGAATACCGGCACCACGCGTGCGCTTCTGGCCCGATCCCAGATATTTTGATTCGCCTAAATTTTCACTGTCGACGACTCAAGCATGTACTGCGCGCCAAGGCGGTGCTGTGTCCCGGCCTGCTGGTGCGCCTGCACGACGAGGCCAGCGGCGAGAAGCTGGAATGGCGCTATGAAGACGGGGTGCGGGATTACCTGATCGGGGAACTGGGCGATGCGCAACGGCTGCCCGAGGATCCCTTCATCGGCAACATGACGCGGCAACCAGGAAGCCGCCGAGTGGGCGCTGGTCTGGTTGCCTGACGGTGGGGAGTCGGTGGCCGAGAGTTACGTCAACCTGATTCCGACCGTCCAGGGCGGGAACCCATGTGAACGGGCTGCGCATGGGGCTGACCGAAGCCATACGCGAATTCTGCGAGTTTCGCAATCTGCTGCCGCGCGGTGTAAAACTTACCCCCGAGGATGTATGGGAGCGATGCAGTTACATTCTTTCGGTAAAACTGCTGGATCCGCAATTCAGCGGGCAGACCAAGGAACGGCTCTCGTCCCGGGAGTGCGCGGCGTTTGTGTCCGGTGTCGTCAGGGACGCCTTTGGCCTTTGGCTCAACCATCACACGGAAACCGGCGAGCGCATCGCCTGGCTGGCGATCGAAAATGCCCAGCAGCGTCAGCGTGCCGGCAAGAAAGTCATTCGCAAAAAAGTGACATCCGGTCCGGCCTTGCCGGGCAAGCTGGCCGATTGCTCGGCGAATGACAACGAGCGAACCGAGCTGTTCCTGGTCGAGGGCGATTCAGCCGGTGGTTCAGCCAAACAGGCCAGGGACCGTGAATTCCAGGCCATCATGCCGTTGCGAGGGAAGATCCTGAATACCTGGGAAGTGGACTCGGCCGAGGTGCTGGCTTCCCAGGAGGTACACGATATTGCCGTCGCAATCGGTGTCGAACCCGGTTCCAATGACCTGCGGAATCTGCGCTACAGCAAGATCTGTATTCTTGCGGACGCCGATTCCGACGGCGCGCATATCGCGACACTGTTATGCGCGCTTTTTCTGCGCCATTTCCCTGTACTCGTGCAGGCCGGGAATATCTACGTCGCCATGCCGCCGCTGTACCGCATCGATGCCGGCAAGGAAGTGTTTTATGCGCTGGACGATGCCGAGAAGCAGGGGCTGCTGGATCGCATAGCGGCCGAGAAGATCAAGGGCAAGGTGATGGTGCAGCGCTTCAAGGGGCTGGGCGAGATGAACCCGATGCAGTTGCGCGAGACCACCATTGCACCGGAAACCCGCCGCCTCGTGCAGTTGACGGTGGCTTCGGATGACGATACCCATCAGCTGATGGACATGCTGCTGGCCAGAAAGCGCGCCGCGGACCGACGAAGCTGGCTCGAGGCTTCGGGTGACATGGCTGACAAATAGGGCGAATAACAGGAATATTCATGAAAACGCTTGATCTCGACTATGAGGGCATCGAACGACTGCCGCTGAAGAGCTTCACCGAGAAGGCCTACCTGAATTATTCCATGTATGTCATTCTCGACCGGGCCCTGCCGCATATCGGCGATGGCCTGAAGCCGGTGCAGCGTCGCATCGTTTATGCCATGTCCGAACTCGGCTTGTCGGCGATTGCAAAATACAAGAAATCGGCCCGCACCGTCGGTGACGTGCTCGGCAAGTTTCACCCGCACGGTGATTCGGCCTGCTACGAGGCGATGGTGCACCTCGCGCAAGCCTTTACCTGCCGTTATCCCTTGATAGATGGTCAGGGAAACTGGGGATCGCCGGACGACCCCAAGTCGTTTGCCGCCATGCGCTATACCGAATCGCGCTTGTCGCCCTACGCGGAATTACTGCTGGCCGAACTGGGGCAGGGTACGGTGGACTGGGTGCCCAACTTCGATGGCACCCTGGAAGAACCCGAGCGCCTGCCGGCGCGCCTGCCCTCGGTATTGCTTAACGGCGCGGCGGGCATCGCCGTCGGGATGGCAACCGATATACCGCCGCACAACCTGAAGGAGGTTGCGGCGGCGGCTGTGCATTTGCTTGACAATCCAAGGAGTACGGTCGAGGAACTCTGTGAGTATATAGAGGGACCTGATTTTCCCACCGGGGCAGAGATAATTACATCCAAATCCGAACTGGTTCAGGCCTACAAGTCGGGTAATGGCAGCGTGCGCCTGCGTGCGTGTTATGAAATCGAACGTGGCGACATCGTGATCACGGCCCTGCCATACCAGACATCCGGCGGCAAGGTTCTGGAGCAGATCGCGGCCCAGATGACGGCAAAAAAACTGCCCATGATCGAGGATCTGCGCGATGAGTCTGACCATGAGAATCCCACCCGTCTGGTCATCGTGCCGCGCTCCAACCGGATCGATGTGGAATCCCTTATGACCCATTTGTTCGCCACTACCGATCTGGAACGCACGGTGCGCATCAACCTCAATATGATCGGGCTGAACGGACGGCCGCAGGTCAAGGACCTGCGCACCATCCTGACGGAATGGCTCGAGTTCCGTACTCACCACCGTGCGGCGGCGTCTCGAATATCGACTCGCTAAGGTCAATAATCGTTTGCACCTGCTCGAGGGTCTGTTGATCGCTTTCCTCAACCTCGACGAAGTGATCCGGATCATACGCACCGAAGACAAGCCCAAACCGGTTCTGATGGAGCGCTTCAAGCTCTCTGAGGAGCAGGCGGATTACATTCTGGATACCCGCTTGCGGCAACTTGCCCGTCTGGAAGAGATGAAGATCAAGGCGGAGCAGGAGGAACTGGCCAGTGAACGTGATTCAATAGCCAAAATACTTGGCTCCGGGCAGCGGCTGAGGACCCTCATCAAGAAAGAGATCCAAAGCGATGCAGAGAAGTTCGGCGATGAGCGCCGTTCCCGTCTGGTGGAGCGCGCGGCCGCCCAGGCCATGGACGAAACAGCGCTGGTGGCGAGTGAGCCGGTAACCGTGGTGTTATCGAGTAATGGCTGGGTGCGCGTCGCAAAAGGACATGATATCGACCCGGCGGAAATGAATTACAAATCCGGCGACGAGTTTGCATCGGCGGCCCGCTGTCGCAGCAATCAGTTGGCGGTATTTCTTGATTCTACCGGCCGTACCTATGCCGTGCCCGCGCATTCGCTGCCATCCGCGCGGGGACAGGGTGAACCGTTGACCGGTCGCCTCAAACCCGAGGATGGTGCGCGCTTCGTCGGCGTAATGGCGGGCGATCCGGACAGCTTGTATCTGCTGGGCAGTGATTCAGGGTATGGATTTATCACGCGTCTCGGCGATCTGTATACGCGTAACAAGTCGGGCAAGGCGGTGCTATCAGCCCCTGTAGGTTCCAGAATACTGCCACCGGTACCGGTCAGAAATCTTGAGGAGAACCGGATTGTAGCGGTGACCACTGACGGTTATATGCTGGTAATACCGGCTGCCGATCTTCCGCAGTTATCACGTGGGAAGGGTAACAAGATAATCAATATTCCATCGGCGAAACTTAAAAACCGCGAGGAATTCGTGGCTGCGCTTGCATGTATAAAGGGTGGAGAACAGCTCACAATTCATGCAGGCAAACAACACAAGACGATGAAGACGGAAGTGCTGGGCGAATTCGCTGGAGAGCGCGGGCATAGGGGACGAAAATTACCACGCGGTTACCAGAAGGTGGATCGCGTAGAAGTTCTCTTGCAATCAGAGTAAATTTTGATTTGGAGATTTCTTTGTCATTCTACAGTGCATGGCAATTCCTCGGGAGGAAACGCCAGCGAAGACGTACTGAACAACTTCCACGTTCACGTCAGTACAACGCAGGATAAGAAGTGCATTTTATTGTCATGGTGAGTGAGTGACTGTACAGTTCGGCTGGTGAAGCGAAAAGTCAGATGCGCTGGATTGCGCTAGACCTCAATACAGTTGATACCAGAAACCTTACCTAATCCCTCTTCCTCTACGCTGATAGGAGCCTGTTTTGCCCGGCAACCCAGACAAGCCAGTTGCAAGCAAGACGCCCTCCAGGGTCGTAGCAGCGGTAGACCTTGGTTCCAACAGCTTTCACATGATCGTTTCTCGCCTAGAGAACGGCACGCTGTGCGTCATCGACCGCCTGCGGGAGCCGGTCCGGCTTGCCGAAGGTTTGGATGAACGGCATGAATTGTCACTCGAGGCACAGTGGCGGGCACTCGCCACGCTGCGCCGGTTCGGTCAACGCTTGCGTGAACTCGATTCCGAGAACGTTCGCGCCGTTGGCACCAATACTTTCCGCGCGGCGGATAATACCGTTGGTTTCCTGGCCCAGGCCGAAAAGGCACTGGGTCACCCCATCGATGTCATCTCAGGCATTGAGGAAGCGCGCCTGATTTATCTGGGTGTCGCGCATTCGCTCAGCAACGACAGCGAACGCCGTCTTGTGGTCGACATCGGCGGCGGCAGTACGGAGCTGATAATCGGCCAGCAACTGGAAGCGCTGCACATGAACAGTTTTTATATGGGCTGCGTGAACATGAGCCAGCGCTACTTCCCCGCCGGGGTGATTACCGCCAAGGCGATGTCGGAAGCCGAAACCGCCGCCAAGCAGGAACTTGAACCCGTGGAGACATCGTACCGCTCCGCCCGCTGGGATGCGGCGATTGGTGCGTCGGGTACCATCAAGGCGGCAGCGGGCATAGCCCATGCCTGCGGGTGGTGTGAAGACGGAGGAAGAATCACCTGGGCTGCCCTGAAAAAGCTGAGAAAGGCATTGATCGATGCAGGGACACATTGAAGCCCTTGAACTCAAGGGTCTCAGCGAAACTCGGAAACCGGTTCTGCCTGGCGGTATCGCCATACTGAGGGCTGTGTTCAGTACACTGAACATAGAATCCATGCAGGTTGCCGCGGGCGCGCTTCGGGAAGGCCTGTTGTATGATCTTGTCGGGCGTATCCAGCATCAGGATGTGCGTGATCGCGGTGTCCAGGCCCTCTCGGTGCGCTGTGCTGCGGATGAGGCCCAGGCGGGACGGGTGCGGGATACCGCGCTGAGGCTGCTGGATTCTGTCAAAGAGGGTTGGAACCTGCAGGATGAGGAACTGGCTCAAATGCTGGGATGGGCGGCGCAGTTGCACGAATGTGGAATGATGGTTGCTTATGACCAGTACCACAAGCACGGCGCCTATATCATAAGCAATGCCAATATGGCGGGGTTTACGCAGCAGGAAAAACAGCTGCTGGCCGTGCTGGTGCGAGCCCACCGGCGCAAATTTCCCATTGCCGAAATGAAGGTACTGCCCGAACGCTGGCGGCAGCAGGCCATACGGCTGGCGATACTGTTGCGCATTTCGGTGACTCTTAACCGGGGTCGTGCCGATATGCCCTCTCGCTGGTCCCATCACACTGAATGTCCCGCATGAGTGGCTGGACTACCATCCCTTGACCAGGGTCGATCTTAAATCCGAAGCGTCATACCTTTCCGCCATCAATTACAAACTGGTTACCAGATAATCCCCAGTGTAGCGATGGCCGGCAATCATGAAGAACCAATAGTCTCTTCCCGCGGTCAGGTTATCGCCGTTTGTTGCATCATGCGCCTTCCTTGAGGTGAAGTGTCTGCCGCGCGCATCGCCATCGGAGCGGCGCTAGTGGCGCGGATCTGCCGATATTCAGTCGACTATCGTCGTTTTGTTGACGCGGTGTTCGTTACTATGCCAAGGTTTACGTACACGTGCGGGTAAACCGGCCCCATGGAAGAACCTGTCGTCGAATAGCATTATCAGCCGTGTTTATGGGATTTTCCGGTCTTGTGAACCGTCTCCCGCGTGGAAGTTTGTCCGTTTGTGGTTGATGTCTGACGCGCTTCGCAGGCCGTTCATTCAGTCCGCTGTTTGACAAGCAGCACTGGGTCAGCCACTGGCAGATCTATCCGGTGCAGTTATCGCGCATTGAGGTCGTGTGTTGCCCAGGGTATGGGCCCATTACCCGGTAACCGGCTTGACGGGGACGTGCCGCAGCATGCAAGCTCACGGCTTCTATGCTGTGTCGACATATTCTGTACTGTATCGCAGCGGTTCCCGTAAACAGGGAATGGCGCCTCTTTGTTAATATCCTGTGATTTAATGATCTCATACACTAACGACAAAACCACCCATGAACTGCTGCTGAAGCGGGTTGGCAAGATCCACCTTCAGCAACGGCTTGGTATAGAACAGGACTACGAACAAAGAATCTTTGGACAGGGGCGCAATTTCTTCCACATCGAGAACTGGTATTCCGTCCATTCCATTATCAGAAACAGTCTGCGCCTGTTCATGTTACATGGGCGCGGCAGGCGCAATGCGCGCCGGATCGAGATACGACATAACCGTATTAAAGTCGCAAACCTGCCAAAAGTCTTTGAAGGTTTTACTATTCTGCAGATATCGGACCCGCATCTGGACATGGCGCCGGATTTTCCGCATGCGCTCATCGAAGCGGTGCGCAGGGTACAGTACGACCTGTGTGTGCTGACCGGTGATTTCCGGGCGAAAACCTTTGGTCCCCATGACGCCGCCATGGATGGCATGCGGTTGATACGCACGCACCTGCAGGGGGAGGTCTATGGTGTGCTGGGCAATCATGACACCATCCGGATGGTCCCCGAACTGGAAGCGATGGGTATTCGCATGTTGCTGAATGAACATGTGGCCATAGTGCGTGGAGCTGACGGTATTATTCTTGCCGGTATAGACGACCCACATTATTACCAGGCCGATAATCTGGAGAAGGCAGCGGATACCATTCCCCCGGGCATGATTTCGATCCTGCTGGCGCATTCACCGGAAATTTACCGGCATGCGGCTCATGCTGATTTTGACATCATGCTGTGCGGACATACCCATGGTGGCCAGATCTGCCTGCCGGGTGGTTTACCCCTGATATGCAATGCACGTTGCCCGCGCGCGTACTGCAACGGAGCATGGTCCTACAACAGTCTGCACGGCTATACGTCCGCGGGTTCCGGCTCCTGTATCGTCGATGTCAGGCTCAATTGCCCGCCGGAGATCACCCTGCATCACCTGCACCGCCACTGACGGTCTCACGCAGTCTGGAACTCAGCCAATCGATTGCCACGAAAACGAGCAGGACTATACAGGCTTCCTGGACCGTTTCCCCCAACACGGGATGCATCACCCCTAACGGCAACAGTGTCTCGGGCAATTGGTCGAGCAGTGGCGCCGAGTGACTGCTCGCAATTCCGAGACGGCGCTTGATAAAACTCGAAACCAAGTCTCCGCACATCGCCAGCAGTGCGAAGAGCGCACCCTGGCCGGCCGACAGACTCGAATAGGGGTGCCATCAGGGCGGTCAACAGTAGGGCGCTAATTATCCCGCGGATAGTCTTGGCCGGGCCCAGTAATGGTCGCCCGTCGATGAAGCGCAAGTTACCGTCGAGCGGCTGATTGAGGCACTGCCGCAATAACAGACTGGCAAGTACCGGCGCCCCGTTGGTGAGTACCAGCAGCAGCGTGAGTTCAATGACGATGTGAGTGCGCACGGTGAATTATCAGGCATCAGACCAAGTGACTGTCTAGAGTAACCTGTAACTGGCTTGATGTAATCCGGACACCGTGCGTTCCCGCTGGAAGCAGGCAAAAAAAACCCGCTGTGGCAGCGGGGGTAAAAGGAGGTTTGTTGGGCTAACCTTCGAATATCATTTGCTGCATATCCGTTATGTACTGCCGTTGTTGTTCGGCCCATTTCCGAAAGCGTGGGTCGTTGGATGCAGCGCGTTGGAGCTCATCGATCTGGCGGTGCACTTCTTCGAAGCGCTGCGCCTGTTCAATCTTGTCCAGACACGCCAACTCGTGAACATCAAGAGTAATGTTTTCCAAGGTGATCGTTCCTCCAAACAAGACAGGACCAATGACGAATACGATTACGCCTCTATCCGCGAATCCTGTCAACCACAATAGATTGACGCGATTTTTTATTCTGGATGAGGGGAAAACTGTAGGCAGCTGATAACACGTGTATATAGATAATGGGTAATTTTTATATATTCGAAACTCGCCAGATAATTTTTTTAAATATTCTGTTTGCCAGCAATCAGACATTGTGCATCGCCGCTTCACGAGATTGGCATGTACATCACAACTATATAAATCAAACAGGAAATTCATTTAAAGACCCACGGGTGCCATAAGGGTGTTGCCAGGGTCGTTACAGAACATTTAATCAACCAACCGCACAGCATCAGGTGGTTGCACAAAGGCATCAGGCTACACGAATGATTTGAGAGTAATTCGATAACCGCTTGTTATAGTAAGATGTCAGGATAGGTTGGTAAATAATAAAATTAATGCTTGCTTATTTAAGTAGTATTCTTATACTATACTTGCTGTCCTTAACAGACTCTTTGATTTGTACGTTCACTTATCCAACTGGAGATTCGATCATGAAAAAGATTGCGACTATTGTTTCTGCTGCCACGCTGGCAGTTGCTTCTGCCTCAGCTTTCGCCTGGGGGGGCTGGGGTCCGTGGGGTGATAGCGGTTATGGTGATGGCTGGGGTGATGGTTGGGGCGACGGTTCCGGCGATTTCAACATGAGCTTCAGCGGTGGCGGTCATGGTTATTGGTCGTGGTTACGGCCGTGGCTATGGTAACGGCTATGGTTATGGCTATGGCGGTTATGGCCCCTATGGTTATGGCGCTCCGTACGGCTACGGCGCTCCGTACTGGCGCTCCTTATGGTGCTCCTTACGGCGCTCCTGGGTATGCTCCTCCGGCGGCTGCCCCTCAGGCCACTGAAAGCAAGTAAGTAATCCTTACTCGCCGCGAATAAAACGGGGGCGGCTCATTGAGCCACCCCCGTTTTTCATTTCCAGTGTCGGAAATTCATCGGATTGACGAGGCATAGCAATGAAAAAGGCCATGCTTGCATTTCTGTTACTCCTAGGCGGGCTTGTACACATCTGCGCCGCGCGCAGACGTACTGGTATTGGTTCACGGCTATTTGAGCGGGGCACAATCCTGGGATGCCAGCGGTATCACCGCCGTGCTGGATCGCGCCGGTTGGCGTCGTGCCGGTGTTTTTGCCGCGGGCCGTGCGGGAATAGCAGTTGATCCCGGCACCGGGTCGCGAAGCCCGGCATAAGGTCTATGTCGTCGACCTGCCATCGGAAGCACCGATGCTGATACAGGCTTACCAGTTGCGGCAGATCCTGCAAGCCATCAACCAGACAAATCCTGGTGAGCCGGTTGTCCTGGTCGGTCACTCTGCCGGCGGAGTGGTCGCACGTGCCGCGCTGGTGCGTGGTGGCGCAAAAAACGTCAAGGCGCTGATCACCATCGCCAGTCCGCATCTTGGAACCTATCGTGCCGAACAGGCGCTGGATGCAACGGATATCCCGTTTCCTTTCTCGATAGTCACGGATTTCTTCGGCGGTGAAGCCTACGATACCGCCAGGAGGTCACGCAGTCTGTATGTGGATCTGGTACGGCCCCGCCCGGGTAGCTTTGCTGTTCTGGTTGAACAATCGAACCCCACCCGGCTATACAGTATTTCTCCATCGTCCGTAGTGAGACAACGGTCATGTCCGGTGATTATGTCGTGCCTGGCTATAGCCAGGATATGAATAATGTCCCTGCATTGCGCGGCAAATCATCCCGCATAGCGATCGGAACCCAGCATGAACTCGAAATGCTGGACGGAAGCGTCATCGTAAATTTGCTTGCCAACATGAAATAGCCTCGTTCGCGCCCCGTGTTTTACGGGTATCGCGCATTAATAACCTTCGGGATGATACTCTCCCTTTCGTATTGCCGGTATGACCCTGGCGGAATCGCACTACGGGTTCTGCGGCGTATATTTTGAACCGGGATTTGTCAATTCCTTCTCTGTTCCCTTCTGGTCGATAGTCGTGATATTTCCGTGATCATGAGCGGGACGGAGTCCGCCATGTTCTATTTCCGGAGAAATTCCGTTATCCTGGTTTTAGCCGATATCTTTGGTGGTTTGCCCATTGCTCCTGATAATCAAACCAGCGTCAGCAGGTTGTGAAATCGTCTGGCGAGTGGGTTAGAGTCCTGATAAAAAAGTCACCGGCCGATGAATAGCACGGAATGGTTTTTCTGATGTGAATCTCGTTGAGCTGTTCCGGCGCCAGCCTATTGGATAATCGTAATTAATTGAGTTATAAATGAAAGTATGCACAATGGCCGGAGGCTGATCCGGGCCGTAGAGGAGGTGGCTTGGTGGTCCGATTGATTGCCTTGTTGTTATGGCGGGTCATTGCCTGGGTGGAGTTGGCGATCTTCACACTGATCCTGTACCTGTTGTCTTTCTGCCCGGCGTGTTGCGTCCCTTTTACTATTCTCTGTTTCGCTTCTGGTGTCGCAGCTTTGCGCGTGCGCTGGGCGTGGATCTGCGGCTGCACCAGAAAAATACCCGTGCCTTACCGAAGCACTATATTCTGATCGCCAATCATCCGTCCGCGTTTGAAGACATCGGTATACCGGCATTGTTCCCGGTTCATTCGCTGGCCAAGATCGAGGTCAGGCGACTGGTGGCTGGTCGGGCGCATCAGTTGCGCATCCGGCACGTTATATGTCCACCGTGAATCGCGTGAATCACGCAATGCGGCCGCCGCACTGATAGAGAGCGGAACTGCGTCAGGGAAAAAATATTGCCTTGTATCCCGAGGGTGGCTGCAAGGGACGCCGCATCTTTGAATCATTCCGCTATGGCGCGTTTGACATCTCATTGCGCACGGGGATACCCATACTCCCAGTGTTTCTTCATTATGAGTCCCAGGACGATTTCGAGTGGCGGGCACCCCAAACCCTGCTGCACAAACTCTGGCACATGATGAGGACACAGAATAGCCGTGCGAACTATTACGTCTATGACGCGATCGACCCGGCCGGCATTTACCGACAAGGAGACCTATGCCGAATTCGTCCACAACAAATATCTCGAATGGCAGTCCCGCTACCTTGACTGACGTCGGGCGCAGTGCCAAGGGTCGATTGCTTGGGGGAGTGAGTAAACAGATGACATGTGCACATGATACAGTGGCCTCAAGCTGGCACGGGCAAACGGTCCGTCACGCCCCGTTCTGATTCCATGCTGATGTAATCGGGAATTTCATTGCATGAAACTCCGCTCCCAGATCTTTCTGTTCCTGTTCCTGTTCGGTCTGGTACCCCTGTTTGCGGCGGTAGTCATCAATGTACCGCTGGTTTTTGAACGTATCGAATCACTTTATCACAAGGCGTATTTGCAGAATCTCAGGGCTGGCTTCAGTGATCTTGACCAGCATCTTGCCCGGCGCCATGAAACGGTACGCCTGCTGGCCAAATTCCCCGAGCCCGGCTATGCTGCTTCCGACAAGGAGACGAAAAAGGACGGCGACATTGATATCAAGTCAGCTCGCTCCGGCTATGTGGACTGGATCAACGAGGTACTGTTCGATCAGCTCGATGTTATCCGGGTACTGTTCATTAACGATACCGGCAAGGTTGAATACTGGCTGGAGCGTGACAATGCCTCGGGCCGGATCGAACCGCGCGACGGGACGGCGGCTTATCAGAATCCGGAATTTATCAAGGCCGGACAGAAGCTGCGACCGGGATCCGTGTTGACGGGGCCGATCGTGTTCGACAGCGCTGCCGGCGATGCGGCGCCGAATAAGTTCATGCAGCTCGGTTTCGTCAGTCCGATCGTCACGATGTTTTCTTCCGAAACAGTGCATTTCGAAGATAAACGCGGCGTGGTCATCGTATATCTGGACGTGGGCGGACTGGCCAGTGCCTATCGCGGTATTTACTGGGCGTTCAGTGATGGCCGTTATCTCCATGTCGGTGACAGTCAGCCGGAGACTTCCAATGCATTCAAGGATTTCCCTGGAGCTGCAAGATCTTTTCGCCAAGGGGGAACTGGGACTCTGGGAATACAGGGGCCAGCAGGTTCTCTGGGTGCCGCTGTTTCGTCACCGAGAAATCAGGGCCATTGTGGGTTGGCCGCAGTGTCGATCCCTCGCCGATTGTAAAACTGCGTAATGCGATCGAGTTCCGCGTGGTAACCATCGTACTCGGACTGCTGGCCGTCGTTCTGGTTATCGCGCGCCTGATTGCTTTGCGAGCCGAACGCCTGGGGCGTGAACTGACCGAAGGGATATCACGGGTCATGGAGTATAATGAGGTCGTTCATTTTACGTGGCGGCGCCCAGAGGAACTTCGTGCATTGGGTGAGAACCTTACCCGTCTGGCCGAGACGAATGCGGAACACAGCAGGGCGCTGCACGATTATGCCCGTGAACTCGAGGAAACAAACCGCTTCAAGTCGGAATTTCTTGCCAATGTCAGTCATGAGCTGCGTACTCCGCTGAATTCAATCCTGCTGCTGTCGAAAATGCTCGCCGACACCAACAAGGGAAGGAACGCCGCCGAAGACACCAAGCAGGCGCAGGTGATCCATGATGCCGGAACCGACCTCAAGGCGCTGATAGACAATATCCTCGACCTGTCGCGGATCGAAGCGCGTCAGATGACATTGATGCGTGAACGCGTGAACCTGCGCGCGGTGCTGGAAGGCGTTCTTGAACTGCTCAAGCCACAATATGACGAAAAAGGGCTGAGTCTGGCGCTTGAGATCGATGCCGGCGCGCCCCAGTTCATTCAAACCGACAGGGAAAAGCTCAGGCGGATCCTGATCAACTTCCTTTCCAATGCGGTGAAATTTACCCGCGAGGGCGGGTGTCTCGGTGCGGTTGCTATCCGCCACCGACGCGATGGATGGCAAATATGCCGTGTGTATCCGGGTGACTGATACGGGTATCGGGATACCCGCTGACAAGCAGGAAATAATATTTCAAGCATTCAAGCAGGCAGATGGTTCAACCAGCCGCCGTTTCGGCGGTACCGGACTTGGATTGACCATCAGTCGTGAGCTGGCCTCGCCTCATGGGCGGTGAAATCCAGGTCGAGAGCCAGCCGGGGGCGGGCGCGACATTTACCTTGCTGCTGCCGGAAACCATGCCGGAACGTCATGAGGTTGAGAAATATGAACCACCGGCTTGCGGGCAGTACCCAGGACAAGACATCAGCGGCGGCCATTCCCGAGGCGGATTACCCGGGCACCCGTGTGCTGCTGGTTGATGATGACATGAGAAACCTGCTGGCGCTTACCCCGCTGCTGGAGCGCTGGGGGATTACGGTCATGGCGGCCGGTGACGGCCATGAGGCGCTGGAGACGCTGGAGACTGGGGGTGATTTTGATCTCGTGCTGATGGATATTATGATGCCGGAACTGGACGGCAATGAAGTCACCCGGCGAATCCGGAGTCAGGCCGAGATTCGCGCATCTGCCGGTGATCGCATTAACGGCGCGTGCCGGTGGCGATGACCGCCGCAACAGCCTGGAAGCCGGTGCGAACGACTGTCTCATCAAGCCGGTCGATCCGCAGGATCTGAAAACAATGCTGGACAATTACCTGGCCAAAAGAAACGACGGGGGTGAGTAATGACGCGTTATGCCGGATTCCGTGTGCTGATAGTCGATGACAATGAAAACAATCTGTACACCCTGCGTGCCCTCATCAATAAACATATGGATGTCGAGGTGCTCCAGGCATCATCTGGACAGGCTGCAATCGACAGCGCGCTGAATGATCCCCGCATCGACCTGATTATTCTCGATGTCCAGATGCCCGAGATGGACGGATTCCAGACGGCCTCCATGCTCAAGGTCCGGCAGAGAACGAAGGATATCCCGATCATCTTTCTGACCGCGGCGTATAAAACGGACGAATTCCAGAAGAAAGGCTATGTGGTCGGTGCGGCGGACTATCTGCTCAAGCCGATCGACGACAACCAGTTGATCAACAAGATCAGCACCTATCTGCGGCTGATTGAAAAAGAGCGCGAGATGAACCGCCGGCTGGAGGGGTTGGTGGCGGAGCGCACCCGGGAATTGCAGCTTGCCAAGCATTACCTGGAAAATGTCATCAGTCATATGGGCGAGGCGCTGCTGCTATTGGAACCATCGGGCAAGATCAAGGCCGCGAATCCTGCCGCCTGCCGCATGCTAGGTTATGGTGAAGGCGACCTGGTAGGCATGTTGATCGGCGATGTATTTGAAGAGGAAGAGCAGGAACAGGCCAAGGCCTTCATGGGGACTTGGCTTGAAGCGTTGATACGCACCGGAACCATCAGCCGGATCGATGCCAGTTTCATCGCCAGGGACCAGCGACGGGTGCCTATCCTGTTCTCGAGGACTGCGATTATGAACGACGCCGGCGAAATTACTGATATCATCTGCATTGCCAAGGATATGACGGGCTATACGCGTGTTGGCGATGAACCCGCCCGGGACCTGAAACGGCTATGACAATGTGCTTGCAACCCGGGTTGTGCCCGGTACACTTTGCGAAGGATTACGTGTGGAGCACCCGATGGAAGATTTAGAACCAGATCAGGCACCTGAAGAGGATATCACGCTGACCGCGGATGCCCTCAAGGCGATGGGGCATCCATTACGGTGGAAAATCCTGTGTACACTGGGTAACAAGGAGATGTCCGTTGGCGAGATCGTCGAGAAAATCGGCACCTCTCAAAGCAATGTATCGCAACACCTGGATCAGCTTCGCAATAAGAATATAGTGTCATCCAGGCGTGATGCCAATCGGATCTATTACCGCGTCAGGAATGACCAGTTGCTGGAACTGATCGGGACCATGCGCTCCGTGCTTTGTCGCACAAACCTTGATGACCTGATGTCGGAATAGTTGTTTGGTCTAATCGAGACGAGAACCCGGGGACCGGTCAGAAGGAGCCGCCTCCCTGTTAGGATTTTTAGGGAAATGAGCTGCTCGCCTGTCTTAGGCGGCAGGCGACCAGCATCATAGCCAGCGGCAACCACCGCAAACCCATAGGGAGCGCCGTAAAATCGTGAACATTCATTCTCGACACTCCCGCCATGATCGCTGCGGTCACCTGAACCCGCCGGACACCCTGGTCTTCATTCAGGATAAACGCGCCATATCATCGATACCCTATGGGAAAGCCGGCAAAAAAACTCCTGTTCTCGATCGTGGAACTCGGCGGCTATCCGAACTTCGCTCCGCTCTATGAGGAACTCGGGTATGTGGTAGCGGTGGAAAATTCCATGCGCAAGGCCATCGGATTTCTCAAGAAGACGAAACCGGCGGTGATCGTGGCGGAATTCAATTTTCAGTCTGATTTCCGCGATCGCACGAGCAGTCTGGAATCACTGCTGGCCGTGGTGCAGCGATTGCCGGAGACGAAAGTCATTGTGTTCTACGACAGGGAGTATTTGCCCCAGTTTGAAAAACTGTGCGCACGCTTGCCGGTGCATGCCGCGATCGCATTTCCCATCGAAGTGCAGGAACTGAGATCATGTCTTGAGGAAGTGGCGGCGCGAGAGGCATCAGGCATTGACGCCTGATTCAAAACGTGTTTAGAGTGGTTTAACCTGATGACCATCGATCCTAACTCACAAGGAGATAGCCAGAGATGAGGCATGCTTACTGTACTATTCCGGTTCCGCGATACGGCAGCAGGACCGGAACTTCGCTGGCTAGGGGTGGGTGGATGGCCCTCCTTGCGTTATTTCTGCTGGCGTACCGCGATGCCACCCCCGGTATCGGCCTCGGAGTTCAGGGTGCGCGTCTTCGAACGGGGCGGCAATCAACCGCTTTCAGGGGTATCGGTCTGCCTGGGGACGCCGGCAAACATCATGCAGTTCGGAGCTGACCAGACCGACGGGGAGGGTTACGCGGTTTTTGCCGACGTTCCCCGCACACCTCTGCTTATTACCGCCTCGAAATCCGGTTACAAGGGGGAACAGCAATCTCTGGTGACCTCTACTATCGAACGCCTGCTGGTTATATCACTGCCGACCGGTGGCGGGGGTCCGCTGTGTACGGCAACCGGCAGCCGCGCCATGACGGACACAGGCGGTCTGCGGATCGGTAATTTCAGCATCAACAATGGCGCCGCCGTGTCGTCAGACAGGCAGGTGCATCTTAATCATGCTGTGAGCGGGCGTCCGAATCAATTCCGGGCCAGCGAGGACCCGGATATTTCCACAGCCCCGTGGCTGACGTATAGCGCCGATCCCGTTTTTGTACTCAGTCCGGAGGTCGGCACGAAGACGGTTTATTTCCAGGTACGCCGGTATTCGACGATTAATGGCGCCGATATCCAGACACTCTCCCCAGTAGTGCATGACTCCATAATTCTGCAGGGCCGATGACACAAGAATCAGTCGCGGAACGTACACATGAATGCCCGGTTTTTATGGGAGCCACACCGGGTATTCTCACGGTGTTCTGTTTTTGAAATCCTTGGCGCCTCGGCGGTGAAGAATTCGGGCTAGAAGACCGGTTCCTCGAGATTGTAATCAAGCGTTTTCTCGGCAAGGATTTTACCGTGTTGCAGCCATGATAACCACGGTCCAGGATCCGGGCCGATCCGGTGTCAGGACCTTGCTTGACCAGACACGAGAGCGCGGACCATCGACATGGAACCGAGCCTCGCTTACCACCTCGCCTCTGTATTCCCATCTGTGTGTTACGACCTGGCCTGGGAGGTTCCTGAATTCGGTAAAGCAGAAAATCCGCTCTATCGACCCATTGAGTTCGGTCAGATTATCCACCGGCTCCTGGTCCTCAATGGCGGTGGTGAATTGTGCGCGTGCCAAGGGATTGCCGCCCGGGGACGGGTCAGCGGCGTAGATGGTTGCTGCAAGGAGAAGGGGAATGACAGTGACCAGAGTCCTGTACATGTCGAAAGACCATCACATTTGACAGTGCTTACATCAAAGCACGATGGCCGCGCTGGGTCTGTGATGCGAATCTCATGCGGTAAGGGGATGATGGAACCAATAACTCATTTGACGGGGCGACATGCGTTTCCTGCGTCCCTCGAAACTGGCGATGGCCTGCACGATCTGGTCATAGGGCAGGTTTTCGATTTGCGCATACCGTTCAAGCGCCTCACATGCCAGACCATGGATGTTGCCAACCGTACTATCTTGCGCCCTGTCAAGATGCAGCAGCTTTTGCAGTCCCAGCAATCCCCCGATCTGCACTCTGATTTCCTTGGCGTGAGGCAGTGGTCCGTCGGCATGGGTGAGATGCAGGGAGAAGCGCGCATTGCGGCGCATGGCATCGAGCAACTCGATACACAGGGCATTGCCCTCGTCCGACTTGCAGGCTACGCCTTCACGGTCCGCAAGATTGAAGCGTGCGGATAGTACACAGCCGCAGCGTCGCGAGCCGATCGCCTTTTCAAATATACAGCGGCGCTGGTTAAGCGCCTGGTAGGTTGTCCGGTATTCCTGTTCTTCCACGATTTATGTCACGGCATGAAGTGGCGCTGGATGATCCCGGGCAACGAGGCCATGGCTGTTAGATTTCCCATTCCTTGAGTATCGGCTTTTCCCGGTGTTCGAGCAGGCGCTGTTCCGCCTCGGGCTGGTTGTCGGCGAAGATGATTTTGTAGATAAAGTCGGCGTCCTTGGATTGGGTCGTGCGCAATGCCTTGACCTCGTTTTTTGCTTCTCGGTAGTTTTCATGTTGCCCAGTGAATTCAAGCGACCGGGCAATCGCCGTTTCTCCAGGGATGATCTTGTAAATGTAGTAGGGCATGGCAAGGGTCCGGTAATTATGGTCGGTGAGAATATGAAACTTATGACTAGTATAACAACGTCATTATTACGGGCTCCAGGTTCACCGTATTCATGGCGGCCGCGGTGCAGGCGCTTGTATCCCCATTTCGTGATTATGGCTGTAAGTTGTGTGAGCATATCGAGTCGTTGCACCATCGAGGCCAACCCGGGGTTGCCGGGTTCTGACTATCATATCCCATATCAACACTTCATTCTGAAAATAGCCGGTGGACAGTATGTGCGCTTTGTCATACATGGGTGAAGAGACGTACCGGAACGGCCCGCCTTCGCATTCATGTTCGGGCTTAGGACGTGCAATGGTGTTAGCCATTCCTAGCCGCTTTCCAGAACAATACTGACGACCCGGTTGTTGTACAGCACCACGCATCCGGTTTGTCGCGAGATGCCGTCTTCACTATAGTCAAAGGTGTAGGTGCGCTTCAGTCCATAATCACCACTGTCGCGGTAATAGGGCCTGATAGCCTGCAGCGAGACGGTCCCGTCGAGCAATTGCAGTCCCTGCCGCCTGCAGGAAGCCCGTGCGATTTGGATGGCAATATCGCGGCACTTCAGACTCACCAGCCAAAACCAGACCAGCAGGCAGATGAAAATCAGTAATGTGATTGACGACATAACATCAATACTAAGGCAATGTCTACGGATGAAAACCACTACGCGACATGTTACCCGCCACAACCATCATCGATAGGCGGACAGATTGAAGGGTTATGTGTCTGATTTTCCTTGTGGATACTGGGAAATGTTTACGTCTCGACGGGAGTGACCTGCTAGAATGTAACTTGCCGATGTAGGTCTAGATTAATCAAAGGTGGTCCAGGGAGCATGTCAGCACTCACATCAGAAGACCGGGGTCATCTGGGCCGCATGGTCGTCACCATGCTGGATGAATGGGGCATCAAGGCTTCCGACCAGGTGAACATCTTGGCGTTACCGGAAGGAACTCCGACTAGGATGCTGCGCCGCTATCATGAAGATACCCCGCTGCCGGATGTGCCGGCGGTGATGCAACGGGTCGAACACCTGTTGGGTATTGCCGATGCGCTGCGCACCACCTTTCCCCGCAACTCCAATATCGGTGTCATGTGGCTGAAGCAGCCCTGCAAACGACTGCGCAGTCGCCGGCCGCTGGACATCATGGTGGAGGGCGGATTGAGTGGTCTCATCACCGTCCGCACCCACCTCGACTGCTCCTTTGCCTGGCGCGAATCCGAGCGGAAAGATTGACGCTTACCAGGCGAGAGACATCAATAATTGATTTCAACGATGACCTGACAAAGTTGGATCACGGGAAACAAAGACGGTTTATCAACGTTACTGGCAAGTATCGAGCTTCCCCCTGCACAGACATAGGCCACGGATCCCTTGCGTGAGCGCGGCCATGTCGTGATGTTCGCAGGGGCTATTCTCGTTGGCGGCGGCGCACCAGCTTGTAGCTGGTGATATCGCCGCAGAATTCCGCAATGATCGGCGGTTAGACTAATTATAGCCCGGGGCCAGCAGAGTATGAACAAGCCAGGGATTCGGACCGCCATACCCAAGCGCCGTTACAAATACGGTGAATTCACCGTTGTGGTGCTGGGAGATATCGAAAGCAGTGACGGTATCGACTATCGCTATATCATGGCCGTGGTGAAGGGAGCGGATCCGGCCCCCGGGCTCTATCTGACAGCGGAGAAGGCCGGCAAGACGGGCCCGCAAACCGACTATACTATGCGTATGTTCATGCAGGATGGCGCCGCGGTGATCGCGACATCCCCGGCATGGGGGGAACTGGATGCCTTCGTACAGGAGGGATTGGAGATCGTGAGCGAGATGCTGGGACTGTCCGACGAGGTTACCTACCAGTTGCTGTAGAAGCGTAGAGAGATGAAGAAACAGGTACGCAGGCGGTCGATTGTGTTGCTGGTATTGTCATCAGCGCTGTGGACCTCAACCCTGCAGGCCTTCTTCTGTTTCTCCATGGGCGGGGGGAACAGGCACAGGGACGGTTATTATCCCGTACCACCGCCTTACGGTGGATTCAGAGCCGGTGGTTATCTGGCCTTACCCTACAGCTACAGCCCGGTAATGCTGGAACCGATCATCACACCCGCTGAAACCCGGAATGTGGAGTTGCCTATCCCGGTAGCCCCGGTTCCGAAGCAGCATATATTCCATTGAGAGCTCGCTTTCGGGCCGAAATCTCGTGTTATCTGACCAGGTTGAAAGGTACAGCACCTTCGTGAATCCTGCCCGTTGCAGGGCAAATTTACCGATGCCGGCGCGCGGGCCGTGCAGACAGTAAACGACCACTGTCTTGTCTCTAGGTCTAGGTAGGAAATATTTATTATCCCGACGTCCGACGACCATAGTGACGCTGCACATAATCATCCAACAGCTTCTTGAAGTCCCTGGTGATCGTATCGCCCTTGAGCGTGACGGTCTTTTCCCCATCCACATAGACCGGCGCGACCGGTATCTCACCGGTACCCGGTAGGCTGATGCCGATGTTGGCGTGCTTGCTTTCACCGGGGCCGTTGACTACGCAGCCCATGATGGCCACGGTCATTTTCTCCACGCCGGGATAGTGGTCGCGCCACACCGGCATTTGCCGGCGCAAATGATCCTGAATGTCCTGGGCAAGCTGCTGGAAATAATGGCTGGTCGTGCGGCCGCATCCCGGACAGGCAACGACAGCCGGGGTGAAATGCCGCAGTTGCATGGCTTGCAGCAATTCCTGTGCGACGATGACCTCCTGGGCACGCTCACCGCCCGGTTCCGGCGTGAGGGAGATACGGATGGTGTCGCCGATGCCGTCCTGCAGCAGCACGGCAAGTGCCGCCGTCGAAGCCACGATGCCTTTGGATCCCATGCCGGCCTCGGTGAGCCCCAGGTGCAGGGCATGGTCACAGCGGGCTGCCAGTTCACGGTAGACTGAAATCAGGTCCTGTACCCCGCTCATCTTGGCTGACAGGATGATGTGATCACGTCCCAGCCCGAGGGCTTCGGCTCGGGCCGCGCTCTCCAGGGCCGAGGTCACCATGACCTCGTGGATGATCTGCCGCGAGTCCCGGGGTTCGCTGCGCGCGGCGTTTTCATCCATGAGCCTGGCCACCAGGGTCTGATCGAGGCTTCCCCAGTTGACGCCGATGCGTACCGGTTTGTCATAGCGGCAGGCCGTCTCGATCAGGATGGCAAACTGTTCATCGCGCTTCTTGCCGCGCCCGACATTGCCCGGGTTGATGCGGTATTTGGCGAGCGCCTGCGCGCATGCCGGGTGATTCGCCAGCAGCTTGTGTCCGTTGAAATGAAAGTCGCCGATCAGCGGTATGTTCTCGCCGCGCTGGAGCAATTTCTCGTGGATGGCGGGCACGGCGCGCGCGGCATCCTCCGAATTGACGGTGATGCGCACCAGTTCGGAACCGGCGCGCGCAAGCTCGATGACCTGTTGCGTGGTGGCGTCCACATCGGCGGTGTCGGTATTGGTCATGGACTGCACTACAACCGGCGCGCCACCGCCGACGGTCACGTTTCCGACTCGCACGGCGATGGTGTGACGGGGTTTGACAGGCGGCGTTGAAGCGGACATGGCGAGAACTTCGGTCAGGGTGGTTTGTTTGCGCCGATCGGGGCTATCGTCCCGCGTGAGCCAGGGCTGGTTCTGGCCATATTGGTCAGATCTAGCTCAAGGCTACGGGTCGGCAGGGGCGCTGCCATCCAGCGCAATGGTTAACAGGCCATCAATGATAAACGATTTTAACCGACGGTACAGGCCGTGTGCGGGTGGCCGTGGCGGGTATCGCCGTCCAGCCATTCATCCGATGCCGCGTGGTTTGTGAAACACTTGTCATATATCAGGAGGATATTGCATCTTCGGATCAACTGTATATGATCCCAGTAACGGGATAAGTAGACAGTCATCGCGATGATCAGGGATACGCTCACTCCCCGCCAGTCTGAAATCTTGGAACTGATTCGCACCTGCATCGTTGAACAGGGTTTCCCACCTACGCGTGCCGAAATTGCCCGCCGCCTCGGTTTCCGTTCCGCGAACGCGGCGGAAGACCACCTGCGCGCCCTCGAGCGCAAGGGTATCGTCCAACTGGTGCCGGGTTCTTCACGCGGTATCCGGCTTCTCGATGCCATTGGCGGTCTGCCGGTGGTGGGACGCGTCGCGGCGGGCGCTCCCCTGCTTGGCGAACAAAATATCGAGGATTACTGCCCGGTTGACCCGGCTGTGTTCCATCCCCGCGCCGATTTCCTGCTGCGTGTACGCGGTGACAGTATGAAAGGCGCCGGCATCCTCGACGGCGACCTGCTGGCGGTGCAGGGCACACCGCAGGCCGCGAACGGCCAGATTGTCGTGGCGCGCATCGGAGATGAAGTGACGGTGAAACGCTTCCGCCGGCGTGGCGCCATTATTCACCTGCTGCCCGAGAATCCGGACTACAGACCGATTCGGATCGATCTGCGCGAGCAGTCGCTGGTGATTGAAGGGCTGGCTGTCGGGATCCTGCGCAGGGGGTTACATGATACCTAACCTCCCTAATGCCACCATTACATCGCCGGCGGCTAGCCCCGTTTTCACTGTCATTACAGCTCCCCTGTTCGGATAACATAATTAGCCACAAGACTCGGATAAATAGAATTAGATCAACAAGGAAACCCCTGTGAGCAAAGCCGCCTCGAATTCAGCCATACTGCTGATCCACTGTCCCGACCAGAAGGGGATCGTAATTTCCATCACCGAGTTCATCTTCAAGAACGGTGGCAATATTCTCTATCTCGACCAGCATGTCGATACGCAGCGGCAGGTCTTCTTCATGCGCATCGAATGGGATCTGGATGGTTTCACGATAGGAAAAGAAAAGATTGGCGAGTACTTTGAAACGCTGGTGGCGGCCCGCTTCTCGATGCAATGGCGCCTGCACTTCTCGAACGAGATCCGCCGCATGGCGCTGTTCGTATCAAGGCAGCCGCATTGCTTCTACGACCTGCTGGCGCGTTACGAGTCCGGTGAATGGCAGGTCGAGATCCCGCTGATCATCAGCAACCATCCCGACATGCAGCCGGCGGCGGAGCGGCTCGGGATCGATTATGTCCATCTGCCCGTCAACCCGGACAACAGGCAGGCGCAGGAGCAGAGGCAGTTGGAGTTGCTGGAGCAGTACCGGGTCGATTTCATCGTGCTGGCCCGCTACATGCAGATACTCGGAGAAGACTTCATCGCGCACTACCCGCAACGGGTCATCAATATCCATCACTCCTTTCTTCCGGCGTTCCCCGGGGCGCGTCCCTATCATTCGGCCCACGATCGCGGCGTCAAGATCATCGGCGCCACTAGCCATTACGTGACTGTCGCACTGGATGCCGGTCCGATCATCGAGCAGGACGTGGTGCGGGTCAGCCACAAGGATACGGTCGAGGACATGGTGCGCAAGGGGCGCGACCTGGAGAAGATCGTCCTGGCGCGCGCCGTCTGGCATCATCTGCGGCATAACCTGCTGGTCTATGAAAACCGCACGGTCGTATTCGAGTAACGGATCGGTTGGATAGGCGTTCGGCGACCGTCACAGGCAGTAGGCCATCGGGCTGGCAGCGTCCCAACCGGTCCAATAGCCGGTCAGGCCGCCATGCCCTGACGTACCGCTTCCTTGTAATCCTGGTAAAGCCGGATCATGCGATTCCACGCGGGACCGGGTTTGCCGCTGCCGACGGGCCGGTCATCGAGGCGGATGACGGGTGAGATTTCACGGGTGGAACTGGTGAGCCAGATTTCATCGGCGCCGGCGAGTTCCTCGACGGTGATATCGGCCTCACGGCAGGTAATGCCGTTGGCTCTCGCCAGTTCCAGAATGAGTTCGCGGGTCACGCCCGGCAGCAGGGCGGTGCTGTTGGGGGGTGTCTTCAGCGCGCCGTTACCGACGATGAAGATGTTGCTGGCGGCGCCCTCGATGGCGTAGCCCTCCTTGATAAGGATGGCCTCGGCCGTGTTCGCATCGACGGCCTGCTGGCGCAGCAGTACATTGGCCAGCAGGGTGATGGCCTTGATGTCGCAGCGCTGCCAGCGGATGTCGGGGCGGGTGATCGCGGTAACGCCGGGTTCATTGTCGATCTCGCGCGAGACCAGACACGCCGTGCTCATGGCGAATACCGTCGGCCGGCAATCCACCGGGAAGGCGTGGTCGCGCCTGGGGGCAACGCCGCGGGTTACCTGCAGATAGACGGTCTGGTCACGTCCCTCGTTGCGGGCGACCAGCTCCGCGAGCATCGATTCCCAGTCTTTGCCCGCAAGGGGATTGCCGATACGCACCGCGTCCAGGCTGTTCTGCAGCCGCCTCAGATGATGCGCGAGGCGAAAGAGTTTGCCGCCATAGACGGGGATGACTTCATAGACGCCGTCGCCGAACAGAAAACCGCGATCCATGACCGAGACATGGGCCTGGTCGAGCGGCAGGAATACGCCGTTCAGGTAAGCGGTTGACATGGCGGTTGCGGGGTCGGGCGGTGACGGGAGCGGGACGCTCCCCGCTATTCAAAGTAGAGCAGGGCCTCATCCACGATGCGCCGCCAGATGGAACCTTCGTTGACACCCTGCAAGGCGACCAGATTCTGTCCGGCGATGACCGCATCACCCAACTGGACCTGCACGGCGCCAAGTGGCTGTCCTTTGCTTAGCGGGGCCATGATCCGGTTGTTGATGGTCATGGAGGCAGCCAGCGCCTTGTACTGGCCACGCGGCACGGTCGCATAGAGCGGGCTGTCGAGACCGAGTGATACCGTGTCGGATTTCACCCTTCCAGACGCGCGCGCTCGCGAGTTGCTTGCCTGCCTCATACAGTTTATGCGTCTCGAAGAAACGGAAGCCGTAGTTGAGCAGGGCCTGACTGGCGTCGGCGCGCGCGTTCTCGCTCGCGGTACCGAGGACCACGCTGATCAGGCGCATGTCGTCCTTCTTGGCCGAGGTTACCAGGCAGTAACCGGCCGACTCGGTGTGCCCGGTCTTCATGCCGTCCACCGTCGCATCGCGCCACAGCAGCTTGTTGCGGTTGTATTGCGTGATGTCGTTGTAGGTGAACTCCTTCTGGGAATACCACTTGTAGTATTCCGGAAACTCCCGGATGATCGTCGCGGCAAGATGGGCGATGTCGCGCGCCGTCATGTGATGCTCGGGGTCCGTCAGGCCGGTGGAATTCATGAAGTGGCTGCCCTTCATTCCCAGTGTCTCGGCATGCCGGTTCATCAGGGCGGCAAAGCTCGTCCTCGCTGCCGGCGACGTATTCGGCCAGCGCCACCGTGGCGTCATTGCCGGACTGGATGATCATGCCTTGCAGCAGATCCTCCACGCTGACCTGCTTGCCGACCTCGACGAACATGCGTGAGCCGGGGGTGCGCCACGCCGTTTCGCTTATCGTGACCATATCGCTGAGGGAGATTTTCCCCGAGCGCAGCTCCTTGAAGACCGCATAGGCGGTCATCAGCTTGGTGATGCTGGCGGGATCGACCGGCTTGTCCGCGTCCTGCTCGGCGATGATCCGGCCGCTGTCGAAATCCTGCAGGATAAATGCCTTGGCCCCGGTTGACGGCGGCTGGGGGATCGGCAGGGGTTCGGCCTGGAGGCTTGAAACGGCAAACAGCAGCAGGATGGCGGGTAACAAGCGAATGAGTCTATACGGCATGATCTTCCTGTTCAGGTTCCGGTAATCAGTACACCGCGCATTGTCCGCATGTCACGGACGATTTGCAACGGCCCGGCGCCCATCGCGCGGGTCTCAGTCGATGACGACCTGGGTTTTGCCGTATCCCTGCGATGCCAGGTCGCCGGTAATCCGGTCAGCCTCGTCGACGGAGTTGAGCGGTCCGATCCGCACGCGGTAGATGCGGCCGGAGGCATTGGATGCCTCCACGATGTGGATGGCGCCGATTTTTGCGTCCTCTAGCTTGCTGCCGAGGCGTTTGGCGTTGTCCCTGCTCTTGAAGGCGCCCACCTGGAGAAAGAGTGATGCAGCCTGGAATGCCACCGCCGCGGGCTTGCGGGCGGCGAGCACCGGGTTGGGCGGCGCCGACGGATTGATCGCCTCCACCTCGACCAGGCCGGTGCCGTACTCGAGTATGCCGAGTTTGGCGGCGGCGGCGTACGACAGGTCAATGATGCGATTAGAATGAAACGGACCCCGGTCATTGATTTTGACGATGATGGAACGGCCGTTCTGGAGATTGGTTACCTTGGCATAGGTCGGCAGCGGCAGGGTCTTGTGGGCGGCCGTCATCTTGTACAGGTCATAGACCTCGCCGCTGGAGGTGCGCTGTCCGTGGAATTTGGTTCCGTACCAGGAAGCGATGCCACGCTCGACATGGCCGTTGCGGCTGGTTAGCGTGTAGTAGCGATGACCGTCAACGACATAGGAGACCGGGTTGCCATAGCGGCTGAGCGGTTCGTCGCGAGGGACGGCATCCTGGATGCAGGAAATGTCGATCGGTTCCGACGGGGCATAGTCGCCGGTTTCTCTGGAACTCTGCGAACTGCAGCCGGTGAACAGCGCGGTGATCAACAATGCGGCGGCCAGTGCGGAGCCGGAAAACACGGCGTCGGCGCCGCGTGCCGCGGGGGCCTGGACGCCCGCCGGGCAGGTGCAAACGGCCAATGGCGGCGGGAGTGGCGTCACTCTTGCCGGTGTTGACCTGTTCTGCATAGCCCTCCCCCCGTAAGGTCTATTGCATGCGCGCGCGCGCCAGCCGGATTTCCTCGCTCAACTGATAAACCGCCATGGCATAAAGCGGGCTGTGGTTGTAACGGGTAATGACGTAGAAGTTGTTAAATCCCAGCCAATATTCCGGACCGTTCTCCTGTTCCAGCGATAGTAACGCGGCCAGTGTGTCGTCTGGAAGGGGTGTTGACGGCGTGATGCCGTCCGTCCTCAGCTCTTTCACCGCCGTGTCCGGTTTCAGACCCTTTTCAATGACGCTTTCGTAACGGTCGCCGGTCACATTGGCCCGGATCGTTACCGCTGCGCCCGGATCCCAGCCATGCACATGCAGGTAGTTCGCCACGCTGCCGACGATATCCATCGGACTGTCCCAGAGGTCGCGTTTCCCGTCCTGGTCGAAATCGACGGCAAAGCGCTGGTAACTGCTGGGTATGAACTGTCCGTATCCCATGGCGCCGGCATAGGAGCCCTTGGTGTTCAGCAGGTCGATGTGTTCCGCGCGCGCCAGCAGCAGGTATTGCTCCAGTTCGCCGCGGAAGAACTCGCCGCGCGGCGGATAATCGAACGCCAGCGTCGAGAGGGCGTCCAGCACCCGATAGGGTCCCGTGTTCCCGCCGTAGCGGGTTTCAACGCCGATGATGGCCACGATGACCTGCGCATCGACGCCGTAGGCCTTTGCCGCCTGATCGAGTATCGCCGCGTTCTGGTTCCAGAATGCCACTCCTCCCTCAATGCGGCTTTGGGTCAGAAAGATTTTCCGGTATTCATACCAGGGCAGTTTTTTCTCGACCGGCTTGCTCATCAGTGCCAGGATGTCGTCGCGGCGTTGCGCCTGGCTGAAGATTTTATCCAGCTCCTCTCTGCTGAAACCGTGTTGGGCGACCATCTCGTCGATGAATACCTGCACTTGCGGATTGGAGGCATAGCCGCTCGACTGCGGCACGGATGCCGTCGTCGTGCAGGCGGGGAGCGCACCGAGCAGGGCGACGATGGTGAGGGCGGTTCCCAGGAACCCTTTCAACATGGCTGCGCTTCTCTCGTATAAGGACGGAGGGATTCTATCACTTCACGTCGGTAGCAGTTTGCGATGCGTCTGTATCGACATGAGGATACCAAAACCCGCCATCAGCGTAACGATGGATGTGCCGCCGTAGCTGATCATCGGCAGCGGCACGCCGACCACGGGCAGCAAGCCGGTCACCATGCCCGTGTTGACGATCACATAGACAAAAAACGTCATCGCCAGACTCCCGGCAAGCAGGCGCGTGTAGGTGTCCTGCGCCTGGATGGCGATGAGGATGCCGCGTACCACGATGACGATGTAAAACGCAAACAGCACCATGATCCCGATGAAACCAAACTCCTCGCTGAGTACGGCAAAAATGAAATCGGTCGAGCGCTCCGGAAGGAAATCAAGCTGGGACTGGGTTCCGTTCAGCCATCCCTTGCCGAACAGGCCACCGGAACCAATGGCGATCTCGGACTGGATAATATGATAACCGGTGCCGAGCGGGTCATTCTGCGGGTTGAGGAAGGTGATCACGCGCTGGCGCTGGTAGTCGTGCATGAAATGCCACAGCAGCGGGGCGGCGGCGGCGGCGAGTGCGGTCAGTACAAACAGCAGGCGCCATTGCAGCCCGGCCAGGAACAGGGCGAAGAAGCCGGCGCTGGCGATGAGCAGCGCCGTTCCCAGGTCCGGCTGCTTGACGATCATCAGTGTGGGGACGATGGTCATCACGATGCTGGCGAGCAACTGGAAACGGTTAGGCGGCAGGGATGCATCGGCCAGGTACCAGGCCACCATCATGGGCACGGCCAGTTTCATCATTTCGGATGGCTGGAAACGGATGATATACAGGTCCAGCCAGCGTTGCGCCCCGCTGCTGATCTCGCCCTCGACCAGAACCGCCAGCAGCAGCAGGATGCCGGCCGCGAAGACCCAGGGCGTCATGCGTTGCAACATACGGGGTGTAACCTGCGCCACCGCGATCATGGCGGCAAAGGCAAGGCTCAGGCGCAGCAACTGGCGCACGATCAGATCCATATCCCTGCCGCCGGCGCTGTAGAGGACCAGCAATCCGATGGCCGATACCCCGATCAGCGCGACCAGCAGCGGCGCATCGATGTGCAGGCGATACTGCCATCCGCGCTGGCTGGCGTCATCCCGGCTGGTTGAAATTCCGGTGCTCACGTCGGTCCTCCCAGCAGGTAACTGTCCATGATGCGCGCGTGCGATGGGCGCGGCCACGGAAGCTCCGTGGCCGCCGTGTTCGACGATGACGGCCACGGCGATCTTCGGGTCGTCCACGGGCGCGAAGGCGATGAACAGGGCATGATCGCGCAGTTTTTCACCGATTTGCTTCGCATCGTATTTTTCCTCCTGCTTGAGGCCATAGACCTGTGCCGTCCCGGTCTTGCCCGCGATCTTATAGGGACTGTCGATGCCGATGTGCCGGGCCGTGCCACGGGCGCTGTGCACGACATCGACCATGGCATTGATGACCGTGTCCCAGTTTTCCGGATCTTGCACGGAGATGGTTTCCTCGATCTGCAGCAGATGCGGCAGCAGGGCATCGCTGCCGGCTTCCTGCTCCGCATGGACGATGGATGGCCTGATACGCCGGCCGCGGTTTGCCAGCGCCGCCGTCGCCGCGGCCAGTTGCAGGGGCGTGGCCATGAAAAACCCCTGGCCGATGCCGGTGATGATGGTCTCGCCGGGGAACCAGGGCTGGTTGCGACGTTCGCGTTTCCACTGGGCTGACGGTAACAGACCCGGCAATTCTCCCTGGATATCGATGCCGGTGGGGCTGCCGAACCCGAAGTGCGCGAGATAATCATGGAGCCGGTTGATGCCCATCGACAGGGCGAGATCGTAGAAATACACGTCACAGGACTGGGCAATCGCCGTACTGAGGTTTACCGTGCCGTGACCGGTATGCTTCCAGTCGCGGTATTTGCGCGTGCTGCCCGGCAACATGAAAAACCCCGGGCAATAGGTGCTGGATCTGCCGCTGGTTATGCCCTGTTCCAGTCCCGCCAGTCCCATGAAGGGTTTGACGGTGGAGCCCGGCGGGTATTGTCCGCGCAAGGCGCGGTTGAACAGGGGTTGCTTCTCGTCATCCTTGAGCGCCTTGTAGTCGACGTATTCGATGCCGTTCACGAAAGGATTCGGGTCGTAGGTTGGCATGCTGACCAGGGCCAGGATGTCGCCGGTTCTGGGGTCGAGCGCGATCGCGGTGCCCGTATAGTCGCCAAATGCCTTTTCCGCGGCATCCTGCAAGCGCGAGTCGAGCGTCAGGTAGAGGTTTCTCCCGGCTATGGGCGGGGTGCGTTGCAGCACCCGCAGGATGCGCCCCTGCGCGGTGGTCTCCACCTGCTGCACACCGACGCTGCCGTGCAGCACGCTCTCATAGGATTTCTCGATGCCGATCTTGCCGATGTGGGTCGTGCCGTTGTAGTTGGACGTGTCCAGGTCCTTCAGGGCGTTTTCATCAATCCGCCCGACGTAACCCAGCGCGTGCACCGCGAGTTTTCCCAGCGGGTAATGACGCGCGAGGCCGGCCTGGATATCGACGCCCGGGAAGCGGTACCGGTTGACGGAAAAGCGTCCGACCTCCTCGTCACTCAGGTGAAAGCGCAGCGGCACGGCTTCAAAGCGCGGCTTGCTGCGCAGGAGTTTCTCGAACCGGATGCGGTCGGTCTCCCGAACATCGATGATCTTTGCGAGCTCCGCGAGGGTCGCCTGCATGTCATCGACCTGTTCCGCGGTGATTTCCAGCCGGAAGGAGGGCAGGTTGTCGGCGAGCAGGATGCCGTTGCGGTCATAGATCAGGCCGCGATTGGGGGCGATGGCCTGGAGCTTTACGCGGTTGTCTTCCGAGAGCGTCGTGAAGTGTTCATGCGCGATGACCTGCAGGTAGAAGAGCCGGCTGAACAGCGCCACCAGCAGCAGGCCGCAAAACACCAGCAGAATGATCGCCCGGGTGGTGAACAGGCGATATTCCAGGAAGTGGTCCTTTAGCGTCAGTTGTCGCAGCATTACGGCGAATGATGTTGCGTCTGTCCGGTTCGCAGTTTAACTGACGCGAAAACCCCGCCGCAGCGATCGCAGGGTGACATAGACCAGCGGCCAGACGATCATGCCCATGAGCGAGGGCGCCCAGTAGTACCAGGGCGGCCCCGGACGGCCGATGAAGCGGCTGACCCATAATGCCAGCAGTTGATGCAGCACCAGCAGCACCAGGATCGTCAGCGACTGCTGCCAGATCGGGAACAGCCGGACGCGCTGATGGAATCTCAATGCCAGGTAGGCGACGATGGTCAACGCCATGGCGTGCTGTCCCAGCAGGGAACCGGTCAGCATATCGACCAGCAGGCCCATGAACCAGCCGGTGCTGACACCGACCCGCTCCGGTAGCGCCATACACCAGTAGATCAGCACCAGGCCGACCCAGTCGGGTCGCAGGTAACGCATCCATTCCGGCAGGGGCATGATGGTCAGCAGCAGGGCCATCAGGAACGTCACGATAATCACGCTGCCGCCATGATGCCTGGCAAGGATCACGGCGTTACTCCGCCGGTGCGGAGGGTTCCCCCGCACGGGTCGCGCTGTTCTGCGCGGCGGGTTCATCCCCTGGCGGCGCGGCGGCCGGCTTCAGTTCATGGGTTTCTCCCGGCCATACCAGCAAGACCTCGCGGCTGCGGTCCAGCCGCGCGGTGGGGGTCGCGGTGACATGAGCAAAGGATTGTCCGGGGTCATGCTCGATGGTCTCGACTATGGCCACCGGATAGCCGGGCGGAAATTTGCCCCCCAGGCCGGATGTGGTCAGCAGGTCACCGGGACGTATGTCGGCATTGTTCGAGAGGTAGGGCAGTTCCAGCCGGTTGATGGTGCCGCTGCCGATGGCGATGGTCCGCATGCCGTTGCGGTTGACCTGCACCGGGATCGCATGTGAGGTATCGGTAATCAGCAGGGCGGTCGAGGTGTAGGGCCCGACATGCACCACCTGACCCATCACGCCGTTCGCATCGAGCAGGGGCTGGCCCGGATAGATATTGTCCAGTTCGCCCTTGTTGATGACGATCTGGTGCTGATAGGGATCGAGATTGGCGGACAGCAGCTCCGCCACCAGGATCTTCTGGCCGACCTGGAAGGATGAGTCGAGCAGTTCGCGCAGGCGGATGTTCTCGACCTCCAGTGACTGCAGTTTCTGACCCTGCGCCTTGAGCATCAGGATCTGGGTGCGCAGGCCGGCGTTTTCTTCCTGCAACTGACGGCGTGTGGCCAGGGATTCGCTGAACCATCCATAGACCGCGCCGGGCAGTTCCACCATCATCTGCAGCGGGTAGACCACCAGCGACAGGCCGGCGCGCAACGACTCCAGGTGCCGCTGGCGGTGGTCCATCGTCATCAGCACGACCGACAGGGCAACGAACACGACCAGTCGTGCCGTGATCGAGGGACCCTGTGTAAAAATCAGTTTTATGAGAGCACCCCTCGTAAAAAGCGGTGTTGATCCGCAAGCACTACACGTCCCGCGGTGTTGGCCCGCTATTCTAGCTTATTTGCCGCGCCGGGGCGGCATGGGGTTGCCGCGGTTATTCCACGGTGAAGACGTCGCCGCCCCGCTCGTCGAACATTTCCAGGGCGCGACCGCCGCCGCGTGCGACGCAGGTGAGCGGATCGTCGGCCACGACCACCGGCAAACCGGTTTCCTCCATCAACAGGCGGTCGATATCGCGCAGCAGCGCGCCCCCGCCGGTGAGCACGATGCCGCGTTCGGCTACATCGGCCCCCAATTCGGGTGGCGTCTGTTCCAGCGCCGTTTTCACGGCCCCGACGATGCCGGCCAGGGGTTCCTGCAGGGATTCCAGGATTTCATTGCTGTTGAGGGTGAAGGCGCGGGGTATGCCTTGGGAGAGGTTGCGCCCCTTCACCTCGATCTCGCGCACCTCCTTGCCGGGGTAGGCCGAGCCGATTTCGTGTTTGATGCGCTCCGCGGTCGCCTCGCCGATCAGGGTGCCGTAGTTGCGCCGCACGTAGTTGATGATGGCATCGTCGAAGCGGTCGCCTCCGATGCGCACCGATGCTGAATACACGATGCCATTCAGCGAGATAACCGCCACTTCCGAGGTGCCGCCGCCGATGTCCAGCACCATGGAGCCGCGCGCCTCATTGACCGGCATGCCGGCGCCGATGGCCGCGGCCATGGGTTCCTCGATCAGGTAGACTTCGCGCGCGCCGGCGCCGGCGGCCGACTCCCGAATGGCGCGCCGTTCCACCTGGGTGGACCCGCAGGGCACGCAAATCAGGACGCGCGGGCTGGGTTTGAAAAAGCGCGCCTCATGCACTTTGTGGATGAAGTGCTGCAGCATCTTCTCGGTGATGGTGAAATCCGCGATCACACCGTCTTTCAGCGGCCGGATGGCGGTGATGTTTCCGGGGGTGCGGCCCAGCATCAGCTTGGCCTCCATGCCCACGGCGGCGATGCTCTTGGGGCCGCCCGGACCGCGGTCCTGGCGTATGGCGACCACCGACGGCTCGTTCAGCACGATTCCCTGACCGCGCACGTAAATCAGCGTATTGGCGGTACCCAGGTCGATAGACAGGTCGTTTGAAAACAGACCGAATAAACTTTTAAGTACCATGGAGTTCTTGTCCGCGGGGATGGGTTCTCATCGAAGTGGGGTAATCTATCAACGGGGGGAGCTTTGGGCAAGGAGTCAATTATGCTACCTTTGCGGCCCTGGTGAGTACCCGTCAGCCCGCCAATGGAGCCCGCATGGCACTTGAAGCTTCGCAAGTCAAAAAGATCGCTCACCTGGCACGCTTGGGAATCGATCCGAATGACGTTGCCGGTTATGCTCGCAACCTGTCCGCTATCCTGGCGTTTGTCGAGCAACTGAACAGCGTGGATACCTCCGGCGTGAAGCCGCTGGCCCACCCGCTGGAGGCCACGCAGCGTCTGCGCCCCGATGCCGTGACCGAGCCGGATGAGCGCGAGAAATTCCTGCGTAACGCCCCCCTGACAGAGGGCGGACTGTACCTGGTACCCAAGGTGATCGAGTGACTTCAGGAACAGCGTCTATCTAAATGCGCAATTGGCCACGGAAGCACACGGAAAAACACGGCATACCCGGATAATCCATGTCTTCCGCGTGCTTCCGAGGCTATTTCCGGGTTATGGTTCACCAGGACCCTCGACCGAATCCATTTATGCACCAGAAAACCCTCGTTGCAATTGTCCGCCGGCCTCAGGCGGGGCGAGTACTCCAGTGAAGAACTGACGCGCGCCTGCCTGGCGCGGGTGGCGGCGCTGGACGGAAAGCTCAACTGCTTCATCACCGTGACCGGGGAGCAGGCGCTCGCGGCCGCGCGCGCGGCGGACCGGCGCATCCAGGCCGGCGAGGCCGGAGCGCTCACGGGTATCCCGTTTGCCCACAAGGATATTTTCTGCACCGAGGGGGTGCGCACCAGTTGCGGCTCGCGCATGCTGGACAATTTCGTGGCCCCCTATGACGCGACCGTGACGCAGAAACTGAAGGACGCCGGGGCGGTGATGATCGGCAAGACCAACATGGATGAATTCGCCATGGGTTCATCCAATGAAACGAGCTACTACGGCCCGGTGAAAAACCCCTGGGACACGGCCCGGGTCCCCGGCGGGTCTTCCGGCGGGTCGGCCGCGGCGGTGGCGGCGCGCCTGGTCCCGGCCGCCACCGGCACCGACACCGGCGGGTCGATCCGCCAGCCGGCCGCCCTGTGCGGGATCACCGGCATCAAGCCCACCTACGGGCGCGTGTCGCGTTACGGCATGGTCGCGTTCGCCTCCAGCCTCGATCAGGGCGGACCGTTTGCGCGCACGGCCGAGGATGCGGCCGTGATGCTGGCGCCATGGCCGGATTCGATCCGCGCGATTCAACCAGCGTGGACCGGCCGGTCGATGATTACCGTGCCGGCCTCTCGGACTCCCTGCGGGGTCTGCGCATCGGGCTGCCGAAGGAATATTTCGGCGCCGGGCTGGACGGCGGGGTGGCGGCGACAATCGAGGCGGCTCGGGCCGAGTTCGAAAAACTGGGCGCCATTGTCGTTGACATCACCCTGCCCAATACCGCGCTGTCGGTGCCGGCCTACTACGTGGTCGCGCCCGCGGAATGCTCATCCAACCTCTCCCGCTTCGACGGCGTGCGCTACGGCTACCGGGCGGAAAATCCGCGCGACCTGGAGGACCTGTACAAGCGCTCGCGCGGCGAGGGATTCGGCGCCGAGGTCAAGCGGCGCATCATGATCGGCACCTACGCGCTGTCGGCCGGCTACTACGATGCCTACTATCTGAAGGCGCAGCAGGTGCGGCGCCTGATCCGCGAGGATTTCCTGCGCGCCTTCGAAGACGTGGACGTCATCATGGGGCCGACCTCGCCGAGCGTCGCCTTCCGGCTGGGCGAGAAGGCCGATGATCCGGTGACCATGTACCTGTCCGACATCTACACCATCGCCGTCAATCTCGCCGGGCTGCCGGGCATGTCCATCCCCGCCGGCTTCGCCGCCGGCCTGCCGGTGGGACTGCAGCTCATCGGCAATTATTTCGAGGAGGGGCGGCTGCTCGCTATCGGGCATCAGTTCCAGCAGGTCACGGACTGGCACGCGCGCTGCCCGCAGGGTTTCGAATGAGTCGCGCGATACCACCCTGCAACCGCGCCGGTGACTGAAATGGAATGGGAAACGGTCATCGGGCTGGAGATACACGCCCAGCTCGCCACGCGCAGCAAGATATTCTCCGGCGCCTCCACCCGCTACGGCGCGCCGCCCAACACCCAGGCCTGCGCCGTGGACCTCGGCCTGCCGGGTGTGCTGCCGGTGCTCAATGCCGAGGCCGTGCGCATGGCCGCCAAGTTCGGTCTGGCCATCCATGCCAGCGTCGCGCCGCGCTGCGTGTTCGCGCGCAAGAACTATTTCTACCCCGATCTGCCCAAGGGCTACCAGATCAGCCAGTACGAGCTGCCCATCGTGCACGGCGGCTACCTCGACATCGATCTCGATGAGCAGACCACCCGGCGCATCGGCGTCACCCGCGCCCACCTCGAGGAGGATGCCGGCAAATCGCTGCACGAGGATTTCCACGGCATGACCGGGATCGATCTCAACCGCGCCGGCACGCCGCTGCTGGAGATCGTGTCGGAACCCGACCTGCGTTCGGCGAAGGAGGCGGTCGCCTACATGAAGAAGATCCATGCGCTGGTGCGCTACCTGGAGATCTGCGACGGCAACATGCAGGAAGGCTCGTTTCGCTGCGATGCCAATGTCTCCGTGCGCCCGCAGGGGCAGGCGGCGTTCGGGACGCGCACCGAGATCAAGAACATCAATTCCTTCCGGTTCGTGGAGCAGGCCATCAACTACGAGGTCGGGCGCCAGATCGCACTGATCGAGGGCGGCGGCCGCGTCCTGCAGGAAACCCGGCTGTTCGACCCCGGCCGGCAGGAAACCCGGCCGATGCGGACCAAGGAAGAGGCCAACGACTACCGCTATTTCCCGGATCCCGACCTGCTGCCGGTGGAGATCGGCGCGGCGTTTCTCGAGGCGGTGGCGGCCGGTCTTCCGGAACTGCCGGATGCGAAGCGCCAGCGCTTCATGGCGGACTACGGCCTGTCGGCCTACGATGCCGGCGTGCTGACCGCCACCCGGGAACTGGCGGATTTTTACGAGGCCGCCGTGGCCGCCTCGGGCGGCCTGGGCAAGCTGGCCGCCAACTGGGTGACGGGCGAGCTGGCCGGCGCGCTGAACCGCGACGGCAGGGACATCGGCGACAGCCCGGTCGGTGCGGCGGCGCTGGCCGGCCTGCTGCGGCGCATCGAGGACGGCACCCTCTCCGGCAAGCTCGCCAAGCAGGTGTTCGAGGCGATGTGGAACGGCGCGGGGAGCGCCGATGCGGTGATCGAACAGCAGGGACTCCGGCAGATCACCGACACCTCGGCCATCGAGGGGATCATCCGGGAGATCCTGGAGAAAAATCCGAAGCAGCTTGAGCAGTACCGCGGCGGCCAGGAAAAGCTGTTCGGCTTCTTCGTCGGCCAGGTCATGAAGGCCACCCAGGGCAAGGCCAATCCCGCCCAGGTCAATGAGCTGCTGAAGAAACTCATCGGCGCCTGATTGCCGCCTTCGGCACTCCGTGGGATCTGGGCACACCAGCGGCAATCCTTACGTGCTTGTAATCGCCGACGGAGACCGCACGAGTACCCGACGGATTAATGAACATGAATTATTTCGACATCCTGCCGTAGGAGCGGGCTTGCCCGCGAATACTTCAACATGTTGATCGAACATTCGCGGGCAAGCCCGCTCCTACAGTGATTCTTCGTGGTCGTTTCCGTGGCCGCCATGATGAAAATCATCGCCGATGAGAACATACCCGCCGTGGCGCCAGGCGTTTGGCACGCTGGGGGAGGTGACGCTGCTGCCCGGGCGGAGCCTGCGGGCGCGGGACGTGCGCGATGCGGATGTCCTGGTGGTGCGTTCGGTGACGCGTGTCGGCGGTGAGCTGCTCGATGGCTCCCGTGTGCGCTTCGTCGGTACGGCGACCATCGGCTTCGATCATGTGGACCGGGATTACCTGCGGAGGCGGGGTATCGGGTTTGCCGCGGCGCCGGGCAGCAACGCCACTTCGGCCGCGGAGTATGTGATCAGCGCGCTGCTCGCGCTCGGCGAACGCGAGGGTTTTAACCTCGCGGAGCGCACGGTCGGGATAGTCGGCTGCGGCAATGTCGGCGCGCGCGTACGCGCCAGGCTGGCGGCGCTGGGCTGTGACTGCCTCGTCAATGACCCGCCGCTCCGTGAGCTGGGCGGCCACGCCGACTTTGTCGGGCTGCCGGATATCCTGCGGGCCGACATCATCAGCGTGCATGTGCCGCTGGAGAAGGGGGGACGGCATCCCACCTGGCACCTCTTCGATGCCGCCGTTCATGCGGCGGATGAAGCCGGGCGCCATCCTCGTCAACACCTCGCGCGGCGCCGTGGTCGATAACCCGGCGCTGGATGCGCTGCTTGCCACACGTCAGGATCTCTCCGTGGTGCTGGATGTCTGGGAAGAGGAACCGGCGATCAATACAGAACTGCTGCAAAAGGTCGCGCTGGGGACGGCGCACATCGCCGGCTACAGCCTGGACGGCAAGCTGCGCGGCACGGAGATGATCTACCGGGCCGCGTGTGATTATTTCGGGTGCAGGCCGCAATGGAACGCCGGCGCGGTGCTGTCCGCCGGAACGAGGCTGGACCTGAGGGGCCCGCAAGGGGGTGATGCCTTGGCCCGTTTCCGCCGGGCCGTATTCCATGCCTACGACATCCGCGCGGATGATGAACGGCTGCGTGGACTGTTGACTCTGCCGCCGGCGGAACGACCGGCCGGTTTCGACCGCCTGCGCAAGGAATATCCGGTGCGCCGCGAATTCGCCGCGACGACCGTGATCATCGACGGCGATGCCGCAAGGCTGGAGGAATTATTGCGGGCCGTCGGTTTCGAGGTGATCGTCGGCAGCGCCTACCCGGCGGGTTATGACACGGGCTCTCCGGGCTGACGCCGTCCCTCGGCGCAGACCGGGCAGTGCGGGTCGCGCGGCAGTTTCAGCGTGCGCCATTCATGGACGGCTCCGTCGAAGACGACCAGGCGGCCGCACAGCGTCTCGCCGAGCGCGAGCAGCACCTTGAGCGCCTCGAGGGCCTGCAGGCTGCCGATAATGCCGACGATGGGCGAGAGCACCCCATTTTCGCTGCAGGTCTGGTATTCCTGCTCGCCTGCCCGGTAGAGGCAGGCGTAGCAGGGGCTGTCATCCCGCCCCGGCAGGAATACGGCGATCTGGCCTTCGAGGCGCACGGCGGCGCCCGAGACCAGCGGCGTGCGGTGGGCGACGCAGGCGGCGTTCACCGCAAAACGGGTGTCAAAATTGTCGCTGCAATCCAGTACGACATCCGCCAGCGCGACCTCCTGTTCAAGACTTTCTCCCTGCAGGCGTTGCGCAATCGCCGTGACGCGGACATCGGGGTTGAGCCTCGCCAGCGTATCGGTCGCCGAGGCGACTTTCGGCCGTCCGAGATCGCTCAGGTGATGCAGGATCTGCCGTTGCAGGTTGGACAGTTCCACCCGGTCATGATCGGCAATGGCCAGGTGGCCGACGCCGGCCGCGGCCAGGTAGATGGCGGCCGGTGAACCCAGACCGCCGGCGCCGATGACCAGCGCGCGTGAGGCGAGCAAGGTGTCCTGTCCGGCGACATCGACCTGCGGCAGCAGGATCTGCCGGCTGTAACGCAACAACTGCTCGTCATCCATCCGGGAAACTGGCGTAAAGGTCGTGTGTAGCGCGGCGACTCGGGGTGCGGGCTAGAGATAATGCCGCATGTATTCCGGCCGATGGTCGCGACAGCCGTGCGGGCGGTGAAGGTAGCGCGTAATGAAAGCATCGCGCGTGTATTCCGCCTGATCGTGGACGCGATCGGTGCACTCGATGTCTTCGATGTAATAGCAGAGGCTGCGCATGAAGCGGCAGTAAAAGCCGGTATGCAGGCGGTAGCCGAGTTCCCCCAGCAGGGCCTCGATGATCTGCATGGTGATCTGGCGCACGTTGTAGCTGACCTTGATGCGGTGCGGGCCCAGGGTTTGCACGCGCACGACACCCTTAACGTCATGCAGCAGTTGCGCGGCGGACTCGGTGATATCGGGATCCGCGTCTGCCTTGCTGAGGCGGATGGTCCTGTGTTTCAGTTTCTCGCTCACGCTCTAATCCTAGACCGATGGGCGCAAATAGCAACCTTCGGCTGCCCGTGTGGTACGTTGGGTGCCTGATAAATAGTATAAATGGCCACGGAAGCACACGCAGCGCCGTCGGCCTGCGGGTCAACGCCGGCCCATGGTGACGCGGCTGATGCCGGCGGCATCGGCGTGGTCGCTCACCTCGCGGTAGCCCTGCGCCTGCAGCAGCCGCATCACTTTTTCTCCCTGGTCGTAGCCGTGTTCCACGATCAGCCAGCCGTCGCGGCGCAGGCGATCACGGGCGCAAGTGACGATCTCCCGCAATTCATCCATGCCATCGGGACCGGCGGCAAGGGCCATGCGCGGCTCGTAGCGCACATCGCCTTCCTGCAGGTGCGGGTCGGTTTCGGTCACATAGGGCGGGTTGCTCAGGATGAAATCGAATGCCGCGGCGGTTAACGCCCGGCACCACGTTCCGGCCACAAACCGCACATTGCCGAGACCCAGACGCGCGGCATTGACCCTCGCCACCGTCAGGGCAGGCCGGGATATATCCGTGGCGATGACTTCGCTGCGCGGCCGCTCCCGTGCAATCGAGAGCGCAATGGCGCCGCAGCCGGTGCCGAGGTCGGCAATGCGCAGCAGGTCGTCCACTGGCATCTTCTCCAGCGCCAGGGCCACCAGGGTTTCGGTCTCGGGACGGGGGATCAGCGTGTCCGGGGTAACCGTCAGCGGCAGTGACCAGAATTCACGTCGCTCAAGCAGGTAGGCGACGGGTTCCCCGGCCGCCCGGCGGCTGATCAGGGCGGCAAACCGATCCCTCTGCCGCGGCTCGATCTGCCGCTCCGGCCAGGCGTGCAGGTAGCTGCGCGGCTTGTCGAGGCAGGCGGCCAGCAGAATTTCAGCTTCCAGCCGGGCGGAATCCGTGCCGAACCTGGCCGCTGCTTGCGCCAGCAGTGCACCGATGGACAGGGTCGCGCTCTCCAAAACGGCGCCGGTGGGCTAACGGTCCTGCGACTCCAGCGCCGCGAGCTGGTCGGCCTGGTGTTCGCTGATGAGCGGGTCGATCAGGGGGTCGAGGTTGCCGGCGATGATGTCGTCGAGCTTGTAGAGCGTGAGGTTGATGCGGTGGTCGGTCACGCGCCCTTGCGGGAAATTATAGGTGCGGATGCGCTCGGAGCGGTCCCCGCTGCCGACCAGGGAGCGGCGCGCCGCGGTTTCCTCGGCCTTTTGTTTTTCCCGTTGCGCGTTGAGCAGGCGCGCGGCCAGCAGCGACATGGCCCGGGCGCGATTCTTGTGCTGGGAACGCTCTTCCTGGCATTCGACCACGATGCCGGTGGGCAGATGCGTCAGGCGGATCGCCGAGTCGGTCTTGTTGACGTGCTGCCCGCCGGCGCCGGAGGCGCGATAGGTATCGACCTTGAGGTCGGCGGGGTTGATCTCGATCGGGTCGATCTCATCCGCCTCGGGAAGTATCGCCACCGTGGCGGCCGAGGTGTGGATGCGGCCCTGGGATTCCGTTTCGGGCACCCGCTGCACGCGGTGCGCCCCGGACTCGAATTTGAGGCGGGAATAGGCCCCCTGGCCGATGAGGCGCGCGATGACCTCCTTGTAGCCGCCGTGTTCGCCCGGGCTTACGCTGAGTATCTCGATCTGCCATTTGCGTAACTCCGCGTAGCGTGCATACATGCGGAAGAGATCGCCGGCGAAGATCGCCGCCTCGTCGCCGCCCGTGCCGGCGCGCACTTCCAGGAAGATGTTGCTGTTATCGTGCGGGTCAGCCGGCAATAGCAGCTTCTGAATTTCGCCCTCCAATGCGCCGATGCGGGCATCGGCGGCCGCGATTTCCTCCCCGGCCATCTCCTGCACGCCGGGGTCCGGATCCCTCAGCATCTCCGCGGCGCTGGCGAGATCATCCTGGGCCTTGCGCCAGGCGCGGAAGCTTTTCACCAGCGGGGTCAATTGCGCATATTCCATCGAAAGCTGCCGGTATCTGTCCTGGTTCGCGATCGTCTGTGCATCGGAGAGCAGGGCGCTCACTTCCGTGTGATGTTCCTCGATGCTTTCTAGCTTGCTGAGTAGGGATGGCTTCATGGCAATGCAAACGTCTGCCCCGGTCCGGTTCAGTCGGTATCCTTCAGTTTGAACAGGGTACGGACGGTCTCCAGCAGGGCGGTCTGGCCGTTCTCGACGGCCTCGCGCAGATTCACGCTGGGCTCGTGGGCGAGCTTGTTGATGAGGTTGCGCGTGAGCAGCTCGATGACCTGTTGCGGGTCCTCGCCAAGGGAGAGGCGCTGGCGCGCTTTCCTCAGCTCGATCTCGCCGACGGCCCGGGCATGGTCGCGGTAGGCGCATATGGCAGGGACGGCATCCAGTGATTGCAGCCAGGCCATGAAGCGCTCGACCTGCGAATCGATGATCTCCTCGGCCTGTTCAGCCGCTTGCTGGCGTGACTTGAAGTTATCCTCGATGACCTCCTTGAGATTGTCGATGGTGTAGAGGTACACGTCGTTGAGTTCGCCCACACGCGGGTCGATGTCGGGAGGGACGGCGATGTCGACCATGAAAATCGGCCGGTGCTTGCGGCCGCGAATGGCCTCACAAACCAGGTCCTTGTCGAGAATATAATCCGGGCTGCCGGTGGAGGAGATCACGATGTCGGCCTCCGCCAGGTGCGCGGGTATCTGGGAGAGCGCGATTCCGAAGCCGTTGAAGAGGGCGGCCAGGTCGAGTGCGCGTTCAACCGTACGGTTGGCGATGATCATCTGGCCGATGCCGTGTTCATGCAGGTGGCGGGCGGCCAGTTCGATGGTCTCGCCGGCGCCGATCAGCAGCGCCGTCTGTTTCTCGAACGTCCCGAAGATCTGCCTGGCAAGACTGACTGCGGCGAAGGCCACGGAGACCGGGCTTGCGCCTATGGCCGTGTCGGTGCGAATCTGCTTGGCGACCGAGAAGGTATGCTGGAACAGGCGGTTTCCCAGGGTGTCCAGGGTGCCCGCCTCGGTTGCCAGTTGATAGGTGGCTTTCATCTGCCCCAGGATCTGCGGCTCCCCGAGGATCATCGAATCCAGCCCGGCGGCCACGCGAAGGATATGGCGCACGGCGTCTGCTCCCGAATAGGCATAGAGATGCGGTTCCAGGGTGCCTTGCTCCAGGCCGTGAAACCGGCACAACCAGTCCGTCAGCTCCTCCAGCCGCTCATCCTGTTTAGCGCAATACAGCTCCGTCCGGTTACAGGTCGACAGGATGGCCGCTTCGCGCACGCTCTCGAGCGCCGTTAGTTCGCTCAGGGCGCGCGGGAGCTGCTCGGCGGGAAACGCCACCTGCCCGCGAATTTCCACGGGGGCCGTACGGTGGTTGATGCCGAGGACCAGCAGGTGCATAAGAGGGTTAATGAGAACCGTCGAAGAATCTTAAAATTCTGCATGGTGAGATGCTTTAATACAAGCGGCAAGCCGTTTCAGCGCCGAAGGCGCGGACCAGGGCGATCGCCGGGGTAAGGCCCGTTGAAATTGCAACTAATTAAATGAACAAACTGCTAGAATGGCGCGCATGTCTTTAGATGAAGTTCTCGGGCGCGGCATCCGACCGGGTGCCTGGCTGGTGATCTTGACCGCATCGATCCTGGTAGCCTGTGCCCACTCCGGCGGCAAGGAGGCCGTGCGCCCCGCGACACCGGCGCCCGCCGCGGCGCAGGAGGCGGCTGTCGAACCGGCGGGTGCGAAGCAGGAGCCGCTGACGGAGCAATTGCTGTTTGACATCCTGCTGGGTGAAATTGCCGGTCAGCGCGGGCGGCTCGATGTCGCGGCCCCTCATTACCTGGATGCCGCGCTGAATTCAAATTCCCCCCAGGTCGCCGAACGGGCCGTACAGATAGCCACCTTCGCACGGCAGTACGATATCGCCCTGCGTGCGGCGCGTCGCTGGCTGGCGCTCGACGGCGACAATGTCGAGGCGCGCAAAGTGGTTACCGCGCTGGCGCTGAAGGTTGGCGACACGGAGGAAGTGATCGCCCAACTGGACCACATTATCGCCACGTCAGCAAACCCACAGGAGGGTTTCCAGATTGCGACGGTCATTCTGGCCCAGCACACCGATAAAACGACGGCGCTGGCGGCCATCGAACAGCTCGCGGCCCGCTATCCCGACAGCGTCGATGCCCGGCTTGCGGTCTGCCGGATCGCCGTCCTCGCCGAGGATCTCGACCGGGCGCAGGCAGCGGTCGATCAGTGCTCTGCAGTTACAGCCGGACCTGCCGCAGGCACTGGTTCTGAAGGCACAGATCCTGATCAAACAGGACAAGAAGCCGCAGGCGCTGCAGGTTCTCGAAAAGGCGGTCGGTCAACAGCCGCAGAGTGGCGAGCTGCACCTGGCCTATGGGCGGATGCTGCTCGATGCCGGAGACACGGAGGGCTCCAGGGAACAGTTCCGCGCCGTGGTAAAGCTGTCGCCCGATAATACCGACGCGGTTTATTCCCTGGCATTGCTGGAACTGGAAACCGGCCAGTTGGAAGCCGGTGAGCAGCACCTGAAACAGTTGCTGGACGTGGAAGACAAGCGGCAAAGCGTCTATTACTATCTCGGGTACGCCGCGCAGGAAAGAGGCGACGTTGAGGCGGCGCTCCAATGGTACGGCAAGGTCGAAGAGGGTGAATACTGGACCCAGTCCCGCCTGCGCATGGCGAAGCTCCTCGCCGGAAAGGGGCGCCTCGACGAGGTGCGCAAGGAGATGCAGACGCTGCGCCGGAACAACCCCGAAAATGCCGTCGACTATTATCTGATCGAGGGGCAGGTGCTGTCCGACCTGGCGATGTACCAGGAGGCCTCTGACCTTTACGCCGAGGCGCTGGAAAGTCACCCCCAGGAAGAGGACTTGCTCTACGCCCAGGCGCTGGTGGCCGAACAGCTCGATCGTGTCGATGTCGCCGAAAAGTACATGCGGCTGATTCTGGAGCAGGATCCGGACAATGTCAGGACTCTCAATGCCCTTGGCTATACATTGGCCGACCGGACCGACCGCTACGCCGAGGCGCTGCAGTATATCGAGAAGGCCTATGCGCAGAAGCCGGACGATCCGGCGATTATCGACAGCATGGGCTGGGTGCAGTATCGCCTCGGCAACCTGGATCAGGCCCAGCGCTATTTGCAGCAGGCCTACGACATGACCGGAGACGGTGAAATCGGCGCGCATCTCGGTGAGGTGCTGTGGATGCAGGGCGATCAGGCCGGCGCGCGCCGGGTGTGGGAAAAGTCCCTCGAAGACCGCACCCGATAATCCGGTTCTCAAGGAAATCACCAAACGCTTCATGCCGTGAGAGCGATTGCCGGTCTAATCCTGCTGCTGATCCTGACGGGTTGTGCAACCAAACCCCCGCGCGAGGCCGACAGGGCGGCCGCGTTCGAGCCGTCGGCCCGCGATACGCGGTCTGGCAATTCAAGGGCCGGGTCTCGTTGATCAAGGGCGAGCAGGGGTGGCACGCCAGCCTGAACTGGCGCGAGGATGCCGGGCGCTACCGTCTGGATCTGAGCGGTCCGCTCGGGCAGGGCGCGGTGCGAGTGGATGGCGACGGCGCGGGCGTGCGGCTGCAGACCGCCGATGGGCGGGATTATGTCGCGCAGGATGCCGATGCCCTGGTGCAATCGGTGACCGGTTGGCATTTTCCCGTGGCCGGCATCCGCTACTGGGTGCGCGGTGTCCCGGTGCCGGAGGAACAGGCCGTGATTAACACAGACCGCAACGGGCGGCTGGTTCACCTCGTGCAAGCCGGCTGGGATATCACCTATGACCGTTTTCAGGATCTGGACGGGCGCGCCTGGCCGACCCGCCTGCGCCTGAGCACGGCGGATATCAGCGTTCGTCTCGTGGTGGATGAATGGACGCTGGGGGATGCCCCGGATGGCGGCCTGCCGAAAACGGCATCCGACCCGAGGCCATGATGGATCCGGTGATTCCGGCCGGAGCGCAGGGTCCCTGGCCCGCGCCGGCCAAGCTCAACCTGTTCCTGCATATCACCGGACGGCGCGACGACGGTTACCATACCCTGCAGACGGTGTTCCAGTTCCTGGACCGTGCCGACCGGCTGTATTTTGTACCCAGGGCGGACGCCGCGATTCGCCGCTACGGCGGCCCGCCCGGCGTTCCCGCCGAAGCGGATCTCTGCGTGCGCGCCGCCCGCCTGTTGCAGGAAGCGACGGGCATACGCAAGGGTGTCGATATCTACAATGAAAAGCGCCTGCCCACCGGGGGCGGTCTGGGCGGGGAAGCTCCGATGCGGCCACCACCCTGTGGGTGCTGAACCGATTGTGGGAGGGGGCGCTGGAGCCGGCGCAACTGGCCGAACTGGGGCTCCGTCTGGGCGCCGATGTGCCGGTCTTCCTCTTCGGTCACGCGGCCTGGGCCGAAGGCGTCGGCGAGATCCTGACCGCCGTCGATCCGCCGCAACCGTGGTATCTCGTGGTTCATCCCGCGATAAGCGTATCAACGGCCGCTGTTTTCTCCGACCCTGAATTGACACGGAATACGCCGCGGATGACAATACGCAACTTTCTTTCGGGCGGCGGACATAATGACTGCGAGGCGGTCGTCAGGCGCAGACATCCCGGCGTAGCGGCGGCGCTCGACTGGTTGGACAGGTTCTCCCCGGCGCGCCTGACCGGCACCGGCGCCTGTGTCTTCGCGGCCTTCGAATCGCAGGCGGACGCTCAGGCGGTCGAGCGGCAACTGCCGGACGGCTGGAGCGGCTTCGTCGCCCGCGGGGTCAACCGGTCCCCCCTGCGGGAGGTGATGGAGCGATGCCGCGGCGGCCTCGCGCAAGCGTCGCCTTGAAAGGTCATTGGGACGTCGCCAAGTGGTAAGGCACGGGGTTTTGATCCCCGCATTCGCAGGTTCGAATCCTGCCGTCCCAGCCAAATAAGCCGGCCCCACAGCGGTGGGGGCCGCGGGCCCAGGTCATTCTGCCGTCCCAGCCATGCACGTCGGCGCCGTTGCGATGAGCCGGTACAATAACCGTTCCGTTAACTACGAAGCTGAGTCGATTATGAATGGTTTGTCTGCGTCCGATTCCGATTCCCGAATGATGGTGTTTTCGGGTAACGCGAACCGCAAACTGGCGCAGGATATCGTGAACCAGTTGCGCCTGAACCTGGGCAACGCGCTGGTCGGACGCTTCAGTGACGCGGAAGTCCATGTCGAGATCTTGGAGAACGTGCGCGGCAGGGACGTCTTTATCGTCCAGCCGACCTGCGCGCCCACCAACGACAACCTGATGGAGTTGCTGGTGATCATCGATGCGGTGCGCCGTTCCTCGGCCTGGCGCATCACCGCGGTGATCCCGTATTTCGGCTATGCGCGCCAGGACCGGCGCCCGCGCTCGGCGCGCGTACCGATCACGGCCAAGGTGGTGGCACAGATGATCAGCACCGTGAAAGCCGACCGGGTGCTGACGGTGGATCTGCATTCCGACCAGATTCAGGGATTCTTCGATATCCCGGTGGACAATGTGTATGCTTCGCCGATACTGCTGGGCGATATCTGGCGGCAGAAACACCCAAACCTCGTGGTGGTCTCGCCCGACGTCGGCGGGGTGGTCAGGGCGCGCGCCCTGGCCAAACGGCTGGATGATGCCGAGCTGGCGATCATCGACAAGCGCCGGCCCAGGCCGAATGTCGCCAAGGTGATGAATATCATCGGCGAGGTCGAGGGACGCAGTTGTGTCATGGTCGATGACCTGGTGGATACCGCCGGCACCCTGTGCCGGGCCGCCGAGGCCCTGAAGCGGGAAGGGGCGGTGCGCGTGGTGGCCTATTGCACCCACCCCGTGCTCTCCGGCAAGGCGGTGCAGAACATCGAGGCGTCGGTCCTCGATGAACTGGTGGTAACGGATACCATCCCGTTGTCGGAGAGCGCGCAGGCCTGCAAACGCATCCGGCAGTTGAGCATTGCCACGATGCTGGCGGAGACCATGCGCCGCGTCAGCATGGAGGAGTCCGTCAGCTCGCTTTATATGGATTGAACCACGGTTAACCGCGGACGCGTCCCTCTCCGGTGACGCGTCCGTACCCTGTCTTCGCCTGGTCGCGGGTGAAGATACAACGAACGCCGCAAGGCGTGTTTTTCTGGAGATGAAACATGGCTGTCAGCTTTGAACTCAATGCGGAACCGCGCAATGACACGGGTAAGGGTGCGAGCCGCCGCCTGCGTCACGCGGGCAGGGTGCCCGCCATCCTGTACGGCGGCAGAGAACAACCTCAGGCGCTTACCCTGGATCACAACGAGGTGCTGCGCAGCCTCGAGCACGAGGCGTTCTACTCGCACATACTCACCGTCAACATCGGCGGCACGGGGACGCATGCGGTCCTGCGCGACCTGCAGCGCCACCCGAGCAAGCCGTACATCATGCACGTCGATCTGCAGCGCGTAACCGCAACCGAGAAGCTCCGCATGCACGTGCCCCTGCACTTCCTCGGCGAGGACATCGCCCCGGGTATCAAGCTCGGCGGCGGCATGGTCATGCACGAACTCATCGAAGTGGAAGTCGAGTGTCTGCCCCAGGACCTGCCGGAATACATCGAGGTGGATATCTCCGCACTCGATGTGGGCGATGCACTGCACCTCTCCGACCTTAAGGTCCCGCCGAGCCTGACGCTGACCGAACTGGCCCGCGGCGCGGATCACGACCTTGTCGTGGTCTCGATTCATGCCCGTCGCGCCGGCGGCGAGGAAGAAGAAGAGAGCGCCGCCGCCCCCGCCGCCGAGGGTGTGCCGCCGCCCGCCGAAGGCTCAAGCACCGTTAAGCCTTGACGGCCATACGGCTCGTTGCCGGGTTGGGCAATCCCGGAGCAAAGTACGAACAGACCCGGCATAACGCCGGGTTCTGGTTTGTGGACGAGGTCGCGCGCCGCTACGCGGGCCAGTTCCGCCCCGAGACCCGCTTCGGGAGCGATGTGGCAAGTTGTATCATCGCGGGACAGGAGTGCCGCCTGCAGAAACCGCTGGAGTTCATGAACCGCAGCGGCCGGCCGGTTGCCTCCCTCGCCGCCTTTTACCGGATTCCGCGCGATGCCATCCTCGTGGTGCATGACGATCTCGATCTGCCGCCCGGCACGGTGCGGCTCAAGCAGGATGGCGGTCACGGCGGGCACAACGGCCTGCGCGACCTGATTCCCAGCCTCGGCGGCAACGATTTTCCGCGGCTGCGTTTCGGCATCGGACATCCCGGCCATCGCGACGACGTGGTCGGTTATGTGCTCAGGCCCGCCGCGCGTGATGAGCGGGCGGCCATCGATGCGGCCATCGCGGCGGCGCTCCAGGTGTTGCCCGATATCATCGCCGGCAACCTGGATGCCGCCATGAAGGAGTTGCATACCGCCACGTAGGGTGCGCCGTGCGCACCGTAACTGTTTAGCAACCTCCTGGTGCGCAGGGCGCACCCTACGGGATAACTATGAGCGTCAAATGCGGCATCGTCGGCCTGCCCAACGTGGGCAAGTCCACCCTGTTCAACGCCCTCACCGAGGCGGGCATCCAGGCGGAGAACTATCCGTTCTGCACCATCGACCCGAATATCGGCATCGTGCCGATGCCGGATCCGCGTCTCGACCGGCTGGCGGAGATCGTCAAACCGCAGAAGGTCCTGCATACCACCATGGAGTTCGTCGATATCGCCGGACTCGTGGCCGGGGCGTCGAAGGGCGAGGGGTTGGGCAACAAGTTCCTGGCCAACATCCGCGAGACGGACGCCATCTGCCAGGTGGTGCGCTGCTTCGATGACGACAACGTGGTGCACGTCAGCGGGCGCGTCGATCCGGTGCGCGACATCGAGGTCGTCAACACCGAACTGGCGCTGGCCGACCTGGAGACCGTGGAGAAGGGCATCACCCGGACCGCCAAGGCCGCCAAGAGCGGCGAGAAGGAGGCGCGGGCGCGGCTGGCGCTCCTCGAAGCCGTGCGCGCGCACCTGGACACCGGCCGCCTGGTCATCGGCATGGGCCTGGACGAGGAACAGCAGCAGGCCATTTACGACCTGCACCTGCTCACCGCCAAGCCGGTGATGTACGTCGCCAACGTCAGGGAGGACGGTTTCGAGGACAACCCCTACCTGGAATCGGTGCGGCGCATCGCAGTCGAGCAGGGGGCCGAGACGGTTGCGGTGTGCGCCGCCATCGAGGCCGAATTGACTGCACTGGAGGCCGCCGACCGTCTGGCCTATCTGGCGGAGCTGGGATTCGAGGAACCGGGCCTCAACCGCGTGATCCGCGCCGGCTATAAATTGCTCGGCCTGCAGACCTACTTCACCGCCGGTCCCAAGGAGGTGCGCGCCTGGACCGTGAAGGTCGGCGCCACGGCGCCGCAGGCCGCCGGCGTGATCCACACCGATTTCGAGAAGGGCTTCATCCGCGCCGAAGTCGTTTCCTACGACGACTTCATCGCCTGTCACGGCGAACACGGCGCCAAGGAGGCCGGCAAGTTGCGCCTGGAAGGCAAGGACTACATCGTCAAGGACGGCGATGTCATGCACTTCCGCTTCAACGTGTAGCCGATCTTGCCGGCGCGCCCTCGGCCGCGAACATCCCGCCGGCTGGCCGGCTCCCATATGCCTCGCATGCGCCTGAAGCAGCAAGAGAACTTGTCCCGGGACGCCATAATCGGGTAATCTGGCATCCCCTCCATGGCTACGTAGCTCAGCCGGTTAGAGCACAGCACTCATAATGCTGGGGTCGGTGGTTCGAGCCCACCCGTAGCCACCAAAATAGTCTTTTAAAATCAGGCCATTACGGTGGCGTCTGAACGGCTAGGCTCTGCGCAGTACAACCATTACGGGACTTTTACGGGACTTTTGTCCGCACACCCGGTTGGCGGCCTCGATGAGGTTCTGTAACTCCGCCGCCGAGTAGTGCGTGGTAATGCGCCCCGACTTGTGTCCCAGCAGATCCTGACGGTCCTCGAATGACACACCGGCCGCTCGCAAGCGGCGTCCAAAGGTGTGCTTCAGGTCATGAACCCGAAAGGCACGGAATCCTTCCGGGCAATCACGACCAAACACCTTCGGGTACTGCTCCGCCGCCAGCTGTCGGCTCCGCTTCCATGCGGTGTTGTGCATCCGTGTGATCCGGCGTCCGCGATAGGTGAATACAAACTCGGGATCGCTCCCGCGCTGTTCCTCAATCACGGACGTGGCCACGGTGTTTAACACCACCAACCGTTCGCTGCCGTTCTTTACCTGCACATCCGGGATAATGAAGACCGAGGTCTCCAACTCCGGCACCTTGATCTCCCAGTCCCAGCGCAGCCCACAGACTTCCTGTTCCCGGCAGCCGGTATTCACCTTGAATAACGCCATACGCTGCAAGTGAGCCGGTAACAAGGGAAACAACAACCGCTGTTCCTCCCAGGACAGTGGATACGGTTTGCGTGCATCCAGGTTCTTGGGTAACTGAATCAGTGGCGGTGTTTCCAGCCACGAGAGTCCGTGTTCGTCCCGCCAAAGCCGCGCAGCCAGATTCAATACCCGGCGAACAGCGGCCAGATCGCGACGTGTTGTTCCGCTGCGTATGCCTTGCTTCCTTCGATCCCGGATATAGGGTTCCAGTGTTCCCATGTGTACCTGGGTCAATGGTAGATGCCCGATATACGGATCCAGCAATCGCAAGGCTTGTGCGTTACGTTCCAGACTCCTCAACTCACCGGCATCCATGGCATCTTCCAGATACTTGGTCGCTGCCTGCCGAAACGTTCTCTCTGGTCTTACTCCGTAGACCCTTGCTTGCCGCAGCTCTTCAATGCGCCGTGCAAGATAGGCTTCCGCTTCCCCGAGGTTGCGCGCGCCAGTGCTTTCGCAAAGGCGGCTTCCCCGGATTTGTTTGTCGATGTGCCAGATCCCGTGTTGCTTAACGAGCCCTGGCGTCCTATTTACGTCCCATGTTCAGCTCTCCTCTCGGTGTGACTGGGACGCCCGTTGCGGGACTTATATTGCGTCAACCCGAGGCATCCAGTTCAAGCCGGTCGAAGGCGATGCCTTGATTACCGATCGGGATCTCAGTTAGATGCGGACGCACTTCGGTATTGAAGCGATTGCGATCCATGCCCAGATAGATAAAAAAAAAAAAAAAAAAAAAAAAAAAAAAAAAAAAAAAAAAAAAAAAAAAAAAAAAAAAAAAAAAAAAAAAAAAAAAAAAAAAAAAAAAAAAAAAAAAAAAAAAAAAAAAAAAAAAAAAAAAAAAAAAAAAAAAAAAAAAAAAAAAAAAAAAAAAAAAAAAAAAAAAAAAAAAAAAAAACCTGTGCTCCGCAATAATTCATGCCGCCTTCGCCACCAAACGATAGTCGTGGTGTAATCCCCCAAGAACAGGGAGGCCCACAACCTTAAGGTGACTTGGAATGTGATGTCGATGTCGCTGTGGTATGACAGGAAGATCGGATGGTGGTTCTGGGATACCAGGACCAATACTGGAATGAGGCCTACCTTTGTTGTAATGCGCCACCCAGTTTGTCGCGATGCTGCGCAGATGTCCTTCTGTTAGTGGGATAAGGAAGTCAAGGCATTCTCGGCGGAGCGTGCCGATCACGCGTTCACAGTGGCTGTTTGCTGTAGGGCTTCGATAAGGAGTTCGGAGTACCCGCAGGCCCATATGGGTAATGGATTGATCGAGTTGCGGGGAGAAGATGCCATCACGGTCATGGATAAGAAAACGGTAACCATGATCTGAAGGGATGGCTTCGCGTAGTTGCTGTAGTGTCCATGCCGCAGTCGGGTGTGCTGTCACATTGCAATGCACTATCCGTCGTGTCTGATGTTCGATCACTACAAATACGTAGAGTAGTCGGAACGTTGCGGTAACGACGACACAGAAGTCACAAGACAGTATAGCGGCTGCATGGTTGCGAACAAAGGTCTGACCAATGTTGATCGTTGCGCGGCTTTCCGGGCGTGGATTTGGGTAGATATTTTCTTACTGTGCGCGGCGATACGCGGATACCCAGCTTGAGCAGCAATTCGTTGGCAATGCGTTCTTCACCCCAGGAGGGATTATTCAAGGCCATTACGCGAATCAGTTGCCTGAGTTTTTCAGGTATCGGTGGGCGCCCTGTCCTGGACTTCCAGCGCCAGAATAGACGAAAGCCCTGACGGTGCCATCGCACCAGTGTTCGTGGCTGGACAACGATCAGTGCATCCCGCCAATTGAACAGGCTGGAAAGCAACACGAGAGCAATTCGGAAAGGGGTGTCAGGCCGGCGGGGATTGAGCTTTCGCTCCTGATACATGGCCAGTTGTTTGCGAAGGAAGAGATTCTCGGCAGCGAGAGCGCTCCGCGGCTGAATGAGGAGTCCGAGGAATGCGACTAGATCGCCAAGCAGTGTGATTAACGTTTTGATTCCATCCATGACGGGCAGTATCTTGCCATATCATGTGCAGCAGCGCGATTCGTAGGGTAATAATCAAACGAATTCAATTATTGCGGACTACAACTTAGCTTTTTCGAAGCCGCGAATCGGCTAAGTTGGGTTAATGTGACAAGGCGGGCCAAATCTGCCGCGAAATAGCTTGGGAAATTGCCACTGAATTAATCTGAAAGACAACACCACTGTATACGTGAGCGCCTCCTGCGGATCGGTGGCCGACAGCGTTTGCAAGCTGAACACCTTGCGGCCCGCCTGCGGACCCACCGCGATGCGGTAGACCACCACCATCCGTCACTACTATTCGGTGCGCTATTCGCGCAATCGCGTGCTGGAAACCAGTTACGAAACGGAGTAGCCCCCGTTTCGGTCCCCTGTTAGCAACTGCCGATGCCGATGGCCGCGTTTACTTCGATTTGACGCAGCTCCGCCATCAGCCCAATGGCGGCTAGTTGACGCCGGTCAGTGCGTACTTGATGAGCTGACCCATTGTGACGTTTCGCCCGCCAATAAGCGGTTCCCAATTCAGATCCTGTAGCAGATACGAATGACCATCCCCATACACCAGCCCGATCAGGGTTTCGGCGACGATGCGACCACCCACCGGTCCCAGCGTCACAGGCTCTTCGTCGCCCTTGCTGCCGGGTTTGGATGCGCGCTTGTACCAATAGTGCTGCGCTTCCGCCAGGATGTAGTACCAAAGCGGCGCGTTGTCCGCGAACGACGAGTCGATCTCAGTGATGGATTTGGCCGCCTTCATATCAGCAACAATGGCCTTGCCCACCTTCAAGTCTTTGTCAGCAATCACAGGCAGGCCCATGGCGCGCGCCACGGTTTGACCACTTGGCATTTGTAATGACAAGCCGCGTAGCAAGTTGCGCGCCGCAAGGTTGGCAGGGTCGTTAATCGCGTCGATGGGCTTGGCTTGTAGCTGTTCGATAGTAAGTGGTGGCGTCAGTGGCACCACTTTGGAAAACTCCGGCAAGAAACCCAGTGGATTAACCAGCGAGGTGTCGATCTTATAAGCCGGTTGCGCGCGCTGCATGCCACCCATGGCACCCGAGCCGTCGATGTCGAAGAATAGACTCCAGTCAATCGCCCATTGGCTTGGGAATTCGCCAAAGCCATTGAGCGCGCGCTGTGCCACACCGGCAAACACAAAGAAGCGGCCTTCGAGTCCGCGCGCCTTCTCATCGGGAGTTGCAACAAGTGGATCGTCACCGCCTTTGAGTTCGGTGTTCAGCCGGTAAATCGGCCGTACCATCGAATGGCCGAAGCGGTAGGCCGCTACCGAAAATTCCAGCGGTATGAACGGCGTGTTGTGCCAATGGAAGAACTGCAGCTTGGGTTTTTTTTCAGCGGCGCTTGCGCTCGACAAGCGATGCGGCAGTATCTCGTTAATAAGTTCCGTGCCACAGATGCGCGGCAAGAAGTCGTTGAGCACTACGTACTGGTAATGCCAGCGCACCATGCGCTGCACGTCGTCAAAGGTCGCGCCTTTTGGCATAAGGTCGTCGACAAACCGGTTATGCAGCTGCAAGAAAGCGCAATGCAACTGCGAGACAATCACGTTTTCGTCGTTACGCTTGTCGCCGATTAGCGCACGAGCCGGCGTGTTGGGGTTCTCGGGGTCACGGTAGCGCGGCAGGTCACGAGAGGGCGTGGGTTTGTTCAGCGCCAACAATGGCTTACCCAGACGAAACTTGTCACCGAGATACATGTAAGGCTGGTCGGATGGTCCACGACCATATAGGCTGTCCAGATCGAGTCGTGGCGTACGGAAGTCAACCAAACTTTCTGGATCGTTTTGCTGCATCAAGCTTGAAGCGGGATCAAAAGTGATGTCATGGTCAATGAATTGCCCCAAGTAGGTGTATCCCGCATCAATGCCGGCGTTTTCTTCGTCATCTTGAATGTGATCAGCTGTTTCAAGCGCGGCCTTGGGTTTGGGTGGATTGTCATCGGCACCTTCTGCAGGTGCGGTCATGGCCTGACCTAGCGCGAGCAGCGCGGGTTTTAGATGGACGGCCACAGGCAATTCGCGAAACATTCTGCCAAAGCGGCCTTCAAATAGTGAAGACTGTCGACGCACATCGGCGCCACGGATACCGCCACCATGCGGCGTGAATGAACTTTTGCTCATGCTTGATTTCATGATTCACTCCTTTCTGTGATGTGAACGAATACGAGGTCACTAAACAATTAAGCGAGATGAATCCAGCTCGCCACCGAGGGCACTCCCTGCTGCGTCACGATGAACAGCATGTACCAGCCGGGTGGGGCGAGGTTGGCATTGTCGGTGAGAGTGGCTTTGATGGTTCCGGCTGCTTGCGAAACGATGTTCAAATCGACCAGGCGCTGACTGCAATCGAATGAATGGGTGGTCACGCAGTTTCTGATGATACTCACCCAGCGAATGTTGCCGGCATTGGGCGAGATGATGGTGATAGTTTGTCCGTAGTTCCACTGCGGCGGCACCGCGTTGATCACCGGCCGTGCGCCTTTGAACAAGTACGGCGGACTGAAAATTTCGACGCGCATTTCTTCTTCGGGATCGGGTGGTTCCCATTTGACGGATTTTCCGCCTTCGGGGTTACCGCCTGCGGCAACCACGCGTCCGTCAGGCAACAACACCGCAGTGGAGTGATACAGACGCGCAACGCTGGCAGTGGCCATTAAACGCCAGCTGTTTGTCGAGGGGTCGTACAGCTCTGCTTGGCGGCGAGCTAAAGGCTCATCTTCCTGCTTGAGCGAACCGCCCGAAATAAATACGGTGTGATCGGGCAGCAGCACTGCATTCAAATGCAGTCGCGCCAAACAGAGGGCGGGTCCTTCCACATAAACGGGATTCGCTGCATTGAGATCGACTATGCTGACTTTATCGGTAGCATCGGTCTTGTCGGGCTTGCCCACCGGTCCGCCGCCGATGACCATGACTTTCTGATCCTGCGCCGGTGGCAGCAGCACGCTCGCGGACTGATTGCGAAAATTCGGTTCGAGCAAATCCGGCACTGGCTGCGTTTGCGCCGGATTGTTGGCGAGATTGATGATGCACGGTGTGGTGGGTCGCGCATCGTCCATACGTCCGCCCGAAAAAAATATCCGGCCGTCCTTGAGTAGGAACAAATGCGCATACAGCGGCAGGCCTTGAAACGTTTGCGGATCGCCGGCAATGTGTTTCAGCTGCCAGGTGTTGTTGGCGGGGGTATAAATTTCCAACGCATCGTTCAAGGCATTGCCCGCTTCGGTGAGACCGCTGGCGGCCAGTACCTGGCCGTCGGCGAGTGAAATCAACGTCGGATACCAGCGGCCATGCGCCATGCTGGCGGCAAACGTCCATTTTTGTGTATCCGGATTAAAGATCACGCAATCGTTGCGGCCGAGGAACAAGGGGTTGTCGGTGTATAGCAGCGTGCCACCCGCGACCAGCAAGCGACCATCGACCAGGAATTCATGACCGGCGCAGAAAAAATCAAAGGGCTTGCCGTTCGCGGTGTGCAGCGTCGCCGGGAAAAAGAAGTTGGCATTGTTCGACGAGGGAGCAGTGGGATCCCACACTGCACTCATTTGAACACCTTGTGCTTCATTGCCAAACAGCGGGCTTTCAAACCGCGTGCGGCTGCTGCCGGAACCGGCAAAGAACAACACCTTGCCCTTGGGCAAGACGGCGGTGTGGACGGCGAGGACACCGGAATGAAAACCCTGCAAGTCCCAACGACCGTATTGCGCGGGATCGTGCTGCAGGTCGAGTATTTGATAGAAGCCCGCGTTCTGCGGCGGCGGATTATCGACCAGCAACGCAAACAACTTCAGCTTGCCGTTGAGCGTGGCCACGGCAATGCCGCCGCCCTGGTTCTCCCACGAAAACCAATGCGGCACGCCCAGCCAGTCGCTCCAGTTGTTGGTGTTGCCGTCGGCATCGATGTTCCTGCCGATGCGGAAGAATGCTTGGTTCCGATTGTTGGGTGCATTGTCGACATGAAACACAATCAAGTCGGTGGTGCCATTGTTATCGAGATCGGCAAGGGCAATGCCGGCGCCCTGGTTTTCCCAGGGAAACCAGTCCGGAACGTCGACCCACGCATTGCTCCAGCCGCCGGTCACGTTGCCCAGTGCATCCAGCTTGCGGCCGATGCGATACACGCCGCGATTGGCGGCCAGTCCGTTGTCGATCATGAATATGAACAGATCGCAGCGCCCCTGCGCATCGGGCCGACCCAGCGTGATCGCGGCATCCTGGTTCTCCCATGAGAACCAGTCGGGCACTTCGATCCAGGGCGTCCAGCCGCCGGTTACATTGCCCAGTGCATCCAATTTGCGACCAACACGAAACAGACTGCGATTTTTTTGCGGCGTACTGTCGACCATCAACACCACCAGGTCTTGCTGGCCATCTAGATCGAGATCGGCGACGGCGAGCCGGCCCCCTGGTTTTCCCATGAGAACCAGTCGGGCACTTCGACCCACGGTGTCCAATTGCCCGCGACCGCACCGTCCGCCGCCAGCGTTTTACCGACGCGATACATCCCGCGGTTTTGACCATCGGGGTTGTCGATCATGAACACAATGAGATCGAGTGTGCCGTCGTTGCCAAGACTGGCCACGGCAATATCGGCCCCCTGGTTATCCCACGAGAACCAATCCGGAATCGGCATGAATTCGTTGGCGGGCATCGCGGCACTCCTTGGTCCTTGAACTGCGCTGATCGACGCGCAGTCCCAAATGGTGGCCACCTCAATGGCGTGGCGACCATAACAACTCAACCGCCGCCGTGTAATCGGCATTCAACACCGGCTGACGCATTAAGCAGACAGCGCTGGATTTGTGCGCTAGTAAGATTAAACGTCCTTTTTCCCCAAGTCCAGA